>CAVQJX010000025.1:0-150845 GCA_963712935.1 uncultured Actinomycetota bacterium
TCCACTCGACCCTTTCCTCCCTCTGGCCGTCCGCGTTTGCCTAGTCCACAAGCCAGCTGGCTTCTCAACCAGGCAGATTTCCCTTGCAAACAAGGGGTTTGCCTTAGGCACCTGACGGTCCGAGCCGCGCCTTGCCGCCTCGGTCGCTCGATCAGGGAGTACGGCGCATGGGCACGTGGGGCATCCCGTCCTCGAGAAAGTCCGGCCCGGTCCGGACGAACCCCAGCCGCGCGTACCAGGCCTCGAGGTAGGTCTGCGCATCCAACACGACGACCCGCCCTTCGATGTCGCTCAACGCCCGGTCCATCAGCCGCCCGGCCAGACCGGCCGACCGGTGTGATCGCGCCACGCAGACGCGCCCGATCCGCGCGGTCCCGTCCGGCTCGTCGAGGACCCGGAGGCACGCCACGGGTCGCCCGCCTTCCACGGCGAACACGTGCCGCGTGACCGACTCGAGGTCTCGGCCATCCAGGTCGAGGTACACGCATTCCTGCTCCAGCACGAACACGATCGAGCGCAGCTCCCAGAGCCGGTACGCCGTGACGGGGTCCAGCTCGTCGAACGTCCGGCTCACGATCTCCACGTCACCAGTGTCACCGACACGTCCCGACCGGTGGCACAGTGATCGGGTGTTGATCTTCCACGCCGCGCTGCCGGCTGACTGGGCGGACGCCGTGCGCGACGGGCGTTACATGACGTCGACGCGCGGGGCGACTCTGGATGAGGTCGGCTTCATCCACGCCAGCCGGGCCAGCCAGCTGGAACTGGTCCTCGACGCCTTCTACGCCGACCTCGATGACCTCGTCCTGCTGCACATCGACACCGACCGGCTCACCTCTCCGTGGCAGCTCGACGATGTACCCGGCTCAGCTGAGCCGTTCCCCCACATCTACGGACCGCTCGACATCGAGGCCGTCATCCAGACGACACGACTGCGGCGCGCGGCCGCGGGATGGGGCTTGCCGACAGCAGTGGCGGGTCACTAAAACGGCTGTTAGCGTCGCAATATCAGGCCTATCAGGCCACCCTCGCACAAGGGAGTCGCTGATGAGCACCACCCGAGATCGACTCGATCCCAGCAAAACCGCGCAAACCACTACGACCGCTGCCGCCGTACCCGCGGCGATCGCCGACCCGGCACCCCTCGGCCTGGCCGCCTTCGCCCTCACCACTTTCGTCCTCAGCTGCGTCAACGCCGGGCTGCTGCCCGACACCGCGGAGCCTGTCGTCTTCGGGCTCGCGTTCGCCTACGGCGGCATCGCACAGTTCGCTGCGGGCATCTGGGAGTTCGCGAAGGGCAACACCTTCGGCGCCACGGCGTTCTGCTCCTACGGCGCTTTCTGGGTGTCGTTCTGGTGGCTGACCGGCCACACCGACCTGTCGGGCATGAGCGCCACCGACGCAGCCAACGCGGTCGGCGTCTACCTGCTCGCCTGGGGCATCTTCACGGCCTACATGACGGTGGCTGCGACGCGCGTCAGTGGTGCCGTGTTGGCCGTCTTCGCTCTGCTGACGTTGACGTACTTGCTGCTCGCGATCGGTGAGTTCACCACGTCCACCGGATGGCACCACCTCGGCGGCTGGGTCGGCCTGGCAACAGCGCTCGCGGCCTGGTACGCGTCGTTCGCCGGTGTCACTGCGTTCGCGTTCAAGCGTCCGATGATGCCGACCGGAGCGCGTTGACCTGCTTGCCACACAGCGGCGAGGCTGGTGGAGTGGCGGGGTGAGACTGCGCGTCGCCACACCACCGGCCCGTCCTGACCGTTCAGAGACCAACGCCGCCCGCATCTTCGAGGAGAGACCATGACCGACACTGCATCAACCGGGTCCGCACCAGCCAACACGGGCAGCACCGAGACCCTCTCCAACCTGATGCACGAGGAGCGCAGCTTCGAACCGCCGGCCGAGCTTGCCGCCCACGCCAACGTCACCGTCGACGACTACCAGGCGGCCGAGGAAGACCGGCTCGGCTTCTGGGCGAAGCAGGCCGAGCGCATCACCTGGGCCGAGCCGTTCGACCAGGTGCTCGACTGGAGCAACCCGCCGTTCTCGAAGTGGTTCGTCGGCGGCAAGGTCAACGCGGCGTACAACTGCGTCGACCGTCACGTCGAGGCGGGCAAGGGCGACAAGGTCGCCTTCCACTGGATCGGCGAGCCCGAGGGCGATACCCGCGACATTACCTACGCCGAGCTGAAGGACGAGGTGTGTCAGGCGGCGAACGCGCTCATCGAGCTCGGCGTCAAGACCGGCGACCGGGTCGCGATCTACATGCCGATGATCCCCGAGACGGTCATTTCGATGCTCGCCTGCGCCCGCATCGGCGCTCCCCACACCGTGGTGTTCGGTGGGTTCTCCGCCGACGCGCTGAAGGGCCGCATCCGGGACTGTGACGCCCGGGTCGTCATCACCGCTGACGGCGGCTACCGACGCGGCGCGCCCTCGGCCCTGAAGCCGGCCGTTGACGACGCGGTGAAGGAGTGCCCGGACGTCCGGTCGGTCCTCGTCGTACGCCGCACGGGCCAGGACACCGAGATGGCCGAAGGCCGCGACGTGTGGTGGCACGACCTCGTCGGCAAGCAGTCCACCGAGCACGACCCCGAGGCGTTCGACGCCGAGCACCCGCTCTACGTCATGTACACCTCGGGCACGACCGGCCAGCCGAAGGGCATCCTGCACACGACCGGGGGCTACCTGGTCGGCACGTCGTTCACGCACTGGGCGATCTTCGACCTCAAGCCCGACACGGACATCTACTGGTGCGCCGCCGACATCGGCTGGGTGACCGGCCACTCCTACATCGTCTACGGACCACTCGCGAACGGCGCGACATCGCTCATGTACGAGGGCACGCCCGACACCCCGCACAAGGGCCGCTGGTGGGAGATCATCGCCGAGCACAAGGCGACGATCCTGTACTGCGCCCCGACCGCGATCCGCACCTTCATGAAGTGGGGCGCCGAGATCCCCGCCAAGTTCGACATGTCCTCGCTCCGGGTCATCGGATCCGTGGGCGAGCCCATCAACCCGGAGGCCTACATCTGGTACCGGGAAGAGATCGGTGGGGGCAACGCTCCCGTCGTCGACACCTGGTGGCAAACCGAGACCGGCATGATCATGATCAGCCCGCTCCCAGGTGTCACAGCCGGCAAGCCCGGTTCGGCGATGAAGACGATTCCCGGAGTCGAGGCGCTGGTCGTCGACGAAGCCGGTGAAGCCGTCAAACCCGGATCCGGTGGCTATCTGGTGCTGACCGAACCTTGGCCGGCGATGCTGCGCACCATCTGGGGAGATGACGAGCGGTTCAAGGAGACGTACTGGTCACGGTTCCCCGGCGTCTACTTCGCCGGTGACGGCGCCAAGCTCGACGAGGACGGTGACATCTGGCTGCTCGGCCGTGTCGATGACGTCATGAATGTGTCGGGCCACCGGCTCTCGACCACCGAGATCGAGTCCGCTCTCGTGTCTCACCCCAAGGTCGCCGAGGCTGCCGTCGTCGGAGCCAACGATGCGACGACCGGCCAGGCTCCGGTCGCGTTCGTGATCCTCCGCGAGAGCGCCGGTGATGGTGGTGCCGACGTGGTGGCCGAGCTTCGCAACCACGTCGCCAAGGAGATCGGCGCCATTGCCAAGCCGAAGTCGATCATGGTCGTACCGGAGCTGCCGAAGACGCGCTCGGGCAAGATCATGCGGCGGCTGCTGCGTGACGTGGCCGAGAATCGCGACACCGGCGACGTCACAACGCTCGCTGACTCGACGGTGATGGACCTCATCAAGGACAACCTGGCTGCCGGCAAGGCCGACGAGGACTGAGCCGTCGAGCCGGCCGAACACCTCGGCTCGCCCGTTTTCGGCGGCTCCACGGCCCGAAACGGGCGACCCGGAACGTTCGGTCCTGACGATGAATCTGTTCACGCCTACGCTCGCTGTCTCCGTTTCGGAGGGGGCTCGATAGGGTGGCCGTGCGCAGAATTGCGCGCGGTGAGCCGGGAAGCCTGGTCGGCGGCGTCGTACGGCGCCCGAACGCCAACGAACAGGGAGGCTCATGACGCCCACGACACCGCCACCTACGCCAGGGGCCGGGGACTCTGGCGGTGCCGCTCCCACGTCGCCGTTCCCGCGGGTCCTCAGCCACGGGTCCTGGGCCGAGATCACCCGGATCACCCAGATCCTACGCACCGAGACGCTCGGCGGAGCCCTCCTCCTGATCGCCACCGTTCTGGCTCTGACCTGGGCCAACTCACCCTGGTCCTCCGCCTACGAGTCGCTGGTGTCGTACGTCGTCGGGCCCAAGGCGCTACACCTCGACCTCAGCCTGTCCACCTGGGCGGCGGACGGCCTGCTGGCGATCTTCTTCTTCGTCGCGGGTCTGGAGCTGAAGCGAGAGTTCATTGCCGGCGACCTGCGGGATCCACGACGGGCGGCCGTGCCGATCGCGGCGGCCATCGGCGGCGTGGTCACACCGGCCGTGCTCTATCTCGTGATCACGTGGGGCACCGGGGCCGGGACCGGCTGGGCCATCCCGACGGCGACCGACATCGCGTTCGCCCTCGCGGTGCTGGCCATCATCGGCAGCCACCTGCCCGCCGGGCTGCGGACCTTCCTGCTCACGTTGGCAGTGGTGGACGACCTGATCGCCATCACGATCATCGCGTTCTTCTACACCACGGACCTGTCCGTCGGTGCGCTCCTGCTGTCACTGGTCCCCCTGGCCCTCTTCGCGTACCTGGTCCAGCGGCACCGGCACACCTGGTGGATGCTCATCCCGCTTGCCGCCGTGACCTGGACGCTGGTGCACGAGTCCGGTGTCCACGCGACCGTCGCCGGGGTCCTGCTGGCCTTCACCGTTCCCGTGGCAGCCCAGTCGGTGCCGGACAAGTCCGATGACCGGGCCGGCCTCGCCGAACGCTTCGAGCACGCCTGGCGCCCCATCTCGACAGCGTTCGCCGTGCCCGTCTTCGCGTTCTTCGCGGCCGGTGTGGGCGTCGGCGGCCTCAGCGGGTTGGGGTCCGCACTTTCGGACCGCGTGGCCATCGGCATCATCGTCGGACTGGTCGTCGGCAAGACGCTCGGTGTCTTCGTGGCCACCTTCCTCGTGCACAGCTATACGCATGCCGACCTCGACGAGGATCTTGCCTGGGTCGACGTCCTCGGCGTCGCCGCGCTGAGCGGAGTCGGTTTCACGGTCTCGCTGCTGATCAACACGCTCGCGTTCAGCGAAGGAGGCGAGACCTATGAGCACGGCAAGGTGGCGGTGCTGGCAGGATCGGTGTCTGCAGCCATCGTGGCCACGATCGTGCTGAGGATGCGAAACCGCGTCTATCGGCGCATCTGCGAGGCCGAGGAACTCGAAGCCCGAACCGAGAGTGCCGACACGTACGGAGGAGAGACCCCGCATGCGCGCCCGTGACATCGCCGAGGACTACCCGACCATCGCCCTCGACGACGACGCCCTGGTCGCTGCCCAGACCATGGCCGCCGCGCGACGGCCCGGTCTCATCGTGCTGGGAGAGGACGGTCGCCCCTACACCATCCTTCCGGGCTCCCAGGTGCTCAAGTTCATCATCCCCAGCTACGTGCAGGACCAGCCTGCGCTCGCGCGAGCCTATGGCGAGAAGGCGTCCGATGAGCTGTGCGCCACGCTCGTGCACCACACCGTGCGCGACCTCCTGCCCAAACCTGCCGACGTCGATGAGCTGCCGATCGTGGACCCTGACGCCACCATGATCGAGGTGGCTGCGGTCATGGCCCAGGTGCACAGCCCACTCGTGGCAGTCGTCGACGAGAACGAGGGCATGTTGGGGGCCATCACCGCGAGCGTGCTGCTCACGCGCATCATCCCCGCATGACCGTCGCCGTCGTTGTCGTCTTCGTCGGCGCGTACATCCTGATCGCCACGGAGCGCATCCACCGGGTCGCCGCGGCCCTCGGCGGCGCAGCGCTTGATGGTCGTGCTAGGCGTCGTGGACGCCAAGGTCGCCTTCTTCAGCGAAGAGACCGGCGTCGACTGGAACGTCATCTTCCTGCTGCTCGGCATGATGATCATCGTCAGTGTGCTGCGCCAGACCGGGGTCTTCGACTTCCTGGCGATCTGGGCGGCGAAACGCGTACGCGGTAGACCATTCGCGCTGATGGTCATGCTCGTCAGCATCACGGCGATCGCGTCGGCCCTGCTCGACAACGTCACCACGGTGTTGCTGATCGCGCCCGTGACGTTCCTGGTGTGTGAGCGGATGGCGCTCCCACCCGTGCCGTTCCTCCTCGCCGAGGCGATGGCGTCCAACATCGGCGGTATGGCGACGCTCGTCGGCGACCCGCCCAACATCATCATCGCCAGTCGGGCGAGCCTCAGCTTCAACGACTTCCTCATCAACCTGGCGCCGTTGTCGCTGATCCTCATGGTCGTGTTCGTCGGGATGTGCCGGATCATGTTCCGGTCGGCGTTCGTGTACGACAGCGAGCGCGCCAAGGACGTCATGGAGCTCGACGAGCGCGACGTGATCCGAGATCTCCCGCTGCTGATCAAGTCCCTGGTCGTGCTGACGGGCGTGATGGCCGGCTTCGTCGCACACTCGTTCCTGCACGTCGAGCCCTCACTCGTCGCCTTGCTCGGCGCCGGCGTACTCGTCGCGATCAGCAAGCTCGGTCCGGCAGAGTACCTCGAGGAGGTCGAGTGGCCGACCCTCGTCTTCTTCATGGGTCTGTTCATCATGGTCGGCGCGCTGGTCGAGGTCGGGATCGTGGAGCGGGTGGGTGAGGCCGTGACCGACGCGGTCGGCGACCGGTACGGGCTGGCCGCCTCCGTCCTGCTCATCGGCTCCGCCGGGCTCTCCGGAATCATCGACAACATCCCCTATGTCGCAACCATGGCGCCGCTGGTGCAAGGCCTCGTCGCGGGCGGCGGTGGCTCACCGGAAGCCCAGGCACTTTGGTGGGCGTTGGCTGCGGGTGCCGACCTCGGTGGCAACGCGACAGCCGTGGGAGCCAGCGCGAACGTTGTCATCATCGGGATCGCGGCTCGCAACGGCCATCCCATCTCGTTCTGGAAGTTCACCAAGTACGGGCTGGTCGTCACAACGGTCACGATCGCCATCGCCTGGGGCTACATCTGGCTCCGCTACTACACCGGCTAGGTGTCCCCCAGGACAAAGCTGGTCGAGATCTCCGGTGATCTCGACAGGCTCGATCAGCGGGAAAGGCGCCAGAGAGACCGATGATCGATTCTGCCCACAGATCGCGTCCGCTGGCGAGACCCCGTAGGGTTTCGGCTAGGAACAGCTGGCCGAACCACCGGCACCGACCCGTTGCCCTTGCTACGCGAGGAGAGGACATCAGATGACGACCCCGCACGGCCCCGGCACGGACGAAGACCCCACGATCGGCAGGTTGTTCGCAGACACCAGCCGAGACTTGTCGGCGCTCATCCGCGGTGAGATCGAGCTGGCGAAGACCGAGCTGAAGTTCAGTGTCAAGGCGGGCGGAATGGCCGTCGCCCTGTTCGCTGTGGCCGCCTTTCTCGTGCTGTTGGCGATCGTCATGATCTCGATCGCGTTCGCGTTCTTCCTGCACTGGCTGTACTTCGGGCTCGGCGTGTCGTTCCTCATCGTCTTTGCCGTGTATGTCGCGATCGCGGTGGTGCTGGCGTTGATCGGCGTACGGAAGGTCAAGCAGGTCAAGGCACCCGAGCAGACGATGGCAGCGGTGAAGAGCAACAAACAGGTCCTGAAGCGAGGCTGATGCCGGCCCGGTGGGTTACGCGGCGCCGACGGCCGAGGCGATGATCGCGACCCACATCGACGGGCCGTGGACCCACCGCGATGTCGCCGCGAATGGCGCCCGCTTCCACGTCGCCGAAGCCGGAACCGGCCCGTTGGTGCTGCTGCTCCACGGCTTTCCGGAGTTCTGGTGGGCCTGGCGGCATCAGCTTCCGGCGGTCGCCGCCGCCGGCTACCGCTGCGTCGCCATGGACCTGCGCGGCTACGGCGAAAGCGACAAGACTCCCGCGCGGCTACGACCCCATGACGCTCGCCGCGGATGTCGCCGGGGTGATCCGCACCCTGGGCACGCGCTCCGGGGTCGTCGTGGGGCAGGGCTGGGGTGGATACATCGGTTGGACCGTGGCGGCTGCACGACCGGACTGCATCGACGCACTCTGCGCGGTCGCGGCACCGCACCCCAGCGAGCTGCTCAGGACCCCGCTGCGACTGGCGGCCCGCGCTCCGATCGGACACCTGGCCGTCATGCAGGTGCCGTGGTTTCCCGAGCGGCAGATCCGTCGCGGCGCCTACATCGCCCGGCACCTGCGGCGCTGGTCGTCGCCGAACTCAGACTTTCCGACGAGTCGCCGAGGTCGAGGCGTACACGGCCGCGATGGCGGCGTGGCCGGCACCACACTGCGCCATCGAGTACCACCGCTGGCTGGTCCGGTCCCGCGCGCGGGCCGATGGCCGCGCGTTCGCAAGGCTCATGCGGCCGGCCGTCACGCTGCCAGTGCTCCAGGTCATCGGGGCGGACGACCCAGCCATCAGCCTCACCGCCGTCCAACGCTCGGCGCGCCACGTCGACGGTCACCACAGCGTCGTGACGATCGACGGGGCCGGCCACTTCCCGCACGAGGAGCAGCCGGCAACGTTCACCGAGACGCTGCTGCGCTGGCTGGCGAACCGGGAGCTCGGATCGGCCTGAGCGTGCGTCAGAGCGCGCAGCCGCCGGTGTCGACACGATCAGACGCGGACGCGCCGGACTTGGCCGCCGCGGCCACCTGGTCGGCAGTCAGTGCGTAGCCGGTGTCGCCGTCAGTCACCGACGCCGCGAAGATCACGCCCACCACATCACCACCACGGTTGACGAGGGGGCCGCCGGAGTTACCCTGCCGGACCAGGGCGCGGATCGAGTAGGTGTCTCGATACACGGTGTCGTTGCCGTAGATGTTGGGACTGCGCAACGTCTGCTCGTCGCGGATGCGGGCGGGCTGTGCGTCGTACGGGCCGTTCTCGGGGTAACCCAGGACGGCGGCCGGGGACTTCGGGAGCGCGGCGGTCGTGGCGAAGGCGAGCGGGCGGGTCGGGAGGTCGGGTACGGAGATCACGGCCACATCGACCTCCGGGTCGTAGTACACGACCTTGCCGGCGTAGTCGGTCTCACCGACGCGGATCTGCGGGTTGTCGACGCCGGCGACGACGTGCGCGTTGGTCATCACCCGGCCGTCCTGGTAGACGAACCCGCTCCCTTCGAGGGTGCGACCGCAGGACGTGGCGTCGCCGAGGACCTTGACCACACTCGCGCGGGCGGCGATGACCGACTCCCGGGAGAGGATGCCCGTGGTCGGAGGCGGCACGCTGGCGATCTGCTCGGGTGCGAACGGCTCGAGGTAGCGCGGGAACAAGGACGAGTCGACGAGCGTGTTGAACGCGGACAGGATGCGGTCGGACCCACCGGGGAGGATCTTGTCGACAGTGGAGAGCACCGTCGACGTGCGGACCTCCTTGTTGAGCCCGCGAAGGTCGGCCCCGCTCGCGGCCACCCCGAGCACCCAGGCGATCAGCAGCATCGCGGCCACGCTCAGCGCTGCACCGCCCACGGCGTCGAGAGTCCTGGCCGGATGCCAGGTGACCCGCCCGCGCACCTGGGCTCCCGCGAACGCGCCGCCGGCCTGTCCGACGAACGCGCACGCCAGCACGATGAGCAACGCGGCCAACGAGACCGAGATGCCCGGATCGAAGCCGTCGAGCAGCCACGGGGTGACCTGGACGCCGATGAAGCCGCCGAGCAGCAGCCCCACGGTCGAGGCCGCCCCCACGATGAAGCCCTGTTGGTAGCCCGAGAGGGAGTAGAGCGCGACGAAGACGAGCAGGATCCAGTCGAGCGCGTTCATCGACGATCCTGCAGATCGCGCATAGAGCTCGACACGAGTGCAGGCGGCAGCTCGACGATCCGGCTCTCGTCCCAGGGCCGGTCCCACCCGACGATGGCCAAAAGACGGGACAGCACCCCGGCGGTGAAGCCCCACACGACGAGGTCGCGCACCAGGAACCCGGGACCGACGTAGCCCGACGGGTGCCGGATCAGGACGCGCACCTGGGGGTCGACGAGCTCCGCGACCGGGATGGTGTGGACCGACGCCGTCTCGGCCGGGTCGACGACACGCACCGGCGACCTGGTACGCCACCAGCCGAGGACGGGCGTCACCGAGAAGTCAGTGGGCGGCAGCCACAGAGGCGGAAGAGTACCCACGACCTCGACGCCGGCGGGGTCGAGTCCGGTCTCTTCCTCGGCCTCGCGCAGCGCGGCAGCGACGGCGTCTGCGTCGTCGGGGTCCTGGGTGCCACCCGGGAAAGCGACCTGGCCCGCGTGGGAGCGCAAGTCGTGGCCGCGCTCGATCAGCAGTACGTCGGGGCCAGCGGTGGTGTCGCCGAACAGCATCAGCACCGACGCAGCGCGCGGCGACGCCTCCGGAGGAGGGAACAGCGTGGTCAGCTGGCCGACCTGGATGTGCGGCGCGGCGTCGACCAGGGCACGCAGCCACGCTGGGGCATGGTGGCCGGTGACGGCACTGCTGCGGGCATGACCCGACCCAGCCTGTCCGTGCGTCACCACGCGTGAGTCACCCCCGTCAGTCCGTTGCCACGTCGACGCCGAGATACGTCGACACCATTCTTGCGAGGTCGCCCGACGATTGCACCGCACCGTACTCCACATGCTGGACAACGCCCCGCTCGTCGAGGAAGAACGTCACCGGTAGTCCGGAAATGTGCAACGGCGCCCGGGTGGCGGCCTCCGGGTCGGCCAGCTGGGGGTACGTGAGCCCGAGCTCGTCGGCGAAGGCGAGCGCACGAGAGGGCAGGGGGTCGTAGAAGTCGACGCCGAGGACCCGGACCTTGCCCGTTTCGTGCAGGCCCTGGAAGAGCGGCGACTCGCGGCGACAGGGCCCGCACGTCTGCGCCCAGAAGTTCAGCACGGTCGGCTGGCCCGTCAGCGTCGCCAGGTCGACGGAGGGTCCGCCGCCCAGACACGGGAGCGTGACCTGCGGCAGCGTGTCGGACTGTTGGCTGGCGCCTGCCGCGGACTCAGGACAGTTCTCGATCGCGGCCTTGGCCTTCTGTCGGCGCAGCGCTGGGGTGTCGACCTCGACCGCGGCCTTACCGGGGTCGTAGGTGTACCTGGCCGACTGCGGGGTCGCGCTGCCGCACGCCACGAGTCCGCCGCACGAGAGAACAGCCACCACTCCGGCCGCTGCCACCTGACGGAACGTCGCGATCACGCCCGGCCCTCGGTGCGGAGCAGCTTGGCGGCCCTGGCGGGGTCCGTCGGCCCTTCGCCGTACGCCGGGCAGAGCCTGGCCAACGGACACGCACCACAGGCAGGGTTGCGGGCGTGGCAGCAGCGTCGGCCGTGCCAGATCAGGTGGTGGCTGAGCATCGTCCAGTCCCGCCTGGGGAACAGCGCTCCGACGGCGTGCTCTGTCTTGACCGGGTCGGTCTCGTCGGTCCATCCGAACCGGCGGACCAGCCGGGCGAAGTGCGTGTCGACGGTGATCCCGGGGACGCTCGAACGCGTTGCCGAGGACGACGTTCGCCGTCTTGCGGCCGACACCGGGCAGCGTGACGAGGTCCTTCAGCCGTCCCGGTACCTGACCGTCGTAGGTGTCCCGGACGGCGGCCGCGAGCTTCATGATCGAGGCGGTCTTGGCGCGGAAGAAGCCGGTCGAGGCGATGATCCGCTCGACGTCCTCCGGATCGGCCGCGGCGAGCTCGGCCGGCCCCGGGTAGCGCGCGAACAGCGTCGGCGTGACGGCGTTGACGCGTTTGTCGGTGGTCTGCGCGGACAGCACGGTGGCGATGAGGAGTTGCCAGGGGCTGGTGAAGTCGAGCTCGCAGCGGGCGTCGGGGTAGGTCTCGGCGAGGATCCGGTTGATGCGCCGGGCCCGCCGGACGAGCGCTGTCGGGCTCTCCGAGCGTGGTGGTGCGGCCGCATCGGCACCGGCGGACATGGGCCCAGCGTACGGTGTGACGGGAGCGACGATCTCGGCCCGGCTGCCCTGGTGATGGCCGCTGCCCGGCATACGGCCAGGTCACACCGCGAACGTCCGCGCCGAAGCCGCGCTGTGGACCCTGAGACAACCCCCGTGGCATCGCCGCGACGGATACGTCAGACTGTGACCCGGAACACCGCCCGGTGGCGGTCGACGAGGAGGCAAGACGTGATTACCGACGTGCTCCGGCAGGCACCCCTGTTCGGCGGGTTGGACGACGAGGCTGCAGAGGCGCTCACGTCGTCGATGGCCGAGACCAAGGTCCGCCGCGGCGACGTCCTGTTCCACGAGGGCGACGAGGGCGACCGGCTCTACGTCGTCACCGAGGGGAAGGTCAAGCTCGGCCGTACCTCTGCCGACGGCCGTGAGAACCTGCTCGCGATCCTGGGGCCGGGACAGATGTTCGGCGAGCTCTCGCTGTTCGACCCCGGTCCGCGGTCGGCCACGGTCACGGCGGTCACCGACTGCACCATGCAGAGCCTGAGCCACGACGAGCTCGGGCGCTGGTTGAACGGCCGCCCCGAGGTGGCCCGCGGGCTTCTCTCCCAGCTGGCCGCCCGCCTCCGCAAAGCCAACGACGTCGTCGCCGACCTGGTCTTCTCCGACGTGCCCGGACGGGTGGCGAAGGCCCTGCTCGACCTGTCCTCGCGCTTCGGCCGGGTGGCCGACGACGGGGTGCACGTGCACCACGACCTGACGCAGGAGGAGCTCGCCCAGCTCGTCGGCGCCTCCCGCGAGACCGTCAACAAGGCCCTGGCCGACTTCGCCTCGCGAGGCTGGCTCCGCCTCGAGGCCCGCTCGGTCGTCCTCATGGACGTCGAGCGCCTCAAACGCCGCGCCCGCTGACCCCTCTTCCTCCCTCCCTCCTCCCCTTTCTCCCCTCTGGCCGTTGGCGTTTGCCTAGTTCACAAGCCCGCTGGCTTGTGCACTAGGCAAGTCTCCGCTGGGCACTACAGACCTGCCTCTCTCACCTGGCACGTCAGCCGCTTGCCGTACGCCGGCCCCTCCGCCGTACGAGGCCCCTCCGCCGTACGACGCCTGACGCTCTGCCGTACCCCGATGACCGGGCTAACGTGGCCGACATGCGCCTCACCCACCTCGGCCATGCCTGCCTCCTCGTCGAGACGGCCCAGACCCGCCTCGTCATCGACCCCGGCGTCTTCTCCAGTGGAGTCGCCGGTCTCGCAGCGCTCGACGCCATCCTGGTGACCCATCAGCACCCGGATCATCTCGACCTCGAGCGCCTCCCGGAGTTGCTGACCGCCAGCCCCGACGCACAGCTGCTGGCCGAGCCGGAGACAGCGGCCGACAGCGACACCTCAGCCGCCGCGACCGCGATGCATCCCGGCGACGACACCCAGGTCGGTGACATCCGGATCCGCGTGGTCGGCGGGCAGCACGCGCCCAACCATGACCAGGTGCCCCCCATCGGCAACGTCGGCTACCTGCTCACTGCCGACGGCCAGACGGTGTTCCACCCCGGCGACAGCTACATCGAGACGCCCACCGACATCGACGTGCTCGCCCTCCCCCTCAATGCGCCGTGGTGTCGGATGAGCGAGACCCTGGCGTTCCTCCATGCGGTGTCACCGCGGCTCGCCATCCCGATCCACACGGGCCTGCTCAGCGACGACGGCCTCTCGAGCTACCTCATGCATGCCCAACGCTTCGGCCCCGAAGGCACAGAAGTCATCGACCTGCGGCCCAGGATCGTCGTACGACGTCTGAGCGCTGTCGGCGAACCCGCGACCGGGCAAGACGTCACAACAGCTCGGCCAACAACCTGGCCGCTCGGGCTGCGCCATCGGTCTCGACCGCTCGGTAGCGGACCTCGCCGTCGATCTCCTTGGCGATGGCCGTCGCGAGCAGCTCCGGGTCGCACACCTCGCGGTAGCTCATGCTCGTGCCCGCCCGGTACTGGTCGAGCCGGTGGGCGACGTGGAAGTTCTGCTCGAAGTGGTGCTCGAGGGGCACGTAGATGAACGGCCGCCGGTTCGCGGTCAGCTCCATGCAGGTGGTCAGCCCGCCCTGCACGATGGCCAGGTCGCAGGCAGCCAGGTGCTCGTAGAGGTCCGGCAGGTAGCCGGTCACCTTCAGACCCCGGCGACGCGGAAGTGAAGCAGGATCGATCCGCGGACCCGTCACGACCAGGAAGCGCAGGTCGGGCACCAACCGACGGGCCAGCGGGACCGCGTCGACCACGCGCTGAAGCAGGGCATGACCGACCCCTGACCCGCCGACCGCAACGACGCACAGACGGCCCTCCGGCGGGTAACCCAGCCGCCGCCGCAGATCCGATTGCGCACCGAGCCCCGCCGGGTCGAAACCCGTGACGTACCCGGCGAAGTCGAAGTTCTCCTCCGTCCACTCCCGGATGCCCGGCAGCCCCGGCCCGAAGGTGTTGTCGACGATGTCGTCGGGGTTGCCGACGAAGATGGACCGATCCCGGAGCCGGCGGTACCGCGCTCGTTGTTCGATCATCTCCGCGTTGTAGTCGGCCGTCAGCGAGGCCTCGGCCGCACCCCCATCGGGCATCGGCAGCCACCCGACGAAGTCGGTCAGCCACGCATACGGCGACCGCTTCAGCTCCGGGTTCTCGTGCAGGAAGTAGTCGATCTCCCACGCCTCGTCGCCGATGACGAGGTCGTAGTGCTCCTCGTCGACCAGGTCGGAGAAGACCATGAAGTTGTTGACCATGATCTCGTCCATCCGGCGGATGGCCTGGAAGGCGTGCAGGTCGTGCTCGGCCGACTCCTCCTCGATGTGGTCCGACTCGTTCGCCAGCGCCGACGACGCCGGGTGGATCCGCTCGTTCCGCCGTTCGAGGACCCGCGTCACCGGGTGCTGCGCAAGCCAGTCGATCTGCAGATCAGGGTGGAGCGCGCGGAGCTCGTCAGCGATCGCGACGTCGCGCATCGCATGTCCGAGCCCGATCGGCGAGGAGACGTACAGCGCACGCTTGGGCCGGCGCTGTGCGCGCACCCGCGTACGCCGGGTGGGCGAAGGTGCGATCGTCTCGACGAACTTCCTGATCTCTCGGTTCACGAGCACCGGGTCGCGGGCGAGGGGCCCGTGGCCGGCTCCCTCGACGGAGATGAGGCTGCCGTTCGTGAGCTCCGCGAGGCGTTCGCCGATCGCGTGGGGAGCCACCTCGTCGTCGGTCCCGTGCAGCACGGTGACCGGCGCGGTGACCCGCACGCAGAAGGGCTCCAGCGGCATGCACAGTGCACCGTCGCAGCCGAGACGCCCGGCGGTCGTGCCGACCAGGGTCTGCGGTGCGATCTCGTGTCCCCAGCCGACGGCGTCCTCGATCTGCTTGGTGGAGTGCGGCTCGTTGAACATCTGCCCGAAGAAGAAGTCCACGAAGTCGTCGTAGCCACCCTCCACCCAGTTGAACCTGTTGTACTGCCCCCACCCCTCGTAGGCCGAGTGACGGTGATCCCACACCGCTTCGGTGCGATCGCGTGCACCGTCGAACCCGCACGACGGCGCGATGGCGAACAACCCGAGCACCCGCTCGGGATGGTCGGCCGCCACGCGTACGGACCACGCCCCGCCGCACGACAGCGAGACCAGCACCGCCTGGTCGGCACCCACCGCGTCCAGGACCGCGACGGTGTCGGCGGCGTACTCCTCGTCGGTGTACGCCGCCGCCCCCGTTGGACGATCGGAGTCGCCGCTGCCACGTCCGTCGAAGGTCACGACCCGGAAGTACCGGGACAGGTAGGGCACCTGCGCCTTCCAGATCCGCGAGTGGACGATCGACCAGGTCGGCATGAGCAACACTGTCGGTTCGCCGTCGCCATACACGGCATACGACAGGCGAACCCCGTCGCGCACGACCTGGCCACGGGAGTCGGGCAGTCGGGCCCGGCTCGCCGCACTCGTGACGTCGCCTCGGTCAGCCATCTCTGGTTCCTTCGTCTATCGAGCCTACGACCTCAGTGTCCTCCAGCACCGCGTCGACCTGCCTACTTCTTGACCTCGAACACGTTGTTGAACGGGGTCTGCGCCGCGATCCGGAAGCTGCGGAAGCCCGCGCTGGTCGTGACGTCGCGGATGCGAGCCGGACCGGCCTGCGTGCCGAGCGCGAGACCGACTTCCTGGGCCAGTGACGACGGCGTGCAGAGCAGGGTGGAGAAGCCGTAGTACGTCCGACCGATGGGGTTCAGATTGTCCTCGACATGGTCACCTGCTGCCGGCTCGACGATCATCCAGGTCCCGTCGTCGGCGAGCGTCTCGTAGACATGGCGCGCGGCGCCGATCGGGTCACCCATGTCGTGCAGCGCGTCGAACGTGGTGACGAGGTCGTAGCCCGACCCCGTGTAGGCGTTGGCAGCCGCGACCTCGAACTCGAGGCGGTCGGCGACACCGGCTTCGACAGCCCGCTTACGAGCCGTCTCGATGGACTGGGCATGGTAGTCCGAACCCACGACCGTTGCCTTCGGGAATGCCTGCGCCATCAGCACGGACGAGGCTCCGTGCCCGCATCCGAGGTCGGCGATCTTGCCGCCGCGCTCCAGCTTCTCCGTCACTCCCTCCAACGCAGGGAGCCAGCCGGACACCAGGTTGGCGTTGTACCCCGGGCGGAAGAAGCGCTCGGTGCCGTTGTGGACGTCGGAGTTGTGCTCATGCCAGCCCAGGCCGTCTCCCCGGCGCGCGGCCTCGATGATCTCAGGCGCGTCCCGCACGGTCCCGTGCGCAATCTGGAAGAAGCCCGGCAGGAAGACGGGGCTGCTTTCGTCGGTCAGCGCGATGGCGTGCTCACGCGGCAAGGTGTACGTCGCGGTCTCCGGGTCGTACTCGACGTACCTGCCGGCTGCTTGCGCGTTGAGCCACTCGCGCGCGTAAGCCTCGCCGGTCTGGGTGTGGCTGGCGAGCTGTGAGCCGGTCATCGGCCCCTGCTCGGCCAGTGCACGGTAGTAGCCGAGCTCGTCGCCCATGACGACGAGGGCGCAGTTCAATGCGGCAGCTACCTCGTCAACGGCGGTGAACACGAAGCCCATCAGTTTGTCCTCGTCGATGGGGGCTTGCTGCTCGATAGCGGTCATGTTGTGCTCCTTCGTGACGCCCCGGATCATCGAGGCTCGTTGGCTTTGTGGGGTCCACGCTGCTCGCAAGGGGCGTTCGACCGCATCAGGTGAGGCACCTAGGAAGCCGCCTATACTCCGGACATGTTGGTCGGGCGCGCGAACGAGCGCCGAGCCATCGACGCCTTGGTGGCGGGCGCACGTGTCGGCCAGAGCGGAGTCCTGGTGCTGGCCGGGCAGCCCGGCATCGGCAAGACCGCGCTGCTCGAGTACGCCGAATCGATCGCGCGTGACGCTCTGGTCCTCCGGGCGACGGGTTCGGAGTCCGAGCGGGAGGTGCCCTTCGGTGGCCTGGCCCAGCTGCTCCGTCCACTCGTTCCGGGACTGGGCCGGATCCCCCCTCCCCAGGCACACGCCCTGGGCATCGCCCTGGCGCTGCAGGAAGGCACGGCGGCCGACCGCTTCACCGTCGGCGCCGCCACGCTGAGCCTGCTCACGATGTTCAGCGAGGACCGGCCTCTCGGGCTGATTCTCGACGATGGCCACTGGCTCGACCGGCCGTCGGCCGAAGCGATCGTCTTCGCGGCCCGCCGCTTGCTGGCCGACTCGATCTTCGTGATCGGCGCCGTGCGCAGTGATGAACCAACGCCGCTCACGGCTGACCTGCCGGTGCTGAGCCTGGATGGCCTCGACCTCGCCGGCACGGAGGAACTGCTTCGCGACACCATCGACGGAGCAGACACCCGTGACCTCCCGGGTCGACTGCATCGGGTCACCGGCGGCAACCCGCTCGCCATCCTGGCGCTCGCCCGTGACCCCGCCCGCCTCCGCTCGCTGCCGCCGGACTCACCTGCGCCCGTTCCGTCCGACGTCGGCCGGCTGTTCGCCGGGCAGGCCGACGAGCTCGACCACGACGCACACCTCGCGGTGCTGCTCGCTGCAGCGAGCGGGGGCGACCTGGCGACCGTGTCGCGAGCGTGTGTTGCCCTGGGCGTGGACGTGGCCGCCCTGGCTCGTGCCGAGGAAGCCGGCCTGGTCCACGTGGACGCGGGCCGGATCGAGTTCGCGCACCCACTGATCCGGTCGTCGGTGTACACCGCGGCCTCGCCGTCCGAGCAGCGCAGTCTGCATGCCTGCCTCGCGGAAGCCGTCCCCGACCTCGACGCGGACAGGCGCGCCTGGCACCGGTCCCAGGCGACGTTCGGGCCTGACGACGACGTGGCGGCTGCAATGGCGGAGGCGGCAGCCCGAGCCTTCCGCCGTGGCGCCTACTCGGTGTCCGCGACGGCATACGACCGGGCGGGGCGCTTGTCGTCGGTGGACTCCGTCCGCGCCGAGCACCTGCTGAGCGGCGCCGAGGCGGCCTGGGAGGGCGGCGATGGTCATCGCGCAGGCGAGATGGTCGAGGAAGGGCTGGCCCTGGATCGCGGTCCGCTCTACGCCGGACGCGCGTTGGGTCTCCAGGGGGTCATCGCTGCCCGGACCGGATCGCTGCAGGAGGCCAGCGACATCCTCGCCCGCGCAGCCGGCATCGTCGGGCCACTCGACCCCGAGCGAGCCATCGTTCTGCTCGCGGAGATGATCAACGCATGCTTCTACCTCGGTGACGCCGCCGGTGCCCTCGCCACCGCCGACCGGCTCGAAGACGTGCTGCACGGCGGCGTCCAGGGTCCTTCGGTTGCACTGGCCCAGATGGCCGCCGGGATCGGGCGCATCCTTGCGGGTCACCCGGGTGCCGACGACATCCGCGACGCCACGAGGATGTTGGTCGATACGGCGGAGCCGGCCGGGCGCGCCTTCTCATCGTCGTGGCTGGTCCTCGGACCCATGTTCCTGCGGGACTCGACCAGCGGTCGGCCCCTGGTCCGTCAGGCCGTCGCCGACCTCCGAGCGAGCTCATCGCTGGGGGCACTTCCGCATCTGCTGTTCCATGTCGCGCGCGACGAGGCGACGACCGACCACCTCGCCAGCGCCAGGGCCGACTACAACGAGGCGGTCGACCTGGCCCGCGAGCTCGGCCAGACGACCGAGCTCGCCATCTCACTTGCCGGCCTGGCCTGGTTGGAGGCACGTCTCGGGCTGGAGGGCGCCTGCCGCGACGACGCCGCCGAGGCTCTCGACATCTGCAGCGAACAGCGCATCCACCTCGGCCGTGCCTGGTCGCTCTTCGCGCTGGGCGAGCTCGAGCTGAGCCAGGGTGACGCCGTCGCTGCCACGGGGTACTTCGAGGCTCTGACCACGCTGCTCGACGAGACCGGCGTGCGCGACGTAGACCTGTCCCCTGCACCCGAGCAGGTCGAGGCATTGCTGCGTCTCGGCGACACGGCGAGCGCGCACGACCTGGCGACGTCGTACAGCGCCCGCGCCGAGGCCAAGGGGCAGCCCTGGGCAAGGGCGCGCGCCGCCCGGGCCCGCGGGCTGCTCGCCGAGGAAGCCGAGCTCGACAAGCCCTTCGAGGAGGCGCTGAGCCTGCATGCACAGACCCTGGACACCTTCGAGCAGGCGCGGACCCTGCTCTGCTACGGAGCTCGGCTGCGCCGGGCCCGCCGTCGGGTCGACGCCCGACGCCAGCTGCGAGCGGCACTCGAGACCTTTGAACGACTCGGAGCCAGGCCATGGGCCGACGCCGCCGCAGACGAGCTGAGCGCCACCGGCGAGACGGCTCGGCGGACGGGGTCGAGCGGCCTCAGTCAGCTCACCCCGCGCGAGCTGCAGATCTCCCGCCTGTTGATCGAGGGGAAGACCACGCGGCAGGCGGCAGCCGCCCTTTTCCTGAGTCCCAAGACGGTGGAGTACCACCTGCGCAACGTGTACATCAAGCTGGGCATCAACTCGCGCTCGGAGCTGTCCGAGCACGTGCGTGGCAGCTCTGTCTGATCCGGTGAGACGCCTCTGCGGGTCCGCTCAGTCGGCTTCGGTGCGGAGGTAGTCGAGCTGCGCTTGCACCGACATCTCCGCGGCGGGCCACAAGCGCACGTCGACGTCGGCGTAGACGGTGCGCACCACGTCCATCGGCTCCTCGGCTCCGGCCGCCACGGCCTCGCGTACCTGCTCGAGGCGCTCGGCTCGGTGCGCGAGGTAATGGTCCAGGATCGCCAGGGCATCGTCGAGGACCGGGCCGTGCCCCGGCCATACGACAGACAGCTCACTCGCCTCGGCCAGGTCGCGCAACCGTCGCAGCGAGCCGAGATAGGCGCCGAGTGCACCGTCCGGATGCGCCACCACAGTCGTCCCTCGGCCCAACACCGTGTCGCCCGTGAGTACGGCTTGCTCGGCCGGGACGACGAAGCTGAGGGAGTCGGCGGTATGGCCGGGGGTTGCCACCACGTGGACCTCGAGTCCGTCGACGGAGACGACGTTGCCGTCGCGCAGGCCGTGGCCGCCATACACGTAGGTCGGGTCGAGCGCCATGACCTCACAGCCGACTGTGGACGCGAACTCCTTCGCGCCCTCGCTGTGGTCGAGGTGCCCGTGTGTCAGCAGCACCAGCCCGACGGGCCCGGCGACCTCGGCCACCCGCGCGAGGTGCGCGGCGTGAAGCGGGCCGGGGTCGACGACGATGCTGCGCTGGCCGCCGGGTTCACGAAGGATCCAGGTGTTGGTCCCGTCGAGCGTCATCGGAGAGGCGTTCGGAGCGAGGACGCACGTGGCCCGCGCTCCGAAGCTGCCGCCCGTCCACGCCTGGGTCATGGCAGCACCGTCGGATCGACGGTCAGGAACCCTTCGTCGCCGACGAGCTCGACCCCTGGCGTGACGGTGGTGATCCGGCGCTCCCGCGCCGCCGTCAAGGCGGCCACGGTCGAGTCGAAGGCAGCCATCTCCTGCACGGTCACGTACGTCGGCGGCAGCATCGCCATCGTGCCGGAGTCGACGCCGTCGAGCGCGTCTCTCGGGGCCAGCCAGACAACGTGGTCAGCCTCGCCCGAAACGTCTCGCGTGCGCTGCCCGGCCGGCATCGCAGCGAGGAAGAACCGGGTGTCGTACCGCCGCGGTTCGAACTCCGGGGTGATCCAGTGCGCCCAGGCGCTCAACAGGTCAGTACGCAGGACCAGACCGCGGCGATCCAGGAAGTCCGCGAATCCGAGGGTCCGGTCGACCAGCGATGCCCGGTCCCGTTCCCAGTCGGCGCCGGTCGTGTCGGAGACCAGCGAGTCAGCCGCATCGCCGGCCAGCAGCACCCCCGACTCCTCGAACGTCTCTCGCATGGCAGCGCAGACCAGGGCCCGTGCCTCCGGTTCGTCGCAGCGCAGTACGTCGCTCCACTCAGCGGCCGACGGCCCCGCCCACGCGTGAGACGTGTCGGAGTCGCGCGGGTCGACGGTGCCGCCGGGAAACGCGTACATCCCGGCGGCGAACGCCATCTCGAGATGGCGTCGCAGCAGGTAGACCTCCGGCCCCGACGTGGTGTCGCGCAGCAGGACGACCGTGGAGGCACCCTTGGGCGTGACCGGAGTACGACGCTCGGCCAGGAAGGCCCGCGCGTGTACGACCAGCTCCGGAGGGAGCCGCCGCGTCGGGTCCACGGTCAGGAGACCTCGACAACCATCTCGACCTCGACCGGGGTGTCCAGCGGGAGCGCCGCTACCCCGACCGCAGAACGGGCGTGCTGACCGGCGTCGCCGAACGCGGCGCCGACCAGCTCGCTGGCGCCGTTCGCGACCCCGGGCTGCCCGGTGAAGTCGGGCGTGCTCGCGACGAACACCACCAGCTTGACGACCCTCACGACCCGCGCGAGGTCGCCGACCATCGACTTCACGACGGCGATCGCGTTGAGGGCGCACTGCTTCGCGCACTCGGTGGCGTCCTCGACGCTGGCGTCTGCGCCGACCTTGCCGGTGGCGACGAGCTTGCCGTCCCGCCACGGGAGCTGGCCGGAGGTGTAGATGTGGTTGCCGGTGCGCACGCCCGGGACGTAGGTGGCCACCGGAGCGGCCACGTCAGGGACCTCGATACCGAGGTCGCGCAGGCGGTCTTCGGGGGTCGCCATGTCAGGACTCCTTGGGCCGCTTGAAGTAGGCGACCAGGCTCTCGGGGTTGAGACCGGGGATGACCTGCACCAGCTCCCAGCCGTCCTCCCCCATGTTGTCGAGGATCTGCTTCGTCGCGTGCACGAGAACCGGCACGGTGATGTACTCCCACTTCGTCATGCCGCGACTCTAACGGTGCACGGCGAGCAGGGCGTCGGCCAGTCCGGCGGCATACCGTCATGGGTGTCGACGCGAGTGGCCGAGGCAAACCCCATGTCCCCGCGGCGCGTTTGCCTAGTTCACAAGCCAGCTGGCTTGTGAACTAGGCAAACGCAGAGGGCCGGCGGGGCACTTCGGTCACCGTCAGTAAGGTTCGGGGGTGGAGCGAGATCCGTTGGAGGTGCTGACCCGACCGGCGAGCCACCCGATGCCGTCGTCCGGTACGCCGACCACTCCTGCGGCGTCATCGACCTGTTCCTGCCGCCCACGTTCGGGGACGGGTCGCGCAGTCTCCACAACGGAGAGGCCCTGCGATCAGCGGCTGTCGGCGGCGAAACCCGGCTGACGGAACTCGTGGCCGAAACGGACGAGATCACACCACTCGCCGCCCGACCTTGCCGGTTGGTGGTCGCACTGCACGGGGGGTTCTGGCGAGAGAAGTGGGACCGCACGCACCTTCGCCCCTTTGCTACTGCCCTGGTGGAGCGGGGCTTCGTCGTCGCTACCCCGGAGTACCGGCGTGGACCCGGTGGCTGGCCGGACGCCTCCTACGACGTCACCCGGGCACTCGACCACGTGGCGGACCTCGTGGAGTCGGTCGCGCCCGGAGTCATCGACCCGGACGAACCTTTCACGATCACCGGCCATTCTGCGGGGGGCCAGCTGGCGCTGTGGGGCGGGCTACGGTCCGGACCCGCACGCGTAAGCCGCATCGTCGCGCTGGCACCGGTGGCCGACCTCGTGGCAGCCGCACGAGCCAGGATGGGCAACGACGCGGTCAGCGACTTCCTGGGCGGTGGTCCCGACGAACGACGAGCCGCCTACTCCGAAGCCGACCCGATGCGGCTGCTTCCCGGCGATGTCCCTGTCACGATCATCCAGGGACAGCTGGACGAAGACGTCCCCGCCAAGGCCAACCGCGCGGTCGCTCACGCCTTGTCGACGGCCGGCTCGGTCACCTACGTCGAGGTACCTGACGTCGAGCACTACGCCCTGGTCGATCCGCTCGCAGCGGTGTTCGGTGCCGTGGTCCTGCCCCACCTTCGGGGCTGAAGGCTCAGGGCGTCGAGCCGGGTGCACCAGCCGAGCCGCTGTCCGACCCGCTGCTGGAAGTGCTCCTCTGCTCCGTCACCGTCACCGTTGGTATATCCGGCTGCTCGCCGGCCGACCCGCCCCCGGAGTTCGTCGCTGCCCCTTCAGACGCAGCTGGTTTCTCGGCCGACGACGTGCCACTGCTCGAGCCGGAGCCGGAGGACGAGCTGAAGAAGCTGCTCCGGAAGTCCGAGAGCTGTTCACCCGCCGTGTTGTAGTCCTGCGGTCGTGGAGAACCCGATCCGCGGGTCGGTGGCGAGTGCGGTGAGCGACTCGATCGACACCGGCAGGTTGTCCTGGGTGTACGCCGGCTGGCCGACATCGGGCGGCAGCGTCTCGATGACGGCGACGAGCTGCCCGTCCCGCTTGACCGCCACGATGGCGAGATAGGTCGTTGCGCTCGCACCGGCCGAGTCGGGCGTCGCGGTCGAGTCGGATGACGAGGAATCGGCCGCGCTCATGAGGATTCGCAGGGCGGGCGTCCCGTCGGACAAGGGTGAATCGTCGCACCAGACGGCGTCCTGGCCACCGCCCGTCTGCGCGTTCGCACAGGTGCCGGCCTGCTTCCACTGGGTGACCGGGCGGGTGGCGATGACCTCGACAGAGAGGCGCTGGCCGTCGACGCGATAGGCAGCGCCGACCTGGAGCGTCTCGTCCGGAGAGCCGTCCGGGCCTTGCTGCCGTTCGCCGCCGACGTCGGTCGGGGTGCCCAGGTCGGCGAGGTCGAGGAGTGCTGCTGCTGCTCCGCGCGGGGTGGCGTCGACCAGCTGCTGGCTCGTGGTCGGTGAGGGGTCGGTGGGTTGCGCAGAGCGCTGGTCGAAGACATCGGCCCCGCTGACATACGCACCGCCGGCGACCAGGGCCAGCACCGCCAACGCGCTCCCCCCGGCCTGCCAGCGCCTGCGACGGCGCAGCACGTGTCCGTGCTGTTCACCGGCACCGACGATGGCCACGACGTCCGGGCGCACGTCACCCACCGCGACGTCGAAGCGCTGGTGCAGCATTGTCTCGTCGAGTTCCATGGGTTCGTTCCCTCCCGGGCCGTGCTGCGTGCTGGTCATGATGCGGACGCCGCCTCTCCGGACAGCTCGACGCGAAGGCGGCCGAGGGCGCGGGATGCGCGGGTACGGACTGCCCCGTCGCTCAGCCCGACCACGGCGGCCGTCTCGGCGACCGTGCGTTCCTCCCAGTAGCGGAGGACGACCACGGCCCGGTCCGTCGGGTCGAGGGTGCGCAGTGCCTCGAACAGCTCGAGGCGGTCAGGTACGCCGGGCGCGGACACGTCGACGCCCAGATCGATGCTCGGCAGCTCGCTGTTGCGGCGTACACGCCGATGGGAGAGGAACGTCTTCGTCAGCACGCCCCGTGCGTAGGCTTCGCGGGAGTCGGCGCGCTCGACCTTCTTCCAGGCCACGAACAGCTTGCCGAGCGTGGTCTGGACGAGGTCCTCGGCCAGGTGCCAGTCACCACACATGAGCAAGGCTGTGCGGAACAGCCGTGGCGTCAACACGGTCGCGAACTCGGTGAACGCGGCGTGTGCCTCGTCGTCACGTCGGAGCATGCCGCTCATCGGTTCCCCTCTCTCCTGACTACCCAGTAGACGCCACGAGAGAGTCTCGCGTTACAGGATCGACGGTTCGGTCTTCTCGCGCACTTCGTCGGCGGAGACGTCAGGGGCCAGCTCGACCAGCCGAAGGCCGGCGTCGGTGACGTCGAGGACACACAGGTCGGTGATGATCCGCTGGACCACCCCGAGGCCGGTGTAAGGCAGGGAGCACTCGTTGACGATCTTGTAGGACCCGTCGCGCGCGACGTGCTCCATGAGCACGATGACACGCTTCGCGCCGTGCACGAGGTCCATGGCGCCACCCATCCCCTTGACCATCTTGCCGGGGATCATCCAGTTGGCGATGTCGCCCTTGAGAGAGACCTGCATCGCGCCGAGGATCGCGGCGTCGATCTTGCCGCCACGGATCATCCCGAACGAGGTGGCCGAGTCGAAGAACGCCGCTCCGGGTCGAAGGGTGACGGTCTCCTTCCCTGCGTTGATCAGGTCAGGGTCCTCCTCACCGTCATACGGGTAGGCGCCCACGCCGAGGATGCCGTTCTCGGACTGCAGGACGAGCTCGACGTCGTCGGGCACGTAGTTCGGGACCATGGTCGGCAGGCCGATTCCGAGGTTGACGTAGTCGCCGTCCTGGAGCTCGGTCGCCGCCCGCGCCGCCATCTGCTCACGCGTCCACGCCATCAGCGCTGCTCCTCCCGTGCGCGCACCGTGCGCTTCTCGATCCGTTTGTCTGCCGCCTGTTCCGCGGTCAGCGCCACCACGCGCTGCACGTAGACACCGGGCAGGTGCACGTCGTTGGGTGCGAGGTCACCGGGGTCGACGAGCTCCTCGACCTCGGCGATCGTGACCCGGCCTGCCATGGCACACAGCGGATTGAAGTTTCGGGCCGAGTCGCGGAAGACGAGGTTGCCGTGTCGGTCGCCGCGCCAGGCACGGACGAGTCCGAAGTCGGTGATGATCGCCGGCTCGAGGACGAAGTCGCGCGGTCCCTCGGCCGTGTCGAACGCTCGGGTCTCCTTGGCCGGACTGGCCATCACGACGTTGCCGGCGTCGTCATAACGCCACGGCAGGCCACCGTCGGCGACCTGGGTCCCGACCCCGGTCGCGGTGAAGAACGCCGGGATCCCGGCACCACCGGCCCGCAGTCGCTCGGCCAGCGTGCCCTGCGGCGTCAGCTCGACCTCGAGCTCACCGTGCAGGTACTGGCGCTCGAACTCCTTGTTCTCGCCGACGTACGACGACACCATCCGCCGGATGCGCTTCTCCCGAAGCAGCAGGCCAAGACCCCAGTCGTCGACGCCACAGTTGTTGGAAATGGCCTCGAGGTCTCGGACCCCTGCGTCCAACAGCGCCTTGATCAGCACGCTCGGGATGCCGCACAAGCCGAACCCGCCCACTGCCAGCGACGACCCGTCGGCGATGTCGGCAACGGCTTCGGTGGCGCTTGCCACGACCTTGTCCACGCGCACGTCCTCTCTACTCACCGCTGACGCTTCGGTCCTGGCAACCTACTGCATGCTTCTTCGAGCCCGTACGCACCGCCCGCACCCCGTCGGCGTACGGTCGGAAGGGTGGCTGTCCGCGCCGGGCTTCCGGCAACGCCGAACATCACCCTGCCGTCTGTCGGCCAGGTTTCTCTCTCGTTCACCCGCAGGTAGCCGCCGCCCGTCGGACGCTCCGCGCTCCGGCTACCCTCGAACGGTGACCGACGAAGCGCCCTCCGACATCCGCCTGCACATCATCACCGGCAAGGGCGGCACCGGAAAGACCACCGTGGCGGGGGCGTTCGCGCTCGCGCTGGCGGCCGAGGGACGCAAGGTCCTGCTCTGCGAGGTCGAGGGCCGACAGGGGATCGCGTCGCTGTTCGACGTGGCGCCGCTGCCTTACGAGGAGCGCCGCATCGCGATCGGCGACGGTGGCGGCGAGGTCTACGCCCTGGCCATCGACACCGAGGCCGCGCTGCTGGAGTACCTCGACATGTTCTATCGCCTGGGCCGGGCCGGCAAGGCGCTCGACCGCTTCGGCGTCATCGACTTCGCCACGACGGTCGCTCCCGGCGTACGCGATGTGCTCCTCACCGGCAAGGTCTACGAGGCCACCCGCCGCGGGCAGCCCGGCCGCTCGATGCGGGGGGTCCGCCATGCTCAGCCGTCGTACGACGCCGTCGTGCTCGACGCCCCGCCGACCGGACGCATTCCTCGCTTCCTCAACGTCAACACAGAGGTCGCCGGCATCGCCAAGGTGGGTCCCATCCGCAACCAGGCCACGTCGATCATGCGGCTCCTCAAGTCCGAGCAGACCCGTGTGCACGTCGTCACGACGCTGGAGGAGATGCCGGTCCAGGAGACGCTTGACGGCATCACGGAGCTCCGCGCCATCGGGCTCCAGGTGGGCGCGATCATCGTCAATCTCGTACGTGACGCCGGCCTGGCCGCGCGCGACCTCAAGGCAGCTATTGCCGGCAAGCTCGACGCAGCCGAAATCGAGGCTGCGCTCAAGGAGGTGGGGATCGCGCCGGACGAGGGCGCCGTCGCCGGCCTTCTCGCCGAAGCCCGGGACCACGGGGAGCGGGTCATGCTCGAACGCTCCCAGCGCAAGCGGCTCGAAGCCGCCCAGCGTCCGATGGCGACGCTGCCGTACTCGCCCGACGGCGTCGACGTCGGCACGCTCTACGAGTTCGCCGAGACGCTGCGCGCGGCCGGGGTCCTCGCATGAGCCCCCGGACCAACGGCCCCAAGCTCGACGTCAGCAAGCTCATCTCCGACCGCAGCGTGAAGATCATCGTCTGCTGCGGTTCGGGCGGGGTCGGCAAGACCACGACCGCAGCATCGCTCGCGTTGCGCGCTGCGGAGGCCGGGCGCAAGGCCGTCGTGCTGACCATCGACCCGGCACGCCGGCTCGCGCAGTCGATGGGGTTGTCCGAGCTCGACAACACCCCGCGGGCCGTGGCCGGCGTCGACACGTCGAACGGCGGCAGCCTCGACGCGATGATGCTCGACATGAAGCGCACTTTCGACGAGGTGGTCGAGTCGCACGCCAACCCGGAGAAGGCCGAGCAGATCCTGGCGAACCCCTTCTACCAGGCCTTGAGCAGCTCGTTCGCCGGGACGCAGGAGTACATGGCGATGGAGAAGCTCGGTCAGCTGCACGCCGAGGCACGGGCTGGCGGACGGTGGGACCTCATCGTCGTCGACACCCCGCCGTCGCGGTCCGCGCTGGACTTCCTGGACGCGCCGGAGCGGCTCTCGTCGTTCCTCGACGGCCGGCTGATCAAGATCTTGGTGGCACCCGCGCGCGGACCCGCCCGCTTGTTGTCGACCGGGATGTCCCTCGTGACCGGCGCGATCTCGAAGATCCTCGGCGGTCAGATGCTGCGCGACGTACAGACGTTCGTGGCGGCGCTCGACACGCTCTTCGGCGGTTTCCGAGCGCGTGCCGACAAGACCTACCAGATCCTCAAGGACCCGCAGACGGCCTTCGTGGTCGTGGCATCGCCCGATCCCGATGCGCTGCGCGAGGCGGCCTTCTTCGTCGAACGGCTCCGCGAGGAACGTATGCCGCTCGCGGGCCTCGTCCTCAACCGGGTCACCACACCAGGTCCGTCGACGATCTCGGCGCAGGCCGCGTGGGCTGGAGCCGAGCGACTCGAGAAGGACTCCAAGCTGACCGCCGCCCTGCTCAAGCTGCATGCTGAGCGTTCGACGCGCGTCACCCGTGAGCGATCACTGCGTCGCCGGTTCGCCGCGGCGCATCCGACCGTGGCGACAGCATCGGTGGCGGCGCTGTCGACGGACGTGCACGACCTGGCTTCCCTGCGCGAGGTGGGCGGCCTGCTCACGGCCTAGCGCGGCGGCACGACCCCAGCAAACACAAAACGAACCGGCTGAGACGGCTTACCCCTCCGAAGCCGCCTCATCCGGTTCGTTTCCCGGAGCGCTCGCCGATCAACCGGCGGCGCTGGCTCCTCTGGCCGCTGAAACGGCCAAGTGCTGTTCGCGGGCGGCCTCGAGGAGGCCGCGCCACGAGGTGACGTTCGGACGGCGGCGCAGCAGGGCCCGGCGCTCGCGCTCGGTCATGCCACCCCAGACGCCCCACTCGATGTTGTTGTCCAGCGCTTCAGCCAGACATTCCGTGCGTACCGGACACTGGCCACACACCTGCTTGGCGCGATTCTGTGCTGCTCCACGGACGAAGAGCTCGTCCGGTCGGGCGCCCTTGCAGGACGCCACGTCTGCCCACTGCTCGTTCCAAGTCATGTCCAGCCCCTACCGAGAGAAGAATGAGCCTGCTGAGTCCCAGAGGAACCAGTGCAAACAGTGGTTCTCAGGTGGAGAGAACGTTACGGACCATTCGAACGTTGCGGGAGGGTCCGAACTGCTCAAAGCGTGTAGTCCATTCGGACTATGACCAACTAGTCACAACCGTGCGGAGTCGGTCGCAAAGTCGGAATGCGACTTCTCCCAGACTCTCACGTACTCTGGAGCGCATGTCTCGGCTCGTGCGACCTGCCCGTCATGAGGGCGGTTTGATCCATCAGATCGTCGTGATCATCGGCATCAGCGTCCTGTCCGGAGTTCTGCTGGCGGGCCTCGCCCTCCCCTGGGTCGGGCTGATCAGCAAAGGCGCCGAGAACAGCGCCCAGGCCGTAAAGGAATTCCCCAAGAAGCTCGAGTTCAAGCCTCTCAACGAGCGCACTCGCGTGCTCGCCGCTGACGGCACCCAGATCGCGGCGTTCTATGACGAGAACCGCAAGTACGTCAAGCTCGGCAAGATCTCGAGCGTCATGCAGCAGGCCATTGTCGCCATCGAGGACGCCCGGTTCTACGAGCACGGCGCGCTCGACGTGCGCGGCACCTTGCGCGCGCTGTTCATCAACCAGGCCAGCGACAAGACGATCCAGGGTGGTTCCTCCATCACCCAGCAGCTCGTGAAGCTCACCTTGCAGGAGAACGCCACCTCAGACGAGGCGAAGGCGGCCGCAACGGCCAAGAGCTACGCGCGCAAGTTCGATGAGCTTCGGTATGCCGTCTGGGTCGAGGCCCACCTGACCAAGCCGCAGATTCTCGAGCACTACCTCAACACCGCGTACTTCGGCGACGGCGCGTACGGCATCGAAGCAGCCGCCCACCACTACTTCTCGACGACAGCCAAGAAGCTCAACCTTCGTCAGGCCGCGATGCTGGCCGGCATCGTCAAGAACCCGTCGGAGTACGACCCGACCAACAACCCCGACCTGGCCCACAGCCGACGCAACACCGTCATCGGCAAGATGCTCGACCTGCACATCATCACCACCCAGCGCGCCAAGCACGCGATGAAGACCAAGTTGGGTCTCCACCCGTCCTACACGGCCAACGGCTGCGTCAACGCAGATGCTCCGTTCTTCTGCGCCTACCTGTTGAAGTACCTGCTCGACGACCCAGCACTCGGCAAGACCACCGAACAGCGCAAGCACGCCATCTACGCCGGCGGACTCACGATCCAGAGCACCCTCGACCCACGCTTCCAGCGGGCGGCGTCCGCGTCGGTGCACTCGCATGTCTATCCACGTGACAACGCCGTCGGTGCGATCGCCGAGGTCGAGCCCGGCACGGGCTACGTCCGTGCGCTTGCGCAGTCCAAGCCGATGGGCAACAACCACCGCAAGGGCGAGACCTACCTCAACTTCACCGTGCCCACCAAGTACGGCGACGCACCCGGCTTCCAGGCCGGCTCGACGTTCAAGCTCTTCGTGCTCGCGCAGGCGATCAAGGACGGCATCCCGCTCAACAAGAAGATCTACTCCCCGGCGGCGTACCCCGTCGATCTCGGCAGCTACCCGACGTGTGGTGGCAACTACCAGTCGTCTGAGACTTTCACGTTCCACAACTCCACCGACAGCGGCAACATGGACATGTACTCCGGCACCCAGCTGTCGGTCAACACGTTCTTCGTCCAGCTCGAGAAGATGACAGGGCTGTGCGGTCCCTACAAGCTCGCCCAGGAGATGGGCATCCAGCTGGACGACCCCGCCCACGAGCGGGTGCCGTCGTTCACCCTCGGCATCGCCAACGTGAGCCCGCTCGAGATGGCCGAGGCTTACGCCACCGCCGCCAACCGTGGCGTGCACTGCGCCTCCACGCCGATTCTGGAGATCCGCGACCGCCGGGGCAACGTCATCCCCACGCCGGGACCGCAGTGCAACCGCGTGCTCAAGCCGGCGTACGCCGACGCGATCAACGACATCCTCAAGGGCGTGATGGAGCCGGGTGGGTTCGGCGCCAACATCGCGCTCGACCAGCCCTCCGCGGGCAAGACCGGGACAGTGGCGCCGGCCAAGTCGGTGTGGTTCGTCGGCTACACCCCCACTCTCGCGACCGCCGCGATGATCGCCGGCGTCAAGCCCAACGGCGATCCGCTGGACATCGACTACACCACGATCGGTGGGGTCAACGTGGGCAGCGTGCACGGCTCGACGACAGCGGGCCCCATGTGGGGTGACGCGATGCGCGCGATCCAGCAGTGGCTCCCCGAACCGGAACTTCGTGTCGCCCGACCCCTCGGTCGTCAACGGGCAGACCGTCCCGATCCCGTCGTACTACGGTCAGAGCCCGGAGTCGGCTGCAGCGGCGTTGAGCAAGCTCGGCTTCAACCCCCAGATCGTGTCCTACAGCGTCAACTCGTCGGCCCCGCAAGGCACCGTCGCGTACACGTCACCGTCCTACGAGGGCACCACCGGTGAGACCGTCAGCATCTACGTCTCGAACGGCGTGACGCCGCCGCCCACCAAGCCGACCAAGCCGGGCGACACCAAGCCGACCAAGCCGGGCGACACGAAACCCACGGGTGGCGGCAACGGTGGAGGTGGCGGTCAAGGTGGAGGCGGCGGTCAAGGTGGAGGCGGCGGCCAGGGTGGCGGGTAGCCGCTACCGGACCTAACCGAGCTGGCGTCGCACCTCGGCCGAGACGGCACCGCCGTCGGCCCGGCCCTTGATCTGCGGCGTGATGGCCCCCATCACGCGGCCCATCGCCCGCATCCCGTCCGCACCGACGCCCAGCTCGGCGATCGTGGCAGTGACCAGCTCGGCGATCTCGGCTTCGCTCATCGGCTCGGGCAGGAACTCGGCGAGGACGGCGGCTTCGGCTCGTTCCTTCGCCGCCAGCTCGGGGCGGTCGGCGTCGTCGAACGCTGCTGACGCCTCTCGACGCTTCTTTGCCTCGGAGGCCAGGACGCCGGTGACGTCGTCGTCTGTGAGCTCACGTGCCTGCTTGCCGGCCACCTCGGCGTTGGTGATGGCCGTGAGCACCATCCGCAGCGTCGAGGAACGCAGCTCGTCGCGCGCCTTCATCGACGCGGTGAGCTCGGAACGGAGGCGGTCCTTCATCGCAGACATGCGAGAAGCCTATGGCCTGCTCGCGTGCGGACCATGTGAAACCCTGGCCCGGTGCACTCCTTGGTGAAGGTGACTGCCGGGCTCGCCCTGGCCGGCGCCGGGACGTTGGCCTACAGCGCCGGTTACGAGGTGCGGGCGTTCCGGCTGCGCGAGGCCGAGGTCCCCTGCCTGCCGACCGGCGCCGACCCGCTCCGCGTGCTGCACCTCTCCGACATCCACTTGACACCCAGCCAGCTCCGCAAGCAGGAGTGGCTGGGCAGCCTCGCCGCTCTGGAGCCCGACCTCGTCGTCAACACCGGCGACAACCTCAGCCACCCGGGAGCGGTCGATCCCGTGGTGCAGGCGCTGGGCGCCCTGCTGGACATCCCCGGCGTGCATGTCTTCGGGTCCAACGACTACTGGGGTCCCGTGCTCAAGAACCCGCTGCGGTACTTCCTGCCCAACGGCGGCAAGAAGAAGTTCCATGGCCCGCCGCTGCCCTGGCGCGACCTGCGCACCGCGCTCGGCCGTGGCGGCTGGGTCGACCTGACGAACACCACCGCGTCCCTGGAGGTGAACGGACTGCGCATCGCCTTTGCCGGGGTCGACGACCCGCACCTCGGGTACGACGACCTCGAGGCCGTGGCCGGGCCTGCTGACGCATCGGCCGACCTGCGGCTCGGCGTGACCCACGCGCCGTACCTGCGGGTGCTCGACGCGTTCACCGCCAACGGGTACGACATGATCCTGGCCGGACACACGCACGGCGGCCAGCTTCGGCTTCCCGGGTACGGCGCCCTGGTGACCAACTGCGACATAGATCCGCGACGATCGAGGGGGCTGCACGACCACCGGGCCGGCGGCCGGCGGGCCTGGCTGCACGTCTCGGCCGGACTCGGGACCTCGCCGTACGCGCCCTATCGTTTCTGCTGTTTTCCGGAGGCGACGTTGCTGACCCTGACGGCGCGCTGAGTGCTGCGGGTCTCGATTTAGCCCTGCGCTTGTGCTCCGGTAGAGTGACTCCGCCCTCGGGCTGTGGCGCAGTTTGGTAGCGCGCGTCGTTCGGGACGACGAGGCCGCAGGTTCAAATCCTGTCAGCCCGACCAGAGGAGCACGACACCCCCGATCTCATCAGAGGTCGGGGGTGTCCCTGCTCCGGAACATGTCCGAGATGCCCGTTCGGCGTTCATACGGCACACTGGGGGACCATGGCAGAGCACCAGGCTGACCGCAGTCGGCTTGCCGGCTGGATGCCGACCGCGAACGCGCTGCGCCGCGTCCATGTCGCACTTGCCGCCGCGATCACCGGGCCTGCTCTGCGGCGCGGTCGGAACGGGCCTCGTCTGGTCCGGGGAGCGGGGCTGCGACGCGCTGAGAGGCCGCCCGACCTGCGGCGGCTACGGCCTGCCGATGCTGCTCGTGATCATCGCCGTCTGCTACGTCATCGGCGTCGTCCTGCTGCGGATGTTCGCCGTGGAGGCGGCGGGCGTCGCGGCCTTCTTCGGCGTCACCTTGCCGCTGGTGGTCATCCTCGGCCTGCTCATCGACTACGTCTTCGACGGCTGGATGGCCCTGGCGCTCCCCGGCATGGCGGCGGTGTCGTTCGTCGTCTCGGTCTACCTGGCACGCGCCCTCGAGGCGGCGAACCCGAGCCCGTACGCCGACGACGCTGCCAGCGACGCAGACGAGGCAGCGACCAGACGGGACGGGGAAGCCTGGCCTGCGGTTCACGTGCACGACGACCTCCCCCACTACGCCCCCGCCGACCCCGACAGCTGAGCTGCCGTCGGCGGCTTGCGACTCAAGCCGCGGGGATCACAGCCACGGCAGCCGCACGCGCCGCGGCGGACGATAGGCCATCGCCAGCATCACGGCGCCCGCCAGGAGCGCGGACCCGCCGATCGGCAGGAGAATCCGCAGCACCGGCGTCAGGTGAACCCCAGCGCTGGAGTCCTGTCGAGCGAGCGCGACGAGCACCCCCACGAGCAGGGTGGCGCCGAACGTGACGGCGCCGGTGCCGAGCACACGGACGACCCAACAGGCGAACACGCTCACGACGGCCGTGTGCGTCGGGAGATTCGCCGACCCGATCGTCGTGCGCGGTTCGCGCTGGCCCGGGTGGCTCTGTCATGACTTCCCCCTTGGTCCGGCGAACAACTGCCGGCAGGCTACTCCGGGCGCGCCGTGGCTGCCATCAGTTCGGCGGCCACGAGCTCGGCGATCTGTGCCGTGTTGAGGGCGGCCCCCTTGCGCAGGTTGTCGCCGCAGACGAACAGCTCGAGCGTGTTGGGGAAGTCGAGCGCCTGCCGCAGACGCCCGACGAAGGTGGGATCGGAGCCGACCACGTCAACCGGCGTCGGGAACTCGCCGTTCACGGGGTCATCGATCACCACAACACTGGGCGCCTCGACCAGCAGCTGGCGGGCCTCGTCGACATCGACCTCACGTAACAGCTCGAGCGTGTTGGGGAAGTCGAGAGCCTGCCGCAGCCGCCCCACGAACGTCGGGTCGGAGCCGACCACGTCGACCGGCGTCGGGAACTCGCCGTTCTCGGGGTCGTCGATCAGCACGACACTGGGGGCCTCGACCATCAGCTGGCGAGCCTCGGCGACATCGACATCACGCTCGAACACAGCGTGCACCGCCAACGAATGCGTGGTCACCACGGGCACACGCACACAGGTGGCCGACACCTTGAGGTCGGGGATGTCGAGGATCTTGCGCGACTCGTTGCGGACCTTGAGCTCCTCGCTCGACCAGCCACCCTCCTTGATGGAGCCGGCCAACGGGATCACATTCATCGCCAGCGGCGCAGGGAACGGGGAGCCGTCGTCGAGCTTGTTGGCGACGACGCGGCGTACGTCGCCCATCGTCTGGCCGAGCGTGCGGTCCCCTGCGACCACCTCGAGCTCGTCGTACAACCGGTCGACGCCTGTCTGACCCGCTCCGGACGCCGCCTGGTAGGACGCGACGACCAGCTCACGCAGTCCCCAGCGGGCGTGCAGCGCCCCGAGCGCATCCATCATCGTCAGCGTCGTGCAGTTGGGGTTGGCGATGATGCCGCGTGGCCGGTTGCGGATCTGGGCCGGGTTGACCTCAGGGACGACCAGCGGCACGTCGGCGTCCATCCGGAACGCTCCGGAGTTGTCGACCGCGACCACACCACGGGCGGCTGCAATCGGCGCCCAGTGCGCGGACACGTCGTCGGGGACGTCGAACATCGCCACGTCCACGTCGTCGAAGGCGTCCTCGGTGAGTTCCTCGACAACGACATCGCGGCCACGGCAGCGCAGCACGCGGCCTGCCGACCGCGCCGACGCGAGCAGCTTGATGTCGCCCCAGACGTCGTGGCGGGTCGAGAGGATCTCGAGCATCACCGTGCCGACTGCACCGGTGGCGCCCACCACGGCGAGGTTGGGCTTGCCGACACCTCTCATCGGCCGGTCCCGCCGTAGACCACGGCCTCGACCTCGGCACTGTCGAGGTCGAAGGCGGCGTGCGCCGACGTGACCGCGGTGTCGATCTGGTCCTCGTCGATGATCACCGAGATGCGGATCTCAGACGTCGAGATCATCTCGATGTTGACCCCGGCCGAAGCCAGCGCCGCAAAGAACTTGGCCGTCACGCCCGGGTGGCTTCGCATGCCGGCACCGACGAGCGACACCTTGCCGATCCGGTCGTCGTAGAGCAGTTGTTCGTAGCCGACTTCGTCCTTCAGCCGCGCCAGCGCGGTCATCGCCACCTGGCCATCGTCTCGCGGCAGCGTGAAGGAGATGTCGGTACGCGCGGTGGCGGCTGCCGAGATGTTCTGCACGATCATGTCGATGTTGATGCCCGCCGCGGCGAGCGCCTCGAAGATGTGGGCCGCCTCGCCGACCTTGTCCGGCACTCCGACCACGGTGATCTTGGCCTCGCTGCGGTCGTGCGCAACACCGGAGATGATGGCTTGCTCCATGGGGTCCACCTTGCCTGCATCGATGACCCACGTGCCCGGCTTCTGTGTGAAGGACGAACGGACGTGGATGGGTACGTTGTAGCGCCGCGCGTACTCCACACAGCGCAGGTGCAGCACCTTGGCTCCGCACGCACACATCTCCAGCATCTCCTCGTAGGAGATCCGGGGGATCCGGCGCGCGGTGGGCACAATACGTGGGTCGGCGGTGAAGATGCCGTCGACGTCGGTGTAGATCTCGCACACTTCCGCGCCGAGCGCGGCCGCAAGCGCCACCGCCGTCGTGTCGGAAGCACCCCGGCCGAGCGTGGTGATGTCCTTGGTCTCGACCGAGACGCCCTGGAAGCCGGCGACGATCGCGATGTCACCGGCGGCGATGGCGGACTCGATCCGCCCCGGCGTGATGTCGATGATCTTGGCACGACCGTGCGCGGAGTCAGTGATGACGCCGGCCTGGCTGCCGGTGAACGAACGTGCGGTCTGACCGAGGTTGGCGATTGCCATCGCGAGCAGGGCCATCGAGATGCGCTCACCGGCGGTCAGCAACATGTCGAGCTCGCGCCCGGGAGGCAGCGGCGACACCTGTTCGGCGAGGTCGCGCAGCTCGTCGGTCGTGTCTCCCATGGCAGAGACGACCACGCAGACGTCGTACCCCTCCTTGCGGGTGGCCACGATGCGCTGGGCGACCCGCTTGATGCCTTGGGCGTCAGCTACGGAGGAACCCCCGTACTTCTGCACCACGATGCCCACGCTGCTGACTCCTTGTCATGTCGGGGACCGCTTCCTCCGGTCGTCGGATGTCCCGCTCAGGGCTGGTTTCGGTGTTCAGCCCGAGGGACGAGTCTAGCGAGGGCCCCGGTCGAGGCCTGCCCGGTTCAACCCCTGGGACCGGCGTATGCCGTGAGGTGACCTGTCAGAGCTCGTCGGCCGCAGCCACGCGGGCGGCCTCGACCTCGCCGACCTCGCTGGCGTCGAGACGGTCGTGGGCGATGACGGACTGCAGCGCGCGCAGGGACGCGCTGGCCTCGGCTCCCCAGCTCGACACGTAGGAGAACTGCCACCACCACAGTGCCTCCTGCATCGACCCCGCCCGGTAGTGCTGCAGGCCGTGAGCGACGCTGGCAGCGATGTCAGCCAGGTCGTCGGACAGCTTGGACACCACCAGCTCGGGCGGGTCGATGTAGGGATCGAAGACCTCGGTGAAGTCATCGACACCCTCGAGGAGGATCGCCAGCCGTTCGCGCATGGCGTCGAGGTCGGGATCGGGGCCGGCGTCCGGCTCGAACTGCTCGCTCGGGACGAAGTCGGTCTGCACCCCCAGCCGCGCACCGGCGAGCAGCAGCTGCGACACCTCCAACAGCAGCAGCGGCACCGCTGTTCCGGGGTCGCCGCTGCGGGCGATTTCGCGCAGCGCGAGCAGGAAGCTCTCGGTCTGGTCGGCGATGCCCTGAGCCAGATCTTCCAGCTCGCTGGACAAAGAATCGCGTGTCTCAGTCATCGACCGTGCGTCTCCCTTCGAAGGCGCGCCCCAGCGTCACCTCGTCTGCATACTCCAAATCTCCCCCGACCGGCAGGCCGCTGGCAAGTCTGGTGACCCGCAGCCCCATCGGTCTGAGGAGTCTGGTCAGGTACGTTGCCGTGGCTTCGCCCTCGAGATTCGGGTCGGTGGCGAGGATCACCTCGGTGATCGTCCCGTCGGCCAGGCGGGTCATCAGCTCCCTGATCCGCAGCTCGTCGGGCCCGATCCCCTCGATCGGGCTGATCGCCCCACCGAGCACGTGATAGCGGCCCCGGTACTCCCGCGTCCGCTCGACAGCGACGACATCCTTGGACTCCTCGACCACGCACAGCACCGTCAGGTCACGCCGCGGGTCACGGCAGATCTTGCACTGCTCTTCCTCGGCGACGTTTCCGCAGGTGACGCAGAAGCGGACCTTTTCCTTGACCTCGACCAGCACGTGCGCGAGTCGTCGTACGTCGACGGCATCGGCGTTGAGCAGGTGGAACGCGATCCGCTGCGCACTCTTGGGGCCGACGCCGGGAAGCCTGCCGAGCTCGTCGATCAGGTCCTGGACGATCCCCTCGTACACCCTGCTCCTCGTCTCGTGGCCACCACCACGCTTCTGCGTGGATCGTCCGAGCAGCCTAACCGCTGAGGGGGAGGCTCAGCCGCGAGCGGCCAGGCGAGCCTTGAGCGCGTCGCGCTTCTCGACGAACCGGGAGGCTGAGGTGTCCAGGTTGGTCATGAAGTCGGCGAGTTCCTGCCGGGCCTTCTCGCCCTCTCCGGACAGGCCCTCGAACTCGAAGACGTTCCAGAAGCGGAGGACCGGCATGACGACCTCGTCGTGGTGCAGGCGCTGGTCGTAGATGCCCTGGACGGCCATCTCGACGGCCTTGCGCTGGAAACCGGGGATGCCGGCGCCGGGCATCTCGAACTCGGCCACGACATCGCGGATCGCGACCATCGCCTGGTCGGGTGCGATCTCGAGCGCAGCCTTCAGCAGGTTGCGGTAGAAGATCATGTGCAGGTTCTCGTCGGCCGCGATCCGGGCGAGCAGCTTGTCGCACATCGGGTCCGTGGTGAATCGGCCGGTGTTGCGGTGCGACACGCGCGTCGCCAGCTCCTGGAAGGACACGTAGGCGAGCGACCGCATGGCGTCCTGCGCGTGCGCGGACTGGTAGCCCGCGGACATGTGGTCCATCCGGAACCGCTCGAGAGCGACCGGGTCGACCATGCGCTTGACCAGCATGTAGTCGCGCATCGCAATCCCGTGCCTGCCCTCCTCGGCGGTCCAGCGGTGCACCCACTCGCCCCAGGCGTTGTCGCGGCCGAAGATGACGGCGATCTCGTGGTGGTAGCTCGGGAGGTTGTCCTCGGTGAGCAGGTTGACGATCAGCGCCGAGCGCGCCACGTCGGGGATGTCCGCGTCATCGGGCGACCACGGCTCGCCGCCCATCAGCCCGTCGTAGTTGCGCCCCTCGCTCCACGGGATGAACTCGTGGGGGAACCACTCCTTCGCCACCTTGAGGTGACGGTTGAGCTCGACCTCGACGACCTGCTCGAGCTCACGCAACAGGTCGCTCTGGCTGACCTCTTGGACTGTCATGGACGTCTCCCTCCGGATCGGACCTCCACTTCTTCTACGAAGGTTACGCTACCGTAGGTTACGACCACGAATCACGCGCGCGTCCAGGCTGTGAACACCCGCTTTGCGCAAGATTCCGACGACGTTCCTCGGCGCGCCCGCGAGGTCCAGCTAGCCGCCGAGGCCGGGAAACCCTTCACCGAAACCGCCGGACAGCTGGCCCATCTGCTCAGCCGCGACCTGGTGCGCGTTCGCGCTGGCATCGCGCACCGCTGCCAGGATCAGGTCGGCCAGGGTCTCGGTGTCACTGGGGTCGCAGACCTGCCGGGTCGATCCGCAGACCGACGAGATCGCCGGTGCCAGTGACCGTCGCCTGGACGAGGCCACCACCAGCGTTGCCGTCGACGCGGCGCTCGGCCAGGTCGTTCTGGGCGGCCATGAGCTGCTGCTGCATCGCCGTGGCCTGCTCGAGCAGGGCGTTCATGTCGGGAGATCCTTCGGGGAACATGGGGCTCCTTGGTCGGGGGAGGCGCTCAGCCTCGCCGGGGTCGCGATCGGTACGGGACCGCCCGTCAGCGGCCGTCATGACGGATGTCGTCGATGACCTGGGCGCCGAGCTCGCGCTCCAGCAGCTCGTGGCTGCTCAGGCTCGCGTCGTCGACCACGTCGTCGTCTTCGTGTACGTCGGGGGGCTCGTCGGCCCCGTCTGGCTGTCCGGCGTCTCGGCCGTTGCGCGTCTTGCGGATGGCTCCCTTCGCCGCGTCAACGTTGGCGCTGCGGTCGGGCGGGGGAACCGCCTCGACGGACTCGGCACCAGCCGGTGCCGCAGCGGGCGGAGATGGTTCCGTGCTCCGCCGGAGGCTTCCGACTCTCGGCCGGGGCAGCGGCTGGCCGCGACTCGGGCTCGCGGACGGTACGCGACGGAGCCTGCGGGCTCGGTCCGTCGATGATGCCCTCGACCCGCCAGTCGACACCGAGCTCGTCGATCAGGGCCTGCCGGAGGATCTCGGCGGCGCCGCCGGTCCGGAAGTTCTTGGCGGCACCCTCACCGCCGAACCCGATCGTCAGGACACCGTCGCTGACGTCTTTGACCTGGGCGTTCTGGCTCAGCAGGATCCACGCGTAGCGCTTCATCCGCTTGACCCGCTCGAGGACGCCTGGCCACAACCGTCGTACGTCGACCAACGTCAGCCCGGAGCTGTCCGGGGCGGAGAGGCGGAGGCGTGATCGGCGCCGGAGCCTCTTGCGCGCTGATGGTTGTGGCCGTGTCGGGTGCAGAACGGGACGGCTGCTCGGCGCGCGGTCCGTGGTGATCGGCACTCTCGGATCTTTCGGGCTCGAGCGTCTCCACCACCGGCTCCGGCGCTGCTTCGACAGGCGTCGGAGGAACCGCGGGAGTAGCCGTTGCGGGCTCGGGCGCCACGGGCGTCGGTGGGACCGGACGACGAGGAGGCTCAGCCGCGGTGCTGGGCGCGGGGTGGTCGCCCACGACCGACAGCCGCCGCTCGACCCGGTCGATGCGGGCGCCGAGTCCCTCGGCGGACTGGTCGGCTCCGGGCAGCAGGATCCGGGCGCACATCAGCTCGAGGAGAAGCCGCGGAGCGGTCGCGCCCTTCATGTCGGTGAGTCCCTGGCTGACGATGTCGGCGGCCCTCGTCAGCTCAGCGCGGCCGAACCGCTGCGACTGCCCCGCCAACCGCTCAGCCTGGTCATCGGACAACTCGATCAACCCACGGGAGGCCGCGTCGGGTACCGCGGAGATGACCACCAGGTCGCGCAGCCGGTGCAGCAGGTCCTCGGCGAACCGCCGTGGGTCCTGCCCGGTGTCGACGACCTTGTCGACGACCCCGAACAGAGTGCCGCCGTCATCGGCGGCCATCGCGTCGACCGTCTCGTCGAGCAGCGTGTCGGGCGTGTAGCCGAGAAGGGACGTGGCGAGGTCGTAGGTGACGCCGTCGGGGCCGGAACCGCCGATGAGCTGGTCGAGGACAGACAGGCTGTCACGCACAGACCCGGCGCCGGCACGCACGACCAGCGGGACGGCGTTGTGCTCGATGGCGACCTTCTCGCGCTGGCAGAGCTCGACGAGGTAGTCACCTAGGACCTTGGGCGGCACCAGGCGGAAGGGGTAGTGGTGCGTGCGCGACTTGATCGTGCCGATGACCTTTTCGGGGTCGGTGGTGGCGAAGATGAAGCGCAGGTGGGAGGGCGGCTCCTCGACGAGCTTGAGCAGCGCGTTGAAGCCCTGCGGGCTCACCATGTGGGCCTCGTCGATGATGTAGACCTTGTAGCGGGCCTTCACGGGGGCGAAGAACGCGCGTTCGCGCAGCTCACGGGCGTCATCGACACCGCCATGGCTGGCGGCGTCGATCTCGATCACGTCGATGGATCCGGGGCCTCCGCAAGCGAGCTCGATGCATGACTCGCACGCCCCGCAGGGCTCAGACCGTGGGCCCTTCTCGCAGTTCAGCGCCCGCGCCATGATGCGAGCACTCGTGGTCTTGCCGCAGCCACGCGGGCCGGAGAAGAGGTAGGCGTGGTGGACGCGGTTGTTGTCCAGCGCGTGCGACAACGGCGTGGTGACCTGCTCCTGCCCGATGACATCGCCGAACGTGTCAGGGCGATAGCGCCGGTACAACGCGAGAGGGGCATCCACGCTGACGACCTTACTGCCGCCCGGCGACGACCAGCACGGCCGGCAGGGCGACGGTGGACGCGTGCCGGAGCGCGTGCGCGGGGTGACCGTGTCGGTCCGCCGACGTAGGGTCGATGGCAAGGAGCCGATCCCTCGGCCCCTCTCGCGCCCATCGAAACCCAGTTCGAAGACAACCAGACTGAGGAGAGAGCATGAGCGACAGCGTGGTTCACTTCGAAATTCCCGCCGACGACCTGGAGCGGGCCCACACCTTCTATCGAGACACCTTCGGCTGGGACATCCAGCACATGCCGGAGATGCAGTACTCCATGCTGACCACGACGGAAACCGGTGATCGGGGGCCGGTCAACCCGGGAGCCATCAACGGCGGCATGTTCAAGCGCGACGACGAGATGAAGGCCCCGACGGTGGTCATCGGCGTCGACGACATCGACAAGGCGCTCGAGAAGGTGAGCGCCGCCGGGGGCAGCACCGTGCGCGACAAGATGCAGGTCGGCGACATGGGCTGGGCGGGGTACTTCAAGGACACCGAGGGCAACCTGATCGGTCTCTGGCAGAACGCGACCTGAGCTCGTACAGCGATCGAGGGCGTGAAAGACCCCTCGTGTACCCGGCAGAGCTCGCTTACCCTTGCTGCCTTCCGGCCCTGGGGGAGTTGGGCAAGGTGCCGCCACACGAGGGGCTGCCCGAAAGTCTACGGGAGCCTGCGCCGCATCTGCGAATCGTGGTGGAGTCTGTTCACGGCGGCCGACGACGCGATTTCGGCTCGGCGCACCGCAGGCGATAACCTCCTCCACGGAGGATTCGCATAGTGGCCTAGTGCGCACGCTTGGAAAGCGTGTTGAGTGAAAGCTCTCAGGGGTTCGAATCCCCTATCCTCCGCCAGAGTTGCGCCACTCGCGACGAAACCCAGGCTCCGTGCTGTCCCGGGCAAGTCGTCCACGCGCGGCTCGTGTGATGAGCCGGCAACGACTGTCAGCTGTTGAAGCCGACGCCCACGCGATCCATCACACGCAGCAGGGCCCCGCGTCGCCCGCGGCGGTCCTCACGGGCGAGGGCAGCGCGAGTCGTCTGTACGGCGGCCCAGCGCAACGGTTCGGGTGGGAACGGGATCGGCCGGCGGCGGACCATCTCCAGCTGGGTGCGCTCCGTGGTTCGGCCGTCGAGCAGGTCGAGGGCGACCTGCGCCCCGAAGCGCGCCATCGCGACCCCTAGCCCGGTGTATCCCATCGAGTAGGCGACCCGGCCGCCCAGAGCGGTGCCGAAGACCGGGGTGAAACGGGAGGTGGTGTCGATCATCCCGGCCCATCGGTGGCTCATGCGCACGTCCTCGAGCTGGGGAAATGTCTCGTAGAACTGCCGGGCGAGCAACTCGTGCGACGCGTCGCGCTGCTCCCGTCCGGAGCCGCTGCCGTTGTTGAAGTAGTAGATCGCGTCGTAACCACCCCACAAGATGCGGTCGTCCGCCGTACGCCGGTAGTAGTGAAACTGGTTCCCCGCATCCGTCAGGCCTTGATTGCGCAGCCAGCCGATCGACTCGAGCTGACTGGGAGACAGGGGCTCCGTGGCGAGCACGTGGTCCCACACGGGCAGCACGAAGGATCTGAGTCGTCTCAGCAAGGGCGGAAAAGCGTTGCTGGCGAGCAACACCCGGTCCGCCCGCACCACTCCCTGCGCGGTCCTGCAGATGACGTCCCCTCCCTCGCGACGGACCGCGAGGACCGGGCTGCCCTCGTGAAGCCGCACCCCGTGGCGCACGGCGACGTCGCGTAGGCCAGTGGTCAGAGCCACCGGATCGACGAGACCACCGGCGGCTGTCTCGAGTCCCGCCAGGTAGGTAGGTGAGTGCACGTCCGCCCGCACCTCGTCGGCGGTGCGGTACGCCGTCGTCTCTCCGTGTCGTCGATGCAGTGCGTGCAGCCGCTCGAGCGCCGCCACCTCGTGAGGCCGCGTCGCCACGGTCGTCTTGCCACAAAGGCGGAGGCCGGCGTCGACCTTCTCCTCGACGAGCCACTCCTCGATCTCGAGGAGGTTCTCGTGCCCGAGGCGGAGCAGTGTCGGCAGCTCGTCCGGCCAGGTCGCGGCACCGTGCGCGAGCCCATGAGTCAACGAGGCCGACACGAAGCCACCGTTGCGCCCCGATGCACCTGCTCCCACGTGCCGACCCTCGAGCAGCACCACCGTCCGTCCGGGGTGCTCCTCGATCGCCTGGACGGCTGCCCACAGGCCGGTCAGCCCGGCCCCGACTACGACGAGGTCGGCACGAATCTCACCGTGGAGCAGGTCGCTCACCGGTGAGTCGTCGCGCCCCTCCCACCAGACCGGCAGCGGTCGCGCATCCGAGAGGTCACCGACGACGGCCTTCACCGCAGCTCGTCGCGCACGAAGACCGCGGTGTCCCACCTGAGCGAGACAACCTGTCCGGGGGTCACCGTCGATACGCCTGCCACCGACACGAGGAACGGCTGGCCGTGTCCGGTGACATCGACGGCGACGTGGCTGCTGCCGCCCTTGAACTGGACGTCCGCGACCTCGCCGTGCAGCGGCGCTGGTTCAGCGTCGCCGGGCGTCATGCGGATGTCTTCTGGTCGTACGACCAGGTAACCCTCACCGGTCGGCGCGGTCGCGCCCCCCGCGGGCAGCATGCCGACGGCCTCCGTGACGACGAACCCATCCTCGAGCCGGCCGGCGATGCGATTGCTGGTGCCCACGAAGTCGGCCACGAACAAGTTCGTCGGTTGCCGGTAGAGCTCCACCGGCGATGCAACCTGCTGCACACGGCCATCCGCGATCACCGCGATCCGGTCGGCCATCGACATGGCCTCCTCCTGGTCGTGGGTGACCACGACGAAGGTGATGCCGACCTCGTGTTGCAGACGCTTGAGCTCGAGCTGCATCTCACCTCGCACCTTGCGGTCGAGTGCTGACAACGGCTCGTCGAGGAGCAGCAGCCGCGGCTGCTTCACGATCGCCCGGGCCAGGGCGACGCGCTGACGCTGCCCGCCCGAAAGCTGCTTCGGCCGTCGGTTGGCAAGAGCGGTCATCCCGACCGTGTCGAGCACATCGCCCACGCGACGACGCACCTCGGCCTTCGGGAGCTTCTCGCGCTCCAGCCCGTAGGCGATGTTGCGCTCGACAGACATGTGCGGGAACAGCGCGTAGGACTGGAACATCAGGTTCACGGGCCGGCGGTTGGGCGGCAGCTCGAGAAGGTCTTGGCCACCCAGCAGCACCGCTCCCGAGTCCGGCGTCTCGAACCCCGCGATCGACCGCAGCAGGGTCGTCTTACCGCAGCCAGACGGGCCGAGCAACGCGAAGAATTCGTTCTCGGCGATCGACAACGAGACCGAGTCCAAGGCGATCACGTTGCCGAAGCTTCGGCTCACATCCCGGATCTCGAGAAGGGTCCGCGCCGGCGCCGCGATTTCAGACATCGTGGGGTGACTGGTCATTGCTCGTCAGGCCTCCTTACCATGCGTGCCGCGGAGATCACGACCACGACGCTGATGACGACCAGCACTGTCGCCAGCGCGTTGATCTCCGGGGTGACGCCGACCCGAACCATGGAGTAGACCGCGATCGGCAGGGTCTGCGTCGTCGGACCGGCAGTGAAGAAGGCGATCACGAACTCGTCCAGCGACAGCGTGAAGACCAGGAGTGCCCCGGCCACGATGGCCGGAGCGATAGCGGGCACGGTGATCCGGATGAATGTCGTCACGGGACCCGCGCCCAGGTCACGAGACGCCTCCTCCTCGGCCAGGTCCATCCCCGCGAGTCGGGCTCGCACCACCGCCACGACAAACGCCGTTCCGAAAGCGGCGTGGGCCAAGAGGATGGTCAGGGTGCTCTTGGGAATCGACGCGGCGTAGTAGAAGGACAGCAGCCCGATAGCCAGCAGCAGGTCCGGGAGAATCGCGGGCGCCATCGCGGAGGCCTCCAGGAGCTTCGACCTCGAGTGCCGCACCAGTCCGACCGCGAGCAGCGTGCCCAACACGGTGGCGATCGTCGTGGCCCCGGCACCCACGATGAGAGAAGTGACGAGCGCCGACCGCAGCCGGCTGTCGCCCGCAAGCTCGCTGTACCACCGGAAGCTGAAACCGTCCCACGAGAATGCCGACCCGCCGTCATTGAACGACATACCAACCACGACGAGGATCGGGAGGTAGAGAAAGGCCCCACAGATTGCCAGAGCCGCCCAGAGTCCCGCACCCATCCGTGGCTGCGCGGCTGCCCTACCCACGAGCGCGCACCTCCCCCTCCACGCGCCGGGTGACGACGGCCTGGAGCAGGAAGAGGCCCAGCAGAGCGAGCACCACGACGAACGCAAGAACCGCACCGAACGGCCAGTCCTGCGCCTTGAGGAACTGGTCGCGGATCAAGTTGCCGACCATCACCGTCTTGCCCCCACCGAGCAGTTCGGGCACGACGAAGTTCCCCAGGCTCGGCACAAACACGAGGATCGACCCGGTGATGGCCCCGGGCAGGGTCAGCGGAAGCAGCACGCTCCAGAACGTGCGGAACCGACCCGCGCCCAGGATCGCCGATGCCTCGAGGACCTCGGGGTCAACGCGCTCGATCGCCGCGTACAGCGGCAGGATCATCAGGGGCAGGTAGGCGTACACGAGGCCGACGACCACCGCACCCGAGTTGTACAACAGGCCCGTCCGTTGATGGACGAGACCCAATCCGACCAGCGCATCGTTGAGCAGGCCCTGGCTGTTGAGCAACACGATCCACGCATAGATACGGATCAACAGATTGGTCCAGAACGGCACCACGACGAGCACCAGCGCAACCGTGCGCCAGCGCGGGGGGAGCTTGGTGATGGCGTAGGCCGTCGGGAAACCGATCACGAACGCGATCAGCGTTGCTATCGCGGCCAGCCACAAGGAGGTGCGCAACACCTTGAGATAGAGCGGATCGAACGCCCTGCCGAAGTTGTCGAGCGTGAAGGTCCACTCGACGCCGCCAAACCGACCGGGCACAGCGAACATGTAGGCGAGGACGAGCAGGAGCGGCACAGCCACGAAGACCGCGTAGAAGACGAGGCCGGGACCCAGCAGGACCGCGGGCCCGATCAGCCGTCGGAGACGACGCATTGGGGCGCCGCCTCCGACGGCCGACCTCCTGACACGCATCAGTGTGCCGTTGGCCCGGCGATGCCACCGGTCAAGATGCCGTGACCTCGGTGATGATCCGGCTGTACAGCGAGGCGGCGCTGCCGATGTCCGTCATGTTCTCGCCCTGCAGCATCTCGTCACGACGCGCGCCGAGCGTTTCGTACTGCTGCGTGAGCTCGGCCGGCAGCAGGTCCATCGCTGCGTTGTTCGGAACGATGTAGAGAATGTTCTCGGCGGCCCAGGCATGGTTCTTCGCGTCGAGGATCGCGTTGATGAAGGCGTACGAGGCTTCCTTGTTCTTCGAGGACTTCAGAATGGCCATACCGTCGACCCACAAGTCGGATCCTTCGTCAGGGATGGCGAACTTGATATCGGGGTTCTCACCGGTTCCGTAGTTGCACCAGCCGTCCCAGGCCTCGACCATGACCGCCTCGCCGCTGATCAGGCGCTCATAGAACGTCGTGTCGTCATACGCGAGCAGGTGCGGCTTCGCCTGGACCATCAGGTCTTTCACCTTCGACATCTCCGACTCGGCCGTCGTGTTGACCGAGTAGCCGAGCGCCTTCTGCGCCGGCAGGACCGCCCATCGCTCCGTCCCCATCATCGTGACCTTGTTCTCATACTTCTTTTCGGGCTTGAGCAAGTCGTTCCAGCTGGTGGGGGGCTGGTCGACCAGGTCCTGGCGATAGCAGATCCCGGTCGTACCCCAGGTGTACGGAGCGAAGTAGGTCTGGTCACCGACCTTGGCGAGCTCCTGTGCCTTGGGATCCAGGTTGTCCCAGTTGCTGAGGTACTGCGGATCGATCGGCTCGAGCAGGCCCTCTTCAGCGAACGCCTCGAGATAGGGCTGCGACCCGAAGATCACGTCGAGTCCCTCGCCTGCTGAGCCGGTGACTTTGGCGACCAGCTCTTCGTTCGTGGCGTGGTTGGTGACCTTCACGGTGGCTCCGGTCGACTTCTTGACGATCTTGGCGATGTCGTCGGGCATGTAGCCGTCCCAGTTGGACACCACGATCGTCTGGGTGCTCAGGTCGGCGTTGGTGTCGATCGCTGTCGGCTTGCTGCCACCGTCATCACCGCCACCGCAGGCGGACAGGGTCAAAGCCAGGGCCGAGGTCAGGGCACCAGCCGCGGGTGCCCCACGACGCGAAACTCTGGTCATCAAACTGCTCTCCGCTCTCCCTCGTCCATGAGGGCAACGCTGCCAACGTGACGGCGATCACTGGAATCTTCCACACTGATTCAGATCTGACAAGGTCAGTTTCACGCATAAAAGGGGCGCGATCCGCAATAAATTGAACTGCCCTTCAAATTTTGCGCATGGTCTGCCACGATGTCAGTCGACACGACAGAGGGTTGTCGGCGACGCGGCAAGGGTCGAGTCGGTCCCGAAGGAGTCCTATGGCGAACGGGCGGCAGCAACGCCGCGAGAAGTTGCTCCAGGCCGCCCAGCGCGCGGTCGGGATCCACGGCGCCGATGTTCGACTGAAGGACGTCGCGGAGCTGGCGGGGTTGACATCCGGGGCGATCCTCTACCACTTCCCCGACGTGCAGTCGCTGCTCTTAGAGGCGAACCGGGCTGCGGCCGAGCGTTTCTACGACGCCCGCCTGCGCGCGTTGGCGGGGCTTTCGTCGCCGGCTGAGATGCTGGTGGTCACCGTTGCCTCCGGGCTACCGGTCGATTCGGAGGACGCCGACGTCAAGCTGCTGTGCGCGCTGGGCGGAGCAGCATCGCGCTTCCCTGTCTATGCCGAGATGCTGACGTCGTTGTATGACCGACAGGTGGCGATGTACAGGGTGCTCCTGGACACCGGAGCGGCCTCGGGAGTCTTCACTCTGACCCAGCCCGCCGAGACGATCGGCCGCAACATCGTTGCTCTCGAGGACGCCTACGGCTACAGAATCGTGGCGCGTCACCCGGCGATCACCCGTGACGTCGCGACCGACCTGATCCTCGAATACGCGCGTCAGGCCGTCACTCATCCTCTCGACACTCCGATCCGAACGTCTGTCTAGGAGCCCGCCATGCCCGAGAAGCTCACCGTCCTGTTCCTGCCGGAGTCCGCCTACGGGCCGACGAACCAGTGCATCGGACTCGGCGATCTGCTGCTCCGACGCGGCCACCGGGTCCTGTTCGCTTCCGAGAAGTCCTGGGCCGGGAAGCTGTCCGTACTGGGCTTCGAGGAGCGGCTGGTCGACCTCGCCGAACCCGACCCGAACGCGACCGAGGAGGATGCCGGTCAGTTCTGGACCGACTTCATCGCCGAGACGGCGCCGGAATTCCGCAAGCCGACGCTCGACCAGCTGCAGACGTTCGTCCAGCCGACGTACCAGGCCCTCATCGAGGGCGCCAAATATGCCGAGCCTGCTTTACGGCAGATCGTCGACGATGTTCGGCCAGACGTGTTGGTGGAGGACAACGTCGTGTTGTTTCCGGCCCTCGCGACCAGTGGTGCGCCGTTCGTACGCATCGTCTCGTGTAACCCGCTCGAGATGCCGGGCGACGACGTCGCGCCGCGCCTGTCCGGCCTGCCGCAGGACGACCCCGCGTCATGGGGACCCTTCCGTGAGCGTTTCGAGCAGACGCACAGGGAGACCTGGGAGTCGTTCAACGCCTGGGTGATGGAGCAGGGCGCCGATCCGCTCCCCTACCTGGAGTTCATGCCCAACCACAACGCGGCCAACCTCTATGTCTTCCCCGAGGAGGCCGACTACGACGCGGCCCGGCCGCTTGACGACTCATGGCATCGGATCGACTCCAGCGTGCGGCGCACCGACGGGGAGTACGTCCTGCCGGCCAAGGTCGCCGACCGACCCCAGGGATCCGGGGTGGTCTACCTGTCCCTGGGCTCTCTGGGCGGCGCCGATGTAGAGCTCATGCAGCACCTGATTGACGAGTTGGCCGAGAGCCCCCATCGATTCATCGTGAGCATGGGCCCGCGATCCGACAAGATCCGCCTCGCGGACAACATGGTCGGTGAGCCGAGCCTGCCGCAGACCACGGTGCTGCCGAAGGTCGACCTCGTGATCACGCACGGCGGTAACAACACCACGACGGAGTCGCTGCACTTCGGCAAGCCCATGGTGCTGCTGCCGATCTTCTGGGACCAGTACGACAATGCCCAGCGCATGCACGAGCTCGGGTTCGGCATCCGGCTTTCCACCTACGAACACACGCAGGATCAGCTGAACGGGGCCATCGAGACCCTGCTGAGCGACGAGGAGCTGCGGCAGCGGCTGGACGCCATGGGCGCGTCCATCCGCCAACGCGACGGCCTTACCAGGGGTGCCGACATCATCGAAAGGGTCGGCCTCGAGCATCGCCGGGCCGGTGGCGTGTGACCTACCTGAGTGGGGAGTCTGCGCTCGGGATCGCTGAAAGGGTCGTTGCGAGCGGCTGGGGAGCTCTGCTTCCGGCTCACCGCGCGGACGGTGCTGATCAACCGGTCGGGCCCCCGCACTGCGTGTCGTTGACACCGCTGAAGCCGGGGCTGGCTCTCTCCATCCTCGAGGACAGCCGCGGCCGGCTCTATCCGACTCCCGTGCGTCTGCTCGCCGGCGGCGTGCGTCGCGCTGTACCAGGTGACGGGGCCGCCGAGGCGGTGCTGGATCTCCTGTCACGCGGCGACGGCATGGTCGGCGATCTCGAGGTGACCGCCTGGCACCACGACTCGGCGACCGGGGAGCGCGCTGTCGGGGTCGACCAGACCAACGACTCGGTCATCGTCGGAGACAGCGCCGTCGTGAAGTGGACGTTCGTCGCGGACGGTCCCCATCCGGCACCCTCCCTGCTGGCCGAGCTCACCAGAAACGGCTTCGTCGGGATGCCGCGTCCGTGGGGCACGGTTCAGTGGCGCCCGGGGGACGGTAGCCCGCCCTGCTTGGTTGCGCAGGTGACGGAGTACGTCGACGGGACGGTCGACGGTTGGACCTGGCTCGTCGACGACCTGCGTCACGCGGCGGGGCACGACGACATCACCGCCACCACCTCGGTCGGCGTCGCCGTCGGGGCGCTGGTCGCGTCGTTCCACCGTGCCCTCGCGGACTCCGCTCGGTCGGCCACTCCCGACGAGATCGCCCGCTTGCGGACGGCCGCGCTCGTGGACCTGAATCGTGCCGTCGAAGTCTCGAAGGGGGCTGCTCTGGACGTGCTGCATGAGTGCGCCGACGCGGTGCGGGCTGTCTTCGACGATCTGCCCGCAACAGCGACACGTGTCATGCGGGTGCATGGGGACCTTCATGTCGGTCAGGTGCTGCGGACGGGTGTCGACGCAGCGGCGCCGTACCTCCTCACCGACTTCGACGGCAGTCCGGTGGTTGGTGCCGACGACCGCATTTCGGAGCAACCGGCGGCGCTCGACGTTGCCAGCATGGCGCAGTCCTTCACCCATGCTGGGCTGGTCGTTCGTCGACATCACCCCAGCCTCGACCCTCGCACGGTCGACCACGTCGCGGAGGCTGCTCGGCAGGCGTTCCTGACCGCATACCGACGCGACCTCGGTGACCATGGCGAGCTGTTCGACGAACGACTGCTGGATCCCTTCGCGCTCCGGCAGGTGTGCCGGGAGTTCGTCTACGCCGGGACCCACCTACCGCGCTGGTCCTATGTCCCGGAAGCGGCATTGCCGATGCTGCTCGAGAGGAGCATCCCGTGAACCCCGAGCTCTTCCTGGCGGACCTGCGCCGGAAACCCGCGGTGCTGCGTTCGCTGGCCGGCCTGCTGCGAGAGGGAAACCCGTGGGCGGCGATCGACCACGACCTGGAGCGGGTAGTGCTTGTGGGAATGGGGTCGTCGGCGTACGCCGCGGGTGTTGCCGCGGCGAGGATGCGCGCACGGGGACTGCTGGCTGTATCCGAGCTGGCCAGCAACGACCTCCTGCCGCGGTGGGGGCAGGATGCCCTGGTCGTCGCGACCTCCGCGTCGGGATCGTCGCGCGAGACCCTCGAGGCGCTCGACAAGCTGCCCGCCCGTGCACTGACGGTGGCGCTGACCAACGAGCCCGACTCCGCGCTCACGACGATGTGCGACCGAACGGTCATCATGCACGCCGAACGTGAGTCGGGCGGGGTCGCGTGCCGTACCTACCAACACACGCTCGTGCTGCTGCTCGCGCTCGAGGTTCACCTGACCGACGGGTCGCTGGACGCCCTGGTGGACTCAGTGGAGAAATCCGCGGACGCGAGCGAGCACCTGATCTCGACCACCGAGTCCTGGCTTCCCGAGGTCACCGCGCTGCTGGCCGGCCCCGACGGTACCCACCTGGTCGCTCCTGGCCGGCGGCTGTCCTCAGCACAGCAGGGCGCGTTGATGCTGCGCGAGGGCCCCCGCCGACCGGCGGTCGCCTGTGAGGCCGGCGACTGGGCACATGTGGATGTCTACCTCACCAAGAACACCGACTACCGGCTCCTTGTCTTTGCGGGCTCCTCGTGGGACGACGGCATCCTCGAGTGGACGCAGCCGCGCGGAACCACGGTCCTGACGGTGGGCGGGGATTTCCCAGGGGCGGCCTCCACGGTGCGTTTCCCGTGCGACGACGAGGATGACGTGCGCCTGCTCACCGAGGTGCTCGTGTCCGAGCTGGCAGCGGCTCGACTCTGGATGGACAGCGCCTGACCACCGAGGTCGACAATGGTCGGTTTCCTGGGAGCGTAGGGTCCGATGACTTTTCAGGACCGGAGAAGTCGAACGATCATGACGACGCCGTATCCAAGGCGCAACGGAGGTTCGCGTGCCCAAGCTGATCTACTCCGCCATCGCATCGCTGGACGGCTACGTCGAGGACAAGCGCGGCAACTTCGACTGGGCGGCCCCCGACGATGAGGTACACGGGTTCGTCAACGACCTCGAGCGGCCGATCGGCACCTACCTCTACGGCCGTCGGATGTACCAAACCATGGTCTACTGGCAAACCGTGGACACCAGCGGTGACCATCGCGACGTAAGCCGGGACTTCGCCCAGATCTGGCAAGCGGCCGACAAGGTCGTGTACTCGAGGACGGTGGAGACAGCATCGAGTCCCCGGACCCGGATCGTGCGCAACTTCGATCATGCCGCGGTCACCGAGCTCAAGCGCTCCTCGACCCTCGACATCTCGGTGGGCGGCGCGGAGCTCGCGGGTGAGGCGCTCGCCGCTGGCTTGGTCGACGAATGCCATCTGCTCCTGTGCCCGGTCGTTGTCGGTGGCGGCAAGCGCGCCCTTCCGGATGACGTTCGCCTCCGGCTCGAACTCCTGGACGAACACCGCTTCCGAAGCGGCGTCGTCCATCTCCACTACCGGGTACTCGCCTGACGAGCACGACCCGCAGCGCCAGCCGGCCGACCGCAGGTCAGCCCGCGAGGTCCACCGTTGCGACGTCGTCTCCTGCGTGATGAGGTTGCCCGAATGGAGACTCGGGTCGGCGGCATCTTGGTCCACTACGCGGAGCACGGAACGGGCCGCCCGGTGCTCGTGCTGCATGGCGCCGGCGTGGACCATCGCGAGCCTGAAGCCTGCTTCGAGCCGGCGTTTGCCGGCGCGGCGGGGTTCCGGCGCATCTACCCTGACCTCCCCGGCATGGGCCGGACCGTGGCTCCAGACGACCTGCGCAGCGCGGACGATGTGCTCGACACACTGCTCGAGTTCGCCAGAAAGATCTCCGGCGGGACCGAGCACCTCCTGATAGGTCACTCGGCCGGCGCCTACTACGCGCAGGCGATGGCCGGGCGGTCTCCGAGTCAGGTGGCCGGTCTCGCGCTGGTTTGTCCACTGCTGCCGGACGTGCACAACGTCCCTGAGCACCACGTCGTTGTCGGGTCAGGCGACATCGGTGACGACGGCTTCCGGAGCTACTTCGTGGTCCAGAGTCCAGAGATGCTCGAGCGGTACAACCGCTATGTAGCCCCCGCAGCGGCGTTGGTCGACGAGGCAGCGCTCGAGCGAATCGGGGAGCGGTGGGAGCTCGCACCCGAACCCGGCCCGGCGTACTCAGGTCCGACGCTGGTCGTGGCAGGGCGGCTGGACTCGACGGTGGGGTACACGGCCGCCGCAGACCTCTTGGACCACTACCCTCACGCGTCGCTCGCCGTGCTCGCTGACGCAGGCCACGCCCTTCCCCACGAACAGCCGGACCTCTTGCGCGCCCTCGTCGCTGACTGGCTGGTGCGAGTCGACCGCTCGGCCTGAAACGCAACCCTCGTTCGACTCGCCCCCGCTCTCACAGCCGCCGTGAGTACGGTGGGTGAGTTGCTCGGCATCACCGCCCGGTCCGCTCGTGGCCGAGGGATGCGGGCGGAGGGACCGTCGTGTGCTTCTCCGAACAGGCCGATCTCGTGGCCGGTGTCGTCCTCCTGCCGGTCGCCGTCGTGTCACTGCGCGAGGCCCGCCATGTTCGTGAACTGCCGTTCGCGTCGCTCCCGCTGCTCTTTGCGCTCCACCAGCTGATCGAGGCCGTGATCTGGGCCGGTTTGGAAGGCGATGGAGTGTTCGAGCCGCTGCGGCAGACTGCTGTGTTGCTCTATGTCGGCTACGCGATGGTGGTGTTGCCAACGCTGTTCCCGCTTTCGGTGCTGCTGCTCGAACCCCGGGGCGACCGGCTCCGGGTGGCACCCTTCGTCGCGCTTGGTTTGACGCTGTCTGTGGTCTTCGCGGTCGAGGTGTTCTCCGCTCCTGTGACGGTGGTGGTTCACCCCCACGCCCTGGAGTACGCCACCGGGCTCCGGCACGGCGACATCCTGGCCGTCGTCTACGTCGTCGCTGTGATCGGCCCGGCCGTCCTGTCCGGGTACCGCTCGGTCGTCGCCTTCGGGCTGGTGAACCTGGCTGGTCTGCTCGTCGTTGCCTACGTGTACCGGGACGCCTTTGCGTCTCTCTGGTGCGTGTATGCCGCACTGACCTCGACCCTGGTGGCTGTACACATGATCCGGCGTCGCAAGCTCTCCGACTCAGACCGCCTGGAAGGCCAGCCGCGGCTTGTCTCGATCGGCTAGCGGGTCGCCCGCACCGGTTGCCGGCCGGTCGACCGCGGTGGCGTCGGACATGGGACCAGGGGAGCTCCGGGAGCGCCACGCCAGCTCCATCACAGCCTGCACGGCGTCCTCGGCATCGAACGGTGACCCCAGCATCTGGTAGCAGAACGCGACCAGACGCGGACGTAGCGGCGCCAGCCCCTCCGCGGTCACGGCAGTCACGAAGAGATCCTCCCTCCGCCAGGGCCGGCCCGCGACCCGCGCGCAGGCTGGCCTGACGCTTCATGACGAAAACTTGGCAACGCTTGACCTCCCCTTGAGTTTCTGTGCCGCACCATGCTGGTGTGAACTCGCGCCGCCAACTCCGAGCCGATCAGGCGCCGGCGTCATCCCGACCCGAGTGGTGGAAGGGCGCCGAGTGGGAAGCCAAGCGCATGCGGCAGACCGGCTGGGTGCTTCTGCCGATGCGCGCGTTCCTGGGCCTGACGTTCATCTATGCAAGCCTGCAGAAGCTGAGCAACCCGGACTTCCTCAACTCCGGTTCACCGGTGTCGGTGCAGCATCAGATGCAGATTCTGGCGCCTACGAGCCCGATCGGCCCGCTGGTCCGGCTGAGTCTGCACGGGGGAGTCTTCGTCGGAGTGGCCATCGCACTGGGTGAACTGGCGGTAGGGGTGGGCACGCTGCTCGGCCTGAAAGCGCGGCTGGCGGCTGCCGGTGGCGCCGTCCTGGCCCTGTCGTTCTTCCTCACAGTCAGCTGGAACACCAGCCCGTACTACTACGGCGCCGACATCGTCTTCCTCTTCGCGTGGACCCCGTTCATCGCGATCGGCGCAGCGGGTGTGCTGTCCCTCGACGCCTGGATCGCCGACCACGGATCGGCGCCCGGTCGAAGTCGCGGTCCGACGCCTGCCCGCGCAGCCCGAGAACGCGAGCGCCGGGCAATACTCACGACCGGCCTACTGACTGTGCTGGTGGGCGGGTCCACCGCCTGGCTGGGTCGACTGCTCGGCAGCAGCGACCCGGCGGCCGTGGCGGTGGCCTCCGGCAGACTTCCGCAGACAGGCACTCCCACCAGTCCGACTCACAGCCCGAGCCAGTCGGGTGCTCCAGCGGGGATGACCCGGGTTGGCGCAGTCGATGTCCTGCCCGTGGGGAAAGCCGGTCAGTTCACCGACCCCGCGACCGGTAACCCGGGATGGATCATCCGAACGGGCCAGCAATCCTTCACCGCCTTCAGCGCTGTCTGCACGCACGCAGGTTGCACCGTGAACTACGACGCCAACCGTGACGCGTTCGTGTGCCCATGTCATGGCGGCACGTTCAGCGCCAAGACCGGGCAGGTGCTCGCCGGTCCGCCGCCCGCTCCGCTCGGAGCGATCAATGTGCAGATTGCAGACGGTCAGATCTACGTCAAGTAGCAGTCCGCCGCGCGAAGAGCGCGCAGCCCCGACTCATCGCATCAGCCGCGGCCAGGGTGCGGCCCGGACGACGGCTGCCACTGCCGCCTGAGCAGCCCGTACACCCATGAGTCCGACACCTCGCCGTTCACGACGCAGTCCTCGCGCAGTGTCCCCTCACGTATGAATCCGAGCTTCTCCAGCACGTGCGCAGATGCTGCGTTGCGCGTATCCGTCTCGGCTTGGACTCGATTCAGGTCAAGCGTGTCGAACGCCCACTCCAGCAGGGCGCGCGCGGCCTCCGTGGCGTAGCCGTGGCCCCAGGCGGCGTCATCGAGGCAGTAGCTCAACGATGCGCTGCGAAAGTCCGGGTTCCACCGGGTCAAGCTGCACCAGCCGATGAACGCCCCGTCACCGTCTCGGTCCATGGCCAACCGCACCCCGGTGCCCTCCTCCGCCAGCTGTCGGCATGCCGTGATGAACCGCTCGGCGCGCGCACGCTCGCTCCAGGGCGGCGCGTCCCAGTAGCGCAGCACGTAGGCGCTGCTGTGCAGGGTGAAAAGAGCGTCCGCGTCGGCGCTGGTGAAGGGGCGCAATCGCAAGCGAGCGGTGTGCAGTGTGGGAGTGGACATGGACATGCGCGCCATGGTCCCGCGCATGAGGGCGCCGGACAACCGCACAAGCGATGACCCCGATCGCTCTTGGCAGGCCCACGCGGCGGTATGACGCGCCTCGCTGATGGCGGTCACGCAGCCGATAGAGCCCCGCCGATGACGTCGACGAGCTCGTCGCGCGTTGGGCCCGGTGCGTACGCCGGGCGCCAGCCGCCCTGGTACACCGCCCGGGCGAGTGGCTCCGCCGGCCTCAGTGTCTGGGGCAGTGCCGTCATCGCGAAGTAGCCTCCGGCGTACTGGCCAATCCGAGGGTCAGCCTCGACGGCGGCGGCGATGAGGTCGGAGGTGAGCGGGATACTCAGGTCGAGGTCTTCGCCCTGCCAGCGTCTGACCATGCCGCCATCGATCGCGATGTGGTCAGCCACCCAGGGTTCGATGGCGTCGTCGCACCAGGCGCCGAACGGTTCGGCCACGGTGGCCGGGTCGGCGCCTTCGTCAAGAAGAGCGAGCAGTGCGGTGACCTGCATGCAGGCCATCGCGATCCCGCGCCCTCGGGTCGGGGTGGTGGTTGCCACCGAGTCCCCCACGGCGACCAATCCCGGCGCGTCGACCTGGCGCCGGTAGACGTTGCGCAACGCGCCGCCGACAAGCACCTCCGAGGTCGGGTGGGCACGGTCCGGATGGGTCCACTCGGCGAGGGCGGGGATGGCTCGGCAGGCGGCCTCGAAGGCGGCCTCGAAGCGGAGGTCCTTGAGTGCGGCGTCCGCGGTGGGGCGCACGAGCACCACCGAGAAGTGGCCCGCCTCATGCAGGAAGACCAGGCACTGGTAGCCGTCGAAGTCTGCGGTGTAGGCAATCGGGCTCACCATCGGCCCGGGCTCTGCTCCTGGGTTCAGCTGGTAGGTGCGGTCGACGTACGCGAGGCCGCAATCGCCGTCGAGACTCGGGTCACTGCCTTGTCCGCTCGACCGCCCGAGGCGCCCGGCCCGACCTGAGGCGTCCACGACGAGGTCAGCCTCGACGAGTGATCCGTCGACCCGAGCCCCGATGACGTGTCCGCGGTCGAAGACCAGTCCGTCGACGTGACCCGTGCGCAAGGTGAGGCCGAACTGCTTCTCCGCGGAGAGGCGAAGCGCCCGCTCGAACGTCGATCGACGTGAGAGCACGCCCAGCAGCTGGGGAGATCCGGCGGAACCCGGCTCCTCCACGGGGCGGGCTCCAAGGGTCCGCCAGCTGTGGAAGGCCGCTGGCCATTCCGCCTGGAGGGCCATCGGGACCTGGGGCCGGAATCCGTGGGCGTGCTCGAACTGCATGACGCCACGCCGGATCCAGGCATCCTTTGCCGGGCCGGGGTCCCGGTCCACCGAGATGACCTCGTGCCCGCGGTGTGCGAGGGCGGCGCCAAGCATGAGGCCCGTCGGACCCGATCCCACGATGAGTGTCCTCATGACCGTCCTCCTCAGTACACTTACGATGATACGATTACACTGATAGTTACTCGAAATGAAAGATCTTGTCAAGATGCCCCAAGCCCGCCGCCCTTATCGTTCGCCGCTGCGGGAGGATCAGGCGCGGGCGACTCGGCGAGCCCTCGTCAGCGCCGCCCGCGAACTCTTCGTCGAGCTCGGGTGGTCACGTACGACCATCGACGCCGTGGCAGCCCGTGCCGGGGTAAGCCGCAAGACCGTGTTTACCTCGGTCGGTGGCAAGGCGGCGCTTCTGAAGCTCGCCCTGGACTGGGCGCTGGTGGGTGACGACGAACCCGTTCCGCTGTCCGGACGGCAGGTCATCGCAGACCTTGAACAGCTGACGGATCCTCGTGAACTCGTAGCCCGTTGGGCCCAGTTCGTCGCCGAGTTGGAGGAGCGGGCGGCGCCGCTGGCCGCAGTCCTCGTCGTGGCTGCGGACGCCGACTCGGAAGCCGCCGATGTGCACGCGGTGTCCGAACGTAACCGGCTCCTGGGCGCAGAGTTCATCGTGGCCCGCCTCACGGCGACCGATGGCCTGCGACCGGGACTGACCCCCGAGCGCGCCGTGGCCGCGGCCCTGGTGCTCATGGACCCCGCCGTACACCGCACGCTGGTCCGCGAGCACGGCTGGACGCGTGCTGAGTACGCCGACTGGATCGAGCGGGCGGCTGTGACCGAACTCCTCCAGGGAGTCAAGGCGAAAGGCGCGACGGGAACGCGTGGAAGAAGCTGAGTGGCCGCCGCTTGACCCGAAGGATCTGGCGCTCTGCTCGGGCGGAAGCATGGTCTCCACCAGGAGCGCGCGGTCCCGCGGAATCCCTCAAAGGTCAGTCCGATAGGCGATGCCAGTGTGGCGACGCCGCGGATCAGCCCTCTCAGCGCGGACCGACAGGCACCGAGCGGGGTCCCTTCCAGGCCTGGCAATCTATCGGCATGGAACGTGTGCTTGGAATCGGCGGATACTTCATGCGAGCCACCGATCCGGCGGCTCTGGGGGCTTGGTACCGCGATTGCCTGGGCCTCGACGCGGACGAAAACGGCCTGTGGCGCCAGGGAGCCGGGCTGACCGTGTTCGCCACGTTCGAGTCCGAGACCGACTACTTCGGTTCCCGGGCCCAGGGCACCATGCTCAACTTCCGGGTCCGCGACCTGGACGCGATGCTCGCCCAGTTGCGCGCCAAGGGAGCAGATGTGGCCGAAGAGGCGCAAGACATGGAGGGTGTCGGTCGATTCGGCTGGGTCACCGACCCTGAGGGCAATCGGGTCGAGCTGTGGCAGCCCGCCTGATGCCGGCTCGAAAATAGGCCAGCGCCTGCGCTGCCGTGACGCTGAGCGCACTCGAGCTCAACCGCCGTCAGCGGCGGCCGATCTTGAAGACGCCGCGGGCGATCTCCTTGGCGAGCGTCCGTCCCGAGTCTCGTAGGAAGTCCTTGAACTGCTTGCTGCCGGCGAGGTCGGAGAGCAGGTCGCCGTCCTGACCCGACGGCGCGGTGCCGGTCGGCTTGCGCCCCGTCGAGCGTTCCGACTTCTTCGCGGGGCACGTGCGTCTTTCGCCGCCTCATCAGCGGCCTCCTCCGCTTCCCGTTTGGCAGCGGCCGCGTCGAGTCGCTTCGCCAGCATCTCGTGGGCGGACTCGCGGTCGACGCCCTCGGCGTACTTGGGTCGCAGCGGGGAAGCTGCGATCACGCTGGCGAACGTCTCGGTCGGACTCGGGTCCATCAGCGACTCCGGTGCCGGCAGCCGGGTCCAGGCGACGGGCGTGGGCGCACCCCGCTCGTTCATCACGGTGACGACGGCCTCGCCGATGCCGAGCTGGGTGAGCACCTCTTCGAGGTCGTACTCCGAGTCGGGATAGGTGCGCACAGTCGCGCGCAACGCCTTCGCGTCGTTGGGGGTGTGGGCGCGCAGCTGGTGCTGGACGCGTGAGCCGAGCTGCGCCAGCACCCCATCGGGGAGGTCCGTCGGGCTCTGGGTCACGAAGAAGACCCCGACGCCCTTCGAGCGGATCAGCCGCACCGTCTGCTCGATCGCGTCCAGGAACGCCTTGGACGCGTCGTCGAACAACAGGTGAGCCTCGTCGAAGAAGAAGACGAGCTTCGGCTGGTCGATGTCGCCGACCTCGGGCAGGTCGTGGAAGAGGTCCGCCAGCATCCACATGAGGAACGTGGAGAACACTGCCGGCCGGTCCTGCAGGTGCGGCAGCTCCAGCAGCGTGATGACGCCCCGACCGTCGGCGGCAGTGCGTAACAGGTCGGTGGTGTCGAACTCCGGCTCACCGAAGAACTGGTCCGCACCCTGGGCGGCGAACCCGATCAGCTCGCGGAGGATCACCCCAGCCGTTGCGCTGGACAGGCCGCCGAGTTCCTTCAGCTCAGCCTTGCCCTCGTCGCTCACCAGGAAGGCCACGACGGCCCGCAGGTCCTCCAGGTCGAGCAGGGGCAGACCGGCCTGGTCGGCGTAGTGGAACACGAGCTCGAGCGACGACTCCTGGGTGGCGTTGAGGTCGAGCACCTTGGCCAGCAGGATCGGTCCGAACGACGTCATCGTGACGCGGACCGGCACGCCCTGGCCCTGCCCGCCGAGCGCCAGGAACTCCACCGGGAACCCACGGGCCTCCCAGGTCTGGCCGAGCGAGGTCGTCCGCGCCAGCAGCTTGTCGCTGCTCTGGCCGGGACTGGCCAGACCGGAGAGGTCGCCCTTGATGTCGGCGGCGAAGACCGGGACCCCGGCCGTCGACAGCTGCTCGGCCAGCAGCTGCAGTGTCTTGGTCTTGCCGGTGCCGGTTGCGCCCGCCACGAGACCGTGCCGATTGAGCATCGCCAGCGGGATGCGGACGTCGACGGGTACGACGTCGGAGCCCTCGACGAGGCGGCCGAGCTGGAGAGCTGGTCCATCGAAGGCGTAGCCGGCAGCGATGGCAGCGGCTTGCTCGGAGATACCACCCGCCCCCTGGTCGTTCGCCTGGGCGGCCTGGTCCGACGTACTCATCGTGCCCTCCTTAGGGGCGCTGCGGCGTCGCCCTCATCCCTGCCGCGGCCAGCCTAGTGCGGACGATGTCGTGTCCAGCGATGCGAGATGCACCGGCGGCGAGCCTCAGCAGGACGCCTTAGACTCACCAGCGTGATCTTCAAAGGCGTTCGGGACGCGCGGCCCTACCCCGAGCACGGGTTGCGGATGCGCGACTGGGCGGAGCTGCCGCCGCACCAGATCCGCCTCGACCAGCTGGTCACGACGAAAGACACCCTCGACCTGGCGACGCTGCTGGATGAGGACTCGACGTTCTTCGGCGACCTTTTCGCCCACGTCGTCGAGTATCAGGGCGAGCTCTACCTCGAGGACGGGCTGCATCGTGCCCTTCGAGCCGCCCTTCAGCAGCGCCACGTCCTGCACGCACGCGTCCATGTGATTCGTTGACTACGGTCTGCAAGACTCGTCGCATCGAGAGGAGTCGTAGATCGTGAACTGGCGGACACCCATCACGCTGATGGTGCTGCTCGGTGTCCTCCTGGGCGCGGCGTACTACGGCTGGCAGACGGTCATCAACCCAGGCGGCAGCGACGCCAACGTCACAGCACCCACGCCCACCGGCCCCACGTGCGAGAAGACGACGGTCATCAAGAAGGGCCAGCGGATCGTCGCCAAGGACATCATCGTCAACGTCTACAACGCCGGGCAGCGAGCCGGGTTGGCCGGCGAGACGCTGGACGAGCTCGTCAACAAGGGCTTCAAACGCGGGATCGCCGCAAACGCCCCGTCGAACCTTGCCGTGGGTCCGAACGCCACGGTCATCCTGCCCGGAGGCGCGGGGGGGCCGCAGATCAAGCTCGTGCGCAACCAGTTCATCGGCAAGGTCATGGTGTTGAAAGCAGCCTCGCTCACCCAGGGCGTCGACGTGATCGTCGGTGAGTCCTTCCGTGGGGTCGCTGCCAAGTCACCCACGTTCCTGCGCGTCAAGCGCGCGGTCACCGCATGCACGACGACCACGACGAGCGCCGGCTGAACCCGGTCAGCAGCCGCGGTCGACACATCGCGTGGCTGGTCGCGGCCGCCGTCGGCTCGCTCGGTCTGGTCGTGGCGATCTACGTCGTCGCCGTCCGCACCACGCGGGGACGGGTGCTGGACGGGGCATCGTTACGCGGCGCGGCCCAGAGCAGGTCGTCCGCCACCGATCTGGTGCAGCGCCTGCTCGACGCCGTGTCAGTGGCGTCCCTGGTCATCGCGGTGTTGAGCCTGGTCATCATCGCTCTGCTCCGGTTCCGCCGTGACCTCGCCGTAGCGGCGGTGGTGGTCGTACTGGGGTCGAACCTGACCACGCAGGTGCTCAAGCGCGTCCTGCCACGGCCCGACCTGGGGCTGTCCGAGACGACTCCAGCCACGCTGAACAGCCTCCCGAGCGGACACACCACGGTGGCGTTCTCGATCGCCGTCGCCCTCGTCATCGTGTCGCCGATCGCGCTGCGACCGCTCCTTGCCGTCGCGGGAACGATCTACGCCTCAGCCACCGCCCTCGCCACCCTGACCGCCGGCTGGCACCGGCCCAGCGACTCGCTCGCCGCGTTCTTCATCGTGACCGCCTGGGCGGCCGGGACGCAGGTGTATGTCGTGCGGGGCCAACCGGTCGACGACGCTGACAGCCTGGAGTTCGACCGGGGGGCTACGCCTGCTCGAATGGCCCGGGCTGCCGTCTACCTGCTGGCGTTCAGCCTGGTGCTCGCACTCCTGGTCGTCCTCGCCCGCCTGGACGTCTACGGGACCCTCGCGCAGGTGTCGGTCTACATCTCGTCGGGATGCGCCATGGCCGGGACAGCGACCGCGTTGATGGCGGCCGTGCTCATCGCGACAGCACCCGCGACACCCGCCCTGCCCAGCCTGCCGGTGCTGCCGGAGTAACACGGGCACGTAGGACCGACCGGGCTACTCGGTCCAGCCGGCCAACCGGCCGCCGCGACTGACCGCCTGCAGCCGTCGTTCCGTGGCCTCGCGATCCTTGCGGCGGGTCACCACCAGCATGTCGTCACCGCGGCGCAGCGACGTCCGCAGGTCGGGGGTGAAACTCGTGTCCCCACGCACGATCAACGACACGCTCGTGCCGGGCGGCAGGCGAAGCTCGCTGATCTCCACCCCGTGCAGCTGGCTCTTCTTCGTGATGCGCACCAGCAGCAGGTCGGCGGCGATCCGCTCGAGCGGGGCGGCCTCGACCTCGACGTCGCGAGGACGGTCCACGATCACGCCGAACAACCGGGCCACGGACGGAAGCAACGGGGCGGTCAGGACCGTGAGCACCACCACGAGCACGAAGACGATGTTGAAGATCTCGGCGGCGCGGTCGACCCGCTGGGCCAGTGGGATGGCCGCGAGCACGATCGGGACCGCCCCACGAAGGCCTGCCGAGGCGAGGAAACCCTGCTCCCGCCAGGGAATCCTGAACGGGAGTGCGCAGACCAGCACGCTGACCGGACGCGCGACTGCGGTCAGGACCGCCCCGACCACCACCCCACTCACGACCTGGCCGAACGTGATGGTCGAGGGCGAAGCGAGCAGCCCGAGCATCACGAACAGGCCGATCTGCGCCAGCCAGGCGAGCCCCTCGGCGAACGACCGGGTCGAGGCGCGGTGCGGCAGGTCGGAGTTGCCCAGGATCAGCGCGGTGACGTAGACCGCAGCGAAGCCGCTGGCATGAACGGCAGACGACCCGGAGTACGACAGCACGGCGATGGCGAGCACCGTGATGGGGTAGAGGCCGGAGGCGGGTAGGGCGACGCGTCGCAGCACGAAGGCACCAACGCGTCCGACCAGGACGCCGAGCAGCGCGCCGCCGATCAGCTCGTACACGATCAGTCCGACGAAGCCGAACACGCCACCGGCCGGGCCGTGTCCAGCGCTGAGGATCACCACGAGCAGCACCGTGGGCGCATCGTTGAGGCCCGACTCGGCCTCGAGGGTGCCGAGCAACGAGCGCCGCAACGGAACCCGCCTCAGCACGGTGAAGACGGCAGCGGCGTCGGTCGGGGACGTGATCGCGCCCAGCAGCACCGACAGCTGCCACGGCAGGCCGAGCACGTAGTGGCAGAACGCCGCGACAACGACGATGCTCACGCCCGTGCCCACCGTGGCCAACACCATGCCGAGGCCGAGCGAGGGCCGGACTTCGGACCACTTGGTGGTGAGGCCGCCCTCGGTCAGGATGACGACGAGGGCGGCGAAGCCGAGGGCCTGCGCCGTGCGGGCGTCGTCGAAGCGTACGCCGAGCACGGACTCGCCCAGGACGATCCCCATGGCCAGGTAGATGAGGAGGCTGGGGAGACCGACCCGCACCGAGGCACGCACCGCCAGGATCGCCAGCAGGACGACGGCAGACCCCGCCAACAGCATGTGATCCAAGCTGTCGACGTCCACGCGTTCACCCTAGGGGGACTGGCAAGGGCGACCGGCCAGCTTCTCACGCCTCACTGCAACACGCCCTCGAGCACGGTGACGGCCTTGTCGTAAGACCCAGGGGTTTCGCTCTCACGCGGTCCGGCGACGTTGAGCACGGTTTGGTCGGCGAGTCCGGAGAGCCACGTCCGTGCCGAGTCGATGACGTCGGGAGCGTTGAGGTCCGCGACGAGGAGCGGTTTGCCAAGGTGTTCGGCCATGGTTGCCGCAAGGGCCGTACCTGCTGACACTTGTCCTTCTGCGCGCAGGACGAGGGTGGCATCGCTGTCACGGACGTTCCACACGGTTCGCTCGGCGGGGTCGGTGGAGGGGGTCTCGGTCAGCTCGGGGTACGCCGTGAGGACGCCCGGCGGATGCGGGAGGTCCTCGGCCCAGCCGCCGTACGGGCACCAGCCGCCGTACGGGATGCAGTGGCGGATGGCGACGTCGAGGGCGGCCCGGTCCACGCCCGTCTGGCCTCCGGACACGATGCGAGCGATGGCCACACCCGATTGTCGCGTGACAGCACCGCACGGAGGCTCACTCGTCGGTGGGAGTCGGTGAGCGGCGTAGATGCCAGTCCGTGTGTTCCTGAAATGCGGCGGCGACGGAGAGCACCTCATAGTCGGCATGTGGCCGGCCGACCACCTGGACCGACAGCGGCAGCCCGGACGGGTGGAATCCGCACGGCACCGCTACGGCCGGCAGGCCGATCAGGTTCCACGGTGCGTCGAAGTTGACACCCTCCGTCTGCGGCCCGCCTTGGTCGCCGATACGAGCCGCGGGTGCGGCTGAACTTGGCGTTACCAGGACGTCGACTCCACGGAAAAGCGCGGCGGTCTCCCGCCGGAACGCTGTACGGAACCGTTGGGCAGCCAGGTAATCGGACGACGTGATGAACGCACCGCTCACCAGGAACCGCCGGGTGTGGACGCCGTAGTCCGACCAGCGCGCTCGCAAGCGGTCACGGTGTCGTCCGTACGCCTCGCTCGCGATGATGACCAGGTTCGCGTCGGCTGCGAGGTCGGCGCCGGGTACGTCCACCGGGCACACGGCGGCCCCCGCTCCGACCAGCTCGGCCAGGAACGACTCGACCGCGCCCAGCGCATGCGCGTCGAAGTCGTCCGGCGCGAAGTAACCGGACCGCACGACACCGACACGCAGTCCGGCGACGTTGCGCAACGGCGGTGCCTCGGCACCCGTGAGGACCGCGAGGAGCAGCGCACAGTCGCGCGCGCTTCGCGCCAGCGGCCCGACTGTGTCGAGCGTGTCCGCCAACGGCACCACTCCGGCACGCGACACCAGGCCAAAGGTCGGCTTCAGCCCGGTGATGCCATTGGCGGCGGCCGGACCTCGCACCGAGCCACCGGTGTCGGTGCCGATCGATCCGAGTGCGAGCCCGGCCGCGACCGCGATAGCGCTGCCGGAGCTTGACCCATCCGCGGTGTGGTCCAGATGCCACGGGTTGCGCGGCATCGGGAAACCCTTCGTCTCATCCGGCGGGCCGCATGCGTACTCGTTCGTGGTGGTCTTGCCGAGGAGCACGGCTCCCGCCGAGCGCAGGCTCGCGACCGCGGCTGCGTCGACATCGGCCCCCCACTTCGGCTCGATCGCGCGGCTGTTGGCGGTGGTCGGCCCGTCCTTCGTGGCGAAGACGTCCTTGATGGCGAGCGGCACTCCATGCAATGGACCGCGTACGTGACCGGCAGCGAGGTCGGCGTCGGCGGCCGCGGCGGCCGCGAGCGCAAGCTCGCTGTCGACGCGTACGAACGCGCCGAGCGCACCCGCGGCTGCGATCCGCTCCAAACAGTCCGCCGTGAGTTCGGTCGAGCTGACCGACCCATCACGCAGTTCATGTACGGCGTCGGTCAGTGTGCGGACGTGGCTCACGAGGTGGCCGGGTCGAACGTGACAGCGATGTCGTCGGCCACGGATTCGGCCTCATGCAGCCGGCGAGCCGCCTCGAGCAGCTCGGAATAACCGGCGCAGAGTGCAGCAATTTCGTCACCGGGAATGTCCAGCCCCTGCGCGACCAATATCCGTCGTACGAGGTCAGCGACTACGACATCGTTCATTCCTGGCCCCTCTGTTCGGGCACATCCACACCTGACTGCTGCTCGGACACGATGCGCGCGATGGCCACGCCTCATTGTTGCGTGGTGCGGTACCAATCATTGGCTCACGAGTCGGGTTGCGGCACCCAGTCCTGCGCGGGGTCGTCAGCCACGGGCTGGCGGTAACCATCCGGCGGCTTGATGAAGATGAGGTAGAAGCCAGCGGCGACCGGCCCGAGTGCGCCCAGACCGAGCCAACCCCAATCACCGGTGAGGCCACCCAGTGCGACGGCCACCAGCTGGATACCGCCCATGATGAGGAAGGTCTCACCGAGTTTCGTGAGCATCCAGTGCGCTGGTTCGTATCCAGTCATGCCCTGGACAATACGCTCCGCCGCAGGCCCGGGTCGCTTGTTCCGCGTCGGAGGAGTCGCCTTCGTTCGTTGCTCCCGCTGGGTCAGGTGGCCAGCATTCCGGCGGGCCGAAACGAAGAAGGACACCTCTGCGTTAGGAGGTGTCCTTCCTGGCGACCGCAGGACTCTCGTCGGGAGATGCCCTGGGATGGCTGGCGGTGGCGGTGGGATTTGAACCCACGGTGGGCTTGCACCCACACACGCTTTCGAGGCGTGCTCCTTAGGCCGCTCGGACACGCCACCGCGCGCAAGGTTACCTGAGGTGGTGGTGTCGGTAGAAATCGGCCGTGAGCGCGGGGCGACCGCGCAGGAGAGTCAACGGTGGCCGTCGAAGAAGGCTCGTATCAGCTCCCCGGCCTCGTCCTCCAGCACGCCGCCGACCACCTCGGGCCGATGGTTGAGGCGCCGGTCGCGGACCACGTCCCACAACGACCCGACCGCGCCCGCCTTCGGGTCGTAGGCACCGAACACGACGCGATCGAGCCGCGCCAGCACGATCGCGCCCGCGCACATCGTGCACGGTTCGAGCGTCACCACGAGAGTGCAACCGGCAAGCCGCCACTCCCCCCGCTGTCGGGCCGCGGCCCGGATCGCGACGACCTCCGCGTGCGCAGTCGGGTCAGCGGTGGCCTCGCGCAGGTTGGCGCCCGTCGACAGAACCTCACCGGCAGCGTCCACGACGAGAGCGCCGATCGGTACGTCGCCCGAGGCGTTGGCCTCGCGGGCGACCTCCAGCGCTTGGCGCATCAGCGCGTCATACCGGTGACGTGCGTCGTCCGCCGTCGTACTCATCGATCACGTGTTCCAGGTCAGGCGCGCGGTCTAGGCCATGGCGTTGTCGAGGAGCTCCTCGAACTGGCGGCCGAACCCGAGCCTGAAAGCGATGTCGGCGAGCAGCTCATCGGGGTACAGGTCGACGTCGTCGCACATGGCACCGAGCTCCATCGCGGACAGGCCGAGGTCGTCGAGCATCCCGAGGTCGCCGGCCGGCTGGATCTGGTCGTCGTCATCGTCAGGCAGAGGCAGCTCGAGCCGTTCGACGACCGCCATCGCGAGTGGCGACTCGGTGGCCGCGCCGACGTCGGACAGCAGCAGCCGGACATGGCCTCCGGAGACACGAGCGATCAGGAAGAAGTCCTCGTCGACGCTGACCATCCCGATCGTGCCGACGTCGGAGGGAAGCTGCGCGAGAGCGTGGAGCAGGACGTCGAGCTCGGTGGCCGCGCGCGGCGGCAGCGTGGAGACGGACCAGTCGCCGTCCTCGCGCGATGCGGCCACCGCGAAGTCGATCGCGGCCGCAGACTCTGCATCCATTGCGCTCATGTCTTGATGGTGACAGACGGGGGCTGGTGTGGCGACCCCCCTGAGACGGCTCTCAGGCGCCGATCGGGTGAACTCGTGCTGAAACACCTCGCTAGGAGGGCGCTGCAGCCATCCCCTAGGTTGGCCACCATGCAGACTCACGTCGTGGACCACCCGCTCGTCGCCCACAAGCTCACGGTGCTGAGGGACGAGAAGACCGACTCTCCCACGTTCCGGCGGTTGACGGAGGAGCTGGTGACGCTGCTGGCGTACGAGGCGACGCGTGAGGTCCGGACCGAGGCGATCAGCATCGTCACACCGGTGTCGCCGGCCGAAGGGACCAAGCTGGCAGCGCCGAAGCCCCTCGTCGTACCGATCCTGCGCGCTGGTCTCGGGATGCTCGAGGGCATGGTGCGGCTGCTGCCGACCGCCGAGGTGGGCTTCCTCGGGATGATCCGCGACGAGGACACGCTCAAGGCGTCGACGTACGCCGAGCGGCTGCCCGACGACCTGTCCGGTCGGCAGTGCTACGTGCTCGATCCGATGCTGGCGACCGGCGGAACCCTGGCGGCGGCGATCAACTTCCTCGTGGAGCGCGGCGCCGACCACATCACCGCGATCTGCCTGTTGGCGGCTCCGGAGGGGTGTGCGCGGCTCGAGAAGGACCTGGCCGACCTCGACATTCCTGTGACGATCGTGACGGCTGCGATGGACGAGAAGCTCAACGAGAAGGGGTACATCGTGCCCGGCCTCGGAGACGCCGGCGACCGCCTCTACGGCATCGTCCACTGACCTTGGTGCCCCTCTGGCCGTAGGCGTTTGCCTAGTTCACAAGCCAGGTGGCTTGTGAACTAGGCAGATGCGCCTTGGGGACACGGGATCTGCCTCTGGAACACCTCGCCAGGGTCGAGCCACCCGCACAGCTCGCCAGGTCAGCCGCCGAAGACCTGGACCTTTCCCGTCGCGACGACGTAGAGCAGGACGAGGACGACGATCCCGCCCACGAGGTAGCTCCAGGCCTTGCCCTTGGTCTGTTCGGGGTCTTCCGGGCCGTCGTACTTGTGGTGCGTTGAGTCCATCGAAAACGCCTCCGTCGTTGGGATGTGCTGACCCCACGGGCCGTGCTGTGCACGCAGGAGGATAGCGAAGCAACGCCACCTGCGCCGTGACCGCGCTCACCGTCGTACGCCGGTCGGGCGGGCAGGACGGATCGAGCGCCCTAGGCAAGCCTGCAGTCACAGAGGCGAATCTGCCTAGTTCACAAGCCACCTGGCTTGTGAACTAGGCAAACGCGGAGGGCCAGTTGGGGAGATAGGGCAAGCGGGGGGAAGAGGGGGTTAGTGGGCTTTGACGGCGGAGAGGACTTTGCCGAGGGTTTCCTTGGCATCGCCGAACAGCAGGGAGGTCTTGGGGTCGAAGAGCAGATCGTTCTCGATGCCCGCGAAGCCGGGCCGCATCGACCGCTTCAGGAAGATCACCTGCTTCGCCTCGTCCGCCGCCAGGATCGGCATGCCGTAGATCGGGGCACCGGGCGTCGTCTTCGCCGCCGGGTTGACCACGTCGTTCGCGCCGACCACCAACACCACATCGGCCTGCTTGAAGGCCGGGTTGATCTCGTCCATCTCCTTCAGCTGCTCATACGGCACCTGCGCCTCGGCGAGGAGGACGTTCATGTGGCCGGGCATCCGTCCGGCCACCGGGTGGATCGCGTAGTCGACCTCGACACCGTTCGCGGTGAGCTCGTCGGCGAGCTCCCGCAGTGTGTGCTGCGCCTGGGCCACTGCCAGTCCGTATCCCGGCACGATGATCACCCGGTTGGCGTACTCCAGCAGGATCGCGACGTCCTCCGGGCTCGCCGACCGCACCGGCCGGTCGGACGCCTCGCCGCCACCCAGCGTGGAACCTCCCTTGAGGGCGCCGAACAGGATGTTGGCCAGCGACCGGCCCATGGCCGACGCCATCAACCGGGTGAGGAACGTTCCGGACGCCCCCACCAAGGTGCCGGCGATCAGCAGCAACGTGTTGCCGAGGACGTATCCGCCGGCGGCGACCGTCAGCCCGGTGAAGGCGTTGAGCAGCGAGATCACGATGGGTACGTCGGCGCCGCCCACCGGAAGGACGAGCAGCACTCCGAGCCCCAGGCCGACGACGGCGATGATCACGCCGACCCAGAGGGACACGTTGAGCACGAGCAGGACCGAGAGCCCGACTCCGGCCAGCAGGGAACCGGCGAAGAGCACCGGCAGGGCCGGGAACGTCACCGGCCGGGTCGTCATCAGCTCCTGGAGCTTGGCGAACGTCACCATCGAACCGGCGAAACTCACCGTGCCGACGAGGACCGTGAAGGCGGTGGCAACCAGCGTGAAGTTCGACGCGTAGGCACCGTCGGCAATGCCGACGATCTCGTGCAACTCCAGGAGCGCGACCAGCGCGGCTGCCCCGCCGCCGACACCGTTGAACAGGGCGACCAGCTGCGGCATCTGGGTCATCTGCACCCGCCGGGCGGTCACCACCCCGAAGATCGTGCCGATCGCGATGGCGATGAGGATCAGCTCACGGTGCTGCAGGCCCTTCGTCGTCATGACCGTGACGGTGGCCAGCACGGCGCCGGCAGCGCCCAGCAGGTTGCCGTTGCGCGCCGTGCGCGGCGACGACAGGCCCTTCAACGCCAGGATGAAGCAGACGGCCGCGATGAGGTAGAGCAGGCCCAGCGACGTACCGCTCATTCGCGGGGTGCTTTCTTGCGGCCAGTGAACATCTGCAGCATCCGGTCGGTGACCACGAAGCCGCCCACCATGTTGATCGAGGCGAGGACGATCGCGATGAGGCCGACGACCGTCGCCACCGTCGAGTCACTCGTACCCGTGACGAGGATGGCGCCGACCAGGATGATGCCGTGGATAGCATTGGCCCCCGACATCAGCGGCGTGTGCAAGGTCGATGAGACCTTCGAGATGACCTCGACGCCCACGAACACGCTCAGCACGAAGATCGTGAGCCAGATCAGATCGGACTCGCTCATAGGGCGTCCTCCATTGCCCGGCGGGTGGCGTCATGGACGACGTCACCCTGATGGGTGACACAGCACCCGACGACGACCTCGTCTCCGAAGTCCGGTGCGAACAACCCGTCGGCCGTCATCAGCGTGATCAGGTTGACGAGGTTCTGTGCATACAGCTTGCTGGCCGGACCGGGCAGCTGACTCGGCACGTTGAACGCGCCCCAGACCTGCACGTTGCCCATCTGCACGACACTGCCCGGGATGGAACCCTCGACGTTGCCACCTGACTCCGCGGCCAGGTCGACGACCACCGAACCGGGACTCATCGCCTCGACCATCGCCCTGGTCACCAGCTTCGGTGCAGTGCGGCCGGGAACCGCGGCCGTCGTGATCAGCGCGTCGGCAGCAGCGATGTACGGCGTCAACAGCTCCCGCTGCCGCTGCGCTCTCTCTTCGGTCATCTCGCGGGCGTAGCCGCCGGCGCCTTCGAGCGTGTCGAGGTCGAGCTCGATGGCGATGGCACCCATCGAGCGGATCTCCTCGGCGGCCGCGGCCCGGACGTCGTACGCCTTGACGACCGCACCGAGGCGCCTCGAGGTGGCGATCGCCTGCAGCCCAGCCACTCCTGCACCCAGGACGACGACCTCGGCCGGTGGGATGGTCCCGGCAGCGGTCATGTTGAGCGGGAAGAAGCGTCGGAGCATCCCTGCGGCCACCAACGCGCAGCGGTAGCCCGCCACCAGCGCCTGTGAGCTCAGCGCGTCCATCGACTGCGCCCGCGAGATGCGCGGAATCAGTTCCATCGCGAAGGAGGTGATCTGCAGGTCGGCTCGTTCGACGACGGAGCTCAGCTCCTGCGTGCTCGGAAAGAAGGACATCGTGGCGCAGCCCGGCCGCAGGGTCCGGATCTGGGAGGTCGTGAGCGGCTGCACGGACAGGACCAGATCCGCCTGCTCGAGACCGGCTCCATCGATGCTGGCACCGGCTTCGGCGTACAGCTCATCGGAGTACTGCGCCTGCTGGCCGGCCCCGGACTCGATCGTGACGTCGAACCCGAGCCGGGTCAGCTTCGAGACCAGTTCGGGGACCATGGCCACACGGGCCTCACCCTCGAGCGTCTCCTTCACGATCGCAACGAGCACGTGCCGAACCTAGAGCAAAACGCCCCGGTTGCGACACAGCCTCGGCAGAGTGTCTCAAAACGAGGCAGCTGCTAGCCGGGGCGGAACCAGGGCATACGTCCCTCCGGACCACGCCCTGGTCCCTGGTCGCCTCAGCTCGAGAGGGCTGCGCAGAGGTCCTCCGTCGACCCATGCGGACCGAGCACGAGGTAGCGCTTGCCGTCCGGCTCGATCGTCATGGCCGAGTCCTTGCCGCCGACGCGGTACAGCCCGGCTGCCATCTCGTTGCCGGGAGGCATCGTCGCGCCGAAGTGTCCCGTCAGGATGGTGATGGACGCGAACGACCCGTCGCGGTAGTACGTGATGCGGGCGCGGCCGCTGATGTTGACCACCTTCGAGGCCCCGGTGTCGACGTTGGTGTAGCGCATCACCAGCGGTCCTTTCCACAGCTCCGCCTGGTCGGTGCCGTCGGCGTAGGTGGCCAGGACCTTGTAGTACTCCTTGTCGCGCAGCACGTGCTCGTGCACGGCGAAGGAGCAGGCGTGGCCGGCGGCGACGTCGACGTCGGGCTGGTGGTACCGGATCCACGGCGAGTCGTACGAGTCCGCGGACGCCGTGGTGGTGGGGGCTACCGCAAGCGCAGCGGCCGAGAGGGCGAGCGCAGCGGCGGTGGACAGGATCTTCTTCATGGGTGCGACCCTTCGTTGTCCGGTCTGACGGTGCTAACCGGTGAATTAGTTCTTACTGGTTAGCAGAACATCACATCCATGATCACCTCGCAAGGCACAATGGGCGGATGTACTGGCAGGAGCTCGACGGGCTGAAGGTGCCTCGCCGCATCGGCGGGCACCCCGCGCTCGACTTCTGCAACACCTGGGCCGGCTGGGACGACCTGACCAATCCACGTGGCGAGTGGCTCAAGACCTACGACCATCTGGCGGTGTGGGCGATGCACGCCGAGCTCGCTACTCCGGACGACGTACGCCGCACGCGGCATCAAGCGGCACGCGACCCTCACCGGGCCCGTGCGGTGCTGGCTGCTAGCCGTGGACTGCGCACAGCAACCCATACGTCCGTGCTCGATCCCGGCGATGCGCGAGCGACCGCAGTCGTGACCGGCCAGGTCCGCCGCAGCGGCGCGGCGGTGCGGATCCAGCCCGGTCCGTCGCCACGTTGGTCGTTCCCACGCGAGTGCGGTCTGGACCTACCGCTGCTCGCTGTCGCCTGGAGCGTCGGCGACCTGCTCACCAGGGTCGATCTCGATCGGGTGCGGACTTGTCCGGGACACGAGTGCGGCTGGCTGTTCCTGGACGCGAGCGGCCGGCGTCGCTGGTGCAGCATGTCGTCCTGCGGCAACCGGGCCAAGGTCAGTGCGTTCGCACAACGGCACCGGCCGCGCCGCTAGGACCAGTGGTAGTCGCAGTTGTCAGGGGGTTTGGTCGCCCCGGCTGAGGATGGCGGTGAGGAGGCTCCTGAGCTGGTCCGCACCGTCGCGTCCGAGCAGGTCCTCGAGATCCTGTTCGATCCCGGTGATCGCCGCCTCGCCGGCGTCGACGGCGGCCCGGCCGCGATCGGTGAGGGCGATCAGCTTGGCGCGTCGGTCCCCTGGGTCCGGACGTCGCTGGACATAGCCCATGCGCTCCAGCTCATCGACGATCTGCCCCATCGACTGTGGAGTCATGTTGGCGCCCGCGGCAAGCTCGGTCAGGCGGGACCCTTCCGGTCGAATCTGCGCGAAGACGGCTGAGTGGTTGGGCCTGATCGGATGCCCTGACCCCACCACGCCATCCACGATCCGGAAGCCCAGCAAGCTGTAGGCCTGCCCGAGCATCGCGATCGTGTTGAAGCGTCGTGGGTCTGGCTCTTGTGTACTGGACATGGATTCTCTAAGGTCACCTTACTTTCAGTTTTCCTTAGTACCTCAAGGACACGCCGTGGCTGTGGACACGAAGATCGCTGAGCAACACCGCATCAAGAGCCGGCAAGCCCGCTTGGGCCTGGCCTGCATGGCGTCCGGCGCCCTGGGCGTGGCGGTGGCCGCGTTCACGCTCGCCTACCCCGCTGCCGTGCCGAGCACCCAGTGGAGCTACCCGTTCCCGCCGACCGTGCAGGTCGTCATCAGCGTCGTCCTCGCGGCAGCCCACCTCCTCACTCTCGCCGGCTTCGTCGGAGTGTGGTACGCCAGACCGTTCGGCCAGAGCAGACTTGCCCCTGCCGGACTATGGGTGGCGGTTATGGGGTATTTCGGCCTGGCGATCGCCGAGATCCTCAGCGGCGCCATCGGCGACCAGGAGACCACCTCGTCGGCCGCGACCGCCGTCGGGACCGTCTTCGGAATCGCCTCTCTCCTGACCGCGCTGGGCTCGATCGTGGCCGGGACGGCAATCGCCCGGACCGCGGTGTGGCGCGGCATGGGTCGATGGATGGTGCTGGCCTCGGGGGTGGTCATGGTCGTGCTCGTCACGCCGGCCAACATCGCCAACAGCGAACTGCTCCGCATGATCGCGCTCAGCCTCTGGAGCCTCACGTTCCTTCCGCTCGGGCGGACCATCATCGTCGAACGCGCTGAACCACGACGATAGAGGCCACGATCAGTCGATCCCAGCGCCGACTAGTGGATTCCAGCCAGGTGGATTATCCATTCGGGCGCGCCAGGCTTGCCGGGCCTCGTTGAGCGCTAGGGTGGGCCGGCCAGCCGTGGCAAGCCGGCCCCGCGGAGAGGACAGCACGATGAGCGACGAACAGGTGGGACCGGAGACGGAGACGAGGGGTGTCTCGGTGGAGCTGCTGGCGACGGTCGACCTCGGCCCCGAGATCCCGGGCATGGAAGGGCGCGAGCTCCGGATGCGGATCGTGACCATGGAGCCGGGGGCAGTCTTCGGCCCGCAGCACGACCACCAGGGCAGACCGGGAACCGTCTACGTGCTGCAGGGAACGATCACCGACCATCGCGAGGGGATCGCCACGGACTACGGGCCGGGGCTGGGCTGGCCCGAGGACCGGAACACCCTCCACTGGCTCGAGAACAAGGGCACAGTTCCGGCCGTGGAGATCTCTGTCGACGTCGTCGAGCACGAGTAGGCGGGCGGCAACCGCACTCAGCTGCCACTCCGGCGCAACGTCCCCCGGCTGCTTCAGTAGTACCAGGGGTAGTCCGACCAGTCGGGCGGGCGCTTCTCGAGGAAGGCGTCACGACCCTCGGCTGCCTCGTCGGTGGCGTAGGCGAGCCGCGTCGCCTCGCCGGCGAACAGCTGCTGGCCGACGAGCCCGTCGTCGACGAGGTTCATGGCGTACTTGAGCATCCGTTGAGCGGTGGGCGACTTCGCGTTGACCTTCGCCGCCCACTCGAGGGCTACCCGCTCGAGATCGACGTGCGGAACGACCGCGTTGACCATGCCCATCCGGTGGGCGGCCGCGGCGTCGTACTCGTCGCCGAGGAAGAAGATCTCGCGGGCGAACTTCTGGCCGACCTGTCGGGCGAGGTACGCCGAACCGAACCCTCCGTCGAAGGAGGCCACGTCGGCGTCGGTCTGCTTGAAGCGAGCGTGCTCGGCCGACGCGATCGTGAGGTCAGCGACGACGTGGAGGCTGTGCCCTCCGCCCGCCGCCCAGCCGGGGACGACGCAGATCACGACCTTTGGCATGAAGCGGATCAGCCGCTGGCACTCGAGGATGTGCAGCCTGCCCAACCGGCCACGATCCACGGTCGGGGTCGAGCTGGTGGTCCCACCGTCTCCAGCGCCGTCGCCCGGTGCGGCTTCGTACTGGTACCCCGCCTTGCCGCGGATGCGCTGGTCACCACCGGAGCAGAACGCCCAGCCGCCGTCCTTCGGTGACGGCCCGTTGCCGGTCAGCAGGACGCAGCCGACATCGGAGCTGATCCGTGCGTGTTCCAAGCAGGCATACAGCTCGTCCACCGTGTGCGGGCGGAACGCGTTACGGACCTCGGGCCGGTTGAACGCGATCCGCACAGTTCCCTGGTCGACCGCTCGGTGGTACGTGACGTCCGTCAGGTCGTCGAAACCGGCCACGGGCCGCCAGGCCGAGGCATCGAACAGCTCGGACACGTCCGGTCCAGTCATGGCGTGACCCTACCCAAGCGGCAGGGGTGGGAGCTCGAGACCCATCACCTGGACGTCAGGTGTGAGCTCACCGAGCTTGCGCCACCCGTGCGACGAGTACAGCCGCACGGCCGGGGTGTCGGCGTTGTCCGTGCTCAGCAACGCGCGCTCACCGGGTACGCCGTCGAGCAGCACGTCGTGCAGACGGCGACCCAGACCATGTCGTCGGTGCTCGGGTTGGACCGCGAGCTCGACGAACTCGAAGTGGCCTCCGACCCACTCGCGCGTCACCTCGACCGGAAGCGTCTCGTTGACCCAGTCGGTCCAGAACTCGCCGGGCCGGCCGATGTACCCCCACGCGAAACCCGAGAGCTCATCACCCTCCCAGGCGGCGGCCAGCCGGAAACCCTCCCGGGCCCGGTGCCGGTCGAAGAGCTCCGCCCGCCACTCCTGTTGATCCGGCCGGTCGCCGAAGACGTCGTCGTACACCGCGAACACCTCGGCGGCGTACTGCTCCGCCTGCTCGCCGTCCAGCAGCTCGATCGTCGTGGCTCGCGACTCCATGACGTCGAGCGTAGCCGCGCGGGTGACACAGCGTGTCGACCGTGGTCAGCCTGCGTGGATCGACCCCGTCAGCGCGGCCAGGTGCCCCAGCCGGGCCAGCTCGGAGTCGAGAATCTCTGGACCGCCGTGCCGGCCGAACGCGATGATGTGCTGGCTCGAACCGAGCGGTGCGACCGCTATCGCCGTTGCGGAGAAGCCCTCCCACCCCGCGGGGATCTCGGGTCGGGCCGGCTTGTCGACCGGGAACCAGCCCAGCGCCGCGGCCGGCAGGACGGGCGAGCCCGGCGACGCGTGCACGCGAGCCAGGTGACCGTCGACTGCGCTGGCCACCAACGCCCAGTCACTGCGGAAGATCCGGGGCGCCAGCTCGGTGAGGCGTTCGAGGGCCCGGTCGGGCTCCTGCGTCAGAAGCTCGACCGCTTCGAGGTCGAGGTTCAGGTTGCCGCTGGCGGCGTAGCGGGAGATCCACAGCACCCGGACGCCGTCCAACCGCTGCACCGCCGAGACCACCATGTCCGGCAGCACACCACCGCCGACCTCCACGAAGACGTCGTCGACCGCCGTCCCGTCGGAACGTTGCTCGACGATCTCGATCGCGTTGATGTTGGCGCCGGTCGCACCGATCGCGGAGGCGACGGCCCCGAGCGAGCCTGGTACGTCCGGCAACACGATCCGAAGGAGATGGCTCATGGCCCCATCGTGACCACTTCACGTGTCGTGGATGTTTCGGTCCCGCATCGTGGTCGTGCCCGCCCCTCCGAGCTCCCCGCGAATCGCGGGAAAGTGCAGGTCGACACGCCGTACGACACGTGCACCTTCCCGCAATTCGCGGGGAGCGGTCAGGCGACGGTCGTGCCAGAGCGGCTCGGCACGGCCTCCTGCCGCCGGACATGGGCGCGTCCCAGCACCAGGTAGAGCAGGAACGGCAGCACGAGCGCGACGATGACACCGAGGTTGGCGTAGGTCCACGGGCCGTCGAGCTTGGGCCCCAGACCGAGCGGCTCGAGCAGGAACCCCTGCCAGCCGAACCCCTTCGCCTCGGGCGGGTACCCATCAGCAGCGGTGCTGACGACCATGCCCCATCCGAGAACGGTGCTCCCGACCATCAGTCCGACCGAGACCAGATTGACCGATCCGTAGCGTCCGCGCGGATCGGCCAAGTCAGCCGTGTCGTAGTCGTTGCGGCGCAGCAGCAGGTCGGCGAGGTAGATCCCGCACCACGCAGCGATCGGCACCGCCAGGGTCACGAGGAACGCGAAGAACGGCGTCAGGAAGTCACCTGCGATCCACACGATGTAGATCGTGCCGATGATCATGATGACGCCGTCCAGACCGGCCGCCGCCCAGCGAGGGAGTGGCACTCCGAGGGTCAGCAGCGTGAGGCCCGAGGAATAGATGTCGAGCAGCGCCCCCGACACCAGACCCGCTACCGCCACGATGGCGAAGGGCAGCAGGAACCAGTCCGGGAGGGCCGGCGTGAGAGCACCGATCGGGTCGGCAGCCAGCGCGGCTGAGAGATCGGGGTCCGACCCGGCGAGCAGGACTCCGTACGTGACGAGGATGACCAGTGGAAGGCTGCCGCCGAACGTCGTCCACGAGACGATCCCGCGCCCAGACGCCGATCTCGGCAGGTAACGGGAGTAGTCCGCCGCAGAGTTGACCCAGCTGATGCCGAAGCCCGACACCACGACGACGAACGCACCGAAGACGGCCTTGCCGTTGCCGGTCGGGAGGTTGCCCAGCGCGGACGACGAGATCTCGTCGACGGTCAATGCGATGTAGCCGATCGTCACGACGACCATGAGGATGGTCAACCACTTCTGCAACCGCATCACGGTGTCGAAGCCGAGCACTCCCCCGGCCACGATGATGGCGGCGACCACCGCGAAAGCGAGGATCTTCGTGCCGTTCCCGTCACTCCAGCCGAGCCGTCCGAACACGGTGGCCGTGGCGAACGTGGCCAGCGCCACGAGTGCGGTCTCGTAGCCGACCAGGATGAGGTAGGAGACGAGGCTCGGCAGCGAGTTGCCGCGCACTCCGAAGGCCGCCCGTGAGAGCACCATCGTGGGAGCCGAACCGCGTTTGCCGGCGAGTGAGACGAGCCCGACGAGCAGGAATGACAGGACGACCCCCAGGACGCCGGCCACGATGCCCTGCCAGGCGCTGAGCCCGAAGCCGAGCACGAAGGATCCGTAGGAGACGCCGAAGACCGAGATGTTTGCGGCGCACCACGGCCAGAAGAGGTCGCGTGGGTGGCCCTTGCGTTCGCTCTCGTCGATCACGTTGATGCCGTTGCGCTCGATGGCGAACGTCGAGGCGGTCGGCGCAGCCGAACTGTCGATGGTCATGGCGTTCCTCCGGCTGCCTCGATGATTCTTCCCAGGGTGGAACCTAGTCCTGCCGCGGCCCGTGCTGCCACCTCGACGACGGCGCTGGGATCGATGCCCTCGTCGAGGCCCTCGGTGACCGTCACCATCGAGAGCGTCAGGACCTCCATGCCCAGCTCGCGCGCGGCGATGACCTCGAGGACGGTCGACATGCCGACCGCATCTGCCCCGAGCTTTTTCAACGCGCTACCCTCGGCCCGCGTCTCGTAGTGAGGTCCGGGCAGCATGGCGTACACGCCCTCGACGAAGGCCGGGTTGATGGCTTGGGCGAGCTCCCGCAGGCGGAGCGAGTACGCGTCGGTGAGGTCGACGAAGCGCGGGCCGACCAGGGGCGAGGTCGCGGTCAGGTTGAGGTGGTCGCGCACGAGCATGCAGGTGCCGGGTTCCCAGTCGGCGCGGAATGCTCCGTTGGCGTTGGTGAAGATCGCGGTGCGACAGCCGAGCGCGGCTGCGGTCCGGGTGCCGTGCACGACGGCGGCGACGCCGAGTCGTTCGTAGAGATGGGTCCGGCCGGTCAGGACGAGGACCCGCTGGCCGCCGACGTCGTACGACGCGATGTCCGAGCCGTGCCCCTCCGCCGTGGGCGGCACGAAGCCGGCGACCTCTCTCATCGGTATGACGGCCGACGGCTTGCCGAACGGGTCGGCGGCGCGGACCCAGCCGGAGCCGAGCACCAGCAACACGTCGTGATCGCCAAGACCGTTGCGCCGGAGGTCTTCGGCCGCCGTCGCGGCCACGTCGTACGGGTCGTGGCCTGATTGCCGGGCCACCTCAGACGCCATGCCCGACAGCGTAGGTCCGGGCGGCCGTTCCTGCGCTGGGTGGTGACGGTGTCGGGGCGTTGATCTCGACAGGCTCGATCAGCGGCGGGACAGGCGGCTCTTGCCAAGTCCCTTGTTTATCGACTATCGTCGATGATCGATGAAAGAGCGAGTAGCACCACTCGACCGCGAGACCGCGGCGGAGTACGCCAGCTGGTTCAAGGCCCTGGCAGACGCCACTCGGATCCAGATCGTGACGCTGCTCGCCCGAGGCGGGCGGGCCATGTCCGTCGGCGAGATCGTGAGCGCTTCCGGGGTCGGCCAGTCCACGGTCTCCCATCATCTGAAGATCCTGTCCGATGTCGGCTTCGTGCTCGTGGAGCGCCGAGGCGCCACCAGCCTGTACCGCATCAACGACGCCTGCGTCAGCTGCTTCCCTTCGGCCGCGGACGTGGTGATGGGCAGCCCCCTGCCGGCGGTTCCCGTCGGCAACTGAGGAGACAGAGGAGACCCCGTGAACCACGACGAGATCATCGAGCACTACTCCGAGCTGGCGCGTAGCGCCCTGGCCGGGGCGCCCACCATCACCGACTGCGCCCCCGATGCGTTCGACGCGGGCGACTTCGGCGCCGCCGGGTACAGCGTGCTCGACCAGCTACCACCCGGGGCCGTCGGCGCCAGCCTCGGCTGTGGCAACCCCCTCGCAGTGGCCGCGCTTCGCCCCGGCGAGACCGTCCTGGACCTGGGGTCCGGCGGCGGCATCGACGTCCTGCTGTCCGCCGAACGCGTCGGTCCCGAGGGACACGTGTACGGCCTCGACGCCAGCGCCGACATGATCCGCCTTGGCCGCCAGCACGCCGAGCAGGCGGGGGTGACCAACGTCGAGTTCCTGCACGGCCGCATCGAGACGATTCCGTTGAGCGAGCAGGCGGTGGACGTCGTGATCTCCAACTGCGTGATCAACCTTTCCAGTGATCGGCGCGCCGTGATCTTCGAGATGTTCCGTGTCCTTCGACCTGCCGGACGGATCGGCATCAGTGACGTGGTGAGCGACGGCTCGATCCCGCCGGAGGACCGCGCCGCGACAGAGCACCGCGTCGGCTGCCATGCCGGCTGTCCCACGATCAGCGAGTACCGCGACCTGCTCGAGGCCGCCGGCTTCAGCGCCATCACGATCACCACCACCGCCGACCACGGCGACGGCGTGCATTCCGCGATCGTCCAAGCCACCAAACCGTGAGGGCGGGGATTCCAGGACGACGTTAGGCTCAGACGTATGACGTTTCCGCTCATCCGTGCGACCGGCGACCCGACCGAGATCGGAGCGTCGTACGGGCGCCAGGCAGCCGACCTGATCCACGGCAACCTCGAGGACTACCGCGGCAAGTTCGACGCCGTCGGGCTCGACGCGCCCACCGTGACCCGTCTCGGTGAGCAGTTCGCTGAGACCACCCGCGCCTACACGCCCCGCATCGCCGCCACCCTCGATGCGGTTGCCGAAGCAGCGGGGGTGGCGACCGGGGACATCTACGCACTCAACGCCCGCACCGAGCTGATGCTGCCCGAGGGACTCCGCATCACCGAGTGCACGGCCGTGGGTGTCCTGCCCGAGCACACGGCGACCGGCAACACCTTGATCGCGCAGAACTGGGACTGGCACCCGGCCCAGCAGCCCTACACGATCATCCTCGCCACCCGCGACGAACGCGGCCACGAGATCGTGACGCTGGCCGAGGCCGGCATGCTCGCCAAGACCGGCCTGAACTCTGTCGGCGTCGGCGTCTGCGTCAATCTGCTGCACTGCGACCGCGACGGGCTGCCGGGTGGTGTGCCCTACCACGTCCTCATCCGCCGGGTCCTGGACGAGCCGGACGGACTGGCCGCGTCCCTCCGTGTCACCGCGCTCCCCCGCAGCGCCTCGATCAACCTGCTCATCGGCGCGGCCGGCGGCACCGCACTCGACTTCGAGGTGGCGCCCGGGGCAGTGGGCCGGGTGCTCGCCGAGGACGGCATCGTCAGTCATGCCAACCACTTCGTCTCCTCCGTGCCGGTCGTCGACGCGATCTACGACACCGGCGGGTCCTCGTTGTTCCGCGATCACCGCATCCGGCAGCTGCTGGCAGCACGTGCCGCGGACCGCAAGGTCTTGGTCGACGACGTCATCGCGGCACTCCAGGACCATCTCGGCCACCCCTACGCGATCTGTCGGCACGTCAACGACAACGACCCCGACGACCTCAAGTCCCTCTCCGCGGCATCGGTGGTGATGGACCTCGACGAGCGCGAGCTGCTCATCTCGGCCGGGCCGCCCTGCGAGTCGCCTTACCGACGGATCAGCCTCAGCACTGTCTTCGACGAGGACTGATCCCGCGACTCACCCCGGCCGGCCGCCGGCGAGGCGGGCGTCGAGTTCCGCGCGCGTCGGCGGATCAGCGCCCGGCCGTCCACACGTCATCGCGGAGGTCAGGACCGCCCGATCGAGTACGCCCACCACCGCCTCGTCCGACAGCGCCGACACCGCTTCCGGGTCGAATGCACTCACGTCGGCGAGACCCGACAGCAGACCGGACTCGAACGAGTCTCCGGCTCCGATGGTGTCGACCACCGCGACGGAGAGGCTCGGGCGTTCGAGCACCGAACCCATCCGTCGCACAGCCAGGCACCCCTCCGCGCCGCGCGTCACGACGACCAAGCGAGGGCCGTGCGCAGCCCACTGCCGGGCCACCTCGAGCGGGTCAACCCCGGGATACAGCCACCCCAGGTCTTCGTCGCTGGCCTTGACGACATGGGAGGCCGTCACGAAGCGCTCCACCCGTCTTACAGCCCCGTCGCGAGGTCCGGCCAGCGCGGGTCGCACGTTCGGGTCGAAGCTGATCAGACAGCCCCCGGAACCATGCAAGCGTTCCATCCGGTCGAGCACGGCATCCGCCCCGGGAGCCAGCGCCGTCGCCAGCGACCCGGTGTGGACGACCCGGGTATCGGCGGGGAGTCGCAGCAACTCGTCGGGTGTCCACCCCCAGTCGGCCGTGCCCACCACATAGAAATCGTACGACGCACGGCCGGCCTCGTCGAGGGACGCGAAGGCCAACGTCGTCTGGTCCGAGGTCTCGACGCAGGCGCTCAGGTCGAGGTCGTTGGCGGTCGCGTGGTCGCGGACGACCGCGCCCAACGCGCCGGTCGACAGCCGCGCCATCAGGGCAGTCGGATGCCCCAACCGTCGCAGCCCGACCGCGATGTTGAACGGGCCGCCGCCCGGTCGGGCAACGTAGGTCGTCCCTGGCTCGGGCTGCACCATGTCGAGCAAGGCCTCGCCCAGCACCACGAACATCGATGACCTCCTGTGGCTCCCCTGCCAGTTAGGTTACGGTGAGCCGCGTGCGAGACATCACGTACCCGCCGGTCATCCTGACGGCGAAGGCGGCGTTCAAGGCCCTCGGTCTGAAGTTCCAGATCACCGGAAGCGAACACATCCCCACATCCGGCGGCGCCGTGCTCGCGTTCAACCACATCAGCTACGTCGACTTCATCTTCGGCGGCTTCGCAGCTCAGCCCTCGAAGCGGCTGGTCCGGTTCATGGCCAAGCGCGAGCTCTTCGACCACAAGCTCACCGGCCCGCTCATGCGTTCGCTGCACCACATCGAGGTCGATCGCGCCGACGGGATCCAGTCGTACGAGGTCGGCCTGAAGTACCTGGCGGACGGCGAGATCGTCGGCATCTTCCCCGAGGCCACGATCAGTCGCAGCTTCGAGCTCAAGGAGTTCAAGACCGGCGCGGTGCGGATGGCGGCAGCAGGCGACGTCCCGATCATTCCGGTCGTCCTGTGGGGCACGCAGCGGATCTACACCAAGGATCACCCCCGTGACTTCTCGCGGGGCAAGACCATCGCTCTGTCGGTCGGCGAGCCCATCGACGTGTCCGGCAAGAACGCGGCTGCCGAGACGCAGTACCTGCGCACCCAGATGTCAGGCCTCCTCGAGCAGACCATCAAGGCCTACCCCGACCACGAGGAGGGCGCCTGGTGGATGCCACGCTCGTACGGCGGCAAGGCACCGACCCCGGAGTTGGCAGAGAAGCTGGATGCCGACGAGAAGCGGCAGCGGGCCGAGAAGCGCCGTGCCGACCGGCAGGCCAAGAAGAAGCAGTGACCAGCCGCCCCCGGTGATCGAGCCTCTCGAGATCTTGGGCGGTCGGCGGGGCTAGGGAGCCAGGGGGCTACCCGGGAGATTTCTCGCCACCGTGAATGCCGCCAGCACGACCAGGAGGCCGTAGCAGAACCTCGCAGACGAGGGCGGCCCGGCTACGTCGCGCCCGGCCGCCGCCGCGGTGACCCGGACCCACCACCACCCCAGCCAGACGAGGGCAGGAACGAGCAACAGGTTGTGGCCGACCGCCTCGACCGGATGGCCGACGAGGAGGTCACGCATTCCGCGCAGGCTCCCACAGCCAGGACAGAAACCGCCGGTCAGCGCGTTGACGGGGCAGACGCCCCACGCGGACGCGTGGTGTGGATCGCGGACCAGCAAGCCCAGCGCACCCACCCAGACGCCGACCAGCCCCACGACCGGTGCCCGCCACGGCCGGTCCACACCGGGCGTGACGCGTGGCAGCACCGGCGGAGACGCCGCCGTGGTCGCTCTCATGGGCGCGGTGTCATCTCCCCGATGCGAACACCGCGAAATAGATCCCTCCGATGACCACGCCGGCGACGCGCGGAGGCGATCGCCCAGTTCTTCGCCTTGTCGGCGGCCTCGCGGGCGCCTCCGATGTCACCGCCACGCCACAACCCGTCGACCTTGGCGGCATACACGATCGACACGACGCCGAACGGGAGGCAGCACAGCACAGTGGTGAGGATGCCCCACACGAGGTTGCTGTCCGGCTTGGGCTCGAAGGGCTGCTGACCGTACGGCTGCTGCGGGTAGGGCTGCTGCGGGTAGGGCTGCTGTCCATAGGGCTGCTGACCTGCTGGGTACTGCGGATAGGGCTGCTGGCCATAGGGCTGTTGATACGGCTGTTGCGGGGGCGGCTGGTCACCCGGCCCGTTCGCGCCCTGGTCTGGCTGCGTCGGCTCCGGCTCGTTCGGGTCGTGAGGAGGGGGTGGCATGGACAAGGTCGGCTCCTTCGTCTCAGCGACGGTCCGAAACGGATCGCCGCCTGGCGTCCGAAAGGTTCGCCCCCGCCACGAGCAGGGATGAACGTGGACGATGTGTATCACCCGAGCGCGCTCGGACACAGCCACCCCGCCGATGCACGGGCACCTTCGCGACCGACGTCGCGCTCAGGTGGAGTCGTCCCGCTGGCGCGACGGACGCTCCCGGCGTACGCGCTGTGGCGAGCGCGGGCGCCAGGGCCCGACCAGCCGCGGACCGGCGAGCCTCGCTTCGAGCCGGCGCGCTTCCCGCTTCAGGGGCTGCGCCAGGTACTCACCGAGGATGACCCCTGAGGCCAGGGCGACCGCGATCGCCAGTGCGGTCGCGATACTGGCCAGCCCGCCGTTGATGCCTCCCGCCAACAAGTAGAGACCCTTGTAGATCGACAGCCCGGGCAGCAACGGCGTGATGCTGGCGACCACCACGACCAGCGACGGCACCTGGAAGCGTCCGCCGACCGAGTACGCAACGACTCCGATCACCACGGCGGCGACCGCCGAGGCCCAGGCGAGGCCGAACCCTTCCAGCACCATGAAGCGATAGAAGAGCTGGCCCAGCATGCCCACGAGCGCGATCGGCGCCAGTGCTCGCAGGGGCGCGTACGACGCGAACGCGAACGCAGCCGCCGTGATCGCCGAACCAGCAAGGGCGATCGGCAGTCCGTGCCAGCTGGCGGAGAACGGGTTGAGGGCGATGTCGACCCCGAACTTGTCCGCCACCGCCAGACCGCCGCTGACGCCTGCGGCGATGCCGCCGGTGAGCAGCAGGGCTTCCAGTCCGCGAGCACCAGAGGTGACGTAGAACCCGGTGAGCGCATCCTGGACGGCACCCACGAACGCGATACCGGCCAGGAGCATGATGATGCCCACCGTCACGACCAACGAAGGGTTGACCGGGAGGTCCATCGCGAACACCGCGACCGCAACCAGCGTCGCGAGCAGCCCGCCGGCGACCTGTTGGTAGAACGCAGGGAGCCGTCGCCGCGACATCGCGCGTTGCATGATGTCGATCGTGGCTGCCATCACGAACGCGATGACCGCCACGATCCAGTCGCCGCCGAGGAACAGGCTCGCGCCGACCGCCATCGTTCCCCAGCCGATCGTGACCGCCCACCGGGGGTAGGGATGGCCCGATGAGGTGATGGACACCAGCTGGGTCCGCGCCTCGTCACGGTCGATCTCACCGACGACCAGCGCCCGGACGAGATGGTCGGCAGCGGTGAGTGTCCGGTAGTCGGTCGTGCGGTGCCGGACCGACCGGATCTTGGTCTGCGTCAGGTCGTCCGAAGCCCCCGCGTACCCCAGCGACAGCGATGTGAACGTCACATCGACCTCGCAGTTCCGCAGTCCGCACGCGGAGGTGACCGACAACATCGTTGCGGTCACGTCGGCAGCGCCGGCGCCGCACGAGAGCAGGACCTCGCCGATCCGGAGCGCAAGGTCGAGCGTGAGGTTGACGTCCTTGCTGTCGGGCACCCGCCCATTCTGTCGGTCGACCGACGTCGCAACGGCCCGACCCGGCGGCGTTGCCGCCGTGGATCCCGGCCCAGTCACCAGATCCGGACGCGTTCGTCCGGTTCGAGCCAGAGGCCGTCGCCGGCCCGGGTGTCGAAGGCCTCGTGGAACTCGTCGAGGTTCCGCACGATGTTGGCCCGGAACTCCGGCGGTGAATGCACGTCGACCGTGAGCAGTTGGAGCTCGAGCTCTGCCCGCCGCTTCGTCCGCCATACCTTGGCCCAGTTGGTGAAGAGGCGCTGCCGTCCGGTCAAGCCGTCGATCACGGGAGGATCGGCGCCGTCCAGGCTGATCTCGTACGCCTGCAGCGCGACGGTCAGGCCGCCCAGGTCGCCGAGGTTCTCGCCCACGGTCATGGCGCCGTTGACCGTGTGACCAGGGAGCCCGCGTGGTTCGAAGACGTCGTACTGCGCGATGAGCTTGTCGGCTCGGGCGGTGAAGTGCGCGCGATCGTCCTCGGTCCACCAGTTCACGAGGTTGCCGGCGCTGTCGTACTGCGAGCCCTGGTCGTCGAAGCCGTGGCCGATCTCATGGCCGATGACGGCGCCGATGCCGCCGTAGTTGTCGGCCGCGTCGGCGTCGATGTCGAAGAACGGTGGCCGCAGGATCGCGGCTGGGAAGCAGATCTCGTTCGTGCCCGGGTTGTAATAGGCGTTGACGGTCTGCGGCGTCAGCAGCCACTCGTCGCGGTCGACCGGCTGCCCGACCTTCGCCAGCTGACGATCCGTCTCGAAGGCCAGTGCTCTGCGCACGTTTCCGACCAGGTCGGTGCGGTCGATCTCGAGCGTGCCGTAGTCGCGCCACTTGTCGGGGTAGCCGATCTTCGGCCGGAAGGTGCCGAGCTTCTGCAACGCCGCCGCACGCGTCTGCGGCATCATCCAGTCCAGCTTCTCGATGTCGCGCCGGTAGGCCTCCACGAGGTTGTCGACGAGCCTGACCATCGCCGCTTTGGACTCGGGCGGGAAGTGTCGAGCGACGTACTCCTGTCCAAGCGCCTCGCCCAGCGCGATACCCACCAACGAGGCCGCGCGCTTCCACCGCTCGCGCAGCTCCTGGGAGCCGGCGAGCGTGCGCGAGTAGAAGTCGAAGTTCTCGCGCACGAACGCCGTCGAGAGGTACGGCGCATACGTCCGCACCAGCTGCCAGCGCAGCCAGGCCTGCCAGTCCTCGAGTGGTACCTCGCTGAGTACCTGGCCCACCGTCGTCAGGTAGCTCGGCTGACGAACGACGACCTCATCGAACGCGATCTCCGGAGCCCCCATCCCTTCGACCCAGGCGTCCCAGTCGACCCCCGGCGCGGCGGTACGGAGCTCAGCCCGGGACATCAGGTTGTAGGTCTTGACCACGTCACGACTGGCCACCCGGTCCCAGTGGCCGGACGCGAGCCGCGTCTCGAGCGCCATGATGCGGCGTGCCTCGTCCGCCGAGCGCTCATCACCCCGACCGAGCAGCACGAGCATGGCGGTCACGTGGTCGAGGTACTTCGCTCGCAGCTCGGCGAACGAGTCCTCGCGGTAGTAGGACTCGTCGGGGAGCCCGATCCCGTCCTGGAAGATCTTGACGACATAGCGGTCCGAGGCTCGATCATCGGTGGCCACGTGGCCGGCAACGACGCCGCCCACGCCGTGCCGCGCAAGCCGCCCCAACAGTCGCATCAGCCCGCTGCGATCAGTCACCGCATCGATCGCAGCCAGGTCGTCGACGAGCGGCTGCGATGCCCTGGCGTTCGACGCGGTCCTCGTCCATGAAGCTGGCATAGAGGTCGCCGAGCTTCTGCTCGGTTGGACCCCTGTGCGACCCGGCCTTCGCCGCTGAGTTCCGCGGCCTCGACCAGGATGTCCCCGACCTGCCGCTCGGCGTCGAGCACCAGGTCGACGAACGCGCCGGCCGTCGAGAGGTCGGCCGGGATCTCGACTGTCTCCAGCCAGCCACCGTTGACGTGGCGGAACAGGTCGTCCTGCGGCCGGACCGTGTGGTCGGCGCCTGTCATTCCGATCCGACATCTGCGCTCGCACCGCTCATCGGCCCACCTCTCGCTGCTCCTGCGATAACATCCGCGACCTTATCCACTTCCCAAACCGGCCATCACCCCAGCGCTGCCTCCACGCCTCCGAGCGACCGACAGGAATCCCCATGACCGGCAAGTTCTGGACCGTCCTCATCTTCTCCGCGACCACCCTGCAGCTGGCCGTGGCGACGTTCGTCCCCGGGCTCGACCAGTTCGAGGGGAAAGCCTTTGGCGCACGGCTGGTTGCCTACCCCATCCTCATGCTGGTGACCCCTGGAGTGTGGTGGGCGGTGCGTCGCCGTCGCGGCAGACCGGAGGTTTCGGTCCCGTGGGCCGCGTTCGCGCTGATCATGGCGCCGTTTCTCATCGACGTCACCGGCAACACCCTGAATCTCTACGACAGCGTCGTCTGGTGGGACGACGCGAACCACTTCGCGAACTGGGGATTGCTCTGCGCAGGCTTCGGGCTGCTCATCGTGCGCGGTCCCGTGCTGCCGCGTTGGTGGCTCGTACTCACGATCACCGGGGTTGGGGCGCTGCTCGCGGTCGCGTGGGAGCTGGCCGAGTGGTACACGTTCATCCGACACGGGACCGAGCTCGACACGGCGTACACCGACACCCTCGGGAGACGAGGCGCTGGGGTGCTTGGGTGGCTTGGTCGGCGCGATCCTCGTCGCGTGGCGCCCACGCACGAGAACTGACGTTGTGTAATCGTTTCTGAACTCACAGCCACCCTTTGGTGGTTCGGGGCGCGTATCTCGCCCGAGGAGACGACAATGTGCCCGTGAACCACGAACTGCGGCTCGAAAGTGACGCGGACGCGGTGCCCCAAGCACGCCACTTCGTCGCCACGCATCTTCGTGACCTGCTGCCGTCCGACGTGGTGGAGGATGCCGAGCTGGTGACCAGCGAGCTGGTCACCAACGCCGTACTCCACGCCGGGACGAGCATCGTGGTGCGGCTCCATCCGATGGGCTCCACCGTGCGCATCGAGGTCGAGGACGGCAGCTCGGTGACTCCGGTGCGGCCCATCGCCAGCCAGGGATCCATGACCGGCCGGGGCCTGGCCCTCGTGGCGGGGCTCTCACGAGATCTCGGTGTCGACCGCACAGACGGGGGCAAGATCGTGTGGTGCGTGCTGCCTGCGCCCAACGGCGCGGCTCGACCACAGGTACCGGGCGTCGGCACCCGAACCGACCCCGAGCTCAGAGGTGAGATCTTCGCGACCGGCGGCGTCGACCACCTCGTCGACGAGCGGTTCACCGTCCGTCTCGGGGACGTCCCGACCGACCTGTTGCTCGCCGCCAAGGAGCACATGGACAACCTCGGTCGCGAGTTCGCCCTCGCCGCCACCGGCGCCTCATCGGGAGAGTCGGCCCAGCTACCCGCCGACATGGCCAGCATGGTCGAGACGCTGCTGAGCCGCTTCGCGATCGCACGGCAGGCCATCAAGGCACAGGCGCTGGCGGCGGCGGCCCGCGGCGACGAGCGCACGACACTGACGCTCCGGCTGCCCATTGCGGCGGCCGAGGCCGGGGAGGCCTACCTGCGCGCCCTCGACCAGGCAGACGCCTACGCACGGAGTGCCCGGATCCTGACCCTGGAGACACCGCCGCAGCACCGCGCCTTCCGTCGCTGGTACGTCGAAGCCATCGCCGACCAGCTGCGCAGCATCATCTCCGGGGTACCCGCGAAACCTCCGGAGACGTTCGAGCAGCACCTCTTGCGCGAGCTCGACCAGGTGTCGGCCGCGCAGGCCGAGGCCGAAGCACTCGCGTCGCGTCTTGCGCACCTGCAACAGCTGACGGCAGAGCTCACGGGGGTGTCGGAGGCCGATGACATCGCCGAGGTCATGGTCGGACACGCCGCCGACGCCTTCGGCGCACAGTTCGCAGCCCTCTACGTCCTCGAGGGAAAGGAACTCGTCGCCATCCGGCTCCGTGGCGCCAACGCCGTCCGGCAGGATCTGTGGGGGCGGGTGTCCCACTGGATGCCGACCTGCCCATCTGTGAGGCGGTGCGCGAGGCCTCGCCCGTGATTCTGCGCGGCAGCGGCGAGATGGCGCAGCGCTACACCGGGCTGTCAGAGGTTCCCCTGCAGGACGTGTCCGTCGCCTGCATGCCGCTGACGATCGACGACCGCTGTACCGGCGTACTCGCGTTGACGTTCCCGTTGTACCGCGACCTGAGCGACCAGGGTGAGCTGTCCTTCCTGGCGAGCCTTGCCGATGCATGTGCTCAGGCGATGGATCGTGCCCGAGCACTGGCCGAGTCGAAGCAGAAGGCTGAGACCTTGCAGTTCCTCGCGGACGCGTCCGCCGTCTTCGCAGTGAGCCTCGACGCTCGATCGACACTGGCCAACCTGGCCGACCTGCTGGTGCCCAGGCTGGCGGATTGGTGCAACATCCAGACCGTCGACGGGGACCGGCTGGCGAACGTCGCGCTCGCACACGTCGATCCCGAAAAGGTCGACTTCGCCAGAGCCTGGCAGCGGCTGTACCCGACCGATCTCCAGGCCGACACCGCAGTGGCCCGCGTGATCCGTTCAGGAACTCCCGAGCTGATTCCCGAGATCAGCGACGAGATGCTCGCTGCCGCCACGGAGCAGCAACGCGATGTGAGCCGGGCCTTGGGGTTCGTCAGTGCGCTCATGGTCCCGCTGTCCGGACCGAACGGGACGTTCGGCGTCATCACGCTGCTGTACGCGGAGTCCGGGCGTCACTACGACGAGGACGACCTGATGCTCGCGACCGAGCTGGCGGGACGGGCCGCGCTGGCCGTCGAACGGGCGCGACAGTTCGACCTGCAGACCGGACAGCTCGCACGCATCACGCGGATTGCCGAGACGGCCCAGCACGCCATCCTGGCGCCTGTACCGCCACGGGTGGGACCCGTTCGACTGGCGGGAAGCTACGTCAGCGCCGCCCGAGAGGCGCTCGTGGGCGGGGACCTCTACGAGGTGGTGGCCGCTGAGGGCACGGTTCGCATGCTGGTCGGGGACGTGCGGGGCAAGGGGCTCGAGGCCGTTCGACTGGCCACGGTCGTGCTGGGCTTCTTCCGCTCCGCCGCGGTCGAGTCTCGCAACCTGGCGTGGCTGGCGCGCCAGCTCGAGGCCCGCTTGCTTCCCTATCTGGGCGAGGAGGACTTCGTCACCGCGGTCATGGTCGAGATCTCCTCCGACGGCATGTGCTCACTCGTGAGCTGTGGGCACCCGGCACCGCTGCTCGCGCGCGACGGGAAGCTGACCGAGCTGGAGTGCGAGCCCTGTCCGCCGCTGGGGCTGGGCGCTCGACCGGAGCCCAGCCAGATCGAGCTCGTCAAAGGTGACCGCTTGCTGCTGTACACCGACGGTCTGATCGAGGCTCGGGATCCCAACGGCGATTACGCCGACCTGATGGAGACCGCGCGGCCGCTTCACCGGGGCAGCCTCGGGGCCGGCCTGCAAGGAATCCTGACCCGACTCCGGGCCAAGACCGGCGGCGACCTCAACGACGACCTGGCGCTGCTCGCGGCCGAATACGATCCGGAAGCGGCAGAACCAGGGCGACCGCCCACCGCGATCTCGATCCACGCCAGCCGGATCCGTTGACCGCTGCCGGTCACATCCCGAAGGTCAGGTGGAGGACTGCTGCGCTGCGATCTTCGCGCGGATGTCGTCCATGTCGGCCTCGCGCACGGCCGCGATGACCTGCTCGAGGGCCGGTGCCGGCAGGGCGCCCGGCTGAGCAAACAGCAGGATGCCGTCGCGGAAAGCCATCAGCGTGGGGATCGAGCTGATTCCCAGTCCGCCGGCGAGCTCCTGCTCGGCCTCGGTGTCGACCTTCTTGAACGTGATGTCGGGGTGAGCCTCGGATGCCGACTCGAAGATCGGACCGAACTGACGGCACGGCCCGCACCACGCGGCCCAGAAGTCGATCAGCACGATGCCGTCAGCCTCGACGGTCTCCTTGAAGGTGTCCATGGTCAGTTCGGTCGTGGTCATGCGGGCAATACTCCTGATCGTCGTACGGGGTGCGGCCACGAGCCGCGACTACGACGGAGACCTTCATGTCGGCCTCACCTTCTCTGCAACAGCACCCGCGGCTGAGATGTTCCCCGGTCCGTCGAGCGCTTCAGCTGGTCTGCTGGGGCGCCACGTCCCGGGAGACGACCGTGTTGCGACCACTCCGCTTGGCGTCGTACAACGCCCGGTCGGCCCAGGCGAGCGCCTCGGCCAGCTCGATAGGCCCGTTGGCCGACGAATCGGCGGCCGCCACTCCGACGCTGACGGTGAGCGGAGGTCCGGACATGGCGCCGATGGCCACCCGGAGGCGCTCGGCAACCCGTTCCGCCTCGGTCCGACTGGCCTCGACCAGCAGAACGGCGAACTCCTCTCCACCGAAGCGGCACACCAGATCCGGCTTGCGAATGTTCTGCCGGAGGACGTCTGCGGTCCGGACCAGCGCCTCGTCGCCTCCGAGGTGCCCGTGGGTCTCGTTGTACTCACCGAAGTGATCCAGGTCGACGAACAGGACTGCCCAGGGGCTGCCCTCTCGTTCCATGCGTTCCCGTTCGAGCGCACTCAGCGAACGCCAGGCCTCATACCTGAGCAGCCCGGTCTTCGTGTCGGTGGTGGCCTCGATCCGAAGTGGCTCGAACACGACGGCCTGCTGCACGAAACCGAAGACAGGGACGAAGAAGAGCCCGAGCCAGGGCGAGTGCGACAGGACCAGCACCGACAGCGCACCGACGCACAACAGCCCGAACTCGGTGAGGTAGAAGACCGAGGCGGACAAGCGTGGCGCGCAGCCACACCTCCTGCTCCGGATGGTTGATCGTCGCGACGACGCCGAACAGCACGAACTCCACCATCAGGAAGGCGAGAATCGAGACCAGCAAGGGAATCAACGCTTGACGGTCGGCGTCGATGGACACGACGGTCGGGTCGAGTCTGAGCGCCTCGGAGGCCGCCAACGCCGACAACGTGACGAAGGCAGCAGACCCCACCCACTTCCAGACCGGCGGACGAAGGCCGCGCCAGTACACGTGTGCGTAGGTGACCGGGACCACGATCAGCAACCACGCCGGATGGATCGCCAGGACGACGGCGAACGCCCAGACCGACAGTGCCTTGTGTGGCCGTTGCTCGACGCGGGTGCGCCCCTCGACCCGCCAGCCGGCCTCGACACTCAGGATCGAGCACGCGAGGATCACCGCCGCCACGACCGGCTCCGCGATGCCCCTCCCCAGCCCGCCGTTGCTCGCCGCAAACGGCGGAAGTACGACGGCAAGTCCGACCGCTGCGATCACGAGCCCGCGCGCCCCAGCGGTAGCGTCCGACAGCCGAGACACCGGCCTGGGTCTGGGGCGCTGGCGCCGTACGTGCGTGTCGGACTCACCTCGCCAGTCTGGCGTACCGGAGGCCCGCGACCAGGGATTTCAGGCCTTCAGCGGGACGTAGTGCTGAACGGTGACGCCGTTGGGAAGGTTGGTGATCGCAGTCTTCTCGAGCGTGACGCGCCGAGCGTTCGCAAACAGCCGTTTGCGTCCGTTCCCGAGGACGATCGGGTGCAGCATCAGCTTGTACTCGTCGATGAGCCCGGCGTTGGTCAGCGTGTCGACGAGCTGTCCGCTTCCGCCGATCAGCAGATCGCCACCGTCCGTCAGCTTGAGCTCGGTCACGGCGTCGACGACGTCACCAGTCATGATCGTGGCGTTCCACGTCGCGTCGTCCTGGGTGAGCGTGCGAGACGCGACATACTTGGGCATCGAGTTCATCTTGTCTGCGAACTCACCGAGCTCGGCCATGCTCGGCCAGGCACGCGCGAAGCCTTCGTACGTGAGTCGTCCGAGCAGCAACGCGTCGGACTTGAACAGCTCCTCGGACTTGAACTCACCGGCCCGGTCGGAGAAGAACGGCAGCGACCACTCCCCTGGCTCGTCGATGTAGCCGTCAAGGCTGACGTACATGGATGCGACGATGCGGCGGGACATGGCAGTTCCTTCCTTTCGGTGAGGGTGCGTGCGTTCTGCGTGACGGGACTGGCCCGCGTCGAGGAGAACTCATCGTTTCCGCGACCGGGTGCGGATCGGTGTCTCAGCCGGCGTGCGTGCTCACCCAGTCGAGGAAGGGCCGGCCCTGACGCCAGTCCTTGCGCACGCGCGTGAGCAGCTGCGGCGTGTGGATCATCGGCTCGAAGCCGTAGGACCGGCCCAGTGTCACGGACTTGTGTCGGAGCAGGTCGATGCGTGGATGAGGTGGCGTCGTAGCCGCGCGGGGCCGTCTTCAGGACCTCGCCACCGAGCTCCCAGCCCTTGCTGACCAAGCCGGCGACGAGCCGCGCGAACTCGGTCCCGGTGCGCTCGTCGTCGATGGCCGCCCGGATGCGGGCCAACCTGTCCGAAGGAGCGTCGTAGTACCCGACCCCGACCCGGACACCGGCCGCCGAGACCTGGACGTACCACCCGGTGGAGGGGCCGGACGCGACGAACGCTCCCTGTGCGGTCTTGTACGGCGTCTTGTCCTTGGCGAAGCGGACGTCCCGGTACGGACGGAAGACCTTTGCTTCGCCGAACTCGTCCTGCAGAGCAGCGGTCAGCGCCAGCATCGGAGCCTTGACCGAACCGTCGTACATCTCCTTGTGAGCCGCCCAGAAGCTCTTCGTGTTGTCCATCTCGAGGTCGTCGTAGAAGTCGAGCGCTTCGGTCGGGAAGCCGGTGAACGTCGTCATGGTGACTCCAGGCTACGAGCGAGGGCACCAGGGCCGACAACTGCGTTGCCATTGTTCACCAGCTGGCGTATTATTCGCTAGATGGTAAACCAATCGCACAGCGGGATGCCCGTGCTTTCGACCTGGTCTTCCTCGCGCTCGCTGACGAATCCCGTCGCACCATCTTGGCCCAGCTGGCCGAGCAGGGCTCGCTCAGTATCGGGGAGGCGAGCTCGAACCTGACGCTGTCACCGGCGGGGATCACGAAGCACGTCAAGGTGCTGGAGGAGGCCGGTCTCGTCACACGGCGCCTCGACGGCCGTCGTCACATCCTGAGCCTGGAGTCCGAGCGCCTCCTGCTGGCGACCGACTGGATCGATCGCTACCGCCGCATGTGGACCCAAAGCGTCGACCGTCTTGCCGCGCTCGCCGCAGAGATCGAAGGAGCCGAAAACCCATGAGTTCATCAACCGAACTGTCCCTGGCAGTCGACCGAATCATCAACGCAAGTCCCGAGACCGTCTACCGGCTGCTGACCGAGCCTGACCTCTATGCCAAGTGGTTCGGACCGGAGGGCGCAGACGTCTCCGTCGAAGAGCTGGACCTTCGCCTCGGCGGGCGCCTGGGACTGGAGATCTCGTTGCCTGCCATGGAACTGGTCATCCGCATCGAGGGGTTCTACGAGGTCATCGAGCCGCCGGTCGCGACTGGTCCACACCTGGCGGTCGATGGACGAAGAACTGGTGACCACGGTGTCGTTCGAGCTCGAGCCGCAGGGAAGCCAGACCCGGCTGTCGATCACTCATCACGGCTTCGTCGACCCCGTCGACCTCGAGCAGAACCGGGGTGGCTGGGACGCCCACCTCAGCGCGCTGGCTGAGCTCGCCATCGCAGTCGAAGGGCCGGCCGCTCGTGACCCGCTCAACCCCGCACCCAGAACGGAAGGAACCTGCCATGAATCCGCACGAGGCCTTCGAGCACGCCGTGGATCACCTGCAGCAGGTGGTCGACACAGTTCCCGACTCCCGCGCCGAACGATGCGGTCCCACCCCCTGCAGCGAGTTCACAGTCGACCAGTTGATGGACCACATCCTCTGGACCCATTCTCTACTGCTGCAGGCCGCCGGGGGCCGCAGTGCCTGCGGTCGCCGGCACGATCGTCGAACGCCACGCCGCCGTGGCGGCGGCCTCTGTGACGCCTGGAGCAGCCGCGGCGTCGAGGGCATCGTTCAGCTGACCGGCGAGCTCGAGCTGCCGGCCGCTTTCGCGCTGTCCCTGCATACGCTGGAAGCGTTCGTCCACTCGTGGGATCTGGCGAGCGCGGTAGGACACGGATTCGCTCCAGAGGCCGACCTGACGAGCTACATGTGGGAGGTGGCACAGGTGGTGGTCTCAGACGATGCCCGAGGCGAGCAGGAGGACGCCGCATTCGCACCGGCCGTGCTGGTGTCTCCCTCGGAAACCGAGCTGACCAGGCTGATCGCGTACACCGGACGTGATCCGTGGTGGAACCTCAGGGTCACCGACCTGCGCACGGCTATCTAGCCCTGGGGACACGTCCCTTCCCTACCAGATTATTTGCCGTGCTCGTTCCGCGCCCTGTCGGGAGTCGTCGGCAGCAGCTGGGTCTCCGCGTCAGCGAGGGGAGGTGGCGGGGCGGACGGCCGTCTGGGTGGTGCTGACGCGCCTGGTGGGAGCAGCCGCGAGCGTGCCGGGCGGAATTGTCGGATCTGTCGGCGGATCCGTTCGGCGAGGTCCATCTCACGGAGCAGCCGGTTCACCGTGGACAGCACCGCTGAATGGAGGACGAGCAGCTCGCTGTCCGAGTCGGCCAGGACGAGATCCTCGAGCCGAGCACGTGCCTCGTGCAGGCCCTCGAGTGCAGCGCGCACGTCCTGCGGGCTGGGGACGCTGTCAGGTGTGACGGTCGAAGCCTCAGCGTGGACCAACTGGCCGAAGGTTTCGACGGCCACGGCCAGCTCTCGAAGAGTCTGAGCGAGACCGAGAACCACGTCTGGAGCTCTGTCGTCTTCCAGCCATTCTGCGTCGTGAGTCGCGTCGACGATCGCCCGGAACATTCCCCGGAGCGCGACCGCCGAGTGCTCGAGTGCCTCGAGCCCTTGGCGCAGCCCTGGCCCCACGTCGGGAGTACCGAGGGCTCTGACGTTGAGCCGCCGCCCCTGTTCCGCTTGGACGAGGGCGGCGCCGATCGGTGGGATGTCGTACGTGATCCGCCGTGCCTCACCTAGCCAGGCCTCGGCGGCGGGCCCCACATGGGCGCGGTCGTCCGCGTGATGACTCAGCTCGTCGGCAGCGCGACGCAGCAGGGCGCCGACCGATTCCGCCAGACCGTAGATGGCCTTACCCGCATCTGCGCTGGCCACTTTCGGAGGGAACAACAGATTCGCCGCTACACCGACGGCGGCGCCGACCAGGGTCTCGGCGATGCGCTGCCAGGCGGCAGACTCGGCGCCCAGTGAGCCCACACCGAGCACCAGCATGCCGCTGATCGCGACTTCGATCAGGTTCGCCCGTAGGCGAAGCGCTTGGCCGATCGTGATGGAGACGAAGATGAGCAGCCCGAGACTCCACCACCTGAGGGGGAGACCCGCAGAGAAGGCCACGGCAACGAAGACCCCGGCCACCACCGCCACCACCCGGTCGATGCCGCTGGCGAGGAGCGAGACCGGGGTGACCTGCACGACGAGCATCGCCGTCAGCGGCGCGAGGAGGGGTTGGGTCCCCGGGAAGAAGATCGTGCCCACGACATAGCTGGCGACAGCGGCGACCGTGATCCGCAGCGACCAGAGCAACGCGGCACGGCCGTCGCTCCTGAGCCGTATCAGCTCGCGGCTGAGCCTCGTTCGCCACCAATCAGGCACACCTCATCTTGGCAGGACGGGCCTGGAGACGGTCGAGCGGTGACCCGGGCGCGGGCGAACGCCCCGTCTCTGTCGCTCATGTGTACTGAAGTGCAACGTTTGGCGCGCTCGGAGGGATTCGAACCCCCAACCTTCTGATCCGTAGTCAGATGCTCTATCCGTTGAGCTACGAGCGCAGTGCCGTTGGGCCTCGCACACTTTAGCGTTTAGCCCCGCCGGTCACGAAATCGCGTGCGTGGTCCCCCGGCGACGGGTGTGTCCTCAGCCGAGAGCCTCGGTCAACCGGCGAAACGCCGACGCGTGCTTGCGCGAGGACTCTTCGGAGACGGCGACGGGCATCGAGGAGAACTTGACGATCACCACGTCTGACGTGGGATCGAGCCAGAGGTACTGCCCGTGAATACCCGTGCCGAACACGCTGCCTCTCTCGTCGCCCGTGATCCACCATTGGTTCCGGTAGCTGCCGCCGTCATGGATCGATTGGAAGATGCTCCCGGCCGCGACCGCCGGGTCACCGCCGGCCAGGGTGGCGTCCACCCACGCCCGCGGCACCACCTGTTCCCCTCCCGCCGCTCCGCCGTCGAGCACCAGCCTGCCGACCAGGGCCAGGTCGCGGGCGGTACACGTCACACCTCCGTTGGCGAAAGCGAAACCTCCGCTGTCCACCGTGATCGCGGCGTCGTCCGCGCAACCCAGGCGCGCCCACAGCTCGGACCCGAGCACATCGGCGTACCGCTGCCCGGTGCAGCGCTCCACGACCCACGCCAGGACGTCCGTCGACGCGGAGCAGTACTGGAAAGCAAGGCCGTGCCTGCCCGCCGGTCCGAGCGTGGTCAAGAACTCGTAGGTGTCTGCCGGGTCGTCGTCGTACCGGGGCCGCCAGCCGGCCACGCGGTCCTGCTGATGTACGTGCGCCGCCGGGTTGTGGTAGTCCTCGACGTAGTCGATGGAGGCGGTCATGTCGAGCACCTGCTGGATCGTCGCGTCCCCATAGCCTCCACCCGACAGCTCGGGCACGTACGTCGAGATGGTCGCCTCGGGATCGATCAGTGACTGCCCGACCAGACGCCCCACCAGCAGGCCGCACAGCGACTTCGACACCGACATCAGCAGATGCCGGTCCGTAGGCTGCGCGCCCTCGAGGTAGCGCTCGTCCAGCACCTCCTCACCGCGCATGACGAGGAAGGCCTCCGTGAACGTCTCAGCGAGGAAGTCGTCGGGAACCAGGTCGCGGACCAACGGCGACGGTTCGGGCCGGACGAACGACGTCGCCCGCGCCCGCGAGTGCCGACTGACCACGGCAGTCGTCACGAGCTCGGTCACATGAGACAGGCCCCACCGGTTGAAGGGCGGGTCCTGCCAGTTGTCGAGGGTCACGGCATCGCGGCCTCCGCCGGCTGGATCGGTCTGCGCTGGTGGCTGCGCCGTGTCCGTCACCCGTTGCTCCTTGTCTCGGTTCGAGTCACTCGTGGCTCTGCGGCCATCAACGCGTCACGGCCGGCGCCGGGGCTGGCGGCGAGAAGAATCGCGGTGTACTCGTCCTGCGGTTTGGTGAGTACCGTCGTGGTCGGTCCCTGCTCGACGATCCGACCGTTGTGCATCACGGCCACGTGGTCACTCATGTAGCGCACGACGTCGAGGTCGTGCGAGATCAGGAGGTAGGTGAGCTGCTGCTGATCGCGCAGCTCACGCAACAGGTTGAGGATCTGAGCCTGCACGGAGACGTCCAATGCCGAGGTCGGCTCGTCCAGCACGAGCAGGTCGGGTTTGGTCGCCAACGCACGCGCGATACCGACACGTTGGCACTGACCACCGGAGAGCTGGTGCGGAAGTCGATCCTTGTACGACGCCGCCAACCCGACATCGTCGAGCACCTCACGCACCACGCGGTCGAGCTCGGCGCCGCTGAGCCTCGTGTGGGTGCGGAGTGGTTCCGCGACGGAGTCGAAGACCTGCATCCGTGGATTCAGAGCCTGGAGCGGATTCTGGAACACAACCCCCATCCGCGAGCGCGCATGCCGGAGCTTCCGGGCAGACAAGCTGCCGAGGTCAACCCCGTCGAAGACGGCGGCGCCACCTGGTCGGCTTGGTCAGCCTCAGCAGACAACGGGCCAATGTGGTCTTGCCCGACCCGGACTCGCCCACCAGTCCGAACGACGACCCGGCTTCGACAGCGAGGCTGACGCCGTCGACAGCCTTGACCACCGATGCGCTTGACCGTAAAGGTCTTCACGATGTCCCGAGCCTCCAGCAGTGCGGTCACAGCTCCGCGCTCCGGATGCAAGCGACTTCATGGACCGGCGTCAGCGGAAGCAACGTGGGGTCCTGGCTGCGACAGTCGTCGACGACGAACGGGCATCGATCCGCGAACGAGCAGCCCGTGATGCCCAGGAGATTGCCGGGGACGCTGCCCCGGATCGACACCAACGACTCACCGGACGCCCGACGGCTCGGCAGCGCGCCCAGCAGCCCCCGCGTGTAGGGGTGCGCGGGCGCACCGAGAACGTCGGCGGTCGGTCCGGCCTCCACCACCCTGCCGGCATACAGCACCGCGACCCGGTCGCAGACGTCGTTGACGACCTCGAGGTTGTGCGTGATCAGCAGGACACTGAACCCGAGGTCGGCCTGCAGCTCGAGGATCAGCCGCAGGATCTGCTGCGCGATGGTGACGTCGAGAGCCGTGGTCGGCTCGTCCATCACCAGCAGCTCGGGTTCGCAGAGCAACGCCGTGGCGATCATCGCGCGTTGCAGCATTCCGCCGGAGAGCTCGTGCGGGTATGCCGCAGCGACCCGGTCCGGATCCGGCAGGCCCACGCGATCGAGCTGAGTGCGGATCGTGGCCGCCGCTTCGGTGCGACTGACCGACCGGTGCCGGCGGAGTACCTTCCGCATCTGCGAACCGATGGTGAACACCGGGTTGAAGGCAGTCCCCGGATTCTGGAAGACCATCGAGACGGCGTCGCCGCGGAGCGCCGCCCGCTCACGCTCGGAGCAGGTCAGCTGGTCGACGCCATCGAAGACGACCTGTCCTGTCGTCCGGGCACCGCTCGGCAGGAGCCCCAGCACGGACAGACCCGTCAGCGTCTTGCCGCAACCCGTCTCGCCGACAACTCCCAGCACCTCGCCCCGGCCGAGCTCGAGATCGACACCCCGGATCGGGCGGTTGGTCACCTCACCGCGGTCAACGAACTCGACCACGAGGTCACGCAGCGACAGCAGTGCCGTCATCGCTTCACCTGCCGGGGGTCGAACCAGTCACGCAGCGCGTCACCGACGAGGTTGAAGGCCAGCACGGTGATGAAGATCGCCAGCCCGGGGAACGTCGAGATCCACCAGTGCCCGAGGATCTGACCGCGACCTTCGGCGACCATGAGGCCCCAGTCCGGGAAGGGCGGCTGGGCGCCGAGTCCGATGAACGCCAGCGAACCGGCGGCCAGCACCACCGTGCCGATGTCGACCGTGGCCTGCACCAGGATCGGGGTCATGCTGTTGCGGATGATGTGGCGCACCAAGATGCGCGACGGGCGCACACCGATCGCCTCGGCGGCTGTCACGTACGGTCGCTCCCGCAGGGACCTCGCCTCGGCACGCAGGAGACGCGCATACCAGGGCCACCACGACAGCGACAGCGCGATCCCGGCATTGGTGAGACCGGGTCCGAGCAACGCCACCATGATCATGGCCAGCAGCAACGGCGGGAACGACTGGAAGACCTCGGTGACCCGCATCAAGGCCTCGTCCAGCCAGCCGCCGCGATACCCGGCGATCGCTCCGAGCGGCACCCCCACCAGCGCCGCCACGGCCACGACGAACAGCGAGACCGACAGGGCAGGACGGGCGCCCATGATCACGCGGCTGAGGACGTCGCGGCCCAACGCGTCGGTTCCGAGCCAGTGCGCGGCACCGGGTCCGAGGTTTCGTGCCGGCACGTTCGCGGCGCCCGCACCCTGGTCCGGGAAGGGCGCGATCCAGGAGCCGAACACCGCAAGTACGACCAGGACCCCGATGATGACGAGCCCGAGGAACGCGAGTCGGTCCTTGCGGAGAACGGAAGCCGTTCGACGTATGCCGCGACCCGTTGCGGGGGCGGTGCCGGTCGCCATCAGACCCTCGCTCGCGGGTCGATCCGGGCCTGCACGAGGTCGACGAGGAGATTGGTGAGGAGGTATCCCCCGGCACCCAGCAAGGTGATCGCCATGATGACCGGGTAGTCGACAGCGAGCATCGCCTGCGTGGCGTACTGCCCGACGCCCGGCCAGTTGAAGACGACCTCGACGAAGAACGTGCCGGTGAGCGCGTAGGCCGTCGCCAACCCGGTGATCGTGAGGGTGGGCGGCAGCGCGTTGCGCAGCGCGAGAACCCACTGCACCTGCCGTTCGCGCAGCCCGTAGGCGCGGGCCGTGAAGACGTAGTCCTGGCCGAGCGCGTCGAGCATGGCGGCGCGGGTCATCCGCGCGATGAGACCCAGTGGGTACGCCGCCAGTGTCACCGCCGGGAGCACCAGATGCTGGAAGCCGTCTGAGAACGCCACCCAGTTTCCGGTCAGGATCGTGTCGAGCAAGGGAAACCCGGTCACGTGCGTGATGGGGCTCTCGTACTTCAAGGTGTTGCTGAACTCCCCCGTCGCCGGCAGCGCCGCAAACTTGCCGACGAAGAGGAACTGCAGCAGCAAGCCGAGCCAGAACGCCGGCATCGAGACCCCGCCGATCGCCAGCACGCGGATGCCGCCGTCCAGCAGCTTTCCCGGGCGTCGTGCCGCGAGCACGCCCAGCGCCACCCCACCGATGGTCGCGAGGAACATCGCAGCGAAGATCAGCTCCAGCGTCGGCGGCAGCCGATGCCCGAGCTCCTGCAGAACCGGCTGCTTGGTCGCCAGCGAGTCCCCCCAGTCACCGGTCACCAGGTCCCGCATGTAGGTGAAGTACTGGACCACCAGCGAGTCGTTGAGCCCCAGCTGCTCCCGGATCCGGGCGAGCTCCTCGGGCCGGGCTTTCGGTCCCGTGTAGACCACCGCTGGGTCGCTGGGCACCACACGGGCCAGCACGAAGGTCACGAGGGTGAGGACGAAGAGCACTCCGACCGACGTCCCGACCCGACGGGTCACGTAGCTGAACATGCAGACACCTTTTCAGCCGCGGGTACCGGGCGCCCCGAAAACCGATCGGGGCGCCCCTGGACGTCAGGCCGGCTTGACCGGCGCGAAGAACACCGTGAACGGGTAGTTCTCGTTGTACGGCGCCATCGACAGGCCCTTCGGGACAACCGAGATGCCGCGGGCGTCGTACAGGAACGCACCCGGCGCCTGGTCGTAGAGCAGCTTCATGGCCTCGACGTACTTCGCCTGCGCGGCTGCCCGGTCGCTGCCGGTCAGGGTGCCTGCCTCGTCGATCAGCTTGTCGTAGCTGTCGTTCTTCCAGTAGCTGAGGTTGAAGAAGGGCGCGTCGCTGGAGTGGAACAGCGAGTAGAGGTTGTCGGCACCCGCGTCGCTGTAGGTCGGCCAGTAGTACAGGACGAAGATGTCCTGCGCCTTGGTCGGGTCGCCCTTGGCCTTCTCCCACTGCTGGTTGAAGAGCTGTGCCCGGACGTCGACGTCGACACCGATCTTGGCGAAGGCGTCCTTGATCAGCGGGACGAAGCGCGCCTCGGACGAGTTCTCGGAGGCATAGGTCAGCGTGAGCTTGAAACCGTCCGCGTGGCCTGAGTCGGCCAACAGCTGCTTGGCCTTGTCGAGGTCCTGTTCGTACATCGGAACGTCTTCGGACCACGGGAAGATGCCCTGCGGGACCGGGCCGCGGCTCTGGGTGCCGTAGCCCTGAGCTCCCACCGCGATGATGTCCTTGTAGGGCATCGCGTACGACAGCGCCTGGCGGACGGTCGGATCGTCCAGCGGCGGCCGGGTCGTGTTGAAGAGGGCGACGTAGTCGAACGGGGAGGGGTAGTCCTTGACCTCGAAGTCGGGGTTCGCCTTGAGCTGGTCAAGGGTGTCCAGCGGCAACGCGGTGGCGTAGTCGACCTCGCCTGAGGTCAGCATCTGCTGGGCGGTGACGGCGTCCGGCGTGATGGAGACGTCGACGGTCTTGAACGTCGCAGCAGCGTCCGTGTTCCAGTAGTCGTCGTACTTCTTCATGACCACTTCGCTGCCCGGCGTGTAGCTGTCCAGCGTGTACGGCCCGGTGCCGGCGTCGATGCCGCTCTCGAAGTACTTGTCGTCCTTCGCGGACGCCTTGAGCGCCTTCGGGGCCACGATCCAGGCGCCGTACGTCGAGGCGGCGACCAGGTCCATCGGGGCGGCGTAGCTCAGCTTCATCACGACGGTGTTGGCATCGGGGGTGGTGATCTTGTCGAGCGGCGCCCAGATGAAGGAGGCTCCGCCGCGCTCCTTGGCGGCTTCGATGCTCGCCTTCACCGCCGCGGCGTCGACCGTCTCGCCGTCATGGAACGTCACGCCACTGCGGATCTTGAACGTCCACGTCTTGGCGTCCGCGCTCGACGAGTAGGACTCGGCCAGCGCGGGCGTGAAGTCCTCGGCGCTGCCGCTGGGGTTCTTCCAGAGCAGCGGCTCGTACAGGTTGCCCATGTAGAGCGCCTCGGTGGAGAAGGAGGTCACCGGGTCCCAGGTGGTCACGGCCGCAGAAGCGGCCACGGTGAAGACATCCGTCTTCGGCGCGGCTGTCTTGCCTCCCGACCCGGATCCACTCGAACACGCCGCGGTCAACAGACCCAGCGTGACAACGACTGCCGCCAGCGACGCATTACCTCTGGACGTGCTCATGGGGTCTCCCTCGGTCCTTCGACGGTTGTGACGCGGGTAACAGTCTGGGACCCTCGACCTATAACTGTCCAATACTTGATCAGCACGGTTTTCATACCTGAGAGGCATGATGGATCTGCGACTGCTGCGCTACTTCCTGGCCATCGCCGACGCCGGGTCGGTGACTGCTGCCTCCCGGGGACTCCTGGTGGCACAGCCCTCGCTGTCGCGTCAGTTGCGCCGACTCGAGGCTGACCTGGGGCTCGTCCTCTTCGACCGGACCGATCGCAGGCTGCAGCTGACTCCTGCCGGGCGCTCCTTCCTCCCGGTCGCACGAGACCTCGTGAACCGGGCGGACGTCGCCCGAGCGACCGCGCGCTCCCTCGCCGGCGGTGGCGAGCTGCGCCTGACGCTGGCCGCTCCGCCGACGACGATCACCGACATCATCGCGCCCTTCATCGTGGCGTCCGGCCCCGAGGGTCCGATCGTCAATGCCGTGGAGGCCTCGCCGCACGCCGTTTTCGGGACTCTCGAGAACGGACAGGCCGACCTCGCGATCGGCACCCGGATGCCTCCTGCCGGCCTCCGCCACCAGGTAGTGGGCCGCGCATACGTGTGGGCCGAGTGCGCGCCCGAGCATCCCCTCGCCACGGAGGAAAGCGTCGACCTGGCCACCCTGGTCGAATGGCCGCTCGTCCTCATGCACGAAGACCACGGCGTGCGCCGGATGTTCGACGACGCGGTCACGCGCGAGGGGCTCGCCTACCAAGCGGAGTACGTCACCCGGACTCCCCACGTCGCGCAGGCACTCGCGGCCGCTGGTCGCGGGGTCTGCGTGCTGTCGGACGACGCCCGGTTCGGGCTTCGTGAATTGCCGATCGTGGCCGGCGGAGCGGCGCTCAGCATCACGCTCTTCGCCGCCTGGGACCCCACGCACTACGCATCGGCGAAGATCGCCGGCTGCGTCGAGTCGTTGCGTCGGTTCACGCGCGAGTTGTACGAGCCGGGAAGGCAAACCACCTGAGACAGCCCGAAACGTGCCCAGTGGAGTAGCCAGCTTGGCTTGTGCACTAGGCAAACGCGGAGGGAATGGGGGAAATACTTGTGAGGGGATTCACAAAGACCGGGTTGGCGCGGAACATCGGGGCGGGCGTACGGTGTGACCTACCGCTCACAGGATGGTTCCTGGGGGCGCCCATATCCACATCATTCCGTCATACGGACGGCGGCCGGTGGTTTTCCACCGCGATGCGCGAGAGGGAACGACGTAACACATGACTGCGGAGACCACCGACACCACGGCCGACCTGGCCGGATCAGGCACTGCCCAAGCAGCTCAGACGACCCACGCCGGACTCCAGGCGTGGGTCGATCAGATTCAGGAGCTGACTGAGCCTGACCGCGTCCACTGGTGCGACGGCTCCGACGCGGAGTGGACGGCGCTGACCGACGAGCTCGTCGACCTCGGCACCCTGGTCCGCCTCAACCCGGAAAAGAAGCCCAACTCGTTCTGGTGCGCCTCCGATCCCTCCGACGTGGCCCGGGTCGAGGGTCGCACGTACATCTGCTCGCTCGCCGAGTCCGACGCCGGCCCCACCAACAACTGGATGGCGCCGGTCGAGATGAAGTCGATCATGACCGAGCTCTACCGGGGTTCGATGCGTGGCCGCACCATGTACGTCATCCCGTTCGTGATGGGACACCTCGACGCGAAGGCGCCGATGTTCGGCGTCCAGATCACCGACTCCGCCTACGTCGTGACGTCGATGCGCATCATGGCCCGGATGGGCGCGCACGTGCTCCGACGCATCGAGGAGCTCGGTGAAGCGGCCGACTACGTGCCGTGCCTGCACTCGGTCGGCATGCCGCTCGAGCCCGGCCAGGCCGACGTCCCCTGGCCGTGCAACGACACGAAGTACATCACGCAGTTCCCCGAGGAGCGGATGATCTGGAGCTACGGCTCCGGCTACGGTGGCAACGCCCTGCTCGGCAAGAAGTGCTACGCCCTGCGCATCGCATCGGCGAAGGCTCGCGACGAGGGCTGGCTGGCCGAGCACATGCTCATCCTCAAGCTGACCTCGCCCGCAGGCGTCGTGAAGTACATCGCCGCGGCGTTCCCGAGCGCCTGCGGCAAGACCAACCTCGCGATGCTCGCCCCGACGATCCCGGGCTGGAAGGTCGAGACGCTCGGCGACGACATCGCCTGGATGCGCTTCGGCGAGGACGGCCGGCTCTACGCCGTCAACCCGGAGTTCGGCTTCTTCGGCGTCGCCCCCGGCACCAACGAGAAGACCAACCCCAACGCCATGCGCACGATCGAGCAGGGCAACTCGATGTTCACCAACGTTGCGCTCACCGACGACGGCGACGTCTGGTGGGAAGGCATGGAGAACGAGCCGACCACCGCGACCTCGTGGAAGAAGCAACCCTGGACGTCGGACTCCGAAGAGCTGTCGAGCCACCCCAACAGCCGCTACTGCACGCCGATCAAGCAGTGCCCGATCCTCGCGCCGGAGTACGACGACCCCAACGGTGTCCCGATCGACGCGATCCTCTTCGGCGGACGGCGGAAGACGACGATCCCCCTGGTCACCGAGGCCCGCGACTGGGTGCACGGCACGTTCATGGGCGCCACGCTCTCGTCTGAGACGACCGCCGCCGCCACCGGCGCGGTCGGTGTCGTGCGCCGCGACCCGATGGCCATGTTGCCGTTCATCGGCTACAACGCCGCCGACTACTTCAACCACTGGATCACGGTCGGCAAGGAGCACGACGCCGCCAAGCTGCCGCGCATCTTCTACGTCAACTGGTTCCGACGCGACGACGACGGCGGCTTCTTGTGGCCCGGCTTCGGCGAGAACAGCCGGGTGCTCAAGTGGGTCGTCGAGCGGATGGAAGGTCAGGCCGAAGCGGTCGAGACCCCGATCGGTTACGTGCCGACGGTCGACGCCCTCGACCTCGACGGTCTCGACTGCACGCGCGAAGACATCGAAGCGGCGCTGGCCGTCCGTCCCGACGAGTGGCGCGCGGAGATCCCTCAGATCACCGAGTGGTTCGAGACGTTCGGTGACAAGCTGCCGACCGTGCTCTGGACCGAGCTCGACGGCCTCAAGGCCCGGCTCGGCTGACCATCCGCAGACAACCACAGCTGCCCCGCACCGGGTTTGGTGCGGGGCAGCTGTGCTCGCCGGACCCAGCGGTGCGTCAGCGGTGCAGCTGGCCGCGGATCGCGCCACCTTGGTAGGCGTTCGTGTGGATGTTGAAGTAGAAGTTGCCGGGGTGGTTCTTGATCCGCTTGATCAGCTTCGACTTCACTCCGGTCGCGCAGTGTGCACCCCCGGTCACGGCCGTGCTCAGGTCTACGACCACAGCACCACTTTCGCCGCGGGCGCCCCTGTGGATGTGGGCGCCGATTGGTCGTCCGATCCGCGACCAGGTCGCGTTGACACATACCTTGTGCGCTCCGGGACGGAGGCGCACCACGGCCCTGCCTGTGCCGTTCGGATCGCCCTGGTCCGGCACCTCTTGCGCACCGCTCAGGTTCGCGACGAGCTTGGTGACCGCTGCCGCAGACGAGGCAGCGCTGGAGCTGTGGTGACCGGAGGCGACCGCGCTGGGGAGCGCTGCCAGCCCCCACGCAGCCACCCCGAGCACGGAGACGACCGCGACAATCCCCCTGCCTCGTCCTGTCAGTCTGATGTTTCGCGTTGTCATCATTGACCCCTCCTCGGGATTCTTGTTCTCATCCCACACGCTCGTCGCGCGTGGTTGCCGGGTCAACCTGTACGTCAGGGCAGTCGGATGGTGCACCCCAGCCGGTGCGAGGCGTTCCCGGCGTACCGAAATGCATTCCGTAGGCTTGCGCAGTGACGTCGTTGCCCGGGTTCAGCAGGTTTCGCGACACAGGAGCCGCGCAACGCCTTACCTCGTATCTGCGTGCGCATCGCCCGCATGACTGGCAGCACGGTTCCCTGCTCGTTCTCGGCTATCTCATCGGCTGGGCCGTCATCGCGGTACCGGTCTCCTACGCTCTGTTCCTGCACACCGAGCGCCCTGCCGTCATTGCCGGCAACGACGTGACCGTGTCCCCCACGCGGGACGGCTGGGTCACCTTCGATCTCGGCGCGTTCCTGCCGGACGTCCGGTACCCGATCGAGCACACCGTGGGTGTGCACGTCGACGTCGGCGCGACCACCCTCGACAACTACGACACGCTCATCCAGCGGTATGCCGTGCTGGCCAGCCAGCCCCAGGGCGAGATCAGCAAGGTGAGCGGCCTCGTGCGCGACATGGTCTACGCAGCCGCCTTCCAGGGTGCCTTGATCGGCCTGGCCGGGCCTGCGCTGTGGGTCCTGGTCGGCCGCCGCCGCAGACGTGAGCTGGCAGGCGCGCTGACCCCCCGCCGCGCAGCCCTCGGCGTTGCGCTCGCCGCCGTCGTCGTCGGGGTCTCGGCGTCGCGGCCCTTCGAGGAACGCCAGTCGCCGACGTCGATCTCCGCCAGCAGTGGCTGGCAACCGATCACCGCACTCGTGCCCGAGGCGAACGTCTCCGGCGAGGCGGCCCGGTTGCAGATCCAGGGGGGCCTCATCACCAGCGGCACCCAGGACCTCATCGCCAGTGCCTTCGACACCTATCGCAAGAGCGTGACGTTCTACAACGACCTCACGGACCGGGCGCCGGCACTCGCCGCCTCCCTGCACCAGCCAGGAGACCGCGAGGTCGTCGCACTCCTGGTGTCGGACCGCCACGACAACGTGGGGATGGACCCGGTCAGCCGGGCCATCGGGGAGGCCGGAGGCGCGACCATCCTGTTCGACGCCGGCGACGACACCTCCACCGGTGAGACGTGGGAGGCCTTCAGCTTCGACTCCGTCAGCAAGGCTTTCGATGACTACGCAGCACGGTACGGAGTCGCCGGCAACCATGACAACGGGACGTTCGCTGCCGACTACTTGGGGGACCACGGCTTCGTGATGCTCGCCGGCGACCCGGTCAACGGCGAGGGTGGTATCCGGCTGCTGGGTGCACCCGACCCACGGAGCAGCGGCCTGGGCAGCGGGATCAGGCCGACCGACGTGCCGTTCGACCAGCAGGCCACCGAGCTCGCCGACGTGGCCTGCGCGGCTGACGCCGACGGGAAGCGAGTGTCGACGCTGCTCGTTCACGACCGCAACCTGGGCGCCCCGGCGCTCGACCGTGGCTGCGTCGATCTGGTGCTGTCCGGGCACCTGCACATCCAGGCCGGCCCGACCACCGTGACCGGGAGCAACGGGCGCGTGGGCACGACCTACACGAACGGCACCACCGGAGGCGCCGCATACGCCTTCGCGCTGGGCAGCAAGCTCCGCCGTGACGCCCAGGTCACCCTGGTCACGTACCGGGACGGTCAGCCCGTCGGGCTGCAGCCGGTCACCATCCGGACGACCGGGGAGTACCTGGTGTCGCCGTACGTGGTCCTGCCGACCCCAGCTGATCAAACCACCGGCGACTGACCCCACTCGACCGACGAACGACGACGCCCCGCTCGTAGGGAGCGGGGCGTTGACGTCGCTGATGGCGGAGGTGGCGGGATTTGAACCCGCGAGAGGGGATTACCCTCAACCCGCTTAGCAGGCGGGCGCACTAGGCCACTATGCGACACCTCCAGGCCCATGCTGGCGCCGCCACAGAGTACCGGCCACACCCGCGTCGACTCCAATCGCCTCCCGCTGGTGCTCGCGGGAACGGAGGGGAGGGCCGGGGTTCGCCGTCTAGAGCTGTCGGTACCCGTACGCGGCATTGAGCCGCAGCCGCACCTCGGCCAGGACCTCGTCGGCCCGCGCGCCGAGCAGCGTGACGGGTACGACCGAACGGTGATCACCCGTGCCGTGGAAGACGAGCACCGGGCCGGCCGCCGAGTCCTCCCTACTGACGCTGGTGACGTCGGACCACCGCGCCGACTGCAGGCCACCGCCGCGGAGGTGGCGCAGCCGGTAACCCGTGGAGTCGAGCTCGAGCACGGCGGGTGGGCGCGCCAGCAGCAGCGCCGCAACGAATGCCACGAGCAGGCTGCCGACGATGAGGACGGCGTACGGGCCGGAGGCGTGGGAGTGTCCGGCCACGCCCAGGGCGCCCAGGACGACGATCCAGGTGCATCCCATCAGGACGAGGACCACGCCGAGCGGTCGGATCAGCCGGGCTCGCGGCCAGCGGTACGCGACGTGGTCGGTCCTCTGCTGCGCCATCACACTCGTTTCGTCGGTTGGCCGATCGCCGGCCCGGAGCTGGGTCGCCGATCGATGATCGTGAGCGGAGGAGGCGGGATTTGAACCCGCGGCTGACATCACTGCCAGCGACCGCTTTCAAGGCGGTTCCGATAGGCCGCTCCGGCACCCCTCCTGGGCGTCCGTGTCGAGACGCCGCGGACCATCATTCCATCGGGCCGCGTGCGCACCAACCCGAGGCGCCCGAACGCCGGGTGCCGAGGTCAGAGCAGCGGCGCGAACCGTGGCGGTTCGGGTCGCTCGGTCAGGTCGGGGGCGATCGAGCGCGATCGTCGTCCCCCTCCCCCGGTGAGCAACCGGTCAGCCAGAACGAGCAGTCCGCCGAGGGCGGCTCCGATCGCCAGGTCGTACCCGGTAGCCGCGGCGCTGTCGACCAACGAGGTCGCGGGCTGAATGAGCGAGGTGGCGACACCTGCCGCGCCGAGTCCGCCGAACGCGCACATCCACCATCCTTGGCGCCGGCGCTGACGGGTGGCGACCCCCCACACGAGCGCAGGGAACCCGACCAGTGCCTCGATGGGTCGTGGTACGGCCCCCAGGTGACCTTCGAACCAGGCCCTGAAGTCGTCGACCGATGCGATGACGTCAGGCGAGCCCCAGGTGCGCAACGCCTGCGTGTAGGCCACCGAGACCGCAAGTAGCACGACGCCGCCACCGATCAGCACGGCGCCTCGACGGCCGATGCTGCGCGCTCCGTGGCCGAGCCGCCAGGCCAGGGCAAAGCCGCCCAGCAACACCAGCGTCAGCACCATGACCCGGAACCGGAACGGTCTCAGGACCACGCCGTAACCCGTCACGACGATCGCGCCCGCCGCCCCGATCAGAGCCGATACCAGCAGCTCCCGCAAGGTCCGCAGGCCCGTGGCAGGACGGCTCATGACCATACCCAGCACACCGTGCACCGCGGCTGCCGTGACACCGGCGCCCGCCAACGCCCAGTTCTCGGGGAACGCCGCGACGAGGCCGAGACTGAGCGCCGCGAACAGGCCGATGAGGACGACGCGACCGCCGGTGCGCCTGGTCAACATGACGATAGCCAGCCAGGTCGCGACGGTCGCACCCATGCGGGTCATGACTTCGGGCTGACTCCACAGGTCATGGGCCTCTGCCAGCGTGCCGGTGGCAACACCGACCGCGGCTGCCCAGATCACGACGACCACCCGGACGAGCGCACGCCTGGAGGGCCACCGGCTCGCCGGTGCGGTCACCTCGGACGAGATGGTTACGTCCGGGGCTGCGGTCGGGACGTCGCTCCATCGGCGACCGGAGGCGGGCACTTCGGGAGGGGGAGGCGGCGAGTCTCGCGGCAAACCTGGCGGCAGGCTCGACGGAACGTCCGGGCGTGGCCGTCTGGCGGTGCGTTTCACCGGCGGCGCCTCGGGCGGTGCGTTTCCTGCCGGGGCGACGACCGGTGCGTGCTCGTGCGGCGTCAGCTCACCGGGCCGCGTCTCCGGTGAAGTGGGTGTGACAGGAGCGGGATCCACGGACGGATTCGCGGCAGGCTCCGCAACGACGGGTGCGACCCACCGGGCAGCGGTCCGAGTGGCGTTCGTGAACGGCCAGACCGGTTTCGATCCGGGCGGCACGGCCACACCCGGCTCGGCGGCCTCGGGGTCCGGTCTGCGTCGACGCCCACCGGCTGGGGCGGTCTCGGTCTCCGGCTCGGGCCGGGGAGCTGCTCGACGTCGACCGGGAGGGGGGGCGGAGCCAGCCTCGAACTCGGACAACACCTTCCCCCGGTGGAATCGATGACAACGACAAGACCGGCCGGGACCGGTGCGGTGATTATGGCACGCGGGTCAGCGCCGGTTTTCCAATGAGGGGTTCCGACGGCGAGCCGAGGCCAGCCGCTCCGCAGTGAGCTCTCCGACCACGACGCCCTCGTCGGGACCGAGGCTCGCCAGCCGTACGCCCATGGGGTCGATGATCATGCTGCAGCCGATGTAGGACGACCCGGTCTGGCCCGCCCCGACCACGAAGCAGGTGTTCTCGATGGCGCGGGCGCGCAGCAACGTCGTCCAGTGGTCTTCCTTGAGGGGACCCGCGTACCCACGCGGCCGGGACGACGAAGACCTCGGCGCCGGCGTCGACGAGAGCGCGTCCCAGCTCGGGGAAACGCAGGTCATAGCAAGTCATCAGGCCCAACGTGAGGTCAGCCGTCTTGACCGTCACCGGGGTACCGTCGCCGGCCGTCAACCGGTCGGACTCGCGATAGCCGAACGAGTCGTAGAGGTAGCTCTTGCGGTAGGTGGCCAGCAGGTCACCCGCCGGGCCGAAAGCCACGAGGGTGTTGAACGGCCGGGCGGCGTCATGGCTGCGCTCGAACATGCCGGCGACCACGGTCGCCCCGGCCTCGCGTGCCAACTCGCTGATCGTCGCGCTGAACGGTCCGTCGACCGGCTGCGCGACCCGACCCAGGGCGAGGTCCGGCTGGCCGAAGTCGTGCATGGCACCCTCGGGTATGACGATCAGGTCCGCGCCCTGCCGGGCCGCGTCGCGCACAAGAGGCGCCAGCGCCTCGAGGTTGGACACGACGTCGGTGGTCGCGGCGAACTGGACAGCAGCAACTCGCATCCTCCCAGTCTGCCAGTATCCAAGCGATTACGGACAGTAATCAGACATCATGCGAGGATCTGACCGTGAGTCACGCCCAACCCGCGCCGAGCCGGCCCTTCGCCGCGATCGTGCTGGCCGGCGGCACCGGACGCCGTCTTGGCGGCATGGACAAGGCCACCCTCGTCGTCGGCGGAACCACGTTGTTGGACCGCGCACTGCAGGCGGTCGCCGCGGCGTCGCCCGTGGTCGTCGTGGGACCACAGCGCGATCTGCCGGACGCCATGCTCCAGACCCGTGAGCAGCCGGCCGGCGGCGGACCTGTGGCCGCCGTCGCCGCCGGACTGGCCGCATTGTCGGCCGGCTCCGGCACTGCCACGGCGCACCCTCCTCGTCTGCACCGCAGACTGCTCCGGACGTGGTGGTGGTCCTGGCCTGCGACATGCCTTTCGTCGACGCCGCCGCGATCGACCGCGTCGTTGCAGCGGTGGGTGATGACGGCGACGGGGCCGCCTACGTCGACGACGCCGGTCGTCGGCAACACCTGGCCGCGGCATACCGAACCGCGTCCCTGACGCAAGCGCTCACCGCCATCGGCCCCGTCGACGGGGCCGCCATGCGGGAGTTGGCGAAGCGCTTGACGATCGTCGAGATCGAGGCCGATCCTGAGACGACAGTGGACTTCGACACGTGGGATGCATGGGACACGTGGCAGCGCGTCCAACGATCCACCAAAGGGGAGCAAGCATGAGCCTGTCGACCTGGTCCCAGCAGTTGTGCGATGCGCTCGGGCTGGACCTCGAGGTCGAGATCGACCCGATCCTCGACCTCGCTCGCGACGCCGCTCACGGCGTCGAGCGGCCGGCGGCACCGCTGACGACCTTCCTGGTCGGTTACGCAGCCGGGTTGCGCGGTGGCTCGCAGGATGACATCGCCGACTGCATCGACGTCGCGACCGAGCTCGCCGAACCCGCTGAGGACGTCTGAGCCGGATCCGAGCGGCAGGACCCACTCGGCGGTCGAGCCTGTCGAGACCCCTACGGTAGAACGCATGCGTGCCGTCCTCTGTCGTGAACCAGGTGGCCCCGACGTCCTGGAGATCAACGCTCTGCCTGACCCCACGCCCCGCGCGGGCGAGGTCGTCATCGACATCGCCGCGTCGGCCGTCAACCGCGCCGACATCCAGCAACGGATCGGTGTCTACCCGCCACCGCCCGGGGCCACCGACGTGCTCGGCCTGGAGTGCTCGGGCAACGTGTCCGCTGTCGGCGAGGGCGTCGAGCGTTGGCAGGTCGGCGACCAGGTCTGTGCGCTGCTCGCCAGCGGTGGGTACGCCGACAAGGTGGCCGTACCGGCCGGACAGGTCCTGCCGGTTCCTGCGGGCGTCGGGCTCGTCGAGGCGGCCGCCCTCCCCGAGGTCGCCTGCACCGTGTGGTCGAACGTCTTCATGGTGGCGGCGCTCCAGCGGGGCGAGACCTTCCTCGTCCACGGAGGTGGCGGCGGGATCGGCACGATGGCGATCCAGCTCGCCCACGCCCTCGGGGCGACCGTGGTCACCACCGTCGGGTCAGCGGAGAAGGCCGCCCGTTGCCGAACGCTCGGCGCCGACCTGGCGATCAACTACCACGAGGAGGACTTCGTCGAGGAGCTGCGGCGGGTCGCACCCGATGGTGCTGACGTCATTCTCGACCACCTCGGAGCGAAGTACCTGCCACGCAACGTCCAGTCGCTCGCGATCGAGGGACGTCTCGTCGTCATCGGCCTCCAGGGGGGCCGCAAGGGCGAACTCGATCTCGGCGCGCTGATGAGCAAACGCGGGGCGGTCATCGCGACGGCACTGCGCTCTCGCCCCGTCGAGGGCAAATCGGCGATCGTCGCCAGTGTGGCGGCCAACGTGTGGCCGTTGGTCGAGGACGGCACGGTCCGCCCGATCGTGCACGAGACGATCCCCCTCGCCGAGGTCCGGCGCGCGCACGAGCTCGTCGAGTCCAGCACCCACGTGGGGAAGGTCCTCCTCACCATGGAGTGAACCGATGAGAGCTGACCGAACGAGCCGTCGAGAGCCATCACCCGTAGGCTGACGACATGACGAGCGAGAACAAGACTGGCAACACGACGGACGGTCCGAACGTGGTCGTGGTCGGTCCCGGGAGCATGGCTACCGCGGGCGGCGAGTCCGGCGATGAGCCGAGCCGCTCCGTTGCCGATCTCGTGGAGCAACCCGACAAGGTCATGCGGATCGGCAGCATGATCCGTCAGCTCCTCGAAGAGGTGAAGTCGGCTCCGCTCGACGAGGCGAGCCGCAACCGGCTCCGCGAGATCCATCAGGCCTCGATCAAGGAGCTCGAACAGGGCCTGGCCCCTGAGCTCGTCGCCGAGCTGGAACGACTGAGCCTCCCCTTCAACGAGCAGACGCCCAGTGAGGCGGAGCTGCGGATCGCGCAGGCACAGCTCGTCGGCTGGCTCGAAGGTCTGTTCCACGGCATCCAGACGGCGATCTATGCGCAGCAGATGGCCGCTCGTGCCCAGCTCGAGCAGATGCGCAAGGCACTGCCGCCTGGCGTCATGCCGCCCTCGCCCCACGGCAGCGGACCGGACGGCCACGAGGCAGACCCGTCCGACCCGTCGAACGGCATGTACCTCTGATCCCGAGGTCACGGTCGCTGACCTGACCTGACCTGAAGAGGCCGGTCACCGGCACTCCAATCCGATTCACGCGGGGCTCCGAATCCCCCGCGTGAACCCCAGACGACGTACACGTACAGCACTCGGCGCGGCAGCCGGCCTCCTATCCGCTGCCGCCGGAGTGGGTGCGTCGCTCTTGATCTCGGTCCTTGCGGGGGGTTCGCCCACGCCCATCACGGCCGTCGGGTCTCGTGTCATCGACGCGACACCCGGCGCCGTGAAGGACTGGGCCATCAGAAATCTCGGCACGAACGACAAGCCGTTCCTGCTGACCGGTATCTTCACGGCGATCGCTGTGCTGGCGGCCGTGACCGGGATCATTGCCTGGCGCAGCCGCCGGCTGGCGCTCGGACTCACCACCATGCTCGGTCTCATCGGCTTCGCCGCGGCGGCAGCCGACCGGACCACGCTCGTCTCGCCGTTCGCCAAGGTGCTCCCGGCGGTCGTGGCCTTGATCGTCAGCGTCGGACTGCTGTGGTGGTTCACGCGAGGCTGGGACACCGACGACGTTCCCGAGCCGGCGTCTCAGCCGGCGCCGACATCCGCCGACCTGGTGGTGCTGAACGAGGAGAACCCCGCCCCCGCCGGCTTCGACCGCAGGGCTTTCCTCGCGGCAGCGATGGTGAGCGGTGCGGTGGCCGCCACCGGCTTCGGCACGAGCAAGCTCTTCGGGAACCTCGGCGCCCGGTCGCGTGACTCGATCACGTTGCCCAAGGCCGCCGACGCGGCGGGTCCCGTGAAGGCCGCCTACGGCTTCGACGTCAAGGGACTCAGCCCCTACATCACCCCGAACAACAACTTCTACCGCGTCGACACCGCACTGTCGGTCCCCCAGGTCGACGCCGGCAGCTGGTCGCTCAAGATCCACGGGCTGGTCGACAAGGAGATCGAGCTCTCGTACGCCGACCTGCTCGCCATGCCGCTGATCGAGCGCCGCGTCACCCTGGCCTGCGTCTCCAACGAGGTCGGCGGCCACTACGCCGGCAACGCAGCCTGGCTGGGCGTGAGGACCTCCGACCTGTTCAAGCAGCTCGGCATCAAGGCGGAAGCCGACGCCGTCAAGTCGACCAGCGTCGACGGCATGACCATCGGGACACCGCTGTCGGCCCTGACAGACGGCCGCGAAGCGATGATCGCCATCGGCATGAATGGCGAGCCGCTCCCGCTGGCCCACGGCTTCCCCGCCCGCATGGTCGTCCCCGGCCTGTACGGGTACGTGTCGGCCACGAAGTGGGTCACCGAGCTCGAGGTGACCACGTTCTCCGCGTTCAACGCGTACTGGACCGACCGTGGCTTCTCCGAGCAGGCACCGATCAAGCTGTTCAGCCGGATCGACGTACCCACCTCGTTCGCCCAGCTGTCGAAGGGCAAGAACGCGGTCGCCGGCGTCGCCTGGGACCAGAACACCGGCATCTCCAAGGTCGAGGTCCGCGTCGACGGCGGCGACTGGCAACCAGCGAAGCTCGCCGAGCAGGACACGATCGAGACCTGGCGGCAATGGCTGTACGAGTGGGACGCACCGGCCGGCCAGCACACCATCGAAGTCCGCGCGACGGACGCCGATGGCAAGACACAGACTTCCCGGCGGGTTGCGCCTCGACCCGACGGGGCCACTGGATGGCACAGCGTGGCCGTGACCGTCACCTGACGGGCGCACCACCGGACCGAGGCACCCCCACCCAAGTAAGGAAACCCATCATCATGCGCATCCCTTCAGTCAAGACGTTCGCGGTCACCGCCTGCGCGGTCGCCCTCCTGGGCGCCGTCGGCTGCTCCTCGAACAACAACGACAGCACCGGCGGCACCGGCGTCACGCAGAACACCGACCCGACCACGTCCGCGACCAACGGGACGCCCGACATGTCGGCGCAGCTCGTCGGCTCCGGTTGCGCTGCCTACGCCGATGCCGTCCCTGATGGCCCGGGTTCGGTCTCCGGCATGGCTCAGGACCCGGTCGCCACAGCAGCGAGCAACAACCCGCTGCTCAAGACGCTGGTCGCCGCGGTCTCCGGTCAGGTCAACCCGAAGGTGAACCTGGTCGACACCCTCAACGGTGGCGAGTTCACGGTGTTCGCGCCGGTCGATGACGCGTTCGCGAAGCTGCCGAAGGCCACCGTCGCCGCGCTGGCGAAACCGGCCAACTCTGACACGCTGACCAGCATCCTCACCTACCACGTGCTGCCCGGCCAGATCGCGCCCGACAAGATCGTCGGGTCGCACACCACGGTCCAGGGTGAGGACCTGAAGGTGACCGGTTCCGGCGACAACCTGCAGGTCAACGGCGCCAACGTGATCTGCGGTGGAGTCCAGACTGCGAACGCCACGGTCTACCTCATCGACGGCGTCATGACGCCGCCTTCGATGTCCTGATCCTGGACATCAACCGGACTGAGGGGCTGCCTTCGGGGGCAGCCCCTCACCGGCGGGAATCAACGAGAACCCTGTGGAGCCGAGATGACAACCCTGACCTGTGAACCAGCCGGGCGGCGTCGAGCGCCGGACCAGTTGGGCTCGCATGGCAGAGTTGTCGCCATGCCGCCTCCGACCCGACCTAGCGAGTCCCGCGACCTCGTCGCGGTCATGGGCCGGGTGGCGAACGGTGACCAGGACGCGTTCGCCGAGCTGTACGACGCGACCTCGCGATCGGTGTTCGGCATCGTGCTCAGGGTCCTGCGTGACCGGGCCCAGGCCGAGGAGGTCACGCAGGAGGTCTACGTCGACGCCTGGCGGCACGCGTCACGCTTCGACGGAGCGCAGGGCTCGGCGTCCACCTGGCTCAACACGATCGCGCACCGCAAGGCCGTCGACCGGGTCCGCTCGGCCGAACGGAGCGCGGCCCGCGACCAGCGACACTTCGAGTACGCCGCCGGCGTACCCGAGCCGGACGTGTCCGACCTCGTCGTCGCACGAGATGACGGGCGCCGGGTGCGGGCCGCCCTGCAGCAGCTACCCGAGGTGCAGCGCACCGCGCTCGAGCTGGCCTACTTCGAGGGCAGGTCACAGCGTGAGGTGGCCGAGCACCTCAAAGTGCCTCTGGGCACCGTCAAGACCCGTATCAGAGACGCCATGAAGCGACTACGAACCCATCTAGGAGAGGAGGCACCGACATGACCGAGCTCCATGACCACGTCGAGGCGTATGCCGTCGGTGCTCTCTCCGAGGACGAGGCGAGAGCGTTCGCCGATCATCTGGCGGACTGCGTCGCGTGCCAGGACGAGATGGCATCGTTGACGGCCGTGACGTCGGCCCTGGCGGAGACCGCCGCCGCCGACCCGCCGCCGGCGCTGCGTGCCGCCGTGCTGGCCGAGATCGCCCGGACGCCACAGGTGTCGGCAGCTGTGGAGCGTGGCACCGAGGCGGGTTCGCCGCCGGTGACCACCTCGAACGTCGTACCGATGCGTCGCTCCCGGGCCACCCTCGTCACCTCTCTGCTGGCCGCGGCAGCAATCGTCACAGCGATCGGCTTCGGGGGCTGGGCGCTGCAGAGCCGTCAGGATGCGCAGGTGGCGACCAGGACCGCCAGCCAGCTGACCCAGCTGTTGAGCGCCGACGACGTGCAGACCGTTCCGGGCGTGTCGCAGAAGGCCGACCACACCGGCGCCATCGTGATGTCGAGGAGCGAGGGCAAGGCGTTCTTCGTGGCCGCTGAACTACCGTCGCTGCCGAACGACCAGGTCTACGAGGCCTGGACGATCAAGGGCTCGACCGACCCGGTTCCGGCGGGAACGTTCCGGCCGAACGCGTCCTCGCAGGTGATCACCGCGCTCCCGGCAGGTGCGTTCCAGGCCGACTCCGTGGCGATCACGGTGGAGCCCAAGGGCGGTACCGACCAACCGACCAGCGACGCCGTCGTCACCTTCGTCATGCCCCAAGCCTGACCGCCGCCTTTGCCTAGCCTGGCCGCCACGTTTGCCTAGCCTGGCCGCCACGTTTGCCTAGTTCACAAGCCAGCTGGCTTGTGAACTAGGCAAATCCACCGTAGGCACTAGGGGTTTGCCTCGGTGACTCGTCCGCGCCTGCACGTCGTACGCCGGGCGACTATCGCCTCAGGACACGCGAGACCCTCAGGAGACGCGAGACGTAGCCCGGTGGGGTTCGACGACCTGCTCGAAGGCCTCGAACACCTCGTCCATGGTCGGCCGTGGACGGGTCTCCTGGGCAACGGGCCGCAATGGCTGCCCGCCACTGTTGCGGCCACGACGCAACCGCCTCTTGACCGTCGACACCGAGCAGCCCAGCCGGAGCGCCAGCGCCGCCAGGGACTCGTCGGGATGCTGCTCGCGCAGACGGAGTACGTCGACCGGGCCACGCGGCGCACGCGCACCGGCAAACACGTCCCAATCCTCCGACTCGACCTTGACCCCGATCATCCGGCGGATGGCGGTCCGCTCCTTCGGAGTCGTGCAGGCGACGTACCCGGCGACATCGGACTCCGCCACCGCCCAGTACAGGCAGTCCGCCAGCACGGGGCACACGGAACAGGCTGCCCTGGCCGCCGCCACGAGCCGCTCGTACTCACGCCACGTCTCCCTGGACGCGGTGGAGCGCACCGGCGGTTCCTCGAGGAGTGGATCGAGATACAGGGCGTTCTCCCGCAAGCAGGGCACACGCGTGCCGTCGAGCGCAGATGTCCCAGCGGATGCCGGATCGACCATCGTGTTGACCCCCGTCATGGTTCACGACCGTGCGGTGGAGTCCACCAATCGCCCGTCAACGACAAGGGCCGCATCTGGGGACAGACCACCGTGCACAGGCCATGCTGCCAGCAAGTGCCTCCGTTGGCGAGCACCGCCCCCGCCCCCGCAGCGCGGCGCGTCGGGTCGTGGCCCCGCCTAGACCGAGGTCGCGCCGTCGAACCAGGTAGCCAGCTCGACGGCGACCCCGTCGTCCTGCCAGCTCGCCGTCACCGCGTCCGCCGCCTCCTTCACGATGTCGGGTGCCTGTCCCATGGCCACCCCGCGCCCGGCCCAACGCAGCATTTCCAGGTCGTTGCGCCCGTCGCCGATCGCGAGGACGTCGCGTTGGGCAACCCCCAGCTCAGCAGCTACGTCCGCCAGGGCCGACGCTTTCGAGACCCCTTCGGGCGCCAGGTCGAGCCAGGCGGTATAGCCGACGAAGTAGTTCGTGCCGTGCAGACCGAGCTCTCCGGCCAGCGTCACGAACTCCTCGGCGGACTTCCCCTCGTCCCGGATGATGACGCGCGTGACCGGATCGCGTACCAGGTCATCGATCGACTCGAGCCACATCTGGCCGGTGATCTCGCCTGCGGGGAAGTGCCGGTTGACGCGGTAGCCACGGCCCACCACCTCGACAGCGACCATGGCGTCGGGCACGTGCTCCAGCACCGACCGGACGGCGCGCTCCGCGTCGAACGTGACGGCGGTACGCACGGCGGCCGGGTGATACGTGAACGTCACCGCGCCGTTGCTCGCCACCGCCAGCCCGTCCGTCAATCCGAGCGTGTCAAGCACCGCCGTGATCCCGTGGACGGAGCGACCCGTGGACAGCACCACGTGGACACCACTGTCACGCACGGCTCGCACCGCGTTCAGGACCGCAGGCCGGACGCTCTCGTCGAAGTCGACCAAGGTTCCGTCGATGTCGAGAGCGACCAGTCGTGGCCTCACGCGACCAGCCGGAGCAAAGCCATCACGCGATGGGCTCCAACGTCGTACGTCCTTGCAGATAAGGCTGCAGCGCCTCCGGCACCCGGACCGACCCGTCAGCCTGCTGGTGCGTCTCGAGGATCGCCACGATCGTGCGAGGTATGGCGACCAGGGTCCCGTTGAGGGTGGCCAACGGGCGGATACCGTCGGGGAACCGGCCCCGGATGTTGAGCCGCCGGGCCTGGAACTCGGTGCAGTTCGACGTCGAGGTGAGCTCGCGGTAACGCCCCTGCGTGGGGATCCACGCCTCACAGTCGAACTTGCGCTGCGCGGACAGACCGAGGTCACCTGCCGCGGTGTCGATGACCCGGTATGCGAGCCCGAGCTTGTCGAGCCACTCCTTCTCCCAGCCCAGCAACCGCTCGTGCTCCTTGAACGACTCCTCGAGCGTCGTGTAGGTGAACATCTCGACCTTGTCGAACCAGTGCACCCGGAAGATCCCACGGGTGTCCTTGCCGTAGGAGCCCGCCTCCTTGCGGAAACAGGGGCTGAATGCGACGTAGCGACGCGGCAGCGTCTCGGCATCGAGGATCTCGTCGGAGTGGTACGCCGCCAGCGGCACCTCGGACGTACCGACGAGGTAGTAGTCCTCTTCGGGCAGCCGGTAGACGTCTCCGGCCGCCTGGCCGAGGAAGCCCGTGCCCTCCATGGCGCGCGGCTTGACCAAAGCCGGCGGGATCATCGTCGTGAACCCTGCAGCGCGCGCCTGGTCCATCGCCATCATCACCAGCCCGAGCTCGAGGTCGGCCCCGACGCCGGTCAGGTAGTAGAAGCGAGCGCCGGACACCTTCGCGCCGCGCTCGATGTCGATCGCCCCGAGGCGCTTGCCGAGCTCGACGTGGTCAAGCGGCTCGAAACCCTCGGCCTCGAAGTCGCGCGGCTCACCGAAGTGCTCGAGCACGACGTAGTCGTCCTCGCCACCGGCCGGAGCTTCCGGCGCGGCCAGGTTGGGCAACAGCGCCATCGACTCGGCAAAGGCCCCTTCGGCCTCGACCTGTGCTGCTTCAGCGGCCTTGACCTGCTCGGGACAGCTCCTTCGTCTGGGCCAGCAGCGCAGCCTTCTCGTCGCCGGTGGCCTGCGCGACCTGCTTGCCCATCGCCTTCTGCTGCGTGCGCAGCCCTTCGAACGCCACGATCGATGACCGCCGGGCTTCGTCCAACGCGAGAATCTGGTCGACCAGCTCGGGCGAGGCACCGCGCCGCCGCTGGGCTTCGCGAGCCGACTCGGGGTCTTGGCGGAGAACACGCAGATCGATCATCCCCTCAGCGTATCGACCTGCCCCGCACGGTTCACCCCGGTTTCGGCGCGCGTAGCGAACGCAGCGGAGGCGGGCCGGAGGGGTGCCCGTGGTACGCCCGCGTGGCGGTAGCACCCGGACGGCATACTGTGCGAGTCCCAACCTGCCGTTCCCGAACCCCGAGAAGACCTGTGACCGATTCCCGCGCCGAGCAGCGCGCTGCGCTCATCGCCGTGGCGTTGGCGGCTCCGATCGCACTGCTCACGTTCCTCGTTGCGGTGCGGTGGGGCCCGTTGATGACCTTCGACCGCGACGTCGTGCGCTCGTGGGAGGGTGCCGTCACGGGCACGGGCTGGGCGGACTTCTTCCACGCCGTCGCCACGATCAGCCAACCCTGGACCGGCCGGATCGTCCTCCTGGTCGTGGCGCTGGTGCTTGCCGTGCGACGCGAACGCCGAGCACCGCTGTGGATCCTCACCGTGCTCGTCACCACGGCAGCGTCGTGGTCGATCATGAAACAGCTCGTGGCCCGACCGCGTCCCGATGTGCCCGCACAGATCGGCGGCTGGTCCTTCCCCTCCGGTCACGCCACCGAGATCGCCGCCGTGATGGGGCTGCTGATCGTGCTCACCGTGCAACGGGTACGACGACGACGCCTGCGGCAGGGACTCGTCGCTGTGTGGCTCGCGATCGCAGCGCTGGTCGGCGCGGACCGGGTCTTCGTCGGGGCGCACAACCCGAGCGACGTGGTGGCCGGGTGGCTGCTCGGCGCCCTGATCGTGTTCACGGTGTCCGCGCTCTTCGGTGTCGTCGACACCGACCCGGAGCCACCGACCGAACGGCCGCTGTCGACGATGCCCCAGGAGCTCCGCACCCTGGCGGTCATCCTCAACCCGATCAAGATCCCCGACGCCGACGCGTTCAAGGTGCGCGTGGCCCTGGCGGCGCGGGCGGCCGGCTGGGACGAGCCGCTGTGGTTCGAGACCACGATCGACGACGCAGGTGCCTCGATGGCTCGCGCGGCGGTCGCGGCTGGAGCCGACGTGATCGTCGCCGCCGGCGGGGACGGGACCGTACGCGTCGTCTGCGCGGAGATGGCAGGCACCGGGATACCCGTCGGGGTGATCCCCGCCGGCACCGGCAACCTGCTCGCCCGCAATCTCGGCATCCCGCTGAGCCAGGGCGATGCGGTCGACACGGTGATCAACGGTCAGGACCGGGCCATCGACGTCGTGGCGGTCGAAGGTGACAACCTCGACAAGACCCGGTTCGTGGTGATGGCCGGGCTCGGGCTCGACGCCGCCATCATGGCCGGAGCCCCGGATGCCCTCAAGGCGAGACTGGGCTGGACGGCATACGTCGTCGCCGGCGCCCGGCACTTGCGCTACCCGGCGGTTCGCGTCGACATCAGCATCGACGGGGCCGAGCCGGTACGGCGACGGGCCCGCACCGTCGTGATCGGAAACGTGGGCCTGCTCCAGGCGGGTATCCCGCTCCTGCCCGACGCCTTGATCGATGACGGACTGCTCGACGTGGTGGTGATCGCTCCGCGCCGACTGTTCGGATGGGTGCCGTTGGCCCTACGCGTCTTCACCCGGGGCAAGCGCACCGACGAGCTGCTCGACCGGTATACCGGTCACTCGGTCGTGCTGACGGTGCCTGGTGCGACACCGCGCCAGCTCGACGGCGACACCGTCGGGCCGGGGACCGAGCTGCGCGCCAGCATCGAGCCGGGGCTGCTCCTGGTGCGCGTACCGCGCTGATCCACGGTTGATCCGCGGCTGATCACTGCCCCCTCCGGCGAGCCATGCCCGCTCACTTCGCGCGGGCGACTTAGGCTCGGGCATGCCCTTGTCCGCGGAGGTCCTGAGCTGGCTCACCCTGCTCGCGCTCGCGCTGGCAGCGGTGGCGGCCGCACTCGCTGTTGCGGCGTACCAGCGCGCCGGTGCCGCACGCGGAAGAGGCCCGAAGACCACCAAGCGCAAGCCGATTCCGCATCCTCGGGGACCCGTGACACCGCTGACCTCAGACGAGGTGTCGGAGGAGATCCACCGGCTTCGACAGGACATGTCCACGACGCTGCGGCACATGGCGGTCGTCCGGTACGACGCATTCGGCGACATGGGCGGCCACCTGTCGTGGTCGATGGCGTTGCTCGACGACGTCGGCGACGGTGTCGTCCTCACGTCGATCCACGGTCGCAGCGACTCCCGCACCTACGCCAAGAACGTCGCATCGTGGTCGGCAGAGCAACAGCTCTCCCCCGAGGAGCAGGAGGCGATCGGGTTCGCCCGCGCCGAACGGTGAGCCACAACTCACGGCTCAAGGGGCCACAACTCACGGCTCAACGGGCAAGAATCCGCGGCTCAAGGGGCCACAACTCACGGGTCAACGAGGAGGGTCAGGAGCGGAGGCGGGTGAGCCAGGCGGAGGCGTCGGCGAAGTCGCTGTCGGACGTACCCGCGGTCACCGTCGTCACCGCACCGTCAGCCCGCGGGTAGGAACCCAGGAACCGGACGTCGGCGCACGTCCGACGCAGCCCCATCAGCGCCTCCCCCACTCGGGCGTCGGCGACATGACCTTCGGCGTCGATGGAGAAGCAGTACCGGCCCAGCCGCGATCCCGTAGGGCGGGACTCGATGCGGGTCAGGTCCACGCCACGCGCCGCGAACTGTTCGAGGAGCTCCAGCAGGGCGCCAGGGTGGTTGTCGTGGATGAACGCCACGATCGACGTCTTGTCCGCGCCGGTCGGCGCCGGCGGGCTGTCCGGCCGGGAGACGAGCACGAAGCGCGTCACTGCCCCCGCATGGTCGGCGATCGCCGTGGCCAGGGTCGCCAGCCGGTACGTCTCCGCCGCGATCGGGGCCGCGATGGCCGCGTCGTACGGCGCGTCCTGGGCGGCGACCCGAGCAGCGGCATGCGCGGTCGACGACTCGAGCACGACCTCGGCGTCGGGAAGGTGGGTCGCCAGCCAGCGGCGGCACTGCGCCTCCGCATGCGGATGCGTCGCCACCCGCTTGATGTCCGCCGACTTCGTGCCGTGCTTGGCGAGCAGCGAGAACTGCACGTCGACGTGCATCTCGCGGGTGATCATCAGCGGTTCACCGGTCGACAGCTCATCGAGCGTGACGGCCACGCCGCCCTCGACGGAGTTCTCGATCGGCACCACCGCGCCGTCGGCCTCGGACGACCGCACGGCGTCGAGCGCTGCCGTGACCGATCCGCACGGCTGCAGCTGCGCCTTCGCGGCTGCGGGCAGCGAGCGCAGCGCCGCCTCCGTGAAGGTCCCGGCAGGTCCGAGATAGGCGTAGCGGGCGGGCGGGACTCCTGGCATGCCCCCCACTCTAGGGAGGCTAGATTCTGCGCATGACCGACTCTCCCGATGTGGACGCGTCCCCGCCTGTCGCACCGTCCACCGGACCAGCCGTCGACCTCGGCTACGCACGGCTCGACGTCGACCGCGCGCACCGGACCGGCGATCCCGAGGTCGTGTACGGAGCGGGCAAAACGCCCGAACAGGTCGTCGAGCTGCTGACCCGGCTGCGCGAAGCCCACCCCGACCGATGCGTGCTCGCCACCCGGCTCAGCGACGCGGCCATCGCTCTGACGCGGGAACGCCTGCCCGCAGCCGTCATAGACGACGTCGCCAAGGCGGCCACGTACGGCGATCTGCCGGTCCCGCGGGGTCAGGTGGCCATCGTGTCGGCCGGGACCTCGGACGCGCCCGTGGCGCACGAGGCCGCGCTCACGGTGCGGGTCTTCGGGGCGGCGACACGCCTGATCCCGGATGTGGGCGTTGCCGGGCTCCACCGCGTCCTCGGCGTACGCTCGGAGCTGGAAGAGGCGGACTGTCTCATAGTGATCGCCGGAATGGAAGGTGCCCTCCCTTCGGTGGTGGGGGGACTGACCGGACGGCCCCTGGTGGCTATCCCCTCTTCGGTTGGTTATGGGGCGTCTTTTGGCGGGTTGGCCGCCCTGCTTGCCATGCTGAATTCCTGCGCCCCCGGGGTCGTCGTGGTCAATATCGACAACGGCTTCGGCGCCGGCGTTTTTGCCGCCCGCGTTGCTCGCAACGCCGCACCGAGAGGAATCGAGTCGTGATCGGCTGGATCGACGCATCATCCGGAGCATCCGGCGACATGCTGCTGGGCGCCTTGCTCGATGCAGGTGCCGAGGAGGACTTCATCCGGGGCTCCATCAACGCAGTGGCCCCAGAGCAGACCACCCTGTCCCTGGTCCGCGCCCAGCGCGGCTCACTGTGGGGCAACCATGCTTTCGTCGAGGTGGCCGACTCCAACACCAGGCGTGGTCTCGGTGACGTCGTCGCCCTCATCACCGCTGCCAAGCTGCAGCCGGAGGTCAAGCGCAACGCGATCGAGGTCTTCAGCAAGCTCGGTGCCGCTGAGGCGGCGGTCCACGGCGTCAGCATCAACGAGGTCCACTTCCACGAGGTGGGTGCCCTGGACGCGATCGCCGACATCGTCGGTGTCTGCGCCGGCTTCGTCAGCCTCGGTCTCTCGGAGCTCATCTGCAGCCCGGTGGCTGTGGGCTCGGGCACGGTCTCCACCAATCACGGCGAGATGAGCATCCCGCCGCCTGCGGTCGTCGCAATGCTGCGCGGTGCGCCGACGTATGCCGGCCAGATCAAGACCGAGATGTGCACCCCGACCGGGGCCGCGCTGCTCTCGCACTGGGTCACCTCCTGGGGCGCCCAGCCGATGATGACCGTCGACCAGATCGGCACCGGGTGCGGCACGAAGGACTTCGACAACCACGCCAACGTCATCCGCATCTTCCTCGGCGTTCCGCACGAGGCCACGCTGGCTCAGGCCCTCCTCTACGAAACCAATATCGACGACCTCGACCCGCGGCTGTGGCCGAGCACGCTCCAGCGGCTGCTCGACTCCGGCGCCTCCGACGCATGGTTGACGCCGATCATCATGAAGAAGGGGCGCCCGGCCTACACACTGTCGGTCCTGCTCAAGGCCGGTGCTGCAGTTGACATCCGCCAGGTCATCTTCACCGAGACATCGGCCATCGGCCTGCGCGAGACCTACGTCGGCAAGCACGAGCTCGACCGCCAGATCGAGAAGATCGAGGTCGACGACCGCCCCATCGGCGTCAAGCTCGCGCTGACCAACGGTCACGTCGTCAACGTCCAGCCGGAGTACGAGGACGTGGCTGCTGCCGCGAAGGCACTCGAGCGCCCGTTGAAGGCGGTCATGGCCGACGCAATCGCTGCCTCGGCGCACTTCTGGGAGCGCTGACCACCAGGTCTCTCACCTGAGCACCAGCGCGACGGACGGGCCGTTCGGACGAAAAGTCCGGGTCGGTAGACTCACCCGGTCCTCCCGTCGTCGACCGTTGGGTTCTGCATGGACTGGCACGTGCTCGCGCTCAGCTTCGGGTTGATCTTCCCGGTCGAGCTGCCCGACAAGACGTTCGTCGCCGCCCTGGTCCTCTCGACCCGCTATCGACCCCTGGCGGTCTGGGTCGGTGTCGGTCTGGCCTTCGGTGTGCAGTGCCTGGTGGCCGTTTCGGCCGGCCATGCGGTCTCCTTCCTGCCCGAGTGGGTCGTGCACTCCCTGAGCACCACCATGTTCCTGATCGGCGCCATCATCTTGTTCCGCGCGGCGCCGCACGCCGACGACGAAGAGAAGGAGCAGGAAGAGGAGTTCGCCAAGAAGGCGACCCGCGACCAGAAGGGCTGGCACGCGGTGCTCGCGTCGTTCCTCGTCCTCTTCGCGGCCGAGTGGGGTGACCTGTCTCAGATCCTCACGCTCAACCTCGTCGCCAAGTACGGCTCCCCTGTCTCCGTGTTCATCGGCTCGTGGGCAGCGCTGCTGACCGTGTCCGGCCTCGCGGTGATCGGCGGCCGGTTCCTGCTGCGCTACATGCGCCTTTCGGTCCTGCACTACGTCGCCGGCAGCGTTTGCCTCGTGTTTGTCGCTCTCGGCATCACACAGCTGGCCATCGCCTGACAGCCCGGCACTAGGCTCTGCGGCATGACGAGTCTCGAGGTCCCATTGGGTGCGGACAGTGAAGTGGGCCGGCTCCGGACTGTCCTGCTGCACCGGCCCGGCCCAGAGCTGAAGCGGCTGACTCCGCGCAACAACGACTCCTTGCTGTTCGACGGGATTCCCTGGGTCGGCCGCGCGCAGGAGGAGCACGACACCTTCGCAGACGCGCTGCGCGACCGGGGCGTCGACGTGCTGTACCTGATCGACCTGCTCGTCGAGACGCTCGAGCAGCCCGGCGCGCGCGCCCAGGCGATCGGCCAGGTCACGGCCAGCCTGCGCCTCGGCGACACGTTGCGCCGCTATCTCCAGGGCTGGCTCGAGCAGCTCTCACCTGAGCAGCTGGCCACGTCCATCACCGCCGGGGTTCGCAACGACGAGGTGCGGGGCGGGTTCGGACTCGTCACGAGCCTGCTCGCGAGTGACGACTTCCTGCTCGATCCGCTGCCCAACCTGCTGTTCACGCGGGACTCGTCTGTCTGGTTGCGCGATCGCGTTGCGGTGACCAGTCTGGCGATGCCGGCTCGGGCGCGCGAGACCCAGCTCACCGAGCTGATCTACACGTTCCATCCCCGGTTTGCCGGCGTCGATCGTGTGCACGGCTGGCAGGCCGAGCACGTCGAAGGTGGTGACGTGCTGCTGCTGGGCCCGGGCGTCATCGCGGTCGGCGTGGGTGAGCGGACCACTCCTGCCGGTGTCGAGCGTTTCGCCCGTAGGGCGTTCGCCGACGAGCTGGCGCACACGGTCCTCGCCGTACCGATCGCCCAGGAACGCGCGACGATGCACCTCGACACCGTCTGCACGATGGTCGACATCGACTCGATCGTGATGTATCCCAACGTGGCAGACACCCTGTCGGCGCACGCGGTGACCTGCCGCGAGCCGCACTCCGACGAGGCGCAGATCGAGCTGTCGGTCGCCGACGCCGAGCCCTTCCTGGTCGCCGCGGCGAAGGCGATGGGCATCGATACGTTGCGCCAGATCGACACCGGACTCGACCCGGTCACTGCGGAGCGCGAGCAGTGGGACGACGGCAACAACACGCTGGCGATCGCGCCCCGGCTGGCGGTGGCTTACGAACGCAACGTCGAGACCAACGAGCGGCTCCGGGAAGCCGGGATCGACGTGGTGACGATTGCGGGCTCGGAACTGGGCTCGGGGCGCGGTGGCCCACGGTGCATGTCGTGTCCGGTCTCGCGCGACCCACTCTGACGGCCCAGCACGCCTGAGCTGCGGACATGGAGAACCCGGCCGTTACTGACGGGGGATACAGCAACGACCGGGTGTGTTTGAAGCATAAAGCGGATCGCCACGAGACACAAGCGCTTGCTACTCATCGGTTGCATGCAAGTTTATGCAACCGATCCCGGAGCGCTGGCTGCCCGCGTTTGTTGCAGTTTACGGTACTCCGAACAACTGGCGCCTGACCAGGGGCTACCGAATCGTGATCTGCCGGTTGGCGAGCCCGTTGCGCGCCGACCGCTGCCGCTCAGTCAGCGCAGAGTCATCGTGCAACGCGTCGCCTAGGCGCTCGGCAAACCGGCCGGCCGGCTCCTCCAGGGCCTCGGCGCCGGTCCCGAGGGGGAGATCCCAGACGGGGACGAGCAGCCCGTGGGCGCGAAATGACCCCACCAGACGAGAGTCCGGGCCGAGCCGGTCGGCGTCCGCCGAGTGGAGCCGAGCCAACGCCGTGAGCAGGTTCTCCTCGTCGTGGGGCAACACCCACCGCAGGTGTTCCTTCGTGCCTACGGAGGTCCAGTACGCAGCGTCCACGGACGAGAGCCGCGTCGTCGGGTCGATCGAGGAGTTCAGCTGCTCGAGGCTTGCGGCAACCGCCGCGTCGTCCTCGTCCGAGCCGTCGAACCAGAAGTCGAATCCCTCCAGGACCTCGACGTCGAAGCCGCTTGCCGGGTCGAGGACGTCCTGCAACCGCGGGCCGCCGCCGGATAGCTCAGGCATCACCACCGTGGAACCCGGCTCGGCCGCGAGGCCGAGCCGGAGCGCCTCGGCGAAGTCGCGGCTCGGGTCACCGGACTGATGAGTCACCTGCACGGCCATCCAGACGTGCCCATCCCCGCGTCGCTGCGCTGGGGCGATGCCGGGCAGGACCGTGACGGCTGCAGCAGCGGCCCCCTTGCCCAGCCCGTCGAAAGCGGTCGGCAGCAAGGTGAGCTCCGCCTTCGCGGCCGGCACGAACTCGCGCATCGCCACCCAGTCACACTCGCCCGGCAGTCCGGCGAAGGTCCTCACCACGTAGGCGCCGGCGCCCCCGTCGGAGCCACCGTGACAGGCCTTGTACCGCTTGCCCGAGCCGCACGGACACGGCTGGCGCGGGCCGATCCCGTCGGGGTTGGGCGTCGGAGCCTGAGAACGCGCCTTCTTGCCCATGGCGGCGACCTTTCCAGTGCAACGCGGCGGCTCTCGGAGTCGAGGCGCCTGGAACGAAGCTGCAAGTCTGGCGCAACCGGGATGCGTGATGGCGGCCGGGGTTCTTGCGCCGCCGTCGACCTCAGGTGAGCGCGAGGACGCCGAAGACCGTGTTGCCGGCGTGTGTCTCGTGCACGCCCCAGTCACGCGTCAGGGTTCGCACGATGGACAGCCCCCGCCCCCCAAGGGCAAGGGGCGGTGGGTTGAGCAGTGTCGGCAAGGTCGGCGAGCCACCGTCGGTGACGAACAGCCGGACCGTGTCGGCCTCCACGCGCACGCCGACCTGGATCGTGCCGTCCGGCAACGGGCGTGCATGACGCAGAGCGTTGCCCAGCAGCTCACTGATCACGAGCCGGGCGTCATCGACGAGGCTGCTGTCGGCGCCGAGTCGGCTCATCACTCCACCGACCGTCGTGCGGGCCGCCCGTACGGCGCGCGCCGCGAACGGGAACGTCCACACCTCGGCTCCCGTCTCGGCGCCCGAACCAGCGGCGTCGGCGGGTCTCGTCGGGTTCACAGGCCCATCACGCCCACCACTGTGACCAGTCCCGGGCCTGTTGGCAAGGGACAACTGCTGAGGAAGGCCGGCGTGAGCCTGACGAGCCCACGCCGTCACGGCGTGCGCTCCTGGAGGATCCGCATGGTGGCACCCGGCTTGTCGGTGATCACCGCATCGACGCCGAGAGCCGCGCACAGCTCGACGTCGACGGGGTGGTTCACCGTCCAGACGTGGACCTGGTGACCGGCCGTGTGCGCCTTGGCGACGTACTCCGGGTGAGCGCGGATGATGTCGATTGACGGGCCTGCGACGCTGGACCCGAGCGGGAGCGAACCGTCCCGGAACCGCAGCGGCACCCGGTCCATGAGGTAGACGGTCTGCAGCGTCGGTGCCAGCTCCAGGCACCGGCGCAGGCTCATCCACGAGAAGCTCATGACCCGGGCCGGCGAGGTCGTCCCCCGGCGCGGTCGGGCCCAGCCGTAGCGGTCCAGCAGCTCGACCAGCCGATGCTCGACGAGACCGGCGAACCGGGTCGGGTGCTTGGTCTCGATCGCGATCTCGACGTGTCGGTCGTAGTCGCGGACCGTGTCGAGAAGGCGTTCTAGCGTCAGAATCGACTTGGTCGAGGCCGCTTCCTCCTCGGCGTCTTCGTCGAGCTCGGTCCAGGGCTGCTTCCACGAGGACCAGTCGAGCGCCTCCAGCTGCTGAAGATGCAGCGTCGACACGGCGCCCTTGCCGCTGCTGGTGCGCTCGATCCGCCGGTCGTGGACACAGACGAGATGTCCGTCAGCGGTCATCCGCACATCGCACTCGAGTGCCTCGGCACCTTCGTCGAGAGCATGCACATAAGCCGCCAGCGTGTGCTCGGGCTTGGCGTCGCTGGAGCCGCGGTGGGCGACCACCTGGGGAGGCTCGACACTCGGGGACCACGTGATCGTCGGCCGCCGACGCAGACGCAGCCCCAGGCCCCGGCTCTTCGTCACGACTCAATCGTGGCATGCCGGGCCGGGTCCTGAGGCCAAGACCTCGACACCGGGTGTCGGCGCGTCGAATCACCTCGGTGCGTAGCCGGCAGGTCCCGTCGGTCGATGATGGCCGGGATGACCCCGCTGCTCCGGCCGTCGGCCGGCCCGGACCGCGAGCAAACCGAGCGTCAGTCCGATCGCGACGATGAGGAAGCCGGCCCCGGTCACTCCCGTGGCTGTCACCCCCCGGTCTCCCTGGGACACCTGGTCACCTGCGTCGATGATGGTGCTGGAGAGGTAGAGCCCCACCAGCACGAGGACGACGCCGAGACCCGTGGTCGCGAAGCCGCCCCGCTCCAGACCGCCGTCAACGCTGCCCGCGTTGACCGTTCGTGCGACCCACAGGGCGATCGCGGCCACCACGGCGACACTGCCCAGGACGAGCAGGGCGGTGTCGAGCCGATCGCTTGAGGTGGCGTGTTGGTTGGTGACGCTGATCCCGTTGGAGAAGTCGGCGAAGATGCCCCGGCGGGCGGTGAAGGCCCAGAGGGCGTACACGAGGGACAGCAAGGCGCCCAGACCCAGGACCCCCACCGTGGCAAGGGTCCCGCGATCCTGCAGCAACGCCGACGGGCCGAACGGTGAGGTTCCGGGGCCTCCGTAGCCGGAGGGCTGGCCGTGGCCCGGTGGCAGGCCGTAGGCGGGGGACGGCCCGTAACCAGGAGGTGGACCACCGACCGGTGCGGCCGGTGGGCGTTGTGGTGTCGACGGCGGCTGCGGTGCTCGGCCACCCGGGAGAATGTCCACGGGCAGCCCGCACCGCGCGCAGGCGGTGATCCCTGGCTGGTTCTGCAGTCCGCAGCGGGGACACTGCAACACCGGCTTCCTCCATCGTCGGTCGTCGGAAGGACGAGCCGAGCGTACCCAAGGTGGGTGCCCAGATCGGTGCTGGCCACGCGACGGAACCTGCCGAGTACGCACCCAGGTGCGCGCCCTGTCAGGGCCCGGGCCGCACTGGGACGCTTCAGTCTCGTTGCGACCGCAGGAACTGGCCGAAGTGCGGGACCGTGAAGCGCACCACGCCGCGCTCCTCGGCAAAGACCAGACCCTTCTTGATCAGGCCGTCCCGCGCGGGCGACAGCGATGACGGCTTGCGACCCAGGGTGGCGGCCACGTCGGCGGTCGCCACCGGGCCGTCCGCGGACTCGACGCCGAGGTCGGCCATCGCCCGCATGTAGTCACGCTCCGCCGGCGTGGCCCGGTCGAAACGGGCGCCGAAGAAGCCGATGGCGAGCTCGGCCTCGGCGAGCGGCGACGCTTCCTTGACGTCGGTGGCCGAGATCGGCGACGCCGGAGCGCAGTCCCAGGTGACCTTGCCGTAGGCCTGCACGAAGTAGGGATAGCCGTCGGTGAGGTGGTACAACTCGGCCAGGGCGTCGTCGTCGTACCCGACTTGCTCGGTAGAGGCCGGGACCAGCAGGGCTCGGTCGGCGTCGGCCCGGGACAGGCGGTCGACGGCGCGGTAGTGAAAGAGCCGTTCGGCATACGACTTGGAGGCGGCAAGCGCCGCCGGGAGGTGCGGAAGCCCGGCCCCGACGACGACCAGCGGTGCACCTTGCTGACTGATCTCGTGGCACGCGGCGCACAGGGCGGAGAGCTCGTCGGTGCTGATGTCCTGCATCTCGTCGATGCAGACGGCGACGCCCACACCGAGATCGCGAGCCAGCTCGGCCACGTCGCTGAACAACTCGGTCAGGTCGAGCTCGAGATCCCCGGAGTCGGCCCTCCCCTTGACCGCCGGAACGTCGAGCGGCGGCGTCCAGCGGTGCCCCTTCCGGTCGGCCATCCCGGTGCGCTGCGCGAACGCCTTCACGACACCGGTCACCGTGTCGACGCGTTCGGGGTCGCGGTGGCGGTAGCCGATGTCGCGCACGGCTGCGTGGACGGCCTGCGCGACCGGGATCCGGATGCTCTGGTCCGGGCGGGCCTCGAACTTGCCGGTGCCCCAGAAGCGCTGCACAGCGAGGCTGCGCAAGGCGTTCAGCAGCACGGTCTTGCCGACACCGCGCAGGCCCGACAGCACGAGTGAGCGCTCCGGTCGTCCGCCTGCCACTCGTTCGAGCGTGATCTCGAACTGCTTCAGCTCCCGGTCGCGGCCGGCCAGCTCGGGGGGTCGCTGCCCGGCACCGGGCGCGTAGGGGTTCCGGATCGGGTCCACGCTACGACGGTATGGGGTCGTCTAGCGTTTTTCGTAGATTGACGTATGGGCCGCTAGCGCGTGTCGCCGAGGGCTTCAGGCGAGGTCGGTCAGAACACCTGCGGCGACATGGCACCGTCGGCGACCATCGGGCGATGCGACCGCGCCCAGGCGACCATGCCACCGGCGAGGTTGACGGCGTCGCGCCCGTGCGCGTTCAGGAAGGCCGTCGCCTGCGCCGACCTCGTGCCGCTGCGACAGACGACGAGCACCTGGCTCTCGGCGGGGAGCTCGTCCAGCCGGTTCGGTATCTGCATCAGGGGGATGTGCTGCGCCCCGTCGATGTGACCGGCCGCCCACTCCGCGTCCTCGCGCACGTCGAGGACGGTCAGCGCGGCCGGGAGCTCGGCGGGAACGCCGGAGACGTCGACTTCGGGGATCTGCTGGGTCATGGGACCAGCCTGACATGCCGGCCAAGCGGCCCCCTAGCCTGGGCCGGTGACGCGCACCCCATGGCACTTCGGCTACCAGGTCGTCCGCCGCGAGTTCCTCCACGGACAACCGTGGATCGGCTTCGCGACGTACGTCGTCCAGGACACCCCCGACCTGCTGGCGGTCTACCTTGCGCCCGGGTCGGGGCTCGTGTTCCCGCACTGGCCCTTCGACCAGTGGGAGCATCCGTGGCGCACGGCCGGCCACCAGGTCTGGCATGGCCACGGCAAGCTGATGCTGCAGCGTCCCGGCGAGGCTTACTCCGTGGATCTCTTCTGGTCAGGGCCCGAACGTGCCTTCTCGGGGTGGTACCTCAACCTGCAGGAGCCCTTCCGACGGTACGACGGCGGCTTCGACACCCTCGACCACGAGCTGGACTTCTGGCTTCCGGCCGAGGGCGACTGGGTGGTCAAGGACGCGGAGCTCTTCGAGGAGCGGGTCCGTGAAGGGCGCTACTCCACTGCTCTGGCCGAGGCGATCCGCGACACCGGCCGCATGATCGCCGAGCTGCTCACGAGCAGGTCCTACTGGTGGGACAGGTCCTGGCAGGACTGGAGCCCACCCGCCGACTGGCTGGGCATCGACCCGCCTGCCGGATGGGACACGGCCGAGGTCGGGCGGGGCATGGGCTGAGGATCATCGCTGCGTCTGGTAGATGCGGCGTACGACGTCCTCGATGTCGGGCTCCTCGATCGACAGGTCGCGCACCTCGGCCCGGCCGGCGACCGCCGCGAGCACCTCGGCGGCCGTCGTGTGGGCCGCGTCGAACGCCAGTCGCTGACGCAGGCCGTCGGCCTCGCTGCTCATGTGCGTCGTGTTGGCGATGTCGGTGAGGTCGGTGGTCGGTTCGACGAGGTCGACCACGAGCAGCCGTCGGGCACCCGCCATCGCACCGAGCCCGGGCAGCGTCCCGTCGTACACGAGGCGCCCGTGGTCGACCACGAGCACCCGGTCGCACAGTCGCTCGATGTCGCCCATGTCATGGGTCGTGAGCAGCAACGTCGTGCCGTAGGTGGCGCGTTCGTGAATCAGGAACTCCCGCAGGCGCGCCTTGGACAGCACGTCGAGTCCGATCGTCGGCTCGTCGAGGATCAGCAGTTGCGGGGCATGCAAGCAGGGCGGCGGCGATCTCGGCACGCATCCGCTGGCCGAGGGACAGCTGGCGGACAGGGGTGTCGAGCGTCTCGGCCATCTCGAGCTGTTCGACGAGCTCACCCGTCCGGCTCCGGGCAGCCGCCGGGTTCGAGCTGGTGGATCGCTGCGAGGATCGTGAACGACTCGTGCAGCGGAAGGTCCCACCACAGCTGGGAGCGCTGCCCGAACACGACGCCGATGCGGCGGGCCAGGTCGCGTCGCCGGCCGACTGGGTCGAGCCCGCAGGTCCGTACGCTGCCGGCGGTCGGCACGAGGATGCCGGTGAGCATCTTGATCGTGGTGGACTTGCCGGCTCCGTTGGCGCCGATGTAGCCGACGGACTCGCCGGGCTGCACGCTCCACGTCATGGCGTCGACGGCCGTGAGCGTTTGCCGTGCACGCCGTCGGCCCTCGGTCTTGCGGCGTACGACGAACTCGCGCGTCAACGACGAGAGCTCGATGATCGGAGCGGTCATCCGCCACCTCCTTGGTAGTGCCGACTGCCCCACCGCCACAGCACGAGGGCCATCACCCAGGTCCACACGGCGGCCAACGGGGTCAACCAGGCGAGCCAGGACGGCAGGCCGCCCGGTCCGGGCAGGTCGAGGATCGCCAGCGTCGGCAGGTACGCCGTGAAGACGACCGGTACGAGATAGCCGAACAACAACTTCAGGGGTCCCGGAAAGATCGAGGCCGGCTGGGATGCGGCGTACGAACCACCGTAGGTGAACGTGTTCGTCAGCTCGGCACCGTTGATGAGGAAGAACTGCAGGCTGGCCGCGCAGACGAACAACGCCGCGAAGATGGCTGCCCCGAACACGACCGCGATGACGAGCAGTGCGAAAACCCGCGGACCGAAGTCGATGGGGTTCCAGGCCAGACCGAGGACGAGCGTGACGACGGCGACGCTCATCCGGGCGAGCCGCCGCAGCGAGAACTCACTCGTCATGAGCTGGGCCAACACGGGTTGCGGACGCAGGAAGAACGCGTCGACCGTGCCGGCGCGCACATACGTCGGCAACGTGTCGAGGTGACCCACCAGCATGTCTGCGATCGACCACGACAGGTTCGACAACCCGAACAGCAGCAGGATGTTGTGGAAGGTCAGCCCGCCCAGCACACCGACGTTGTGGAAGATGACGAAGACCTCGCCGAACTCGGTCAGCCCGACGAGCAACGACCCGAAGAAGTCCAGCGCGAAGGAGGCCGGGTAGGCCCGCTGCGCACGGATACGGGAGGCGACGACGGCGCGGTACGGCAGAGTCCAGCCACCGTACCGGATGCGATCAGGCGCTCCGGTCGTCGCGGCGATGGGGTCACCCACCCTGGACCACCAGCTTGTGCCGTCCGGCGGAGGTGAGGGCGCGGCCGAGCAGGCAGGTGCCGACCAGCCAGCAGAGCTGTAAGCCGACTTGCTGCACGGCGTCGATGCCCACCACTTGTCCGGTGATGACGTTGATCGGCACCTGCAGGATCGAGGGGAACGGCGTGGCGTAGGCCAGCGCATGGAGCCAACCGGGGAACAGTCCGACCGGCACGTACAGCCCGGCGAGGAACGTGGACGTCACCATGTACAGGGCCCGGACACCGCGGGTGTCGAGGAGCCAGAAGCCGACGATGTTGACCGCGTAGCGGCAGTAGAACGAGATGGCGATGCCCACCACGATGCTCACGACTCCGAGCACGTACGGGAGCACGGTCGAGGGCATCACGAGGCCGACGGTCAGCGCACCGACAAGGACGCTGGGCAGCCCACGGGGGAGGAGAGTGTACGCCGCTCGACCCAGGTCCTCGGCCAGGTGCCAGGTCTGGACGTCGACCGGTCGGGTGAAGTCGACAGCCACGTCACCGGTGCGGATCCGGTCGCCGATCTCGGCGGCACCATTGAGCTGGATCGCGCCGAGCAGACCCTGACTCAGCCAGACATAGGCACTGATCGAACCGGTCGTGTAGCCGGCCAGCTCACCGCCGGAGCTGTCCACGGCGGCGAAGAGGATGGCGGTGCGGATGAAGCCGAAGACGATGTTGGTGGCCAGGCCGGCGAACATCGCCAGGCGGTAGGCGGTCTGGCGGCGGAACCCTGCGACGAACAACCGTCCATAGGTCTGCAGGTCTGCACGCACAATCGCAAGAACTTAGTCGCCGGTGTGCAGCCGGGGCAAGGCAGTATCGGGCAGATGACTCAGCTATTTGAGGAGCCGCGACAGCCGGCGGTCGGCCAGCGGTTTGCCGCCGGTCTGGCAGGTCGGGCAGTACTGCAGCGACGAGTCGGCGAACGAGACCTCGCGTACCGTGTCGCCGCAGATCGGGCACGCCTGACCGGTCCGCCCGTGCACCCGGAGGCCGGACTTCTTCTCCTTCTTCAGCTCGGTCGCCGCCAACCCGTCCGACCGGGCGATCGCGTCTCGCAACGTGACACCGATGGCGTCATACAGCGCGGCTTGGTCGTCGGGTGACATGGCGGCGGGTTTGAACGGTGACATCTTCGCCACATGCAGGATCTCGTCGGAGTAGGCGTTGCCGATGCCGGCGATGATCGACTGGTCACGCAGGACGCCTTTGATCTGCGACCGCCCGGCCCTGGCGAGGATGTCGGCGAGCACCTCGGGGGTGAAGTCGTCGGCGAGCGGGTCGGGGCCGAGCCGCGCGATCCCGGGTACGTCGCTCGGCCGCCGGACGACGTAGATCGCCAGGGCCTTTTTGGTACCGGCCTCGGTGAAGTCGATCCCGGAGGCGTCGTCGAGCACGAGGCGGGCGGCCAGTGGACTCTTGCCGGGCCGTGGGGGCGTGGCCGGCACCTCGTCACGCCAGCGCACCCAGCCCCCTCGCGCCAGGTGGACGATCAGGTGGAGCTCGTCGACGGCGATGTCGAGGAACTTGCCCCGGCGACCCACCCCAGAGACGAAGAGCCCGGACAAGGCGGAAGCCGGTGGCTCATATGTCTTCAATGCGGAGAATGCCACGATATCCAGGCGCGCAATGGCACGTCCGTGGAGGCGCGTGGCCAGATCGTGGGCCAACGCTTGCACCTCGGGCAGCTCAGGCATGCCTCCATACTGCCAAGTCGAACGGCGATTCTCCGGTTTTGGTTGCCCGCCCACGCTCAGACGGGGCATAGTTACGGAATGTCCGCGCAGCCTGACAGACCTCATGGGGAGGTCTTCCTCGACGCCCGTGGAAACGGTCGCGCGATGCGCCTCACGTGGCACCGCGAGGCTGATCTCGTGGTGCTGTCGATGTGGCGTGATGGGTTGTGCGCCGGCACGTTCCGGCTGGCCAAGGAAGACGTCAACGAGTTCATCGATGCGCTCGTCGACGGGCTTCGCGATGCTCCCGGCGTCCAGCTGTCTGCACACGCTGCTGAGTCGGGGGTTGCGAAGGCGACCGCCGCGCCTGCGCTGATCGAACCCGTGCTGCCGATCGAGACGGGGGAGTCGAGCTTCCCCGAGCTCACCGAGCCCGAAGCGACGCCGTCGTTCACCGAGTGGGCGTTCGCCCGCGACGACGGGCGAGCCACCGCCAGCTGATCGAGCCTGTCGAGATCACCGCTGGCGCCAGCTGGCGAGGACGACGGACCCTAGGCCCACTGCTTCGGGAGCGGGAGCACGAGGGCTCGACGCAGCATCTCCAGATAGTCCGCGCGCCAGAACTCCACGACGCCCAGGCTCATGAGGTGCGGCGTCGACCACTGGACGTCGAGCAGCCGGCCGGCTTGTCCGTCGTCGAGCAGCTCGACGAGTCCCATGAGAGCGACCTTGGAGGCGTCGCGCTCCTCGTGGAACATCGACTCGCCGGCGAACAGGCCACCGATCGCGACACCGTAGAGGCCGCCGACGAGCTTCTCGTCGCGCCAGACCTCGATCGAGTGCGCCCACCCCAGCTCATGGAGCGTGGCGTAACAGGCAGCGATGTCGGCGTCGATCCACGCGCCGGGCCGGTCCTCATCAGCGCAGCTGCTGACGACGTCCTGGAACGCCTGATCGATGGTGACCGTAAAGCGCCGGGCCGACTGGCGCATGGACCGGGTGACACGGAGGCCGTCGATGGGGAGGACGCCCCGGCGTACAGGCGACCACCACGACATCGCCTCGACCTCAGACATCGGCATGGGGAACAACCCGGAACGATAGGCCGCCAGCACGGTTCCGGGCGCGAGGTCTGCACCGACGGCGACGACGTCGTCCTCGGCATCACTGGGGTCAGGGAACACCCACGGGCAAGCTGGCGGCTCGACCGGCATCCGACTCACCACCCGCAGAGGTCCTCAAACCTTGTCACGACTCTGATTCTGCCGTGTCGAGGGCGAACTGGCTGACGAAGTGAGCGCGGCGACCGGTGACGTTCGCGCCGGAGAGGTCAGCTGCCGGACTTGCGGCGGAACTCGCGACGGGCGTGGTCGTTGTGCGCCTCGCCGACACCCTGGTTGCGAGAGCCACGGACCGGGGGCTTCTTCTGAGCCGCCTTCTTGCGCTCGAGCGCCTCGCGGAACAGCTTGTGCTGCTCGTCCTCGGCCTCCTCGGCGTCCGTCGGCTTGGGAGCGTCCGTCATGTGTCCTCCTGAAGTCCGGTGCACCGTCTACCCAAGCAAACCACGCGCATCCGTGCCAGGAAGTTTTCGGCCCAGCCGTGCACTGCGCGGCACGACGCATGCCCGAACCGAGGGAACGACCTAGGCTCGTGGGTATGCCGAAGAGCAGGAAGAGCATGACGGCGCGCGTGATGACGCCAGTGGCGATGCGTGCTGCGCCGGGGCTCGCCTCGAACTTCGTGCGGCGGACGTTCGACCGGGCGGTGGACGGGGTGGGTCCGCTGCCCGGCGCTGCCGCCTCGGCCGAGCGGCAGTTGAAGTCCCATGACGGTGACGTCGAACGGGCCATCCGGGCCCTGGTCGACGCGCATGTCCGCCTGGCGGGTCTGCAGGGCTTCGTGACGAACCTGGGTGGGCTCATCACGATGGCGGTGGCGGTGCCCGCCAACATCTCCGGGGTCGCGCTTCTCCAGTGCCACCTCGCCGCCGGGATCGCCCATCTCCGTGGCTATGACCTCGAAGACGGCCGGGTCCGCAACGCCGTACTCGCGTGTGTGCTGGGCAAGGACGGGGTCAAGGCGCTCGTCAAGCGCAACAAGCTGCCGAGCCGACCGATGGCGATCGCGACCGCGCCGCACGACGACCCGTCCCTCGACCAGCGGATCTCGAAGGCGGTCGCCGCCGAGCTGATCGCCCGCGCCGCCGGCAAGCGAACCATCGCGGTGATCGCGCGCCGGACCCCCGTGATCGGCGGGGGAGTGGGAGCGGTGTCCGATGGCTACGCCACCTACGAGATCGGCCGCTACACCGCCAAGGAACTCAAACCCCGCCCCCCACGAACCCCCTAGCCGCCCCCACGAAGAGCCCACCCCGCCATCCACCGTCCGCACCCCCAGCCACCGTCCGCACGGCAACTGCCTGCCTGGCCCTTCCGCGTTTGCCTAGTTCACAAGCCAGCTGGCTTGTGAACTAGGCAAACGCACCTTGGGGACAGGGGGTTTGCTTTGCGGTACTCGCCCGCTCGCCTGCCACCGTTCCGCCGTATGCCGGTCGACCGCCTCACCACGATGCACCCACACCGGCGGGCTCGCACAGATCACGCCGACGCCCTCAGCCCACCCGTCAGGACAGGGCCGCGACGACGCGCGATGCCGGCGGCTTGCCGATCTGCCCGGCCATCCAGGTGCTCGTGGCGACGAGCGCCTCCAGGTCGACACCGGTGTCGATGCCCAGCCCGGCGAGCTGCCAGACCAGGTCCTCCGTGGCCAGGTTGCCCGTGGCGCTCTCGGCGTACGGACAGCCACCAAGCCCACCCGCCGACGCGTCAAAAGTGGTGATGCCAAGGCGCAGCGCGGTCAGCGCGTTCGACAGCGCCTGACCGTAGGTGTCATGGAAATGCATCGCCAAGGCCTCGACCCCCACCCCCGCGGCCTTGAAACCGCCGAGCAGCGCCTCGACGTGCCCCGGCGTACCCACGCCGATGGTGTCGCCCAGCGACAGCTCGTCACATCCGAGGTCGAGCAGCCGTCGTCCCACCCCCACCACCTGATCGACCGCGACGTCACCCTCCCACGGGTCACCGAAGCACATGGACACGTACCCACGGACGCGGACGCCTGGCACCGCGGGCGCGGCTGACGACCGGCTCGAACATGGCGAACTGTTCATCGAGACTACGATTGAGGTTGCGCTGTGCGAAGGTTTCGGTGGCGGAACCGAAGATCGCGATGTCCCGGATCCCCTTGTCCAGCGCGCGATCCAGACCGCGCTCGTTCGGCACCAGCACCGGCATCCGTGGCGCCATCGTCATGTCCAGGGCATCGATCAGCTGTTCGGCATCGGCGAGCTGGGGCACCCAGGTCGGGTGCACGAAGCTGGTGACCTCGACGGTGGTGATCCCGGCCGCGACGAGACGCCGGATGAACTCCGCCTTCACTTCCACCGGGACGATCGTGGCCTCGTTCTGCAGCCCGTCGCGCGGGCCGACCTCGTAAACAGTGACGCTCGTCGGCAGGGTGGGGTCGGCGATGACCTGTGGAGTCCGCTTCACGACGACACGGCCTCGACCTCGTGGGGTGCGACGACGAACAGGGTCGCCCCGAGCTCGACCTGACCCCCGACAGTCGCGTCCACGCTCGAGACCACGCCGTCGAACGGCGCCTTCAGTGCGAGCTCCATCTTCATCGCCTCCATCACTCCGAGCGTCTCACCCGACGTGACATGGTCGCCGGCGGCCACCTCGACGGCCAGCACCGTACCGGGCATCGGCGCAGCGATCGATCCGTCACCGACAGCGGCACGGGTGCCTGGTGCGAACGCGTCGGGGCGGCGGAACGCATAAGTCTGCCCGTGGTAGGCCACGGCGACCTCGTGCTCGGCCACCAGCACGTGGCCCTCCTGGACGCCGCCGTCCACCTCGAGACGCAGGGCCGCGTCAGTACTCGCCAGCGCACGGACCGCGACTGACGCGTTCGGCCCGGCGATCGAGCCCGCTGCCAGGTCGACCGCGAGGACCATGGTCGCGTCCGAACCGGTGGCCCGGGCGTCCGTCAGCTCGATCGGTACGGCGGCCGGCTGGCTGCCCGACCGCCAGCCGTCGCCCACGCCGAACGGGTGCCGCGCGTCGGCCTCCCGGCTCGTGGCCAACGCCCACGCCGCCAGGCACCACGCTGCGACTGGCGTCCGTAGCTCGAAGGCATCGGGGTGACTGTCGAGCCAGGCCGTGTCGATGGCCGCGTCGCGGTAGACGTCAGAGCTCGCCAGCGCGCGGAGGAACCCCAGGTTGGTCGTCAGCCCGAGGACGGCCGACTCGTCGAGCGCGGACACCAAGGCCCGGCGTGCCACCTCGCGGGTCGACCCGCTGACGATGATCTTGCCGAGCATCGGGTCGTAGCTGGTCCCCACCTCCTGTCCCGCCTCTAGCGCCGCGTCGACGCGCGCCCGCTCGGGCCAGACGACCACCTGCGCGGTCCCGGCCTGGGGGAGGAAGCCGGCGTAGGGGTCCTCGGCATACACACGTGCCTCGATCGCGTGCCCTCGGACAGTCACGGCGTCCTGCCCGAAAGGCAGCGTTTCCCCTTGTGCGACAGCGATCTGGAGTCCGACGAGGTCGAGTCCGGTGACGAGCTCGGTGACCGGGTGCTCGACCTGGAGACGGGTGTTCATCTCGAGGAAGAACGCCTCCTCACCGGAGACCAGGAACTCCACCGTGCCAGCGTTGACGTAGCCGACCTCGCGGGCCAGCGCCACCGCGGCCGTGGTGACCAGGCGTCGCACTTGGTCGGAGATCTGGGTCGCAGGTGCCTCCTCGAGCACCTTCTGGTGCCGCCGCTGAACGGAGCAGTCGCGCTCGAAGAGGTGCAGGACATGGCCGTGCTCGTCGGCCAGCACCTGGACCTCGATGTGGCGGCCGTGCTCGACGTACCGCTCGAAGAGCATGGTGTCGTCGCCGAACGCGGATGCGGCCTCGCGCCGAGCAGCGGCGATCGATGCCGCCAGGTCAGCGCCGTCGCGCACGATACGCATGCCCTTACCGCCACCCCCAGCAGCAGCTTTGACGAGCAGCGGCAGGCCGACCTGGTCGAGGATCGCGTCGAGGTCGTCCGCGCTGGAGTCGGCGGCGGGTATGACCGGGACTCCGGCGGCGACTGCGATCTCGCGCGCCTTGTCCTTGCGGCCCATCACGTCCATCACGTCAGCCGACGGTCCGATGAAGACGAGTCCGGCGTCGGTCACGGCGCGGGCGAAGGCGGATCGCTCGGACAGGAAGCCGTATCCCGGGTGGACCGCGTCGGCGCCGGTGCGGGCGGCGGCTTCGAGCAGCGCCGGGATCGAGAGGTAGGACTCGCTCGCCGCCGCCGGGCCGATGCGGGTGGCGGTGTCGGCAGCGCGGACATGGGGTGCGTCGCGATCGGCGTCGGAGTACACCGCCACGCTGCGCAGGCCGGCGTTGGCGCAGGCGCGGAACACGCGCATGGCGATCTCGCCGCGGTTGGCGACCAGGACACTTCCGAAGCGCGTCACGGCGTACCCCCGAGGTGGGCGGCGTGGGCAGTCTGGGCGGCGGCAGCTCTGGCCGGGACAGGCGGCAAGGCAAACCCCGTGTGCCCAAGGGACGTTTGCCTAGTGAACAAGCCAGCTGGCTTGTGGACTAGGCAAACGCGGAGGGCCACCGGGGGCAGTTGCAGTGGCGGGGGAGGCGGGGAAGGCGGGGGTGAGAGGTGGAGGGCGGGCATGGCGGTCACATCCGGAAGATGCCGTAGGAGGGTTCGGGGACGGGGGCGTTCGCGGCGGCGGCGAGGCCCATGCCAAGCACCCGTCGCGTGTCGACCGGGTCGATGATGCCGTCGTCCCAGAGGCGCCCCGTGGAGTAGTACGGCGAACCCTGGCTCTCGTACTGGTCGCGGATCGGCGCCTTGAAGGCCTCCTCGTCGGCGCTCGACCACGACTCGCCCTTGGCCTCGAGGCCGTCACGACGCACCGTGGCCAACACCGACGCCGCCTGCTCGCCGCCCATCACGGAGATCCGCGCGTTCGGCCACATCCACAGGAAGCGCGGGTCATAGGCACGTCCACACATGCCGTAGTTGCCGGCCCCGAACGAGCCGCCGATCACCACCGTGAACTTCGGCACCACCGAGCACGCGACCGCAGTGACGAGCTTGGCGCCGTCCTTGGCGATGCCGCCGGCCTCGTACTGCCGACCCACCATGAACCCGGTGATGTTCTGCAGGAACACCAACGGGATCCCGCGCTGGTTGCACAGCTCGATGAAGTGCGCGCCCTTCAACGACGACTCGCTGAACAGGATCCCGTTGTTGGCCACGATCCCCACCGGGTAGCCCCAGATCCGCGCGAAGCCGCACACGAGCGTCTCGCCATAGAGGGCCTTGAACTCGTGCAGCCGCGACCCGTCGACGATCCGCCGGATCACCTCACGCACGTCGTACGGCGTGCGGGTGTCGGCCGGCACCACGTCGTACAACGTGGCCGGATCCTCGGCCGGCTCCTCGGGCTCGTGCGGCGTCAACGACAGCGGAGTACGCCGCTCGAGCGTGCCGACGATGCTCCGCACGATCGCGAGCGCCTCGGCGTCGTCGGCAGCGAGGTGGTCGACCACCCCGGAGGTCCGTGCATGCACGTCGCCGCCGCCGAGGTCCTCTGCCGTCACGACTTCGCCGGTGGCCGCCTTCACCAATGGCGGCCCACCGAGGAAGATCGTGCCCTGCTCGCGCACGATGACCGTCTCGTCGGACATCGCCGGGACGTAGGCGCCGCCGGCGGTGCACGATCCCATGACCGACGCGATCTGCGGGATCCCGGCCGCGGAGAGGTTGGCCTGGTTGAAGAAGATGCGGCCGAAGTGGTCGCGGTCGGGAAAGACTTCGTCCTGCATCGGCAGGAACGCGCCCCCGGAGTCGACCAGGTAGATGCACGGCAGCCGGTTGGCGGCCGCCACCTCCTGTGCTCGCAGGTGCTTCTTGACGGTCATCGGGTAGTAGGTGCCGCCCTTGACGGTCGCGTCATTGGCAACCACGACGCACTCACGACCACTGACCCGGCCGATGCCCGTCACGACGCCGGCCGAGGGGACCGCGTCGTCGTACAGCCCGTAGCCCGCCAACGGCGACAGCTCGAGGAACGGCGAACCAGGGTCGAGGAGGCGGTCGACGCGTTCGCGGACGAGCAGCTTGCCGCGAGCGACGTGCTTGGCACGAGCCGCATCGGACCCGCCCTGCCGCACGACGGCCAGCCGATTACGCAGCTCCGCCACCAGCGAGCTCAGGTCGTCGGCCATGGCATCTCCTCTCGCCTCGGGCTTCAGCGTGACACGTGGGCGGCGGACGGCACAGGCGCCGCCTACCCACAATGTTAGCGATCATTAACTTCCCAGGTCTACACTTGCCCCTCATGGGCACCTCGCGCCGGGAGCAGATCCTGGAACGGGCGGCGGAGCTGTTCGCCGACCGCGGGTTCCACGGCGTGTCCGTACACGACATCGGAGCATCCTGCGGCATCTCCGGTCCGGCGCTCTACCGCCACTTTGCCAGCAAGGACGCCATGCTGGCCGAGATGCTCGTCAGCATCAGTGAGCGGCTGCTTTCGGAGGCTCGGAGCCGCGTCGCTGTCGCGCCCGATGACGAGACCGCCCTGCGCGAGCTCGTCCGATGGCACACCGACTTCGCTCTCACCCACAAGGACCTCATCGTGGTCCAGGACCGCGACTGGGGCTCGCTCCCCGACGCCGCCCGCGAGCGTGTACGCACCCTGCAGCGCTCCTACGTCGGGCTGTGGGTCGCCGCGCTCCGACGCGTACGCACCGACGTCGGGCCGCGCGACGGGGAAGCGGTCGCGCACGCGGTCTTCGGCCTGCTCAACTCCACGCCCCACAGCGCGAGGCTGAGCGTGGAGCGGATGCGCGCGCTCTTGGAGACGATGGCCTGGGAGGCCCTCCAGGCCGTGTGATTCCGTCACATCTCGCCCACGGGCGCGGCCGTACTTACGCGGTGCCCGGCCACCCGTCGAGTTCGCTTCGGCTGGCGGCTAGAGTCCAGGCACACCCCAGGCGAGGAAAAGATGGCACAACGGACCTATCTGCACGTAGGGACGCCCAAGTCCGGGACGACGTTCCTGCAGCGAGTGCTCTGGCAGAACGCCGCCGCCCTGCGCGTCCAGGGTTTCCTCCTGCCCGGCCGGATGGTCACCCACTACACCGCCGCCCGGGCGATCACTGACCGGCAGCCCCTTGCTGACCGACCCGGCCAACGCGTCGAGGCCGCGCCCGCCGCGCTGAGCCCGATCGACGACCACGCCTGGACGAAGCTCGCCCGGCAGGTCAACCGGTGGCCGGGGTCGGCCCTGATCGGCCACCCCGCACTCGCCACGGCAACAGCCGAGCAGGCTGCGCGAGCCATCGCTGCCATCGACGGCGACGTCCATGTGGTGGTCACCGCCCGCCCGGTGCACCTGCAGGCAGCGCTCGCGTGGCAGGAACAGGTGAAGGCGGGCAGGTCCACCACGCTGGACGCGTTCCTCGAGCGCCTGCAGTCCGACGGCAACCCGGGCCAACGATTCTGGCGCCAGCACGACCTGACCGACGTCCTCGCGAGGTGGCGAGGCGCGCTCCCGCGCGAACGGGTGCACGTCGTGAGCGTGCCCGGCACCACGCCACAGACCCGGCCCATCGAAGCCCGCGATCTGTGGACGCGGTACGCCGGCGTGCTCGGCCTCGACCCGATGGCCTACGACGCTCGCTTCGACGTCGTCGCCAATGGTCTCGGCGTGGTCGAGTCGGAGCTGTTGCGCGCCGTTCACGCCCGCCGCGATCCCCGCTTCACCGACCCTCAGCGTCACGTGTGGACCCGGCAGCTGCTCGCCAACGGCGTGCTCGCCCGGCGACCCGGCGCACCGCTTCGCCTCCCGCTGCACGCGCGGCCGTGGCTGTCAGAGAAGTCCCGCCGCATGGCCGACGACATCCGGGCGGAGGGTTACGACGTAGCCGGAGACCCGACCGTGTTGGGGTGGTCGGAGCCGCCGGCAGAGGCCCGACTCGTCAGCGACGTCACCGAACAAGAGCTCGAATCCCTTGCCAGCTGGACGATTCTGCGCCTCCAGGAGGAGCTCGTACACCGCGAGCCCGTCACGTCCCCACCGCCGGTCGGGCCCGACGACGGCGTCGACGGGATCCTCGAGCTGCTGGAGCACATCCGCGCCGCCGACACCGGCCAACCGCCGCGATCCGCGCCGCGTGACCCGTCCCGGACCATCCGGCTCAGGCAGGTGCTCCCCGTCCGTCGCAGCCGCTGAGTCCCGCCTGCCGCCAAACTGATGCAGAAACATTTGCAGCTCTGCAAGCTCTTGACCTCGACTGTGCGACGTGGTTGGCTAGCCGAAGTGGTTGAGACAACTGCCACTGGCTTTCTTTCCTGAAGGACCTGTGATGTCTCCCATCTTCACCAGTTCCGAAATTTCTGATCATTTGTACCAACCTGAGGCGGACCACTTCGCTGACGACGTGGCCGTGGCTCCGACCACCGACGAACGCGCGGCCCGCACCCAGGAGCTGCTCCAGCGGTGCGTAGGAGCCAGCCCGCAGGAGCAAGACCTCCTCCATGAGGAGATCGTGCTGCTCAACGTCGAAGTGGCCGAATCCATCGTGATGCGCTACCGCAACCGAGGAGTGCCGATCGACGACCTCGTCCAAGTCGCCTGTCTCGGGCTCGTCAAGGCGGCCCGCGGCTTCGACCCCGCCAAGAGCGACAACTTCCTGGGCTATGCGGTGCCGACGATCCTCGGCGAGGTGAAGCGCTTCTTCCGCGACAACGCCTGGACCGTCCGCCCGCCGCGTCGGATCCAGGAGCTCCAGGCCGAGATCGCAACGACCTCGTCGGAGCTGATGCACGAGTCCGGCCGCGTACCGACGCCGCATGACGTCGCCGACGCGCTTGGGATCGATACCAAGGAGGTCATCGAGGCGCTGTCCGCCGACGGGTGCTTCTCCCCGACCTCGTTGGACCGACCGCCCCGTGAGGGTGAGACCGCGCCGCTGGCCGAGGCCCTGGGCTGCGAAGACCCCGGCTTCGCCCACGCCGAGGCGGTCGTGGCACTTCGTCC
>CAVQJX010000026.1:0-101295 GCA_963712935.1 uncultured Actinomycetota bacterium
TCGCGGAGACAGCTTCTGAGGAAGTCGTCCATCTCACCTCCAACCTCGGCCTCGCGCTCATTGCGCTCGTCGCAGGCGCGGCCGCCATCCACCGAGCCGAACACAGCGACTCGGGGCGCGTCTTCTGGCTGCTCATAGGCCTGAGCGGGCTTGCCTGGGCGGGGGGTCAGGCTGTCTGGACCTGGCAGGAGTCCGTGTTCCATCGGGACCTTCCGTTCCCGTCGGTGGCCGACGCGGGCTATCTCGGCTTGCCACTGCTGGCAGCCGGGGCGTTGTTGTGCCTTCCGCTCGCCACCCGCACCGTCGCCGTGAGACTCCGCACCATGCTCGACGGCCTGATCGTCGCCATGTCCTTGCTGCTCGTCAGCTGGATCATCGTCCTCGGCCCAGTGTTCCGCGCCGACGGTGACACCGCGCTGGCATGGACCATCTCCCTGGCCTACCCCGTCGGCGACATCAGCATCATCACCATCGTCGTCTTCACCTGGCTTCGTGCCCGGGCTTGTTCGGCGCAGCTGCCCAGCTCCCTCCCTCTCGTGGGCGGTGGGCTGACGGTGCTCGCTCTCGCAAACTCGGCCTCCGTGTACATCGCATCGGATGGCGGCGACAGCAGGGGCAGTGTCGTAGCCATCGGTTGGTTCCTCGGTTTCGCTCTCCTGGTGTTGGCGGCGACGCGCACGAAGAGATCAGCTCCGCAGGACGAGGAAGAGTCGGTCAGCCAGTACCTCGGGACGTTCCTGCCCTACAGCGCCGTCATGGTCGCGATCGGTGCCTCAGCGACCGAGCTGATCCGTACTGGTACGACGGACGCGTTCATCGCTTGGGACGGCACTGCCTTGATGATGTTCCTGATCGCGCGTCAGGTCCTGACCCTGCGCGAGAACGTCGGACTGACGAAGCACCTGGAAGATCGAGTTCGGGCCAGAACAGCGGAGCTGCATTCCAGCCGTCAGCGCTTTGCCGCCCTGGTCCAGCACAGCTCCGACGTGGTCACCGTCATCGGGGCCGACGGGCTGATCACCTACCAGAGCGAGTCCTGCAGGCGCGTGCTCGGTCGTGAACCCGAGTCGATGACCGGCACGCCGCTGTGGACCCACATGGCGGAGGACCAGGTGGCGGCGCTCAAGGACGCGATCATTTCGGTATCGCGGGAGCCGTTGCGCCTCCAGACGCTGCGTAGTGTCTGGCTTCGTCCCGACGGTCGGCAGTGTCACCTCGAGGTCACGATCACGAACCTGCTGCTCAACGACGATGTGGCCGGCCTCGTTCTCAACAGCAGAGACGTCACTGATCGCACACTGCTCCAGGACCAGCTGCTCTACCAGGCGTTCCACGACTCGCTGACCTCGCTGTACAACCGAGCGATGTTCAAGGAGCGGCTCGAACACGCGCTCACGCGCAGGGAGCGGTTGGACACATCCCTGGCCGTGTTGTTCCTCGACCTTGATGGATTCAAGGAGGTCAACGACACACTCGGACACAGTGCTGGAGACAGTCTCCTGGTCCAGGTCGCTGGTCGCCTGCTCAACCTGGTTCGCCCCAGCGACACGGTCGCGCGGTTCGGGGGCGATGAGTTCGCGATCTTGGTGGAAGCCCTCGAGGACGCCGACTACGTGATCACGCTTGCCCAGCGGCTCAACGCGTCCTTGCGCGAGCCGTATGACCTGGCCGGGACTCGTGTGCACCTCAGCGTGAGCGTCGGCATTGCTCACGATGCCGACATCACCACCGATGCTGAACACCTCCTCCGCAACGCGGACCTCGCCATGTACCAAGCCAAGTCGGCCCGGGACGGTGGATATGCGATCTACGATCCCAGCATGCACGTGGGGCTTGGTCGAGCGGGTGCGCCTGGAGGCAGACCTCCGGCAGGCAGTCGAGTCCGGTGGACTGGAAGTGCACTACCAGCCGTTGATCAACATGGGAACGGGGCAGGTGACGGGTGTCGAGGCACTGGCCCGATGGACGCACCTGGAGCGGGGGGCTGTCTCTCCGACCGAGTTCATCCCGCTCGCCGAGGCCACAGGGCTCATCCGTAGCCTGGGCCGCTGGGTCCTGGAAGAGGCATGCGCGCAGACCGTCGCCTGGCAGAGCATCCCGCAGGCACCCGCCGACCTCCGGATCAGCGTGAACGTGTCTCCGCGCCAGCTGTTCGACGAAGGTTTTGCCGCCGTCGTCGCAGAAGTCCTTGCCGAGACGGGGCTCCGGCCCGAGCTGCTGACGCTGGAGATGACCGAGAGCGTGCTGATGAGCGACTCGCCGGAGGCGGTGGCGACGCTCCGAACCTTGCGGTCCATGGGTGTGCGCCTGGCCATCGACGACTTCGGGACCGGCTACTCCTCCCTCTCCTACCTGCACCGATTCCCGATCGACGTGCTCAAGATCGACCGCAGCTTCATCGAGCAGCTCAGCCGTGGTGGCGACTCCGCACTCGTGAGCACGATCGTTCGCCTCGGTAACTCGATGGATCTGGAAACGGTCGCGGAGGGCATCGAGCGCGCCGATGAGATGTCGCTGCTCCGCCTCCAGGGATGCACCACGGGACAGGGCTACCACTTCTCGCGTCCGCTCCCTCCGGACGAGCTGTCCGTCTTGCTGGCGGACCACGTGCCGCTCTCCATCGTTCACGGGATCGCGACGCAGCAGGATCGCGATCCACGTGACTACGACGACGTGCTGGTTGATCCCTTCACAGCCTCCAGGCGGGACGTCACCGGCTGATCACGGCGGCGTTCGTCGCAACACTTCAGCGGAAGAAGTGCGCGTATTCGCGGTACGGGACCTGACCAGTTGGGCTCGCCAGGATTGCGTCGGCCACGGTCGTCGGGATAGGAGCCCAGCGGGCCGGCATGGACGCCGCAATCTTCGGGTTCAACGTGTAGAGCAGGGCGAAGTTGGTCAGCCAGAGGGAGGGCGCCATCGACATCCCGACCCAGGTGTGCACGCCGTCTTTGGTGTTGGCCACCAGCTGCGGTATGCCCGACTGCTGTTGCGCCTGGTTGCCGTAGTAGGCCTCCACGGTGTAAGCCGACCGGTAGAGCTGGAGCAAGGAGCGTTTCGCACCGTTGTGCAGGAACCACGTGTTCACGTATCCACCGGGAACCAACAAGATGTTCGCGATCCGCGTCGGGGCGTCGAGGTTGGCCAGGCTCATGAGCCAACCCTCCTCGTTCACGAAGAGGCCGTAGCTGGCGAGAACAGAGGAGACCAGCTGCCCCTGCTCGTCGCGGTAGACCAGCGGGCGCCCCCAGGTGTTGGTAAAGATTCGGACGCTCTGATCCGCCAGCTTCGCGTTGTCGGCGTCGCCTCCGACACCTTTGCCCGAGATGAAGAGCAGGTATTGCTTCTCGGTGAGTGTCTTGTTCTTCTTCAGCCCGATCTTGCGGGCAATCCGGTCGGCACGTCGTTGGCCGATGGGCTGGTTGATCTGACGCAACTTCGTGAATTTCGTCGGCGCCAGGCACTCAAAGCGTTTGGCCCCGAGAATGGTTGGGAGAACCCGGTATCGGAGGCGCAAGCGCGATGTGTGCCGCCGCCGTGGCAACCCGCTGACGCCTGGGTGCCGACGGCTTGAGGCCCGGTCCCGATGAGGAGCGAAGCCCCGGAAACCGCCACCACTGTGGCGATGCCGGACCGGCGATGGTTGGTCCTCGTGAGCTGGTGGATCTGTCGCCGGGATCTGCTCTTCCTGGGAGAACGACCTCTGGCGAGAGTCGCGAGCAGCGACGGGAACGGTGAACGCGCAGATCGGCGCTGGGCTGGAGACTTCATGACGAGACCTCCCTAGGCCAAACATCAGGTCTACCACGTTCGTCGGCTCGAGCAATACCCTGTGACCGAAGGCCTGGCACGTAGGGTGCCTAGTCCTGTGAGGGGTGTGCGGATCTTCGCGTGACCGCGTTCGTTTGTCTGACCGAGGAGCGGCTGGCAGCGACAGCAGCGGCTGCGAGCACCACGGCAAAGCCGGCGAAAGACCAGGACCACGCGTCGCCTCGGCTGATGCCCAGGTCACTCGAGAAGGAGCCGAGACCGGCGCCTGCGGTGCTGCCGATGAGCCCGCCGAAGGACTCGGTGGTGATGACCGCGGTGGCGAGCTGGGTGGCCACGGTGGTGGCGTCCTCGGTCGTGGCACGAAGGTAGAGCCCGGGGTAGGACAGGCCAATGCCCAGCCCGGTGAGGGTCCAGGCGGTGAGGGCAGCGATCCATGAGCCGCCGGCGAGCCCGAGGATGCCGACGAGTCCTACGCCTGCTGCTGCCAGGCTCAACCCCCACACGGGCGGCGCACCCCGTGCTCCGAGCCTGGGTGCGAGCAGCGACGCCAGCGCCCAGGCGATCGGAGCCGCACTCAGTGCGATGCCCGCTCGGAACAAGGTCGTGTTGTAGGTCTGGGTGAACAGCAAGGTGACCAGGCTGTTGGCGCCGAAGTATCCAGCGCCGAAGAGAGTCAGGCCGGCGAGGCCTGCTGGTGCACCGCGCCGGAGCCGCCCAGTGCCTTCCGGCATGAGGGCGAAGAAGCCCACCATCGCCACGAGGAGAGTGAGCGGCGACAGATACCACCAGCGGGATGCGGCGAGCAGCACGAACGCCGCGATTCCGATCGGCACCAGTAACGTCCGGACCAGTGGACGATCTGCTCCTCGATCGCCCTCCTGGGATGGCACGGAGCGCACTACCAGCACACGGCCCACCACCATCAGTGGCACAGGCGCGAGCATCGCAATCCGCCAGCCCACCAGATGCTCGAGCGCGAGGGTTGCGGAGGGCCCGACCATCGCAGGAATGATCCACATCGCCGACATCGCGGCGACCACCTTCAGACGCAGCGGTTCCTCGAGGTGCCTGATCGCTGCGCTCACGCCGTAGACGGCGACGACGGCGCCCGCGAATCCGGCCACGAACCGACCCGTGGCGAACACCCACGCCGTCGGGGCGGAGGCGGCGACCGCGGAGCCGACCAGGGACAGCAGCAGGCCGGCCATCAAGACGCGGCCGGGTGAGAGCCGGCTGATGATCCTCGACGACAACGGCAGGGCGGTGAACATGCCGACGGTGGTCCCTGCGACCAGGAGGGGAACCTGCTCCTGAGCCGCCAGGTCGCGCTCGATCAAGGGCAGCAGCGTGCCAGCGACGAACGTCGAGATCGCGCTGGCGAACTCGAGCACGACGACCCCGCCTGCCAGCAGAAGGGCAGCCGAGCCCTCCAGCTTTCCGGTATGCGTGGTGCGCATCGCGACCAATCTCCCTGGGACGTCGGCCGAGTCAGCCAGCAATGCTAAGTGGTTCACGTTCCGTCCGCGGTTCCTGCTACGATCGGCGTCGCCGGTGGAACGACCCGGGCTAGCCGAACCAGCGGGCGTAGATCTGGTCGTAGCCGCCGTTGGCCTTGAGCTTCGCCAGCACGTTGTTGATGAATCGGAGCAGGTCGGTGCTGCCGTTCTTCTTGACGGCCATCCCGTACTGTTCCCCGGTGTTGAACTCCGCAGCGACCTCGAAGCCGGGGTTACGCGCCACGACGCCGCCCACCACCGTGTTGTCGTAGACCCCTGCGGCCACGTCGCCTCGCCGGAGCGCTCCGTCGACACCTGAGGCGTCGGGGAACGCGACGATCTCCGCATCCTTCGGTGCGTTGTCGGTGACGTAGAGCTCGCCCGTGGTCCCGGCCTGGACACCGATCTTTTCACCGGTGAGATCATCCAGCGAGGTCACGCCAGAGCCGCGCTTCACCACCATCGCCTGGGTGGCATCGAAGTACGGGCTCGAGAAGTCCAGCACTCGCGCTCGCTCACCAGTGATGGTGATGCCGGCGATCGCGACATCGCACTTCCCTTCGTTGAGGAGCTGTCCGGACTGGATGTCGTCGAAGGGCACGTTGAGGATCAGCGGTATGAGTTTCAGCTCGCTCGCCACCTCCTTCACGAGGTCGATGTCGAATCCCGTCGGCTCGCCGTCCCTCCTGAACTCGAACGGACGGTAGGGGAAGCTCGTGCACACCGTCAGGGTCCCTGCCTTGACAACGGTCGGGTCGAGCTTGGCAGTCGTTGGCGTCCCCCCTGACGAGCCGCAGCCGACCAGCCCGACGACAAGGACCAGCAGGGCGCCCGCCAGCCGAGTCGCACGATGGTTGCGGGCGTGGGAGCCTCGCTGGTGGCGCGTTTCTGCGATGCGATCCACGTCAGTTCGCCGTCACGGAAGATGCGTCGGTGAGTCGCTCGAGTGCGTACTCGGTGATGCGGATCAGCGCCTGCTTGGCCGACGCCCTGTCGCGGGCGTCGACACTGATGATCGGTACGTCGGCAGGGAGGGCGAGGGCATCGGCGACATCTTCGAGGGTGTAGTGCTGTACGCCGTTGAACTGGTTGACGGCCACGACGAAGGGCAACCCCTTGGACTCGAAATAGTCCAGCGGTGAGAACGACTCGTTGAGCCTGGCGGTGTCGACCAGTACGACGGCCCCGATGGCTCCCAGGCAAAGGTCGTCCCACATGAACCAGAACCTGCGCTGGCCGGGCGTCCCGAAGAGGTAGAGCACCAGATCGTCAGCCAGGGTGAGTCGCCCGAAGTCCATGGCGACCGTGGTCGTGGTCTTGCCGGGCACGGCAGTCAGATCGTCGATGCCCTCGGACTCGTCGGTCACCAGAGCCTCGGTGCGGAGAGGCACGATCTCCGATACCGATCCCACGAAGGTGGTCTTGCCGACACCGAAGCCGCCGGCGATGACGATCTTCGTCGACGCGGCCCTCCGCGTGGCGCTAGTAGGTGCGTAGTCCACGAAGAGTCCTTTCGATGAGTTCGATCCGCTCGTCCTTCGACGAACTTTCGGTGATGGTGGCCTGCACCTGGACGAGACCCTGTTCCAACAGGTCGCTCAGGAGGACCCGCACCACTCCTATGGGCATGGATACCAGCGCCGACACCTCGGCAACGGACCGCGTGTCGCAGGCTTCGAGAACCTGTAACGCACCGGCGCTCAATGGGCTACTTGTGCCCTCGCTGGTCTGCCGGCGGAGGGTGGCCTCCAGCGGCAGGTGGACCGTCGCCTCGGTACGACCGGCCGTGATCGTGTAGGGCCGGACGAAGCGAGCCGCTGGTGCGCGGTGCCGGCCGGACGGGTCGTCAACTGTCACGGGTGCTCACTGTCAGGATCCGGTGTTGGGCGGGACCCGCGCCCCGGCCTGGACGGTTCGTCCCACGCGCTCGACCAGCAGCGCCATCTCGTAGCCGACCTGGCCGATGTCAGCAGATGCATGGGTGAGCACGGCGAGGTTGGAGCCGTCTCCGACACTCATCAACATCAGGTAGCCATGCTCCATCTCCACGACTGTCTGGAGCACGGCGCCGCCTTCGAATAGTCGTGCCGCTCCTACGGCCAGGCTGGCCAGCCCCGACGAGACGGCGGCGAGCTGTTCGCCGCGCTCGCCGGGAATGCTGGTGCTCGCCGCCATCTGCAAGCCGTCGGCCGAGACCAGGATCGCGTGAGCAGCGCCGGTCACTTCGTCCATGCGAGCCCACGGCAAGCCGCGAATGACCAGGACCACGCTCGCCCGGCTGATGTCCAAGTCGCTCGAGAAGGAGCCGAGACCGGCGCCTGCGGTGCTGCCGATGAGCCCGCCGAAGGACTCGGTGGTGATGACCGCGGTGGCGAGCTGGGTGGCCGCGGTGGTGGCGTCCTCGGTCGTGGCGCGAAGATAGAGCCCGGGATAGGACAGGCCAATTCCCAGCCCGGTGAGCGTCCAGGCGGTGAGGGCAGCGATCCATGAGCCGCCGGCGAGCCCGAGGATGCCGACGAGTCCTACTCCTGCTGCTGCCAGGCTCAACCCCCACACGGGCGGCGCACCCCGTGCTCCGAGCGTGGGTGCGAGCAGCGACGCCAGCGCCCAGGCGATCGGAGCCGCACTCAGTGCGATGCCCGCCCGGAACAAGGTCGTGTCGTAGGTCTGGGTGAACAGCAACGTGACCAGGCTGTTGGCGCCGAAGTATCCAGCGCCGAAGAGAGTCAGGCCGGCGAGGCCTGCTGGTGCACCGCGCCGGAGCCGCCCAGTGCCTTCAGGCATGAGGGCGAAGAAGCCCACCATCGCCACGAGGAGCGTGAGTGGCGACAGGTACCACCAGCGTGATGCCGCGAGCAGCACGAACGCCGTGACTCCGATCGGCACCAGCAACGTCCGGGTCAGTGGACGCTCTGCTCCTCGATCGTGCTCCTGAGATGGCACGGAGCGCACGACCAGAACACGGCCCACCACCATCAGCGGCACAGGTGCGAGCAGGGCAACCCGCCAGCCCACCAGATGCTCGAGCGCGAGGGTTGCGGACGGCCCGACCATCGCAGGAATGATCCACATCGCCGACATCGCGGCGACCACCTTCAGACGCAGCGACTCCTCGAGATGTCTGATCGCTGCACTCACGCCATAGACGGCGACGATGGCGCCCGCGAATCCGGCCACGAACCGACCCGTGGCGAACACCCACGCCGTCGGGGCGGAGGCGGCGACCGCGGAGCCGACCAAGGACAGCAGCAGACCGGCCATCAGGACGCGCCCGGGTGAGAACCGGCTGATGATCCCCGACGACAACGGCAGGGCGGTGAACATGCCGACGGTGGTCCCTGCGACCAGGAGGGGAACCTGCTCCTGAGCCGCCAGGTCACGCTCGATCAAGGGCAGCAGCGTGCCAGCGACGAACGTCGAGATCGCGCTCGCGAACTCGAGCACCACGACCCCGCTTGCCAGCAGCAGGGCAGCCGAGCCCTCCAGCTTTTCGGCTTGCGTGGTGCGCATCGCGACCAATCTCCCTGGGTCGTCGGCCGAGTCAGCCAGCAATGCTAAGTCGTCCTCACCGTTCCCGCACTCGTGCCCTCTAAAGCGGCTCGGCCGGGCGACGCATCAGGTCACGAGGACGAGGCTCCCCACGACCAGCGCGCTCAGCAGGTGGAACGAGACCCGGGGCTAGCCGAACCAGCGGGCGTAGATCTGGTCGTAGCCGCCGTTGGCCTTGAGCTTCGTCAGCACGTTGTTGATGAATCGGAGCAGGTCGGTGCTGCCGTTCTTCTTGACGGCCATCCCGTACTGCTCCCCGGTGTCGAACTCGGCAGCGACCTCGAAGCCGGGGTTACGCGCGACGACGCCGCCCACCACCGTGTTGTCGTAGACCCCGGCGGCCACGTCGCCTTGCCGAAGCGCTCCGTCGACACCCGAGGCGTCGGGGAACGTGACGATCTCGGCATCCTTCGGTGCGTTGTCGGTGACGTAGAGCTCGCCCGTGGTCCCTGCCTGGACGCCGATCTTTTGTCCGCTGAGATCATCGAGTGACGTCACGCCAGAGCCGCGCTTCACCACCATCGCCTGGGTGGCATCGAAGTATGGGCTCGAGAAGTCCAGCACCCGTGCTCGCTCACCAGTGATGGTGATGCCGGCGATCGCGACATCGCACTTCCCTTCGTTGAGCAGCTGGCCGGACTGGATGTCGTCGAAGGGAACGTTGAGGATCAGCGGTGTGAGTTTCAGCTCGCTCGCCACCTCGGTCACGAGGTCGATGTCGAATCCCGTCGGTTCGCCGTCCCTCCTGAACTCGAACGGGCGGTAGGGGAAGCTCGTGCACACCGTCAGGGTCCCTGCCTTGACGACGGTCGGGTCGAGCTTGGCGGTCGTTGGCGTCCCCCCTGACGAGCCGCAGCCGACGAGCCCGATCGACAAGGACCAGCAAGGCGCCCGCCAGCCGAGTCGGACGATGGTCGAGGGTGCGCGAGCCGCGCTGGTGGCGCGTGTCTGCGATGCGATCCACGTCAGTTCGCCGTCACTGAGGATGCGTCGGTGAGTCGCTCGAGTGCGTACTCGGTGATGCGGATCAGGGCCTGCTTTGCCGACGCTCTGTCGCGGGCGTCGACACTGATGATCGGTACGTCGGCTGCGAGGGCGAGGGCGTCGGCGACATCTTCGAGGGTGTAATGCTGTATGCCGTTGAACTGGTTGACGGCCACCACGAACGGCAACCCCTTGGACTCGAAATAGTCCAGCGGCGAGAACGACTCGTTGAGTCTGGCGGTGTCGACCAGCACGACGGCACCGATGGCGCCCAGGCAAAGGTCGTCCCACATGAACCAGAACCTGCGCTGGCCGGGTGTCCCGAAGAGGTAGAGCACCAGATCGTCGGCCAGGGTGAGTCGACCGAAGTCCATGGCGACCGTGGTCGTGGCCTTGCCGGGCACGGCAGTCAGATCGTCGATGCCCTCCGACTCGTCGGTCACCAGAGCCTCGGTGCGGAGAGGCACGATCTCCGATACCGATCCCACGAAGGTCGTCTTGCCGACACCGAAGCCGCCGGCGATGACGATCTTCGTCGAGGCGGCCTTCCGCGTGGCGCTAGTAGGTGCGTAGTCCACGAAGAGTCCTTTCGATGAGCTCGATCCTCTCGTCCTTCGACGAACTTTCGGTGATGGTGGCCTGTACCTGGACGAGACCTTGTTCCAACAGGTCGCTCAGGAGGACCCGCACCACTCCTATCGGCATGGACACCAGCGCCGACACCTCGGCAACGGACCGCGTGTCGCAGGCTTCGAGAACCTGTAACGCCCCAGCGCTCAAGTGGGCCACTTGTGCTCTCGCTGGTCTGCCGGCGCAGGGTGGCCTCCAGCGGCAGGTGGACCTTCGCCTCCGTGCGACCGGCCGTGATCGTGTAGGGCCGGACGAAGCGAGCCGCTGGTGCGCGGTGCCGGCCGGACGGGTCGTCAACTGTCACGGGTGCTCACTGTCAGGATCCGGTGTCGGGCGGGACCCGCGCCCCGGCCTGGACGGTTCGTCCCACCCGCTCGACCAGCAGCGCCATCTCGTAGCCGACCTGGCCGATGTCGGCAGATGCATGGGTGAGCACGGCGAGGTTGGAGCCGTCTCCGACACTCATCAACATCAGGTAGCCATGCTCCATCTCCACCACTGTCTGGAGCACGGCGCCGCCTTCGAACAGTCGTGCCGCACCTACGGCCAGGCTGGCCAGCCCCGACGAGACGGCTGCGAGCTGTTCGCCGCGCTCGCCGGGAATGCTGGTGCTCGCCGCCATCTGCAAGCCGTCGGCCGAGACCAGGATTGCGTGAGCAGCGCCGGTCACTTCGTCCACGAAACGAGTCACCAACCAGTCGAGGTTGCCGTGGTCGGACGCCGATGCGCCGACAGCTTCATGCTCGGCCATGCGGTGCTTCTTCCGATGGCGGCAGATCGGGTGAGGTGGCTGCGGCAGCCCGCCCACGCGACACACCCGCAACATGTGCGGCGAGTCGCGCCCGGACGGCTTCGGGATCGCGGGCAGTGGCGGCCGCAGGCTTGGCAACGCCGCCCGGCACAACCCGGGTGCCGGGACGGCGCATCGGCAATCCAGCTGCGTTGACCGGAGCCTCTGCCAACGATGCGGCGACCCGGTCGGCCCGTTCCCAGCCGGCCTCGACCTCGGAGGACCTCCAGCCCTCCTCGGACGCGTTGGCGCTCAGCCAGGCGGACCGCAGCGCCTCGAAGATCGGGGTGTCCGCCTCGTCCTCGGAGTCGGGCGATGCTGCCAGGGTCGGCAGTCCGTCGAGAAACTCATCCTGGGTGGCTGTGGTGGGAGGCGGAGCATGATCTGCGGCTGCGTGCGCACCCGTCCGCACCGTCGGCGTGGCTTCGGGTGTGGCGGGGACCCCGGGCTGCCGCCGAGGTAGGCCAAGAGCGCCATTGAGTCGCTCTTCCAGGCTCGGCGTTCCGGCCTCCGACGCGGTCGTCGTACGCCGCGGAAGTGGTGCGGCCGGCTCCATGGCTGCGGCCGGCTCCACGGGTGTGGCCGGCTCCACGGGTGCGGCTGGCTCGACGAGTCTCGCCGCATCCAGGATGCTGGTCGGGAGCATGACTTCGGCAGTCGTGCCGTGGTGACGGTTGTGGTGCAGGTGGACCGTGATGCCGTGCTTCTGGGCAAGGCGGCTCACCACGAACAGGCCCATGCGGCGAGCGGTGTCAGGCGTTGCTTCGCCGCCGCCCTTCAAGGTGTCGTTGATGTCGGCCAGCGCCCGGTCGGGGATGCCCAGGCCCGAGTCCTCGATCTCGACACTCACACCTTCGGGAGCCGTTGTCGAACTGAGCAGGACGGTCGGCGGGCGAGTAGGTGGTCGGCGCCGAGTACGACAAGGCGTTGTCGACCAGCTCCGTCAGGAGGTGGACGACATCCGCGGCAGCGGCGTCCTTGATGCGCGCATCGCTGGCCGTACCGATTCGGACGCGTTGGTAGTCCTGCACTCCTGCTGTCGCGGCCTGCAACGAGGTGGCCACGGTCAGGTTGTCCTCGGCACTGGTGTGGGTCGGTGCTTCGGCGAGGACGAGCAGGCTGTCGGCGGTTCTACGCATCCGCGCGGCCAGGTGGTCGAGCCGGAACAGGCTCTCGAGTCGCCGAGGCTCTTCCTCGTCCTTCTCCAGCGTCTCGATGAGGCTGAGCTGCTGGTTGATCAGCGAGGTGTTGCGCCGCGACAGGGTGATGAACATTTCGCTGACCTGCGACCTCAGGCGCGCTTCGCCGGACGCCAGGTTGACTGCTTGTCGATGCAAGTCGTCGACGGCCCGGGCCAGTTGGCCTACCTCTTCGTGCGTGGTGACATCGATGGGCGTGATGGGGCCGGGGTCCTCACCATTGCGGATCCGAGCGACCGCCGCGGGCAGCTGCTCGTGGGCAACTGTCCGGGCGCCCTCGCGGACCCGGCGAAGGGGAAGGAGCAGCAGACGCGACACGAGGAACGCCAACAGGATGGTGGCGAACAGGGCGCCGATCATGAGTCCACCGCTCACCAGCGCGTTCCTGCTGGCTTGGCTGGCGGAGTCGGACAGCTGTGTGTCGATGCCGTCCAACAGCTTCACGATGAGCGTGTCGTACTGGGTGTAGGCAGCGGCTCCGCCGAGATCGTCTCCGCCTGTGCGGACCGTCCGCGATCGCTGGGCGTTCTCGGTGCGGAGGACTGCGATGGCCGGCTCGGCGTCCCCCAGGCCGCTCGCCAGGCGGTCGATGGCCGCGCCCTCGACGCCAAGCTCGGCAAAGAGCTCCAGCGAACCCGTCTCGCCGGTTCGTTTGGTCGCGACGAGCGCCTGCTCCATGGCGAGCGAGAACCGACCGCTGAGGGTTTGGGAAAGCAGCTCGAGGCGCGGCTCGGGGTTGAGCTGGGCGTTCACGATGGTCGTGATCAGCTGCGTGACACCGGACTGGAGCTGCCTCAGCTCCGCGATCCAGGTGCCCGGGCTCAAGGTCTCCGTGCCGGCCTGGCGAACGGCTCGGCTCAGGTCGAGCAACGCGTCGAGCTGGTAGCGCTGAGCTGTGGTCAGCTCCGCCGTGTCGCGGACGGCTCGGAGTTGATCGGCGGCGGTCTGAACGTCCTGTACGGCTGCATCGACCTCGGCGGCGCCCGCAGCGGACGGGGTCTGCGCGGCGACCATGGCCCGCTCCGCGGCGGTCAGGTAGGCGATGAGGGGCCTGAGGACGGTGACCTGCCGGACGCTCGACGACGTGTTGGCGGCCTCGGTGAGGTCGCTCCGGACTTGTAGCCCGCCCAGCGTGGCGGCCAGCACCAACGGGATCGCGATCGCGAGCGTCACCTTGAACCGAACTGGCCACGCGGAGATGGCAAGTGACCGCAGCTCGACCCCCTCGTGCGGTGCGCGTCTTGCTCATCGATCCCCCGAAGTCGAGTGGGATGCCGGTTGCGGACGACGAGCCCCCGTAAATTGCCCCGCGCCCAAGGTCCCAAGATATTGACTCGAGTGGTTGCGCGTGACCGTTTTAGTCGCAAGCGGTGCCGTAAGACTACATCCAACGCGAGATGGCCTCCCAGCTCACAGCGATCACCGGTTTGCCAGTGCCATGGGCCGATCGAGGACACGTCCGACATCGGCCTCGGAATCGGCTATGCCGGGATATGGACTCGACGTGCCGGGTACCCAACGAGCTGGACTGGGCCTTGAAGTTGCGGAGACAGATCCCGATGGACAGCCAACAGTTCGCGACAGCTGCCCACTGGTTGCCCGACACCAGCGCCGGGAACCACATGGCGGATGACGCGACGCACACGAGCCATCCAGAGCGGTTCGTCGCGGCCAGCCACGTCCCGACCAGGCTGACAACGATGGCGACGGCGCCCATCAGCTGGTAGGCGAGCATCATCGGTGTCTCTTCCTGGCCAAGGAGCTGATCCAGGTGGTGACGCGTCCGGGGCCGCCGGACCGGACGTCAAGGGCGTTCTGGTGCGTTGGGGATGGGTGACGGCGGCGGTGTTCTTCGAGCACCACGTAGAGGATGGACATCGGGTCGTGCATGAGGGCTCCTTCGAGCGTGGGGCTGGACCGGGTCCAGTGAAGGTTGACCTCTGCAGGATCGTTCGAAGCGAGCCGTCGCAACGAGTGGTGATGCAGTACCGGCGAGCTTCGTCATGCTTTGCGCAGTACGTGCACTCGGTGAGCGCTGGATCCGATACGGCGCTCGACCTGCCCACGCGGCATCTCAGGTACAGGATTCGTACTACCCACCGTGCGAAATTCACGGCACGATGAACCCATGACGACGAGGAAAGCCGAGTACTGCCCCATCTCGACGGGGGTCGAGGTGCTGGGCGATCGGTGGACGCCCCTGGTGATCCGCGAGCTGATGGTGGGAGCGAGCGGCTTCAACGACATCCACCGTGGCATCCCACGGATCAGCCGGACGCTGCTCGCTCAGCGGCTACGCCAGCTCGAACGGCTCGGGCTGGTCAACCGCCAGGTCAACGGTCGCGGGCGGGCAGGCGGATACACGCTGACCGCCGCGGGGGAAGCACTGACGCCGATCGTGTGGGCGATGGGCCAGTGGGCCGCCGACTGGCTGTTCGGTGATCCCACCGAAGGCGACTGCGACGGGTTGTCGGTCATCTGGCGTCTGCACCAGCATGCGGTCCCGGCGAAACTGCCTGCGAGGCGGACCGTGGTGCACCTCGTGCTGACCGGTGCTGGCGCGGCCGAGGGGTGGCTGAAGCTCGACGCATCCGGAGCAACCGTGTGCAAGGACGACCAGGGCTACGACGTCGATCTGGCGGTTGAGGCGGATACGGCGCAGATGCATCGGTGGCTCGTAGGTCGCACGACGTTCCGCGAGCTCCTCAGCAACGGCCACGTCCGCCTGCTTGGCCCCAGCCGACTGGGCCGGGCCTTTCCCACTTGGTTCGACATGACCGACGAGACCCACGACGCGCGTCGAGCGGAGCTGCAGGCCAACCGCGACCGATCAGCCGTGTCCTCCTTGGCCAGTTGAGGCAGTCCCAGCCTGGATCTCAAGAGGTGGGTCAGTGAGTGGAGGACAGCCCATCCAGAGCGGCCATGTCGTCGTCGGACAGCTCGAACCCGCCGACGTCGGCGTTGGCGGCGATGCGATCGGGCTGGCTGGACTTCGGAATCGTGATGATGTCGTGCTGGAGGTGCCACCTGATCACGACCTGGGCGGGAGTGCGGCCCGTTCGCCGTGCCACGTCTGCCACCGCGGAGTGGCCGAGTACTCCGCCGCGCAGTCCGCTGTACCCCTCGAGTGCGATCCTCCGGGCGCGGTGCTCCTTGACGAGCCCGGCGTCGAACAGCTTCGGGCTCCATTCGATCTGGTTGACGGCGGGTGTCACACCGGTCGCAGACGCCAGTTGGTCGAGCTGGTCCACCGAGTAGTTGCTGACGCCGATGTCGCGCACCAGGTTCTGTTCCTTCGCTTTGGCGAATGCCTCCCAGATGTCGGCGCCGACTCCCTCTGACGGCGGCCAATGGATGAGCCACAGATCGACGTACTCGCTCTGCAGCAGGTCCAGGCTGGCGTGCAAGGTGGTCAGCTCGTCGCCGGCCCGGTTGGGCGGGAACTTCGTCGTGATGAACACGTCATCGCGCGACACACCACTTTCAGCAAGCGCCCTGCCGACCTCCGCCTCGTTGGCGTAGACCGTTGCCGTGTCCAAGTGGCGGTAACCCACCTCCAGGGCTGAGCGCGTCGCTCGAACAGCGTCCGCGCCCTTGAGCTGCCACGTACCGAAGCCCAGCAGCGGCATGGCCGCCCCGCTGGCCAGCGCGACGTGCAGGTCGGGAACCTGGGCGGAAGTCGTGGGGCCGTCAGTCATGGCGCCAACCTAGCTCCCGGCGCAAGCCGGTGCACGCGGTCAGCCGGACCCGGCTGGGGTCGGCCGGCTACGTCCGCGCGCGTGACTCCTCGACCCGACGCGGCACCCGGAGCAGTCGGATGGCGGTCACCAGGCCGATGCCGCCGACCACGTTGCCGAACGCCGACCAGGCCAACGCCACCAGCCAGGTACCAACCCCGAAGTCGGCTCCCAGCGATCATCGCCGCGAACATGAACAGCGAGTCCAGGATGCAGTGGAACAGCTCGGCGCCCGCGAGCAAGGCGCCGAAGAGAACTGCCGGGACCAGCTGAACCCCCAGACTTTCCGTGGCGTGCTGCATCCGCGTCATCAAGGTGATGACGGCTCCCGCCAGCACGGCGAGGGTGAAACTCCGCAGGCTGACTCCGAGGTCCGCATAGTGGGTGCCGACCTCGATCGCGGTGGCGTGCAGGTCCGGCCGCGCCTTCATCAGGATCCACATCATGAGCAGGCCGCCCACGAGGTTCGTGAGGAGGGTGACGCTCCAGAGTCTGGCGAGGCCGCGAAGCGTCCCGCTGCGGGCGACGACCGCGGTCACGGGCACGAGAAAGTTCTCCGTGAACAGCTCGCTGCGCGCCAGCAGCAACGCCACGAACCCGATCGAGAACGCGATCCCGGCGAGCAAGGTGTCACCGGTGTGCGCCTTGACCACGAGATACGCGAGCACGCCGGTTCCGACGTCGATGCCACCCAACAGTCCCGTGGAGAGCAGCGCCAGGAGCGGACGTTCGAGTCGCTCGTGGCCTTCGTCGACGATCCGGTCGAACGCCTCCTCGACCTCGGGTTCGGGACGCTCGTTGTTCTCGCTCACGTGCAGGACGCTAGCGCGAGGGGCGGCGACCTGCTCGGTGTCGACCGGCAATCAGGTCGCGCGACAACCGCATCCGGCCTAGGGTCCCCCCATGCCTGACCGCGCATTCGACGTTCGGAGACTCGCGGAGCTGTACGACCCTCTCGACCCCGACCGCGCCGACCTCGAGGTCTATGCGGACATCGTCGATGAGCTCGAGGCCCACATCGTGCTCGACGTCGGATGCGGGACCGGCACGTTCGCCTGCAGCCTGGCGCTACGCGGGCTCGAGGTCGTCGGCGTCGATCCCGCCGCCGCGTCCCTTGACGTGGCGCGCTCCAAACCGGGCGCCGACGTCGTGCGGTGGATCTGTGGGGATACGACGACGCTGCCTGCGCTGCGAGTCGACCTCGCGACCCTGACGGGCAATGTGGCACAGGTGTTCCTGACCGACGACGACTGGCTGGGCGGTCTGTCCGGCATACGTGCTGCTTTGAAACCTGGCGGTCGTCTCGTCTTCGAGACCCGGGATCCAGCACGGAAGGCATGGCTCGGCTGGAACCCCGACCAGACCCGCCGTTCGACGGAGATCCCTCAGCCGGGCGGGTCGAGACGTGGTGCGAGGTGACCGAGGTCCGGGAGCCGCTGGTGTCGTTCAGGTGGTGGTACCGCTTCGAGTCCGATGGCCTCGTCCTCACCTCTGACTCGACCCTGCGCTTCCGTGAGCGTGACGAGGTGGAGCACACCTTGCGCCAGGCCGGCTTCCACGTCGATGACGTACGTGACGCTCCGGACCGCCCCGGGCTGGAGTTCGTCTTCGTGGCCTCGCGACCCGACTAGCTCGCCCGCCTTCGCGGAGACCGGATCACCACGGCACAATCAGCGCCATGGACCTGGACGACCTGCTGGAGGAGATCAGGATCGAGGTCGCGCCATCGGTCGGGCAGGGCAGGGTGGCTGACTACATCCCGGGTCTCGCCGCCGTCGACCCGCACCAGTTCGGGATGGTCGTCGCCATGAACGATGGTGGCCTCCATGCGATCGGCGACGCCGACGTCGCGTTCTCGGTGCAGAGCATCTCGAAGGTCTTCAGCCTGGCTCTGGTCATGGCGCACGACGGAGACCAGATCTGGAGCCGGGTCTCACGAGAACCGTCGGGCAACCCGTTCAACTCGATGCTCCACCTCGACCAGGAGTCGGGCCGACCGCGCAACCCCTTCATCAATGCAGGCGCTTTGGTGGTCACGGACAGACTGCACAAGGTGACCGGCGACGCCGCCGCCGCGATGCGCAACCTGGTCCGAGCCGAAAGCGGCAATCCCCTCATCGACGTGGACCCCGATGTTGCGCGATCGGAGAGCGAGCAGGGCCACCGCATTGCCGCGATGGCGCATCTGTTGGCGAGCTACGACAACCTGGAGTCCCCGGTCGAGCAGGTGCTCGAGCAGTATTTCTGGCAGTGCTCTCTGTCGATGACCTGCCGGGAGGTTGCCTTGACCGGCGGACTGCTGTCGCGGCATGGGGTCCGGGCCGACGGCACCCGAATGCTGTCGCTGAGCCAGACCAAACGCATCAATGCTGTCATGCTCACGTGCGGCACGTACGACGCCGCGGGGGAGTTCGCCTACCGGGTGGGCGTACCCGGCAAGAGCGGGGTCGGCGGCGGGATCCTGGCCGTGATCCCGGACCGTTGCACGGTCTGCGTGTGGAGCCCGGCGCTGGGCGTCTCCGGCAACTCGGCTGCGGGCGTCGCAGCGCTCGACCTGTTCACCACGCGGACCGGTTGGTCGATCTTCTGACGCGAACGAGACTGGCGCTTCCGGTGGTCCGTCAACCAGGCTCGACTTCTCGTGCCTGTCGAGGCAGTGACGGCGTGGCATCGCCGGCGCCTTCGCGATCGGCTTCGAACCACCACAACCCGGGCAGGAGGCCGACGACTGCGGCTGCCGCCAGGGCCACGGCCGCCCCGGCCACCGCGTCGAGGAAGTAGTGGTTCCCGGTGGTGATGATCACCATCACGGTCAGGACCGGGTGGACCACGCTCAACACCCGAACCCACCAGACGCGGACCAGCAGGAACACGATCACGGCCACCCAGACGGCCCAGGCCGTGTGCAGAGACGGCATGGCGGCGTACTGGTTGGGCGCCGCCGTGCTGGACGCGGCAGCGGCGACTCCGGTCACCTGGGTCACGTCGATGAAGCCGCTCCCGGGCAGCAGTCGCGGCGGTGCCACGGGATAGACCCAGAAGACGACAAGACCGACGACGTTGATGAGCACGAACGCGTTGCGGGCCGCTCGGTAGATGTCTGGCCGGTAGATGTAGCAGGCCACGAGGACAAGCAACGTCACCGTGAGGTGCGCCAGCTGGTAGTACCAGCTCGAGATCTCGGCCAGCTGGTGGTGCGCGGCCAGCCACACGTTGGCGGGTAGCTCGAAGGCCAGGCCCAGATGGCGTTCGGTGGCCAACACCTGGAGACCGTCGTGAAGGGACAACGAAGTGCGCGTCTCCGCGAGGTTGTGAATGCGGTCGTAGGCGAAGACGAGCGCCGCCACGATGGCCAGCTCGAGGGGCAGCCAGGCCCTGCGCGGCAACCGCCCGTAGAGCCCGTCCGCAGACGCGGTCGGGCTCGTGTCACCGAGCTGTTGGGAAGTCGTGGTCACCAGACAGAGCCTAGCCATCCGACACCACGGCTTGAACCGGAACTGCCACTCCCTGCTGTCGCTCACGGAGTCCTCCGCGGCATCGATACGGCGTGAACCATCGGCAGATCCAGCGACGCGGCCTTGCCGGGTTGTGGCGCGCGAGGCCGTAGGGTCGTCTGATGGACATCACTATTCGTCACAATCCCGGTTTCGCCGTGGCCCGCTGCACCCTCACGCCCGGGGAGACCGTGCGCGCCGAGTCGGGAGCCATGATGGCGACATCAGCCGACGTCGCCATCGAAGCGAAGGCTTCCGGTGGACTCATGAAGTCGCTCAAGCGAAGCGTGCTCGGCGGTGAGTCGTTCTTCATCACCACCTACACCGCGCCGGCGGTGGGGGGTTGGGTCGACTTCGCGGCCCGCCTGCCGGGCGACGCGATCGGGCTCCCGGTCTCGGAAGGACTCAACATCACGCGCGGGAGCTACCTGTGCTCCGACGGATCGGTCGAGATCGACACGTCGTGGGGTGGCTTCAAGAATCTTGCCGGTGGCGAGGGCGGGTTCCTCGTCCGGGCGTCCGGGCAGGGCCAGGTGGTGCTGGCGGCGTACGGCGCGATCGACGCGGCTGACCTGGGACCGAACGAGTCGGTGGTCGTGGACTCCGGTCACATGGTCGCCTGGGACAACAGCGTCCAGACCCAGTTGCGCCGAGCAGCCGGAGGCGGGCTGATCCAGTCGGCCAAGAGCGGTGAGGGCTTCGTGTTCGACGTCCGCGGGCCAGGTCGGATCTGGACGCAGTCACGAAACCCGTCGGAGTTCATCGCATGGATGACGAGCGTGCTGCCCTTCTCCCGTGAGTGACACGGGAGAGCAGGGCTAGCCGGGCAGTCCAGGCTGCCGGGCATCGGCGGCCGACTCATAGAGCACGTCGGCGACCTGGTCCGGTCGGAAGCGGTGAAGAAGGCAGCGTCGGCTTACACATCGAGAGAGCTGGTCTGGGATGCGTAGAGTGCTGTCCCGCATCTGCCGCGCTCGTCGCGGTGTCGAGGTCGAAGTAGATCCACACCAGAAGGTAGAACAGTTCTGCGAGCTCGGGAACGAACAACCCCAGACTCTCGACGATGATCGAGGTCGGTTGGTCAAGCTCCACCGACGGGCCAGCGACTGGGTCTCTGGGTCTCAGATGGTACCGCAAGACGACTACGAGACGACACGGCTACAGCACCTGGTGACGCATGTGTCCGGACCGAGCCAGTCATCAGACCGGCCAGACGGCGGCCGCTCCAGCAGGAACTCGTCGCCGGGTATGACGACGGAGCCAGGCAGCTGCTAGAGCAGCCCGGCCGCGAGTGTGGACTTGCCCGCACCGCCGAACGCCGAGATCCCGACGACAGGTGGACGTGATGGGCCGCGGCAACGACCAGGCGGACCAGGTCGATGACGGCCGTGGCTGGCTGCGGTGCTTGACCGGCTGTGGGCACGTTCACGTCGACTCTTCTCGAGGAATCAAGGTGCCCTGGTGAAAACGCATGAGCCAGTCATTGTCCGTGCGGCCCACACGGAGCTGCGCAGCGAGGTACGCCCGGGTCGGGCCGACCGGTAGGTCACGAGGACCACGTCCGCCGAGAGCTGCGCGGCCTGGTTCGTCGGGTGAAGCGCGCACCGCTGGTTGGAGCAGCCTCAGCTCACGAGCCATCACCGCGGCGCAGTCATCCGTTCCCTCACCGAGCAGCGACATGTGCCATTCATACCGGACGCCCCGACGAATCACTCACCGTGGGGCCGGGGGCCGGCCGTCAGCCTCTGTCCGTCAGGAGGGCTTCACCCAGGCATCGTTCATCACGCCGTTGTACCAGTCGAACCCGGATTTGGCTGACGACTCAGCCTTGGCGCCCAGGGCCAGGTCCTTGTTGTTCGACACGGTGCCGAGCCCGGCGGCATACGTCTTGGAACGGAGCTTCAGCGAGTCGACCTTGAGACTGATGCCGCTGGCGGTCTTCGTGCAGGTGAGCGTGTGGACTTTGCCATCGGCCAGGTCGCGCTTGCTAGGCCCTGGATGTCGGCGTTCACCCTCCTGCCGTTGTCCCGCACCGACTTGACCACGCACCGCGCTACGGCCTTGCCCTTGACGTTCTTGATCTCGAGCTTGTAGTCGCCGCCCTTGGTCGACGCGAGTCCTTTTCGCAGCACGTCATACGTCTCGCCGACCTTGCTCGGCGGCTTGGTCATCTTGAGCGTGACGCCGAAGGAAAAGTCGCTGCCGCCGGGGTTGAGGCTGTTGGAGGAGGGGACGATCACTCGGGCGTTCTTGCCGTTGAACCCGTACCCGGAGCCGTCGCCGACGGTGTGATGATTCACGCCTTGGTTGCCGTTGCCGGTGGCGTCGTGCGCCGTGGTCCCGTTCTTCTCATCGAGGTGCCAGTGACCGCCGAAGCCGGACTTGGCCGCCGTTGCCGTCCCGCCCAACGGGAGCAGTACGAGCAATGGAGCGAGGACAAGGGCGAACCAGATACGCATGACCGAACCTTCGAAAGGGTGCAAGAACTCCCAACCCTAGGTGGATCCACACCAAGCCCGCGTGACCCTTCCTAGCCAAATCATGACTAGCGGATGCTTTTCGCATAGCCCCATCGGGCTATGGCGTTTGTGTGTCTCCGATGCATGCGACCGGGTGGCCCGAGCAGCTGGCAATGGCGATATGCCTGTACAGCCGGGACTTTTGGCCCTCACCACGATGTCGTGGAGTGGCGTCTAGTTGTTGCGGACACGTCGGCAGCGGTGGCCTGGTTACCCGCTGCAAGGTCAGGCGACAACGGAGGTACAGATGAGTCAGCGGTCTGCCCCCGCCGGGTTGGCTGTCAACCGGTCACCGAACCTGATGCTGGCGACCGCGACGACCGGTTTCGCCCTGAACTTCTGGGCCTGGGCCCTGCTGAGTCCGCTGGGCCCGGTGTTTCGCGACTCCGGGACGCTTGGGGCGCTCAGCGAGACCCAGGTAGCCCTGCTCGTCGCCGTCCCCGTCATCGTCGGGTCGGTGGGCAGGATTCTCGTCGGTGCGCTGACGGACAAGTACGGCGGGCGGGAGATGTTCGTGGCCGTCTCGGTGGCCACGGTCATTCCCATCCTGTTCATCGGGTACTACGGGCAGACGAACTACGTGGCGCTGTTGATCGGTGGGTTCTTCCTCGGCATCTCCGGAACGTCCTTCGCCATCGGCGTCCCCTTCGTGAACGCATGGTTCCCGCCCGAGCGACGTGGCCTTGCCGTCGGCATCTTCGGAGCAGGCATGGGCGGTACGGCGATCAGCGCCCTGACGACGGTCAAGCTCTACACGAACGTGAGCGACAAGGCGCCGTTCCTGTTCTCTGCGTCGGCATTGGCGGTGTTCGCCCTGGTGGCCTGGTTCGTGCTCGAGGACTCGCCCACCTGGTCGCCTCCGACCGGCACTCTCGCCAGTCGGCTCTCGGCCAACGCCCGGCTGCCGATCGCCTGGCAGGCGTGCATCCTGTACGCGGTCGCGTTCGGCGGGTACGTCGCCTTCTCGGTCTACCTGCCTGCATATCTCAAGACGGCCTACGGCCTGCAGGCAGCCGATGCGTCGAACCGGATGGCGGGGTTCGTCATTCTCGCGGTGTTGATGCGCCCGGCCGGCGGTTGGCTCTCGGACCGCTTCGGCCCGATCCCGGTTCTCACGGGTGGGTATGCCATCGTCGCTTTGTGCGCCGCGATCGCCTCCACGACTCCGGACCTCGCGCCGATAGGCACGGTGGTGTTCCTCACGATGGCCATGGCCCTGGGGTCGGGGACCGGAGCGACCTTCGCGTTGATCGCCAGGGTGACGGACCCCGGCCGGGTCGGAGGAGTCACCGGTCTCGTCGGCGCCGCCGGCGGCCTGGGCGGCTTCGTGCCTCCACTGATCATGGGGTACGTCTACGGACGCACCGACTCCTACGCCATCGGTCTGCTGCTCCTGTCGGCCACTGCCGTTCTGACATTGCTCCTGACGGTCACCGTGGTCCGGCGCACCGCGTTGGCCCACGACCGTGCCGCCATCGCCGGTCTCGGCCACGTGATCCCGCAGGTCCGGACCGCTCCACCGACGACGTGAGGAACAGGCGTGAGCACTGACAAGCGGCCAACGGCAGGGGACGTCGGGTTGGACGGCATGCTGAGCGACGCACTGCTGAAGACCCGACGGTTCTTCACACGCGGCACCGTCTCTGCTGATCTTCGGACCCTCACCAAGTCAGGCGGCCGCGAAGCCGATGACTTCTACCGGGACCGGTGGAGCCACGACAAGGTGGTGCGCTCGACGCACGGGGTGAACTGCACCGGGTCGTGCTCGTGGAAGGTCTACGTCAAGGACGGGATCATCACCTGGGAGACGCAGCAGACCGACTACCCGTCAGCGGGTCCGGACAGCCCGGAGTACGAGCCACGGGGGTGCCCGCGGGGAGCTGCGTTCTCCTGGTACACCTACTCACCGACGCGGGTGCGCTACCCCTACGTGCGCGGGGTCCTGCTGCAGATGTTCCGGGAGGCCAAGCGCCAGCACGATGGTGATCCGGTGCTGGCCTGGGCGCACATCGTCGACAACCCGCAGCGAGCGAAGGCGTACAAGTCGGCGCGCGGCAAGGGCGGACTCGTGCGGGCGAGCTGGGACGAGGCCACCGAGATCATCGCGGCAGCGCATGTCCACACCATCAAGACCTGGGGACCGGACCGGGTCGCCGGGTTCTCACCGATCCCCGCCATGTCGATGGTGTCCCACGCGTCAGGCGCACGTTTCGTCAACCTGATCGGTGGCTCGATGTTGAGCTTCTACGACTGGTACGCCGACCTGCCGGTTGCTTCGCCGCAGGTCTTCGGAGACCAGACGGACGTGCCCGAGTCCGGTGACTGGTGGAATGCCGGCTACCTGATCATGTGGGGCTCCAACCTGCCGGTGACCCGGACCCCGGACGCCCACTGGATGACGGAGGCTCGGTACCGCGGCCAGAAGGTGATCGCTGTCTCACCGGACTACGCCGACAACGTCAAGTTCGCCGACGAGTGGCTGCCGGCGAGGCCGGGCACGGATGCCGCCCTCGCGATGGCGATGGGTCATGTCGTGCTCAAGGAGTTCTTCGTCGACCGCGAGGCGCCGTACTTCGCCGACTACGTCAAGCAGTACACCGACCTGCCGCACCTCGTCTGCCTGGACGAGACGTCCGATGGCACGTACACGCCGGGCAAGTTCCTGACCGCGGCGGACCTGCCGACGCACGAGGACGACGAGAACGCCGCCTTCAAGACCGTGCTCGTCGACGCGGTCTCGGATGGGCTCGTGGTGCCGAACGGGTCGCTGGGCCATCGTTTCGGGGACAGCGGCGTCGGCCGCTGGAACCTCAAGCTCGGCGACGTGGACCCCCGGCTCACGCTCTGGGGCGACGACGCGGACTCCGTTGTCGTGCGGCTGCCACGCTTCGACACACCTGACGGCGCGGCCGCTGACCTGCCGCGCGGAGTGCCGGTACGCCGCGTGGGCGACCGACTGGTCACGACGGTCTTCGACCTGTTGCTGGCGCAGTACGGCGTCGGGCGCGACGGCCTGCCGGGCCAGTGGGCCACCGGTTACGACGATGCCGAGGCGCCGTACACGCCGGCCTGGCAGGAGGCGATCACCGGCGTGCCGGCGTCGGCCGCCGAACGCATCGGCCGGGAGTTCGCGCAGAACGCGGAGGAGTCCCGTGGCCGCTCGATGATCGTGATGGGCGCCGGCACCAACCACTGGTTCCACTCCGACACCATCTACCGCTCGTTCCTGACCTTGACCACGTTGACCGGGTGCCAGGGCGTCAACGGAGGTGGCTGGGCGCACTACGTCGGCCAGGAGAAGGTCCGCCCGATCACCGGCTACACCCAGATCGCCAACGCGCTCGACTGGAGCCGCCCACCACGCAACATGATCCAGACCGCCTACTGGTACCTGCACAGTGACCAGTTCCGCTACGACCCGTTCGGCGCTGACACGCTCGCCGCGACGACCGGCCAGGGGCAGCTGGCCGGCAAGAGCACCGCGGACCTCATCGCGCAGAGCGCACGGATGGGGTGGATGCCGTCGTACCCGACGTTCGACCGCAACCCCCTGGACCTCGCGGACGAGGCAGCCGCCGCAGACCGTCCGGTGGCCGAGTATGTCGTCGACCAGCTCACTTCCGGCTCCCTCAACTTCGCTGCGGAGGACCCGGACGCCCCGGAGAACTTCCCCAGGATCCTGTCGATCTGGCGGGCCAACCTGCTCGGCTCATCGGCCAAGGGCAACGAGTACTTCCTCAAGCACCTGCTGGGAGCCGACTCATCGCTGCGAGCCACCGAGGCGCCCGAGGGCAGCCGCCCGCAGGACGTGACCTGGCACGAGACGGCGCCGGAGGGGAAGCTCGACCTGCTGATGACGATCGACTTCCGACAGACGAGCACGACGATCTTCTCCGACGTCGTGCTGCCGGCAGCGACGTGGTACGAGAAGCACGATCTGAACACCACCGACATGCATCCGTTCGTGCATTCGTTCAACCCTGCCATCGCGCCGCCGTGGCAGACGCGGACCGACTGGGATGCCTGGCAGACCATCGCCGCCAAGTTCAGCGAGCTTGCGGCCACCCACCTCGGCGCACGGACGGATGTCGTGGCGGTGCCGCTCATGCACGACACCCCGGACGCGATGGCCAACCCACACGGCATCGTGAAGGACTGGCGGGCCGGTGACTGCGACCCGGTCCCCGGGGTCACGATGCCGAAGCTGGTGACCGTCGAGCGTGACTTTGCGGCCGTCAGCGACAAGATGAACGCGCTCGGCCCGCTCCTGGACACCCTCGGTGCCACCACGAAGGGCGTGACGTTCGAGCTGAGCGAGCAGATCGACTACCTACGCCACAAGAACGGTCCTGTCCGCGGGGGCGTCGCCGACGGGAGACCGTCGCTCAAACGGGACGTGCACGTGTGTGAAGCGATCCTGGCCCTGTCCGGAACCACCAACGGTGCGCTGGCCACGCAGGGCTTCCGGACCCTCGAGAAGCGGACGGGAACGAAACTGGCTGACCTTGCCGCCGAGCACGAAGGAAAACAGATCACGTTCGCCGACACCCAGGGACCACCCGTCCCCGTGATCACCTCGCCGGAGTGGTCCGGCTCGGAGTCGGGTGGGCGCCGATACTCGCCCTTCACCATCAACGTCGAGCGGCTGAAGCCGTGGCACACCCTCACGGGCCGGATGCACTTCTACCTCGACCACGACTGGATGACCGAGCTGGGGGAGGGGTTGCCGGTCTTCCGCCCTCCGCTCGACATGGCGGTGCTGTTCGACGAGCCGATGGTGGGCAACGTCTCGGACGGCTCGGGAGACCAGGGCGTCGCCGGACTCACGGTGCGCTACCTGACGCCGCACAACAAGTGGTCGATCCACTCGGAGTACCAGGACAACCTCTTCATGCTGTCGCTGTCCCGAGGCGGCCAGACGATCTGGATCAGTGATCGCGACGCGGCCAAGGTCGGGATCGAGGACAACGACTGGATCGAGGCCGTCAACCGCAACGGCGTCGTGGTGGCTCGCGCCATCGTGTCGCACCGGATGCCCGAAGGCACGGTCTTCATGTATCACGCCCAGGACCGCCTCATCGACGTACCGCTGGCCGAGACCTCCGGGAAACGCGGGGGCATCCACAACTCGCTGACCCGTCTGCTGGTCAAACCGACCCACCTCATCGGCGGCTACGCCCAGCTGTGCTTCGCCTTCAACTACCTCGGCCCCACCGGCAACCAACGCGACGAGGTGACGGTCATCCGCCGCCGCTCGCAGGACGTGGAGTACTGACATGCCGCGGAACGGAGTGACCCGATGAGGCCGATGGCGCAGATGGCGATGGTCATGAACCTCGACAAGTGCATCGGGTGCCACACCTGTTCGGTGACGTGCAAACAGGCCTGGACCAACCGTCCCGGCACCGAGTACGTCTGGTTCAACAACGTGGAGACAAGGCCCGGGCTCGGCTATCCACGCACCTACGAGAACCAGGACAAGTGGAAGGGGGGCTGGGAGCTCACGCGTCGTGGACGGCTCAGGCTCAAGGCGGGCAACCGGTTCAAGAAGCTGGCGACGATCTTCTCCAACCCCAAGCTCCCGTCGATCGACGAGTACTACGAGCCCTGGACGTACGACTACGCGACGCTCACCGATGCGCCGGCGCAGGAGCACAGCCCGGTCGCCCGTCCGAAGTCGCTGATCTCCGGCGAGAACATGAAGATCACGTGGTCGGCCAACTGGGACGACGACCTGGGCGGCTCCACCTCGCATGGACATCTCGACCCGATGCTGAAGAACATCGCGGACAAGGTGAGGTTCGAGTTCGAGCAGACGTTCATGTTCTACCTGCCGCGCATCTGCGAGCACTGCCTGAACCCATCGTGCGCCGCCTCCTGCCCGAGTGGCGCCATCTACAAGCGCTCCGAGGACGGGATCGTGCTGGTCGACCAGGACCGATGTCGCGGCTGGCGCATGTGTGTCTCGGGCTGCCCGTACAAGAAGGTCTACTTCAACCACCGTACGGGCAAGGCGGAGAAGTGCACGTTCTGCTTTCCACGCATCGAGGTCGGCCTCCCGACCGTCTGCTCGGAGACCTGCGTCGGGAGGCTGCGCTACATCGGGCTCATGCTGTACGACGCCGACAAGGTGCTGGAGGCTGCCTCGGTCACGGATGACCAGGATCTCTACGAGTCGCAACGGTCGGTCTTCCTCGACCCGTTCGATGCCGAGGTCATCCGGGCCGCCGAGCAGGCAGGGATTCCGCGCGACTGGATCGACGCGGCCCAGCGGTCACCGGTGTGGGCCCTGATCAACACCTACCAGGTGGCGCTGCCGCTTCATCCGGAGTACCGCACGATGCCGATGGTCTGGTACATCCCGCCGCTCTCACCGGTCGTCGACGTCGTCAAGGAAACCGGCCATGACGCGGAGGACACTGGCAACCTCTTCGCGGCGATCGACGCGTTGCGCATTCCGGTCGAGTACCTCGCCGAGCTGTTCACCGCGGGCGACGTCACTCCGGTCGACCGCACGCTGAAGAAGCTGGCGGCGATGCGCTCGTACATGCGCGACATCAACATGGGCCGCGACCCCGACCCGGCGATTCCACACGCGGTGGGGATGAGCGAGGAGGAGCTGTACGACATGTACCGACTGCTCGCGATCGCGAAGTACGACGAGCGGTACGTCGTGCCACCTGCCCACGCCGAGCAGGCCCACTCGCTCGAGGAGCTGGCAACGGAGTGCTCCCTCGACTACGAGGGCGGGCCGGGCATGGGTGGGTCCGGCCCGTTCGGTGAAGGCTCGGGGGCGCCTACGCCCATCGCGGTCGAGAACTTCCACCTCCTCCAGGATCGTCAGACGGCGGACACGATGGCGAGCCCAGCCGACAAGGCACGTCGCGTCAACCTGCTCAACTGGGACGGGAAGAGTGCGCCGAGCGGGCTGTTCCCGCCGAAGCATGAGGACGATGCTCCATGAGCCGCAGCCGTCCGCGGCGCCCTCGGCCCGCGTTGCCGCCGGCGGTGCTCGCCGCCGCCTGGCAGTCGGCGTCCTTGCTGTTGGACTATCCCGACGAACCGCTGCTGGGTCGGCTTGCCCTCATCCGCTCCGAGGTCGAACGACTCCCGGCCCACGTCGGATCGCCGCTGCGCGGACTCGTCACCCATCTCGAGTCGACGCCGCTGCCAGCGCTGCAAGCGGACTACGTGGAGACGTTCGACGATCGGCGGCGGTGCAACCTCTTCCTCACATACTTCGCGCACGGCGACACCCGCAAACGTGGCTTGGCGCTGCTGCGCTTCAAGCAGACCTATCTGCGCTCCGGGTGCCAGCTGGACGACAGCGAGCTACCCGACCACCTGTGCGTCGTGCTCGAGTACGCCGCGACCGTCGACCCGCAGCGCGGCCGGGACCTGCTGCTGGACCACCGGGCGGGTCTGGAGGTGCTGCGGCTCTCGCTGCACGACGTCGACTCTCCGTGGGCGGCGGCGGTCGACGCGGTCACGGCCACCCTGCCGGCGCTGCGTGGGGACGAGCAAGACGCCGTACGCCGACTGGTGATCGCGGGACCCCCGGAGGAGGAGGTCGGGCTCGCGCCGTTCGCCACCCCGGAGTTCAGCCCGGGGCTGGATACACCCGGCGGAAGTGGTGGGCCGACCCTGCTGCCCACACCCACGTTCCGAGGAGCACGTGCATGAACGAGTTGCTTTTCGTCGTGGTCCCGTACGTCTGCCTGACCACGTTCGTCCTGGGACACGTATGGCGCTACCGATACGACAAGTTCGGCTGGACGACCAGGTCCTCGCAACTCTATGAGAACCGGCTGTTGCGCATCGGCAGTCCGTTGTTCCACTTCGGAATCATCGGCGTGTTCTTCGGTCATGTCGTCGGTCTCGGCGTCCCTGCGTCCTGGACTGAGGCGGTCGGAGTGTCCGAGAGCGTGTATCACGCGATGGCCGTGTCGCTGGGCGCAGTGGCGGGAGCGGCCACCGTCGTGGGACTGGCGATCCTCATCTACCGACGGCGCACCACCGGCCCGGTGTTCTCTGCCACGACGCGGATGGACAAGACGATGTACCTGGTGCTGGCGACCGTGATCGGGCTGGGCCTGTTCAACACGGTGGTGGCCAATCTGGTCGGAAGCTACGACTACCGCGAGGGGGTGAGCATCTGGTTCCGAGGCATCTTCCGCCTCGATCCGCAGCCTGCGCTGATGGGCGCAGCACCGCTCGGCTTCCAGCTGCACGCCCTGGTCGCCATGGCACTCTTCGCGCTGTGGCCTTTCACCCGGTTGGTGCACGTCTTCAGCGCGCCGCTCGGCTATCTGACCCGTCCCTACATCGTCTACCGGAGCCGGGACGACCGGTCGCTGGGAAGTCATCGACCGCGTCGGGGCTGGGATCGAGTTCCCTGACCGCAGCCCGACTGGGTGACTGAACGGATGACCAAGTAGGTCCAAACGGACGCTTACGGCGAGCGTCGAGATCTCGTTACGGTCGTTGTGCGTCATTCAAACCGGCTGTCTGAGGGGGCAGCCTGTGTGGAGGGACGCACAGGCAGCCGCTCTCGCGCTGCTGGTGACCCCGGTGCGGCTCTCGGTGCGTGCCGGGGTCCCGCCCTCTATCGGAGGCAACGTCCGAATCGTCACCGTGCGTACGCACGCAGGACGATTGCCGTTATGTCATGGATGATGCTCCGAATTTTCTGTTCCACTGAGGACATGAGCAACGCATTCCGGCCTGAGCATGCGCCGCAAAAGAGCCCCGAAAGAGGGATCACCTTCGCGCTCGGTCTGCTTCTGGTTGGCGCTGTGATGCTCGCCGTCTGGGTCTTCGTCCAGCACATCGGGATGACCGACCAGTTCCAGTTCATCCGGTCGCTCGGCAACTGACCCGAGCCACTTCCGGCGGCAGCCGGGCGGCGTACTGCCGCATCCTCACCCGTCCTTCGCGTCATCCTTCCGCGACGGCGCTCGCGCAGCCGACGTCCTGCCCTGGCAGGCTAGACGCCTCAGCCAATTGGCTGGGGAGTGTCGTCGGGAAGGCAGCGCATGCACGTGGGATCCCCTCGAGAGATCGTGGCGCGGATGCTCGACAGCCTCCGGACGCGGCTGTGGCCGCTGCCGGCCATCGGGGTCGTGGTCGCCGTCGTGGTCGCCATCGCCTTCACCAAGCTGGATGCCGCTGTCGACGACGACCTGCCGACGAACGTCTCCGATCTCATCTTCGGCGGCGATGCTGAAGCGGCGCGCAGCCTGCTGGCTGCCATCGCGGGGTCGCTGATCACGGTCACGTCGCTGACCTTCTCCTTGACCGTTGTCACGCTCCAGCTGGCCAGCAGCCAGTTCTCCCCCCGGCTCTTGCGCACATTCACGCGGGACCGCTTCGTGCAGGCGACCCTCGCCGTCTTCCTGGCCACGTTCGTCTACGCGTTGACCGTGCTGCGCACGGTACGGACCGAACATTCGAACCAGGCTGAGGTCGTACCTCAGATGTCGGTGACGTTCGGCTTCTTGCTCGCGCTGGCCAGCGTGCTGGCCCTGGTGCTGTTCCTCGCGCATCTCGTCAGACAGATCCGCGTCGAGACGATGCTCGAACAGGTCCATGACGACGCGAGACAGACGGCCTTGCGCGAGCTTTCCGAGCGACAGCCGGGTCACGTCGACGAGGCCTTGCCCGAGACGCCGGAGAACGCGCGGCTCGTGCTCGCGCGGGGCTCCGGTTTCCTCAATTCGGTGGACAGCGAGGTTCTGATGAGGGCGGTGTGCGACCAGGACGCCGCCATCGCCGTGCAGCGCGTGCTCGGCAGCTTCGTAGTGGCCGGCACACCCGTGGCGGCGGTGTGGCCGCGAGCCGCGGCGGCCACCTGGCCGGACGAGGAGTTCGAGCAGCTGACGGAACGCTGCTCAGCGGCCCTGGAGCTGGGCTTCGAGCGCACGTCCATCCACGACGTGAGCTACGGGCTGCGACAGCTGGCAGACGTCGCCACGAAGGCGTTGTCCCCGGGTATCAACGACCCTACGACGGCCTGTCACACCATCGACAAGACGGCCGCCCTCCTGAGTGAGCTCGCCGCACGTGACCTGGGGCCGGAGCTCGTGCGTGACGACGACGGTGCGGTGCGCGTCGCCATACCGCGGTCGAGCTTTGGTGAGCTCCTCGATCTGGCGGTGCATCAGCCACGTCGGTACGGCGCTGCTGACCCGGGCGTGGTGGCCCGACTGTTCTGGCTGCTCCGCGACCTTGCCTGGTCCACCGACGTCCCGTCTCATCGTGCCGAGGTGCGGACCCAGCTGAGCAGGCTGCAACGAAGCGCTGCCCAGCAGGACTTCGACCCTGAGGAGGAGCAGCAGATCGAGGCCTACGGTCGGGAGGTCGAGGCAGCGCTCGACGGACGCTGGATCGGGCCGGCGACCTCGTAGACGTCTGTCACTGCGGCGCAGGGAGCTTTCCCGTCAGGTAGCGCTGGATGGTTGGTGCGACGTCGGCCACGAGACCGGCCATGGTCCGGTCGGTCATGCCGGGAAGCCGTAGCAGGTAGCGCGTCATCGCGATTCCCATCATCTGGCTTGCGACCAGCGCAGCCCGGCGCTCCAGTTCTGCGTCCTCGACGACGGGCCGCAGGGCTTGAGCCACCTGCCCGGTGAAGACGGCGCGGAGTCGCTCGGCGACGTGTTCGTCGGTGACCGCGGTCCGGAGCAGGATGACGAGCACGTCGTCGCTGAGCTCGCCCTCCCAACGGTTGAGGAAATGCTCCACCAACGCATGGCCGCACCGCGCGGCCGGCACCGCTGTCAGGTCGGGCAGCATGAGGTCGACGTCGACCGTCTCGGCGAACAGTGCCTGCTTGCTCGTGAAGTAGCGGATCACCATCGAGGGATCGATGGACGCCTGCGCCGCGATCGCCCGGATGTTCGCCCGGTCGTAGCCGAGTCGACCGAAGTGGTCACGCGCGGCCGCCAGGATCGCGGCCCGCGTGCGCTCCGACTTCGTCGGCGTCGGCACCTGCTGGCTGGACAACGGCATCCCCTCCTGCCCTCAACCTTGCCGTTGCAGTGAAGCGAAGTCAACAGGCGTTGACTTATCTGAGAAGTCAACGTACGTTGACTTCTGTTGGTCACCGTCCCGAAGGAGATGCCATGCCAAGCCGTCAATCCGACCATCGTGGGACCCTGCCCGTCGTCCTGATGTCCCTGGCACTGGTCGTGGCGGCCGTGCCCGCGCTCAATGTGGCGCTGCCGGACCTGGCGCGCGACACGGGCGCAACCAGCCAGTCAGCTGCAGTGGGTGGTGGACTCATACGCCCTCGTGTTCGCGGGGCTGCTGTTACCGGCCGGAGCGTTGGGGGACCGGTACGGCCGCAAGCCCGTGCTCGCGATCGGACTGCTGGTTTTCGCCTCCGGCGCCGGACTCGCGACCCTGACGGACCTCCCGGAAGCACTGATCTGGCTCCGCGCCCTGATGGGCATCGGGGCGGCGCTCGTGATGCCGACGACCCTGTCGATCATCACGACGTCGTTTCCAGAGGGTCAGCGCGGGCGAGCCGTGGGGGCGTGGATCGGGGTCGCCGGCGCCGGGGCAGTGCTGGGTCTGCTGGCATCCGGTCTGCTGCTCGAGGTATGGGGCTGGCAGTCAGTGTTCATCTTCAGCGCCGTTCTCAGCGCCGTTGTCGCACTGGTGGCGTTGCGGGTGATCCCCAACTCTCGCGAAGCGCACCCACCCCGCGTGGACTACGTGGGCGGGTTGCTCTCGGTGGTGACCCTGGCAGCCATCGTCTTCGGGGCGATCGAGGGCCCCGAACGCGGGTGGGGTGATCACCTGACCGTCTCGTCCTTCACCGTCGGGGCTGTCGGGCTGGTGCTGTGGGTCGCGTGGGGCCTGCACGCCGACGAGCCGCTGCTGGATCCCCGACTGTTCGCGCGGCGGGACTTCGGGACCGGGGTGCTGTCGATCACGCTTCAATTCTTCGTGTTCTTCGGATTCGTCTTCCTCGTCATCCAGTACGTGCAGCTGGTCCTCGGCTACTCGTCTCTCGAGGCTGGACTGGCGCTGGTGCCTATGGCGATGGTGCTCGCTGGCCTGTCGCGTCGGGTTCCCAGCCTCGCGGGACGCGTGAGTCGACGCCCCCTCGCCGTGGCGGGTCTGCTGCTGATGGCGCTCGGCATGGCGGTGTTCAGCCGGCTCGGACCCGACTCGTCGTACTGGCTGTTGCTGGCGGGGCTCATCCCGAGCGGCGCCGGTATGGCGCTGGCCACGGCACCCGCTACCACCGACATCGTCAGCGCGCTCCCGAAGAGCAAGCAAGGGGTCGGATCGGCGGTCAACGATGCAGCGCGCGAGGTCGGCGGAACACTGGGCATCGCCGTGCTCGGCAGCATCCTCAACCAGCAGTACAGGTCGGGCGTTGCCTCAGCTGCGCCGGACAACGCCCCGGCGGGGCTCGCGCACACGGCACAGGACTCGCTGGCTGCCGCCCTTGGCATCGCGTCGAAGCTCGGCGACCAGGGGACCGGACTGGCCGCCGCGGCCCGGCAGGCATTCGTGGACGGGATGTCGAGCGCGCTGGTCACCTCGGCAGGCATCTTGGTCCTGGCCACGCTCGTGCTGGCGGTCGCGATCCCCGGCAGGTGGGCGCGTGCCGGCGGCGAGGACGCCGCGGACGGCCACGAGGCTGACGCTCGCGTCGACGAGCCCGTCAGCGGCCGATGATGAGGTGCGTGTTGCGGGTGCGACCAACGTCTTCGCCGGTCTTCTTCGGCTGCACGGGGATGACCCGGCCGCCCGTCATCGACAGGCAGCCGTTGTAGCACCACTGCTTGACGAGGACCCATTCGACCGGGCTGCCGTCGTCCGTCGACTGACCGTGTTCCTGGCCGGTGAGGCGAGTCCCGCACTCGGGGCACGTCCCGGTGAGAATGCGATGACGGACGAGCTCCATGCGTCGATTCTTACCCATGTGTCAAGGGTCCTCACTCAGTGTCCTGACGTGGGTGAAAGCGCCCGAGTGACGTTTCAGAACTTCTTGTACATCACGTGTAAACCGACCAAACCATGATCAGGATGGGCGAATGACTCGGGCACTGTGGCCAGGATCTCGAAGCCGAGCGACTGCCAGAGCGAGACCGCGACGGCGTTGCTCTCCACGACCGCATTGAACTGCATGGCGTGGTAGCCGTGGCTACGGCCCCACTCGACGACGTACTCGCCCAGGGCGGTGCCGACGCCCCGGCCCTGCTGGTCCGGGTCGACCATGAAGCTCGCGGTCGCCACGTGGGAGCCGGGGCCCGGCCGGTTGGGTCCCATCTTGGCCGACCCGAGAATCTCGCCGGCATCGGTCGCGACCACGGTCTGGCCCGGCGGTTCTTCCATCCACCAAGGGATGGCCGACTCCTCGGTCAGGCCCGGCGGGAAGGCGTAGGTCCTGCCCTCGTCGACGATCCGCCTGAAGAACGGGAAGATCGTCGGCCAGTCCTCGGACGTCGCAGTACGGATTTCCACCTGCTGGACCTTAGCGACTGAACTTCAGCGGGGCGACCGGCTTTGGCTGCCTCCGGGCGACGGCGTATGGCGTCACGGCGTCACAGCGTCATACGGTCCGGCGGTGATAACGGCCGTCGAACGCGGTCGTCCACGTGGTCCCGTCGTCGGCGGACACCTCCCACAGCTGGCGCACCTGGTCGCCCGCGTCGCTCGGTGTCCAGGTGATCCGCTGGCGGTCGGCCCTGCTCGGGTCGTCCTCTGCCGGCGCGACGCCCTCGAGCACCATGGCACCGTCACGCCAGCCGCCGTCGAGCTGGAGCAGCGTGCCCGTCGCGTCGACCCAGGTCTGGTGCCAGCAGCCGCGCAGAACGTCGTAGGCGTTGAGGCTACGACCTTCGATGCCGCCGGCTCCACGCCAGTGCTCCGCGAGAGTGCCGGTTCCGAAGAGCGCCGTGATGGTGTTGGTGCCCACCTGTCTGCCCTGCGGTCCGAAGACGTCCCACTCACCGATCCAGAAGTCGAAGTGGTGAGTGGGGTCAGTCTGGCTGGTCATGCGCCGATGCTAGGGCCGGATGGTTGATCCGCAGCGGCAGGCGAGCGAGTCTTGACCGGGCTGCAACCGCTGCGTGATCAGGCCGCGCTCAGGACCGCGGGCTCTGCTTCGTCGCCGGGTGGTGGAGCTCTTCGCACATCTGGTGCGGGTGATAGACGACCGTGGAGTAGATCGGTTTGGACTGACCGTATGTGGAATGGAGTCCGACCCGATGCTGAGCCGGCTCGGGGCTGGATGTCGCCGAAGCGGCATACGCGGCACCAAGGAGGGCAGCGACGACGAGGGCGACCAAGACCTGAGCGGTGACGAGGGTGACTCGGGTGAGTGTCATCGGGTGGCTCAGCTCAGGGCGCCAGTCGGTCGATCTCTGCGGCCAGTCGTAGGTCGTTGTCGGTGAGGCCGCCGGCCGAGTGCGTCGACAGCCGGAAGGTGACGGTGGTCCAACGGATGTCGATGTCCGGGTGGTGGTCCATGGCGTCGGCGATGACCGCCACCTCGTCGACGATCCCGATCCCTTTGGCGAACGTGTCGGCCGTGATGTCACGTCGGATGGTGTCGTCGCCTTCGAGAGTCCAGGCACCCAACGTAGAGCCGAGGGCATCGTCGATCTGGGCTTGGTTCAGGAGGTCGGCCATGGCCACACCGTACGCCGGTGGCGGACGCCACGTATCTGGGCAGAGCGCCCGAGCCTCCTGATGACATCCATTCCCGGTCGTGTCTAGGGGGCCGACCATGATCATGATGTTCAGCAAGTCGTTCTGGAGCTTGACCGTCGAACGAGCGGTCAAGTCGTTCGCGCAGGCGCTGGTGGCGTTGCTCGGCGCCGGCGGCATGGACCTGTTCCACGCACCGTGGTACGCGATGCTGTCGACCGCGTCGATGGCCGCCGTGCTGTCGGTGCTGACGTCGGTGGCGTCGTCGCGGATCGGCCCGGCCGATGATCCGTCGCTGGTGACACGGAGCGCCACTGAAGCTCGGCGACGGGGCGCGCATCTTGCGGCTGCCACCTAGCCCTCAGGGCTCGGGGCTTGGCGTTGGGCGGCTTCGGTTGCGCGCCGCTGTCTCATGCCGCGGAGCGTCATACGAAGGCAAACACCCTGTCCCAGCGGCCCGTTTGCCTAGTCCACAAGCCAGCTGGATTGTGCACTAGGCAAACGGGCGGCGAGGAGAGGCAGTCTGCCTAGGGGACAGTGGTCAGGGCAGGTGCTCGGACAGTCCTCAGCGTCGGGAAGTGGTCAGGGTTCTTGGCGGGAGGCGCGGTCGCTGCGCTTGAAGATCTTCGAGCCGAGGAAGGTGACCGGGTCGAACTTGCGATCGACGACGCGCTCCTTCATCGGGATGATCGCGTTGTCGGTGATCTTGATGCCCTCCGGGCAGACCTCGGTACAACACTTGGTGATGTTGCACATCCCGATGCCGCCCGAGTCCTGGGCGAGCTTGCGCCGGTCGTTGGTGTCCAGCGGGTGCATGTCGAGCTCGGCGAACCGGAGGAAGAACCGGGGTCCCGCAAACGCCGGCTTGTTGTCGTCGTGGTCACGGATGACGTGGCAGGTGTCCTGGCACAGGAAGCACTCGATGCACTTGCGGAACTCCTGACCGCGCTCGACATCGACCTGCTGCATCCGTCCGCTTGCCGTCCGCATCACGCGGGGTCGGCGCGAAGGCCGGGATCTCCTTGGCCTTCTCGTAGTTGTACGACACGTCGGTGACGAGGTCACGGATGACCGGGAACGCACGCATCGGCGTCACCGTGATGGTCTCGGCCTTGTCGAAGTCGGAGAGCCGGGTCATGCACATCAGCCGCGGCTTGCCGTTGATCTCCGCGCTGCACGAGCCGCACTTGCCGGCCTTGCAGTTCCACCGCACCGCCAGGTCACCTGCCTGCGTGGCCTGTACGCGGTGAATCGCGTCGAGGACGACCTCGCCCTCCTCGACATCGACGGAGAAGTCGCCGAGTTCGCCGCCGGTCTTGTCACCGCGCCAGATGCGCATCTTCAGGTCGTAACCCATCAGTGGAACGTCCTCACTGCTCGAAGAATGACTGGAGCTCGTCGGGCATGACGGGCAACGGCTGGTGCTTGAGCTGGACCCGAGACTCGTCGTTCATCGTGAGGACGAGGTTCTGCGTGCCCCACTGCGGGTCGGGGCCGGGATAGTCATCCCGGGTGTGGCCGCCGCGAGACTCCTTGCGCTCCAGTGCCGCCATGGCAATGCACTCCGACACCAGCAGCATGTTGTGGATGTCGACGGCCAGGTGCCAGCCAGGGTTGTACTGCCGGTGCCCCTCGACGGAAAGGTGCGCCGCGCGCTCGCGCAACCGCTCGAGCTCCTTCAGGGACTCCGAGAGCTCGTCGGCATTGCGGATGATGCCGACCAGCCGCTGCATCACGTCCTGCAGGTCGTGCTGGATCGTGTACGGGTTCTCGCCCTCGTCGTCGAACGGCGCCAACGCCCGGGCTGCCGCTCCGCGGACTTCGTCCTCGGACACGACCGGCCGCTTCGATGCGGTCCGCTGGGCGTAGTACGCCGCATTGAGCCCGGCCCGTCGACCGAAGACCAACAAGTCGGACAGCGAGTTGCCACCGAGCCGGTTGGACCCGTGCATGCCACCGGCCACCTCACCGGCGGCGTACAGGCCGGTGACGATGCTCTCAGCGGTGTCGGGGTCGACCTCGACACCACCCATGACGTAGTGACAGGTCGGGCCGATCTCCATGGGCTCGGCCGTGATGTCGACGTCGGCGAGCTCCTTGAACTGGTGGTACATCGACGGCAGCCGCCGCTTGATGAACTCCGGGCTGCGCCGTGACGCGATGTCGAGGAAGACGCCGCCGTGCGGGTGATGCCGCGGCCGGCCTTGACCTCGGAGTTGATGGCCCGCGCGACCTCGTCACGCGGCAGCAGCTCGGGCGGGCGACGGTTGTTGGTCTTGTCCTCGTACCAACGGTCGCCCTCTTCCTCGGTGTCGGCCGTCTCGGCTTTGAAGAACTCCGGGATGTAGTCGAACATGAAGCGCCGGCCCTCGGAGTTGCGCAGGACGCCCCCGTCGCCACGCACGGACTCGGTCACGAGGAGCCCGCGGACCGAGGGTGGCCAGACCATGCCGGTGGGGTGGAACTGCACGAACTCCATGTTGAGGAGGGATGCGCCGGTGCGCAGGGCGAGGGCGTGCCCGTCTCCGGTGTACTCCCAGGAGTTGCTGGTCACCTGGTAGGACTTGCCGATGCCGCCGGTCGCCAGGATGACGCTCGGCGCCTTGAAGACGATGAACCGTCCGGACTCGCGCCAGTAGCCGAAGGCGCCGGACACCCGGCCGTCGTCCTTGAAGATCTCGGTGATCGTGCATTCCATGAACACGTCGATACCGAGGGCGACCGCACGCTGTTGAAGGGTGCGGATCATCTCCAGCCCGGTGCGGTCGCCGACGTGGGCGAGCCGCGCATAGCGGTGGCCACCGAAGTCGCGTTGGGAGATCAAACCGTTGTCGAGACGGTCGAAGAGGGCGCCCCACTCCTCGAGCTCGATGACCCGCTCGGGCGCCTCCTGGGCATGCAGCTGAGCCATCCGCCAGTTGTTGAGCATCTTGCCGCCGCGCATGGTGTCGCGGAAGTGCACCTGCCAGTTGTCCTCTTCCCAGAGGTTGCCCATCGCGGCCGCGATGCCGCCCTCGGCCATCACGGTGTGGGCCTTGCCCAGCAGCGACTTGCAGACGATGGCAACCCGCGCGCCAGCGTCATGGGCCGCGATGGCGGCACGCAGACCGGCTCCGCCGGCTCCGATCACGACCACGTCGTAGTCGTGCTCCTCGAAACCGTGGCTGTCCTGCGCCTCGGTCTCGCTCGAGGTGACGTTGCCGGTCATGGGGTGCCGGTGCTCGTCCGGTCCGTGGGGATGCTCAGTGGTGGACATGCTCAGAAGAACCTCGGGTCGTCGAAGGTGCCGGTGGCGAGTAGGTAGATGTACAGATCGGTCAGCGCCACCGAGAACAACGAGAGCCAGGCGTAGCGGGCGTGGCTCAGGTTGAGCTTGGACACCGCGGTCCAGAGCTTGTAGCGGACCGGGTGCTTGGAGAAGTGCCGCAGCCGGCCACCCACGGCGTGGCGGCAGGAGTGGCACGACAGCGTGTAGAGCCAGATGAGCACGATGTTGACGATCATGATCACCGTGCCGAGACCCATGTGGCCCCAGTTCTCGTCCTCGTCGCGGAAACCCAGCAGCACGTCGTAGGTGAGGATCAACGAGACCACGATCGCGGCGTACCAGAAGTAGCGGTGGATGTTCTGCAGGATCAGCGGCAGCCGGGTCTCACCGGTGTACTTGCCGTGCGGCTCGGCGACGGCGCAGGCCGGCGGCGACAGCCAGAACGCGCGGTAGTAGGCCTTGCGGTAGTAGTAGCAGGTCATCCGGAAGCCGAGCGGGAAGATGAGGATCAGCAGCGCCGGCGACAGCTGCCACCACGAGAAGGGCTGGCCGAAGTCGGACGAACCCGCCACGCAGTCATTGGTGAGGCACGGGGAGTAGAACGGCGAGATGTAGGGCGAGGAGTAGTAGTCCGACCCGGAGAACGCCCGCCACGTGGCATAGACGACGAACGCGGTGAAGACGATGAAGGTGACGAGCGGGGCAAGCCACCACCGGTCCTGACGCAGCGTCTTGGCTTGGACCCGGGCACGCCCCGGACCCATGACTCCAGTGGACATTCGGCTTCCTTCGGCTCGTCAGGGGCGCGTCGATCGAGGGGTATGAAGCCAACACGCCTCGCGATTGACGATCGTCAGCCGCAAGACGTCCTCGACATCCGGCACTTTACCGCTGAGCCTCGCTGGCCGGGCGTCGAGGTCGTGTGAGATTTCAGACAGCCGACGTCAGCACCCGTGGTTGGTCTGGCCGCAGGTGCCGAGTCCCCAGCTGCAGCGTGAAGGTGTCCGTCCCGCCCCCGGCGGACGCGGTGTACGACACCGTGACCTTGATGGGGTCGAGCGTGCGCTCGTTGGTGGTCGGGTCGACGAGGACACCGGTGGTGGGCTGGTAGTTCATCGACCACAGTCCGTTCTGACCGACCACCGCATCTTCGGTGTGCCCGTCCGGGAACGTGTACGCGATCGCGCGTACGCCCGTGAAGTCCCGGCCGCCGGCGAAGTACTGGTGGTCCAGGTGGCCGGGCTTGCCCACGGCGTTCTCGCTGATCCCGACGGTCTTCGCCGTCGGCGTGTACTGGTCGGACTTGAGGTGCCACTGCAACAAGGTGGGGGCGCCGCCGTCAACGCTGGCGAAGTCGTCACAGACAACCCAGGCGTCCGTCGACTCGTACAGGTAGGTGGTTCCGATGCCGCCGGCACGCGACGCCGTCTCGGTCGCACCGGCAAGCGGTGGAGCCGCCCGCTGGATCAGCTCGTTGACGGCGTCCGCGCAGTTCTCGGGCGGACGGAGCGGCAGGTGGTGGCCCGGTCGAGGAGTAGGTGGGCGGCGCGATCTCGGCCGTCACCGTCGTGTCGGCCGGCGAGGGCGGGACCGGGCCGGCCGGACCCGTGCTCGTGCCTGCACCGTCGGCGGGCTGCAGCGGACTTCGTGGAACGGCTCGACCCATCGTTGTTCGCCAGGTACACACCGGTTGCGAGGATGGCTGCGACCGCTGCGGCGGCGAGGCCGGGCACGAGCCAGCCGCTGTCGTGACGTCTGCCGGTTCGGTGCGGGTCGTGGCCAGCAGCTGCGCCCGGATCTCCCTCTTGCGCTCGTCGGACATCGGCTCGGGATCAGGTGGGGTGAGGTCGGGTCGGTCATCGGTCATGGTGCGGTCCTTCCGGCGCTGCTGGAGTCGTCAGGTGCGGCGAGTGCAAGCCGTCGGCGCGCACGCGAGAGACGGGACCGGACTGTTCCGACGGGTAGGTCGAGGGAGGCGGCGGCGCTCTCATAGCTCGCCTCGGCCCAGATCACCAGCTCGAATACCTCACGCTCATGGGTCGGGAGGTCGTGGATCGCCTCGAGCACGGCGGCCATACGGCGCTCGGAGTCCACGCGTCCGACGACGTCGTCGGCCAACGCGTCGGCGGATGCCGTCCCCTCCGGCGGCATCCGGCGCAGCGCGCGGCCCAGCCGCATTCGCGATCGCTCGAGGTTGCGGCACACGTTGCGGCCGATCCCGTAGAGCCAGGGGAGTGCTGACCCGTCGTGGATCGTGGCCCGGGCGCGGCCGCGCCAGAGCTCGAGGAACACCGTGGAGACGGCATCCTCCGCTGCCTCGAATGACGCGGTCCGCCGGAAGCAGAAGGCATGCAGGGCGTCGACGTGGCGATCGAACAGCTCGGCCAGCGCCGCGCTGCTGCCGTGACGAAGCTCCTCGACCAGCAAGTCGTCAGGCCGGGTGGCGTCGTCTGTACGGCGGTCGAGCCCGGCTTCCTCCATCGTCGTCCCCTCGAGCGGTGTCACATCCTGCTTATGTCCGCAGTCTGGGGGGAGTTCCACCAGATCCCCAAGAATTCCTCCGACCTGTCGGGATGTGCGACGCTGCACGGCGTGACGAGTCCGCAGCCGACAGGGGAGATCGAGGTCGTCGCCGCCGCGATCGTGCGGCACGGCCGGGTGCTGGCCGCTCGACGCGTGCAACCCACCGACGTGGCCGGCGGCTGGGAGCTACCCGGTGGCAAGGTCGACCCGGACGAGACGGCCGAGGACGCGGTGGTGCGGGAGATACGTGAGGAGCTGGGCTGTGCGATCGAGATCGTCGGGTCCCTCGAGGGTCGCGTGCCGATCAAGCCCGGCTACTCGATGACGGTCAAGGTCGCGCGGCTGTGCTCGGGTGAGCCTGTCCCGCACGAGCACGATGCCGTGCGCTGGCTCGGACCTGAGGAGCTCGGCGACGTGGAGTGGTTGGATGCGGACCGGCCGTTCCTGCCAGAGCTACGTGGCCGGTTGCTCGACGGGCATCTCCTGCCAGGGGGCAACGTCGGCGGTGCTCTGCGGATCGGGTCGACGGTTCGACGTGCGACCGGCCCGTGGTCCGCTTCGGTGCATGACCTGCTCCAGCATCTGCACGCGTCTGGACTGGTCGAGGTCCCGCGGGTCTTCGGTGCCGACGAGCGCGGCCGTGAGGTGCTCGGCTACCTGGAAGGCCGGGTCCCGGACGTCAATACGGAGGTCGTCACCGACGACACGCTCACGGACGCGATGCGCTGGCTCCGGCGGTTTCATGACGTGGTGGCGGACTACCGGCCCGACGGTGTCTGGCGGACCACCAACCGGCCGCTCGGCCCCGACGAGATCATCTGCCACCACGACTTCGCGCCCTACAACGTCGCGTTGAGCAGCTCGGCAAATGGTGAGCGGGTCGTCGGCGTCTTCGACTGGGACATGGCTGGTCCGGGCCGACCGATCGACGACCTGGCCTTCGCCGCCTGGAACTGGGTGCCGCTCGCCCGCGACGTGGGGGCGTCGCTCAGCGCGCGTCGGCTGGAGGTGATGGCGATGGCGTACTCCGGGGTGTCCGCGATCGAGATCCTCGACCATGTGGCGCCACGGCTGCAGCGCTCGCTGGAGGTGATCGCAGCCGGGCAGGCGGCCGGCGACCCGGGGATGCTGGCGCTCGGGGCGGTCGGCGAGCCGGACCGGTCGGCGGAGCGACTCAGTGAGCTGGTCAGCCGCATCCCGACTGTCAGTCAGGCGTTGTCGCCGTAGAGTCGACTGGTTGCTGTCCCCACCGAGCCAAGGAGCGCTCGTGCCGTTACGAGTCACCTTCCACGAGTCCAGTGATGCCGACGAACTGGTCGACCTGCTCACGACGGCCGGGTTCGCGGCCGGTGTCGTCCGGGAGCGTTTCGCCGGGGACGACGACGGTGAGGAGGTGGTTTACGTAGTCCACACCGACGCGCCCGACACTGATGTGGCCGAGCTCGTGGCAGAACGCGATGCATGGATCGAGGAGTCCTCCCCGCTGGCGGACGGCTCGGCGGCTGCGGACCTGCCGCGTGAGCCGCGTCGCCACAAGACCTGAGCGGAGAGTGGCGTGCGACCGGGCCGACAAGCCGCGCCGTAGGCTGGACGTCATGACAGCAGACACGCTGCCTGAACGGCGCATGCTCCTCGTCCACGCTCATCCGGACGACGAGGCCATCGGGAACGGCGCCACCATGGCCAAGTACGCAGCCGAGGGGGCCCACGTCACCCTCATCACCTGCACGCTCGGCGAAGAGGGTGAGGTGTTGATCCCGGAACTCGAACATCTTGCCTCCCACCAGACCGATGCGCTGGGAGAGCACAGGATCGGCGAGCTCGCCGAGGCCATGCGGATCCTGGGCGTCACCGACCACCGGTTCCTCGGCGGCCCGGGCCGTTACCGAGACACCGGTATGGCGGTCGACGACCGCGGCCGTGCCATCCCCCCGGAGCAGATCCGCGACGACACGTTCTGGGCCGCCGACCTCGTCGAGGCGTCCAACCATCTCGTCGAGGTGATCCGCGAGATCAGGCCGCAGGTCATGGCGACCTACGACGAGCACGGAGGCTACGGCCACCCCGACCACATCCAGGCGCACCGGGTCGCGATGTACGGAAGCATGCTCGCCGCCGTGCCGAGCTACCGGCCAGACCTCGGCGAGTCGTGGGACGTCCCGAAGATCTACTGGAACGCCATGTCCGAACAGCGCATGCGTGAGGGGCTGCGCCGGCTGCGCGCCTCCGGTGACGTGACCACTTTCGAGGGGATGGACCCCGAGGGTGAGCTGCCGCCGTTCGTGACGCCGGACGCTTACATCACCTCGACCATCGATGGCCTCGACCACGTCGACCAGAAGCTGGACGCGATGCGTGCGCACGCCACCCAGATCACGATCGACGGTCCGTTCTTCGCGTTGTCGAACAACATCGGCAACCACGTGTGGGGGATCGAGTCCTACCGCCTGATCAAGGGCAGCCTCGGCAAGCGGGATGCGGATGGCCATGAGACCGATCTGTTCTCCGGTGTGGTCTGACCCGTGCCATCGGGCCGGACAGTGACGAAGGTCCAGAGCTCGGCGGGGACCGACGGCACGGCCGCAGCGGGTACGTCACGACTCCGGACGCCTCGGTCACGCGCAGCACTCGCCACGAGCACCGTCGTCCTCGGGGTGGCAGCGGTGGGTGTGGCGGTCCTGTCGGCCGTGGTCTCACGGCTCATCTACCGGTCGGACCAGGTCTCCGTGCCGTGGGGTCTCGCCCTGGGTGTCGCCGCATCGGCGTCGATCGTGCTGATCGGGCGCTTGCTGGCGCGTGGGCTCGGCTTCGCCGCCGCCGGCGGGTGGATCATCGGCACCGGTCTGGTCCTCGCCGGCCGACCCGAGGGTGACTACCTGCTCGCGCAGGACGGGCTGGGTCTGGGCTACCTCCTCGCGTCCGTAGCGGTGGTCATCAGCGTGGCCTCGTTCGGAGGACCTCCACGATGAGACTCTGGCCGCGGCGCAAGGTCTACCTCGACGATCTGCCGAAGACGCACGACCTGAGGTTCGGACTCATCTTCGTCGTCGGCGTCGCCGTGGTCATCGGGGCGTTGTACGGCGTCGGCTATCTCGTGGCGGGCAACAAGCTGCCGGCCGGGACAACCGTGGCCGAGGTGAACGTCGGCGGGATGAGCCCGAACGAGGCACGCACGGCGCTCCAGGAGAAGCTGGCCCCACGCCTGGAGAACCCGATCAAGGTCAGTGCGGCCGGCAAGACCTACACCATCGACCCACAGCGGGCAGGGCTGACGTTCGACATCGACGCGACGCTGGACCAGGCGCTCGGCGGCAGCGCGTGGGACCCGCGGCACATGCTGCACGTGCTGACCGGCGGCGACACGCTCGATCCCGTCGTCGACCTCGACAGCGCCGAGCTGGTCTCGAGCCTGAGCAAGGTGGCCAGGCAGATCGAGCGGAAGCCGGTTGACTCGCGCGTGTCGTTCCGGCGGGTTCAACCCAAGGTCTTCTACGGACGTGCCGGGCGGGCCCTCGACTACCAGAGCAGTGGCGAGCGCCTCAAGGAAGCCATCATCGCCGGGGACGACCGCGTCAACCTGGCCGTCGATACGATCCAACCGCACGTGACCGTCATGAGGGCCACCACGTTCGAGGAGACCGTCGCCCGCAAGGCGGTCTCCGGTCCGATCCGCATCAAGGTCGCCGACTCGGTGATGACCTTGACCCCGCGTCAGTTCGGACCGGCCCTCCAGGCGCTGCCGGGCACGCAGGGTCTGCGGCTGTCGGTCGACCAGACGAAGCTCGTCAAGCGAGCACGCCAGGCGATGAAGCAGCTGCCCCACCATCCGGTCAATGCCCGGATCTCGTTCCGGGGCGATCGACCGGTCATCGTGCCGGGGAGCAGCGGGGTCACCGTTGGGGCCGGCGACCTGGCGAAGGCCGTGCTGAACGCGGTCGACTCTCGAGGCGCCAAGCGTGTGGCCCGGGCCAAGCCGACGGCCGACAACCCCGACGTCAGCACCGAAGACCTACGGGTGATGCGCATCAAGCAAGAGATTTCCGCCACCCAGGTGCGGTTCAAGGCTGGTGACCGCGCCGACCCGACGGCTGTCTTGCGACGGCTGGACGGTGCCCTGGTGCAGCCCGGCCAGACGTTCAGCTTCCTGCGTCGTGTCGGCGCCAACGGATCGCCCGCAGCCTCGTTCGTGGCGTCCATGGCGTATGACGCGGCGTTCTACGCGGGCCTCGACATCCCGGTGCACACGAACGCCCGGATCTACTCCGACACGTTCGCCCCCGGCTTCGACGCCCATGTCGAACCACCCGGCACCGACCTGGTCCTCGCCAACGCCTCGCCGTACGGCGTCTACGTCCGCGCCTACGTCGAGAGTCCGGGTCGCAAGGGTTCGTCGGCACGCATCGCCCACGTCGAGGTGTGGAGCACGCCGTACTGGACGGTGCGGGCGCTGACGTCCGGTCGCTACAACGTCGTGCAGCCTCAGGTCATCACGAACACCCGCCCGTCGTGCGTCCCGCGCGACGGGGTGGCTGGATTCGAGTACGACGTCACCCGGGTGCTGAAGGAGGGCGGCCACAAGCGCACCGAACGCACACACGCCGCCTACGTCCCGCTCGACCAGGTGCGCTGCCGCTGAGCGACCGGTTCATTGCGCGGTCGGCGGGACGAGGTAGCGGTACGAGTGGTGGGTGGCGAAGCCGAAGCCGGAGTAGAGCCGCAGCGCGCCGACGTTGTCGGGCAGCGTCTGGAGGTATGCCGACAGAGCGCCCCGGGACGCCCCCCATTCGAGCAACGCCTCGACCACCGCGGTCGCCAGACCCTGTCGGCGGTGGGTCGGGGCGACCTCGACGGCCTGCAGGCCCAGCCAGTCGCCGCTGACGACGCCACGGCCGATCGCCACCACCGGGTCTCCCACTCGGGCGAAGGCGACGTCGTCGCCCGACTGCAACACCTGTGTGACAACCGCGGTGTCCAGGCCGGCCGCCCTCTCGTAGTGACCCAACCAGTCCGCCCCGACCGAGTCGTCGATCGTGACCGCGGCCGGCCGGGAGCGTGCCGACACCTGTCGGCGGGCCTGGGCCACCGACGCCACCTGCACGATCGGGTCCGGTCCAGTCTGGCGGGGTTGCCAGCCGAGGCTCTCGAAGTCGCGCTGTCCGCCCGAGCCGACCACGACCTGCGCCATCGGGCGCAGGCCGTGACCGCCGTAGAAGCGCGTCACTTCGTCCACCGCGTCGACGAGGGGCAGTCCTGGGTCACCGCCGACGCGCACGGAGTTGGCACGGCCGGTGAACCCGCCCGCGGCGCGCAGCGTCCAGTCACCAAGCTCGCGCTCGTTCACCGCTCGCCATCCCCGCTGGCACTCCCTTTCGAGCTGTTCGGGGTTGATCCGCAGCCGCGTCGACGCCCGGGGCGGGACGGGCTTGCCGGTCACGATGTGTTCACGGCTGATCGTCACCAGCTCGCCGCCCTCCCGCCGTACGCTGATCGAGGTCTCGTCCCAGGTCTCGAGGATGCCGAGGACATCGCTCATGGCAGGCCCGCCGGTCGGTCCCTGCTCCCCGGGAAGCAGGTGACGGACGACGATGCGCTGGCCCACGAGACCGGCGTGGAGAGGCATAGGACTCCATGGAATGGACCTGGGTTCTGCGGTTGGCGGCCGAACGTAGATACTAGTGGGAGTTGAGGCACCACCCGCCGTCAAGCGAGGTGCCGGATCATGAACGAGGAGGACTAGGTGACGTACGTCATCGCGCAGCCATGCGTGGACCTGAAGGACCGGGCCTGCGTCGACGAGTGCCCCGTCGACTGCATCTACGAAGGCCAGCGCATGCTCTACATCCACCCGGATGAGTGTGTCGACTGCGGCGCGTGCGAACCGGTCTGTCCGGTCGAGGCCATCTTCTACGAGGACGACACCCCGGAGAAGTGGAAGGAGTACTACGCCGCCAACGTCGAGTTCTTCGACGATCTCGGCTCACCCGGCGGCGCCGCCAAGCTCGGCGTCATCGACAAGGACCACCCGATCATCGCCGCGCTTCCGCCACAGGAGCAAGAGGGGTAGTGAGCTCCTCAGCCCGCCCGACATCCGCGCCGCCAACCCGTGACGGGTCGGCGGCGCTGTCGGTCTCGGCCCGGCTTCCGGACTTCCCCTGGGACCGGCTGATCCCCTTCAAGGAGCGTGCTGCCGCCCACGTCGACGGGCTCGTCGACCTCTCGGTCGGCACCCCGGTCGACGCCACACCGGCGGTTGTGCAAAAGGCGCTCCAGGCGGCTTCCGACTCGCCGGGCTACCCGACGGTCTGGGGGACGCCCGAGCTGCGCAGCGCGATCATCCACTACCTGCACCGCCGCTGCGGGTCGATCGACCTCGACCACGACAGCGTGCTGCCGACCGTGGGGTCCAAGGAGCTGGTGGCCTCGTTGCCCGCCCAGCTCGGCGTACATACGGGCCAGACGGTGCTGATCCCGGCCATCGCCTACCCGACGTACGCCGTGGGGGCCCTGCTCGCCGGCGCTGACTACCTCGCCAGTGATGCGACGGTCTCCGTCGGGCCGCTCGACGTCCCGCTGGTGTGGATCAACTCACCGGCCAACCCGACCGGTCGCGTGCTTCCACCGGACCACCTGCGCAAGGTCATCGCCTGGGCTCGGGAGCGGGGGGCGGTGGTGGGTGCGGACGAGTGCTACTTCGAGTGCGCCTGGGAGACCGAGCCGGTGTCCGTCCTCGATCGGTCGGTCAACGGTGGCTCGCTCGACTCCGTGCTGGCGGTGCACTCCCTGTCGAAGCGGTCCAACATGGCCGGCTACCGCGCCGGCTTCGTCGCCGGTGACCCAGCGATCGTCAGCGAGCTGCGTGAGGTGCGCCGCCACGCGGGTCTCATGGTCCCGGGGCCGGTCCAGGTGGCGATGAAGGCCGCGCTGGACCATGACGGCCACATCGAGGAGCAGCGTGAGATCTACCTCGAGCGCCGCGGCATGCTGCGGCGCGCGTTGGAGTCTGCCGGGTTCCGGATCGACCACTCCGAGGGTTCCCTGTACCTCTGGGCCACCCGTGATGAGCCCTGCATGGACACCGTCGAGTGGCTCTCCGGCCATGGCATCCTGGTTGCACCGGGCGACTTCTACGGACCTCAAGGAGCCCGACACGTCCGGGTAGCGCTGACGGCGACCGACGAGCGCATCGAGGCTGCCTGTGCTCGGTTGCTGGCGCACGCCTAGGTGGGACGCCTCAGCCGACGTCGACGTGCACGTGGTCTCGATGAAGCAGGATCGCCTTGGTCGCCGCCGATTCGTTGCCGTTGAGGTTGGGATCGTAGGCGCGCCAGCCGTCTGCTGACTTCGAGCCGGCTGACCAGATCTTCGCGTCGAAGATGACGTTGGCGATCTTGAGCCGCGACGCGTTGGCGACGAGGTAGTGCGCGAGCACCCAGCCACGCCGGATGTTGTCCGCGTTGACCGGGCGGAAGAACACGTCGACGGCCCTGCCCTCGTAGTGGGCGGACCCGGCCATGTGACCGGTCGTCACTCCACCGGGCTCGAAGCCGCCCATCGGCAGGTCGCCGAACGCCTTCCGGATGTCAGCCCGGACCGCCTCGGCGCGGGGGGTGAGGCCCGAGCCGGTGATCTTCTGCGAGGCAAGGTCGACAGCATCGGTCGAGCAGCTGAAGGCCGCCGGGCTGTATCCGGCCATCGCCGAGGCGATCGCGCGTCCGTCCCGCTCGTGATCGGCATACGCGTTCGGGAACGCAGATCGCTGCACTTCCTGGGCCGCTTTGGTGATCTCCATGTACTGGTAGCCGTCGATCTTGACCAGCGCGTCGTAGAACGCGTTCGCCGCGTAGTACGGGTCCTTGATCTGCTTGACCGTGCCCCAGCCCTGGCTCGGCCGCTGCTGGAAGAGGCCGACGGAGTCGCGGTCGCCGCTGTCGAGGTTGCGCAGCTTGGACTCCTGGTAGGCGGTCGCGATGGCGATCGAGATGGCCCGGGCAGGCAGCCCCCGACGCTCCGCGACGGCGGAGATAATGGAGGCGTTCTCGGCCTGCTCGGTCGACATCTCGACCGTGTAGCCGTCCACCTTGGCCAGGCAATGTTTCGGATCCGGGAGGGGGCCGATCCCGTGCTGGACCGCGTAGTACGCCCCGCCCACGAGAAGGGCCAGGACGATGACTCCGGTCGTGAGCAGGCGCCAGCTACGCATTGCTGTGCAGGGCGGCGTTGAGCTCGATCCCGCTGCCGTCGCGCCGCATGGCCTCGACGGCCCCCGTGACACTGTTCTGCCAGAACTGCCAGCCGGACTGGCCTGACAACTCGCGGGCCTTGACCACCGAACCGTCCGCGAGGGTCAGCTTGGTGCCGGCGGTGATGTAGCACCCGGCGGCCACGACACAGTCGTCACCGAGTGAGATGCCGACACCGGCGTTGGCGCCGAGCAGGCAATGTCTGCCGATCGAGATGACCTCGGTGCCACCGCCGGACAGGGTGCCCATGATCGATGCGCCGCCTCCGACGTCCGAGCCGTCGCCGACGACGACTCCGGCGGAGATTCGGCCCTCGACCATGGAGGTGCCGAGCGTTCCGGCGTTGAAGTTCACGAAGCCCTCGTGCATCACGGTCGTGCCCTCGGCGAGATGTGCGCCCAACCGAACCCGGTCAGCGTCGGCGATCCGGACACCGGTGGGAACGACGTAGTCGGTCATGCGGGGGAACTTGTCGATGCCCAGCACAGTGACGTCCCTGCCTGCCTCCCGCGCTCGAAGCCGGGTGGCCTCGAAGCCGGCGACGGCGCAGGCGCCGAGGTTGGTCCACACGACGTTGGTCAGCAGGCCGAACACGCCGTCCATGTTCTGGCCGTGGGGCGCGACCAGGCGGTGACTGAGGAGGTGCAGCCGGAGCCAGACGTCGGCCGTGTCGACGGGCGGAGCGCCGAGGTCGGCGATGACGACGTGCTGCACGCTCCGGTGGACGTCGCGAACGGCGTCGTGACCTTCAAGGGACGCTAGCGCGCTGGGGACGTGGAAGTCGGTCGGCGGCGTACCCAGAGCGGGTTCAGGGAACCACACGTCGAGCAGGACGCCGTCGGCGTCGTACGTCGCCAGGCCGAAGCCCCACGCGGCGGAGGTCGTGTCAGTCACGCCGCCAACGCTACCCAGTCGCCGCAAGCGGACGGGTCCCGGGCGCGCCGAAACTCTTGCGCTTCGGTCACCGGAGCCACCGACGTGCCGGGTGTGGCCAGGGTCCGCCACAATGGCGGGCATGGCAGCCCTCGACCCGCACCAGGACATCGTCGACCTGACCGCCGCACTCGTCGACATCGAGTCGGTCAGCGGCAACGAGCAGTCGATCACCGACGCGATCGAAGAGGCCCTCTCGCCGGTTCCGTGGTTGGAGCTGTGGCGGCACTCGCACTCGCTCGTGGCGCGTACGACGCTCGGCCGCGACGAGCGGGTGGTCATCGCCGGCCACGTGGACACGGTGCCGCTCAACGCCAACCTGCCCTCGCGGATCGAGGACGGGGCGCTGCACGGGCTCGGATCGTGCGACATGAAGGGCGGTGTGGCGGTGGCGTTGCAGCTGGCCGCGACGGTCGACCAACCGACGCGCGACCTCACCTACGTGTTCTACGAGGCCGAGGAGGTCGAGGCCGAACGCAACGGGCTCACGCTGATCGCTGCCACCCGCGAGGAGATGTTGCAGGGCGACTTCGCGGTCGTCATGGAGCCGTCCAACGCCGTAATCGAGGCCGGGTGCCAGGGCACGATCACCGTCGTCGTGTCCACGGCAGGGACGCGCGCCCATGCGGCACGGTCGTGGAACGGCGTCAATGCCATCCACGCGGCTCGCGAGGTGCTCGACCGGCTGGCGGCGTACGAGCCGAGACAGCCGGAGATCGACGGGCTGCGCTTCCACGAGGGCCTCAATGCGGTGGGCATCGCGGGCGGGGTGGCGGGCAACGTGGTGCCGGACTCGTGCGCGGTGACGATCAACCACCGCTTTGCGCCCGACCGTTCGGTTACGGAGGCAGCCGCGCACCTGCGTCAGGTGTTCGACGGGTTCGAGGTCGAGGTGGTCGACTCGGCGCCGGGCGCGATGCCGGGTCTCCACCTGCCTGCCGCGGCGGCGTTCCTGGACGTGGTCGGGGGGACCGCTAACCCGAAGTTCGGGTGGACCGACGTGGCCCGCTTCAGCGCTATGGGCATTCCTGCGGTGAACTTCGGGCCGGGCAACCCCGAGCTCGCCCACACCCAGGGCGAGTTCGTGCCGGTCGCGCACCTGCGCTCGTGCCTGGACCAGATGACCGCCTGGCTGACCTGACGGGACCGTAACGGCTGACCCGAAGCCGACCGCACGGCTGACGGGATGCGGGGCGAATGACCGCTAAGTTGGCATACATGACCAACGCCCTGCCCGGAAACGGCCGCGAACACCGCCGCGGACCGGTGATCACCCGGCGGCATCAGGTGTTGTCGTCGACGACCGACCAACACCTGCTGGACTCTCGTGGTCCGAGCGACTGGGTCCACACTGATCCGTGGCGAGTGCTGCGCATCCAGGCGGAGTTCGTCGAAGGTTTCGGCGCGCTTGCCGAGCTCGGACCGGCCATCTCGGTCTTCGGGTCGGCACGGACCAAGCCGGAGGACCCGGAGTACGCCCAGGGGATGGCGCTGGCTCGCGCGTTGGTCGAGGCGGGTTTCGCCGTCATCACAGGTGGCGGGCCGGGCTCGATGGAGGCGGCCAACCGGGGCGCGTCCGAGTCCGGCGGTGTCTCGGTCGGGCTGGGTATCGAGCTGCCGTTCGAGTCGGGCCTGAACGGGTGGGCCGACATCGGCATCAACTTCAGGTACTTCTTCGCGCGCAAGACGATGTTCGTCAAGTACGCGCAGGGCTTCATCGCGTTGCCAGGCGGCTTCGGGACGTTCGACGAGGTCTTCGAGGCGGTCACGCTGGTGCAGACCCAGAAGGTGACGTCATTCCCGATCGTGCTCGTCGGCAGCGAGTACTGGGGCGGCCTCGTCGACTGGATCCGTGCCGTCGTGCTCGGCGGTGGAAAGGTCGGGGAGAAGGACGTCGCGTTGCTCCAGGTCACCGACGACGTCGACGAGGCCGTCGAGATCATGGTCGCGGCCCGGCGCGAACGTGTCGAGGCTCTCGCCGCGGCCCAGCAGGGCCGCCCCGACATCACCCCCCACCGCCCCGACTGACCTTCCTCCGTTGAGCCGCGGGTTGTGGTCTGTTGAGCCGCGGGTTGTGGTCTGTTGAGCCGCGGGTTGTTGGGTGTTGAGCCGCGGGTTGTTGGGTGTTGAGCCGCGGGTTGTGGCCCCCTGAGCCGCGGTGTTCGAGGGCCTGGCCACGGGGACGTGGGCCTGATGCCAGGATGGCCCCGTGTCGCGGAAGAAGCAGCCCGGTCACTCGCGTGGGACACCCGCCTTGGGCCGGCTGGTCGAGTCGGGCGTTGAGCACATCGTGCACAGCTACGACCATGACGAGGTCACCAGCTCCGCCATGGGGTATGGCGTCGAGGCAGCCCGGGCGATGGGAATCAGCCCGGATCGCGTCTTCAAGACCCTGATGGTGCTCGCTGGTCGAAAGCACGTACTCGGCGTCGTGCCCGTCTCTCGTCAGCTCGATCTCAAGGCGATGGCGAGCGCGTTGGGGGCGAAGCAGGTGGTACTGGCCAGGCCAGACGTGGCTGAGCGCGTGAGCGGTTCGGTTGTGGGTGGCATCTCGCCGCTCGGGGGACGTACGACGCTGGACGTGGTCCTCGACGAGGCGGCGATGTCGTACGACACCATCCTGGTCTCGGCGGGGAAGCGCGGCGTCGACGTCGAGCTTTCGGCGGATGACCTCCTCCGCGTCACGGGCGGGCAGACCGCCGCCATCGCGCGCTGATGCTGAGAGCCACAACTCACGGTTCAAGGGGCCACAACTCGCGGGTCAAGGGGCAACAACCCGCGGGTCAAGACGCGACAACCCGCGGGTCAACACCCAACAACCCGCGGGTCAACGCCCAACAACCCGCGGGTCAACGAAAGGGGTCAGGCGAGGCCGCGGGTGGTGCGGGCGGGAGGTCGGCTCCCTCGGATGGAGCTCACCATGTCGAGCACCTGACGCGTCTCGGCCACCTGGTGGGCCCGAAATACGCGCGCTCCGTGCCAGGCGGAGATCGCCGTGGCCGCGAGCGTCCCGGTCACGCGTTGGTCCGTCGGCAGGTCGAGCGTCTCGCCCACGAAATCCTTGTTCGACAACGCCACCAGCACCGGCCAGCCCGTCGCCACCAGCTCATCGAGCCGGCGGGTCAGCTCGAGGGAGTGCCGCGTGTTCTTCCCGAAGTCGTGCGTGGGATCGATCAGGATCCGGTCCCGGTCGACGCCCAGAGCGACTGCCCGATCCGCCAGCGCCGTCACGGTGGTGATCACGTCGGCCACCACGTCGTCGTACGCCACCCGATGCGGATCGGTCCGCGGCCCGAGCCCGCCGCTGTGGCTGCACACGAGCCCGACGCCGAACTCGGCCGCCACCTCCGCCACCTCGCGATCGGCGCCTGCCCACGTGTCGTTGAGCAGGTCGGCACCGCGTTGACACAGTTCGCGGGCCACTGGTGCCCGCCAGGTGTCGGCACTGATCACGAGGTCGGGGTACGCCGACCGCACCGCGGCCACGAACGACGCCGTCCGCCGCAACTCCTCGGTGACGTCGACGTCGTCGCCGTAGCCGGCCTTGACTCCGCCGATGTCGACGATGTCGGCGCCCTCGTCGACCACCTGCGCCACCCGGTCCAGAGCAGCCGCCTCGTCGTAGGTCGAGCCGTTGTCGTAGAAGGAGTCTGGGGTCCGGTTGACGATCGCCATCACGGCGAGATCGGTCTCGCCGAAGTCACGACGTCCCAGTTGCATAGGTACCGCGGCTCCTCACTGCTGTCTGTGTGTTTCGGCCCTGTGACGGGTCTTCGGTGGTCAAGCGTGGCACGATCGGTGCCGTGATCTGGTTGTGGGTGCTCGTCCTCGTCGTCGTGATCGGTGCCATCGCCGTGCTGGCGGCGCGCCGCGAGCAGCCCATGTCCGAGGCGACGGAGGACCGGCCCGACCGCGCCGTTCCCACCGGGCGCGCCCTGACGTCCGACGACCTCGAGGCGGTCCGCTTCACCACGGCGCTGCGTGGCTACCGGATGGACGAGGTCGACGCACTGATCGACCAGCTGCGGGCAGACCTCATCGCGCGTGAGAGCGAGCTAGCGGACGACGGACGAGCCTGGTCGCTCCCGTTCCGCTCGAATACCGTCGCGCGAGCGACCCGCACACACAGGACGAGCCCACCGAGGAGCACACGCCTCGCCACCAGGCGACCGAGTCGTGACGACCAGCGGCTCGACGCAGGGGGCCGACGGTCGGTTGCGCTGCCCGTGGGGTGTTTCCGCTCCCGAGTACATCGTCTACCACGATGACGAGTGGGGCCGTCGGATCCGAGACGACAACGGCCTGTATGAGCGGATGACGCTCGAGGGCTTCCAGTCCGGTCTTTCCTGGCTCACGATCCTGCGCAAGCGCGACAACTTCCGCAAGGCGTTCGCCGACTTCGACATCGAGTCGGTCGCGTCGTACGACGACGAGGACCGCGCCCGGCTGCTGGCCGACGCCGGCATCGTCAGGCACGGCGGCAAGATCGACGCCGCGTTGTCGAACGCACGCGCCGCAGTGGCCCTCGACCAGCCGCTGGCCGAGCTGATCTGGAGCTTCGCTCCCGACCCCCGATCTGCCCCGGTCACGCTGGCCGATGTGCCGGCGCAGACCGACGAGTCACGAGCCCTGGCGCGAGAGCTCAAGCGCCGGGGGTTCCGCTTCGTCGGCCCGACCACCGCCTACGCGCTGATGCAGGCGGCTGGCCTCGTGAACGATCACCTCGTCGACTGTTGGGCCCGCGAGAGGATCACTTGATGACCGCACCCCGTCCCCGCCCAGCTCGCCGCTTCCAGCTCGTGGTGGCCGGAGTCGTCGCGACCGCCGCAGCAGCTGCGCTGGCCACGCCGTCGGTCGCAGACGCCCATTCCGGTACGGCACAGCCGACGGCCAGGACCGGTGTCGTCGCCTCGGCGGCTGCGACAGCGTTGACTGCCTCGAAGTCCACAAGCTCCGCCGTACTCTCGCAACGCACCATCGGACAGTCAGTGCGCGACCATGCGATCCGCGCCTACGAGATGGGCAGTCGCCGGGCCGCCAAGACCGTCGTCGTCATCGGCGCCATGCACGGCAACGAGACCGAGGGTTCCACGGTCATCAGCGCCATGATGGCCGGGAAGCCGATCAAGGGCGTGCACATCTGGGCCATCCGCCGTGACAACCCCGACGGTGTGCTTGCCGACCACCGCCGCAACGCGCATGGTGTCGACCTCAACCGCAACTTCCCCACGAAGTGGAAGAGGCTGACCGGCAACTACTACTCGGGTCCACGTCCCCGCTCCGAGCCAGAGACTCGTGCGCTCATGCGGTTCCTGAATCGCATCGATCCCGCATACGTCGTCACCATGCACTCCCCGTTGCACGGCATCGACGTGTACGACTCCAAGGATCGAAGGTTCGCCCGCCGGCTGGCCCGGAACATGCGGCTGCCGGAGCGGTCCTTCGACTGTGGAGGTGTCTGCCACGGCACGCTCACGCAGTGGTTCAACCGTCACCACGACGGTGCCTGCGTCACGGTCGAGTTCGGTGACAACCCATCGTCGCGCTACCTGCACGTCGGGGCACCGCGTGGCCTGATGCGCGCTATCGGCGGCCACTACTGACCTTGCCGGGATAGCGTCGCGACGGACTCAGCGGCCGGTCGTGGTCAGAGACCGACGACGTAGTCGTACGGCCCCATCACGATCTGCGGATGTGCACCGGGGCGCAGCCACCGGATGAGCCACCGCAGCTGCCCGCGCGACACCGCGACGCAGCCCGCTGTGGCCCCGTCGCCCCGCACGTGCAGGAAGATCCCGCCGCCCGCGCTTGGTGTCGGCCCGCCTGTCGGCGACCCACTGACCTCTCCGGTGTGAGTAGCGGATCTGGCTCGGCAGGTTGAAGCCGATGACCACGCCGTACGCGTACTGGTCGCCGTAGCTCCACAGGTGTTCGGCCTTGTTGGCTCGCCAGTGAGACTTCTTGGCCTTGTGCCATTGCCAGACGTTGTACGTCGCCGGGTCGCGCGGCTCGTACGGCCACCAGTCGTTGCGGTCGAAGTGTCGGTAGCGGAGGTTTGCCCCTGGGTCGGCCAACCGACCGAACGCATACGGGAGCCGGAACCGACCGGCCGGCGTGGTGCCCGTGGCCTGGACTCGCTTGGACGCCTGGACCCACCCGTTGTAGCCGACGACGGCGCGGACCGGACCGCGCGCGAGCCGCCAGCTGCCGTCCGTGCGGCGCTGCCAGGCCCTCAACGTCGCGGTAGACGTCTCCCAGTTCGCCGAGGTCACCGTGATCATCTGGTGCACACCAGGGCGTGCACCGATCCGTTCGGGGAGGGGTCGACCGGCCTGGGCGGCCGTGGCGGCGCCGACGGTGGAGCCAGCGGTTCCCACGGCCAGGGACAGCGTCACCAGCAGGGCCATCGCCCCGGCGGCGTACCGTCTCGGCCTCGTCATGGTCCGTCCCGGCTGGGAGGTGCGTGGACTCATGTCACCGTCCTTCGAACGTCGGTTTCTCCTTGGCCACGAATGCATCGACAGCGTTGCGGTGGTCTGCGGACCCGCCGGTACGGGCCATCATCCGGCTCTCGAAGGCCAGTGACTCGGCAAACGGGTGCGTGGCCGAGTAGGCGAGCGAGGCCTTGACGGAGGCGTAGGCGAGCGTGGGGCCGTGCGCCAAGGACGCGGCGAGCGTGGCGGCTTCGACCGCGAGGTCGGCCGCCGGTACGACGCGGTTGACCAGCCCGAGCGCGAGCGCCTCTTGTGCGTCGACCGTGCGGGGTGTCAGCAGCAGCTCCATCGCCTTCGTGGGGCCGACGAGCCGCGGCAGCGACCACGAGGCGCCGGTGTCGCACGAGAGCCCGATCGCCGTGAAAGCGGTGTTGAAGCCGGCCGTGTCGGCGGCCAGCCTCAGGTCACAGGCCAGGGCGATCGACATCCCCGCTCCGGCGGCTACCCCGTTGACTGCCGCGATGACCGGCTTCTCCATGGTCGCCAGTCCGAGCGCGATCGGCGTGTAGTGCCGGTCGACGGTGGACCAGACCTCCTCGATGGACTGGGTCGAGATGTTCGCGATGTGCTCCCGCAGGTCCTGGCCGACGCAAAATGCCCGGCCTGTCCCTGTCAAGACCACACAACGGACGTCATCGTCGCCGGCAGCTCGCTGGATCGCGCCGAGCAACGCGTCCTTCGTCGCAGTGTCGAGGCTGTTCATGTCCTCGGGTCGGGCCAGGGTGATCGTCGCCACCTGGTCGGCGACGTCGTACGTGACGGGTGCGGTCATCGGTGGCTCAATCTGGTGATCCATTCGAAGAGTGGCCGTTGGGGCGCAGACACGCATCAACGTACCGCTCCGCTCCTGGCAGCAGTCGCTGCGCCTCGCGGTCGAAGAAGGCAGCGGCCTCGTGTCCGGGCCAGGCGGATGGAAGCAGCTCACGGGGGAGCGCCGGGTCGCGGAACAGGAACTTGCGCCACTCGTGGACCAGCCGGCTGCGAACGACGAAGTCGTCCCGGTCCGGATCCGGGTGCGGCGGTTCGGGGTCCGCGGCGCTGTCGGCTTTGAGGGAGGAGCCAGGCGCGCCCGCCTCGGCCACCAGCTCGCGTGCCTCGACAAGCCACCGGGCGTAAGCGCGAGCAAGACCGTCCAGGTCCCAGGCTTGCGCGGCGAGCGCGGCGTCGTCACCGTCGTGCTCGGCCCAGAAGCGCCTGGCGCGGACGCCTTCGCGCTCGAGCAACGCATCGACCTCGCCCGAGGCGCGCGGGCTGATCCAGGTGTCGTCCCGCAAGGGCGCATAGCCGAGGTAGCCCAGGCCCGTCCGTACCCGCTCGCGGGCGGCTCGTTCCTTGACGTGGTCGAGCGTGAGCAGGTGCCAGCGTTGCTCCCAGGGTGCGATGCCGCGCCGGTAGATCCGGGCGGCTGCCTCGGCCAGCCGCCGGTCAGCACGTGGCGTGAGCCGGTATCCAGGGCCCTGGGCGAGCCGCACCGCGGCCAGCCATTCCTGCCGCACCATCCGCGAGATGGCGGTACGGACGGCCGGTGCCGCGATGTCGAGAGGGGCCAGGACGCGGACCAAGGCGGCCACTGGGGCCCGCCCCCCGCGGGAGCGCAGGTGGTCGCCGTAGACGTCGAACAGGGCGGAGCGGGCGTTCACAAGGAGGCAGTCTGCCGCACGGTTTCCACAAGCGGTGCGATAATGGTGCGAGGTAACCGATGCGCCACCGACGTCTCGACCCGTCAGGGGTGGAGTCTCGGCGCTCACGACGAAGGGTAGGTGCGCGCATGGCGGCGATGAAGCCGCGGACGGGTGACGGTCCGCTGGAAGTCACGAAGGAGGGTCGCGGCCTGGTGATGCGCGTCCCCCTGGAGGGTGGCGGCCGGCTCGTGGTCGAGCTCAACGCTGAGGAGGCGAAGGCGCTCGAACAAGCCCTGAGCCTGGTGACCAGCTGAACCGCGCTCACTCAGGTCAGTCGTTCCGGACCCCGGCAGGTACTCGCTACCTCCGGGGTCCGGCTCTGTGCGCGGGCGCTAGGGTGCTCGCGTGCCGACCCCCTTGCCCGGACCTCAGCCGCTGCCCACCACGATCGAGCTGAGCCCGACGGATGTCCGGATCGCCGACGCGCGCATCGTGGCCATCGGATTCAGCCGCGGCGGCGACGACACACCGGCCGGAGCGTCCAGCCAGCCCGGAGAGTATGTCGTCGGGCTCGGTGCCGAGCAGGCGTTGCGCGACCTCGGAATAGACCCGTTCGCCGTACTCGACCGGGCACAGGCCGCCGGCGACGGCGGTGAGGTCGTCTCGCTCGAGCTCTTCGACCAGGTCGGCGGCTCGTCCGTCGAGCAGGTGATGCTGATCGGTCTCGGCACGGGCCGGGGCCAGGACTACCGGCGAGCAGGTGCGGTGCTGGCTCGGACAGCCCGCGACCGGGGACCGGCGGCGACGCTCGATCGCGGCCCTCGCCGATGACGACCAGCTGGCTGCGTTCACCGAAGGGCTGGTGCTCGGTGCGTTCGGCTTCCACCGCAAGTCGGGTGAGAATCCCGCCGGTGCGCCGCGGGTCGTCCTGACCGAGATGCTCGACGGAAAGGGCACTCCCCGCCAACGCGTCGTCGACCGGGCGACCGTGCGTGCCACGGCCTCGTGGCGCTCGAGGGCGTTTGCGCTGACTCCGTCGAACGAGAAGGGCCCTGAGCGACTGGAGGAGTGGGCCAGGGAAGCCGCCGACAGAGCCGGCCTCGGCATCACGGTCTGGGACGAGAAACGGCTCGCTGTCGACGGGTTCGGCGGGATCCTGGCCGTCGGGGCGGGATCGGCGTACGAATCGCGCTTCATCCGGCTCGACTACACCCCAAGGAAGGCACGCCGCGACACACCACACCTGGTGCTCGTCGGCAAGGGGATCACGTTCGACACCGGCGGAATCTCGATCAAGCCGCGCGACGCCATGATGACGATGAAGCGCGACATGACCGGTGCGGGAGTGGTCATCGCGGTGCTGGGTGCACTGCGCGACCTCGACGTGCCGGTCAAGGTGACTGGGCTGGTGCCGGCAGCGGAGAACGCGATCGGCGCCGCGGCGATGCGACCCGGCGACGTCATCACGCACTACGGCGGCCGGACGAGCTTCGTCGGCAACACCGACGCCGAAGGACGGCTCGTGCTCGCGGACGCCCTGGCCTACGCCGCGGCGCACATCGAGGCGGCGGCGGTCGTCGACATCGCGACGCTCACCGGCTCCGGGAAGATGGCGCTGGGCACATCACTGGGCGCGCTGTTCGCCACCGACGACGATCTGGCAGCCTCGCTCACCGCGGCGGGAGACCTGGCCGGAGAACCTGTCTGGCGGCTACCCCTGCTCGACGTGTACGAGCCGATGCTGGAGGAGATGTCAGCCGACGCGACCAACGCGTCAGGGCAGCCGGGCTCGATCACGGCTGCGCTCTTCCTCCGGCACTTCGCCGGGAGTACCCGGTGGGCGCACCTCGACATTGCCAGCGTCGGCGACTCCCCGAAGGATGCGTTCGAGTACACCGCGGGCGCAACCGGCTTCGGGTCGCGGTTGTTGCTGCGCTGGCTCGAGGCCCAGTCGAGCTGATCTGCCGGGTCGGTGCCTCTGCTGGTACGGGGGCGCTTCTAGGCTGTCGGTGTGCCGGAGCTCGTCGTCCCTGATGTGCGCTACCAGCGGTCATTCCTCGCCTCGGTCGTCGAGATCCGCGAGCGGGGTGAGGACGAGCGGTACGCCGGGCTGACGATCATCGGTGCGATCGGCGACTACGAAGGCGAGTACTTCCCGTTCGAGACGCTGCACGATCCGGAGACGTTCGCGGAGTACTGCAGACGGCTTCGGCAGCTCGCCGAGCCGGACACCTGGCTGCCCGAGGGCATCGTCCCGTCGACCTACCTGTGGTGGGTGGACGGCGAGGAGTACCTGGGCCGGTTGTCGATCCGGCACACCCTGACGCCGTGGTTGTTGGAGTACGGCGGGCACATCGGGTACGTCGTACGGCCGACGGCCCGGCGGAACGGCCACGCCACAGCGATGCTCCGGGCGGCGCTGCCGGTGGCGTACGAGCTCGGGATCGACCCGGTGCTGGTGACCTGTGACGACACGAACGAACCGTCGCGGAAGGTCATCGAGACCGCCGGGGGAGTGTTCGACGACGTCCGTGGCCCGAAGCTGCGCTTCTGGATCTCAACCGACCCCGCGGTATCTCGCTGAGGCAAACCCCCAGTCCGAGCGGCACGTTTGCCTAGTCCACAAGCCAGCTGGATTGTGAACTAGGCAAACGGGCGGCGGGGAGAGGCAGTCTGCCTTGGGGGTCAGCGCTTCTGGGCGAGGAGCAGGCCGTCGCCGACGGGGAGCAGCACGGCGAGCAGATCCTCGTGCTCGGTCACCTGGCGCAAGGTCTCGCGGATCGCGGTCGTCTCCGCGTCACGCACGGCAGGATCGGCCACCCGGTCATGCCACAACGAGTTGTCGAAGGCGACGACGCCACCTCGGCGGAGCAGCCGGACGGCCTGCTCGAGGTACTGCGGATACTCCTGCTTGTCGCCATCACAGAACACCAGGTCGTAGTGCTCGTCGGTCAACCGCGGCAGTACCTCCAGGGCAGCGCCGGGAATGAGCCGGACGCGCTGCGAGGCGATCCCCGCCTCCCGGAACGCGTCCTTGGCCATCCGCTGGTGCTCCGCCTCGAGGTCGACGCTCGTGAGTACGCCGTCTGAGCGCATCCCTCGCATCATCCACACACCGGACACCCCGCACCCGGTCCCGATCTCGACCACGTTGCGCGCATCGAGCAGCGCCGAGACAAAACGCAGGGCCGCGCCGCCTCCCGCTCCGATCGGGACCGCATCGACCTCGGCCGCACGGGACCGGGCATTGGTGAGGACATCGTCCTCGGCGATGAACTGCTCGGAATAAGCCCACGAAGCAGGCTTCAGCCCGGTGGCGATGGCGGCCTCCTCATTCGGCCCCGACGAGCCCCTGTGGACGCCGGGGTGCTGGTTGATCTGGCGTGAGCCTAGTCGGTTCACGGTGTATGGGTCATCGGGCCGCACCGGACCGGAACCGGGAACTGCACCTGGCACCTGAACGTTACGTAAGTGGCGGCTTGACTGCGTCGCGTGTGAACTATCCTGAGAGCACGACGATCCGCGGCTCAAGGCGCCACCATTCGTCAGCAGGGAGGAGCCCGCCGGTCATGGTCGCCATCGCGACTGACGTGGACGTGCGACGAGGAGGTGGAAGCGACGTGGACGGTTCGACCGGCACGCGTCCGGCCACCGAGGACGCCTGGGTCCCCCCGAGCTGGGACGAGATCGTGCGCACGCACTCCGCCCGTGTCTACCGACTGGCCTTCCGCCTGACCGGCAACCGTCACGACGCGGAGGACCTCACCCAAGAGGTCTTCGTGCGGGTGTTCCGGTCGTTGTCGTCATACCAGCCGGGCACGTTCGAGGGCTGGCTGCACCGGATCACCACCAACCTCTTCCTCGACCAGGCGCGTCGCAAGCAGCGCATCAGGTTCGACGCTCTGCCCGACGACGTCGGCGACAAGCTGCCCGGGTTCCTGCCCTCGCCCGCGGCCGGTCTCGACGACCAGATGTTCGACCCGGACATCGAGGCCGCCCTGGCCGAGCTTCAGCCCGACTTCCGGGTGGCTGTGGTCCTGTGCGACATCGAGGGCCTCACCTACGACGAGATCGCCGAGGTGCTCGACGTCAAGATCGGCACCGTCCGATCGCGCATCCACCGTGGACGCACGATGCTCCGCAAGGCGCTGGCCCACCGGGCGCCGACAGCTACGAGGAGACGATTCGGAGGTGCGGTCGACGCCACCCAAGTGGGTGTGGCCCGGTGAGTCACCTGCACCACAAGGTGTCAGCGTTGATCGACGGCGAGCTGCAAGGCGGCGCCCGTCGACGGGCACTGGCCCATGCCTCCACCTGCGGGGACTGCCAGCGAGAGCTCGAGCAGACGTACGCGTTGAAGCAGCGGTTGCTCGGGCTGGCCGCTGCGGAGCCGCCGGCCGACCTGTTCGCCGCTCTGGGCTCCGTGCGCTCCGCACCGAGAGCCGCGACGCCGACCGCAGGATCCCGGGTAGCCGTGGCGACGCGACGCGCGCTGGTCGGTGCCGGCTCGATGTCGCTGGCCGTGGTGACGCTGGCGTACGCCGTCGGCGGCTCCGAAGTGGCTGACCTCCACCGTTGACCCTCCCGTGGGTGAGTTCTCCGCCGAGTTCGCCGACAGCACCGGCCTTGCGGCCCTGTCCGACCCTGCCGTCGAGGTGCTCTCCGACGGACAGCAATCCACCTCCGGCGACACCTTGGGCGCAGTCAACGCCTTCACATCGATCGCAGGCGTCGTGGCGCAGCCTTCCTCCTCAGGCGACGATCCGGCCGCGGTGCAGTGGCTGAGACGGTCGGCGGCCGCGCCCGCCGAGGTGGCCTACACGGCCATCCGCACGGTCACCTGGCTCGGCTCCAGCGGCGAGTCGTCGGTGATGATCGCGATCGAGCACGCCCCGCAGCAGGGCACGAGCTTTGCCGTGATGAATGGAGCAGAGAGCGCCGATCCCACGTTCATCACGCGTAGCGAGGCGGTCGATGACGGTGCCGTCGGCGCCCAGCCCGTCGAACTGCTGCTGGATGCGTACGACCTCTCGAGCGTCGGGACGGGCACGGTCGACGGACGTGCAGCCACGGTCGTCGAGGCGAGCCGTGACGGGGGACAGGTGGCGCGCTTCTGGATCGACCAGGAGACCGGCCTGCTGTTGCAGCGCGCGTTGTACGACGGCAACGTCCTCATCCGGATGAGCACGCTTTCCCACCTCCGAACCCAGGCCCACCACTTCATCTCCCATCTCGCTCCTGAGCTCGAGGCACCGTCAGCAACCCGATTGTCGACGCAGCTCGCTCCCGCGCTCACCGACCAGGGCTGGGCGTGTCCACTCCAGCTGCCCGGTGACTTCCAGCTGACCTTCTTGCACCACCTGGACGGTGCAGGTGATGTCGTGCACGCGGCGTACTCCGACGGTCTCTCGACCGCGTCGGTCTTCGAGGAGCGAGGGCAGCTCGACACGTCAGCGCTCGGTGCCTACCGGCACGTGGTGTCCGGCGGGTCGTCCCTGTGGGTCCAGGACGGTCTTCCCACGGTGGTGCTCTGGCAGGCCGATGGCATGGTCTACACCTTGCTGAGTGATGCGCCGATGAGCACCACGGCCGAGCTGGTGGCGGCGCTGCCGCACAGCGCAGATCTGGCGTCCGACGGGAACCGGTTGAGTCGGGGTCTGGAGCGGATCGCCTCCTACGTCAATCCTGCGGAGTGAGCGGCTGCGGCGACTCTCCCGACCCGGCGGGCAGTCTGGGCGGCCGGTCCTGCCGGATCTCTCGCGCATCGCTTCGGGGCGTGAGGCATGCTTGACCATGAGCGCCGTTGGACGACGACGGCGCCAGACCAGCCCGTTCCTCAGGAGTAGTGCCCGTGCCCGACGACCGTCCCGACCACGAGGGGGGCCTCGGCGACGTAGGTCCTCAGCGGCCGACACCTCCGTCCGACGGCGCCGAGGCTGGCCCCACCTTCCCCACCCACAGAAGGTGCCTCGACCGCCCCTGAGGCGTCGGCGGCCGGCTCCGAAGGCGCCTCCGGGCCGTCCCACGGTCCACAGCAGGGCTCGCCGCCAAGCGTTCGCCCCTATGGCGGTGCCCCGTACGGCGGTGCCCCGTACGGCGGTGCCCCCTACGGCGGTGCCCCGTATCGAGGTGCCGCGCAGGGCTACCGGCCGCCCCCTCGGCCCTCGTGGGACGGAGGCGCCGAGCAACGGCCGGTGCCGCCCCCGCCTGCGCCCTGGTCGTATGGCGGTCAGGGTGAGCCGACGCTGCCGCTCGGTGAGCTCCAGTCAGGATGGCCCCCCGCGACGGCGCGTGAGACGCGCAGCCGAGTGCCGTTCGTGCCTGTGGCGCTCCTGTCTCTGCTGCTCGGGCTCGGTGGGGGCGCGGCTGGTGCGTGGCTCGTCGAGCAGGGTCGTGACACGACGCCGGCAGGTTCGTTGGGCGACGGCCAGGTCATCTCGCGCGGTCCGAGTGCCGGTGGGTCCGATGCCAACCCGGTCGTCGGGGTGGCGGACCGGGTCCTGCCGAGCGTGGTGTCGATCGACGTCAAGGGCAGCAGCAGCGAAGTCACCGGCTCGGGGTTCGTGTACGACGACCAGCGGCACGTCGTGACGAACAACCACGTCATCGAGCCGGCCGCGGGCGGTGGCGACATCACGGTCTCGCTCTCGAACGGGCAAAGCGTGTCAGCCTCGATCGTCGGACGCAGCCCGTCATACGACCTCGCGGTCATCAAGCTCGACGACGGACCGGAGCTGCGCCCGGCGACGATCGGTACCTCGCGAAACATCGCGGTGGGTCAGGCCGTGGTGGCCATCGGGTCGCCGTTGGGTCTGAATGCCACGGTGACGTCCGGCATCATCAGTGCAACGCATCGGCCGGTCACTGCGGGCGGGCAGGGGGAGACGTCGTACATCAACGCGCTCCAGACCGATGCCGCCATCAATCCCGGCAACTCCGGTGGACCCCTCGTCGACCTGGACGGCGCGGTCATCGGGGTCAACTCGGCGATCGCCACGCTCGGGACCACGACCGGAGGGCAGTCGGGGAACATCGGCGTGGGCTTCTCGATCCCGATCGACCAGGTGGTCACCACGGTCGAGCAGATCATCAAGACCGGCCAGGCGGAGTATCCCGTGATCGGGGCGCGGGTCGACGTCGCTGTCACCTCCGATGGCGCCACCGTCGATCAGGTCGATTCGGGTAGCCCGGCGGCGCAGGCTGGGCTCCAGAACGGCGACGTGGTGAAGGAGATCAACGGCGAGTCCGTCAAGGACGGCGTCGAGCTCATCGTCAAGATCCGGTCCTTCGAACCGGGGCAGACCGTGACTCTCCTCGTGGACCGCGGCGGCTCGACGCAGCGCATCCGCGTCACCCTCGGCAAGAAGGTCGGCTGACCTGACTGACTGGCCTAGAGGTCGCTGGCCCGCTGGCCGTAGATGTTTGCCTTGTGAACAAGCCAGGTGGCTTCTTCACAAGGCAAATCCGCCTCGTCGGCTCAGTACTTGCCTTGTGAACATGGCAAACGCGTACGGCCAGCCGCGCTACCCGCCGTCACCCGTGAGCGGTGACGCAGCGGGCGAGACCTGGCAGCTCGACGCCGTCAGAGGTCGTGTATGGCGCACACGCGTCGCGCAGGCGAGCAGCCACGGCCGTCCGGGACACCTCGGGCAATGACGCAAGCAGCTTGCTGAGCGGCCCGGCCAGGGCAGCCGTCCGCTCCCACCATTCCTCGAAAGACCCTGCGTGCGCCGGCGCCTCGACATCCGTCAAGCGGACGTCGTCGAACTGCCCGAACAGCCTCGAGAGACGGTCCCGGTCGGAGAGCGAGAACGGCCCCGGCACACCCGGCGGCGGGACCGGAGCGCCGGTCTCGGCCGTCACTGCGTCGAACACCAGGCCCAACCACGGGTTGTCCTCCCGCGGCCCCCACACGGAGATCGCCACTCTGCCGCCGGGACGCAGCACCCGCCGGATCTCGGCAACGGCGGACCTCCGGGTCGGTGGCGAACATGAGTCCCTCCCGGCAGAACACAACGTCGTACGCCGCGTCGGGCTCGTCGATCTTGGCCAGGTCGAGGTCACGCGTGCTGACGTGGGAGAGACCAGCCGCCGTGGCACGGCGACGGGCGATCTCCGTCATTTCAGGGGCCACGTCGGACATCACGATCTCGCCACCGGGCAGGACCAGCGTCGCCGCGGCCAGGCCGACGCTGCCCACGCCGCAGGCGAGCTCGAGCACGCGCTCCCCGGGGGCCGGCGCGACGCTCTCGATCATCAGGCGGGTCAGGTCCGCGGCTCGGTTGTCGACGTAGTCGACGTGCTCCGCCCAGTGAACCGCCACCGAATCCCACATGTCGCGCACTCGGTGCCTGATCGCCAGGTCCGCGTCGGGCGACTGTGTCGCGGCTGCTCTGCTCGCTAGTTCTGTCATCGGGATCCCCTCGGTTCGGTCGGCGGCGATCGGATACGATATTCGGTATACCGCCGAGATATTGAAGTGAGTGTGACTATACTCAAATGAGTGAGCCTGTCAAGACCCGTGCCTACGACTCCACACGCCGGCGCGCCCAGGCAGCCGACACCCGCCGCGACATCATGCGCGCGGCCCAGCGGCTCTTCGAGCGTGATGGGTACGCCGCTACGACCATTCCGGCCGTGGCGCGCGAAGCCGGGGTGGCGCAGAAGACCGTCTACAGCGGCTTCGGGAGCAAGGGCGGACTCTTGCACGGTGTCTGGGATCTTGCGCTCGGCGGAGACGACAGCCAGACACCCGTCGGGGAGCGCAGGTGGTACCAGGAGGTGCTCGAGGAGCCCGATCCACGCCGCCAGCTGGTGCTCAACGCCCGCAACTCCCGGTCCGGCAAGGAGCGGATAGGTCGGGTGCTGGAGGTGATTCGCGAGGCAACCGGGATCGACCCGGCGGTGGCGGACCTGTGGAGGACGATCCAGATCGAGTTCCACGCCAATCAGCGGGTCATCGTCGAGAGCTTGCATCGCAAAGGTGCGCTGAAGCGAGGTCTGGGCGTTTCCAGGGGTGCTGACATCCTGTGGACGCTCAACCACCCCAACACCTGGCAGTTGCTCGTCGGCGAGCGTGGCTGGACCCCTGCGCAATACGAGAAGTGGTTCGCGGAGGCGTCGATCGGGCAGCTTCTCGGCTGACCTCTCAGGGGGCCTCGCCCGTGACGGTGAGCGAGGCAAGTCCCCTCTTCCCAAGGCGGATTTGCCTAGTGACGTGACCAGCTGGCTTGTGAACTAGGCAAACGCGGAGGGCCAGTGGGGGGTGACGTCAACGAGGCAGAGGAGTGGGCCTCTGGCAGGCGGGGTCAGGTGGCTTCGAGGTCGAAGGGGGCAGCCTCGCCGAGGTCGAGCGGTCGCAGACCAGGCCGTATGGGAGCGTCGTCATCGTCGTCCTCGAGGTCGTCGAGCAGATGCTTCTTGACGAGGGCGCGCGGGTTGAGCTCGTTGAGGTCGAGGTTGGCGAACTCCGGACCCAGCTCGTCGGAGAGCTGGGAGCGCGCCTGGGTGAGCATCTGCCGCGCCGAGCGCAGCATCTTGCCGGCCTGGCGGGCGACCTCGGGCAGCCGGTCGGGACCGAAGACGAACAGCGCGACGACGGCCAGCACCATGAACTCCGGCAGACCGATGTCGAACATGCATCAAGCCTGACACATCTCGCAGGTCGCTCGAGGTGGAACCTCAGCGACCAGCAGGGGACAGGCCCAGCTGCATGCCGGCCAACCCCCGGCCCTTCGCCAGCAGCGCCGTGGCGATCGAGTTGAGCGCATCGCCGGCGGGAGTGTCGGTCTCGTCGAGCACCAGCGGCCTCCCCGCGTCACCGGACTCGCGCAGGCGTATGTCGAGCGGGATCTGGCCGAGCACCGGCACGTCATACCCGAAACGGGCCGACAGGGTGGCAGCCACCTGGGCTCCGCCGCCCGTCCCGAACAGGTCGATCGTGTGCTCGGGACCGCAGTGCGGGCAGACCAGGAAGCTCATGTTCTCGATCACCCCGGCGACACGCTGATGCATCATCGACGCCATGGTCCCGGCGCGCTCGGCCACCTCGGCAGCTGCCGACTGCGGGGTGGTGACGACGACGACCTCGGAGTTCGGCAGGTGCTGGCCGACCGAGATGGCCATGTCACCGGTGCCGGGCGGCAGGTCCAGTAGCAGCACGTCGAGGTCGCCCCAGTAGACGTCGCTGAGCATCTGCACGAGCGCGCGGTCGAGCATCGGTCCGCGCCACGCGACGACCTGGTCGCGCCGGGGCTTCAGCATGCCGATGCTGATCACGCTGAGGCCCATCACCGGCACCGGCATGATCATGTCCTCGACCTGCGTCGGACGCTCATCGGCGACGCCGAGCATCGCCGGGACCGAGTGGCCGTAGATGTCGGCGTCCAGGATGCCGACCTTGCGGCCGGTGCGGGCCATCGCCATCGCCAGGTTGACCGTCACCGACGACTTCCCGACGCCACCCTTTCCGGAGGCGACCGCGATGACCTTGGTCAACGAGTCAGGTCGTGCGAACGGGATCTCCTTGGCCGGCTGCCCACCGCGGAGGTTCTGCTGCAGCTGCTGGCGTTGCTCGTCGCTCATCACGCCCAGCGTGACCTCGACCCCGCTGACCCCGGCGACAGCAGAGACGGCCGCCGTGACGTCGCGGGTGAGCGTCTCCTTCATCGGGCAACCGGAAACCGTCAGCAAGATCGTGACCGCGACGTTGCCGTCGTCGCCCACCGTCACAGCATCGACCATGCCGAGCTCGGTGACGGGTCGCCGGATCTCGGGGTCGTTGACCGTCGCGAGGGCGGCGTTGACGCGGTCGAGCACCGGGGATGTCATGGCTCCAGGCTACGGGTCCTGCGCCGTCTCGTCAGAATCCTGGTCGCTGGGCTGGGTGCGCTCCTCGAGGTCGGAGAGCAAGCGAGCGCAGCTCCGAGCGCAGGTAGTCGCGGGTGGCGACCTCACCGATGGCCATCCGCAGCGACGCGACCTCGCGGGCCAGGAACTCCATGTCGGCGTGGGCGCGGAGGTTCGCCTCCCGGTCCTGCTCGGTGACGACGCGGTCGCGCGCCTCCTGGCGGTTCTGCGCGAGCAGGATCAGCGGTGCGGCGTACGACGCCTGGGTGGAGAAGAACAGGTTGAGCAGGATGAACGGATAGGGGTCCCAGTCGAGCCCGTACAACCCGATGAGGTTGACCGTGATCCAGACGATGACGAAGCCGGTCATGTAGGTCAGGAAGCGCGCCGTGCCCATGAACCGCGCGAAGTTCTCGGCGAACTTGCCGAACATCTCGGGGTCGTAGCTCGGCCGCACGACCAGGGTGCGGCGGGTGTCTCGCGGCACGTCGAGCCGAGCCGCCCGTCGACGTACGCGTCGACGTATGGCGACTGGGCTCGCGGCGCTCCTCGTCGCGCACGTCGTCACGAGCCATCGACAGCCCCCTCGACCAGCGCGTGAGAGGCCGCCAGCTCGCCCTCGCGCTGCCGCCAGTTCTCCGGCAGCAGGTGGTCGAGCACGTCGTCGACCGACACCACGCCCAGCAGGTGGCCGTCGTCGTCGACGACCGGGCTCGCGACGAGGTTGTAGTAGGCGAGATGCCGGGTGACCTCGTCGAGCGTGGCGTCAGCCCGCAGCGCCTCGAGGTCGTTGTCGATGACGGCCGAGACGAGACTCGACGGCGGCTCGCGCAGCAGGCGCTGGAAGTGCCCGACACCCAGGAACCGGCCGGACGGCGTCTCCATCGGCGGTCTGCACACGTAGACCATGGCGGCGAGGGAAGGCGTGAGCTCGCTGGCCCGGATCCGCGCGAGCGCCTCGGCGACGGTGGCGTCCGGGCGGCAGGATGACGGGATCGGTGGTCATCAGCCCGCCCGCGGTCCGTTCCTCGTAGGCGAGCAGTCGGCGTACGTCGTCGGCCTCGCCCGGGTCCATCAGCAGCAGGAGGGCCTCGGCGGTCTCGGGGGGAAGCTCGGCGATGAGGTCGGCAGCGTCGTCGGGCGACATCTCCTCGAGGATGTCGGCGGCACGCTCGTTCTCGAGCTGGCCGAGGATCTCGACCTGGTCGTCCTCGGGGAGCTCCTCGAGGACGTCGGCGAGCCGTTCGTCGTTGAGCGCGGCGGCGATCTCGCCGCGCCGTTTCGGCGACAGGCCGTGGATCACGTTCGCCAGGTCCGCGGCACGCATGATGTCGAGCGCGGCCAACATGTGCGTGGCGCCCTGGCCGGCCTCGAGCCCGGTCAGCCCGGAGACCTCCGACCACTCCAGCACCTGCGTCTGTCCCTTGCGCCCGAACCGCTTCGCGCCGTGCTGCACGGCCACCCGCGAGAGCACCCAGTCCCTGGTGCGGCCCTGCTCCATCGCGATGTCGTAGACGGTGCCCTCGGTGCCGTTCTCGATGATCGTGACCGTGCGGTCGAGCAGCTCGCCGAGCACCAGGGTCTCGGTGCTGCGCTGCTGGAACCGGCGCATGTTCACCAGTCCCGTCGTGATCACCTGACCCGCATCGACGCTCGTCACCCGGGTCATCGGCAAGAAGATGCGGCGACGCCCCAGCACCTCGACGACCAGGCCGAGCACCCGGGGCTGCTGGTTGTCGGCGCGGGCCGCCACCACGACGTCGCGAACCCGCCCCACCTGGTCACCGTTGGGGTCATAGACGTACAGACCCGCCAGGCGGGCGATGAAGACACGGGTCTGGGCGACACTCACGCCCGAAAGGCTACCGGGGCCGACCCGGGATCGACCCCGTTCAGGTCCTAGGCTCGCGGGCATGCCTGTGAACCCCGGAGACCTGTCCCACTCCGACCACGCGCAGTCCCTGACCCAACCGCTGGCGGGTCGGCTGCGCTACGAGGTCGTCGATGTGTTCGCTGAGCGCCGCTACGCGGGCAACCCGCTGGCGGTGGTGTACGGCGCGGACGCCCTGGAGACCGCGCAGCTCCACGCGCTGGCGATGGAGTTCAACCTGTCCGAGACGGCGTTCCCCGTGGCACTCACGGACGAGGACCGCGCTGCCGGTGCCGACTATCGCGTCCGGATCTTCACGCCCGGCGGTGAGATCCCGTTCGCCGGTCACCCCACCGTCGGCACCGCCTGGTCGCTCCGGTCGAGTGGCGTCATCGAGCCCGGGGCCCAGACAGCAAGCCTGCGGCGCCGGTCTGATCGGCGTCCAGGTGCCTGCTGACCCGGATGCCGACGTCGAGCTCACCGCCCTGCCGCGCGACCATGCACACCGGCTGAGCCGCGACGACACCGTCGAGCTCGCCGAGCTCGTGGGCCTCGGTGTCGACGACGTCGTGGGCGATGCGTATGCCGCCGGGTGCGGGCTGAGCTGGCTGTACCTGCGGGTCCGGCCGGACGCCGTCGGGCGCAGCCGCCCCGGATCCCGACAGGTGAGCGAGACCTCGGTCGACCTGAGCTTCCTCCAGGATCCGTTCGACGGGATCGACGTGTACGCCGCAGAGCCAGCCGGCGGCGCGGGTGGCTCGATCTCGATCCGGTCGCGGGTCTACGTGCCCGGGTTCGGCATCCCCGAGGACCCGGCTACCGGTTCGGCTGCCGCCGGGCTCGGCCTGGTGCTCGTCGCCTCGGGACTCGCGGCCGGTGAAGGCACGTCGGCGTACGCGATCGAGCAAGGTGTCGAGATGGGGCGTCCCTCGCGGCTGACCGGCCGGGTCGAGGCTGCCGACGGGCGGGCCACGCTGGTCCACGTGGCGGGTCGCGTCATCCCGATCGCCTCGGGCACGATCAGCGTCCCCTGAGAGTCACCGGGGACCTTCGAGCTCGAAGTCCCAGACGATGAGGCAGGGCTCGTCGCGGTAGGTGGCGTTCGCCGCCTCGGCCGCCCACTCGTGCAGGTTCCAGACGTCCGGGGGATCGGCCGGGTCGATCGGTTCCGGCTCGGGCGGGGACGAGGGGTCGACGATCGGTCCGGGTCTCAGCGGCTCCTGGCACTCACGCACCGCAAAACCAGCGGGGATCGCGGCCTGCAGGTAGTCGCTCGTGGCATGCCGCCAGGTCGGTATGTAGCCGTACGTTGTCGTCGACATCGCACTTGACCAACGGGTACAGGGGCGACCCGACGAAATGACTGCGCGTGTCGGAGATGACGAAGTGACCGCCGGGCCTCAGGACGCGTGCGGCTTCGCGGAACACCGGCGCCAGGTCCTCGATGTGCGCCAGCGCCAGGGCGTTGACGACGAGGTCTGCGCAGGAGTCCGGTAGCGGCAGGTCGCGCACGTCTGCTTCACGGAACTCACCGCCCGGCACTTTCTGCGCTGCAACGGCCAGCATCTCCGCTGAGATGTCGAACCCGTGGACGCGGTGTCCACTGTGGGCCAGGTGCGCCGCATGGCGGCCGGTGCCGCACGCTGCGTCGACCGCGACGCCGGCCGGAAGTCGATCCAGCATCGGCCGGAGCACAGGCTCCTCGATCGCGAAGATGCCGTTGTCAGGGCTGTCGTAGGTACGCGCCCAGCCGTCGTACGCCGAGACGGCTGACATGGGTGGGATCTCGACGCCGTCGCCGGGGATGGCGGTCGAATCCAGCAACATCCGCACCTCGGCCAGCCGTGCCCGCGTGAACGCAGCGTCGAACTCGCCGGCGAACGCCTTCATCAGGGCGACACCCTCGAGACCGATGAGGTAGGCCAGTGCGTGCTGGTGGATGAGGCCTGCGGGTTGAGCGTGAGCTGGCACCTGCGGGCTCTGTCGAGTGGACACCTGTGGAGTCGGGAGTGGTCACAGCGACAAGGCTGACGGCTTGCCTCGGGTCGGTCAACCCAGTTTTGCTGGGGTCTCTGGCGTCAGGACAGCGGTCGACCCGAGCCGCCGCGCTTGTGCAGGACGAACGGCTTCTTGCCCTGTGTCGTGGCCGGAGCTCGGCAACGGCGCCGCGCGATGGCTCTCGCTGGAGTAGTGGCCGGGGCGCTCGACGAGCGAGCCGGTGGGGCTCAATCGATAGAGGATGGCGGTCCCGCTCGCCCACCGCGATGGCGCACTCTCCGATGCCTCGAGGTTGAGTCGACCGGCGGCCAGTGCGGTCGCGGCCGCCTCCCAGTCGGCAGCGTTGGGCGTCAGCCGGTTCGCGACCGCGGTGAACGTCACCAGCCGCTCGGTCGTGTCCTTGCTGCGGGCGAGGACGGAGACCTCGGCCCCGTCGGTCCAGCCGGGGTCGGGCTGCTCGCCGGGGCCGGTGAGCACGTACGCCGTCCGCTCGAGCCAGGCGTACCAGAAGCCGCGCCCTCGGGGCTCGGCCGGCGTCGTCACCCAGATGACGCCGGACTTCTTCATCGCTTCGTCGAGCAGCGCCTCGTCCAGGAGGGGCTGGTCCGGCTGCGTGTCGTCACCCACGTGTCGAAGCGTGCCACATCGGCGTTCCATGCCGAAGAGCCAGCGTCCGCCGACGACGGCAGCCGAGGGCTTGCGGACGATCCGCTGGGTATCGGCCCGCGAGCGCCTAGATTGACGGTCGTGGACGTCGTCGTCATCGAGAGTGAACAGATCGACCCGGTGACCCCTCTGGGCCTGCGGGCGCTCTGGGACCGGGCGTTCGGCGACCGCTTCACCGACGATGACGCCGACCATGCCTACGGCGGTGTGCACGTGCTGGCTCGCGAAGGCGACCGTCTCATTGGCCACGCCAGCGCTGTGCCTCGGCGCATCAGGTTCGGGGACCAACCGTGGCGCACAGTGGGCTACGTCGAGGCAGTCGCTACCGATCCTGACCGTCAGGGCGAAGGCCTTGGTCGTCAAACGATGGAGAGGCTCCAGGTCGAGATCTCCTCCCGTTGGCCGGTTGCCTTGCTTTCCACGGGCCGGGCTACGGGCTTCTACGAGAGGCTGGGTTGGGAGCGGTGGCGTGGGCTCACCTACACCCGCACAGCGGCAGGCATCGTCCAGGACAGTCATCATGGCGGGCTCATGATCCTGCGCTTTGATCCGTCCGTAGTCCCAGATCTGTCGGTGGGGGTGTGCTGCGAGGACCGGACCGGTGACGCCTGGTGAACCGAGTCCCGGCCGGATCTGTCGAGATCCGCGTGCATTGAGGACGTTCACGCCGACAGGGACCTACCCAGTTAGATGGCAGCTGTGACCGATCCCGCCTCGACGCCTGCCCCGGTGACGTCCGCCCCGGCTGGGGAGATGTCGGCAAGCACCGTCGGGATGCTCGTGGTCGGCGTGGTCGGGGTATCCATGTCTGGCCCGATCATGGCGGGAGCGACGGCGGTCCCCGCGTTGGCGATCGCGTTCTGGCGCAACGGCCTGGGCGCCGTCGCCGTGGCTCCGGTCGCGTTCGTCCGAGGTCGTGCCGAGCTGCGCGGGGTGACCCGAGCGCAGCTCCGCTTGAGCCTGCTGTCCGGCGTCATGCTCGCTGCGCACTTCGCGACCTGGGTGAGCTCGTTGCGGCTGACCTCGGTGGCGTCGGCGACTGCGCTCGTGTCGCTTCAGGTGGCCTGGGTCGTCGTCCTGTCCCGGTTCACCGGCGTACCCGTCGTACGGCGGGTCTGGCTGGGGCTGCTGCTGGCGCTGGCGGGGGTGCTCGTGATCTCTGGCGTCGACTTCTCGGTGTCGGCCCGCGCACTGACCGGAGACGCACTGGCTCTGGCAGGCGGATTGTTCGCCGCGGTGTACACGATCGTCGGTGGACGCGTGCGTGAGCAGCTGAGCACGTCGTCGTACACGTTGATCTGCTACTCGACCAGCGCCGCGCTGCTCCTGCTGGGTTGCGTCATCGGGCGCCTCCAGCTGGTGGGGTACGACGCGAAGAGCTGGGGCCTGATCATCGCGGTCACGGTGGTGGCGCAGCTGTTGGGACACTCGGTCTTCAACCATCTGCTGGCCACGATCAGCCCGACCGTCGTCTCGATGACCCTCCTGCTCGAGGTGCCTGGCGCCGCGCTCCTGGCCGCTGTCTTCCTCGGTCAGGCGCCACCCGTCGCGGTGTACGTCGGCCTCGCGCTCATCGTCGGAGGCCTGGCGATCGTGGTCAATGCCCGGTCCCGGCGGGCCACGCCCCGCGAGGCGCCGATCGACTGACCCCGTCACCTCCCGAGGCTTCGGCACCGCCAGGGCGGGAGGTTGTGCAGGCCTGGCGTGGTGTTCTACCTGCAGAACCTCCCAGTCGGGCCGCGTGAGATGTTTCACGAGCGGTGTCGGCGCCAAGGTGGCGCGGTCTAGGCTCAGCGCCAGCCCATGTCTCCGCTGCAAAGGACGTTTGATGCCTGAGGGTCTGCGATCGCGCCGTTCCTGCTTGGCCGTGCCCGGCTCCAACCCGCGCTTCCTCGAGAAGGCGAAGGGACTCGACGCCGATCAGGTGTTCCTCGACCTGGAGGACTCGGTCGCGCCGATCGCCAAGATCGACGCCCGAGGCACTGTCGTCGAGGCGCTGAACTCCGAGGGCTGGGGCGACAAGGTCCGCGTCGTACGCGTCAACGACTGGACGACCCAGTGGACGTACGGCGACGTCGTCGCTGTCGTCGAGGGTGCCGGCGCCAACCTCGACTGCATCATGCTGCCGAAGGTGCAGACCGCCGACCAGGTGGTGGCCCTTGACCTGCTGCTCACCCAGGTCGAGAAGACGGTCGGCCTCGACATCGGACGAATCGGCATCGAGGCGCAGATCGAGAACGCGCTCGGACTCATCAACGTCGACGCGATCGCCACCGCCAGCCCGCGGGTCGAGACGATCATCTTCGGCCCGGCGGACTTCATGGCCTCGATCAACATGAAGTCACTCGTGGTGGGGGAGCAGCCGCCGGGATATGACGTCGGCGACGCCTACCACTACATCCTCATGCGGATCCTGATGGCGGCCCGCGCCCACGACAAGCAGGCCATCGACGGGCCGTACCTGCAGATCCGCGACGTCGACGGTTTCAAGCGGGTCGCCGGCAGGAGTGCGGCGCTCGGCTTCGATGGCAAGTGGGTGCTGCACCCCGACCAGATCGCCGCGGCCAACGACGTCTACTCGCCCCTGCAGACCGACTACGACCACGCCGAGAACATCCTCGACGCCTACGACCACTTCACGTCCGAGCAGGGCGGCGCGACCGGTGCCGTCATGCTCGGGGACGAGATGATCGACGAGGCCTCGCGCAAGATGGCGCTGGTCATCTCGGCGAAGGGTCGCGCCGCCGGCATGGAGCGCACCGACCGCTGGACGCCACCCACCACATGACCTCCGCCGCGCGACGAGAAAGGGACACCTGATGGGTCGCCTCTGCGAAACCGAAGGCCTGACGGACATCCAGACCGAGATCCTCAAGACCGTCCGCGAGTTCGTCAACAAGGAGATCCTGCCGGTCGCCAGTGAGCTCGAGCATGCGGACGAGTACCCGCAGCAGATCGTCGACGGGATGAAGGAGCTCGGCCTCTTCGGCCTGACGATCTCGGAGGAGTACGGCGGTCTGGGGGAGTCGCTGCTGACCTACGCGCTCGTCGTCGAAGAGATCGCTCGTGGCTGGATGAGTGTCTCGGGCATCGTCAACACGCACTTCATCGTGGCGTACATGCTCATGCAGCACGGGACCGAGGAGCAGAAGCAGAAGTACCTGCCGCGGATGGCGACAGGAGACCTGCGTGGCGCGTTCTCGATGAGCGAGCCGGGCTGCGGGTCGGACGTCTCGGCGATACGCACCAAGGCTGTGCGCGACGGCGACGACTTCGTCATCACCGGCGAGAAGATGTGGATCACCAACGGCAGCACGTCGAACCTGCTGGCCGTCCTCGTCAAGACCGACGAGGGGCCTGACCATGCGGGCAAGCCGCACCGCAACATGACCACGTTCCTCATCGAGAAGGAGCCCGGCCTCGGCGCCCAGGCCGACGGCACGCTGACGATCCCCAACAAGATCGAGAAGATGGGCTACAAGGGCGTCGACTCGACGGGCGCCGTCTTCGACGGCCATCGGGTCGGTCCGGACAAGGTGCTCGGGGGTGAGACCGGGCGTGGTTTCTACCACATGATGGACGGTGTCGAGGTCGGCCGCGTCAACGTCGCGGCGCGCGGCTGCGGTGTCGCGTGGCGAGCTTTCGAGCTCGGGATCGCCTACGCCCAGCAGCGCGAGACCTTCGGCAAGAAGATCGCCGAGCACCAGGCCGTGCTGTTCCGACTGGCCGAGATGGGCACGAAGGTCGAGGCGGCGCACCAGATGATGGTCCGAGCTGCGAAGAAGAAGGACTCGGGCGAACGGAACGACCTCGAGGCCGGTATGGCGAAGTACCTCGCGTCGGAGTACTGCGCACAGGTGGTGGAGGACTCATTCCGGATCCACGGCGGCTACGGCTACTCGAAGGAGTACGAGATCGAGCGGCTGTACCGCGAGGCGCCGATGCTGCTCATCGGAGAGGGCACGGCCGACATCCAGCGCATGATCATCGGCCGGCGCCTGCTGGAGGACTACCACCTCTGACCTAGGCTTGCTACGAGCCGAGGAGTGAACCATGCCCATCCCCATCCACGAGGTGCCGCGAGGTATCCCGATCGGGACCTACCCGACGTACGCCAAGGCGCAAGAGGCCGTCGACTACCTGTCCGACCACGAGTTCCCGGTCGAGAACGTGTCCATCATCGGTACCGACCTGCGCCTCGTCGAGAACGTCACGGGTCGATTGACCAGGGGCAAGGTGGTCGGTGCCACGGCCGCCACGGGTGCCACGTGGGGCTTCTTCATGGGTGTCCTGTTCGTGCTCTTCTCGACGAACGCGAACATCCTGGTCGCTGTCTTCGCGGCAGCGGTCGGAGCCGGCTTCGGCGCACTGTCCGGCCTCGCGGCCTACCACGCCACCGGCGGCAAACGCGACTTCACCTCGAACACGGGAGTGGTCGCGCTGTCCTACGAGATCGTCTGCGTGCCCAAGGTGGCCGAGGACGCGGCCAACATGCTCGGGCGGTTGGCGCTGCGCGACGGCTGACTGCCGGCCCGGCTCACGAGGTCCAGGTCCACGACCCGATGATCTCGTCGAGCGTGGCCTTGGCCTGGTCGGTCTGGCTGCTGTCGAAGGTCATGGTGGCCGCGTAGACCAGGCCGTTCTTGACCACGAAGTACTGGATGAGCGAGACGTCGACACCTGACGCAGTCGTGCTCGACGCCTGCCCGAGCGCGGGATCTCCGTCGAAGTCAGGCGCCGACACGGGGGTGACGGCGGACTTCGTCACGCTCTGGAGCTCGCTTGCGGCCTGCTTGGCGAGCTCGTCGCTGCTGACGCCGGAGTCGATCTGGTTGGGCTCGACCACGTTGAAGTTGGTGCGGAAGGCCTGGCCCTGGCTGGGTTCGGCGATGGCGACGTCGGCGCTGCTGTTCTGCTGCTGGGCCTCGGCGGTGATGTCCGCCCACCCGGCTGGGATGTCGACGCTGTAGCCCTGCCCCGCCAGCGTCGTGGCGGCACCGGTCGGTGCCGTCCGGGTCGAAGTGGTCGCCGTCGTTCCGTCGGCACTGGTCTTGGTGTCGCCGGCCGAGCTGCACGCCGTGACCACGAGCAATGCGGCGGCAGCGGCGGCAACCGCCGGGCGGAAGGTAGGCATCGATCTACCCTAGCCGCCGACGCCCGCAGCACGACGCTCGACCGTCCACCGCGACGGTGGGGTGTGACGCGTCGCACAAGGCGCGGAACCGCTCCCTTTGCCACGATGGACCTGCCCAGTGAGACTGGGGTCGCCCATGCCCGTCGACGAGGAGCCAGTATGCAGTTCGGTCGCAGCTATAAGGAGTTCGAGGTCGGGGCGACGTACAAGCACTGGCCGGGCAAGACGGTCACGGAGTACGACGACCACCTGTTCTGCCTGCTCACGATGAACCACCACCCCCTGCACCTGGACGCCAACTACGCCGAGCAGACCACGCAGTTCGGCAAGAACGTGGTCGTCGGCAACTACATCTACTCGCTGCTGCTGGGGATGAGTGTCCCGGACGTGTCCGGCAAGGCCATCGCCAACCTGGAGGTCGAGTCGTTGCGCCACGTGGCGCCGACGTTCCACGGCGACACGATCTACGGCGAGACGACCGTGCTCGACAAGTGGGAGAGCACGTCGAAGGACGACCGCGGCATCGTGCACGTCGAGACGACCGGCTACAACCAGGACGGCACCGTGGTGTGCACGTTCCGCCGCAAGGTGATGGTGCCGAAGGACAACTACCTCGAAGCTCGTGGGGGAGAGCAGCCCGGCCGCCCCACTCCCGTACGGCTCGAGGGCTGAGCCGCGACTCCCACCTGGCCGCAGCGTTTGCCTAGTGAACAAGCCATGTGCCTTCTGAGCAAGGCAAGTCCGCCTGGTTCAGAGTCGAGGTGGCTTGTTCACTAGGCAAACGCACGGCCATGAGAGCGCTGAGGGTGGCGTGGAAAAATGCGCGACCTCTCAACCTTCTGGCCATCAGCAGGGTCTACATCCCCTGAGACCAGCGCACCGCACGACACCGCACCGCACGACACCGCACCGCACACACCGCACAGCACGCACCGCACGGCACGCACCGCACAGGGGGACACCACATGCAGGTCAGCGACGAACTGGCATTCGGCGATTTCATGGCAGCGCGGTGGAATGCGCTGTTCCGCACCGCCTACCTGATCACGGGCGACCGACATCAGGCTGAGGACCTGCTGCAGTCCGCGTTGGCCAAGACCTTCGTGGCGTGGAAGCGGGTGAAGGCCAAGGAGGCGGCAGACGCCTACGTCCGGCGGGTGATGGTCAACACCGCCGCCACCCGCTGGAAGAGGCGGCGACACGAGACTCTCGTCGACGTCGCGCCTGATCCGGGTCATGACGGCGGCATGGAGTCAGCCACCACCCAGGTGGTGTTGTGGGAGCGGATCTGTGCGCTGCCGCCGCGGATGCGGGCCACGTTGGTCCTGCGCTACTACGAAGACCTCACTGAGGCAGAGACCGCTCGCGAGCTCGGCTGCTCGGTCGGGGCGGTCAAGAGTCAGACACACCATGCGCTCAAGAGGCTTCGGGACGCATTCGGGGAAACAGACGACAACCTCGCGATGGGCGAGCTTCTCAGGGGGAGCAGATGAACGACATGACCACACAGGTTCGACGAGACACTGGCTGGCGAAGCACGCGAGATCCAACCACCGCCGATCGATACGCGGGCTTCGACACAGCGGTGCGCGCGGCCCGTCGACGGCGCCGCGGCTCGATCACCGCCGTGGGTGCTGTCGCGGCGCTGACACTCGTCGTCGGCTACGGCCTGAGCTCCGGGTCGAACTCTCCTGCGCCGCTGACTCCCGCTACCGGATCGGCCTCTGGTCCCGTCTACCATCCCGCCATCCTCCTGGCGGGCCCGGGTGAGGTCGGATCGATCGCCGAGGATGACTCGGGCTACGGCAAGGTGAGCATCGACGTCCCGCAGGTCGAGCAGGTCTTCCGCGCCTACGACGGCCTCTTGCTGATCGGCAAAGACAGCAGGCTCTTGCACGTCGCGGTCACCGGCAACTCGAACGCCTTCAGCCGCGAACAGCCCGTGACCGAGGAGGCGATCGCGAGCGTCGTTGTGTCCAAGGACGGTCGTACCGCGGCCTGGACGACCGTGGACGACGTCGTCGAGGTCTACGACCTGGTCGACGACAAACGGCTGAGGCAGTTCGCGGTAGGTCGACAGGCACAGCTCTTCGGCATCGACGGCAGCGATGTGCTGTTGCGCGACCCAGGACACGACGGTTGGGGTCAAGGCCTCTACGTCGAAACCGGTGAGTCGGGCAGCACTTATCGGGTGGGAACCAACGGCGGCTCGGTGACCTCTGCTGACCTCTCGCGGACGACGATCGCGCTGACCTCGGGCAACACGACGGCCTTCTTCGATCGGAAGGACGGTCGGGCCGTCGAGGCAATGCCCCCGGTGGAGGCCTCGGACGGGCAGCTCTCTCCGGACGGTGCTCACTACCTTGGCCTGTCGACCGTGGAGACCGCCGATGGCTTGGCACCTCCCGTGGCTGTGTGGGATACGCATACAGGCGAGCGGGTCGACTTCACGGATCTGCCCCAACGCCCGTCGACAGCCACCTGGCTCGACGACCGTTCGATTGCGATGACCGGTCGCGGCACGGCTCAGGGCGGTGATCCGAACGCCGGTACCAACGACATCTACGCCTGCGAGCTGCCATCGATGCGCTGTGGCTTCGTGGTCAAGAACTTCTTCGACGGTGAGCCGCAGCTGCCCGACGCCATGCAAGCCATGTTCTGAGGCACCGGGAGTGAGGGCTGGCCGGCTGGAAGGCCTGCCCCACGTGGCGTTGCGCTCGGACACCGAGCCGTTAGAGTCACTGAGATGAGCGAGGGTGAGGACGAAGTCTGGCTGGTCCGCCACGGCGAGACCGAGTGGAGCAAGTCCGGACAACACACGGGGACGACAGACCTGCCGCTGACCGACGTAGGGGTCGAGGCGGCGAAGTCACTCAAACCCTTGCTGCACCGGGCCACGTTCGACCTGATCCTCTGCAGCCCCAGGCAGCGCGCCCGCCACACCGCCGAGCTCGCCGGAGTCGACGGCTTCGAGATCTGTGACGACCTCGTCGAGTGGGACTACGGCGACTACGAAGGACGCACCCGCGTCGACATCCAGAAGGAGCGGCCCGACTGGTCGATCTGGGTCGACGGGGCGCCGGGCGGAGAGACCCCGGCAGAGGTCGGCTCTCGGGTCGAAACGGTGATCGAGCGTTGCCGCGAGTCCGATGGGCGCGTGCTGTTGATCGCCCACGGCCACATCCTGCGCGTCTTTGCGGCCCGTTGGATGCGGCAGCCGGTCACCCTAGGAGCCCATCTGCCACTTGACACCGCGAAGCTGAGCGTCCTGAGCTATGACCGCGGCACCCCCACCCTCGACCGGTGGAACGCCGACTCCTGATCGATCGTGGTGCAGTCTGTCGAGCTGATCCTCGACGAGGAATCCGACGTGACGATCCGGGCTGCGTGGGATCGTCTGCTGGCCGCGGGCCTGCCGAGCCAGGCGCGTCGTAGCCTCGCCAACAACCGACCCCACGTGACCCTCATTGCCTTTCGCACGTCCGACCCCGCCCGTGAGGCGGCGATCGAGGCGGCGGTCGCGACACATCTGGCCCGGGGGATGACCCTGAGGCTCGGTGGGCTGGTCGTCTTCGGCCGGGGCACCTTCGTACTGGCCCGACTGGTCGTCACCGACCCAGCCCTGCTGGCATTGCAGGCCGCAGTCTTCGAGGCCGCCGGCCCACAGAGCGCCCCCACAGCGTTTGCGGCACCGGGACAGTGGACTCCCCACATCACGCTCGCCCATCGTCTCGCGGGCGACCAGCTCGGTGATGCAGTAGCGCTCGTCGCGGCGCCGGAGTCAACCGTGACCGTGGCGGGCAGTCGTCGGTGGGACGGAGACGAGCGCCGGGAATGGCGCATCGGCAACCGGTGACGCCGACTGCGGCATTTTGCCTTGACTAAACCTCTTGTGCTGGGGAGGGTCAGCACTGGCCTTGTATGTCACCTTCGCGCACCGAGGGGGCAAGGCCCGACGGGGAGATGCTCATGACTTCGAGGAAGTCACCGCACCAGTCACCGCACCACCTACCGCGCCGCCGGCTTCATCGCGGCCCTCACCACGACCGCGATGCTCGGATCGGGTATCGATCCCGCAGTCGCCACGGGCCGGACGGTTCCCGGCACCTCAGGGCACGGAGACGCTGTCGCTCAGACCGTCTTCCATCCCGGGAGCCGCGGCCTGGGTGACTCGTACTTCCCCAAGCTCGGCAACGGTGGGTACGACGTCCAGCACTACGGGCTCCGGCTGTCCTACAACCCGCGCACGCACCACCTGGGGGGCTCCAACCGCATCACCGCCCTCGCGACCCAGAATCTGTCGCGCTTCGACCTGGACCTCACCGGCTACCGGGTGGATCGCGTCACTGTCGACGGAGCCCAAGCGGCTTTCCGGCGCGCCGGTCAGGAGCTCGTCGTGACCCCGAGCGTCGGGTTGCCACGAGGGCAGGTCTTCGATGTCAAGGTCTGGTACGCCGGCGTGCCACGCACGATCAAGGGCTCGCCGATCGTCTTCGGCAGCGACTACGGATGGCGCTACACCCCCGACGGCGCCTTCGTCGGATGTGAGCCGAACGCCGCCCACACCTGGTACCCGTCCAACGACCACCCGTCGGACAAGGCGCGCTTCACCTTTGCCATCACGGTGCCCAGCAGCCGCAAGGTGGTGGCCAACGGAGACCTCGTCTCCCGTCATCGGCATCACCACCACACGACGTTCGTGTGGGACGAGCGTCAGCCCATGGCGACCTACCTCGCGACGCTCGGCATCGGCCGTTGGCAGTTCCACCGAACCACGACGCCCGGTGGCATACCCGAGTTCAGCGCGGTCGACCCGCACAACGCCAAGCGAGCGCGCCAGCAGCACGTGATCGGTCTGTCCGGCCGCGATCACCGACTTCTGGTCGCGCACGTTCGGTCAGTATCCGTTCAGCTCGACCGGCGCGATCGTCGATCACGTCCGCAACGTCGGGTTCTCGCTCGAGACCCAGACACGGCCGATCTACGGTTTCGCACCCGACCAGGGGACCATCTCCCACGAGCTCGCCCACCAGTGGTTCGGTGACAGCGTGTCGGTGCGCAGGTGGAAGCACATCTGGCTCAACGAAGGGATTCGCCACCTTCGCCTCCTGGCTCTGGTTCGAGCATCTCGGCGGGGCATCGACCTGGCGCGACACCAAGCAGGTCTACAACCAGATTCCGCGCCAAGAACCGCTTCTGGCGGCAGTCCATCGCCGACCCGAAGCGCAACACGATGTTCTCCGGCGCGGTCTACGTCCGGGGTGCCATGACGCTGGGAGCGCTACGTCACAAGATCGGACGCACCGCGATGCGGACCCTGCTGCGCACCTGGGCGGCGCAGCACCGGCACGGCACCGTGACCACGCAGGAGTTCATCTCGCTGGCCAACCAGGTCAGTGGACAGGACCTCACGCCGTTCTTCCGCGCCTGGCTCTGGCGTCAGCACAAGCCTGCGCTGCCGGCCGCCAAGGGGGCCGGTACCCCTTCCAGGACGGCCCTGCAGAAGCTGTCGTACGGCTTCCTGGGCTGAGGTCGGGCAGACGCTCAGCGCCACACCTCCCAGGCCGTCAGCGTCTCGACGAGGCCCGGCGAGGTCGGGAGGTCAGCCAGCTCCGCGCGACTGACCCACCTGACCTCGTCGGCATCGTCGCCTGCAACGGCCACGGCGGGGGGCGTTCGGGACCCGGCCGGGTCGACCGTCGCGACGAAGTCGGTGACGGCGTACACGACGCCGTCCGGTCCGGGCAGCTCGATCCTTCCGAGCTCGGCTCCCACCAGGATCTGGAGCCCGGTCTCTTCACGCGCCTCCCTGACCGCGGCGGCCGGCAGGCTCTCGCCTCGCTCCACGCGCCCACCCGGGATCGACCACAGGCCGCGACTCGGCTCGTTGGCGCGCCGTACGACGAGCAACCGACCCTGCTCGTCCAGCACCACGACTCCGACGCACAGCACGCGCATGGGCCGACCGTACGCCGCGCGCAAACCGGTCGGTCCTTGACCCCGACCCGTTCGCCCCCCACCGTTGAGCCATGAAGGAGCGCCTCACGGTCGTGGACCCGTTCGCCGCCGTGATCGGCTCGGAGATCAACTCGCTGGCTGTACCGCTGTGGACACCGTGGCCGGTGCCGGTGGGCTGGACATTCGGCGGCCTCGCGTACGCCGGCGGCAACTCCGGCCAGGGCGATCGCGAAGACCGTGGCTCCGCGTCGGCCGCCAGCTGGACCGGTACCGACCCTTTCGGCGACCCGGCCGAGCTCATCCTCGTCTGCGAGGAGGCAGGGGCCGGCGTCGGCGGCCACTTCGCCGGGCTCCCCATGAGCTACCCGACCTCGGGCGTCGGTGAAGGTCCGCCGCACGCCAGGTTCGAGATCGACGGGCGACCGGTGTCGCTGTGGGCGGTCGAAGGCGCGCCGGACCGAGCGGTGTACGCGGGTGAGGCAGCCGGGCGCTGGCTCTGGGTGATCGTCCACCCGATCGAGGCGGGCGCGATCGTGGTGCAGCCGATGCAGCTCGTCGATGCGCGGACGCTGGGCGCCGAGCTGACCGTGCTGCCCGTCGGTGAGCTGTCGCCGCGCCTGCTGCTGAGCTGACCGGACGCTCTGCTCCCGCGGCGGGCCACGTAGCCTGCCGGGGTGATGTCTTCGCCGGATCCTGTTGCGGATCGTCGGCGCTGGATCGCCCTGGCGGTGTGCTGCAGTGCCCTGTTCATGACCCTGCTCGACCTGAGCATCACCAACGTCGCGTTGCCCGCGATCGGGGTCGCGACCGGAGCCGGTCCGGCGCAGCTGCAGTGGGTCGTCAGCGGCTACACGCTGGCGTTCGGGCTGGTGCCGGTGTTGGGTGGCCGACTCGGTGACGACCATGGGCGCCGCTCGATGTTCATCATCGGCGTGGCCGGTTTCGTGGTGACCAGCGCGCTGTCCGGACTCGCTCCGAGCGGAGGAGTGCTGATCGCGGCGCGGGTACTCCAGGGACTGTCGGGAGGGCTGATCAACCCCCAGGTCTCCGGGCTGGTCCAGCAGCTGTTCTCCGGGCGGGACAGAGGCCGGGCGTTCGGTGTCATCGGCACGGTGGTGGCGCTGGGTACCGCGCTGGGGCCGCTCGTGGGCGGCCTGCTGATCGCGGTCGGCGGCCCCGAGTTCGGGTGGCGACTCGTGTTCTTCGTCAACATCCCGATCGGGCTCGCGGTCATCGTGCTGGCCCGACGTTGGCTGCCCGACGCTCCGGCGACCGGGCGTCACCGACTCGACATCGGTGGCGCCGTCGTCCTCGGGCTGGCGACCTTCTGCGTCCTGTTCGCCGCGGTGGAGTACGACGCCCTGCACGACACCCGGCTGTTCCTCCTCGGCATACCCGCCGTGGTCCTCCTCATCGGGTTCTTCCGACGCGAGGCGCGACTGACACGCGCCCGACTCGAGCCGCTGGTCGACCTGCGGTTGTTCCGGCAGCCCTCGTTCACGGCCGGTGTCGTGCTCGCACTGGTGTTCTTCTGCGGCATGACCGGGCTGCCGCTGGTCCTCGCGCTCTACTACCAGCAGGGCCTGGGCTACACGGCGTTCCAGTCCGGGCTGGGCATCACAGCATTCGCGCTGGGCTCGGCCATCGCAGCGCCACTCGCGGGTCGGGTGGTGACCAGGGTGGGTCGGCCGCTGGTGGTCGGTGCCTGTCTGACGTTCGGAGCCGGCGCCCTCGCGCTTGATGTGGTCGCCCGTCAGAATCCAGGGAACGGGGCCGCCGTGGCCTTCGCGATACCGCTGTTCTTCCTCGGTCTTGGCTCCGGCGCTGTCATCACGCCCAACCAGACGCTCACGCTCGTCGACGTCGACCCGGTGATCGGTGGCACTGCCGGAGGCGTGCTCCAGACGTCACAGCGCATCGGAGCGGCGATCGGGCAGGCGGTCATCGGCGCGGCGTTCTTCGCCGCACTCCCCGCGGGCGCCATGGGGCTGGCAGGCACCGCGCGAACGGATGTCTACGATCACGCGCTCAGTCAGGCGGTGCTGGTGGCTGTCATGTTCATCGCCGCGGCGCTCGCAGTCGGCGTGGTCGATCTGATGCTGACACGGCGCCGCCGGGCTCTCGTGTCGCATTGACCCCCGGTCGGTGCGTCCGGTCCTCGATCTGGTCGGGGCAAACCCTAGGGTGAGGGGGTGCTGATCGACCTCCACACCCACTCGCGAGCCTCGGACGGCACCGACTCGCCTGCCGAGGTGATCGGGAAGGCGCACGCATCGGGACTCGATGTGATCGGCCTGACCGATCACGATTCGGCGGCCGGGTGGGCAGAGGCGGCGACCGCGGCTCGTGCTGTCGGTGTCACGTTGGTCCCGGGCATGGAGATCTCCACCAAGCTGCACGGCGCCGGCGTGCACCTGCTGGCCTACCTGCCCGACCCGACGTACCCACCGCTCGTCGACGAGCTGACCAAAATCCTGGCAGGGCGCACCGGCCGGCTGGGAGCCATGCTCGGCCAACTGCGGGAGGCGGGGGTCGACATCACCGAGGAGGAGGTGCTGGCGCAGGTAGGGTGACTCCCCGGCGATCGGTCGTCCGCACATCGCCGACGTCCTGGTCGCCAAGGGAGTGGTGACTGACAGGACCGAGGCGTTCCGGGACTGGCTCGGCTGGGGACGCCCCGGCTATGCCATGCGGTACGCGACGCCCACCGAGGACATGGTCGCCATCGTGACGGCGGCAGGTGGTGCAGCCGTCATCGCCCATCCGTGGGGACGCGGCAGTCGACGCGTCCTCGACCGCGTGGCGTTGGCCGAGCTCGTCGACCTCGGACTGACAGGGATCGAGGTCGACCACCAGGACCACGCGGACGCGGACCGGGAGGCGCTGCGCCGGCTCGCCGCCGACCTCGGGTTGGTGGCCACCGGGTCGAGCGACTACCACGGCGATGGGAAGGTCGACCACGAGCTCGGCTGCAACGTCACCTCCGAGCAGCAGTTCGAGGCGTTGCTGACTCGCGCAGCGGCCAATGCAGCCGCCACCGGCAGGTCCGCGGCCGAGGTCGTGCGGCCGTGAGCGCCCAGCCGTCCGGATCCGACCAGCCCACGCAGCTGGGGTTCGAGGGCATGCCCGTTCGGCTGTTGCAGGCCGCACCGTCGCGCCTGGTCACCTACCTCGACTGCCCCCGGCGCTACCGCTTCACGTACCTCGACCGTCCGACCCCGCCGAAGGGGCCACCCTGGGCGCACAACTCGCTCGGTGCGGCCGTGCACACGGCACTGGCCAACTGGTGGAAGCTCCCGCTGGGTCAGCGGACCGTCGCGAGGTCGGGTGAGCTGCTGGACGATGCCTGGTTGACCGACGGCTTCCGCGACGATGCCCAGCGTTCGGCGGCTCAGCAACGCGCGCGAGCGATGGTCGAGGCGTATGTCTCCGACCTCGACCCCGCGGACGAGCCCATCGGTGTCGAGCGCACGGTGGCTCTCAAGACCGATCATGCCGCGTTGTTCGGCCGGGTCGACCGGATCGACGACCGGGGCGGTGAGGGCCTCGTCGTGGTGGACTACAAGACTGGTCGCCACCTGCTGACGGTCGATGACGCGCGCACGTCGTTGGCGTTGGCGGTGTACGCCGCCGGGGCCGAGCGCACCCTGCGCAAGCGGTGCCGCCGGGTGGAGCTGCATCACCTGCCGACGGGAGAGGTGCTCAGCTGGGAACACTCGGACGAGGGGCTGACCCGGCACATCGGTCGCGCGGACTCGATCGCCGCCGAGATCGCCGAGCTCGATACCCGGTTCAAGGCAGGGGTCGGCGCAGCCGATGCAGACGCGATGTACCCGGCGCAGGTGTCCAGTCTGTGCGGCTGGTGTGACTTCAACCGGGTCTGCCCGCAGGGATCCGCGGCTGCCAAGCCACGCGACCCCTGGTCCGGCCTCGACGAGGCCTGATCGCCGCGGCACCGACCCGGCGGGCGCACTATGCTCAGCGATTGCTGGCTCCTACGTCCGTCAGCCCATTGGGCAAGCGTCAGGCAGCGCACCGCAGCACAGCACAGCACGAGGGCTGACGCATGGGCAAACCGACCATCCTCACCGTTGACGACGATCCGCAGGTCTCCGCAGCGATCACCCGCGACCTGGCCAGCCAGTACGGCGCCGACTATCGCCTGGTTCGCACGACGTCCGGTGCTGAGGCGCTGACCGTCCTCGCCGAGCTCGCACTGCGCGACCAGCCCGTGGCGCTGATCGCCGCCGACCAGCGCATGCCCCACATGACCGGCGTCGACATGCTGGCATTGGCCCGCGAGCACGCCCCGACCGCGAAGTTCCTGTTGTTGACGGCGTACGCAGACACCGACGTCGCGATCAAGGCCATCAACGACATCGGGCTCGACTACTACTTGCTGAAGCCGTGGGACCCCCCGCAGGAGCGGCTGTTCCCGGTGATCGATGACTTGCTGAGCGACTGGAGGCAAGCCAACCCGGAGCACACGGCCGACCTTCGGGTCATCGGGCATCGGTGGTCCGAGCGAAGCCACGAGATCAAGATGTTCCTGGCCCGCAACCACGTCCCCTACCGCTGGTTCGACATCGAACGTGACGCGGAAGGACAGCGGCTGACCGGACTTGCGCAAGCGAGCCCGGCCGACCTGCCGCTCGTATTGGTGCCTGACGGAGGAACGTTGCGCTCGCCGTCGATCCGCGATGTCGCGGACTCGCTCGGGTTGCGCACGACCGCACGGCAGCCGCTGTACGACGTCTGCATCGTCGGTGGGGGTCCGGCGGGCCTGGCCGCCGGTGTGTATGCGGCATCCGAAGGGCTGAGCACGGTCATCGTCGAGCGCGAGGCCCCCGGTGGCCAGGCAGGACAGAGCGCCTCGATCGAGAACTACCTCGGCTTTCCCAAGGGGCTGAGCGGGTCCGACCTGGCGCAGCGCGCGTTCGCGCAGGCCTCTCGCTTCGGGGTCGAGATGGTGTTGGCACGCGAGGTCGGCGGGTTCGAGAGTCGCGGCCCGGTCCGCGCCGTCACGTTCGACGGAGTAGGCGAGATCGAAGCGCGCTCGCTGCTGGTGGCGACCGGGGTCGCCTACCGACGGCTTGCGGCGGACGGCGTGGACGACCTGACGGGACGAGGGATCTACTACGGAGTCAACGCCAGCGAAGCGAGCCAGTGTGAGGGGGATGACGTCTACGTCATCGGCGCGGCCAACTCGGCCGGCCAGGCAGTGCTCAATCTGTCGCGCTTCGCCAAGCGTGTGGTGCTGGTGGCGCGCGCCGCCACCCTCGAGGCCACCATGTCTCGCTATCTGGTGGACCGGATCATGGCGGCGCCGAACATCGAGGTCCGCTTCAACACCGAGGTGGTCGCGGCAGGTGGGGACGGCCATCTGGAAGTGCTCACCCTGAGCGACCGGGGCACCGGCGGGACCGAGCAGGTTACGTCGAGTTGGCTGTTCATCTTCATCGGTGCGTCTCCCCGAACGGACTGGCTCGGTCCCGACATCGCCCGCGACAGCCATGGCTTCGTGCTCACCGGGCAGGACCTGCTCGCCTCCGACCAGGCCGCCAGGTGGACGCTGGCCCGAGCACCGTTCGCGCTGGAAGCCAGCGTGCCGGGCGTCTTCGCGGCCGGTGACGTCCGGCTCGACTCGATGAAGCGGGTGGCGTCGGCCGTGGGTGAGGGAGCGATGTCGATCTACCTCGTGCACCGCTACCTGGGAACGATCTGATGCGCGTCGAGGATCTCCGCCCGATCGGCATCTTCACCGGGCTCACCGACGACCAGCTCGCCGAGCTGATCGACCACGGCGCCGAGGTCGGCATCGAACCCGGCCACGACCTGTTCCGTGAGGGCGATCCAGCCGACAGCTGGTGGCTTCTCGTCGACGGCGCAGTCGACCTCATCCGCCACGTCGGTCGCGAAGACACCGTGGTCGCCAGGATGAACGAGCCCGGCCGCTGGGCCGGCGGCTTCCGCGCCTGGGACGAGCACGGCGTGTACCTGGCCACTGGTCGCGGGGTCGCGCCGGGCCGCCTGCTGAGGGTGCCTGCCACCGCCTTGCGTGCCTGCTTCGACTCCTGGTTCCCGTTCGGCGGACATCTCGTCGCGGGGGTGTACCGGACGGCGCGGTCGGTGGAGTCGGCCGCACGGCAGCGCGGCGCCCTGGTCACCCTCGGCACGCTCGCGGCCGGGCTGGCGCATGAGCTCAACAACCCCGCTGCGGCGGCCACCAGGGCTGTGGCCGCCCTGGAGGGGGAGTCCGCGAACCTCCTGGAGTCGCTCCGCCGACTTGCGGATCAGGAGATCTCCCCGGCCCAGTTCGCTGCCCTGGACGGCCTCCGCCGGGGGATCGAGCCGCCGGGCGAGCTGCTGGACCCGTTGGCCCGGTCGGAACGGGAGCAGGCCCTCGCCGAATGGCTGGACGCACACGCTGTCGAACGTGGCTGGGTGATGGCTCCGGCGTTGGCTGCCGCCGGTGTCGACGCCGAGTGGTGTGACCGGGCCGCCGCCGTGCTTGACGGCGGAGCCTTGCAGCCCGGCCTGACGTGGGTCACCAGCACGCTGTCGGTGACGGCCCTTCTGTCGGAGGTCAAGGAGTCGACACGACGGATCTCCGAGCTGGTCTCGGCTGTCAGGTCCTACTCGCAGCTGGACCGCGGCGCGATGCAGCAGGTCGATGTGCGGGACGGTATCGAGAGCACGCTGGTCATGCTGGGCCACAAGCTCCGCGGCGATGTCACGGTCGAGCGCGAGTACTCGACGGAGGTTCCGTTGATCGAGGCCTACGAAGGTGAGCTCAACCAGGTGTGGACCAACGTCATCGACAATGCTGTGGACGCGATGGAGGGTGCGGGCACGCTACGGGTGGGGGTGCGCCTGGCCGGCGCGGACGTCGTCGTCGAGATCGGCGACACGGGCCCGGGTATGACGCCTGAGGTGGCCGCGCGCGCGTTCGAGGCGTTCTACACGACCAAGGACGTCGACCAGGGCACCGGCCTCGGCCTGGACATTGCCCGGCGCATCGTGGAGGAGCGCCACGGTGGCGCGATCTCGATCGACTCCGGGTCGGGCGGGACGGTGATCCGTGTTGCGATCCCGGTGGAGCCTGACCAGCGGTAGCAGCTGACCTCCGCGTTCAGCCGAGCCAGATCCGGACCAGGGCGTCGCGGGTGCGCTCGGGCTGCTCGACTGCGGGGGAGTGGGCTGCGTCCGGGATCACCACGACGCTGGTGCCCAGGGCCGACGCAAGCGCATCTTGGGCAGCGTGCGGGAAGGCATCGTCGTGTTCGCCGCGCAGCACGGCAACCGGTAGGGCCAGGTCCGCCAGCTCGTCCGTGCGGTCGGGTGCGCGGCCGATGTGACGCGCCATCGCGGCCAGGGACGCCGGGGCGTTGGCCATGAACCGCCGGTCGAGGAACGCCTCGACCTCGGGTGGGGACGGCTCGATCCCGCGCTGCTGGTTGTCGTGTTCCTTCGCGAGACGTGCTGCTTCGAGACCCTCGCGCTCGAGCAGCTCGGCTCCTCGCAGGGCAGCCCGGCCACGTTCACCGGGCAGGGCTCCGGGCCCGCTGCACATCAGGCTCAGGCTCGCCCATCGCTCGGGGTGTCCGATGGCCGCTGCGCCCGCGACGAGACCACCGAACGAGTGGCCCACGAGGTGCGCTGGCTCGGTCGGCCCGAAGAGCTGGCCCGCGACGGAGGCCGCATCCGCAGCAAAGCCTTCGAGTGAGAAGTCGTCACCGAGCGAACCGGGGGTCTCGAACTGGCCACGCTGGTCGTAGGTGGCTGTACGCCAACCGGCGGCGGCCAGGAGCGGTAGCAGCGGCGCGAAGTCTTCCTTCGACCCGGTGAACCCGGGGATCAGGAGCACGTTGCCTCGCGGCATTGACGTGTCGTGTGGCTCGCAGACCCACGTGGCGAAGGTGCCGCGCTCGGTCGACAGCTCCGTGCGGCGTACGGACCTGTCGAGCTCGAGCGTCCGTGGCCGGCTCACCGTCTCCACCGGGCGACACGTTCGACGAGTCCGGCCGGTGCGACCCGGGTCGCGGCCATGATGACCTTCCACCGCTTGCTGGGCACCGAGACTGCCTTGCCGGCGCGCAGGTCGCGCAGCGACTCGGCCACCACGGCCTCCGGTTGCAGCCACAGGAACGCCGGCATGCGCGAGAGGTCGACCCCCATGCGTTGGTGGAACTCCGTGCGGACGAAGCCGGGGCACAGCGCCATCACCCGCACCCCCTGGCGGCGATAGCGGAGGTTCGCCCACCGGCTGAAGCTGATCACCCAGGCTTTGTGGGCGCCGTAGCTGCCTCGCGGGACGAACCCCGCGACGCTGGACACGTTCACGATGTCGCCGTGACCTCGGGTGAGCATCGAACCGAGTGCGGCATGACTCAGCCGAAGCACGGCCCGAACCATGACGTCGAGACTTGCCTGCTCGTCCTCGATGTCGTTGGCCTCGAACGGCAGCTTCCTGCCGAAGCCGGCGTTGTTGACGAGCACGTCGACCGGCTGGTCGACCAGCAGTTCCTCCACGGCCCGTGTCTGCGCGGCATCGGTCAGGTCCGTCGGTAGCACCTCACAGGCGACGCCATGGCGCCCGGACAGGTCGGCGGCCAGCTGCTCGAGCCGCGCCTTGTCACGTGAGACGAGCACCAGGTCGTGGCCCTCGGCGGCGAGCGCCTGGGCGAAGGCAAGGCCGATGCCGGCCGTCGGTCCGGTGATGAGGGCGCGGGGCACGGCGCCAGCATGCCACGGTCACCAAGGTGCTCCACGATGCGGTCCTGCCGGGCCGCACGCGAGTGGCACAATGGCCGCTGATGACCTTCACCCTTGCGATCGCCAACCAGAAGGGTGGGGTCGCCAAGACCACGACCGTGGCCTCGGTCGGCACTGCGCTGGTCGACCTCGGCAAGCGCGTCCTGCTCGTCGACCTCGATCCGCAGTCCTGCCTGACCTTCTCCCTCGGCATCGACCCGGAGGAGCTCGAGACCTCGGTCCACCAGGTGCTGTTGCGCCAGGCCGAGATCGCAGACGTGATCCTCGAGACCGACGACGGACCCCACCTCCTGCCGGCCACGATCGAGCTGGCCGGTGCCGAGGCGGCGCTGCTGACCCGCCCCGGCCGTGAGCACGTGCTCCGTGCTGCGCTGGAGGACGTCGCGGACAGCTATGACTGGGTGCTGCTGGACTGTCCGCCCTCGCTGGGTGTCCTGACGGTTGCTGCGCTGTCGGCCGCGGACTCGGTGATGATCCCGCTGCAGTGTGAGACCCTCTCGCACCGTGGCGTCGGCCAGTTGCTCGACACGGTGCACGACGTACGCCGCTACACGAACAAGAAGCTGGCCGTGATGGGCGTGCTGCCCACGCTGTTCGACTCCCGGCCCAAGCATTCGCGCGCGGTCCTCGAGACGATCTCCGCGACGTACGACATCGACGTCATCGAGCCGCCGATCCCACGGTCGATCCGGTTCGCCGAGGCCCCCGCGGCCGGCCGGTCGATCCTGCGGACGGCCAGGTCGACGCGCGGCGCGCAGGCATATCGGACGTTGGCCGAGAATCTGGTCGCAGGCGCCTAAACTGGCGCTCGTGTCTCCTGACCTGGGCCCACGTCGCGGCGGTACCACGCCTGGGCGACTGACCGCGCTGGCGGGAGCCATCGCGGTCACCGTGCTGACCCTGGCCGGTGTCGTCGGTCTGGGCCCCGGCGCAGCGCTGGGACAGCCACCGCCCACGAGCCACCCCGTGACGACCCCGCCCAGCGGGTCCGACGGCCAGTCGGGCGACACGACGACGGGCAAGGGCGCAAGCACCTCGCGCGGCAGCAGCAGTGATGGCTGGCTCACCATCGACGACTCGCCGGCGACCGACCCGACCAAGCCGGTGCGCGACCGCACGACGCGTTCGACAGCCCTGCCGACGGACTCCGGCTCCGGCAAGCGTGTGGTGTACGCCATCGGTGCGCAACGGGTCTGGCTGGTCGGTGCGTCCGGGAAGGTCCAGCGCACCTACCTGGTCTCCGGAGGCAAGGATGCCGCGCTGCTGAAGCCCGGGACCTACCAGGTCACCTCGATGTCGCGGCACGCGATCGCCTACAACCACAAGTCGACGATGAACTACATGGTGCGCTTCGCCACCGGCCACCACGCGCCGATCGGTTTCCACGACGTCCCTGCACGGGACGACGGATCACTGGTCCAGTCCCGGTCCGAGCTCGGGACACCGCTCTCGTCGGGATGCATCCGCCAGTGGATCAGTGACGCCAAGGCGCTGTGGGAGTTCGTCAGCGTCGACACGGCCGTCGCCGTCATTGCCTGAAGATTTCTCTCCGAACACAACTCATTACACAGTGTGATGGTCCATCCTGAGTGCAGGTCGCTTCGTGGGGAGCTGACCCTTTCGCACGAAGGGACCCTTTATGGGCCGCTGTCGCACCCGCCTCGCCGGTCCGGTCACCGTGGCGATCACCGCTGTGTTGCTCGCGACCCTGACCCCGTCCGCAGCAGCGATGTCGCCGACGCGAGGGGTGTACGCCGCTCGCGCCGATGATCCGCTCCTCGCCGGCCCCGCACACGGGCAGCGGGCGATCCGCGAGCTCGGCGACCGGCTGAGCACGGCAGCCGAGCGCAACCACATGACCTCGACGAAGCTGCGCCATCTGCTGTCCACGGACCTGACCGCCTGGCTCGACGGAATCGGACAGTTGTATTTCATCGACCCCGCCCGCCTCGACCTGCCGGCTCAGCCGGCTCCGTCGGACGCCGCAGCCTACCCCCTGGACCAGACGTTCGCCCTGCACAGCGCCCCCGGGTCGAGCCGCGTCATCTTCCTCGACTTCGACGGCGCCAACGTGTCGGGGACGGCCTGGAACGCACTGCCGCCGGCGGGGAAGGGTCTGCTTCCCGGTGACCACCCTGCGTGGGACACCGACGGCGACCCAGCCACCTTCGGCACGGCCGAACGCACCGCGATCCAGAGCATCTGGCAGCGGGTGAGTGAGGACTACGCACCCTTCGACGTCGACGTCACCACCCAGGACCCGGGTGACGCAGCCCTCGTCAACAACGGCAGTCCGGGCGACACCTACGGTGTCCGGGCCCTGATCACGCCCAGCATCACGGCTGCCCTGCAGCTGTGCAACAACCAGTGCGGCGGGATCGCCTACGTCGGCACGTACAACCGTGTCAACACCACCGCCTACGCGCAGCCGGCCTGGATCTTCCCCCAGCAGCTGGGGCCAAACAACACGAAGGCGATCGCCGAGGCGGTCACCCACGAGGTCGGGCACAACCTCGGACTGAGTCACGACGGCACCTCGGGGGTGGGCTACTACGCCGGCCAGGGCTCGTGGGCCCCGATCATGGGGGTCGGCTACTCCAGGCCCATCACCCAATGGAGCAAGGGGGAGTACGCCGACGCGAACAACGCGGAGAACGACCTCGCCGTGATCGCGAGCCACGGACTCAGCTATCGCACCGACGAGGCCGGCGGCACCCCCGGCGCGGCTGCGGTCCTGACCAACACGTCAACGGGCGGGTTCATCACCCAGTCCGCTGACGTCGACGTGTACCGGATCGACCGCACCTGCTCCGGATCGGTGACGGTCTCGGTGGACCCGGCGGCGACCAGCCCAGACCTCGACGTGCGGCTGACCCTGCTGGACGCCGACGGTGCCGTGCTGGCGAGCGCCGACCCTCCCGCAGCCGCGTCTACGCAGGACCTGGCGACCGGCCTCGCTGCGACCTTGACCTCCTCGTTGGGAACGGGGGTGTTCTACCTCAGTGTCGACGGCATCGGTTTCGGCGACCCGGCGACGACCGGGTACAGCGACTACGCGAGCCTCGGCCAGTACACGCTCTCAACCACCCAATGCCCGGTCTCCGGGCCGACGATGCCGCTTGGGCTGGTGGTCGCCAAGGACGAGGACGCCGGGACGGCGACGTTGTCGTGGACCGCACCGGCGTACGACGGCGGGAGCCCCGTCACGGGGTACCAGGTCACGACCGACGGTGGCGCGCCCGTGGTGTTGCCCGCGACCGCGCGTTCGTACACGGTCAGCGGCCTCTCCCTCGGTCAGGACGTCACGATGGCTGTCGCCGCCGTCAACGCGATCGCCGCCGGACCGGAGGCGTCGATATCGTTCACGATGGCGGACGTACCCGGCGCGGCCGAGAGCGTTGCCGTCGATGCGCAGAGCTCCCTCACCCAGACCGCGTCTCTCAGCTGGGCATCGCCGAGCGATGACGGCGGTGCCGCAGTCACCGGCTACGACGTGCTGCAGGACGGTCAGCTCGTCGACAACGTCGGTGCCGCCGAGCGCGGCTACACGTTCCAGGACGTGCCGCGTGGTGTTGTCGTGGAGCTGTCGGTCCGGGCCGTCAACCGGGTCGGTCCAGGGCAGCACACCAGTGCCGTCGCCGAGCTGGCTCCTGCGCCGACCACACCGACCGCTGTCACTGCCATCGCGGGCACCGGCAAGGTCGTCGTCTCCTGGTCGCCACCGGACAACGCCGCGACTGCGCAGGTCACCGGCTACGAGATCCGGCGCTACGTCGGGCAGGGGCCGGCATCGTCGCCGATGAGCGTTGGTGACGCGGCCCGTTCGTTCGAGTGGACCGGCCTGGCCAACGGAACGTCCTACCGCTTCAGCGTGACCGCGGTGTCCGGCCTCGCCACGAGTGCGGAGACGCTGACTGCATCGGTCGCACCTGCTGCCGAGCCGGGCAGGCCGAAGATCGGCAAAGCCAAGGCGGGCAAGCCCGGTGGACAGGTGACGGCTACCGCAGTCTGGAGACGTCCGGCGTCAACCGGCGGAGTTGCGTTGACTGGCTACCGGGTGACCGCCTATCGGGTCAACGCCACGGGCGCCGTTGTCCAGAAGGTCGTGGCGGGGTTGCGTCCGCCCGGAGCGTCGTCGTACGCGATGAAGCTGCCCGCGAAAGGCAGGTGGCGGTTCAGCGTGCAGGCGGTCAACGTCGTGGGCACCGGCGCCGCTAGCGCCCGGTCCGCCCCTGTGGCAGCCCGTTGACCCTGGCGGCATTCAGCGGCCGCCGTGGTCCGGCTGGTCATTCGGCAGCTGGTGTCGCTGACTGTCCGGAGCGGCTCCGGTTGCGGTTGCGCGGGCGACGCTTCTGACCGGCACCCTCGCTGGTGGACTCGGATCCGCTCGCGGGTGCCGGCGTACCGCTCTCCTGCTTGCCGCCCTCGACCGTCTCTCCGCCGCGTGTGCGGCGGCGGTTGCGCGAGCGTGACTTGCCCGACGACCGACCTGTCTCACCCGACGAGGCGCCTCGATCACGCCCGCCCGCGGTGCGGCCGTTGCGAGACCCGCGGCCGTCGCGTCCGCCTGAACCGCCGCGCGGTTCGAGCAGGTCGTCGGCAGACGGCTTCTCCTTCGGTGCGCCCACCCTGCCCTTGGCGTCGGTCGGGATGCCCTGGTCGTGGTAGAGGTGCTCGCTGGTGGAGTAGGTCTCTTGCGGCTCTTCGAACGGGAGGTCGAGCGTCTTGTTGATGACCTTCCAGCGCGTCACATCCGCCCAGTCGACGAACGTGATGGCCACGCCGGTGGCACCCGCGCGGCCGGTCCGGCCGATCCGGTGCACGTAGGTGTTGTCGTCCTCGGGGCAGGTGAAGTTGATGACGTGGGTGATGCCCACGACGTCGATGCCACGCGCAGCCACGTCGGTGGCCACGAGGATCTCGACCGAGCCGTCGCGGAAGCGCTTCAGCGCGCGTTCGCGAGCGACCTGCGCCATGTCGCCGTGCAGCGGTGCCGCTGGGAAGCCACGGTCGATGAGCTCCTCGGCGATCCGCTGCGCCTGCCGCTTGGTGCGGGTGAAGATCAGCGAGAGGCCGCGGTTCTCGGCCTGGAGGATGCGGGCGATGATCTCGATCTTGTCGAGGTCGTGAGCCACGTAGACGAACTGCGCCGTCGCCGGAACGGTGGCGTTCTCGTAGCTGGACTCGGCCCGGATGTTGACCGGGTGGCGCATGTGCGTGCGTGCCAACGTGACGACCTCGCCGCGCATCGTCGCCGAGAACAACATGGTCTGTCGCAGCTCAGGTGTCCTGGCGATCAGTCGCTCGACGTCGGGCAGGAACCCGAGATCGAGCATCTCGTCGGCCTCGTCGAGGACGAGCACCTTCACGTGGGAGAGGTCGAGTGCCTTGCGTGCGGCGAGGTCGAGGAGCCGCCCAGGGGTCCCGACGACGACCTCGACGCCGGCCTGCAGCGCGTCCAGCTGTGGTTCGTAGGGCACACCGCCGTACACGGTGAGCGTGCGGGTGCCGCGGTACTTGCCGGCCAGCGTCAGGTCGTTGGAGACCTGGAGGGCCAGCTCGCGTGTCGGTGCGACGACCAGGGCCTGTGGCTTGCCAGGGGCAGCCAGCTCGGAGTACTCGGGGTCGTGGGGAGACAGGATGCGCTGCAGGATCGGGATCGTGAAAGCCAGCGTCTTGCCGGTTCCGGTGCGGGCCTGACCGATGAGGTCGGTGCCCATGAGCGCGATCGGGAGAGTCATCTCCTGGATGGGAAAAGCATCTGTGATGCCGACATCGGTGAGGGCGTCGGCAATCTCGGGGAGTACCCCGAGGTCGTGGAACGTAGACAGAACGGAACTCGATTCTTAAGTCTGTGTGCGCCCCGGCGAAAGTCGCGGACGAGGCGTCGTCGGGACAAGTCTATCGTTTCGCGCCTCCGGGGTGTCGCTACGCTCTCTCCCATGACCGCGTCGCCCTTCTCCGACCCCGCCTACCGGGTCGCCATCGTCGACCTCCTCGGCGGTCTCGCGTACTCCGAACTGAGCGCGTTCGAGCGGCTCACCGAGGACGCCACGAAGGCGCCGACCCTGCAGGACAAGGTGGCGCTCGCGACCATGGCGACGGCCGAATTCGGCCACTTCGAGAG
>CAVQJX010000027.1:0-110273 GCA_963712935.1 uncultured Actinomycetota bacterium
ACGGCGACGAGATCGTCAAGACGCCCATGCCCGGGCGCTTCCAGGAGGCGATCGACGAGACGGCCATGCGACTGGGCGAGACGTCCAGCGAGGCCTACCTCGAGGGCTGGGTGCGTACCGAGTGGCTACCGGCCGACGGTACGCCGATCGAAGTCTGCGACCGGGTGGTCGCCGACCTGGAGGCGCGGTGGTCTGATGAGTCGATCAGCGCTTTCCTCGCCGCTCTCTGACGGAGTTGTCAGAACTGGGGGCGGCCATGACCGCCTGCACGTCTGACAAGTGGGTCAGCTCGGGCGTTGGTAGCGGCCGCGGCGGTGGACCAGCGGCTTGTGTTCCTCACCGACCTCGAGGTGTTCGATGACGAGATCGACCAGGATCGACCAGCCGACGTCGACAGGGTCGGTCTCCACGAGCCGGGCGCCCGCCCAGCTGGAGGCATCCGCCAGCCGAGGACCCCATTCGCTGTCGACCCACTCCCCCAGCGTGAACACACCGCCGGGCGCGGGCGCAACCCCCGCGAAGGCGTCGGCGAGGTCGCGGTGCCTCCACTCGAGGAGCTGGACGACCGTGGTTCTTGTCTCGAGCAGCCGTTCGGCAAGCGTCGAGTCCGGGTCGAGCAGCCCGAGCACGTGGCCGGGCTCGCCGGCGGCGATCAACAACGACGAGACCGTCAGACCGGCCCGACCGGTCGGTCCCTTGCCGGTGCCGCTGGTCCACAGGGAGACGGTGCCTCCGAGTCGACCACGCCATCGGCGTACCGGGTCACGTTGGTCGGGCGCGACCTGGAAGGGGTGCTCGGGATGGATCGTCACGAGGGCCAGCGTACGAGGCGCCTAGGCTGGACGTGTTCCGCGCATCGCGGAGGTGGAGGCGTGGCAGGTGACCGACAGCCCGGACATGCACGACGCGCAGCCCGCGGACGGCGACGTCGACCCCGAGAAAGCGTTCGCGCAGTTCGTGGTGACGTACGCACCGACCCTGGTCGGGATCGCACGACTGATCACCGGCGACCGCGCCACGGCCGCGCTGGCAGTCGACGAGGCATGGCCCGAGGTCTACCGGCGCTGGCGACGGATTGCCCGGATGCCCTCCCCCGTGGCCTCGGCACTCGCGCCGTTTGTGTCCGCGTCCGTACGGTCAGCCGAACGGAATCTTCCCGCCGCCCGGCGCGGGCTCGAACTCCGTGAGGGCGGTCTCGTCGACGCGGGCACCGTGCTCGGCCACGATCGGCCCGAGTCGTCCATCGGAGAGGCGCTGCTCGACCTGTCCCCCCGGGCACGGGCGGTGCTGTCGTTGCGCTGGTATGCCGGTCTGGCCGACCCCGACCTCGTGCGCGCGACCGGACCACGCCCGTTGCGGCCGGCTCGAGTCGCCGATGCCGCGCTCGCCGACCTCCTGCAGACGGTCGCACCGGCCGTAGAGGCCAGGACCGCCGCAGGAGCGACCGGGCTGACCCGCCAGGAGGAGCTCACCACACGGTTCCGCGCCGAGCTCGCCGAGCGGGCCGGACCCGCGGTCGACGGGCAAGCTGAACTGGTTCGCATACGACCGGCGCTGGCCGACGTCCGACAACTGCACCCGCGTCGCCCCGTGCCACGACGAGCCGTGGTGGCAGTGGGAGGTCTCGTCGCCGCGATGGTCGTGACCGGACTCGCCGTCACCTCGGGGGGCGGTGGTGGAGCCGCAGGGGAACGGACCCGACCGCCCGTCGCCGTCGGTGGTGGCCAGCTGGTCGGCTTTCAGAGCGTCTACGTGACGGTGCCGGGCTCCTGGAGCCACAACGGGCTACGGTGCGGCAGGGTGGTCGAGAGCACCGTCGTGTACCCCGACGCGCCGGGCGGCTGTGACGACAGGCCGCTGCCGGTGCTGGCAGTGCCGGCCTCGAGCGTCACGTTCAGCGTGCCACCGACGAGCCCGATCCCGTTGGGTCGGCTGACGCAGGTCAGCTCCGTTGGCGGCTACCAGGTGTTCGGGACGACCCCGTTCCGACGCAACGGTGTCCTGCAGCAGGTCGTGGTCATCCCGCAGGCGAACGTGCAGATGATGGTGCGGACCCCCGACCCGCGGGTTCTGGACGACATCGTCGACTCCCTCGAAGCAGTTCCGCAGGGATATGTCGTGGTGCCTGTCTGTACTCGGCTGCCCTTGCGTGAGGCGATCGGTCGGCTCGTGGCGGCCGGTCTCAACGTCAAGCTCACGCAGGCATCCACGGTCAGCATGCACTTCGGGGCGCCTCCGGTGTCGCACCAGTCGATCGCCACCGGGCGGCTCGTGGCCCGCGGCACGGTCGTTGGTCTGGGCTTTCCGAGCACGAACTGACCGTCACGCGGTCAGCTTGGGCAGCACCTCGCGGCCGAACACCTCCATCCACTCCGTCTGGTTGCGACCCACGTTGTGCAGGTAGACCTGGGTGATGCCCAGGTCGAGGAATCGCTGGATCTCGGCGCGGTGGACGTCGGGGTCCGACGAGATCACCATCCGCCCGTCGAAGTCCTCGCGTCGTACGAGCGCCGCCATCGAGGCGAAGTCATGCGGCGAACGGACATCCTGCTTGGCGAACTTCATGCCGCCATTGGGCCATTCGGACATGGCGTTGTCCATGGCCGCTTCGTCGGTCGGCGCCCACGAGAGGTGAAGCTGGAGGAGCTTGGGCATCGTGTCGGGGTCCTTGCCCTGGGACCGCGCGCCCTCGTCGAACTTGGCCAGCACGCCGCCGACCTTCTCGGTCGTGGCGCCTGGGGTAATGATCCCGTCGCAACGGGCACCCGTCTTCTTGGCCGTGACCGGGCCGGCGGTGGCGACGATGATCGGGGGTGGGGTGTCGGCCCGTGTCCACAGCCGGGTCGTGTGCAGGCGGAAGTACTCACCTTTGTGTTTCACGTCTTCGCCGGTGAACAGCTTCTGGATGACCTCGATTGCCTCGAACATCATCGCGATCCGTTCGGGAGCCTCCGGCCAGTAGCCACCGAAGACGTGCTCGTTGAGCGCCTCCCCCGAGCCGAGGCCGAGCCACGTCCGACCGGGGTACATCGCCTCGAGGGTCGACGCGGCCTGCGCCACGATGGCCGGGTGCTGGCGGAATGTCGGGCAGGTCACCCCCGGCCCCAGGTCGCCGGTCGTGCGTTGGCCGAGCGCCCCCAGGACACTCCAGACATACGACGCCTGTCCCTGTGCGGGAACCCACGGCTGGAAGTGGTCGGCCGCCATGACTCCGGAGAAGCCGTGCTCCTCCGAGACGGCCGAGAGCTCGACGATCTCGGCCGGAGCGAACTGTTCGAGGGCAGCGGCGTACCCGATCTTCGCGTCGGACATGACGCCATCCTGACTCATCGCCCGACCTCCGGGGGCGATTGAGTGGTCATTGACGTCGGCTGCAGCGCGGCCAGGTCAGTACGCTCGAAGGATCATGAGCATCGTCAGGGATCCGGCGGGTCGCCGTTTCGACGCGCCGAAGATCGAGCCGCCGGCGGGTGACGCCGACGATCTGTGTGCATTCCTGGCCCGGCATCGGCGGGTCTTCGTCCTCACCGGGGCGGGCTGCAGTACCGAGTCGGGCATCCCGGACTACCGCGGGCTCGAGGGCGAGTGGAAGAGGCATCGACCCATCGAGTTCCAGCCGTTCGTCCGCGACCCCGGGATGCGCTCCCGCTACTGGGCGCGGAGCCTCATCGGCTGGCGGAGCTTCGGCGGTGCCGCGCCGAACGACGCGCATCGTGGACTGGCCGCCCTGGAGAGGACAGACCGGATCGGCCTGCTCGTGACCCAGAACGTCGACGGCCTGCACCAGGCCGCCGGCTCACGGCGCGTGGTCGACCTGCACGGCCGGCTCGACCGGGTCGCGTGCCTGTCCTGCCGGCACACGTCGGCGCGGGCCGCCTGGCAGCTACATCTCGAGGACCTGAACGCCGACTGGACTGCGCTGGACGCACCGGTTGCTCCCGATGGTGACGCGGATCTCGATGGTCTCGACTTCTCGGGGTTCGTGGTCCCGGACTGTCCGCGGTGCGGAGGCGTGGTCAAACCTGACGTCGTGTTCTTCGGTGAGAACGTGCCGGCCTGGCGTCATACCCAGGCGACGGCGGCGCTGTCCCGCTCCGACGCGATGCTCGTGGTGGGGTCGTCGCTGATGGTCCACTCCGGCTACCGGTACGCGCTGGCTGCTGACCGTCTCGGCCTTCCGATCGCGGCCGTCAACCTGGGTCGGACCCGGGCCGACCACCTGCTCTCCCTGAAAGTCTCCGCCGCCGCCGGTCCCACCCTCGCCGCCTCCGTCTAGCGGTGCGTTTGCCTAGTTCACAAGCCAGCTGGACTGTGAACTAGGCAGGTTCGCGTAGTGAGGACAGCAACTGGCTGGATCACGAGGCAGACGCGGCGGCTGAGGATCGACGGCGCGCTCCCGTCGATGCATCGGCGTACGGCGTCGGCGTACGGCCCGGTTCGCGCACTCGTGCGGCCGACGCTCGGACCGGACGCGCCGGCGGCATACTAGCGCAAGGCAAACCTGGAGTCCCATCGGCACGTTTGCCTAGTGCACAGGCCAAGTGGCTTGTGCACTAGGCAAACGCACGGCCAGGACTGGGCACATAGGGTGCGGGGGTGGGCAGTGACGGGGTGGGCAGTGACGGGGTGGGCAGCGACGGGGTGGGCAGCGGGAGTGCCTACCGGGAGGTCGGGGACGCGGAGGCCGAGGCCGCCAACCGCGCGGACTGGGACGCGGAGGCGGACGACTACCAACGTGAGCACGGCGCCTTCCTGGGAGACACGCGCTTCATCTGGTGCCCCGAGGGCCTCGACGAGGCAACCGCCCACCTGCTCGGAGACGTCTCCGGCCGACGGGCCCTCGACCTCGGCTGCGGCGCCGCGCAATGTGCACGCTGGCTGCGGCTGAACGGCGCAACGGCGATCGGTCTCGACCTCTCCTTCCGTCAGCTGCAGCACTCCCACCGCATCGACGCGGACACCGACCTCACGGTTCCGGTCGTCTGTGGGTCCGTGAGCCGGTTGCCCTTCGCCGATGGCTCGTTCGACGTGGTCGCCTCCGCCTTCGGGGCCTTGCCGTTCGTCGTCGACATCGTGCGGGCGGTCACCGAGGTGACCCGGGTACTGAGCCCGGGCGGGCTGTTCGCATTCTCCGTGGTGCATCCGGTCCGGCGGATGTTTCCCGACGACCCGAGCCACAACGGCCTGACGATCATCCGCTCCTACTTCGACCGTTCGTCATACGTCGAGGTTGGCCCTGACGGTGCCCCGTCGTATGTCGAGCCACACCACACGATGGGCGACTGGGTCGGCGCCATCGAGGCCAGTGGACTGCGACTCCAGCGCCTCGTGGAGCCGACGTGGCCGGCCGGGCACGATCGCGTCTGGGGCGGCTGGGGCCCGGTTCGCGGGAGCCTGCTCCCTGGCACGGCGATCTTCCTCACCCGCAAGCCCTGAGCGGCGGCGGTTGCGACAAGGGTCCGACACGCCCTGAGCTCGCCTCTGCGCGCATGCCCTCGGGCAGACTGTCCCGTATGGAGCGCGTGCCGGGAGCGACGGGGACGTCGTCGGACGCCGCCACGACTCCGGGACCGCTGACTCCGGTCAAGGCGACGGGTGTGGTGGCCCTGGGCATGATGGCCATGAACGCCCTGGCCTACGCGTTCACCCTGCTCGCGGCGCACGTTCTCGGGCCGTCTGACTTCGGCGGCGTGAGTGCGCTGCTCGGCATCCTCATCGTCGGAGCCGTGGGATCGCTGGCGGTGCAGGCGACTGCCGCGCGTCGGCTGGCGACCTGCCCGGCGCACCATGAGGCCGCCGTGATCCGTGACGTGTTGCTCAGCTGCGCCCGCATCACCGCGATGATCGGCCTGCTCCTGCTGCTGCTGACGCCGCTCATCGACTCGCTGCTGCATCTCGACGACCCGGTGGCGGGCAGCATGGTGGCGTTCTCCACCGTGCCGACCACGATGATGGGCGCCTACGCGGGGATCACCCAGGGGCAACGCCGTTGGTCGGCGCTCGCAGCGATCTATGCGGCGTTGGGCGCCGGGCGACTGCTCGGCGGGGCCACCGCGATGCTGATCGACCCGACACTGCGCTCCGCGATGATCGGACTCGCCGTCGGCAGCCTGCTCCCCTTCATCGTCGGCGCGGCGACGACGCGGCTGCCCCCCGCGTCTCCGGACAGCGACCATGCGCCGTTGCTGGGCGAGCTCTGGAGGAACGGGCACACCCTGCTGGCGTTCTTCGTGTTCACCAACCTCGACGTCCTGCTCGCGCGCCACCTGTTCGACAGCACCAACGCCGGCATCTACGCCGCCGGAGCGATCCTCGTCAAGACTTGCCTGTTCCTGCCGACGTTCGTGCTGGTCGTGGCGTTTCCGACGATGGCGGTCGACCGGTCGGGCCGACCATGGCTGCGGCCGATGCTCACCGTCATCGGCCTGGGCGCGTTGGCAGTCCTCGGCGCATGGCTGCTGCCCGACCTCGCGGTGGCGTTTGCCGGCGGCAGCGAGTACGCCGACCTTGGGCAGGTCGCATGGCTGTTCGCGATCGAGGGCACGATCTTCGCGGCGTTGCAGATCCTGGTCTACGACACGATCGCCGGCCAGTCGCACGCGACGTACGTCCTCTGGATCGGTGCCGCCCTGATCGCGGGGGTGTCCATCCCGCTGCTCGGCACTGTCACCGGCCTCGTGACCCTGATGATCGTCGTCGCGGCCGGCGTGGGTCTAGTGACCAGCCTCATGCCAGGTGCGGCCCACCCCGACTGACACCTCCAGTGGCACCGCCAGGTCGGCCGCAGACGCCATCTCGCGACGTACGAGCGACTCGAGGGCTTCGCGTTCGCCGGACGCCACTTCGAACACGAGCTCGTCATGCACCTGCAGCAGCATGCGCGACGCCAGCTTCTCAGCCGCCAGCGCCGCGTCGACCCGCAGCATCGCGACCTTGATGATGTCGGCGGCGCTGCCCTGGATCGGCGCGTTGAGTGCCATCCGCTCGGCCATCTCGCGACGCTGTCGGTTGTCGCTGGTCAGGTCGGGCAGATAGCGTCGACGCCCCAGCAGGGTCTCGGTGAAGCCGGACCGACGGGCCTCCTCGACGACCCCGTGGAGATAGTCGCGCACGCCACCGAAGCGCTCGAAGTACTCGTCCATGAGACCGCGGGCCTCACTGGTCTCGATCTTCAGCTGTTGGCTCAGTCCGTAGGACGACAGACCGTAGGCCAAGCCGTAGTTCATCGCCTTGATCTTGGAGCGCTGGGCATGGCTGACGTCGGCCGCATCGACACTGAAGACCCGCGCTGCCATCACCGAATGGAAGTCCTCGCCGGAGTGGAAGGCCGCGATCAGCCCCGCGTCGTCGGACACGTGCGCCATGATGCGCATCTCGATCTGGCTGTAGTCGGCAGTGAGCAGCGACTCGAAGCCCGCACCGACCACGAAGGCCTCCCGGATGCGGCGCCCCTCCTCGGTGCGGATCGGGATGTTCTGCAGGTTCGGCTCGGTCGACGACAGCCGTCCGGTCGCCGCGATCATCTGGTTGAACGTCGTGTGGATGCGACCATCCTCGGCGACCGTCTTGAGCAATCCCTCGACCGTCTGCCGCAGCCGGGTGGCATCGCGGTGGACGAGCAGGTGCTGCAGGAACGGATGCTCGGTCTTGTCGTAGAGCGCTTGCAGCGCCTCGGCGTCGGTGGTGTAGCCGGTCTTGGTGCGTTTGGTCTTGGGCATGGCGAGCTCGTCGAAGAGCACCACCTGCAGCTGCTTGGGTGAACCGAGGTTGATCTGCTTGCCGATGACGGCGTACGCCTCGTCGGCAGCCTGCTTGACCCGGCCGGCGAACTGCGCCTCGAGCGCGCTGAGGTGGTCGACGTCGGTGCCGATGCCGACCTGCTCCATGCGCGCCAGCACATCGACCAACGGCAGCTCGACGTCGGCGAGCAGCGACGAACCGCCACGGGTCGCGAGCTCGGTCTCGAGCGCTGCCGACAGGTCGACGACCGCGTTCGCCTTCTGCATCAGCTCCTGCGCCTCGGCCGAGTCACCATCGAGGTCGAGGGTGAGCTGGTCACTGGCGGCAGCCGTGCCCTTCAGCTCGCGGTGCAGGTAGCGGAGCGTGAGATCGGCCAGGTCGTAGGAGCGCTGGTCGGGATGGGAGAGGTATGCCGACAGGGCCGTGTCTGCGGCCAGCCCCGCCAACGGCCAGCCGCGAGCAGCCAGCGCCAGCATGGGGCCCTTGGCGTCGTGCAGCACCTTCGGGCGGGCGGGGTCCGCGAGCCAATCGGCGAGCAGCGCCTCGTCCTCGACGCTGATGTCGTTGACCTCGAGCCAGGCCGCGCTCCCTGACTGGTCGGCCAGCGCCAGCGAGCTGAGGTGACCCGTGCCTGCCCCCCACTGCCCGTGGACCTCGAGGCCGGTCAGACTGCCCTCGCCAGCATGGTCGGCCAGCCAACCGGCGAGCTCGCCGGCCGCGAGCTGCCGGCCGTCGACCTCGGTGCCGGGTGCGATCTCGGGTTCGTCGGCCGACAGCGTGGCGAAGAGCCGGTCGCGCAGAACCCGGAACTCCAGCCCGTCGAAGATCGTGTGCACCTCGTCGCGGTCCCAGGCCTGCTGCAGCAGCTCGGGCGGCCCTACCGGAAGGTCGAGGTCGCGGACGAGCTGGTTGATGCGCCGGTTGCGGATGACGTCGGCGAGATGCTCGCGCATCGACTCACCCGCCTTGCCGGTGATCTCGTCGACGCGAGCAACGATCTCGTCGAGCCCACCGAACTGCGCGAGCCACTTGGCAGCCGTCTTGGGCCCGACGCCCGGTACGCCGGGCAGGTTGTCGCTGGTCTCACCGACCATGGCCGCCAGGTCGGGATAGCGGTCCGGCTGGACGCCGTACTTGTCGAACACTGCAGCCGGAGTCATCCGCGCCAGGTCTGAGACTCCCTTGCGCGGGTAGAGGACCGTCACGTGGTCGCTGACGAGCTGGAACGCGTCGCGGTCACCGCTGCAGATCAGCACGTCGAAGCCGGCCGACTCGGCCTGGGTCGCCAGCGTGGCGATCACGTCGTCGGCCTCGAAACCGTCCTTCTCGACGGTGACGACGCGGAGTGCGTCGAGCACCTCCTTGACGAGCGACACCTGGCCCTTGAACTCGTCGGGGCTCTTGGACCGGTTGGCCTTGTAGTCGGCGTACTCCTCGGAGCGGAACGTCTGGCGCGACACGTCGAAGGCCACGGCGATATGGGTCGGGGCTTCGTCGCGCAGGACGTTGATGAGCATCGAGGTGAAGCCGTAGACCGCGTTGGTCGGCTGCCCGGTCGTGGTCGAGAAGTTCTCGACCGGCAGGGCGAAGAAGGCCCGGTAGGCCAGCGAGTGCCCGTCGAGGAGCAGCAGGACGGGACGGGTGCCAGCTGGTGTCGAGGGAGTGCCGGTGGAGGTCGAGTCGGTGGCAGCCACGGCCCAACCCTAGTCTGGGTCTCCGACATCGGACCGACGTGGGAGACGCAGATGGCGCCCGAACAGCCCGACCTGGCGGACGTGCTGGGTGAAGTCGCGACCATCCATGACCGGATGGGCATCCGCATCAGCGAAGCCAGTGCCGAACGTGTCGTCGGCACCATGCCGGTCGAGGGCAACCGCCAGCCCTTCGGGCTGCTGCACGGCGGCGCATCGTGCGTGCTCGCCGAGAGCCTCGGCTCGATCGGGGCGACACTGCACGGCTATCCGGACAAGGTCGCGGTCGGGGTCGACATCAACGCAACCCATCACCGCGCCGTCGCCGACGGAGTGGTGACCGGCGTCGCCTCGCCGGTGCATCTCGGCCGCAGCATGGCGTGCTACGAGATCGTCATCAGCGACGAGGCGGGACACCGGATCTGTACGGCGCGCATCACCTGCCAGCTCGTTCCCAAGCGGGACTGACCGCGCAGGCTCCTAGGAAGTGACCTTGGTACGCCGCATGAGGCGGCGAGCGGCGATCACGTTCGTGCGGACCGCCTTGGGTGCTGCGGCGCCGCTGAGCTTGCACCGGAGGCCGGCGACCGTCGACGCGCGGACGATCGCCACCTGACCGAGGCCGAGCCGGGCGAGGAACCGGTTGGCGTCACGGGCCGCCGCCGCCACGGACGCCACGATGTGCTTGGAATCCTTCTCGTCGGCCCAGTCCGCCGCCGCCTCCAGGAGATGTTTGCCGACGCCGCGCCGGCGATAGCCGCTCAGCACATGCAGGTAGCCGACGTGGACCGCGTCCTCGTCGTGGATGGGTGAGACTGGTGCCCGCCGCAGGTGCGCGACACCGACCGGCTCACCGTCGATCACCGCCACCAGCAGCCGCTCGCAGGGGTCAGTCTCCAGACGCATGACCGCCCGCTCGGTCTCGGCGCAGGACAGGTCAGCGGTATGGCCGCGGACATCGTCGGCAGTGAAGTCCTGCCAGATGGCCTGCAGCGCCAGGGCATCACTGGGGCGTGCATCGCGAACGGTGACCGGGCCTCGGGTCATGATCCCTCCAGATCTCACCCCCCCGAGTGGTCAGTGGTCGCAGCCGCCTCGGGAGTGCCGGTTAGGCTCTGGCGAGCAGTGCTGCGCGGAACAGACTACGACCGGACAATCCTGTCCTGCTACCCGAGTCGGGAAGTTCGCGACTTCCCCGCTCCGGCAGGGCGGGACGCCTCCCCGTATATCCGCCCAAACCGACCTCGTCCGAGCCCACCGGGAGGGAGCCCTCAACGTGTTTCGTGGCATCGGAACCGTGGTCAACGTGTCGACCGTCCTGGTCGGCTCGGGTATCGGCGTACTCCTTGGCAACCGGTTGCCGCAGCGCACCCGCGACGTGGTCACTGACGCCCTCGGCCTCGTGACGCTGCTGGTGGCGGCGCTGTCGGCGATGACGGTCACCAAGCCCGTGCTGAGCGCGGCCGTCGGCGACTCGGCGCCGGTCCTCATCGTGCTGGGGTCACTGCTCATCGGCGGGATCGCTGGGTCACTGCTGCGGATCGAGTACCGCCTCGAGTCGCTCGGCAGCTGGCTGCAGCGGCGGCTGGCGCGCGACACGGACTCGGCGGGTCGGCGGCGCTTCGTCGAAGGTTTCGTCGCGGCCTCGATGCTGTTCTGCATCGGGCCTCTCACGGTGCTCGGCTCCCTGTCCGACGGCCTCGGCAACGGTGCGGACCAGCTGCTGCTCAAGGCGACGCTGGACGGCTTCGCCGCCATCGCCTTCGCCTCGTCGTTCGGCTGGGGTGTCGCTGCCTCCGCGATCGTGGTCGGCGTCGTGCAGGGCTCGTTGACGTTGCTCGGCGCGTTGGCCGGAGACTTCCTTCCGGAGGCGCACCTGGTAGCCCTCACGGCCACTGGGGGGCTCTTGCTCGTAGGTGTCGGACTGCGCCTGTTGCAGATCAAGCAGGTGCCGGTCGGCGACCTGCTGCCGGCGCTGCTGGTCGCCCCGGTTCTCACCGAGATCGTCGCCTCATGGAGGTGACTCACCGATGGCCTCTTCGCAATTCGGACGCAATCTCGGGTGTGACGTTCTTTACCGCACGTTCCTCGCTATAGTCCGGGCCAAGCGCGAACGACTCCCCGGCCCCTGGAGTGCCCGTCGCGCCGGCAACGCCACGCAGCCCTGACAGGAGTCACCCGTGCGAGTGCGTCCCGCGAGTCTGTTCGCCACTGTGCTGGTCGCGCTGATCGCGGTCGTGACGCTGGGGGCCATGGGGGCACCTGCCGATGCCGCCAAGCCCAACAAGTGCCCGATCGCCAAGTTCCCCAAGGTCGACAACGTCATCCAGGTGGTGGGCCAGCTCAACGACTTCCGCACGAACCCCTGTACGCGCGTGGCCGGCGTCCAGGTCACGGTCCTCGACGCGAGCACGGGTGACGTCCTCGGAGAGGCGACGTCGGGCGACGACGGGACGTTCGTCATCCCACTTCCGGGCAGCTCGATCGACAACCTCGGCAAGACGATCACCGTCAAGATCGACGAGGGCACGCTGCCGGAGGGCTCGGTCCTCACCAACCCCAAGCAGGTGGAGAACACCAGGCAGATCAACCTCGAGGGCAACCTGGCCTTCATCTTCCCGATCGGCCCCGACCTCAACCCGCCGACGCCGTGGTACGAGCAAGGGCTGCAGCTGTTGATCGGCGGGCTGGTCTTCAGCTCGATCCTGGCTCTGGCTGCGCTCGGCCTCTCGATGATCTTCGGTACGACGGGGCTCACGAACTTCGCCCATGGTGAGCTGGTCACGTTCGGCGCCATCGTCGCGTACGGCTTCGACGCCGGGTGGGGGATCCCGGTGATCGTGGCCGGACTGCTGGCCACGGTGGTCTCCGGCGCCTTCGGGTTCACTCAGGACGCCGTGCTGTGGCGACCTCTGCGACGACGCGGCACCGGCCTGGTCGCGATGATGATCGTCAGCATCGGCCTGTCGATCTTCCTGCGCAACCTCTACCAGTACCTCGCCGGGGCCGAGACCAATCTCTACAGCCAGTACGCCACGGTGAGACCGTGGACCATCGGCGTGATCAGCCTGACGCCCAAGGACCTCATCGTCACGATCGTGTGCGTGATCGTTCTGCTGCTCGTGACCTCGGCGCTGCAGTACACGCGGACAGGCAAAGCGACCCGGGCTGTCTCAGACAATCCGGCGCTCGCGTCGTCGTCCGGCATCAACGTCGACCGGGTGATCTCAGTCGTCTGGACCGGCGGCGCGGCCCTGGCCGGGTTGGCCGGCTTCCTGCTCGGGATGACGCAGGGCTTCGACTACCAGGTGGGCTTCAAGATCCTGTTGCTGATCTTCGCCGCGGTCGTGCTCGGCGGTCTCGGGACGATCTGGGGTGCCATCCTCGGTGCATACGTCATCGGGATCTTCATCGAGGTCTCGACGCTGATCATCCCCTCCGAGCTCAAGTTCGTGGGCGCGCTGGGCGTGCTGATCGTCGTCCTGCTCATCCGTCCCCAGGGGCTGCTCGGCCGACCCGAGCGAATCGGCTGAGGCGAGGAGAACCCATGAACTGGTCTGACATGATCACCGGCGCCTTCCAGCAAGGGCTCGGACCCCCCGCCATCGTCTTCTGTCTCGCTGCCATCGGCCTCAACGTGCACTTCGGTTACACCGGGCTGCTGAACTTCGGCCAGGCCGGGTTCATGGCGGTGGCGGCCTATGCGCTTGCCTCTCTGGTGGCCACGTGGGGACTGTCCTTCTGGTTGGGCATCGTGGTGGGTCTCGCAGCCACCGTGGTGTTGGCGCTCCTGCTGGGAGTGCCGACCCTGCGCCTGCGCGCCGACTACCTGGCCATCGTCACGATCGCGGCGGCGGAGATCATCCGCCAGACACTCGGCTCGGTCAGTCTCAAGGACCAGTTCGGCGGCCAGGACGGCCTCCAGTCGTTCGTCGGCCCCTTCCGCAGCCTCAACCCGTACTCCTCGTCGGTCGACATCGGGATCGCCACCTGGCGTCCGTACGACTTCTGGGTGCTCACCGTGGGCTGGATCCTGGTGGCCGCGAGCTGCCTCGTGGTGTTCCTGCTGATGCGCAGCCCCTGGGGGCGGGTGCTCAAGGCGATCCGCGAGGACGAGGACGCGGTTCGCAGCCTCGGCAAGAACGTCTACTGGTACAAGATGCAGTCGTTGATCATCGGTGGCCTGTTCGGTGCCCTCGCGGGTTTCATGTCGGCCCTGCAGACTGCGGCCATCAATCCGTCGCAGTTCGCCACTGACACAACGTTCTTCGCCTACACCGTGCTCCTCGTCGGCGGAGCTGCACGGGTCTTCGGGCCGGTCGTGGGTGCCATCATCTTCTGGTTCCTCATCAACTTCCTCGACCTGTTCTTCTCCGACGCCACCAGCGGGAACAGCCCGCTCATCCCGGCGTCGATCATGAACTCCGAACAGGCGAGCCTGATGCGCTTCATCTTCATGGGCCTCGCCCTCATGCTGTTGATGATCTTCCGGCCACAAGGGATCTTCGGAGACCGAAGGGAGTTGGCCATCGATGGCCGCTGACGACGACGCTGCCACCGTTTCCGCTGACGGCACGACCGACGCGGGCACCACGACAGTTCAGGAAATCCCGCACACAGACGCCTCGGTCGAGGCCGCCCGGCGTGCTCTGGCGGACGTCGAGCGCGAACCCGGTGCCAAGAAGCCTGACCCGATCGTGATCGCTGACGGCATCGTGCGCAAGTTCGGTGGACTCACTGCCGTCAACGTCGAGCACGTCGAGATCCAGCGCGGTGTCATCACGGCGCTCATCGGTCCCAACGGTGCCGGCAAGACGACGTTCTTCAACCTGCTCACCGGTTTCGACAAGCCCGACGAGGGCGACTGGTCGTTCGACGGTCGCAGCCTGAAGGGCGTCTCGGCCTACCAGGTGGCCCGTCGAGGGATGGTCCGGACGTTCCAGCTGACGAAGGTGCTGTCACGGCTGACCGTCATCGAGAACATGCGCCTCGGCGCCACCGGGCAGTCCGGCGAGAGCGTGCTCAAAGCGATGATCCGACCGTTCTGGTTGGGGCAGGAGAAGGCGAACACCGCCCGGGCAGAGTCGCTGCTCGCTCGCTTCAAGCTGGACACGAAGAGCGAGGACTTCGCTGGGTCCCTGTCCGGCGGTCAGCGCAAGTTGCTGGAAATGGCACGCTCGCTGATGGTGGAGCCGACGCTCGTCATGCTCGACGAGCCGATGGCCGGGGTCAACCCAGCCCTCAAGCAGTCCCTGCTCGGCCATGTGAAGTCACTGCGCGAAGACGGCATGACCGTGCTCTTCGTCGAGCACGACATGGACATGGTGCGCGACATCTCCGACTGGGTGATCGTGATGGCTCAGGGTCAGATCATCTCCGAGGGTCCGCCGGACACCGTCATGGCCGACCAACGGGTGATCGACGCCTACCTAGGTGCGCACCACGACACGGAGCTCACGTTCGAGGTCGAGGAGCAGATCCTGGCGGAAGCGGACCAGGAGCTCGGCATCGCCGACGCAAAGGACGACGACGATGTCTGACCAGGCCGACTCCGCGGCGCGCGAGACCCATCTGCAGGTGGCCGAGGGCGCGATCCTGCGGGCCGATGACCTCATCGCCGGCTACCTGCCCGGCGTCAACATTCTCAACGGTGCAGACCTGTACTGCCAGGAGGGCGAGCTGGTCGGCATCATCGGCCCGAACGGAGCCGGCAAGTCGACCTTGCTCAAGGCCCTGTTCGGACTCGTCAAGATCCGAACCGGCACGGTCACGCTCAAGGGCAAGGACATCACCAACCAACGCGCCGACGTCCTGGTGAGCTCCGGCATCGGCTTCGTGCCGCAGACCAACAACGTGTTCCCATCGCTCACGATCGAGGAGAACCTCGAGATGGGGACCTACCAGAACCCGAAGATCTTCCGACGTCGCTTCGACTTCGTGTCCGAGCTCTTCCCGGCTCTGCGCGACCGTCGCAAGCAGCGTGCTGGCTCGTTGTCCGGCGGCGAGCGCCAAATGGTGGCGATGGGACGCGCGCTGATGATGGAGCCCTCGGTGCTGCTGCTCGACGAGCCGTCAGCGGGCCTCTCCCCCGTGCTCCAGGACGAAGTCTTCGTGCAGACCCGTCGGATCAACCGGGCGGGCGTCTCCGTGGTGATGGTCGAGCAGAACGCCGCTCGTTGTCTGCAGATCTGCGACCGCGCCTACGTGTTGGACCAGGGACGCAACGCGTACACCGGCACCGGTCGCGATCTCGCCAATGATCCCAAGGTGATCGAGCTGTACCTCGGCACGCTGGCCAAGAAGTAGCACCTGCCCTCTTCGAGACCGCGTGCGCGCTCGGCTCACCAGGAGCAGGACGACGAAGGGCCCGGCCACTCGGCCGGGCCCTTCGCTCATGACTGCGGGATCAGTTCAAGACACCTGTCACCGAGTCGACCTGCTTGTACGTGTTGTCCTTGCCGTACAGCTGGATACCGATCGTCGCCTTGGACACGCTTCCGCTGTCGTTGAGGTCGACCGGCCCGGACTTGCCGTCGTAGTCGATGTCCTCACCCTGGTCGAGCAGGGCGACACAGTCGGCGTACGACGTGCACTTCGTGCCGTCCTTGGAGACCGCAATGATCTGCGACGCGATCCCCTCGCCTGAGGTGTCCTTCGCTGCTGTCGCCGCGAGGGCGATCATCACGGCACGCGTCGTAGACCTGCGGGGCGTAGGTGAAGTCCTTCAACTTCGGGTTGATCTTCAGCAGCGACTTCTGGAAGCCCGGGTCAGCCTCAGGCGTCGACGGGAAGGTCGCCTTCGTACCGGCGAGCGTGCCGGGCGCGAAGTCCTTCGAGTAGTCGGCCGTGTCGCCATCCACCAGATACAGCTGGATGTCTTGCGGCCCGATGCCCTTGGCGATGAGGCCTGGGATGATCTTCTTGGCCTCCGCGAACGAGATCAGGGCGAGCGCGTCCGGCTTGGCCGCCGCGATCTTGTTGATCTCCGCGGTGTAGTTGGTGGCGTCGGCCGAGTAGAGCTCGTTCGCCGCCACCGTCGCGCCCTGGTCCTTCAGCGTCGTGTCGAGCTGCTTGGCCAGGCCCTCACCGTAGGAGTCCTGACGCGCCAGGATGGCCACGTTCTTGAAGCCGTCCTGCACGATCAGGTTGCCGAGCACCGAACCCTGCAAGGCGTCCGAAGGCGCCGTGCGGAAGTACAGTCCCTTGTCGTCATAGGTGTCGAGGGCCGGGGACGTGTTCGAACCCGACATCTCCACGACGCCGGCTCCGACGAACTTGTCGATGACGGCCAGCGTGATGGTCGAGGCTGCTGCTCCGATCACAGCACTGACGCCGGCGTTGAGCAGCTTGTCAGCCGATCCGCTCGCGACGTCGGGCGTTCCGTCGCCCTCGTCTGCCTTGACGAGCTTGACCGGGTTGCCCAGGACTCCGCCCGCAGCATTGATGTCGTCGACGGCCAGCTGCACACCCGCGAACTGCGGGGGGCCGAGGAAGGCGAGGTCGCCGCTCTGCGGCAGCAGGGCGCCGAGGACGAGCGGGCCGGCGTTTGCCGGTGGTGTGGACGACTCAGTGGGGGTCGTGGTGTTCCCTGTGCTGCTGTTGTTGTTGTCGCTGCCACACGAGGCAAGGACCAGCGCAGCCGCAGCGGAAACCGCTACGAACTGTGCGACGCGAGTGGGACGGATCATGGACACTCCGATGTGAAGATTGACCTGCCGACGGGTGCGCCAGCCTAGGGTTGGATCATGTGAACCTAGCGCGTTCACGCGCGTGAATCAGCGAATCGCCCCTCGTGGCGCACCCGTCGTTGTCATTTCGTGACATCCAGTCCGTGGGTCGTGACCCCTTCGGCAACATCACGCATAGAAAGCCGCAAATCCATGGCAGTTTTCTGTATCCACCGAAAGGCGTCGGGCTCGCTGATCGACAACTCTTGCTGAAGGATGCCCTTGGCGCGGTCGACGAGCTTGCGGGTCTCGAGCCGCTCCGCGAGGTCCGCCACCTCGTGCTCGAGCTGCTGGAGCTCCGCGAAGCGCGACCTGGCCATCTCGATCGCGGGCACCAGGTCGTTCTTACCGAACGGCTTGACCAGATACGCCATCGCGCCCGCGTCCCGCGCTCGCTCGACGAGGTCGCGTTGGCTGAACGCCGTCAGGATCACGACCGGGGCGATGCGTCGCTCGGCGATGTGGGCCGCGGCCGAGATGCCGTCCAGCTTCGGCATCTTCACATCCAGGACGACGAGATCGGGACGATGCTCGTCGACGAGCTCGATCGCCTGCTGGCCGTCACCTGCCTGGCCGACGACCTCATAGCCTTCCTCGGCGAGCATCTCGGCGAGGTCGAGCCTGATGAGCGCTTCGTCCTCGGCGATCACAACCCGCGGGGGGGCCTCTCGGGGGGTGCTCACGGCGGTGTCATCGGTCACCTACCGAGGTTATCGTTGCGACTTGGTCGGCGGCCGACGGGCCGGATACGGTATGACCGCGCCCTGGTATTCCAACCGGCAGAGAAGACGGATTCAAAACCCGTACAGTGTGGGTTCGACTCCCACCCAGGGCACTCCAGGCCGATGCTTAGGGCGCTCAGGTCCGCTCAGACGACGCGTCGGCTGGCTGGTCCGACGGTTGCCCCGCAGCCTCCTCCTGCTCCTCCTGCTCATCATGCGCGGACCGGCCGGCATCCAACTGCCGGTCGTCGTAGCCACCGGGAGCAAACAATGTCTCGTCCTCGGTCATGGTGTGGCCGCGTTCGCGCTCCTCACGGAACAAGTCCTCGGCGTGGCCACCGTGATATTTCAGGGGGTCTTCCGGTGAGATTGTCATAACTCCTCCCTACCCCAGCCAGCAGCAGATCACAAGTTGATAACGCCGCGAAACGGACAAGAGTTATGCACGGAATGTCACCACGTCGTCACGGGTAATGGGAGATGTCACCGGCACTGATGCAGGCGTGCGGACGACCGGAACAGGCCCAGCCGCTTCTTGAGCTCCAGGATGCGGCGGACCGACACGTTGAGCCGCCCCTCGCTCACGCGGCCGTGCCGCACGGCCGACACCAGCGCGTGGACGGCTGACACCGGGTGCGGCGGCATGAGCAGCAGATCGACACCCGACCGGATCGCGCGGACGGCGATGGAGCCGCTGCTTCCGTACGCCGTGATGCCACCCATGTTGAGGGCATCGGTCATGACGACGCCGTCGAAGCCGACCTGCTGCCGCAGGAGTCGCCGGTCCAGTCGAGGCGAGATGGTGGCCGGCAGACCTGAGGGGTCCATCGCCGGGAACGCGAGATGGCCCAGCAGCACCACGTCCACCCCGCTTCTGACCGCACGGAGGAACGGGGGCAGATCCGTGACGTGCCAGCGGTGCCGACTCTCCCGGATTTTCGCGGGTCGACGGTGGCTGTCGGTCGTGGTCGACCCGTGCCCGGGGAAGTGTTTGACGGTGGCTGCCACGCCGCCCTGGTGGTAACCGCACACCTGAGCGCGCACGAGTCGTGCCGCGACTGCTGGATGCGACGAGAACGACCGTGACCCGATCACCCCTCGATGCCCGACGGTGTTCACGTCCGCGACGGGAGCGAGATCGAGGTTGATGCCCACCGCCATCAGGTCGTGAGCGGTGCGAACCGCAGTCCGCCGGGCCCACCGGGCATGGCCGTGGAACTCCGCTCCGCCGGGCACGTTGGTGGTCCCCGGCAGCCGCGTCACGGGCCCACCCTCCTGGTCGGTCATGATCAACAGCGGCTGCCCCGACCGCCGCGACGCCCGCTGGGCCCGCTGCGACATCACCCTGATCTGCCGGCTAGTCCTCAGATTCGAGGAGAAGTAGATGAGACCGCCCGGGTGCAGGGTGTGAATCATGCGGGTCGGTGCCCGGGTCCCTCCGAAGCCCACCACGACCAGCTGGCGGACCCGGTCTCGCAGGCTCAGGTGTGCGATCCGTCGGGAGATGGGGTCGGTGGCATGCACCGTCGACCGCGTCACCGACGAGACCGACGACACCGGGCGTTGGGTGGCGGTCGGTCCCGACGTCGAGGGGGTCTGACCGCACGCGGCCAACAGGCAGGTCGTCGCTGCTGCGACAGCGATCCATGCGCGCCGCGCCCGGCGCGGCGAACTCGAACGAGCAGACATCGGCTCCGATCCTGCCCTGCTACTGGGTGCGGTATGCCGGTGCCACGCCGTTGATCGCATCACCCATGCGGTGGATGCGCAAGGCATTGGTCGAGCCGGGAATCCCCGGGGGGCTGCCCGCGACGATGACAACGAGCTCCCCCTGCTCGCATCGGCCGATGTCGAGCAGGGCACGGTCGACCTGCATGACCATCTCGTCAGTGTGGTCGACCTGATCACCGAGGAACGTCTCGATGCCCCAGGTCAAGGCCAGCTGAGAGCGCACGACGGGTTCAGGCGTGAAGGCGAGGACGGGGACTTCGGAACGGTAGCGCGACAACCGACGAGCAGTGTCGCCTGTCTGGCTGAAGGCCACGAGGTACTTTGCCCCGATCCGCTCAGCGACCTCGGCCGCCGCCTTGGCGATGATGCCGCCCCGCGTATGCGGTTCCCACTGGATCGCGGCCATCCGGGCGAGTCCGTGGTCCTCGGTGGACTCGATGATGCGGGCCATCGTCCGCACGGTCTCGATCGGGTAGTCGCCTACGCTGGTCTCCCCCGACAGCATGACGGAATCCGCGCCGTCGAGCACAGCGTTGGCGACGTCGGAGGCCTCGGCCCGGGTCGGGCGCGGCGACGAGATCATCGACTCGAGCATCTGCGTCGCCACCACGACAGGTTTTGCGTTGCGCCGAGCCGCCTCGACCACGCGCTTCTGCAAGAAGGGGACGTCCTCGAGCGGCATCTCGACGCCGAGGTCCCCGCGCGCGACCATGACCCCGTCGAAGGCGGCGATGATCTCGTCGATGTGGTCGATCGCCTGGGGTTTCTCGATCTTCGCGATGACCGGGATCCACTGCTGCTCTTCATCCATCACGCGGCGGACGTCCTTGACGTCCTCAGCTGACCGCACGAACGACAAGGCAACCATGTCGGCGCGCAGGTGCAGCGCCCACCGCAGGTCATCGATGTCCTTCTCACTCATCGCCGGCACGCTGACCGCGACTCCGGGCAGGTTGATTCCCTTGCTGTTGCTGAGCGTGCCCCCGACCTCGACCCTCGTCACCACGTCGGTGCCCGTCACCGACGTGGCGCAGAGCCGCACGTTGCCGTCGTCGATGAGGATCTCGTCGCCCGCCTGCACGTCGCCGGGCAGGTTCGTGTATGTCGTGGAGCAGATGGTGACGTCGCCGACCACGTCTCGGGTCGTGATCGTGAACTCGGCGCCCGCGGCTACCTGGACCGGGCCGTCCCTGAAGCGGCCCAGCCTGATCTTCGGGCCTTGGAGGTCGACGAGGATACCCACTGCTTTGCCGGTCTCGTCCGACGCCGCGCGCACCATCTTGTACACGGACTCGTGGTCGGCGTAGCTGCCATGACTGAGGTTGAGCCGCGCCACGTTCATGCCGGCATCCACCAGCGCGCGGATCTTCTCCGGGGTGGACGTGGCCGGCCCTAGGGTGCACACGATCTTTGCTCTCCGCACGGCCATGAGCCTACAAGTACCGACACGGGCCGCCGCGCCGCGTCCACCGACGAGACCGCGGCCGGCGTCGACGTTCTGGGTCAGAGAGCCAGCACGTACAAGCTGAGCGTGACAGGACGTCCGTCGTCGTGCCTGTCGGTAGCGGACGCGAACTCACCGACGTACGTGAACGCGCACTTCTCGGCAACTCGGACTGAAGCCTTGTTCTCGGGCGCGACCCGGATCGCCGCCCGGGAGCCGATCCGGTTCTCCCGGACGAACCGGCAGATCTGTCGTACCGCTGCGACGGCCACCCCTTGTCCGCGTGCCCACGGATGGACGGCGTAGGACACGTTGACGTCACCTGGTTCGAGCCCGTCGGTGTTGTCCGGGTCACAGTCGACGTATCCTGCCAGGCGCCCGTCCAGCCAGACCCTGAAGCCGCGCTTGCCTCGTCGATCGGCGGCATTCCGTGCCAGCGCCTCGAAGTGGGAGGCCGCGCCCTCGACTGTTCCGTAGCCACCGGTCAGCCATCGGACCGTCAGATCGTCTTCACCGGCGCAGTGCGCAGCAGCGTCAGCCTCCGCAAGAGGCTGGAGCTCCACGGTCATGGCAGGCGACGCTACAAAGCACCGGTGTCACCTGCAACAGGTTTTGGGGAACAGCCAGTCAGACGACCAGCGGTCGTGCGGTCGGCGGGATCGGGGACGGCAACGTCGTGGAGCCGGTCAGGTAAGCATCGACGGCAGCGGCCGCCGACCTGCCTTCGGCGATGGCCCACACGATCAGCGACTGTCCACGCCCCGCGTCCCCGGCCACGAAGACGCCCGGCTGCGTGGTCATGTACGTCTGGTCACGCACGATGTTGCCGCGCCCGTCGACGTCGAGTCCGAGCTGCGCCACGACCGTGTCCGGCTCGGGACCGGTGAAGCCCATCGCGAGCAGGACCAGCCCTGCGGGAAGCTGGCGTTCGGAACCCGGGACCGGCTCGAACCGGCCGTCACGTGACTCCACCTCGGTCAGCGTCAGCGAGGTCACCGCACCCGACGCGTCCGCGTTGAAGGCGGTGGTGGAGACGGCGTACACCCGCTCGCCGCCCTCTTCGTGCGCCGACGAGACCCGGTACGTCATCGGGTAGGTCGGCCAGGGCTGCTCGGGCGCGCGCACCTCACCGGGACGCGGCAGGATCTCCAGCTGAGTGACCGATGCCGCGCCCTGACGATGCGCAGTCCCGACACAGTCCGCGCCCGTGTCGCCTCCCCCGATCACGACCACGTGCTTGCCGGCAGCCGTGATCTGGTCTTCGACGGCTTTGCCGCTGGAGACGCGGTTGGACTGGGGCAGGTACTCCATGGCCTGGTGGACACCGCGACTTTCACGGCCCAGGATCGGCAGGTCCCTCGCGACGGTCGCCCCCGTCGCCAGGACGACGGCGTCGAACCGCTCGCGCAGCTCCCGACCCGAGATGTCGACCCCGACCGCGACGTTCGGCCGGAACACCGTGCCCTCCTTCCGCATCTGGTCCAGGCGTCGGTCGAGCTGGCGCTTCTCCATCTTGAACTCGGGGATGCCGAACCGGAGCAGACCACCGATCTCGTCGGCCCGCTCGTAGACCGCCACCGTGTGACCGGCCCTGGTGAGCTGTTGGGCGGTCGCGAGCCCTGCGGGTCCGGACCCGATGACCGCCACGGTCTTGCCCGTGAGCCAGTCGACCTGCTGGGGTCGGATGTACCCGGCGTCCCAGGCCTTGTCGACGATCGCCACCTCGACGTTCTTGATCGTCACCGGCTCCTGGTTGATGCCGAGCACGCACGACGTCTCGCAGGGGGCCGGACAGAGCCGCCCGGTGAACTCCGGGAAGTTGTTCGTGGCATGGAGCCGCTCGATCGCGCCTTCCCAGTCGTCGCGAAAAACGAGGTCGTTCCACTCGGGGATGAGGTTGCCGAGCGGACAGCCCTGATGGCAGAACGGGATTCCACAGTCCATGCATCGGCCCGCCTGGGCGGTGATGATCGGCAGCAAGGTGCGTCCGACGTCGTCGGGATACACCTCGTTCCAGTCATGGATGCGTTCCTCGACGGGACGGCGTGGCGCGACCTCGCGGCCCGTGGTCAGGAACCCGCGGGGATCAGCCATGAATCGCTCCCATCATCGCGGCGGTGGTCTCGGTCTCGGACAGGCCCTGGGTCTCGGCGGCAGCCTTCGCCTCGAGCACGCGTCGGTAGTCGCGCGGCATGACCTCGGTGAAACGGTGCCGCGCCGACGCCCACTCGAGCGTCAGGGCGGCAGCGACCGGAGACCCGGTCTCCTCGGCGTGCTGCTGGACAAGTCGACGTACCCGGTCAGCCGTCTCTGCGTCGAGCGGTGCCAGGTCGACGAGCTCGCGGTTGACCCGGCCCTCGTCGAGGTCGAGCACGTAGGCCACTCCCCCGCTCATGCCGGCCCCGAAGTTGCGCCCGGTCGGGCCGAGCACGACGACCTCACCACCGGTCATGTACTCGCACCCGTGGTCGCCGACGCCCTCGACCACGAGGGAGGCGCCGGAGTTCCGCACCGCGAATCGCTCGCCCACCTGGCCACGGATGAACACCTCGCCACCCGTCGCGCCGTACGCGATCACGTTGCCGGCGATGATCTGCTCCTCCGCGACGAAGGAGCATTCGAGGTCAGGACGTACGACGATGCGGCCGCCGGACAAACCCTTGGCGACGTAGTCGTTGGCGTCTCCCTCGAGCCGCAGCGTGATGCCAGCCGGGAGGAACGCGCCGAACGACTGACCGGCCGAGCCCGTGAAGCTCAGGTCGATCAGGCCGTCGGGCAGTCCCGTGGGATGTGCCTTGGTGACCTCGTGCCCGAGCATCGTGCCAACCGTCCGGTTGACGTTGCGGACCTCGAGCCGCGCCCGGACGGGCTCGCCGTCCTCGATGGCCGGACGGCACAGGGCGATCAGCTCGTTGTCGAGTGCTTTGGCCAGGCCGTGGTCCTGCGCGACGCACTGGTGTCGCGCCGTGCCTTCGGGAAGGGCCGGTACGTGCAGCACCGGCGCCAGGTCGAGCCCGGACGCCTTCCAGTGCTCCACCGCCTGCCGGGTGTCGAGCAGCTCGGCATGCCCGACCGCCTCCGCCAGGGTGCGGAACCCCAGCTCGGCCAGCAGCTCGCGCACCTCCTCGGCGATGAACGTGAAGAAGTTGACGACGTGTTCGGCCTTGCCGGCGTACCGCTCACGCAGCACCGGGTTCTGGGTGGCGATCCCGACCGGACACGTGTCGAGGTGACAGACGCGCATCATCACGCAACCCGAGACGACCAAGGGAGCGGTTGCGAAGCCGAACTCCTCGGCGCCCAGCAGTGCAGCGACGATGACGTCGCGGCCGGTCTTGAGCTGGCCGTCGCACTGCACGACGATGCGGTCGCGCAGTCCGTTGAGGAGCAAGGTCTGTTGGGTCTCGGCAAGACCGAGCTCCCACGGGCCGCCGGCATGTTTCAACGAGGTCAACGGCGACGCGCCGGTGCCGCCGTCGTGGCCGGAGATGAGCACCACGTCGGCATGGGCCTTCGAGACACCGGCGGCCACGGTGCCCACCCCGACCTCCGAGACGAGCTTGACGTGGATCCGCGCTGCCGGGTTGGCGTTCTTGAGGTCGTGGATGAGCTGCGCGAGATCCTCGATGGAGTAGATGTCGTGGTGCGGCGGGGGTGAGATGAGGCCGACGCCGGGCGTCGAGTGGCGCGTCTCGGCGATCCAGGGATACACCTTGTGACCGGGCAGCTGACCACCCTCACCGGGCTTGGCACCCTGCGCCATCTTGATCTGGATGTCGTCAGCGTTGGTGAGGTATTCACTGGTGACCCCGAACCGGCCCGATGCGACCTGCTTGATCGCGCTGCGCCGCTGCGGGTCGTGCAGCCGATCTGCGTCCTCTCCGCCCTCACCCGTGTTGGACTTGCCCCCGAGCTGGTTCATCGCGATCGCGAGGGTCTCGTGTGCCTCCTGGCTGATCGAGCCGTACGACATGGCTCCGGTGGAGAACCGCTTCACGATCTCCGCGACCGGCTCGACCTCCTCGATCGGTACCGGCGTCCGCTCCACGGTGAAGCCGAACAGCCCGCGCAGGGTCATCAGCCGGGCGGACTGATCGTCGACGAGCTTCGTGTACTGCTTGAAGATGTCGTACCGACCCGACCGGGTCGAGTGCTGCAGCCGGAAGACCGTGTCGGGGTCGAAGAGATGCGGCTCTCCTTCGCGACGCCACTGGTACTCGCCACCGATGTCGAGCTTGCGGTGAGCGGGCGGGATGCCGTCGAGCGGGTAGGCGCGGCGGTGACGCGACTCGACCTCGCGGGCCAGCACGTCGAGATCGACGCCCCCGAGCTTCGACGTCGTGCCCGTGAAGTACGGGTCGACGACCGACGACGCCAGGCCCACAGCCTCGAAGATCTGGGCACCCGTGTACGACGCGACGGTCGACACGCCCATCTTGCTCATCACCTTGAGAACGCCCTTGCCCAGTGCCTTGACCAGGTTCCGGACGGCTTGCTCCGGCTCGATGTCCCGCAGGTGCACCTGCTGACGTGCCAGGTCCTCGACGCTCTCCATCGCCAGGTAGGGGTTGACGGCGGCAGCGCCGAACCCGATCAGGAGCGCGACATGGTGCACCTCTCGGACGTCACCCGCCTCGATGACGAGACCCACCTGGGTGCGGGACTTCTCCCGGACGAGGTGGTGGTGGACTGCGCCGGTGAGCAGGAGCGAGGGGATCGGTGCCTGGTCAGCGGTGGAGTGCCGATCGGAGAGCACGATGATGCGGGCGCCATCGGCAATGGCCGCCGACACCTCGGCACAGATCTCATCCAACCGGCCTGCCAGGGCGGTACCGCCGCCCTCGACGTCGTACAACCCGTGAACGACGTGCGTCGTGTAGCCGGGCAGGTCGCCGTCGCGGTTGACGTGGATGATCTTCGCCAGCTCGTCGTTGTCGATGACCGGGAAGGCGAGCACGACCTGTCGGCAGGACGCAGGTCCCGGGTCGAGCAGGTTGCCCTCGGGGCCGATGGTGCCCGCGAGCGACGTGACCAGCTCCTCGCGGATCGCATCGAGCGGCGGGTTGGTCACCTGCGCGAACAGCTGGCTGAAGTAGTCGAACAGCAGCCGTGGGCGGTCCGACAACGCCGCAATGGGGCTGTCGGTCCCCATCGAACCGATCGGCTCTGCGGCGCTGCGCGCCATCGGCGTCAGCAGCACGCGCAGCTCTTCCTCGGTATAGCCGAAGATCTGTTGGCGACGCGTCACGGACCGGTGGGTGTGCACGATGTGTTCGCGGGTGGGGAGGTCTTCGAGCCGCATGAGCCCGGCGTGCAGCCACTCGTCGTACGGCGCCTCGCCGGCCAGCTGCTCCTTGATCTCGTCGTCCTCGATGAGGCGGTTCTCGTCGAGGTCGACCAGGAACATCCGGCCGGGCTGCAGGCGGCCCTTGCGCACGATCGAGGCGGCCGGGAGGTCGAGTACGCCGACCTCCGATGCGAGGACGACGAGGCCCTCGTCCGTGACCCAGTAGCGGGACGGCCGTAGGCCGTTGCGGTCGAGGACCGCACCGATCTGCGTGCCGTCGGTGAAGATCACGCAGGCCGGCCCGTCCCATGGCTCCATCAGGGCCGAGTGGAACTCGTAGAACGCCCGGCGCTTGGGGTCCATCTCCGTGTGGTTCTCCCACGCCTCGGGGATCATCATCAGCACCGCATGCGGCAACGACCGGCCGCCGAGATGGAGCAGCTCGAGGGCCTCGTCGAACGACGCCGAGTCGGACGCGTCGGCGGTGATGATCGGGAACAGGCGTTCGAGGCTGCCGTCGGACCCGGCCCCGGCGGCGGCCCCCGGCTGGCTGAAGAGGTCGGACCGCAACAGGGACTCTCGTGCGGTCATCCAGTTGCGGTTGCCCTTGACGGTGTTGATCTCACCGTTGTGGGCGATGAACCGGTAGGGGTGCGCCAGCGGCCAGGACGGGAACGTGTTGGTCGAGAAGCGGGAGTGGACGATGGCGAGCGCCGACTCCACCCGCTCGTCGGTCAGCTCGGGGTAGAACCGGTCGAGCTGGTCAGTCGTGAGCATCCCCTTGTACGCCAGGGTCCGCGACGACAAGGAGGGGAAGTAGGCGCCGGTCTCGTGCTCGGCGCGCTTGCGGAGGCAGAACGCCATCCGTTCGAGCGCCATCCCGACCACGCGACCGGACTGGCCGGCCACGAAGACCTGCTCGAACGTGGGCATGCAGCCGCGTGCCGTGCTGCCGAGGAGCTCGGGCACGGTCGGGACTGGCCGCCAGCCGAGGACCTTGAGGCCCTCCTCTGCGGCGAGGTCACCGATATGCCGCTTGGTCTTGGCCACGGCCTCCGCGTCGCCAGGAATGAAGGCGGTGCCGACGGCGTAGCTGGCGGCGGGCGGCAGCTCGAACGGACAGACGGCTCGCAGGAAGCGGTCCGGAACCTGCATGAGGATGCCCGCGCCATCGCCGGAGTCGGGCTCGGCGCCGGACGCGCCCCGGTGCTCGAGGTTGCGCAGCGCGGTCAGCGCCTGCTCAACGATGTCGTGGGAAGCCACGCCGGTCAGGGTGGCCACGAGGGCCACTCCACAGGCGTCGTGCTCGTGCTGCCCGTCGTACAGCCCCTGCGGCGGCGGGACAGATCGCATGGACACATCTCCCGTCATCGTCCGCGCCCACATGACGATCGAGGGCGCGGTGGTGGTGGTGCGTTGATGTGCCGGGACGACGCTGGCCCTGCAAATGTTGCGGCGAGACTACACGAAAGTAACAACCGCGGTCTGCGACCCGGCCACGCTCTGAGACAAGAGGCCCTTTCGGTACATCGCGCGGCACATCGCGTCGGTATCCCGCGCGTTACCAGGTCAGGCCTACAGTCGTATCGAGACGTTCCCACCGCCGCGAGGAGTGCAGATGGGCCTAGCTGAGGCTTCGGACGAGCCCTCGCCTCCCCCCGCGGACACACCGGGACGAGGTGAGCGCATCTATGTGCGGATCCTCTGGGCGATCATCCTGATCAGCGCCGGCTTCGCCGCGTACCTCGCGTGGCTCGCCTACACCATGCTGGGCTGAGTCGACTGCAGGCTGATCCGGGTCGGTCAGCCCAGGGTGGCGCCGACGAGATCGCCGATGAAGTAGGTGATCGCCGCCGCGACGCCGCCGAGGACCATCTGCCGGATACCGCCGTACCACCAGGTCCTCGTGGTGATCCGCGAGACGACCGCCCCGCAGGCGAACAGCGCCACCAGACTGATGATGAGCGCCGGCCAGATCGCGCTGGCCCCGAGCAGATACGGCAACACCGGCAGAGAGGCACCGACGGCGAAGGCGAAGAAGGACGACACGGCAGCCACCACCGGGGAGGGGAGGTTGTCCGGGTCGACGCCGAGCTCTTCGCGCGCATGCACCTCGACCGCGAGCTCGGGGTCCGAGTGCACCTGCTCGGCCACTTTCTCGGCCAGGTCGCGGTCGATACCACGGTCGACGTACATCTGCGCCAGCTCGGCCTGCTCGGCACCGGAGTTCGCGAGGATCTCGAGTCGCTCGACCTCGATCTCGCGCTCGGTGTACTCCGCCTGGCTGGCGACCGAGGTGTACTCGCCCGCAGCCATCGAGAACGCACCGGCCGCCAGACCTGCCAGTCCTGCCAGCACCACCTGGGACGAGTGGTCACCCTTGGTGCCGCCGACCACACCCGCGATCAGGGCGAAGTTGGAGACAAGCCCGTCCATGGCACCGAACACAGCGGGACGGAGCCATCCGCCGGAGACGTCGGGGTGTTCGTGGTCGATCTCCTGGCCCGTGTCCGAGGGTGGTCCGGCGACGGGTGAGGGCGGCTGCGCGTTGGGTTCGGCCATGAGCCCATTGTCCGGGCCCGGCCACCGCGCCGCTGACTCAGGTGGACCTAACCCCGTCCTCCGGGCCGGCTCCGGCGGTGGGCGGGTCACCGTCACCGTCCCCGCTGGAGCCGTGGTCGCTCCGGTCACTGTCGGTGCCGACCCCGGCGACGGGGGCTTCCACGGCTTCGCCGTCGTCGGGCTGCTCAGCGGTCTCGTCGTCGTTCCAGCCCTCCGGCACCGGCTGGATGTCGGTCTCCCTGTCGGGATGGCGGCGACCCACGATCACGAAGTACGCGGCCGCAAGGATGAACAGGATGATCGACGTCCAGATGTTCAGCCGGACACCGAAGAAATGGTTGGCCGTGTCGACCCGGAGGTACTCGATCCATCCTCGTCCTGCTGTGTAGGCCATCACGTACACCGCAAAGGCGCGCCCATGGCCGAGTTTCAGCTTGCGGTCGAGCCAGATGACCAGGCCGGCCACCCCGATGTCCCAGATCGACTCGTACAGGAACGTCGGCTGGAACGTCGAGTACTGCTGCAGGTCGCCACGGTGTGCGGGGTCGATCTCCAGGCCCCAGGGCAGGCTGGTCGGTTTGCCGTACAGCTCCTGGTTGAACCAGTTGCCCCAGCGGCCGACCGCCTGGGCCAGCACGATCCCAGGAGCCAGCGCGTCGGCGAAGGCGCCGAACTTCAGCTGGTGACGACGACAACCCAGGTAGGCACCGAGGGCGCCCAGCGCAATGGCTCCCCAGATGCCGAGACCACCGCGCCAGATGTACAGCGCGGCGACGGGGTTCTTCCCGGCGCCGAAGTAGAGCTCAGGGTCGGTGAGCACGTGGTAGATGCGGCCGCCCACCAGACCGAACGGCACCGCCCACACGGCGACATCGCCGACCGCGCCGGGAAAGCCACCGCGGGCGATCCACCGCCGCTCGCCGACGACGACCGCTACGACGACCCCGAGGATGATGCACAACGCGTAACCGCGGATGGGGAAGTCCCCGATGTGCCAGACGCCGCTGCTCGGACTGGGGATGGAGGCCAGGGGGATCGTGTTCATCGCGCAAGCAACCTACCCTGCAGCCGGGTCCGCTTCGGACGGGGCCGGGGTGCGCTGGCTGCGATCACGAGCCGTCCAGCGTCTCGATGTCGTGGACGATGTCAGACACCGGGGTGCCCTCGGTCCAGATGACAGGTGCAGCGTCGCCGTGGAAGCCGATGATCTGCGCGCCATGGCCGACGTCATACCCACCGCTGGGCAGCCGCTGACGGCCCTGGATGGCGACGCCCAGGTCGTCGGCGACCTTCAGGATCGTGGCCATGGATCCGGTGAGCCCGACGAAGTCGGCGTTGTAGTGGTCGAGGTAGTCACGCAGGACGGTGGGAGTATCACGCTGGGGGTCGGTGGTGATGTACACCACCTGGGTCTGGCTCCGCACACTGTCCGGGAGCTGGAGCACCGTCTGGGCCAGGTCGTTCATCACCAGGGGGCAGACATCGGGGCAGTGCGTGTAGCCGAAGAACACCAGCGTCACCGGGTAGGCGGTGTCGGTGATGAGGTTGAAGTCCTGGTCGTTGGTGGCGGTGAGGGTGACATCGGGCATCCGGTAGGGCTTCGCCGGCTCGGCGCCGCGGTAGGTCGACGACCCGCCCCCCGACGTGAGGAGGCCACCGGGGTTGTCGGACGTGCCGGAACTCACCTGTGGATCGCCACCACACGCGCTCAGGACGAGGCAGAGCAGAGGACGCCACGGCCGGCAGGACCAGACCCGGGGACCGTCTGGTCATGCGCAAACCTGGACCGTCACGTGAATGTCCAACTCCCGGGCGAAGGTCAAAGTTCCCCGCGGACACCGCGGGCCAGGTCAGCAGCCAGGTCGGTGACCGCCTGGACGCCGTCGACCTCGTGGCGGGCCGCGGCCTGGTCGACCGCGCGGACGAAGGCACTGCCCACGATCACCCCGTCGGCGAACGCCGCGACCTCTGCAGCCTGCGTCCCGTTGGACACGCCGAGACCGACTCCGATGGGCTTGTCGGTCACCTGCCGGGCACGGTTGACGAGCTCGGGAGCGAGGCTGCTCGACTGCTCACGGGCGCCTGTCACCCCCATCACGGCCGTGGCGTAGACGAAGCCACGGCAGGCGTCTGCAGTGGACCTCAGCCGTGCTTCGCTCGAGGAAGGCGCCACGAGGAAGACCTTGTCGAGGTCGTGTGCGTCGGCGGCGGCGATCCACTCGGCGCCTTCGTCGGGGACCAGGTCCGGCGTGATCAGTCCAGCGCCGCCTGCCTGCGCGAGATCGGCAGCGAACCGCTCGACTCCGTAGCGCTCGACTGGGTTCCAGTACGTCATGACCAGGGTGGGCACGTGTTCGGCCGCGGCCTCGACGACTCGGAACACATCGGAGATGCGGGTACCGGCGGCCAGCGCCGTGTCGGCCGCCGCCTGGATCGTCGGCCCGTCCATGACGGGGTCGGAGTACGGCAGACCCACCTCGATGACGTCACAGCCGCCGCGGATCATCCCGCGGATGAGGGCGATGGAGGCATCGACGTCGGGAAACCCCGCCGGCAGGTAGCCGACCAGGGCAGCCCGGCCGGCGTCGCCGGCGGTGGCGAAGGCTGCAGCCACGCCTCTTCGCTCCGGTCACGCGGGCTGCTCCCCCGGCCCGTCCGTCTGCACGAGGTCGAACCATGCAGCCGCGGTCTCCATGTCCTTGTCGCCACGTCCGGACAGGCAGATGGCGAGCACGGACTCGGGCCCGAGCTCGCGGGCGACCTGGTAGGCGCCGGCCAGCGCGTGGGCGCTCTCGATCGCTGGGATGATGCCCTCGCTACGGGCCAGCGCAGCCATCGCATCCATGGCTTCGGCGTCGGTGATGGGGCGGTAGGTCGCCCGGCCGGTGTCAGCCAGCCACGCGTGCTCCGGCCCGACGCCTGGGTAGTCGAGGCCGGCCGAGATCGAGTGCGACTCGATGGTCTGCCCGTCCTCGTCCTGGAGCAGGAAGGAGCGCGTGCCGTGCAGCACCCCGACCTCGCCGGCGCTGATCGTGGCCGCATGGCGGCCGGTCTCGAAGCCGTCGCCGCCGGCCTCGAAACCGTAGAGCCGCACGGACTCGTCCGCGATGAACGCGGCGAACATCCCGATCGCGTTGGAGCCACCGCCGACACACGCCAGTGCCGCGTCGGGCAGCCGCCCCAGCAGCTCCAGCGTCTGCGCGCGCGTCTCGTCACCGATGCCGCGCGTGAAGTCGCGGACCATGGCCGGAAACGGATGGGCGCCGGCAGCCGTGCCGAGCAGGTAGTGCGTCGAGTCGACGTTCGCCACCCAGTCGCGCAAGGCTTCGTTGATCGCATCCTTGAGGGTGCGGCTCCCTGTCGTTACCGGGACCACCTGCGCCCCCAGCATCTTCATCCTGGCGACGTTGAGAGCCTGCCGCTCGGTGTCGACTTCACCCATGTAGACGATGCACTCGAGACCGAAGTACGCGCACGCGGTGGCCGTGGCGACCCCGTGTTGCCCTGCGCCTGTCTCGGCGATCACGCGCTTCTTGCCCATCCGCTGGGTCAACAGCGCCTGGCCGAGCACGTTGCGGATCTTGTGGGCACCGGTGTGGTTGAGGTCCTCGCGCTTGAGCAGTACGCGCGCGCCCACCAGCTCGGAGAACCGGTCGGCGACGTACAGCCGCGAGGGCAGGCCGCCGTAGTCGCGCGACAACCGGTCGAGCTCGCCGATGAAGGCTTCATCCGCCATGGCGGCGCGCCAGCACTGCTCGAGCTCGTCGAGGGGCGCCATGAGCGCCTCCGGCATGAATCGACCACCGAAGCGGCCGAAGTGGCCGGTCGCGTCCGGCAGCTGGTCCGGGCTAGGACTGGTCATGGTGCTGTCGTCATCGTCAGGGGTGCCTTTGCTTCAGCGCCGGATGGGTGCCGGCAGCGACGAGGTCGGAGACCGCCGTGCGCGGGTCCTTGCCGGTGACGAGTGACTCGCCGACCAGCACGACGTCGGCACCGTTGCGGGCGTGCTCGAGGACATCGTGCGGACCGCGGACGCCCGACTCAGCGACGCGCACGATGTCGTCGGGGATCAGGGGGGCGAGGCGCTCGAACGTGTCGCGGTGGACTTCGAGCGTGCGGAGGTTGCGGGCGTTGACCCCGATGAGGTCGGCACCGGCAGCGACAGCACGGCTGATCTCGTCCTCGCTGTGGACCTCCACGAGCGGCGTCAACCCGATCGAGCGGGCGCGGTCGATGAGTCCGGACAGCTCGTTGTCGTCCAGGGCAGCGACGATGAGCAGGGCCAGGTCGGCGCCGGCCGCACGCGCCTCCCAGAGCTGGTAGGAGGTGACGATGAAGTCCTTGCGCAGCACGGGCACCTCGACGGCTGCTCGCACGGCGCGCAGGTCGTCGAGCGTCCCACCGAAGCGGCGCTGCTCGGTGAGCACGCTGATCGTGGCGGCGCCGCCGGCGGCGTAGTCAACGGCGAGCGCGGCCGGGTCGGAGATGTCGGCCAGCGAGCCCCTGCTCGGACTGGACCGCTTGACCTCGGCGATCACGGAGACACCGGGGGCGCGGTAGCCGGGCATCGGATCGAGGGCAGTCACCTGGCGGGCCGCGAGCTCCTTGAGGTCGTCGAGCCCCACCGTCGCCTGGCGCAGCGCGAGGTCCTCGCGTACGCCGGCGAGTATCTCGTCGAGAACAGACATCACAGCTCCATCGGGATCAGGTCGGGCCGCTAGTGCGACCCGAGTCCCATGGCCTGCATGATCTTGCCGACCAGACCAGAGACCACAAGCAGACCGACACCGATCCAGAACACGACCCAGTTGGCGATGACCAGCCCGATGGCGCCGACCAGAAAGGCAATGAGCACGAGGACCACGGCGGTCCATGCGGCGGGTGTTGATCCGTGACTGTCGGCCATGTGGCCTTGCTCCTCTCGTCGGTCACCGTCGACATCTGTCCCGGTCGGTGACACCCCATTGTGTCGTGTCATGCTCCGTCGCGGCGGGTCGGGTCGCGACCCTGGTCGATCTCCCGCCACACATCCGCCTCGCTCAGCTCGGCCAGCTCCGCCGCCTCGAGGTGGGGCCTCGTGTCAGGGGTCCCCGATCGGGTGGGAGCGTCGTACTCCTGGCCCATCGTCGCCCATCGCGATGCATAGCGCGAAATCGCTGCTCCCGCAGCCAGCGAGATCACGGCACCGGCGAGCGAGACCCACCGCCAGGCCACGGTTGTGGTGGTGTAGGCACCGGAGCTCCACCCCTTCGCAGACAACCCGTCCTCCAACGCACCGGTCGCGCCCGGTGGATCGATCGCAGTCACCAGGACGACAGCCGCGGAGATCATGACGAGGATGCCCACCGCGCGGCGAGCCCAGCCTCGCGTTGCGATCACGGCGCCGAAGCCGGCGAGTACGACAACGCCGAGCGCCCCCGCGAGCGGCGCAAGTCCGGCGCCCGTCACCCTGGCTTCAATCGTGGGGAGTCCGGGCACCAAGGCGGTCGCGCTGACCCAGGGCTTGGATACGCCGACGGTGACGGCCAGTGCGCCGACGAGGCCGAGCACCAGGGTGGGACCGTAGCTGATCCGCGGTCGCGACACAGTGCCCATCACCCCATTGTGAGAGGTCAGCCGTCGCCCGCGCGCAGCGGCCCGGAGTCGATCCGGCGGCAGGCCTCGTCGAAGGTGAGCCGGGGCGGCACGTACTCGTGCCACCAATCGACTCCCGCATCGGCCAACGCGCGGACATAGGCACGGTCGTCCCGCAGCCCAGCCGAGTCCGATGCCCGCTCGCGGCCGCCGACGGCGACCACGTAGCCATCACCTCCGCCGGGCCGATCCGCGACGTCTGCTCGGAGGCTGCGGACGTCGTCCGGAGTGACGTCCTGCCAGCCGTCCTGCTGCGGGATCCGGTACAGACAGGCGCCGTCCCACTTGAGCGCACGTCTCCGCGGTCGCGGCCGGGACAAGGTGCCGCCCACCCAGATCGGGATCCGGAGTGACTGCACCGGCCGCGGGGCGAGCAGGGCATCGGTGAGTTCGTAGTGCTCACCGGCGAACGTGACCGGTGCGCCGGACCACAAGCGGGTGATCACGTCCAGTGACTCGTCGAGCATGGCTGCACGACGTCTCAGGTCACCGGTCTCCCCGAACGTTGAGAAGTTCGTCGGCTCGGTGTCTCCGATGCCGACCCCGAGCACCAGCCGGCCACCGGAGAGGTGATCGACCGTCACGGCCTGGGATGCCACCGTCCACGGTCGACGACGTGGCAGCGCGGCCACCATCGGGCCGAGGGTGACACGAGACGTCGCTGCGGCGACCAACGCGAGAGTGATCCAGACGTCATAGGTGTCCACGGGGTCGCCGTCGCCGGGAAACCGCAGGTAGTCCTCGCAGAACACACCGTCCCAGCCGGCTCGTTCGGCCCGGACAGCCAACTCGGCGATCTGGTCGGGCCTGCCCCACGGCCCAGCCGCGGTGATGTCGAGGCCGTACTGCATGAGTTCCTCCTCGGGTCGAATCCCCCAGGAGACCAGCCGGCACCGACACTACGAGGACCGGCGGGACCGGTTCAGCGGATGAGCCCGTCGTCGAAGCAGGTCGTCGTACCGGTGTGGCACGCCGGTCCGGTCTGGTCGACCGTGAGCAGCAACGTGTCACCGTCACAGTCGACACGCAACTCCCGGACCACTTGGCGGTAGCCCGACGTCTCCCCCTTGACCCAGTACTCCTGGCGGCTCCGGCTCCAGTAGGTGGCCTGACCGGAGGCACGCGTTCGATGGACCGCTTCGGCATCCATCCAGGCCAGCATCAGCACGTCGCGGGTCGCGGCCTCCTGCACGACCACGGGGATCAGGCCTCGCTCGTCGAAGCGGAGGTCGAGCTCCACTGATCCTGAGGTTGCGTGCTCCTCGGCTGCCCGGTCATCGGTGGTGTCCACCCGTCCATTGTCTGACATGCGGGTGGAGACGCGGTGATCCGCATGCCTAGGCTGAGATGGTGACCCCCACCCCCGGCCCTCGCGACCTCCGCCGCGTCTACGAGACTCGGGCCGCAGCCGGCTCGGGTCCGGCGCTGAGCAGGATCGAGCGTGCGCTGCTGGCCGAGACCTTCGAACAGGTGGGTGCCGACGCGCCCACGCTCTCCGGGGACTGGGACGCGCATCACCTCGTCGCCCACCTCGTCCTCCGGGAGAGCGATCCGGTCAGCTGGTTACGGGCCTCCGCGCCCAAGTTCGGTGACGAGGCCGTGCATGGCCTCGCCGCACGGGCCGCCTTCGAGGATCTCGTCGAGCGCTTCCGCACCGGTCCGCCACAGCTGTCCGCATTCCGGGTGCCCGGAGTCGAGAGCCGAGTCAACGCGCTCGAGCACCTGATCCACCACGAGGATGTCCGACGCGCCCAACCGCAATGGCAGCCGCGCGACCTACCGACGTGGGCCCAGGACCAGGTATGGCGCCCGCTGCGACTGATGGCCAAGGTGATCACCCGCCACGCACCTGTCGCGCTCACGCTCGAACGCTCCGACACAGGCGAGTCCTCCGTGGCCCGCAAGGGTGCCGGCCCCGTGGTGGTGCGCGGCCTTCCGGTCGAGCTCGCGCTCTACGTCTACGGCCGCAAGCGCGTGTCCCAGATCGCTGTCGACGGGGGATGCCGACGACGTGGACCGCACCGGCGGCGCCTCCTTCAGCGTCTGAGCCCACGAGCCTCAGCGGACCGGAACGCCCGCTGACGCCATCGCCGCCTTGACCTCACCGATGGTCATCACGGCGTCATGGAACACGCTCGCCGCCAACACGGCGTCTGCACCCGCGTCGACGGCAGGGGCGAAATGCTCGACCGCGCCGGCACCGCCACTTGCGATGACCGGGACCGACACGACGGCCCGCACTGCGCGGATCAGCTCGAGGTCGAAGCCGTTCTTGGTGCCGTCGGCGTCCATCGCGTTGAGCAGGATCTCCCCCGCGCCCAAGTCAGCTCCTCGACGCGCCCACTCGAGGGCGTCGAGTCCCGTTCCGGTCGACCCGCCGTGCGTGGTCACCTCGAACCCGGAGGGAGTCGACACGTCCCGCCGCGCGTCGACGCTCAGCACCAGCACCTGACGCCCGAAGCGTCGTGCGATCTCCACGATGACGTCCGGCCTGTCGATGGCAGCCGTGTTGACCGCCACCTTGTCCGCGCCGGCCCGCAGCAGCACGTCGACGTCCGCCGTCGACCGCACACCGCCGCCGACCGTCAACGGAATGAAGACTTGCTCGGCCGTACGACGGACCACGTCGAGCACGGTGTCACGTCGCTGCTGGGACGCCGTCACATCCAGGAACGTCAGCTCGTCTGCGCCCTGGGCGTCGTACCGTCGCGCCAGCTCGACCGGGTCGCCGACCTCGCGCAGCGCACTGAAGTTGACACCTTTGACGACACGGCCGTCGTCGACGTCCAGACACGGGATCACCCGGACGGCCAGGCTCACGTGGCTACCGCCGCGAGCGCGTCCTCGAGCGAGAAAGAACCCGTGTAGAGCGCCGTCCCGATGATCGCGCCCTCGACCCCGATGTCGACGAGGCCGGAAATGGCCACGAGATCCTCGATCGTCGACACGCCTCCGGACGCGACCACCGGCGCGTTCGTGCGGCCGCAGACATCGCGGAGGAGGTCGAGGTTCGGACCCTGCAACATGCCGTCCTTGCGGACGTCGGTGACGACGTACCGGGCGCAGCCGGCCGCCTCGAGCCGCGCCAGCACCTCATAGAGATCGCCGCCCTCCTGGGTCCAGCCTCGCGCTGCCAGCGTCGTGCCCCGGACGTCGAGACCGATGGCGACGCGGTCGCCGTGTTCGGCGATCACCTCGGCGCACCACTGCGGGTCCTCGAGGGCGGCGGTGCCGATGTTGACCCGTCGACAGCCGGTGCCGAGTGCCGCGGCGAGACTCTTGTCGTCGCGGATGCCGCCCGACAGCTCGACGTCGATGTCGAGCGCCTCGACGACCTCCGTCAGGAGCTGACGATTGTGGCCGCGGCCGAACGCGGCATCGAGGTCGACCAGGTGGACCCAGCGCGCCCCCGCCTGCTGCCAGCGCAGCGCGGACTCCACCGGCTCACCGAACACCCGCTCGCTGCCGGCGACTCCCTGGACGAGCTGGACGGCACGCCCCGCCGAGACGTCGACGGCAGGGAGCAGCTCGAGTGAGGTCATGCGGAGAAGCCTACGGAGGGGGCCAGATCGTGCCCCCAGGGTGGGTCACCCCTGCCGGACGCGGCCGGCCGACGTCAGGACGAGCTCGCGAGCACGGCCATCACCGGAACCGCGAACAGGCTCACGATGAGCACGGCGACCCGAAGCCCCCAGCTCGGCGTCACGACCCAGGTCAAGCGCCTGGAGCACCAGGAACGCGACGGCGATGAGCCCCCACCTGCGTCGCCGTTTCATGGCGAGGGGGCCGGTGGACCTGGCCCACCGGGTGGCGCCCAAGGCCGGGGATCCAGGCCAGGCGACCGCGCCACCGCATTCGTCGGTCACGACGACGTGCGGCGGACGCGTCACGCTGCGCACGCTCGGCTTCGAGCCGCTCCCGCTCGGCTTCGCGGGCGGCCCGTCGCAGCGCGCGTTCCTTGCTCATCCCAGCATGCTCAGCAGATCCTCGAACACCTTCGGCTGCTGCAGGCCGTCCAGGGTCCGGAACGACGGCGGTCGTGCCGTCTGCGTAGGTGATCAGCACGACGTACTCCTGCCGGTCACAGCAGGTGTTCTTGGGGACGGGAGTCAGCTCGGCCTCCCTCAGCTGCGGGTCCGATGCCGCCTCGAGGATGGCGTCGACGTCGGCGCTGCTCGCCCCGGCCGGCGCCTCCCGGTTCGCGGCGTACACGAGGTTGACCGTCGTCGGCCTGATGCCGCCCGTACGCCGGAAGACCACGCTGACCGCCTGCGTGTCCGTCGACCCGGTCGTCGGGAGCCGCGGTGGACTCGGTCACCGTGCCACCGGGGGGCACCGGCCGACGGGCTCGAGTCCTCGGAGCCGCAGGCGGTGGTCACGAGAAGCAGTATGAGGGTGAGGGCGAGGCCGGCTACAGACGCAGGCGGAGCGGAAGGCGGGCTGGCTGGGCTGGCTTGGATGGCAAGGTGCGTGTCGTCATAACTGTTGGACCCAGTTACGTAGCAGAACGGCTCCCGCGTCTCCCGACTTTTCTGGATGGAACTGGGTGGCCCACAACGGGCCGTTCTCGACAGCTGCGACAAAACGGTCGTCTTCGTGCCGGGTCCAGGACACCCGAGGCGGCTGCGTCCGACCGTCGGTCGTCAGCTCCCAGCGCCGAGCAGCATAGGAGTGCACGAAGTAGAACCGCTCCTCCTCCACCCCTGCAAACATCACGCTGCCGGGGGCGGTCTCGACCGTGTTCCAGCCGATGTGGGGCAGGACGGCCGCGTGCAGCTGCTCGACCCGCCCCGGCCATTCACCGCAGCCGGCGACGTCCAGGTCGTGCTCGATGCCGTGCTCGAACAGCACCTGGTGGCCGACGCAGATGCCGAGCACCGGGCGACCCCCGGCCAGCCGGCGGCCGATGATCTCGGGACCGTGCACGGCGGCCAGCCCCTCCATGCAGGCAGCGAAGGCACCCACGCCCGGAACGACCAGGCCCGCTGCCTCTTCCGCCGCGGCGCGGGCTGCCGTCACCTCGACGTCGGCCCCGGCCCGCTGGAGGGCTCGCTCGGCGGAGCGCACGTTGCCCGAGCCGTAGTCGAGCAGGACCACACGCGGCGCTGCGGTCACAGGCTCCCCTTGGTGCTGGGCACTCCGCTCTCACGCGGGTCGTCTGCGACTGCCTCACGGAGGGCTCGGGCGAACGCCTTGAACTGAGCCTCGACGAGGTGGTGAGGATCGCGACCGGACAGGACCCTGACGTGGATGGCGATGGAGGCGTGCGCGCTGATCGACTCGAAGACGTGTCGGGTCAGGGAGCCGACATAGTCACCGCCGATGAGGACGTACGCCTGTCCTTCGGGCTCGCCGGTGTGGACGCAGTAGGGTCGGCCGGACACGTCGACGGCGCACTGCACCAGCGTCTCGTCGAGGGGCACGAGCGCGTCACCGAAACGGCGGATGCCGACCTTGTCGCCGAGGGCGGAGCGGAGGGCCTCGCCGAGCACGATCGCGACGTCCTCGACCGTGTGGTGGGCGTCGACCTGCACGTCGCCCTCGGCGTGGACGGTCAGGTCCCACAGAGCGTGGCGCGCCAGCGAACCGAGCATGTGGTCGTAGAAGCCGACCCCGGTCGAGACGTCAGCACGTCCGGTGCCGTCCAGGTCGAGCTCGACGACGACCTTGGACTCCTTGGTCTCACGCTCGATCCGGGCCGTGCGGGCCGGATGGTCGGTGGTGCCGCTCATGGGGTGCCTTTCTGCGGAGCCGGCGTCGGTCGGTGCTCGGAGAGTATCTCGGCCAGGGCGCTCGTGAACGCCGCCATCTCGGCTGCCGTGCCGATCGACACGCGCAACCAGCCGGGCGGTCCCGTCTCGCGCACGAGAACCCCCCGCTCGAGCAGTCCCTGCCACACCGCATGCCGGTCGTCGAACGTCCCGAACAAGGCGAAGTTGGCGTCGGACTCCGCGACGGCGAGACCACGTCCGCGCAGCCACTCCACCGTGTCGTCACGCCGTTGCCGCAGCTCGTCGACGCGGCCGAGGAGCAGCTCGTGGTGCTCCAGCGCCACCCGTGCGACTGCCTGGGTGACAGCGGAGAGGTGGTACGGCAGCCGCACGACCCGGAGCGCGTCGACGAAGACAGCCGACGCCGCCAGGTAGCCGACCCGGCCGCCCGCCAGCGCGAACGCCTTCGACATCGTGCGGCTGACAGCCAGCGCCGGGAAGTCGTCCAGCAGCGAGAGCGCGGACGGCGTACCCGCCCGACGGAACTCGGCATAGGCCTCGTCGACCACGACGATGCCGGGCGCAGCGCCACAGACCGCCTTGATCGTGTCGAGGCTCAGCGCCGTACCCGTGGGGTTGTTCGGGGATGCCAGCAGGACGACGTCGGGTTGTTCGTCAGCGATCAGGGCGAGGGCATGTTCGAGGTCGACCCCGAAGTCGTCGCTGCGACGACCGGCCACCCAACGGGTCGACGTGTCGCGTGCGTACTCCGGGTACATCGAATAGGTCGGTGCGAACGACAGCGCGGTCCGACCCGGGCCCCCGAACGCCTGGAGGACCTGCAGCATGATCTCGTTCGACCCGTTGGCGGCCCACACGCGGGCGGCGTCCAGGCCGTGGCCCAGGTATGCCGCCAGCGCCTGCCTGAGCGCCCACGCCTCGCGGTCGGGGTAGCGGTTGAGCGAGGTCGCCGCCTGCTCGACGGCTGCCGCCATCGCCGCGGCCACCTCCGCTGGCGGCGGGTAGGGGTTCTCGTTGACGTTCAACAGGACCGGGACGTCGAGCTGCGGGGCACCGTAGGGTTCGATGCCGACGAGCTCTGGACGGATCGGCAGTCCGCCGCCCATCAGCGGTCCAGCCGGATACGCACCGCATCGCCGTGGCCCGGAAGGTCTTCGGCCTCGGCCAGCGTCATGACCTGCGGTGCGACGTCGGCCAGCGCCTGTGCGGTGTAGTCGACGACCTGGATCGTCTTGAGGAAGGTGCGCACGGACAGGCCCGAGGAGTGGCAGGCACAACCGGCGGTCGGCAGCACGTGGTTGGACCCGGCGCAGTAGTCGCCCAGCGACACCGGCGTATAGGGACCCACGAACACGGCTCCGGAGTTGCGGATCCGCGCCGCGCGGTCGGCCGCATCGACCGTGTGGATCTCGAGGTGCTCGGCGGCGTAGGCGTTGACCACCGCCTCGCCCTGGTCGGTGTCATCGACGATGACGATGCCGGACTGCTGGCCGGTGAGCGCCTCGCGGACCCGGTCGGCGTGCTTGGTCTGGGCCACCTGGCGGGTCAGCTCGGCCTCGACGGCGGCGATCAGCGCCTCGGAGGACGTGACGAGCACGCTGGCGGCCATCGTGTCGTGCTCGGCCTGGCTGATCAGGTCGGCGGCGACGAAGCCCGGGTCCGCCGAGTCGTCAGCGAGGATCGCGATCTCGGTCGGTCCGGCCTCGGAGTCGATGCCGACGACGCCGCGCAACAGACGTTTGGCGGCGACGCCGTAGATGTTGGCAGGCCCGGTGACGAGGTCGACCCGAGCGCAACCGCTGTCGGAGGGCCCGACGGACGGGTAGCCGTAGGCGAACATGGCCACCGCGCCGGCGCCACCGGCGGCGTACACCTCGTCGACGCCGAGGAGGGCGCAGGCAGCCAGGATCGAGGGGTGGGGCAGCCCACCGTGCTCACGCTGAGCCGGGCTGGCCAGCGCCAGCGAGGCGACCCCCGCCACCTGTGCGGGGACGACGTTCATGACCACCGAGGAGATGAGCGGCGCCTTCGCGGCCGGCACGTACAGGCCCACCCGGTCGACGGGCACGTTTCGCTGGGTCACCACGCCGCCCGGAGTCACCATCGAGGTCACGTCGCGGGGAAGCTCGGCCTCGCACGTGGACCGCAGGCGACGGATGGACTCCTCGAGGCTGGCGCGGACTTCGGGGTCCAACGCCTCGAGCGCGTCTCGCAGGGCGGCCGCGGGGACGCGTACGGACGTGATCTCGACACCATCGAAGGCGGCAGCCTGCCGGACGAGCTCAGCATGGCCCTGAACGCGAACCGCCTCGACCAGCGGGCGGACGGCGGCCACGGCCGCGTCCACGTCGAACTCGGCTCGCGGCACGAGCGCACGCAGGTCCAGCCGCTCGCCGGCGGCCACCTTCCCACGCAGGTCGATGTGACGGATCATGCGCTCAGTCTAGAAGCCCCGACGCCACTGCTTCCTCGACGTCTCAGCGGGTCCTCGGCTGTGGTGCCGGGTGTTAGGTTCAACACGTGAGTGAGCCGCTGCCTCTCTTCCCGCTGAACACCGTCCTGTTTCCGGGAATCGTCATGCCACTCTTCATCTTCGAGGACCGCTACCGGATGCTCGTCCGGGACCTGATCGCGCTGCCACCCGACGCGCCCCGGGAGTTCGGCGTGGTCGCCATCAAGGTGGGTTACGACGTAGGCGAGCGCGGCGTGCACACCATCCAGCGCACCGGCTGCGCCGCACTCGTCACCGAGGTCACGGCGAACCCCGACGGCTCCTTCGAGATCATGGTGATCGGCCGTCGCCGCTTCCACGTCCAGAGTCTGGATCCGTCGCAGGACTACCTCCGTGCCGATGTCGAATGGCTGGCCGATGCCGACGGCGGCGAGCGACCCGCCGACGCCGAGCAGGCGGCCGAGACCGCTGGGCAGCTGTTCGAGATCTACCGGGACACGGTCACCGAGCTGCGGGGCGAGGACATCCTCGACGGGGACACGCCGACCAACCCGGTCGACCTGTCGTACACGCTGGCGGCAGCGCTCGTGCTCAATCTCGCTGAGCGGCAGTCGTTGCTGGAGGCGCCCGACGTCGTCAGCCGGCTCCAGCTCGGTACGTCACTGATCCGCTCGGAGCTGCGCGCGATGACCGCGATCCCGTCGCTCCCGGCGACGATGATGGCGCGCACCCAGTGGTCACCCAACTGACGCTGCCGCTCCCCTCGCCCGCGAATTGCGGGAAGGTGCAGGTCGACACGCCGTGAAATTCCTGCACTTTCCCGCATTTCCGGGGCGAGGGGAGTCAGTCGTTGACCGAGACGACGAGAGAGCCGTGCAGGTAGGAGCCCTCGGTGTTGGCGGTGACCGCCAGCGCCTGCAACGGACGCAGGTTGTCGATCACCTGGGACGGAGCCCCTGCGCTCCGGGCGGCTTGCAGGATCTGGTCCTCGACCTGGTCGAAGTTGAAGAACAGGACGAACTCCTGGCTCGCTGCGTCGCTGACCACGGAGGTGAAGGCGTCGCTGTCACCGAGGCCGCCGTTGCCGGCGAGCGCATCGGCGTACGAGTCGTTCGTGGCGACCACCAGGCCGTCGGAGGTCTCCTTCTTGACGAAGGGGTTGCCCGCTCCGACCTGCTCGCGGAGCAGGGCGTCGATCTGGTCGTACAACGCGAGCAGCCCGCTCTTGTCCCCGGTGAGCCTGACTCCCGCGTTGATCAGCGACGGGTTGGGCGCGTTGAGTGCCGAGGCAGTCAGACCCTTGCTGTCCACGGCGAACATGATGTTGTCGCCGAGCAGGGTCTCGAGGTCGGCGGGCAGCGATAGGCCCGTCTGGTCCTCGAACATCCGCAGACCGCCCTCGATGTCGGTCCCGGCGATCTTGTCCTGGAACTCGCTCCACGCCGCCTTCACCCGGTCGGCTCCGCCGGCCTCCGAAAGGGCGAGCACGGTGGTGTCGGGCAGGTTGACGATCTGGTTGTCTCCGTGGTCCACCGCAGGAGTGTCGCCGTAGACCGCGGTCGCGATCTCGGCCTTGTTGCTCTCGAACCGCAACGTCACGGCGGCGCGCTCGGTACGCCGTCTGGAGCGCCTCGAGGTCCACCCCGTTCGCGATGATCGCGTTGGGCTTCGCCGATGCGACCGTGCGGTCGATGTCGACCCAGGCGGTCGCCACCCCGAGGTCGCCGAGGGCGGCCATGTCGGCCTTGTAGTCGGCGTCGTCGGCGAGCGACGCGGTGGCCGCGGCACCGGCGTAGCGGTCTGCTTGCTTCTGCGTCTCGGCGAGGAGCAGGTAGTCGCCGTCTGACGCGATCCCGAACATGGGTGAGCTGCCGTCGCACGTGCTCAGCTTCTTCAGACCCACTCGCGCCGTCGCCTCGTCAGACACCTCGAGCGCAACGACAGGAATGGGGCTGGTCTCTCCGTTCGCCGGTGGCATCCCGGCGAAGGCGAACTTGTTTCCGAGCCAGGGCTCGACGTCCTTGTCGAACGACACGCCGTCACAGCCTGAAGCTTCGAGAGCCTTCTCGAAGATGGTCTTGCGGATGTCGTCCTTGGCGTTGGTCACCCCCGAGACACCTTCGAACGCCGGGAAGTGCGTGAGGAACCGCAGCGCCGCAATCTTCTGCTGAGCCGACGGGTCGAGGTCGACGCTGATGTAGTACACCGCGTCCGCAGGAATCGCCTCTGCCGCCTGCGGCCCGTTCTTGAAGAGGTTGAAGGGGTCGGCCGCGATCAAGGCGAAGGCGCCGCCACCGACGATGACCGTCAGGGCCACGACGATGACCAGCGCACGGGTGATCCGCCCACGGCTGCGGGCCGGCGGCGCGTCGACCGGGTGGCTCCAGACCTGATCGGGCGGGAGCTGTTCCCAACCCGAGCCCTCCGGGCCTGGCGGTGGCGTGCTACTGGACATCGGAGGTCCCCTCTTCGATCTGACGACGTCATACGGTGACAACGTGTGCGGGGTGGTCACGCACAGTAAGGAAAAGGCTACGCTAGCGCGGCGGCATCCAGGGCGTCTTTGGCGGTTTTGACCACACATAGGAGCCGCCGAGCGAGCCGAGCATCCCCCCGATGGGCCACGCCAGCAGCGCCACCGGGGTGGTCAGCCGAAGGCTGCTCACCAACAGGTCACCGTTCTGGAAGCCCGACAACAGCTGGGTTCGCTCCTTGGGGGTCGCGACGTACAGCCCCACGAAGTCGACCGGTTGGCCCGGCCCGAACCAGTGGATGCCGCACCAGAGCATCAACGACGTCCCGACCAGGGACAGCAGCAGGATCCCCAGCGGCGTGACGAGGCCGTGCCGCTTGCCGAGCAGTGCCACGACCACGCCGAGCACGATGCCGAAGGCGAAGCCGATCGACATGAACCAGAACGTGATCGCGCTGACCTGGTTGAACGCGAGCTCGCCGAACTGCAGGCCCTGAGCGGTGAGCCGGGCCGACGGTGGATCGGACTGCCTGACCCAGAGCCAGCCGGCGGGTATGGCGGCCAGCACTCCGGTCACCAGGCAGACCGCGACGTACTGCAGGCTTTCGCCGACGGTGCTGGGCGGGCCGTCGAGACTGTGGGAGCCGCGCGGCGGCCTCGGGACCGGAGTGGGGTCCGGCCGCGTCGCCGACGTCGGCAGGCCGGATGTCGTCACGTGCTGAAGTCTATGTCTCGCCAGGCCCGAGCTGCGTCAGGCGGACAGGCAGGCCGGGCCAAGCAATGCCTTGAGGTCGGCCATCAGCGCCGGCGACGGCGTGACCCGCAGCCGCTCGTCGAGTCGCATCACCATCGTGCGGCCGGCCGACTGGAGCTTGAGATGAACCTCGGCGACTCCGGGGTGGGTGACCAGGACGTCCTTGAGCTGCTCGACGACCGGCGGCGTGACCCGCACCGCAGGCATGGAGATCACCACCGGGCCGTCGGACGCACCCCTCGTCAGGTCGGGGATGGTGATCTCGAGACAGGTCAGCTCGATCGCATCGTCACGGCTGCGCTTGATCTTGCCCTTGACCAGGACCACGGCATCCTCGACCAGCAGGGTCGAGGAGAGCTGGTAGTCGCGCGGGAACACCATCACGTTGATGCCACCTTCGAGGTCCTCGACGGTGACGACGGCGTAGAGGTCGCCCTTCTTGGTCGTCTTGCGGATGACCGAGGTGATGAGGCCTGCCACCGTCACCACCGCACCCTCCTCGCGGGCCTCGTCGGTGATGAGCTGGCCGATCGAGACGTCGCTGGCCGAGGCGAGCACATGCTCGAGCCCGTTGAGCGGATGGTCGGAGACGTACAGGCCGAGCATGTCGCGCTCGTAGGCCAACAGGGACTTCTTGTCCCACTCCTCGAGCTCGGGAACCTGCACCGAGACTCCGGAGAAGGCGTCGTCGTCGAGTCCACCGAACAGTGAGTCCTGGCCGATCGCTTCGTTGCGCTTCAGGTCGATGTACTGGTCGGCGACGTCCTCGTGGACAGCGACGAGTGCACGCCTGGTGTAGCCCAAGGAGTCGAACGCGCCCGCCTTGCAGAGCGATTCGAGCACACGCTTGTTGCAGACCGGGACCGGCACCTTGTTCATGAAGTCACCGAAGTCGGTGAACTTGCCCTCGCCCTCGCGCGCACCCACGAGGCCGGCGACGACGTTGTTGCCGACGTTGCGGATCGCGGAGAGGCCGAAGCGAACGTCGGTGCCGACCGGCGTGAAGTTGGCGTCGGACTCGTTGACGTCCGGAGGTAGGACCTTGATGCCCATCCGGCGGCACTCGTTGAGGTAGACCGCCGACTTGTCCTTGTCGCCGCGGACGCTCGTGAGCAGGGCAGCCATGAACTCGGCGGGGAAGTTGGCCTTGAGGTACGCCGTCCAGTAGGAGACCAGTCCGTAGCCCGCCGTGTGGGACTTGTTGAAGGCGTAAGACGAGAACGGGACGAGGATTTCCCACAACGTCTTGATCGCGCCCGGAGAGTACCCGTTGGCGAGCATGCCGTCGCGGAAGCCCTCGAACTCGGCGTCGAGGACCTCACGCTTCTTTTTGCCCATGGCCTTGCGCAGCAGGTCGGCCTTGCCGAGGGAGTAGCCCGCGAGCTTCTGCGGGATCTCCATCACCTGCTCCTGGTAGACGATCAGGCCGTACGTCGGCGCAAGGATCTCCTGGAGCGGCTCCGCGAGCTCGGGGTGGATCGGCGTGATGTCCTGCTTGCCGTTCTTGCGCAGGGCGTAGTTGGTGTGGCTGTTGGCACCCATCGGACCGGGTCGATAGAGCGCCAGCACAGCGGCGATGTCCTCGAAGCTGTCGGGCTTCATCTGCCGAAGCAGCGCACGCATCGGTCCACCATCGAGCTGGAAGACGCCGAGCGTGTCACCGGTCGAGAGCAGGTCGTAGGTCGGCTGGTCGTCGAGTCCGAGATTGTCGAGGTCGATCGTGATGTCGCGGTTGGCTGCGACGTTCGCCAGCGCGTCGTCGATGACGGTGAGGTTGCGGAGCCCCAGGAAGTCCATCTTGAGGAGGCCGAGCGTCTCGCAGGCCGGGTAGTCGAACTGGGTGATCGTGGCGCCGTCCTGCTCGCGGCGCATGATCGGGATGACGTCGATGAGCGGCTCGCTCGACATGATCACCCCGGCCGCATGCACGCCCCACTGGCGCTTGAGGTTCTCGAGCTGTCGCGCCGTGTCGACGATGCGCTTGACGTCCTGGTCGGCGTCGTACAGGGCGCGGAACTCCCCTGCCTCGCCGTGGCGCTCGTGGCTGGGGTCGAAGATGCCGGCGAGCGGGACGTCCTTGCCCATCACCGAAGGCGGCATGGCTTTCGTGATGCGATCGCCCATGGCGAAGGGGTATCCGAGCACCCGCGACGAGTCCTTGATCGCCTGCTTGGCCTTGATGGTGCCGTAGGTGACGATCTGCGCGACCCGGTCGTCGCCGTACTTGTCGGTGCAGTAGCGGATGACCTCGCCGCGGCGACGCTCGTCGAAGTCGATGTCGATGTCGGGCATCGAGATGCGCTCGGGGTTGAGGAAGCGCTCGAACAGCAGACCGTGCACCAGTGGGTCGAGCTCGGTGATGCCCATCGCGTAGGCCACGATCGCGCCGGTGGCGGAACCTCGACCCGGGCCAACCCGGATGCCTTGCTGCTTCGCCCAGGTGATGAAGTCGGCGACCACGAGGAAGTAGCCCGGGAAGCCCATCTTGAGGATCGTCGCGGTTTCGAGGTCGGCGCGGTCCCTGACCTCGGCAGTGATGCCGCCCGGGTATCGGTGCTGGAGGCCGCGCTCGACCTCCTTGACGAACCAGGTCTCCTCGGTCTCTCCCTCGGGGACGGGGAACCGTGGCATCAGGTTGCGGCCCTCGGCGAAGGCGATGTCGCAGCGTTCGGCGATCAGCAGCGTGTTGTCGCACGCCACGGGCAGGTCGCGCCAGATCTCACGCATCTCGGCGGGCGTCTTGAGGTAGTAGCCGTCGCCGTCGAGCTTGAACCGGTTGGCGTCGTTCATCGTCGAGCCCGACTGCACGCAGAGCAGCGCTTCGTGGCCGACCGCGTCTTCCTTGCGCGTGTAGTGCAGGTCGTTGGTGGCGACCAGCGGGAGGGCGAGGTCGTCGGCGATCCGGAGCAGGTCGGCCCGCACCCGCTGCTCGATCGACAGACCGTGGTCCATGACCTCGACGAAGTAGTTGTCGGCGCCGAAGATGTCGCGGTAGTCGGCCGCCGCCTTGAGCGCGTCGTCGTACTTGCCGAGCCGGATCAGCGTCTGGACCTCACCGGACGGACAGCCCGTCGTGGCGATGATGCCCTTGCCGTAGCGCTCCAGGAGCTCGCGGTCCATGCGTGCCTTGTAGTACTGGCCCTCGATCGAGGCCAGCGTGCTCAGCCGGAAGAGGTTGTGCATGCCTTCGGTGGTCTCGGCGAGCATCGTGATGTGGGTGTAGGCACCACCGCCGGACACGTCGTCGGGTCCGCCGTTGCCCCACTGGACGCGACGGCGCTCGAAGCGGCTCGTGCCCGGCGTGAGGTAGGCCTCGATGCCCACGATGGGTTTGACGCCGTGGCTCTTCGCGCTGGTGTAGAACTCGTAGGCGCCGAACATGTTGCCGTGGTCGGTGACCGCCAGCGCAGGCATCCCCTGGCGGACGGTCTCGTCGAACAGCTCGCCGATCCGTGCCGCACCGTCGAGCATCGAGAACTCGGTGTGCACGTGCAGGTGGACGAAACTGTCCGACATCGGCGGGGCGACTCCTCACGGCGGTGGTGCTGGGACGTTTCGGGCACAGCGGACACAGCTGCACCGTTGGCAGCCGGTGCGGCTGAGGGAAGACCCACAGCCTACGTCCCGGCAGGCTGCCATGTCCGACCGACACTCGAGGTCACCGCCGAAGCGGCTCGGGCCGGCCCCGGATCGGCCACTCGACTTCCTCGTGGGCGGGTGTGCCTCAGGTCGCCAGGCAGGTGTACGCCGCATAGATCCGGCCGCGGACGTCGACGTCGACGATCTCGAACCCGGCCGCCTCGATCAGCGGCTCGAGCAACCATCGGTAGGTGCCGAACTCCGTACGGATGTGGGTGGCGAAGTCCGCCCGGGTGTAGCCGGCCGCCGGGTCCTGGACTGCACCCGCCATCCAGGCCTCCAGCGCTTCAGGTGCTTCTGAGGGGGTGAAGTCGTAAACGAGGTCGTGCAGCCGTAACACGCCACCGGGGCGCAGGATCGCCTGGATGCGGGCCAGCGCGAGTCCCTTCCAGAAATCGGGGAGCTGGTGCAAGGCGTTCCGGGTGAAGACCGCGGCGACCGGAGCCCCCAGGTGCTCATAGCTGAGGAACCCGGCCCGGACGCACTCGACGTTGGTCAGCCCCGCCGCGCGGGCGGCTCGCTCGGTGTGTGTGAGCATCGCCGCCGACATGTCGACGGCGACCACCTCTCGGCAGTGGGGAGCAACCGCGAGCGCGAACCGTCCCGTACCAGCGCCGAGGTCGACCACGGTCGAGGTCGTCTGGAGTGCGCCGTACCGTCGGAGGATGTCCACGTCCGGGCCGAAGTCGGGATGGCCCTGCTTGGTGTCGTACGCCGCGACGAAGTCCGCATCCAGGTGTTCAGGACCCGCATGGGCCAGCTCGTCAATCATCCAGGGAGCAGTCACGGCGTACAGCGTGCCAAAGGTGACGTAACGACGCCAACCAGTTCTCCCCAGGCCCACCCTCGACCACGGCGACCGACTGGGAGGTAGCGCAGGTCTCGGCGTCTCGGTGGGCCTGCACGATCTCCCAGTCGGTCAACCAGATCTCTGGGGACGGTTGCTGTCGGGGTGGTTTCTACAAGCCCGGGACAGGCCGGTCGGGATGGAGGGGACCGGGCCGAGGGGGGTTTCAGGCAGCCGGCAGCGCCGGGAGTGCAGGCCGGGCTTGGTGCGTGCCGGTGTGGTCGACGAGGTAGTAACGGCCGTGGGGTGTGCGCCACACGAAGACGCCGGTGAAGGGTTGCACGACTTGCCAGTCGCCGTGGGTTTTGACCCGGTGGTGGAAGCGGGTGATGGGGCCGAGCTTGCCGACGCCGGTCTGGCCCGGTGGTCCACCGTCGTCGGGTTTGACGAAGGGGATGGTGTGGTCGATGTCGCCGGTACGGCGGGTGGAGGTGGCGTAGGGGAAGCAGTCGACCGGGATGGTCAGGTGGACGGCTTCGCGGATCCGGTCGGGGATCTCATAGGCATCCACCGGGACCTGGTTGTTCAAGTCGATGACGGGTTTCACGGTCACGTTGGCATGTGCGAGCCAGGTGCGGACCCGGTCCACGGTGACGGGACCGATGCCCTCGACCCGTGCCACTCCGGTCCCGGACTGCAGGGCCTGGTCGGTGAGGTGGACATACAACGTGACGTCGGGCCGGGTGTTCACCGGTCCAGGCGTCGGCCGCGTCGAGGTGGACTCGGCCGAGTCGGCGCGACCGTCGGGGTCGGACGGTTCGGGCTGGCCGGTGGCGGTGTGGATGTCGGCGAACAGGTCCAGGGCGTGGGGCCGCGTCCCGGGTGCCGGTTGCGGTCGGACTCCGGGACCGGAACCGGCGCGGCAACCAGCCTCGCTCGTGCCTCGCTCGGCGGCCAGGCCCATCCACGCCGACCGGTTTCCGGTCCCGCCGTCCGCCCTCCACCGGCTGGTGGGCGCCACACCGGTCACGAACCCCGCCACACCCCCAACGACCCCTGCGCCGCCGCGTCGGCTTCAGCGGCAGCCTCGGGGTCACACTCCAGCCAACAGGCGGCAATGATGGCTTCGATCCGTCCCCACGACAACGCGTGCGCGTATCTGGCGATCCGCCGGTCCACCACCGCCACGGTCTCCACCGACAGGTGGCGGGTGGCTTCGGCGGACTTGCGGCCGATCCACGGCTTCACCTCACCGGCACAGATCCTGGCCCACAGCTGCGGGAGACGGTGCCGCAGGTCCAGGGCGTCACCGACCAGCCGTTCCGCGGCGCTGGATGAGGTCGCCAGGACGACGCCGAGCTCGGCGGGTGCGAACTCCGCCACTCCCGGGGTCCCGTCGCCGCCGAAGGACGACCAGCTTCTCCGACCCGGGCAACAGGGGGCTGGTCGCGCGGGCGAGCTCACTGTGCAGGTCAGCCCAGTGGGCGGCGGTCTGCAACAGCCCGACCTCGCCTTGTTCGACCGCGGCGCGGGCGGTGTCGACGAACGACAGGGTGGCTGTCTCGTCGAGTGCGCTGAGGTCGGTGTCGAACATGTGTTCGATTCTACCTGACATGTCCGACACTGGCCAGAGACTTTCGTGTTGTCCACAAGGGCTGTCTGGTCTCGCCAAGCTCGACAGGCGGAGGCAACCCGCTCGACCGCCGAGTCCGCGGGACATCGCAAGCAGACTCGTCGGCCGTTGGACCTCGGCCATCTGGATCGTGCCCGGACATTTGCCTGCGCCATCCGGAGGCGTCGGTTAGGTTGGCTGGCGGCCCGAAGGGGGGCATATGTATAAAGATGTCACCGACTCCACCGACGCGCCGCTTCCGTTTCCGGACGTGGTCGAAGCTCTCGAGGCTGCCGGCTGCCGACTGATCGGCCGGGTCCAGTGGGCGGACGACGACGCCGACAGCCAAGAGCAGGAGCGGGTCCTACCGGCCGCAGTTCTGGTGACTGCTGAACAAGACGCCTTTGTGCTCCTGGACACCGCCGTCAGGAAGACCCCGGCCGCGGACCGCGTGGCGCGGCTCCAGCCGAGCGTGCACGTCCGCACGCTCCTCTCCGACAGCGTCCTGATCGAGACCATCGCGCGTCATCCGATCGATCCTTCCGTTCCCTACGCCTCTCTGCGAGCTTGGAACGACCTGGTGCCAGCGGCCCGCAACCGCAAGATCACGCTTGCTGAGGTCGACGACCCCGCCTGGGTCGTGCGGGACCACCAACGTCGCGTCGCGCTGCAGCGCGAATTCATCAGTGCGTCCCGGACCATCGCGCACGCTGACATCGACACGATGCTTCTCGTGTGGGGGCTCGCCGATGTGCACCGCCACCACGTCAATCTGCGAATGGGCAAAATTCTTCGGTACGGGCGGCGCTGCCTCCTGGCCGCCATGGCCGCGGTCACCGCCCTGCTCGCTATCGGGATCCTGGTGGCGAATCCTGGCGGCAACGGAACGATGGTTGCGGTGGCTTCGACGGTCGCCATGATGGCAGTGGCCTGGCGGTTCTCACGTCGTGTCGCGGATCAGCTGGTCACCATGGCGGCGCTCCATCCGCCCTTCGAGTTCAAGGCACCGACGTCGAAAACAACAGCCTGACGTCGGGGGCGCCCTCTTCATTGTCGCCGTCGGTCCACTCGACCTCGACGAACCCGTGCCGACCGTAGAACCGCCGCGCTCCCAGGTTGCTCTGGAACGTCCACAGCTGGATCTGCCCCGTCAGCTCGCGCTTCGCGAGGTCGACGAAGCGCGAGCCCAAGCCGTGCCCGGACGCGTCGGGTCGGAGGTAGAGGTGCTCGATCCAGTCGGGTTGGCCCAAGGCCATGAACCCGACGACCTCTCCCCCAGCCTCGGCCACCCAGACCTCATGCCGGTCGAGCAGCTGTTCCTGCACCCAGCGACGTACGTCGTCGAGTGGGTGGACCAACAGCGGGATCGTGGCCGCGTTCGCATGGCGGGCGGCCCAGAACACGTCCGCGATGACCTCGGCCTCGTCGGCACCGGGCTCGCCGAATCTCGACGGCGCCGAGGTCAGCGCTCATCGCGGATCACGTCGAGGGCGTGCTCCAGATCGGCGGGGTACGGCGACTCGAACTCGACCCACGTCTCGCTTTCGGGGTGTTCGAAGCCCAACCGCACGGCGTGCAGCCATTGCCGTTCGAGCCCGACCCGCTTCGCCAACACCGGGTCGGCGCCGTACGTCAGGTCCCCCACGCACGGGTGATGCAGCGCACTCATGTGCACCCGGATCTGATGGGTCCTCCCGGTCTCGAGCTTGATCTCGAGCAGCGACGCGAACCGGTGGGCCTCGAGAGTGTCGTAGTGGGTGACACTGTGCCGGCCGTCCTGGCCGACCGTGAACTTGTAGTCGTGCTTGGTGTGCCGCACGATCGGTGCGTCGATCGTGCCGCTCAACGGGTCGAGGTGCCCCTGCACGAGCGCGTGGTAGGTCTTGTCGACGGTGCGCTTCTTGAAGGCCCGCTTCAGCTGTGAGTAGGCGTATTCGGACTTGGCCACGACCATGAGACCCGAGGTCCCCACATCGAGGCGCTGCACGATCCCCTGGCGCTCGGGAACACCCGACGTCGCAACCCGGAAGCCGGCACCGGCCAGATGTCCGAGCACAGTGGGTCCGGTCCAGCCGACACTCGGATGCGCCGCCACACCCACCGGCTTGTCGATCACCACGAACGCGTCGTCGTCGTACACGATGCGAAGCCCCGCCACGACCTCCGGGCGCACGACGACCGCCGCCTCCGGCCCGGGGATGTCCACCTCGAGAAAGGCCCCCTCCTCGACCCGGTCCGACTTCGCCGGACGCATGCCGTCGAGCGTGACCTCACCGGCGGCCACCAGCTCGGCCGCCTTGGTCCGGGAGAGCCCGAACATCCGCGCGATCGCTGCGTCGACGCGTTCACCCGCAAGCCCGCCCGGCACGTGCAGCAGCTTGCGTCCAGGAGACGGAGGCGGTCCCGACACCGTCACGACGACGAGTGCCCGCGACTCTCGACGCGGCCGTCGAGATGAACACCGCGCAGGCTCTGCACCACCAGCAAGACAGCGGCCACACAGATCGCGGAGTCGGCGACGTTGAAGATCGGGTAGTGCGGCAAAGCGATGAAGTCGACGACCTGGCCCCGGAACGGAGCCGGGTCGCGGAAGATCCGGTCGGTGACATTGCCGAGGGCTCCACCGAGCAGCAGGCCGAGCGCCACCGCCCAGCCCGTGCTGCCGAGACGTCGCGCCGACCGGATGGTGAACACCACGACGGCCAGGGCGATGGCCGTCAGCACGACCGTGTAACCCGTACCCATGCTGAAGGCTGCGCCGGGGTTGTACGTCAGCCTGAACTGGAGCAGGTCGCCGATGACGTGCCGCGAACGACCGTCATCGAGCGTGTGCTCGGCCCACCACTTCGTGCCCTGGTCGGCGAGGTAGACGACAGCCGCGACGGCGGCCCACAAAGCGATCCGGCGGTTGCGCGCTGGCGCAGGGGAAGATGCGGCGTCGTCGGTCAGCGACGTTCCTGGCGTTGTTTGCATTGCATGCACAGTGTCGCACGCGGGAACGCCTGCAGCCGCATCTTGCCGATGGGCTGACCACACGACTCGCAGTCACCGAACGTGCCGTCCGCGATGCGTCCGAGCGCCCCCTCGATGATGTGCAAGCTCTCGCGGGCGTTCTTGGCCATCGTCATCTCGTGATCACGCTCGAAGGTGTTCGACCCGACGTCCGCCTGGTCGTTGCCTGCCCCCTCGCCGCCCTCACGGAGCAGGTGGCCGATCTCCTCCTCGGTCGCAGCGATCTCTTCCTTCAACCGCACCGCGTCGTGCTCGAGCATGTTTCGCACGTCGTCGATCTCACGTGCCGTCCATGGCTTCTCGCCCTCGCGCACCGCAAGCTTGCCACCCTTGGCCTTCTTGGCAGGGGCGGTGGCGGACCCAGACTTCGTCGTCACTGATGGTGCCTTCCTGGCCGCCGCGGGAGGCGACGGTTGTGTGCTCGTGGGGGTGGAGGTGCGGACGGGTGCAGCCTTCTTGGCGGGTGCTGCCTTCTTTGCGGCGGCCTTCTTGGTCGGCGCCTTCTTCGCGGGTGCCTTCTAGGCGCGGCCTTCTGCGCGGCTGTCTTCTTGACCGGTGCTGCCTTCTTGGCAGCGGCTACCTTCTTGGCTGCTGCTTTCTTGGCCGGTGCGGCCTTCTTGCCGGTTCGGCCTTCTTGGCAGCGGCCTTCTTGACAGGCGCCGCCTTCTTGGTCGAGCTGCCTTCTTGGCAGGTGCCGACTTCTTGGCTGCCTTCGTCACCGAGGGTGCCTTCTTCGCTGCCGGCTTCTTGGCCGAGGGGGTCTGCTTGGCCGCCTGTTTCTTTGCCGGTGCCGGCTTCTTGGCGCTCGAAGCGCTGGGTGCGGAGGCACGCGAGGACGGCGATCGGCGGGTCGCCTTGGCGACAGCCTTCTTGACGGCCTTGATCGCCGACGTCGTTCTCGCAGCCATCAGATGGCCCCTCGTCCATTGGCGTGTTCCCGGCGAACACGGTGCCGAGAGAATAGGCGGTTCTCGGCCCCGCTTCAAACAACCACGCACACCCGAGGTCACTCAGCGCCCACGGCCCGCGTCGATCGGGCCGATAACCGAGTGAGCTCGGGCCGGACGATCCTCTACACTCGACCACGCGTCGTACGGCGACAATGGGGCCATCACCCCGGAGCTGTCGGAAGAACCGCGGACCGGTCCACCGGACCTCAACCCGCCTATTAGAACCGACCGCGACGCAAGCAGAGTGGGCCGTGTCCGCACCGGGACGTCGGCCAAGAAGGGTGGTACCGCGGGGACCTGCCGACGGCGGGTCGTCGTCCCTTCGTTGCGTGGCTCGCGACCAGCGCGCCGCACCGTGACGATCCAGACGACGACCAGACGAGGCCCGTGATGAGCACCGACACCTCCCCAGGCAACGCCGGCACCGCGACCGAGCGTGGCTACCGCGCCGTCCCGCCCCAGGTCGACCTGCCGGCGATGGAGCGCGAGATCCTCGCGTTCTGGCACGAGAACGACACCTTCCGCGCCTCACTCGAGCAGACCTCGGACGGGCCGCGATGGACCTTCTACGAGGGCCCGCCCACGGCCAACGGCAGGCCGGGCACCCACCACGTCGAGGCCCGCGTCTTCAAGGACGTGTTCCCCCGCTTCCGGACCATGCAGGGCTACCGCGTCGACCGCAAGGCCGGCTGGGACTGCCAAGGGCTGCACGTCGAGGTCGGCGTCGAGAAGGAGCTCGGCGTCTCGGGCAAGCAGCAGATCGAGGCCTACGGCATCGCCGAGTTCAACGCGAAGTGCCGTGAGTCGGTCCAGCGCTCGACCGGCGAGTTCGAGGAGATGACCGAGCGGATGGGCTACTGGGTCGACCTGTCCCAGGCCTACCGCACGATGGACTCCTCCTACATCCAGAGCGTGTGGTGGTCGCTCAAACAGATCTTCGACCGCGGGCTTCTCTACGAGGCGCACCGCATCACGCCGTACTGCTCGCGGTGCGAGACAGCCCTCTCCGATCACGAGCTCGGCCAGCCCGGCGGCTACGAGACCGTGGTCGACCCGTCTGTCTACGTCCGCCTGCCACTCACCTCCGGACCGCACGCGGGGCAGGCGGCGCTGCTCGTCTGGACGACGACCCCGTGGACGCTGGTGTCCAACACCGCCGTCGCGGTCAACCCCGACGTCGAGTACGTCCTCGCGTCCGACGGTGCCGAGACCTTGGTCGTCGCCGAGCCGCTCTTCGAAGCCGTTCTCGGCGAGGGATGGACCGTGCAGGCCCGCGTCACGGGCCGCGACATGGAGCGTTGGGCGTACGAGCGGCCGCTCGACCTGGTGGACTTTCCGACCGATGAGCCTGCGCACTTCGTCGTGCTCGGCGACTACGTGACGACCGAGGACGGCACCGGCCTCGTCCACCAGTCCCCCGCCTTCGGCGAGAACGACATGATCGTCTGCAAGGCCTACGGCCTGCCCGTCGTCAACCCGGTACGCCGCGACGGCCACTTCGAGGACGACGTCCGCCTCGTCGGCGGTCAGTTCTTCAAGCACGCCGACGCCGACCTCGTCCGCGAGCTCGAGAGCCGCGGTCGCCTCTTCCGGCATGTGGCATACGAACACTCCTACCCGCACTGTTGGCGCTGCCACACCCCGCTGATGTACTACGCGTTGCCGGCCTGGTACATCCGCACCACCGCGGTCAAGGACGCCTTGCTCCGGGAGAACGAGAAAACCGCGTGGTACCCCGAGACGATCAAGTGGGGTCGGTACGGCGACTGGCTCAACAACAACGTCGACTGGTCCCTGTCACGCACCCGCTACTGGGGAACGCCGCTGCCCATCTGGCGCTGCGGTGAGGACCACCTCACCTGCATCGGCTCGCTGGCCGAGCTGGGCGAGCTGGCCGGGCGCGACCTGAGCGAGACCGACCCGCACCGTCCGTACGTCGACGACATCGTCCTGCCGTGCCCCGAGTGCGGCGGCGAGGCCCGTCGAGTGACCGAGGTCATCGACGCCTGGTACGACTCCGGGTCGATGCCGTTCGCGCAGTGGGGCTATCCCTACGCCGCAGGCTCGGTCGAGCAGTTCGACGCCGCCTACCCGGCCCAGTTCATCTGTGAGGCGATCGACCAGACGCGCGGCTGGTTCTACTCCCTCATGGCGATCGGCACGCTGCTCTTCGACAAGTCGTCTTATGAGAACGTCGTGTGCCTCGGCCTCCTGCTCGCCGAGGACGGCCGCAAGATGTCCAAGCACCTGGGCAACATCCTCGAGCCGATGCCGCTCATGGATGAGCACGGTGCCGACGCCGTGCGCTGGTTCATGTGCGCATCGGGCTCACCGTGGGCGGCCCGCAGGGTCGGGAACTCGACCCTGCAGGAGATCGTCCGCAAGGTGCTGCTCACCTACTGGAACACCGTCGCCTTCCAGGCGCTGTACGCCCGGACCAACGGGTGGACGCCGGACCAGTCGGCGCCTGCGCCAGACCGGCGACCGGTGCTCGACCGCTGGCTGCTGTCGCAGCTGCACCGCCTCACGCGCGACGTCACGGCCGCCTTGGAGGACTTCGACACCCAGCGGGTCGGCAGCCGGCTGGCGGAGTTCGTCGACCACCTGTCCAACTGGTACGTCCGCCGCTCACGCCGTCGGTTCTGGGACGGCGACCCCGCGGCCCTCGCCACCTTGCACGAGACGCTCGAGGTGCTGACCCGGCTGCTGGCGCCGGTGACGCCGTTCGTGACCGAGCGCGTCTGGCAGGACATCGTCCGCGCGGCCGATCCGTCCGCCCCGGAGTCCGTGCACCTGGCCGGCTGGCCGGCGTACGACGACGGGCTCATCGACGACGACCTCGACGCCGGGATGGCCCTGACACGACGGCTCGTCGAGCTCGGGCGGTCCGCGCGGGCGGAGGCGAAGGTCAAGACGCGGCAACCACTCCAACGGGCGCTGATCCCCTCGGCGTCGTTCGAACAGCTGTCCGGTGAGCTCAAGGCCGAGGTGGCCGCCGAGCTCAACGTGGGCGTCGTCGAGTCGTTCGCGTCCGCCGGCGACCTCGTCGACCACGTCGCCAAGGCGAACTTCCGCAACCTCGGCAAGCGGTTCGGCAAGCAGACGCCCCAGGTCGCCGCCGCCATCGCCGCGGCAGACGCAGCAACCCTCGCCGAGAGCCTGTCCGCCACCGGGGCCGCCACCGTCGACTTCGAGGGTGGCGTCGAGGTGGGCGTCGACGACGTGATCATCTCAGAGCGACCGCGCGAGGGCTGGTCGGTGGTCAACGAGCACGGGGAGACGATCGCGCTCGACCTGCACCTGACCCCGGAGCTGGTGCGGTCCGGCCTCGCCCGGGAGGTCATCCGGCTCGTCCAGGAGGCTCGCAAGAACCGGGGTCTGGACGTCGCAGACCGCATCGTGCTCAGCTGGGCGGGCGACGGCGAGGCTGCGGAGGCGCTGCTCGAGCACCGTGACCTGGTCGCCCGCGAGGTGCTCGCCGTCCGTACGGAGCGTGTCGACGTCGCCGCTCCCGGCTGGCAGCACGACGAGAGCCTCGGGCTGACCTTCTCGGTCGAGAAGGCGTAGCGGCCCCGGCCAGACCTGTCCACGCAAAGCCGAAGCCCCGGCCCCTCGTGAGAGGTGACCGGGGCTTCGTTCCAGGACCTAGGCCTCAGGTGGTTCGTTGAGCCGGATCCGGCGACTTCGTCGCCGGATCCGTCCATCGGATCCGTCCATTTAGTGCTGCTGCTGGTCCTCACCGAGCAGCTCACGCAGGCGGCGCGGCGTCTCACCGTCAGCGGACGGCGTGAGCGGTACCTCGCCGTCGGTCTCTCCGTCGAGCGCACGCAGCTGCGACTGGAAGTAGCCCTTGAGCCGGCTGCGGTACTCGCGCTCGAAAGCACGGAGGTCCTCGAGCTCACGGGCGAGGTTGTCCTTGTCGCGCTCGAGCTGACCGAACAGCTGCGCACGGCGCTCGGACGTCTCGGAGTCGAGCTTCTCGGCCCGGGTGCGGGCGTCGGACTCGAGCCGATCCGCCTTGGACTTCGAGTCGGCCTCGAGGCGCTCGGACTTGATCCGCGCTTCTCCGAGGATCTTGTCCGCCTCGTTCTTCGCCTCGCTGACCAGCTGGTCGGCGTTGTGGGTCGCGATCTCGAGCAACCGGGCCGCCGCGCTGGACGCCTCGGGGACGGTGCTGACACTCGGGAGTGCGGGAACGGCCGCCGCGACCACGGGCTCGGGCTCCTTGACGGGCTCTGGCACGGGCTCGGGCTTGGGCGTCTCACGCAGGGCCGGCGCGGGTGTGCCTGGAGCGGAGGTCGATGCCGTCGCCAGCTTCTGACGGAGGTCGTCGTTCTCCTGGTGCAGGCGCGTGAGCTCGACCTCGACCTCATCGAGGAACTGGTCGACCTCCCCCATGTCGTAACCCTCACGCAGACGAACGGGCGTGAACGTCTTCTTGTGTACGTCCTCGGGCGTCAACGGCATGAGTTCACCTCAGGTAGTCCAATCTGATCGGTTCGTGCGGTGCCACGCTACTCCGTTCAGAGCGCGTTGCATCGATCTATCCACTGTCTCCACTGTCTTTACCGCCGTGTGACACTTCCAGTTTCCTGGGTCCCGAGCCACGAGCAGTGAACCAACGTGCTCAGACTATCCGAACAAGAGGACTCGTCGGTTCACGTAATAAAAAACGTAGCAAACCAGCAACACAAAAATGACCGATAGGTCCAGCGACATCCCGCCCAGGCGCAACGGCGGGACGAACCGCCGGAACAGCTTGATGGGTGGGTCGGTCGAGGAGTAGATCAGCTCCATCAGGACCAGGACCGGCCCACGCGGGCTCCAGGACCTGGCGAACATCTGCACCCACTCGGCCACGAGGCGCGACAGGATCAGCAGGATGTAGAGCCACAGAACGAGCTCGATGATGATACCGGCGACGACCACGTATCAACCCTAGACGGTGCGGGACGGCGGTTCGGACCGCGTCGGTGCGGGACGGACGGCTCGACTAGCTCTGGTTGAAGAAGCCACCCTCGGCGATGCGCTGCTTGTCCTCGGCGGCCACCGACACGTTCGGTGGGGAGAGCAGGAAGACCTTGCTGGTCACCCGCTCGATCGTGCCCCGGGTGGCGAACACGAGACCCGCGGAGAAGTCGACGAGCCGCTTGGCGTCGTTGTCGTCCATTTCCGAAAGGTTCATGATCACCGGGATACCTTCGCGGAAGTGCTCACCGATCGTGCGCGCTTCGTTGTACGTGCGCGGGTGAAGGGTCGTGATCCGCGACAGCTCGGCCACGTGTTGCCCGCGGCGGCGCTCGGCCAGCGAGGCGACGGTGTTGTCGCGGGCCGAGCGGTCATCGCGCACTGCGTGGACCGGGCGCCGGGCCGGGACCGTCTCGGCGCCGAGGTCGTGCTCGTCGTCCTCGGCGTAGTAGTCGTCCTCGTAGCGGTCGGTGTCTTCAAGCAGGCCCAGGTAGACCCCGACCTTGCGCATTGCACCAGCCATGACTTCGGTTCCTCCGCCTCGTCGTTGACGCAGCAGCCGGGTGCGGTGACCTCGCGGAATCCGTGCACGGCAACTGCCTGATATGACCCTACTCGTTCAAACGGCGCTCACCGAGCACCGCGCTACCGACACGCACGTGTGTCGCACCCGCCTGAACAGCAGCTTCGAGATCGCCGCTCATCCCGGCTGAAACCGTCGCCGCGCCGGGGTAGTCCGCGCGGAGACGTCGGCTCACGTCCAGCAGCCGTCGGTAAGCCGCGCCCGCGTCTCCATGCAGCGGCGCCACACCCATGACGCCACCGAGTTCGAGTCGGCCGGCGGTCTCGATCGCATGCGCGACCTCCCCCACCTCGTCGCCTCGCACGCCTCCACGACCCTCTCGCTCGGCTGCCTCGTCGAGGTTGACCTGGACGAGGCAGGTGAGCGACCGGTCGTGGTGGTGGGCACCCGAGTTGAGACGCTGGGCGACCCGCACCGAGTCGACGGAGTGGACGACGTCGGCGTAGGCCGCGATCTTGCCGGCCTTGTTGGACTGGATCTGTCCGACGAAGTGCCACCGGACACCGCGGCCGGACAGCGCGTCGGCCTTCTCCTCGGCTTCCTGATGCTTGTTCTCGCCCAGATCGTGGACTCCGAGCTCGATCAGGATCTCGAGGTCGCTCACCGGCCAGGTCTTGGTGATGACCACGACGGTCACCTCGGCCGAGTCGCGTCCCGAGTCTGCCGCCGCGGCGGAGATCCGCTGCCGGACGTCGTCGAGGCCGCGGGCGATCTCGTGACGGCGCTCGTCAGACATCAGCACCTCCTCGGCGTACGACGATCCCCGCGAAGCGACCCGACTGGGCACCGTCACGACGATAGGAGTACAGGTCAGGAGACTCGCGGGTGCAGACGTCGATGTCGTGAACCCGGCAGCCGGCAGCCTCGAGCTGGTCCTGCACGGCGGCACCGATGTCGACCGACGGGGTGCCCCACGTGGTGCAGGAGTACGCCGAGGGAACCACCGCCGCCACCTCGTCACGCATCTGCGCCGGGACTTCGTAGCACCCGCCGCAGACCCGGGGGCCGATCCAGGCCTCGATCGACTTCGCTCCCTGGTCGCGCATCGTCGCCACGACGGCCGGGACGACGCCGGCCACGAGACCGGGGCGCCCGGCGTGCGCAACCCCGACGACGCCGGCCGTGGCATCAGCGAGGACGACCGGCACGCAGTCGCCCACCCGTACGCACAGCGCGACGCCGGGCGTGGTGGTGACCAGTGCATCGCAGGGTTCGCTGACCGGCCCGGGGCCGTGCACGAGCCGTACCTCGGAACCATGAACCTGCGTCATTGTGGCGAAACCACTCACGTCGAAGGCGTCGGACACGGAGGACAGGTTGGCGCGCAGCTCTTCGTCCCGCCCCGCCGCCGACCGGCTCAGGTCGAGGCTGTCGAAGGGAGGTTTGCTGACGCCGCCATACCGGTCGGTGAAGGCGACGTCGACGAACCCGGCGTCGGAGTCGAGCTGGTCACGATGGAGAAACACAGGGACTTCCTCGCGGCGGTCGCGACCTACTTCAGGAAGTCTGGGATGTCGAGGTCGTCAGGGTCGTCGAACGGGATCGCCCGCGGCTGGCGTGGCTGCGAATCCGGACTCGACGAGGACGACGATGCGTCCTCGGCCTCGGACTCCCGTGCTACCGGAACCGGCTGCCGCTCGGCCTCGAGGGTTGCCGTCGCCGTCTTCGAGGGCGTGGTCTGAGCCGCGCGGTGGGAGTTCTGCTGCGGCGTGGTGGACGGGACCGGGGCCGCGTCCCGGCGCAGTGCCGGCTGTGACTGGTCACGGCGCTTGGGGGTGCCGCCGTCGAAACCTGCCGCGATGACCGTGACCCTGACCTCGTCGCCGAGGGCGTCGTCGATCACGGCGCCGAAGATGATGTTGGCTTCTGCGTGCGCCGCCTGGGACACGAGCGCGGCGGCTTCGTTGATCTCGAAGAGCCCGAGGTCGGACCCTCCGGAGATCGACAGGAGGACGCCGTGGGCTCCGTCGATCGATGCCTCGAGCAAGGGGCTCGACACCGCCATCTCAGCGGCGATCACGGCCCGGTCGTCGCCGTTCGCCCGTCCGATGCCCATGAGAGCGGATCCGGCGTTCTGCATCACGGACTTCACGTCGGCGAAGTCGAGGTTGATGAGTCCAGGGGTCGTGATCAGGTCGGTGATACCCGAGACGCCCTGCAGGAGCACCTGGTCGGCCTGCTTGAAGGCGTCGAGGACGCTGACGTTGCGATCAGAGATCGACAGCAGCCGGTCGTTCGGGATGACGATGAGGGTGTCGACCTCCTCGCGGAGCTGGGCAATACCCTCCTCGGCCTGGTTGGCGCGCCGCCGACCCTCGAACGCGAACGGGCGCGTGACGACGCCGATCGTGAGCGCGCCCAGGGAGCGCGCGATCCGCGCGACCACAGGCGCGCCGCCCGTGCCGGTGCCGCCACCCTCGCCGGCCGTCACGAACACCATGTCGGCGCCCTTGATGACTTCTTCGATCTCTTCGGCATGGTCGTCGGCTGCTCGGCCTCCGACGTCGGGGTTGGCCCCGGCGCCGAGACCGCGGGTGAGTTCGCGGCCGATGTCGAGCTTGACGTCAGCATCGCTCATCAGCAGGGCCTGAGCGTCGGTGTTGATGGCGATGAACTCCACACCTCGGAGTCCGACCTCGATCATCCGGTTGACGGCATTGACGCCTCCGCCGCCGATTCCGACGACCTTGATGACCGCCAGGTAGTTCTGCGGTGCTGCCACGGCACGTGCCTCTCGCTCTGTGGTCTTCCTCGGGTGAGGAACTGCCAGGTCCCGGCCGGCTGACGAACCCTGACCCTCAAGTAGAGGGTTATAGTTATGTCAACCTGGCGCTGTCTAAGAAGGTAGGTGTCCGGGGCTCTGGCATGGTGGCGACACGCCCGGTAGGAAGCAATTGTTCGAGCAGCGGCACCGCCCGGTCAGCAGCCGGCGCCAACGGGAAGGCAGATCATGCGACACCTCGGCATCCTCGCCCACAGTACGGAGGGGGCAGCCCTGTGCTTCCTCACCTTCTGCCAGGAGGGCTCCCGTCGGCTGGGACCGTACGAGCATCCGGACGTGACGATGGACTGCATCGCGCTGGCGCGCAGCATGCCGGCCTGGGACGCCGGGGACCACGGGACCGTCAAGGACACGCTCGCGTCGAGTGTGTCCCGGCTGGCTGCGGCCGGTGCCGACTTCTTCGTCTGCCCCGACAACACCGCACACATGGCCCTGGAACTGCCGGGTGACCCACTCCCCCTTCCCGGACTCCACATCGCCGAGGTGGTGGCGGCGGAGGCGACACGACGTGGGCACACGACGATCGGAGTCCTCGGCACGCGCTACACCATGGACGGTGGGCTGTATCCCGACGCACTCGGCCGGTACGGCCTCACCGGACTGCTGCCACCTGCTGAGGATCGCGAGCTCATCAACACGGTCATCTTCAGCGAACTCCTGAACGGGGAGCTGCGCCCGGAGTCGCGGGCGGCCTACGTGCGCATCATCGAAGACCTGCGCGACCGCGGCTGCGACGCGGTTGCGCTGGTCTGCACGGAGATCCCGTTGCTGGTGACACCGGACGTCTCTCCGCTGCCGACGCTGGACTCGACCCGCCTGTTGGCGCGGGCTGCCTTTGACGTCGCGGTCGACGAGCAGGAAGCTCCGACGTGGCACGGCGGACCGCTGTTCGGTCCCCAGGTGGCAGGCTCGACGGCATGAACAAGCCCATCGACCTCGCCGGAGTCCTCGCGTCGTTCGACGACGTCTGGTCGCCCCGGACCGTCTCGACCCTGAACGACTACGACATCCGCGTCGTCAAGACCCGCGGTGAATTCACGCGGCACAGCCATCCCGATACCGACGAGTTCTTCCTGGTCCTCCGTGGTGAGCTCACGATTCGTCTGGACGCAGGAGATGTCCGACTGGGTCCCGGACAGCTGTACGTCGTCCCTCGCGGAGTGCCCCACCAACCTGTGTCCGCCGAGGGCGCCGAGGTTGTACTCATCGAGCCGTCCGAGACGGTGAACACCGGCGACTCGCCCAGTGCGCTCACAGCCGAGCGGCGTGTGGTCTAGTGCGGCCGCGGCGCGCGGGACCGTCCCTCATCTCCGGGTGGTGGGTTCCTCGGGGACGCTCACGTCATACACCGAAGCGCGCTGCTTGAGGAGGACGGCGAGCACCTCGACCTTGCGCGACGACTCGTCGGCATTCCCCCACACCACGTGTCGGCCGTCGGACAGGACCAACGTGATCGAATCCATCGACCGCGCCTTCACCCGTCGCATCGTGCTGAGCATGTCGTGCGGCAGGGCGCTCACCACCGACGCGACCTCCGCCCGGGCCGCTGCGTCGGCACCCGGCGCGAGCACGACGATGGGCAGGGCTGAATCGCGAAATGCCTGCGGGTGGAACAGCACACCGGTCTTGTCCATCGCGTACCACTGACCGTGGCTCAGGACGGTCGCGAGCTGCACGCGCTCGGTCACGGTGATGTCGATCGTGTGCGGCCAACCACGGTGCACGCTCACGGTGGCGACCGACGGCAGGGCGGCGACCTGCTCTCGCACAGCGTCGAGGTTGACCCGCAGCAGCGGCGTGCCGTCCTGGATGTCGGCTGCCTTGACCACCTCCCGCGCCGCGACCAAGTCGTTGCCGGCCACCTCGACCCGTTGCGTCGCCAGCCAGGAGGAGAAGAGCAGTGCCCAGGTGCCCAGCGCTACCGCACCGGCGGCCGCGAGGGCAAGCAGCCACGGACGAGCCGCCTGGAGCCGGTGTCCCCACTGGCGCCGCGTGAACCTCGATGTCTCAGATCGCGCTGCCATCGGACCGCCCCCCTTCGACGGCCAGCTGCACCAGCGCGAGGACCTGCGGGCCGATCTCGGTGACGTCGCCGGCACCCATCGTGACCACGGTCGTGGGCACGTCCGAATCGACGACCATCCGGCTGATCAGTTCGGGCACCGCGTCCCAGTGCGGCTCGTAGTGGACGTCGTCCGCATCGAGGTCGACCGCGGACGCGACCACCTGGCCAGAGATTCCCGGCTCGGGTGTCTCGCGAGCTGCGTAGACGTCCATGACCACGACCGCGTCTGCAGCCGACAACGCCTCACCCATCGCCGTGCCGAAGATGCGCGTACGGCTGTAGAGGTGGGGTTGGAAGCACACGAGCAGGTGCTCATGCCCGGCGACGGCTCGGGCAGCCTGGAGGTCGCCCGCGATCTCAGCAGGATGGTGGGCGTAGCTGTCGTAGACCCGCACGGCGCCGGCCGCACCCTTGAACTCCATCCGACGAGCGCTGCCCCGGAAGCTCGCCAGCCCGACCGCCAGCTCGTCGAACCCGAAGCCGAGGCGCAGGCCCGCCACCAGGGCAGCGAGCGAGTCGACGACGTAGTTGACGCCGGGAACCTGCAACGAGACAGTGCCGAGCAGCCTGTCGTCCTCGACGACTTCGTACGTCGACGTCTCGCCCGAGAAGGCGAGCGCCCGGGCCCGGAAGTCGACGCCGTCGCTCTGGCCCACGCGGGTCACCTCGACGCCGTGGCGTTCTGCCAGGTCGGCCAGCCGCGCCGCGCCGGGGTCGTCGACACAGCACACCAGGAAGCCGCCCGGCTCGATCCGTGTCACGAACTCGTCGAACACCGCGGCGTACGCCTCGACGGTGCCGTAGTGGTCGAGGTGGTCGGAGTCGACGTTCGTGACGACGGCACCCCACGGTGTGTAGGTGAGGATCGCGCCGTCGCTCTCGTCGCCCTCGGCAACGAAGAGGTCGCCGCTGCCCGCGGCGGCGTTGAGCCCGGATGCGTTCAACGTCGAGCCGATGGCGTACGACGGGTCGGCCCCGCACGCCAGCAACGCGGTCGCGAGCATGGACGTGGTCGTCGTCTTGCCGTGGGTGCCGGTGACCACGATGGCGATGCGTCCGAGCAGCACCGACTGCACCGCCGCCGATCGCGGCCAGACCCGCAGCCCCCGCTCGATCGCCCGCACGACCTCCGGGTTGTCCTCCTTGATCGCCGTCGACACGACCACGGTGTCGGCATCATCGACGTGGCTGGCGCGGTGACCGACCCAGCAGCTGATCCCCAACGTGCGCAGCCCGTCGAGCAGCACCGAATCCTTGGCGTCGCTCCCGGTCACGGTGACGCCACGGCCGACCATGATGCGGGCGAGGCCGGACAGCGCGGCGCCGCCGATGCCCACGAAGTGCACCCGGCCGAGCTCCTCGCACGGCCAGATGGCCTCGGGGACAGGGACTCTCATGACCCGTCCCCTGGCGAGTGCGCCCGACCAGCGGCGATCACCAGCGCGGCGAGTCGGTCGTCGGCGTCGCGCCGGATCAGTCCGGAGGCCGCGGCGGACATCACGTCGAGCCTGGCCTGGTCCCCCATCACCGGTAGTACGTGCTCGCGGACCCAGTCGGGGGTGAAGGCCTCGTCGTCGACGAGCAGCCCACCGCCCGCCGCGACGACGGCGGCAGCGTTCAGCGACTGCTCGCCGTTGCCGATGGGCAACGGCACGAAAGCGCTCGGGAGCCCGATGGCGGCAGTCTCGGTCACGAAGTTCGACCCGGCGCGGCCGACCATGAAGTCCGCCGCTGCGTACGCCAGGTCCATCCGGTCTACGTAGTCGACGACGACGTACGCGGCCGGGCCGCCCCGGTCAGCAGGCACGCTGACCTCTCCGAGCGGACCCTTCACGTGCAACACCTGCACGCCGGCGGAAGCAAAATCCGCTGCACAGGCTGACACCACGTCGTTGATCCGCCGTGCACCTTGCGAGCCTCCGGTGACGAGGAGCGTCGGCGCATGTTGGTCGAGGCCGAAGTGCTCGCGCGCCAGCGGCCGCAGCTCGACGCGGTCCAGGGTCGAGATCGCTCGACGGATCGGGAGCCCGATGTACTGCGCATGCGGCAGCCGGGTGTCGGGATACGACGTCGCCACGATGCGCGTGCAGACGCGCGCACCGAAGCGGTTGGCCACCCCGGGCAGGGCGTTGCCCTCGTGGATCACGAGCGGTGTGTGAGCACGGCGGGCGGCGACGTACGCCGGCATGGACACGTAGCCACCGAAACCGACGACGACGTCGGCACCGAAGTCGTCGATGACCGCCCGGGCTGCCTTGACTGCCCCCCGCAGGCGCGCCGGAACCTTCAGCAGGTCGACCGACAGGCGGCGTGGCAGCGGGACCGGCGGAATCAAGGCCAACTCGTAGCCGGCCTCTGGAATGACCCGGGTCTCGAGGCCTCGCTCCGTGCCGAGGCAGAGGATCTCGACCGTCTCGGTCGAGTCGGCCTCCTCGAACGCCCGACGCAAGGCGTCGGCCGTGGCGATCAGCGGCGAAGTGTGACCAGCAGAGCCTCCGCCGGCCATGAGTACACGCACCAGTTCGTCCTGTCCCTCGACCTATCGACGCGACAGGACGGGCTGGCTCGACGACTCGCGTCGGCGCGACCGCCCTGGTCGACGTTTGCGGGCGCGCAGCGCTGCCTGGGCACCAGGCTCGTGGCGGGCGAAGGACATGAGCAGACCGAGCGAGACAAGCGTCGGCACCAGCGCGGATCCGCCGTAGGAGATCAGGGGTAGCGGGATGCCGATCACGGGCAGCAGTCCCAGCACCATGCCGATGTTGATCAGCGCCTGCGAGAGCAGCCAGACGACGATGGCTGCCGAGGCGTAGCGCACGAACGGATCCTTGCTGCGCGCTGCGATGCGCACGCCGGCATAGGCCAGGGTGACGAACAGGCCCAGCACGACGATGGTCCCGAACAGGCCGAACTCCTCGCCGATGATCGCGAAGATGTAGTCGGTGTGCGCCTCGGGCAGCCCGCCCCACTTCTGGTTGCTGGCGCCGATGCCGCGGCCCCACAGTCCCCCGGTGGCCAGGGCGAAGAAACCATGGCTGGCCTGCCACCCGCTCCCGCCGTAGTTGGCCAGCGGGTCGAGGAACCCGGTGAGTCGGTCGACCCGTTCACGTTGGGTGCTGGCCAGGGCGAAGGCCGTCACCGCGATGATCAGGAACGTGCCCAGGAACAACCGCGTGGGTGCTCCGACCACCCACAGCATGCCCAGGATGATCGCGAAGAGCACGAGCGCGGTGCCGAGGTCACCCTGCCCGATCACGAGGCCGACCACCACGAGGCAGACGGGAACCATCGGGACGAGCATGTGCCGCCACTGGTGCAGCAGCCGGTCCTTGCGGGCGTACACATCGGAGAGCCACAGCACGAGCGCGAGCTTCGCGAGCTCGGACGGTTGTAGCTGGAAGGGACCTCCGAACGAGATCCAGTTGCGGTTGCCGTGCACGGTCACACCGATGCCAGGAACGTAGGTGAGCCCGATCAGGATGATGGAGACGATCAGCGCCGGCCAGGACAACGCACGGATCAGCCCACGGGGCAGCCGGGACGCGAGCAACGCCGCCGGCAGTCCGATGCAGACCCACATCGCCTGGCGCATGAAGATGGCATACGAGCTGCCGTACTCACGCAGGGACGACACGCTCGAGGCGCTCAGCACCATGAGCAGACCGAGCGTCAGCAGCAGCCCCGACACCCCGAGCACGAGCTGGTAGGACGTGAGGGGCTTGTCGAGCGTGCGTTTCAGGGATGCCCGGAAACCCTCTCCACCCGCATCGCGCCAACCGGTCTGCGCACCCTCGGTGGTCGCCACTTCCGCCCTTCCCGCCGGCTTGCTCGCCGCTGATGGTCTCTTGCCGTGTGCCGTCACCTGCCCTGGCAGCTCACAAGGCCCAGGACAGTGCCGAGGACGCCGTCACCGGCCCGGCAGTCGCCGGACGGCGTCGGCGAACATCGTCACCGCGCTGCGCGTAGCTGATGAACAGGTCTTGCGAGGCGCAGGCGGGTGCCAGCAGCACCGTGTCGCCCTCGCGGGCGAGCGTGGCCGCCAGCTCGACTGCGCGCTCCATGACCCCAGTGTCCGTGCCGGGCACGTCGATCACCGGGACATCCGGTGCGTGTCGCGCCAGCGCCTCGGCGATCAAGGCCCGGTCGCTGCCCAGCAGCACAACACCACGTAGCCGCTCCGCGCTCGCCACGACCAGCTCGTCGAACGTCGCGCCCTTGGCGAGACCGCCGGCTACCCACACGACCGACTCGAAGCTACGGAGCGAGGCGAGCGCGGCGTGCGGGTTGGTCGCCTTGGAGTCGTCGACGTAGCGAACGCCAGAGAGCGTCGACACCGCCTCGATGCGGTGATGGTCCATCGTGAAGGAACGCAGTCCGGTCCGGACCGCAGGACCGTCGACACCGAAGGAGCGCGCCAGGGCCGTGGCCGCCAGGGCGTTGGCGACGTTGTGTGGCGCGGCGGTGGGCACGTCGGAGACGTTGGCGAGCTCCGCGGCGTTGCGTTCGCGCCCCTCGATGAACGCACGGTCGGCGATGACGTCGTCCACGAGGCCCACCATGCCGACACTCGGGACACCGAGCGTGAAGCCGATGGCCCGGCAGCCCTCGACGACGTCGGCATGCTCGACCATGCGCTCGGTGGCGGGGTCCTGGACGTTGTAGACGCACGACACCTGAGTGCGCTCGTAGATCTTGGCCTTGGCGGCCGAGTAGGACTCCAGGTCGCCATGCCAGGAGAGATGGTCCGGCGCGACGTTGAGCACGGCCGACGAGTGCGCCGACAGTGACGACGTGCCGTAGAGCTGGTACGACGACAGCTCGACCGCGACGACGTCATACGGGTCGGGGTTCATCACGACCTCGCAGAGCGCGAGTCCGACGTTCCCGGCGGCGACGCTGTTGAGGCCGTCTGCGCGCAGCATGGCGTCCAACATTTGGACGGTCGTGGTCTTTCCGTTGGTGCCGGTCAGGCAGAGCCAGGGAGTGGCATGGGCCGGGTCACGAAGTCGCCAGGCGAGCTCGACCTCGCCCCAGACGGGCAGCGCACGGGCGCGCGCCTGCGTCGCGATGGAGGCAACGGGAGGCACGCCCGGTGATGTGACGAGCAGCTGGGCGGAGTCCGGCAGCTGCTCGGTCGCACCGGTTCCCACCCGCACGCCGACGCCGAGGATCTCGAGCAGGCTGGCCTTCTCCTGACCGCCTTCGTCGGCGCTGTCGGCGAGGACGGTGACCCGCGCTCCCAGGTGCTGCAACGCGTCGGCGGCAGCGAACCCGGACGCACCGAGGCCGACCACGACGACGTCGAGCTCGTCCCACGGTGAACCGCGGTGAGCACCGGGTAGCCATTCCGGCGGCCCGGTCGGTGTTGCTGGGGTCATGCCCCCGACACCCATTCGGCGTAGAAGATGCCGAGACCGGTAGCCACGCAGATGCCGGAGATGATCCAGAACCGGATCACGATCGTGACCTCCGCCCAGCCCAACAGCTCGAAGTGGTGCTGGAGTGGCGCCATCCGGAAGATTCGTTTGCCCTTGGTGAGCTTGAAGTAGCCGACCTGGAGGATCACCGACAGGGTGATGATGGCGAACAACCCGCCCAGCACCACGAGGAGGAGCTCGGTGCGCGTCATGATCGCGAAACCCGCCATCGCACCCCCGAGCGACAGCGAACCGGTGTCGCCCATGATGATCTGGGCGGGCGAGGCGTTCCACCACAGGAACCCGAAGCACGCTCCGGTGATCGCGGCGGCGACAACTGCCAGGTCGAGCGGATCTCGCACGTTGTCGTAGCACTGCGGACCGGCGGTGATCGCGCAGAACTGGTTGTTCTGCCAGATGCCCACCAGCGTGTAGGCACCGAACACCATCATGGAACTGCCCGTGGCGAGACCGTCGGCCCCGTCGGCGAGGTTCACGGCATTGCTCGTACCCGCGATCATGATGAGCACCCACAGGAGGACGAGGATCGTCGGCATCCTCCAGTCGACCATCCGGACGAACGAGATGGCCGGCGACGCCGGCGCGTTCCCCCGGCTGTCGGGGAAGTGCAGGCTCAGATATCCGAAGATCAGGGCGACGAGCGTCTGTCCGCCGAACTTGGCCTTGCTGCGCAGACCGAGACTGCGTTGCTTGACGACCTTGATGTAGTCGTCCACGAAGCCCACGGCGCCGAGCCCGACGAACAGGAACAACAGCAACATGGCCGAAGCCGACGGCTTGTCGAGGAGCAGCAGCTTGGCTCCGAAGTAGGCGAACACCACGGCCAGGATGATCACGAGACCGCCCATCGTCGGCGTACCTCGCTTGGTGTGGTGCGAGGTGGGGCCGTCGTCGCGGATCGGCTGACCGTAGCCCTGCTTGGCCAGCGCGGTGATGGCGTACCGGGTTCCGAGAAGGGTGCCGATGAGGCCGAGCCCACCCGCCAGGAGCAGCGCCCTCACTGGTCCGTCTCCATCGCCAAGGCCCTCGTCTCGTTTGTCACGGTCAAGGCCTGCGCCACCCGCTCGAGACCTGCTGCCCGCGATGCTTTCACAAGCACGACGTCGCCCGGCCGCAACGCGCCCTGAACCGCGACGATCGCCGCCTCGGCATCCGGGACCCAGAATGTCTCGAGATCGGTTGCCGGGACGTCTGCCACCGCCTCCAGGATGGGCCTCGCGCCCTCGCCGACGACCACCAGCTTTGCGACGCCGACCGCGTGAGCGAGTCGGCCGACGGTTTCGTGCTCCGCCGTGCTCTGAGCGCCCAGCTCGCGCATCTCGCCGAGGATCGCGATGCACCGGCCCCGGCCGTCGCGCCCACCGAGCTCGGCCAATGTCGTCAGAGCGGCCCGCATGCTGTCCGGGTTGGCGTTGTAGGCGTCGTTGATGACGGTGATGCCCTGGGACGTTCTCGTCACCTCCATCCGCCATCGCGACCGCAGGGTCAGTCCCTGCAGAGCATCGATCAGGTCGCCGAACGGCATACCGAGGTGCAGCGCCACGGCGGCAGCCGCCGCGGCGTTGTACGCCTGATGCGCCCCCACGAGAGGCAGAGCCACGGGCGCTGAGTCAGTGCCTGCCGCCAGCACGAAACAAGGACGGCCCTCGTCGTCGATGCGTAGCTCGGCGATGCGTACATCTGCACCGGGGTCGGCGCCGAAGGTGGTCACCTCGGCGACCGTGCGCTCACCCATGGGCAGGACGCGTTCGTCGTCGGCGTTGAGAACGGCGAGCCCGTCCCGGGACAGCGATTCGACGAGCTCACGCTTGGCGACCGCGATCTCGTCACGGCTACCGAACTCGCCGACGTGGGCGAGGCCGACGTTCAGGACCACGCCGATCGACGGATGGACCATCTCGGCAAGCTCCCGGATGTGGCCGCGTCCCCTCGCGCCCATCTCCGCCACGAGGTAGGCGGTGGACGGCCGGACACGCAAGGCCGTCAGTGGCGCGCCGATCTCGTTGTTGAACGAACCGACGGTCGCCACCGTCTCTCCCAGCCGCTCCAGCAGCTGGGCCAGGATGTCCTTCGCGCTCGTCTTGCCCTGGGAGCCGGTGATCCCCACGACCTGGACCAGCGGCAGCTGTTCCATCACGTGCCGGGCGAGCAGCCCGAGTGCGCCGACGGTGTCATCTACCACGACGCCAGGGACGCCGACCGGCCGTTCCGCGAGCACCGCCGCAGCACCGGCGTCGAAGGCAGCGGCCGCGTAGACATGGCCGTCGACCCGCTCACCGTTGATCGCCACGAACAACCCACCCTCGACCACGTGCCGGGAGTCGACGAAGGCGTCGCCGGTGACACGGACGTCGGACCGACCCTCCGCATCGACCACCCGACCGTTCACCGCGGCCGCGATCTCGGCCAGCGACATGGGGATCACGGCGCCACCCCCCGGAGCGATTCGAGGATGGCCCGGGCAACGTCGCGGTCATCGAAGGGCAGGACATCGTCACCGATGTGCTGTCCGGTCTCGTGACCCTTCCCGGCGATGAGCACCGTGTCGCCAGGGCGGGCCTCGCGCAGCGCTCGCTCGATCGCGGTCCGCCGGTCGCCGATCTCGAGGACGTCGGCAGGGCCGCCGCGGGATCCGGCGACCACCTCGGCGCGGATCCGGGCGGGATCCTCGCTGCGGGGGTTGTCGTCGGTGACGATGACGACATCGGCCAGCCGGGCGGCGATCTCCCCCATGAGCGGCCGCTTGCCCTGGTCCCGGTCACCGCCTGAACCGATCACGATCGTCAAGGATCCGCTCGTGACAGGGCGCAGCGCCTGCAGCGCTGCCGCGACGGCATCGGGCTTGTGCGCGTAGTCGACGATGACGGAGAACGGCTGTCCCGCGTCGACTGCCTCCATCCGGCCGGGCACCGTGGGCACGTGCGCGATTGCCTGCGCGGCCAACACCGCGTCCGTACCGGTCTCAGCCAGGCTCGCCACCGCCGTGAGCGCGTTCGCGACGTTGAAGTCCCCCACCAGACCGATGCCGCAGGAGACCGCAGCCCCCGAAGGGCCATGGGCGGTGAAGGTCGATCCGGTCGCGGTCGTCTCGACCTCGTCACACCACCAGTCGCCACCTCGCTCCCGAGTGGAGAACGTCCGGGTCGGGATCTGCGGGTCCTCGGTCAACTTGGCTACTTCGCCGTCGTCGGCATTGACCAGAGCACGCCGGGCACGCGCGGGCGTGAACAACTCCGCCTTGGCCGCGAAGTACTCCTGCACGCTCGGGTGGAAGTCGAGGTGATCACGCCCGAAGTTCGTGAACACCGCGAGGTCGAACACGACAGCATCCACCCGGCCCATCACGATCGCGTGGCTCGACACCTCCATCGCACAGACCTCGACACCGCGTTCGCGCATGACGGCGAACAGCGCATGCAGGTCGGGGGCCTCCGGAGTCGTCAGCGCGCTGGGCACGGGCAACCCGTCGATCCAGCTCCCCATCGTGCCGATGACCGCCGTACGACGGCCGGCGCCAGCGGCCCCCGCGTTGATGAGCTGGGTCGTGGTCGTCTTTCCCTGCGTGCCGGTGACACCGATGAGCACGAGGTCCCGGCTCGGATGGGCGTAGACGAGCGACGCGACCGAACCGATCACCTCGCGCGGTGAAGGGACGGTCAGGCAGGCGAGCCCCGTGCCGGCGAGCAGGGCGGCGCCGGCCTCGTCGGTCAGGAACGCCACCGCACCGGCATCGGCCGCGGCCTGCCCATGGACGGCCCCGTGCGTGCGGGCGCCGGGTAGCGCCACGAACAGGTCTCCCCGCGCCACCGACCTCGACGACTGCGACACGCCTGTGACCCGCACCGAGGCGACCGCCGGGTCGAGCGGGCCGATGGAGAGGTGGGTCGCCACGTCCCCGAGCGGGACGGGGACGACGGACGCCGGACGCGTGGGGGCTACCGGCTCGGCTGCTGACGACACAGGCCGAGGCTATCGACGCTCACCACGTGACGGGCAGCATGGGTTGGCGATGACCGGTCGGCGGCACCCCGAACTTCTGCAGGGTCGCCGCCATCAGGTCGTGGAAGACCGGTCCGCCGGTCATGCCTCCGCCGTTGCCGTCCTTGGGCTGCTGGACCACGATGTAGGCGGCGAAGCGGGGTTTGTCCGCAGGCGCGAAGCCGGCGAAGGAAACCGTGAAGGAGCCGTCGTAACATCCGCACGAGGGGTCGACCCGCTGAGCGGTTCCCGTCTTGCCGGCGACGCGGTAGCCGTTGATCTGGGCGTCAGGAGCGGTGCCCTCCGGACCCGTCACCGCCTCCATCATCCGCGCCACCTTCGACGCCGTCGCGGCACTGACCACGCGATGCTCCTTAGGCGGTGCGGCCGGCGTGAAGGTGCCCTTGGAGTCGACGTACCCGTCGATCAGCGACGGCTGGACGTAGACGCCGTTGTTGGCCACGGCCGAGATCGCCGCCGCCATCTGCATCGCATTGACCGACAGGCCCTGCCCGAACGAGATCGTGTCGTGGGTGATCGGCAGCCAGCTGCCCGGCCTGGGCAGCAACCCCGCAGACTCACCCGGCAGACCCACGTCGGTGCGGCTCCCCAGTCCGAAGGAGCGGAGGTACCGGTACAGCTGTCGGTCCGGCATCCGCTGCGACGCCTTGACCGTACCGATGTTGGACGACTTGGCGATGACGCCGGTCGCGGTCAGTCGCAGAGTGGGGTGGACGAAGTAGTCGTGGATCGTCGAGGTGGCTCTCGGCAGCGTCGGCGGCACGACGATCTTGGTGCGCGGCGTCACGTCACCGGCGTCGATGAGCGAGGCGAACGTGAGCACCTTCTCGACGCTGCCCGGCTCATAGACGTTCTGCAGGCCCTCGGAGCCATAGGTGTCCGGCGAGGACAGCTGCCGATGGTTCGGGTCGAACGTCGGGTAGTCGGCGTCGGCCAGCACCTGCCCCGTCTTGACGTCCATGATGATCGCGTAGCCCGACGTACCCCCGGCCTGCCGGACGGCCTCGGCAAGCCGAGCCTGGGCCAGGTACTGCAGGTCACGGTCGATCGTGAGCCGGACCCCGGTCCCCTCGTGCGGCGCGACGATCGTGCTGTCCGCCAACGGCAGCTGCTGGCCGTCCGCGACCTCGAACGTCGCCGAACCGTTCGTCCCCGACAGCTTGTGGTCGAGTGCGGACTCGAAACCGGCTCCACCGTGGCCCGCGTCGTTCACGAAACCGACGAGGTTGGCCGCGACGTCGCCGTTCGGGTAGCTGCGCAACGTGTCGTCAGCGGCGTAGACCCCTGGGTAGCCCTCGTGCTGGATCTCCTTCACGACCGCCGCCGCGAGCTCGGGCTTGACGTGGCGAGCGAGCTCGACGTAGCGGGTCGAGGTCTTGCGGAGCTTGGTCACGGCGTCGATGTAGTCGACCCCGAGCCGTTGGTGCAGGATCACCGCGATCTTGGTTGCGTCCTGGTGGGCATCGGTGGGGTCTGCCACCAGCATCGAGGCGTCGATCGTCTTGGCGAGCGCCACGCCGTTGCGGTCGTAGATGGGCGCGCGCGGCGCCTCGAGCGTGATCGTCTTGGCACCCTTGGCGGCCGCCATGGCGGCGTAGTCGTTCTCGTCGATGCCCTGCAGCTGAACGAGTCGAGCCGCGAACAGCGAGATCACGAACGCGACGACGCAGAATGCGCTCCACAACCGGAAGGGCCCGGTCTTGAGTCGAAGCGGCTTGGTACGACGACGCGGGCGCGCGGTGCGGGAGGTGGTCGCCCGTGGGACCGGTGCGCCCCGACGCTGCTGGGCTGCGGCCGGGCGTCGGGCGCGGCTCGTCCCCTGTGAGGCCGATCGCGCCGTCCCGGGACCGCTCTTCTCGGCGGCTTGCGCTGCGTCACCCGGGCTCCCTCAGGACGTCATGATTTCTGTGACTGATGTTGCTGTTGTTAGTTCGTGTTGCTGGTGTTATTTGTAACCTGTGGACCGCCGTGTGCCGCGGAGGCGCCGCGGGTGTCGGCTGGGTTTGTCCCGCCAGGTTTGCCTGCAGCCGGCTTGTCCGGGGCTTGCCGGGCCACCTTGACCGCCCCGGTGCTGCCACTGAGCCCCTCCCCCGCGAAGTCGCTGGCCACCTTGGTGTCCCTCCCGGCCGTCCGGGCCGGGAGCGCGCCGATCGTCGGTCGATGCGCGCGCGTACCGACCTTCGGTACACCGATGACCTGGCCCGTCTCGAGCGACAGGAAGGCGGGGCTGTCGTTGGCGACCATGCCCAACCGGACGGCGCGCTCGCTGATTCGTTGGGGTGACTGCAGCGACGCCACCTCGGTCTCGAGGTTCTGCTGACGCAGGGTGAGTCCGTCCGACGTGTCCTGCAAGGCCGTGACCTCGTAGGCACCCCGCTGCAGGGCGGTGTTGAGCAGCAGCAACCCGACGAGACCGCCCGCCAGCACGCTGATGACGAGCACCGCGAAGGGAATCCTGGGCGCCCGCGCAGCTACCTTCGGGACGATTGTGAGTCGAGGCCGTGGCAGCGTGAGGCCCGGACGCAACGAACGCGCCCGTGCCTGGTTCAGAAACGTGCTCACGCTGCCCTCCTCAGCCGCTCGGCTGCACGGACCCGCACGGACGCAGCGCGCGGGTTGGCCTCGATCTCGTGCGCATCGGCCTTTTCGGCCCCCCGCGTGATGAGCCGTAGCTCGGGTAGCTGGTCGTCGGGGACGATCGGCATGTCCGGCGGAGCCGTGGACCGAGCGCGACTGGTGAGCACGCGCTTGGCCAGCCGGTCCTCGAGCGAGTGGTACGACATGACGACGATGCGACCACCGACTGCGAGCGCGTCCACAGCGGCTGGGAGCGCCCGTTCGAGAGCACCGAGCTCGTCGTTGACCTCGATGCGCAGAGCCTGGAACGTGCGCTTGGCCGGGTTCCCGCCGGTACGCCGGGCCGCGGCCGGGATCGCGGCGCGCACCAGCTCGACCAGCCGGGCGCTCGTGTCGAACGGCGCCTTGTCGCGTTCGCGCACGATCACCTGGGCGATCTTGCGGGCGAACCGCTCCTCGCCGTACCGAGACAAGACGCGAGCCAGGTCGGCTGCGGCGTAGGTGTTGAGCACCTCGGCGGCAGTCGGGCCGGTCGGTGGGATCCATCCGCATGTCGAGCGGAGCGTCCTGGGAGTAGGCGAAGCCCCGCTCGGCCTCGTCGAGCTGCAGCGAAGAGACGCCCAGGTCGAACAGGATGCCCTGGACCCGGGAGAGCCCGAGCTCGGCCAACACGTCGGCGAGCTCGTCGTAGACGGCGTGGTGGAGTGTGGAGCGGGCGCCGAACCGGGCAAGGCGGGCACCGGCCAGCTCCAATGCCTGGGGGTCGCGGTCGAGGCCGATCACGCGTGCCTGCGGACAGGCCTCGAGGATCGCTTCCGTGTGGCCGCCCAGCCCAAGGGTGGCGTCGACCAGGACTGACCCTTCGGCCTGGAGCGGGGGAGAGACAAGGGCGACGATCCGGTCGAGCAGCACCGGGATGTGACGAGGGTCGGACATGGCCCGTGTCAGCCGGCGAGCTTCATGAGGACGAGGACCGCGACCGAGACGACGGTGGACATGACGGCCGAGAACGCCACGACGGCCGCGCCGTCCTTGACCTCTTCACGGACCCGGCGGACGGGCGGCTCATCGTGAGCCACAGCTCCCCAACTGGACATGCGGTCGACCCTTCGCTGGTGGTGCACGTTTTCGTGGCTGGTTCCGTGGGTGGTTCGGTGCTGCTTCGCGGTGTGCTGGTCGCCGACCTGGTGTTCGTGCGCCCAGGTCCCCGACCGCTCCAAGTCCCGTCTGGCACCGGGGAAGGTGCGCCAGCTGGGGCGAGAAGCGGTCCGGAGACCTCGGCGTACGACGCGCTCGGCTCTCGGGGCGGACTGGACTCGTTCGGATGTGGGTGATCGGACCGGACTGGTCAGGCGTCGGTCGCGCCGACCGGCAGCACCTCCTCCGACCAGTCGGCGAACGCCGGCTCCTGCTCGGCGCTGTAGGTGTTCCAGGACTCCAGGTCCCAGATCTCCACCCGGTTGTACGCACCGATGACCACGCAGTCCCGGGTGAGCCCGGCGTACTCGCGCAACATCGGGGGCAGGGTGACCCGACCCTGCCGGTCGGCCATCTCGGCAGAGGCGCCGGCGAACAGCATCCGCATGAAGGCCCGGGCCGGCTTGTTGGTGACCGGGGTCTTGCGCAGCTGGTCGGTGAACACGCGGAACTCAGCGCTCGGCCAGACGTAGAGGCAGCGTTCCTGCCCTCGTGTGACCACTAGCCCCTCCGACAACTCGTCCCTGAACTTCGCTGGGAGAAAGATCCGGCCCTTGTCATCGAGCCGCGGGGTGTGGGTGCCCAAGAACACGTGCGTCCACCTCCCTTTCCTCCACTGTGCTCCACAGTACCCCACCATTCACCACTTGGGCGTCAATTCGCGCAAGTCTGCTCCACCAATCCGGCCGATCCACGCCCACTCCTCTGCCGCGACCGAGTCCGATGCCGGCGCGGTGGGGGACGGTGGGGAGCCAGGTGGTGCGGGATCTGCGGTCGGCACGTCGGCGCGATCTTGCACCTGACCTGTTCGTGGGTACTGTCGTAAGGACCAGTCAGGGGGTCCTACCGAGGTGTCGAGCACGCTCTTTCACGCCGCGGCGGCCAGCGCGTCACCACATCGTTATCGTTGTGTCATCGCCTGCGGACCGTGAGGTTGCCAAGATGCAGTCCTCCGGATCGGGTGATCTGGACATTCGTATGTGGGCGGCCACCACCAAGGGGAGCAAACCGATGAGCAGTTTCGACACCCTCGCCTCGGTGACGGGCCGGGTCAGCGACAACATCGAACGCGTGATCGAGGGGAAGCCCGACGTGGTGCGGACCGCCATGACCGTGCTGCTCGCCGAGGGCCACCTGCTCATCGAGGATGTACCGGGCGTCGGCAAGACCATGCTGGCCAAGGCGCTCGCACGTTCGATCGACTGCACCGTCAAGCGCATCCAGTTCACGCCCGACCTGCTGCCCTCCGACGTCACCGGGGTCTCCGTCTACAACCGCGACACCCACGACTTCGAGTTCCGGCCAGGTGGTGTGTTCGCCAACATCGTCGTCGGTGACGAGATCAACCGCGCGTCTCCCAAGACCCAGTCCGCTCTGCTGGAGTGCATGGAGGAGCGCCAGGTCACGGTCGACGGGACGACCTACGAGCTCACGGCTCCGTTCATGGTGATCGCCACCCAGAACCCGATCGAGATGGAGGGCACCTACCCCCTCCCCGAGGCACAGCGCGACCGCTTCATGGCTCGGGTGTCGATGGGCTACCCGGTCCAGCGGTCTGAGCTGGCGATGCTCGACTCCCACTCCGCAGCCAACCCGCTCGACGACCTCGAGCCGGTGACCGATGCGACCGAGATCGCCAAGCTGGTCGACATCGTCCGCAGCGTGCACGTCTCCGAGGCCGTCAAGAACTACGCCATCGACATCACCTCGGCCACCCGCCGCTCCGCCGACCTGCGGCTCGGGGCGTCCCCTCGCGCCAGCCTGCACCTCGTCCGGGCGGCCCGCGCGCACGCGGCACTGGAGGCGCGGGACTACGTCATCCCCGACGATGTCCAGCTGCTGGCCGTGCCCGTCCTCGCGCACCGGCTCATCACCGGGCTCGAGGCCCAGATGGGCGGCCGAGGTGCCGATCAGGTCGTCACCTCGCTGCTGCGTCAGATCGCCGTGCCCGAGGGCGCCTCGCCAACGGAACGTTATTGAGGCCACGGTGCGCTCTGCCCTCTCGACCCTGACGACGCGGGGACGCGCGTTCCTTTCGGCGGGCGTCACCGCATCGGTGTGCGCGATCCTGCTGGGGCAGCGCGACCTGCTTCGGGTGGGACTCCTGCTCATCGTGTTGCCGATGGCGACCGCAATGCTGGCCAACAGAGCGCGCTACCTGCTCTCGTGTGCACGGGAGATCTCACCGACGCGGGTCCAGAGCGGCCAGACCGCGACCGTGTCACTCCACCTGCAGAACCCAGGGCGCGTCCCCACCGGGCTGATGCTGCTCGAGGACCAGGTTCCGTACGTGCTCGGGAGCCGTCCCCGTTTCGTCCTGGACCAGCTTCGTCCGCGATGGCAGCGCTCGATGGTCTACACGGTGCGGTCGGAGGTGCGGGGCCGCTACCCGATCGGTCCCTTGACCGTTCGGCTGAGCGACCCGTTCGGCTTCGTCGAGCTCAACCGCGCCTTCACGGCCCGCGCGACCCTCGTGGTCACCCCGGTTGTCGTCCCGCTTCCCCCGGTGCGGCTGTCCGGCGACTGGTCCGGCACCGGCGACAACCGGCCGCGGGCCTTCGCGGCCGCTGGGACCGAGGACATCACCGTGCGCGAGTACCGCACGGGCGACGACCTGCGACGCATCCATTGGCGCTCGACCGCTCGCACCGACGAGCTGATGGTGCGCCGCGAGGAGCAGCCGTTCCAGAGCCGTGCGTCGCTCGTGCTCGACACCCGGGGTGTCGCCCACCGGGGTTCGGGACCTGCGTCGTCCTTCGAGTACGCCGTCTCCGCCTGCGCGTCGATCGGCTCCCACCTGGCCGATCAGGGGTTCACGGTCCGGCTGCTCACCGACGAGGCTCGGGGCATCGACTCCGCCTGGCATGACCGAGGTCTGAGCGGGCCGGTCGAGATGCAGCTGCTGATGGACTCGCTGGCGGTGGTCAACACGTCCTCCCGCACCCATGTCGCGGCGGCGTCGGCCGAGCGCCACGCGTCGGGTCTGGTGATCGCCATCCTCGGCGCCACGACGACGACTGACGTGGCCGCACTCTCCACGCTGCGCGCGGGCGCAAGTCGGGCCCTCGCCATCCTCGTCGACGTCGATGCCTGGGCGCGGTCTGGCCGGGCCGGCGAGGCCGACGTGCTCCCCGTCGTCGAACAGGCCTGGGCGCTTCGTCAGAACGGGTGGTCGGTCGTCGTGGCCGGGCCCGGAGACCGGTTGCCGACGGTCTGGAAGGACCTGACGAGCAGCACCGACGGCGGCCGCGACTTCACCGCCGAGCTCCGCGCATCTGAGGAGGGTCCAGCCGCATGAGCGCTGCCCTCAACGAGCGACACCGGATGGCCCTGCTGGGTTGGGTGGCCACCGTGCTGACCGGGTTCGCCTTCCTGCCGGCGCTGACGCAGAAGAGCTTCATCTTCACCGCAGCTTTCGTCGGCGGACTGGTGGTCCTCGTCGGCGTCGGCCTACGTGCCGCGCGCGCCCCGGCACTCGTGATCCTGCCCGTCCAGCTCATAGCGCTGGCTGAGATCCTGCTCATCGCCAACGGCGAGAAGCTGAAGTACGGCCTGTTCCCCACGGGACAGACCATCGACAGGCTGGACGCGTCCATCCGGTCAGCCATGGACATCGCCCAGAAGTACGCCGCCCCGGCTCCTCCGAGCCCCGGACTGACCCTCCTGGTGGTGTTCTATGTCGGCCTGATCGCGGTGCTCGTGGACTTCATCGCCGTCACCCTGCATCGGGTCCCGCTGGCCGGCCTGCCGTTGCTGGCCCTCTACTCGGTCCCCGTCGCCGCGCTGCCGAACGGCGTGCCGTTCCTCGCCTTCCTGCCCGGCGCCGCCGGCTTCATCGCGATGCTCATGATCGACGAACGTGACCGCCTGGCCCACTGGGGCCGGCTCGTTGCCCGCAACATGTCGGTGGACCAGGAGGCCACGATCGACACCCGGGGCCTCTCCGCCACGGGACGCCGGATCTCGAGTCTGGCCCTGGCATCGGCGGTCGTCATCCCGCTGTTCATTCCGGTCTTCTCACCGACTCTGCTCAACGGCAACGGACGCGGCGGCAACGGCAACGGCGAGCAGCTGAGCTTCTCCGATCCCATGGTCAGCCTGGCCAACAGCCTCAGGCGCCCGAGTCCGGTCGACCTGCTGCGCGTCACGGGAGACGTGCGTCCGCAGTACCTGCGTCTCAGCGTCCTCGACGTGCCGGGGCCGAACGCCTGGACGGTCAGCCCGATCGACCTGTCCCGCACACAGCCCGCGAACTCCATACTGCCGGGCCCGAGCGGCCTGGAGGGATTCGTCTCGACCACCAGCCACTCGATGCGGATCGACCCGTTGGCGGACTTCCCGTCGGACAGCTCGTGGCTGCCGGTGCCGTTCGACATCCGCTCGGTCGGTGTCAACGGTGACTGGTCCTACATCGATTCCGACCAGACAGTCACTGCCAACACCAACTTGGCCGCCGTGTCCCTCCGGGAGTACCCCGTCTCGTACGCCGTCGTCCGACCCACGCAGGAGCAACTCATCAACAGCGGCCGACCCCCGGCCGACGTCCTCCGCGACTACGGCAAGGTGCCGACCGGCGTTCCGCCGGTCGTCGGCGACCTGGCGCGCGCCGTCACGAACGGCGCCACCAGCCACTACCAACAGGCACAGATGCTGCAGAGCTGGTTCCGCGACAGCAACGAGTTCACATACGACCTCCAGACCGGATACGGCTACGGCTACCAGGCGATGCAGAAGTTCCTCGAGAAGCGCCGGGGCTTCTGCCAGCACTTCTCGGCCACGATGGCGATGATGTCGCGCGAGCTGGGCATCCCCTCGCGCGTGGTGGTCGGTTTCCTGAAGCCGGAACGACTCGACAGCGACGGGTGGGTGTTCACCTCCGACAACGTGCACTCGTGGACCGAGCTCTATTTCGCCGGTGTCGGCTGGACGCTGTTCGACCCGACGCCCAACGTCGGGGCGCCCTATCCCCCCTGGGCACCCCTGTTCGACCCCAACAAGATCCCCGAGTCGCCGACGGTCAACACCGCCAGCGAGAGCACCGCCCCGACCCAGAAGCCACGCGACACCGCCAGGACGACCACCGATGCAGTGGCGAGCGGCACCTCCGGACCCAGTAGCGGTGGGTCGATCCCGTCGCGGTGGTGGCTCGTGGGCGTGCTGGTGTTGGGCCTCGCCATGCTCCCGGCCGTCAGCCGACTGGCCATCCGACGGCGACGCATGAGCCGGCCGGTCGAAGCCGGCGAGGCAGCGGAATCGGCGTGGGTCGAGCTACGTGATCACATCCTCGACCTTCGACTGCCCTGGACCGGATCGATGACGCCACGAGCGCGCCGCCGCTCGGTCGAGCCGATGCTCGAGGGCGACCCCGAAGGCCTGGCTGCCCTGGCCCGGTTGGCTCTCATCGTGGAGCGCTCCCGCTTCGCTACGTCTCTGCCGACCGGGTCCGCGCCCGCGTCGGATGCCCGCGAGGTGATGGCCGTGATCTCGCGCCGGGCCGAGCCCCGGCAGCGGTTGCGTGCCTGGCTGTGGCCGGCGTCGCTGCTTCCTGACCTCCGGGCCGGGTGGCGGAGGCTCCGCGATCGCGTGCCGCGGGTCCGCTCGATCGACGAGTAGACCGGCGCTGCCCCGGCGTGGCTCGGGTGCGCAGACGAACGGCTGGGCCCTGAACGGCCCAGCCGGGTCATACGTGGTGGTGCGGTCGAACTCAGTAGTCGTCGCGGCGACGGCGCCAGCGATCCTCCATGCGGTTCATGAAACCGGCTTGCTTGCTGGGCGCGTGACCGCTCTTGCCCTTACCGATCGGGTGGACGTTGTCGGGCAGCTCAGGCTCAGTCATCTTCCGCCAGTGCGTCAGGGCGAGGTACGCCGAGCCCAACATGACGAGGAATCCGCCCACCGCGACGAAGGTGTTCATCCGCACCGCGCCGGTCATCAAGATCGCGATCCCGACCAGAAATCCCGCCGACGCGCCAAACGTGATGCGCTTGTGGCGCGCACGTGAAGCGGCACCACGCAACGCCGAGGCGAATTTCGGATCCTCAGCGGCGAGCGCTTCTTCCATCTGCTCGAGCAGACGCTGCTCTTCTTCAGAGAGCGGCACCATGACCTCCAACCGACGAGGGGTGTGTCGGGTCGTTCCCCTCAGTCTAAGCGCGGTTGAGGACCTATGAAACCCAGCCAACCAAATTGGTCTCCCAGACGTCTGAACATGTACAGGCAACGATGGGTTGTCTGTGAGTTCTGTGACCATCTGGGTCTGTGGTTGTAACTGTGCCTGTGGTGAACGCCTCGGTGTCCACCAGTCGCCTGCAGGGGGCATCTGCTCCTGATGGCATCTAGGCTGTGCCAACCGGATGACACCGGGCAGAACTGGGTCAGTCCGTTTCCGCCACAGCACACCGCGTGCTTACGAAGAAGGAAGAACAGTGCATAAGTTCTTGGGGGTCCTTACCGCAACCGTCGTCGGTGCCGGTCTTGTCGCCGGCTTGCCGGCCTCGTCCGCACCGGCAGCGTCGAGCGCAGCCAAGCACGGCCAGGGCAACCTGGCCGCAGCCGCTTCGCCCGGCCAGCACGCAACGGCAGCACCACAGCACCGATTCTCGATGCGCGACCGTTTCGCCCGCGAGATCGTCCGGGAGGGCATGTCCGACCAGGGCGTCTACAAGATCGCGCACGTCCGCGAGCTGCAGTACCGGTTGCGCTGGGCCGGTGTGTACCGCGGCTCGGTGACCGGGACGTTCGGCAGCCTGACGAAGGCCGCAGTCCAGCGCTACCAGCGCCGGGAAGGGTTGACGGCCTTCGGTCGGGCCAACCACGTCACCTGGGCGCACCTGCTCCGCGACACCATCCGGCAGCGTGGTCAGATCCCCAAGATCTGCCGCCGCGACGGCTGGCATGCCTGCTACGACCGTTCCATGCACCAGGTCGTGCTGCTCAAGGACGGTGCGTACCGCAACACCTGGCTCGTCCGGGGCGGCTCGTCCGACCACCAGACCCGGGTCGGGACGCACTCGGTCTACTACCGCGACGTGGACCACAAGTCGGCGACGTACGACGGCAGCCCGATGCCGTACGCGCAGTTCTTCGATGGCGGTGAGGCGTTGCACGGTTCGGGGTTCATGACCGACCCGTTCTACGACCACAGCCACGGCTGCATCAACATGTACATCGAGGACGCCCGGCAGCTGTGGATGATGACCAACAAGAAGCCCCTCATCGTCACCGTCTACGGGGATTGGGATTGAGATGAACGAGCAAGCCTGCCGGCGGCGCCAGCCGCCGGCAGGCGCACGCTCAATCCGCAAGCGAGCGGCGGAGCTTGCTCCGACGCCGCGCCAAACCACCTCAGCGGCGCCAGCCGCCGGCAGGCGCACGCTCAATCCGCAAGCGAGCGGCGGAGCTTGCTCCGACGCCGCGCCAAACCACCTCAGCGGCGCCAGCCGCCGGCAGGCGCACGCTCAATCCGCAAGCGAGCGGCGGAGCTTGCTCCGACGCCGCGCCAAACCACCTCAGCGCGCCAGCCGCCGGCAGGCGCACGCTCAATCCGCAAGCGAGCGGCGGAGCTGGTCAAGGCCGGGCTGATCTGAGCAGGGTCGCTGGGCGCACGGCCTGGGTTCCGAACTTCCCGACTGCCCGGTCGACGGCCTGCTCGGCCTGTTCCCAGCCGTACGGCCGCTCTCCCAGCACCAGCTGACGGGTGGCCCGGGCGGCGTCGACGAGCCCTTCGACCCGGACACCGACGAGCCTGATCCGGGCCCGTTCGAGCCCGAGCGCGGTGAACAGGTCGGCCGCCGTGGCATAGATCTCCGGGGTCAGGTTGGTGTGGTCGCGCAGCGTGCGCGACCGGGTGATCGTGGTGAAGTCGGAGAAGCGCACCTTGAGCGTGATCGTGCGGCCGACCACCTGCGCGGAGCGCATCCGCGCCGCTGCCTTGGTCGACAGCCGGAGGAGCTCGCGGAGGATGACCGTGGCGTCGTCGGTGTCGCGATGGAACGTCTCGTCGTGGCCGATGCTGTGTTCGGGCTCGTCGGGACCTCGCCGAGCCACCACCTGCCGGTCGTCCCCACCCCAGGCCATCGCGTGCAGCCGGGAGCCCGTCGGTCCCATCGCGCGACGAAGCACACTCACCGGGGTGTGGGCCAGGTCGCCGACGGTACGCAACCCGAGCTGATGGAGCTGGGCGGCGGTCTTCTCCCCCACCCCCCACAGCTCCTCGACCCCGAGCGGGTGCAGGAACGGCACCACCTCGTCGCGAGGGACGACGACCAGACCGTCCGGCTTCGCGCGACGCGACGCCAGCTTGGCCAGCTGGGTGGTCGAGGCGATCCCGACCGAGCAGGTGATGCGTTGCTCGTCATAGACCTTGGCGCGCAGGTACTCCCCGATCTCGGTCGAGGAGGAGAATCGGCGCAGCGACCCGGAGACGTCGAGGAACGCCTCGTCCATCGACAACGGCTCGACCTTGGGCGTGACACTGCGGAAGGTCTCCATCACCGCCGAGGACACCTGACTGACCTCGTCGAAGTCGGGCATCACCACCACCGCATGCGGGCACAGCCGCCGGGCGCGGGTCATCGGCATGGCGGACCGGACGCCGTACTCACGGGCGGGGTAGGTCGCCGACAACACGACCCCCCGGTGTCCGCCGCCGACGATGACCGCCCGGTCGTGCAGCTCAGGGCGGTCACGGATCGCCACCGCGGCGTAGAAGGCGTCCATGTCGACGTGGATGATCGTGCAGCCCGTGTCGTCAGGCCCGGCAGCCACCTCGAACGCAGCCCCGGACCTGTCCGGGGGCGGCAGCCGTGTCACGGCCGCCCCTCAGGGCTTGGTGGCGAGCAGGTGCAGCTGGGTGGCGATGGCCAGGAAGTCGGGGTTCGTGGCGACCTCGGCCTCCAGCGCGAGCCACGCCTCGGCGGCCTCGTCAGCACCGTGCTCGAACCGCTCCGCCTCGATCCCGGCACTGCTGAGGTGGTCGGTGAACACGCGCACCCCACGCACCTCGGCCACCGTGAGCCCGGCTGCGCCGAGCAGGTCGGCGAGCTGGTCGCCGGTGAACCGTCGTGGCATCGGATCGGTTGGCCCCCACCGCCCGTCAGGATCGGCGAGCAAGGTCCGAGCCTCGGTGACGTGTCCGCTGACGGCTCGGGCGAACACCGCGCCGGACCGCTGCGCCGCCAGCAGGCTGAGGGCGCCTCCCGAGGACAGGGCCGAGGCTGCGGCCTGCACCGCCTGGGCAGGCACGTCGACGACTTCGAGGACGCCGTGGCAGACCACCACGTCAGCGGATCCGGCCGCGACCACGTCGAGGAGGCCGGCGGCATCACCGAGAACTCCGCGGACCGCGGTACCGATGTCGGCTTCGGCCGCGCGACGTTCGAGGGAGGCCAGCGCGTCGGGACTCGGGTCGACCACGAGGACGTGATGGCCAAGCTCGGCGATCTGGACGGCCAGTCCCCCGGTGCCTCCGCCGAGATCGACCACCTCGAGAGGCCGGTCGGCGCCGCCCGCGCGGACAGCGTCCTGGCGGGCCTCGAGGACTCGGCGCAGCGTGTCCCAGACGACGGCAGCCCGGATCGCGCTGCGTCGTTCGACCACGAGCAGTCTCCTTCGGACAGAGATCGGATAGCGGGGAGGCACCAATCTAGCGGTGTGCGACGGAGGGCAGGAGTGGTGCTCATCGCTGGGTCAACCTGCGCTCCCGGGGCTGCGATGCCAGAGCTTGCGCGGGATCTGCTTGGTGTCATCACCGGCTGGACGGATATCGGCGTACGGCGACTGCTTGAACCCGCTGGCATGCACCAGCACCCGGCGTCTGCCCATGCCGCCGGCCTTCGGCTCCGGCTCATCGGACGGGTTGGCGGTGTCCGGACCGTCGAAGCGCGGTGGCGCGGACATCACCGGCCGCGTCGACCGGCTCTCCGCAGCGCCTTGTACGGCCTGCTCACCGGTGAACCCGAGCGGCAGCTCGGCCATGAGATCGTGCACTGCCTCGACACCGCCGTGCTTCCAGGCCTCATGCATCGCGGTCAGCTCCCAGCAACCGGTGGCACGCAGCGAGACTCCCCTGGGACCGGTACGCCGCAGCTCACCGCGGACCACGAGCAGCCAGGAGTGGAACAAGGTGGCGGCGTACGGGCCCTGGGCGTCCTCGAAGAACGTCGCGTCGACCGGGCCGGTGCTGTCGTCGAGGGTCAGGAACACCACCCGTCGACCGGACCGGATGGGTGGGGTCTGGGTCGCGACCTTGACTCCGGCGACGAGCAGCTCAGAGCGGCTCCGCCGGTGCAGCAGGTCACGGGACCAGGTGACGCCGAGCTCGCGCAGCATCGGGGCGTAGAACTCCACGACGTGGCTGCTCACGTCGAGACCGAGGATCTCGAGCTCGGCGCGGACGCGTTCGGCCGCCGACATCTCGGGAAGACCGGACGCCTCGGTGACCGACGGGGTGTCGTCGAGGTCGAGGGTGAGCTGGACCGCGGTCACCGGCTCGACCGGAAGGGCCGCCTGTGATTGCGCGGCCGCCAAGACCCGCGGGTCCCCTCCCTCACGGGGGTCATGGGTGGAGCGGGAGGCGGCGATCCTGGCCCGGGACCGGGACTGCGACGACGACGCCGCTCGGACAGCCTTGTCGGTCGCGCGGCTCCACCGGTCGAGCTCGGCCACCTGCAGCAGCAGGTCGCGCCGGGTCACGGTGCCGCGGCGGCGTACGGACACCGGTGACCCGATGCTGTAGAGCGTGTCGAGTGCGCCGGCCAGGACCAGGCGTTCGGCGATCGGGCGGGAGGGTCGGGCGCGCTGCCACAGGTCGGTGAGCGACTGGTAGGGCCGGGCCGCGATGATCCGGGCCACCTCCGCCTCACTGATCCCCTTGACCTCGGCAAGGTCAGTCGGATGCCGTAGCCCCGCCCGAGATCCTCGGCCCGGAATTGCGGGAAGGTGCAGCCTCCCGACGGCGTGTCGCTCTGCACTTTCCCGCAATTCGCGGGGAGGTCAGGGTGGTCGACCTCGAGCTTTTCGACACGGTAGACGTCGTCGGAGGTGTTGACGTCGAGGGGCAGCACCTCGATCCCGAACTGGCGGGCGTCGTCGAGGATGAGCCGCTTGGGGTACATGCCCGGGTCGTGGGTCAGCACCCCGGCGAGGAACGCCGCCGGGTGGTGGGCCTTGAGCCACGCGGACTGGAACGTCGGCAGCGCGAACGCCGCTGCATGCGCCTTGCAGAACCCGAACGACGCGAACGCCTCGAGCACGGCCCAGCACCGCTGCACGACGAACAGCGGGTAGCCGCGACCGAGGGCGCGGGGGAAGAACCACGTCTTGGTGTCGTGCTTGCCTTCGTGGTCACCGAGCGCACGACGCGCCTCGTCGGCCTCGGCCAGCGTGCATCCGGTGAGGACCGCGATCATCTCGATCACCTGCTCGTGGAAGACGACGACGCCGCCGGTCTGGCCCAGGATCGGCTCGAGGTCGGGATGGAGGTACTCCGGCATGCTCCAGCCCTGCCGTGCCCGCAGGAACGGCACCACCATGTCGCTCTTGACCGGTCCTGGCCGGAACAGCGAGATGTCGATGATGATGTCGTCGAACGTCTCGGGCCCGAACTTGCCGACCAGCTCCCGCTGCCCCGGCGACTCGATCTGGAAGCAGCCGAGCGTCTTGGTGCTCTGGATGAGCGTGTAGGTCGCCGGGTCGTCGCGTCCGACCTGCGACTCGTCGTCGATGTCGATGTCGAGACCATCGACGCGACGGACCTCGTCGGTGGCATGCGCCATCGCCGACTGCATCCGGATGCCGAGCACGTCGAGCTTGAGCAGACCGAGGTCCTCGACGTCGTCCTTGTCGAACTGGCTCATCGGGAACCCGAGATAGCTCGCCTCGACCGGGGTGCGGTCGAGCAGGGTGGCGTCGGACAACAGCACTCCACAGGGGTGCACAGCGATGTGGCGCGGCAACCCGTCGAGCTTCTCGACCAGCCGGAACAGCACGTCGAGCCGTTCCTCCCCCAGGCCGGAGGCCCGGAGCTCGGGCAGCTCGCGCAGTGCGGTCCGGGCGTCCTTGGCACGAATGTGCGGGAACGCCTTGGCGATGGAGTCGATCTCACCGAGCGGCATCCCGAGCGCGGAGCCGACATCACGGATCGCGTGCCGGACCCGGTAGGTGTCCATCATCGAGACGCAGGCGCAACGGTTGCCGGTGTAACGGTCGAGGATCCGCTCGTAGACCTCGGTCCGGCGGGCGGACTCGACATCGACATCGATGTCGGGCAGCGCCTGCCGCAGCGGTGACAGGAAACGCTCCATCAGCAGGCCGTAACGAAGCGGGTCGACCCCGGAGACGCCGAGCAGGTAGTTGACGAGGCTGCCCGCCCCTGACCCACGGGCGGCAGCGCGGACGTCCATGTCGCGGATCAGGTCGACGACGTCGGCGACGGTGAGGAAGTACGACGCGTAGCCGAGCTGGGCGATGACGTCGAGCTCGTCGGTGAGACGGCGCTGGACAGCAGCGTGCTGGTCGGGTGCGTAGCGACGTCCGATCGCTGCCTCGCAGCGGGCGCGAAGCGCTGCGTTTCCCGACGTCGCGGCCAGAAGGCCAGTGGCTTGTTGAGCCTGCCCCCGCGACTTCGTCGCTGGGAGCAGTCCATCATCGAACTCCGGAAAGTGGACCTCGCCCAGGCCGAGGTCGGCCCGCGGGTCGAGCGCGAGCCGGTCGGCGACCCGGCGGGTACGGGCGACCATCCGGTCAGCCTCACGCTGGTCGAACCCGGCCAGCCGACAGATCTCGTCGGCGACGTCGGCCATCTGCTTGCCGGTCTTGAGGAAACCTTCGGCGTTGGTCCGGTCGACGTGCCGGACGTCGAGAGGGACCAGCCGGCGTACGGCATCGAGCACGTCGACGACCGGGGCATCACTACGGTCGGCGTAGCGGACGGCGTTGGTGAGGACGACGCTCTCGACACCCAGATCGGTGGAGGCAGCGAGCGCCGCCATCCGGGCCGCGTGTGCGCTCGATCCGGGACCTGACCCAGGGATCCGGTGTGAGACGACCTCGACGAGCAGCCGGGTCGGCTCGGTGACCTGCTGCCAGGACCGCAGCACGGCCCGGGCCAGGTCGTCACGACGCAGGGTCGCGGCCCAGCCGAGCTCGGACGCCGGTCCGAGCAGGACGAGCAGGTCGGGCTCGTCACCGGGTCCGGCACCGGCTCCGTTCAGGTGTTCGGCGACCAGCTGCTGGGTCGTGACCGGGACGCCGCGCTCACCACGCAGATGGGTGGCCGAGATGAGCCGACACAGGGCCGCCCAGCCTGCCTTGTTGCCGGCGAGCACGGTGATCCGCGGCGCCAGCCCCTCCTGGTAGCTGCCACCGCGCGCCGGAGACAGCCGGGACCGACCGGCGCGACGGGTGTCGACACCACCGGACCGGCTGGCCCGCGCCGGCAACGCCACCGACGAGATCGGGACCCGCTGCCGGTCGAGCACCGGCGCGCTCAGCCCGACGAGGCCGGAGGGCTCGATCGCCAGGTCGACTCCCAGGATCGGTCGGACTCCCCCGCTCATGCAGGCCTTGGCGAACCGGACCGCACCGTAGACACCGTCGCGATCGGTGAGCGCCATCGTGTCCATCCCGGCCTCGACCGCCCGCTCGACGAGGCTGCGGGGGTGGGAGGCGCCGTACTTGAGCGAGTAGCCGGACGCCACGTGCAGGTGGACGAACGGGTCCATGCCGATGCCGGCCTAGTCCGCGCAGCCGACGAGACGCCACCGGGCGTCGACCCAGTCGAAAGCCAGGTCGAAGACGCCGTAACCGGCCCGGAAGACCCGACCTCGGTAAGCCTCGACCCGCCACCGCTCGGACTCCGCCAGCAGGTCGGCACCCAGCGGAACGGCCGTCACTCCCCCGGACCCTTCGGACCCCTCGGCCCCCACCCCGAGGAGGGCCGCGATCCCGGCCTGGTCCCACCAGGCGCCGGTCTCGACCCAGTGCGAGACGACATCCCGGACGACCCACAGCCGGTCTCGCCAGATGAACTGCTCCGGCGCCTCCTGACCCGCGACGAGACCCCGCCGGACCTCGATGAGCTCGTCGTACCTGCGCATGCGCGTCCAGCCTCCACCACGAAAGAGGGCCGAGTCTCACCCGGCACTGACTGGCGGCCGCCCGGCGGGAACAGGGGTCGAAGCCGTCCCCGCCGAAGCGATCCGCCTCATCGGACGGGCCGCGAAACTCCATCCGATCCATTCGAACAGATGTTCGAACGGATCTCCAGTAAACCTCCCTCCGGCCCTCCCGTCAAGAGGGCGTCCACTAGCCTGAAATCCATGGCAGACAACGCTCCTGACAGCCAGGCCCGCGTGCATCCCGGTATCGACAACGTGGTCTCCCGGCTCCGGTCCGGCGGCTGGAACGGCGACCTCCACACGTTCGACGACGGCGTCCGGACCGCCAAGGCAGCCGCCGATGCGCTCGGTTGCGAGGTCGGTGCGATCGCGAACTCGCTGATCTTCGACGCGGCAGGATCACCCGTGCTCATCCTCACCTCAGGCGCCCACCGGGTCGATCCCGTGCGCACCGCGACCACGATCGGGGTCGCCTCGCTCGACCGGGCCTCGCCCGACTTCGTGCGCACGCACACCGGGCAGACCATCGGCGGTGTGGCGCCGCTGGGACATCCCGATCCGCTGCCGACCTATCTCGACAGGGCGCTGGCGACATACCCCGTCGTGTGGGCGGCGGCCGGGCACTCCCATGCCGTGTTCAGCACGACGTACGACGAGCTCCGGGCCTTGACGGGCGCCGTCGAGATCGAGGTGAACTGACCTCCGCGTGACCCGATCGTGACCCCGAATCACGGCTCAGGAGCAACTCTGCCGCCCCTTTGTACGTCTGACACCATGGGACGCAGACACGACCGAGAGTGAGGGCATGCCCGGATGGATGACGAGAACGACTGGCGCAGACAGTTGCTGTTCGGGCTGGGCGTGCTCGTCGTCGTGGCGGCTCTCGTCGGCGGCATCATCGGGGTGATCGCGATCAAGGCGGCCGACGTCGCGGGCATCGGCTCCACGACTCCCGCCGACACCTCGATCTACTTCCCGACGCCGACCAAGACCACCCAAGGCTCCGGGCCCACGTCCACCCAGTCGACGGAGTCCGCCCCGACCCAGCCCACGGGTTCGACACCGCCGACGAAGACGCCTCGCCAGCGCCAGGGCATCACCCTCTCTGCGTCGCCGACCACGGCCAAGACCTACCAGCGCATCAACCTGACCGGCAGCTACCAGGCCCCACCGGGTACGACGCTGCAGGTGCAGCGCAAGGAAGGCAGCGCTTGGGCCGACTTCCCGACCACCGCCATCGTGTCGGGCGGCACCTTCGCGACGTACATCGAGACCGGGCGGCAGGGAACCAACCGGTTCCGCGTCTTCGACTCCGGCGCCGGGAAAGCCTCCAACGTCGTCACGGTCCAGATCAGCTGACATCACACACCGAGATCCGAGTCCCACGTCGCCGGAGCAACGTAGGACTCGGATCTTTTGTCGGGTGGGTCAGCTGACGTCGATGTCGGCGGTGCGGACGAAGAACATCCGGTGGCCGAACCAGATCTCGTCGTACCCGTCCTGGCCGGTGATGACCGTGTGGTCGTCCGGGATCGAGTCGTCGAACGTCTTGGCGTAGTAGTAGTCCGTCGGCACCGAGCCGTCGGCGAGGACGTACCGCTGCCCGGCCTTGATCGTGTACTGCAACGGCGCCACGGTCTGCGGCGGCACGGCCGTCCCGTCATACGCCGACTGCTCCGGGTAGGCGCGCCCGTAGACCGGCACCTCGGTCAGTCCGGGCCTGGCCGTCACGACCTGGCCCTTCGACGGCACGACCGTGGGGTGCAGACGCGGAGACTCGAGCCAGCCGAGCTGACCGAGGTACCAGACGCCGAGCCAGTCACCTGACCGATCCGCCACGACCAGCTTCTGGCCGGCGGCCACCCGCGCGCCGATGTCGGACACGTTCGTGGTCGACGGGGAGCCGTCCGGGTGCAGTCCGACGTCGCTCACCAGCGGCGCTGACTCACTGGGCTGGGTGTGCAGGTAGACGAAGTTGGTCCCCTGCGGCGGGCACGGCTCCCCCGCGCTCGAGCAGCCGGTCACGGTCTGCTGGTTGTCGGCGAAGCCCGGCGCCACCGTGACGACGTCGTCCTTCTGGTACGACGCAGTGGCCTTGCCGTGGCCACCCCGCACGGCCTTGCCTTTGGCGATCGGCTTGCCGAGCAGTGCGAAGTAGTGCTCCCAGTTCCAGAACGGACCCGGGTCCCAGTGCATGCCCTTGACGTAGGTCGGCGTCACACCCGGGACCTGGTCGTGGCCGATGATGTGCGCCCGGTCCAAGGGCACGGAGTACTCCTTGGCGAGGTACTTCACCAGGGCGGCCGAGCTCTCGTAGAGCGACTCGGTGTACCAGGTCGCGCCCTGCGCGGCGAAGCCCTCGTGCTCGATGCCGATCGAATGGCTGTTCACATACCAGTTCCCGGCGTGCCAGCCCACGTCCTTGGCGTCCAGATGCTGCGCCACGTGACCGTCACTCGACCTGATCGAGTAGTTCCACGACACGTAGGTCGGGTCCTGGACGAGCTGCAGGGTGGTGGCGTAGCTGGCTTCGGTGTCGTGGATGACGATGTAGTCGATCGACAGGTCCTGCTCCCGGTTGGCCACGTCGTGGTTGCCGTAGTCACCCGCCCCGCTGCCGTACTTCTCGTACGGTGCCGGGATCCACTCGCAGTCGAGCTTCTTGGGGCAGTCCAGGTGGCCGTTCGCACTCGCTGACTTCGCCGTTGGAGGTGCGGGTACGCGCAGGCCGGGATGAGCCGACATCCCGACGTGCTGCCCGTCGTTGGTCGTTCGTGCCGCGCCGGTAGCGATGGTCCGGAGGACTCGGCTGGCAAAGATGCGGGCATCGGTGGTGTCCGCGCTTCCGCTGTACGCCGCGACCGCGTCGTACCAGCTGCGCGCCGACGTGCTGGAGCCGAGAGGTCGACCGAGGTCACGCTGACTCGACGCGACCAGCGCCGCGCCGCCACAGATGTTGGCCGCATCATCGGAGATGAGGCGACGTGTCGGGAGCCCGGTCAGCCCGGCCGCGACCTTCGCGGTGTGCAGCGAGGCCGGGCCGGTCGAGGGGTTGAAGGCCCCGATACCCCGCTCGGCTCCGGCTCGCTCGACCTTGACATCGGTCAGGTGCATGGGGCCGTAGCCGCCGGAGGTACTCGGTGAACGGCCATGGTCGTCCCAACGGGACTCGAGGTAGGCGACGCCGAGCAGCACGGCGACCGGGACGCCGTACGTGCGGGACGCGGCTTCGAAGGTGCGCTGCCGTGCATGGGAGGCGGCGCCTGGGGCGATGGCGGCGAGGCAGTCGTGACCCGTGGGGCCACGACTGGATTCGGACCGGGTGACGGAGGCCGACGATGGTGCGGCCCCGAAGGCGAAGCCGGAGGCGGTGAGCGCAACGGCGCTCGCTCCGGCCAGCAGGGACATCAGCCGGCGGCGTGATGCAACAGTGGTGCGGGTGGGCATGCGAATCTCCTGGGTGCGGACGGGTGCGGTCAGCAGCACGCTCAGAAGGGTGGTGTGGCGCCGACAGCTGACGAAGCCGGTCCGCCCCTCCGAGCGACGACTCACTCAAACACAGCTACCCCGGGTTGGCAATGACCACCCGCGCCAGTGGCCCTTACGGGGTGTGTCCGTATTCGCCGGCCTCGACACGTGGCACGAGCCGCACGCGGCAGCGGCATGACAGGGCGATGCCAAACCGGTTGGACGGTCCGTCCTGGGCTGCCTATCGTCTGCTAGGTGACAGTCGAGGTCAGGCCGTTCCGGATCCCTGACGCTGCGGCGCATTGCGCGGGAGAAGACGAACTCATCGTTCGTTGGCTCACCGGAGGCTATGGCGATGTCGAGGGCACCATCGAATACTTCGAGTGGCTGTACAGCGAGATCGAAGCAGGGGCGCGAAAGCGACCGTTCGGGGTGTGGCTCGACGGCCAGTTGTGCGGATACATCGACTACAACCCAGACACCGACGATGGAATCGAACCGGATCATGTGAACGTGTCCTACGCGGTGCACCCGTGGGCTCGCGGCAAGGGGATCGCGGTGGAGGCCGTTGGACTCGTCTGCGAACTCCTGCGCGAAGGCAAGGTCGGACGACGAGCCGCAATCCGGGTCGAGCCAGAGAATGCCAGGTCGGTTCGGGTGGCCGAAAAAGCCGGATTCACCTATGTCCGGGACTTCATCTCGGCCACCGACACCGACCCGGATGGCTCGCCAAGAACCCTCAGCCTCTATGTCCTCGACCTTTGACCTGCGGCCTCGCATTGGCTACTTGTTTCATTCACGACACGACCGGGTTCTGACGAGGCTCGGTCCAGGCAACGGGGCCGTCGCTCTCACATCGGCTACCAGATGAGTGCACTTTGTTCTGAATAGGGACACACCACGTCAGAACGCGCCGCGCTGCCAAGCTCATGGTCAAAAGAGTGAGTCACGCCAGGCGAAGCGACCTGTTAGCCGGGTCGGGGTTTGAAGCGTTGGTGGCGGATGGGTCTTCGTTGCGGGTCGATCCGGGCTGGTGGGATGACTTCGGTGATCCCGTCGGGGGCGAGGGTCAGGTCCCATTCGCCTTGGTGGATGAGGTGGTGGTGGAAGCGAACAGAGCAGGCAGCCGTTGTCGATGTCGGTCGCGCCGCCGTCGACTCCACGGGATGCGGTGATGTGCCTCGGTCCAGGCGGGTGGGCGTTCACAGCCGGGGAAGACGCAGCCTTGGTCTCGGGTGGCGAGCGCCAGCCGCTGGTGGCGGTCGTACAGGCGTCGGGTGGTGCCGAGGTCGAGGATCTTCGACTCACCCGACAGCACCATCGGGAGGAGGCCGGCGTTGCAGGCCAGCCGTCGGGTCTCCCCGACCGAGATCGCTGCCGCCGGTGTCCAAGATGGCTTCCCCGGCCCCGGTTACGGAGTTTGGTCTTCGTCGACGGTGACCACGATGGTGGCGTTCGCGACCCCGTGCTGGGGGTGGCCGTCGGTGGGGAGGTGTTCGATCAGCTCACACAACGCCCGGCCGAGCCGGTTCCCGTACGGCAGGTCCGCAACGGTCGTCTCAGCCGGTATGGCCGGCGTCGGTGCCGGTGGCGACCCGGCGGGGTGACGTCACGGCTTCGAGGTATTTGGTGAGCATGCCGAAGACCAGGTTCGGCAGCGCGTACCGGCCGCGGGCGATGCCGTCGGACCCGCACTGGCCGGTGAACCAGGCTGATGCCAACGCCTTGCGTTCCTGGGCGGCGAGCTGCTGCTCCAGGGTCTCGTCCACGGTGTCGGGGTCGATCACCTCGACCAGATGGTTCGCCGCCACCTGCAGCTGCTGAACGACAACATCTGCGCATGCCCCAACAAGTCGGCTTGGGCCGCCTCGACCTGGTCCGGCCGGATCCCCGGTCGGGTGAGACTCGGTGACCGCGGCGCGGCAACCAGCCTCGCTCGGTCGACTCCTCGGCGGCCAGGCACAGCCACGCCGACCGATCCGGTCCCGCCGTCTGCCCTGCACCGGTGCTCGGTGAGTCCGGACCGCGGAGGCTTCCCGGCGGACTCCGAAGCGCGGTCAAGAGTGAAGCGAAGGCGCGAGAGCCGCCGGGGCGGCGGGGCCGGCTGCGGAGCGGCCTCCGCGCCCAGCGGGGACCTCGGCGTCGAGAGTGACCTTCATCGGATCGATCGCAGTGCCGACATCACGCCAGTCGAGGTCGTCCAGGGACCAGGTCGGGGTGTCGACCAGGTCCCCGAGCTCACGACGCGCCGCCGCGAAACCACGGCCGAAGGCATCATCGATGCCCACGGCCGGTGGCGGTCCCTGCGTCGTACTCATGGATCAAACCTAGAACCGAGCGCCGACACTTTTCGATCAGCGCCCGACACCAGAACACGTTATCCACAAGGGATTCGGAAATATTTGCCCAGCGTGAACCGCACGAGTGGAACCCCCGCGATCGAGTCGGCGAGCGTGCGCCGACGTCAAGCCTTCCCCCGCAAGTCCACACGGCGTCGAGGCTGTTTCGCGCGGATCCGGCGCCCGCGTGCCACCATGGCCCCTAGCACAATCCGGACTGCGACCGCGCGACACAGGAGTCGTGGATGAACCAAGCCGAGACCACCGGTCGCCGGTCTCGCTTCGATCCGATCTGGATCGGCGTGGATATCCCAAGGATCTCGTGACAATGCGGGAGACGCACAACGCAAGACCAGTGCGTCTGCGCGAGCCCCGACATCGTCCCCATCGAGTGGGGTCACACGCCGTTGCAGGTCGGCACCTGGCGCCCGATGGAGTCTATGACGACGGCGAACGAGCCTGCCGTTGCCTAGAGTGTGCCCGTGGAGGTCCTGCCGCTCGTGCTCACATCCGGCTGGGCCAGCGGGATCAACGCCTACGCGGTCATCGTGATGCTGAACCTGCTGGGACGCTACGGCGGCCTCGACGCCGTCCCGGGCTCGGTCCAGCACACCAGCGTCCTGTTGCTCGCCGGAGGCATGTTCCTGGTCGAATTCGTCACGGACAAGATCCCCTACGTCGACTCGGCCTGGGACGCGATCTCGACCGTCATCCGCCCAACGCTCGGCGCCATGCTCGGCTACCTGATCGCCGGCGAGGCCAACTCGGTCGACCAGGCCTGGTTCGCCGTGGTCGGTGGGGGCAGTGCGTTGGCATCGCACCTCGTGAAAGCCGGACTGCGCCTCGCGGTCAACTCCTCCCCCGAGCCGGTCACCAACATCGGCGTCTCGCTTGGTGAGGACGTCACCGTGGCCGCGGTGATCACCCTGGCGCTCTATCATCCGTGGCTGGCAGCGGGCATCGCCGCGACGCTGTTCGCGATCGGCCTGCTGCTGCTCGTACTGGTCTTTCGGTTGGCCCGACGTGGGTGGCGGCGATGGCGAAGTCGGACGGAGGCCGTCGGTGCGTGAACTCGAGATCGACACCAGCGGCGTGGCCGTCACTCGCGACGACCTCGCTCCGTGGACGCGCTACCTGAGCGAGCCGTTCGCCGAACGCAAGGTGATCGTGTCGCTCGACCTGCTGGCCGCGATGACGGGCAAGGTCGCGCTCCTCCAGCAGTGGGGGGCCAAGCGACCGCTGTTGCTCGCCGACGGCCGCGGGTCGGGACCTGTCCCCAGCGAGGACGACGCCGAGATCGTGCTGCTGCCGGAGCCCAGCTTCCCCAGCCTGACGGAGCAGGTCCGGGCCCGGATGCGTCCCGCCGAGCAGCTGACTCCTGAGGTGGTCGCCGCGGTCGAGGCGTACGACCCCACCGGATCGGCGGTGTGGTGGGTGAGCCCGGTCGGCCTCAACGAGCCCATGCTGGGTCGCCCGGTGCTGGGCGGCCGGCCAGCGGCCCAGGCGGCTCTCGAGGACAAGCTCATCGTCGACGACCTGGTCGAGAAGGTCGGAGGACCGCGGCCCGCCAGCATGATCGTCCCGGCCTCGTACGACGAGCTGATGCGGGCCACCCGGCGGGTGATCGAGGAGTCGGGTCGCGGACAGGTGGTGTGGGCCGGCGACAACCGCGGCGGCACGAACGGCGGCGGCGACTATGTGCGGCTGATCTCCTCGACGCAGCAGGCTCGCTCGGCAGCCGAGTTCTACGCGGAGCGATGTGATCGGGTCCGCGTGTCAGAGTTCCTCGAGGGCGTCCCGTGCAGCATCCACGGCATCGTGCTGCCCGATGGTGTCATCACGCTGCGACCCGTCGAGCTCGTGAACATGCTCGACCACCACAACGGCCGTTTCCTCTATGGCGGGTTGGGCACCACCTGGGACCCACCCGCCGAAGACCGCAGCGAGATGCGCGAGCTGGCACGCGCGCTCGGTCGCCGGCTCCAGCACGACCTGGGCTTCCGTGGAGCCTTCGGCATCGACGGCGTGCTCACCCGAGGAGGTTTTCGGGTCACGGAGCTCAATCCGCGGTTCAGCGGTGGGCTGACCCGGCTGCAGCGTGCTGCCCCGGACGTGGAGCTCGAGCTGGTGCACCTCAACGCCCTGATCGCGCGCGACGTTGGCCGTGCCGCTGCGGAGCTCGAGGCGGACGCTCTGCAGTCGCTGGACCAGCACCGCTTCGTCGACCTGATGGCCTTGAGCTCCCAGCGGGTCATGACCGAGCACACCGACGTCCTGGTCAAGGCCGGGGACGGGCGACTCGAGCTCGCCGAGACGGAGGACACCATCATCGGGAGCGTCGTGGCGGGACCTTCCGCGGTGGGCACGTTCTTCCGGTTGGTCGTGCCGGACGAGGTGCTCGGCTTCGGTCAACGCGCTGCCCAGCTCGGCCTGCTCCTGCACGAGTTCGCCAACCGGGTGTGGGACACCGACTTTCCCGTCGCCCAGATGGCACCTGACGTGCGTCCATGGACGTGAGGGTCACCGAGCGCGGCCGTGGCTGAGGTCGTCGTCGTCGGGGCCGGCCTGGGCGGTCTGGCGGCTGCGGCCAGGCTCGCCAAGCTCGGTCATGAGGTCACCGTGCTCGAACGCAGTGCCGTTGCCGGCGGTGCGATCCGACGGGTCGAGCAGGACGGCTTCGGCTGGGACGGCGGACCGACGTCGACAACACTGCCGGCCGTGCTGAGGGACCTGTTCCGCAAGTCGGGCCGCCCGCTCGAGCGGTACGCCGACCTGGTGATGCGGTCCCCTGGCCGCCGCCACGTGTTCGAGGACCGATCAGTCCTCGACCTGCCAACCGGATCCCGCGCCGCCCAGATCAGCGCCCTCGACGCCGGCCTCGGCCCGGGCGTCGGGGCCACCTGGGCCGGCTTCGTCGACGCTCTCGGTCCGCTCTGGGACTCGCTGCGTCGATCCGTGCTGGACGTTCCCGATGGTGGCGACCGCTTCGCCGACCGGGCCGTGGCCCAGTCGGTCTCCTCGCGGACGTCGCTGGCCAAGCTGGCGACGAAGGCTTTCAAGGACGAGCGGCTGCGCGCGATGGCCGAGCTACCGGTCAGGCTGGCGGGTTCGGAGCCCAAGGACGCTCCCGCGTTCGTCGCGGTGGACCACTATGTCGACCGCAGCTTCGGCGTCTGGGGTGTCCCGGCCGGCGGCATGACAGCGATCACGGATGCGCTGGTCACCCGGCTCGACGAGCGCAAGGTCTCACTGCGGCTCGACACCGAGGTGAGCTCGATCGTGGTCGACGGACGGCGCAGTGCGTGGAGTCGAAACGGCTGACGGCACGCGCTGGCACGCCGACGTCGTGGTCTGCGACATCGACCCACGCGCTGTGTTCGCCACGCTGCTCCCTTCCGCGCTCGACCTGCCCGGTCGCCGGGTCTTCGCACGCGCCACCCCGGCCATCCCCGTCGCCGTGACCCACCTCGGGCTCACCGCAGACGCCCCGGACCTTCCCGACGAGGTGGTGCTGCACGGTGAGCCCCTCCTGGTCGTCCACACCGCGGGAACGGCCCCCGCCGGTCAGCACGCCTGGACGATCCACCGGCGAGGTTCGGCCCAGGAGGACGTGCTGCTGACGATGGCGCGCCGCGGCGTCGACGTGCGCAAGGCGGTGATCACCCGGCTCGACCGAAGCCCGGTAGACCTGATCCAGGAGACCAGCGGGTCGTCATACGGGCTGGCCTGGGCGGGCTGGCGGGCCCACGTGCAGCGGGCCGCCCAGACACATCCGCTCCCCGGTCTCTACCTGCTCGGTGCCTCGATGCATCCCGGCGCCTCGGTCCCGTACGTCGCGTGGGGCGCGGCCAACGTCGCGATGCGGCTCGGCAAGGCGACGTGAGCTCAGCCAGTCCCGGGTAGGGCAGCGTAGATCTGGCGGGTCGCGTTGGACCTGTTCAACGTGTAGAAGTGCAGGCCGGGTGCCCCGTGCCCGAGTAGCTCGTCGCACATCTCGGTGGCGATCTCGACGCCGATCTTGCGCACGTCGCCGGGGTCGGTGACCCCGTCGAAGCGCGCCACCACCTCCGAGGGCACAGCACGGCCCGACAGCTCGGCGAAGCGTTGGATCTGGCGGAGGTTCGTGATCGGCATGATGCCGGGGATGACCGGCAGGTCCGAACCCGCGGCCGCGGTGCGCTCGACCAGGGCGAGATAGTCCCGCGGCCGGAAGAACAGCTCCGTGATAGCGAAGTCGGCGCCGGCGTCGGACTTGGCCTTCATCACCTGGGCGTCCGCGTCGACTGATACGGCCTCGCGGTGACCCTCGGGGAAGGCGGCGACCCCCACCGAGAAGTCGCCCAGCTCCTTGATCAGCGAGACGAGCTCGCTGGCGTAGCTGAGACCGCCGTTGGTCGTGGTCCACGGCGTACCCGGGCCGCCCGGCGGGTCTCCCCGCAGGGCCAGCATGTTGCGCACACCTGCATCGGCGTACGCACCGATCACCTGGCGCAGCTCGTCGCGCGTGTGCCCCACGCAGGTGAGATGGGCCACGGGCGTGAGAGTCGTCTCGCCGGCGATGCGTCCCGTGACGCGGACGGTGCGGTCGCGCGTGGACCCCCCGGCGCCGTACGTCACGGAGACGAACGTCGGGTGGAGAGGCTCGAGCTCACGGATGGCTTGCCAGAGCCGGTGCTCACCCTCGTCGTCCTTGGGCGGGAAGAACTCGAACGAGAACGAGCGCTGACCGGTGGCGAGCAAGGCCCGGATCGTGGGCGCACTGGCGCCGATCCCGACTGCCGGCCCAGGACCGGTGCGTGCCGGCAGGCCATCTCGGTGTGCGGAAGCCATGGCGACACCTTAGGGGCGCCGGGCCGGGCGGGCGCACCGGCGGGTGCGCGGTGGACGGTCCGGTCCCGTCCGTGAGCGACGGTAGTGTCGCCCGTGTGAGCGATGACCTCGACGTCGAACCCATCTCCGCCGAGTTCCGGAAACGGGTGGCGGACGTGCTCGACACGTTCGTGGCTGCGAAGCAGGAAGCGTTGGCACCGATCGGTGCCGAGCTCACCGTGCTGCTCGACGCCGCCAGGCAGGCTGTCGGAGGTGGCAAGCGGCTGCGGCCCGCGTTCGCGTACTGGGGTTGGCGCTCAGCCGGCGGTTCGGCGGCCAAGACCGATGCGATCATCACCGCGGCAACCGCCATCGAGCTCGTCCACGCCAGCGCCCTCGTGCATGACGACGTGATGGACAACTCCGCGACCCGGCGTGGTGCCCCGTCGGCGCATCGCGAATTCACCCGGCTGCGGCACGCCGACCCGAGGGTCGTTGAAGCAGAGCGGTTCGGGATCAGTGCCGCCATCCTGCTCGGCGACATGCTGCTCTCGTGGTCTGACGAGCTGCTGTCCCGCAGCGGCTTCGAGCCGAAGGCCGCCGCCCGCGGCCGCGTGTACTTCGACAAGCTGCGCACCGAGGTGGTGGCTGGTCAGTACCTCGACCTGCTCGCGCAGACGAGCCGCTCCACGAGCGCCCCGGACGCGATGCGGGTGCTGCGCTACAAGTCCGCGAAGTACACCGTCGAGCGACCGCTGCAGTTCGGAGCAGCACTGGCCAAGGCCGACCGACCGCTGCTGACGGCCCTGTCGTCCTACGGCATCCCGCTGGGCGAGGCCTTCCAGCTGCGCGACGACGTGCTCGGGGTCTTCGGCGAGAGCGATGTCACCGGCAAGCCCAGCGGCGACGACATCCGGGAGGGCAAGCGCACCCTCCTCATGGCCCGGGCTCATGCCAAGGCTTCCCCCCAGCAGCATGACGTGCTGGCAGAGCAGTTCGGCCGCGCGGACGTGGACGCGGACGGCATCGCCGCCGTGCGCCAGGTTTTCCGCGACACCGGCGCGCTGGCCGCGGTCGAGACGGTGATCACCGAGCTCACGACGGCCGCCCTGGGTGCGCTCAAGCACGCACCGATCGAGGACACCGAGGCTCGACAGGCGCTTCTGGTGCTGACCGAGCGCGCCACTCAGCGGGCGCACTGATTCAGCCAGTCGCCGTATCCGTCGGCGACGCCTCTGACACTGCCCTTTACCGAGTCTTCGACTGACAGGGTCGTTTGCCCGTTTACAGCGATGGTTCGACGGCGGTTCCAGTCCTAGCCGCGCAGCGTGGCGACGGGAGCGTCAGTACTGGTGGGGGTCGAGCTCGGGCAGGGCCGTGTCGTCGGGGCCGGGGCCTTTGAGCAGGACGGCGAACGAGCCGGCGCGCTCCAGGCTCCACGCGATCAGACAGGACGCTCAGCACGACGTCGAACACCCGCCGATCGGCCCGGGCGAGCGGTGCCCAGCCCTCCCACAGCACGACCACGCCGGCACCGTCCGGCCCACGGACCTGGTGCAAGGAGTCGCCGAGTGCGTCGAAGTGCGACACCGAATCGGGGAGGCCGAAGGCGGCTTCACAGGCAGCGAGGAAGCCGGACTTGTCCTCGACCTGCCAGGTGTCGAGCGCGACGAACCTCCACCCCGCGACCTCGGCGGCGTGCTGGACGACGTCAGCCTTCTCCGCCGTCTCCCAGTGGTAGACACCGGGGCTGGTGTGTCCGGCCAACAGTCGTGCCAGTCCGCTCATGACAGCAACCTAGCCATCCGACACAACCGCCGCTGACCGCGGTCAGCGGGAACGTCAGATGATCGCCTGGGCCCGGCGGCGTACCTCTTTGCCGCGATCCTCACGCAGCGCGTCGATCGGGCGGCCGGGCAACGAGTCGTCTGCCGTGAACAGCCACTCGATCGACTCCTCGTCGGAGAAGCCGTGGTCGGACAGCACCACCAGCGTGCCCCCCAGCCCCTTGACCACCGCGCCCCGCTGGACGAACTCCGCGGGAACGCGCGGATCGTGCCCAGGCGTACGGACGATGGCGAGCTGGCGCTCACGGGCGAGCTGGCGGACCCGGTTGGGGCTCACGCCCAGCTGGTCGGCGGCCTCCTGGAGGGACAGCCACGAGGGGACGAGCGAGGTGAGATCGATCGTGGTCATCGCACCAGCGTGCCACGCCAGCCGGCATCGGCGTACCCCCAGGTGCCGTGGCCGGCGGCGGGTGCGGTGGCTGACCCGGCGAGGCTAACCGGGCGTCTCAGCACGAATCCGTAGACTCAGGGCCGTGGACAGGTCTGCCACTACCGATCCGCTCGTCGGGCAGCTGCTCGACGGGCGGTACCGCGTGGGTGAACGCATCGCCCGGGGCGGCATGGCCACCGTCTACGAAGCCACCGACCTGCGGCTCGACCGGCTGGTCGCGATCAAGGTGATGCCGCACGCGCTGGCCGAGGACGAGACGTTCAGCCAACGCTTCGTCCGGGAGGCCAGGGCCGCCGCCCGGCTCACTCACCCCAACGTCGTGGCGGTGTACGACCAGGGCGACGACAACGGCACGCTGTTCCTCGCGATGGAGTACGTCGCCGGCCGTCATACGTTGCGCGACCTGATCCGCGACGAAGCACCGTTGCCGCCGACGCGGGCGCTGTCGCTGATGGAGGAGATCCTCAAGGCCATCGCGGCGGCGCACGAGTCAGGCATCATCCACCGCGACGTCAAGCCCGAGAACGTCCTGATCAACCCGCGTGGGCAGATCAAGGTCGCCGACTTCGGGCTCGCCCGGGCGATCAGCTCGGCCACCACCGCCACGGCAACCGGCGGCGTCCTCATGGGCACCGTCTCCTACCTGCCGCCCGAGCTGGTCACCGACGGCGCTGCCGATGCGCGCTCCGACGTGTACTCGCTCGGCGTGCTGCTCTTCGAGATGCTGACCGGTCGCAAGCCGCACGCGGGCGACAGTCCCATCCAGATCGCCTACAAGCACGTGCACGACGACGTGCCGCCACCGTCGTCCTTCGTGCCGGACGTCCCGCCGTACCTCGATGCCTTCGTCGCCCGGGCGACCGCTCGCCAGCGCGACCTTCGGCCGGCCGACGCCCACGTGATGCTGCAGCAGCTACGGCGGGTTCGGCATGCGCTCGACAACGGCGTGCTCGACGACCAGGAGCTCACCGACGACCTCACGCCGACGATCGCGATCTCGGCCCACCCCGAGGACGACCTTCAGCTTCCTCCCGATCTCTTCGAGGGCGCGGAGGCGGTGACGATGGTCCGCAGCGCGGACGACGACGTCTTCGACTTCGCCCGCTTCGACGACTTCGACGCACCGGGGACGGCGGGCTTCGGCCCAGCGGTTCCGATGGTCGAATCCACGGCCGTGGTCGGCCAGCCGGCGCGAACGCACGACACCATCGAGACGCCCGTTGCTCCGCCGCTCCCCGCCGGTGCGCGAGGAGCCGACGGACCGCTCGGGCCTCCTGCCCCCGGGTCACCGGCGTCACCGGCGTCACCAGCACGCCCGAAGCGCAAGAAGGGCGGCTGGATCGCCTTCATCGTCGTGCTGCTGCTGGCAGCGGGCGCGGCGATGGGCGGCTGGTGGTACGGCGTCGGGCGGTTCAAGTCGACGCCGGACGTGGTCTCGCTGACGCAGTCCGCGGCGCAGGCCCAGGTCGAGAAGGCCGGGCTCACCTTCCAGGTGACCTCATCGGCGTACTCGGAGAAGATCGCCGCCGGTCACGTGCTGTCCACAGATCCGGGACCCGGCGACCGGGTCGAACGCGGCGGCGTCGTCGAGGCCGTGATCTCGAAGGGGCCGGAGCGTCACGACGTCCCTGACGTCGGCGGGAAGAGCGAGTCCGTGGCGATCGCGGCGATCAAGGCTGCTTCGCTCACGGCAGCCCCGCCGAAACGCGCCTGGAGCGCGACCGTCGACAAGGGCGTCGTCATCAGCGTCAGCCCATCTGTGGGCACGCCGCTGAAGCGCGCCGCCGACGTCCAGCTCGTCATCAGCCGCGGCCCGAAGCCGATCCGCATCGTCGACTACACCGGCAAGAGCGCGAGCCAGGCCGAGACCGAGCTGACGGACCTCGGCTTCAAGGTCCGCACCCGCGAGACGTACAACGACAACGTCGCCCAGGGACTCGTCATCCGTCAGTCTCCGAAGAGTGGACAGGGCCCGGCGGGCACGGTGATCCGGCTTGTCGTGAGCAGAGGCCCGCACCTGGTCAAGGTCCCGGACGTCGACGCCTTCGGCGTGAGTGAGGCCGAGGCGGCGTTGACGAAGGCCGGCTTCAAGGTCGAGGTGAGGAACCACCAGCCGTACTTCGGCCTCGGTTTCGTGGTCAGCCAGAGCCCCGAGGCCGGCACGATGGCGCCGTACGGCTCCACCGTCATCATCGAAATCGTCTGACCCTCCCCCTCCTCCCTGAGAAATACCGGGCGGCAGCCTTGCCCCGGCGTCTATGCTCACGGCGGAGGTTCTCGTGGCTGACGAGCGGAGCGCTGCCCTCGAACGCACCGTCGCCGCACCCGGCGTGCGGACTGTCACGCGCCCGTCGCAGGGGTCATCGCCATGGTGAATCCGGTCGAGCCGGGGCTGCCTCGCTTCACCGGGGCCCTCAGACCGGCCGTCGACTTGGTCGCCAAGATCAAGGCCAGCGTCCATCAGAAGCTCCTGTTCGGCTTCCTCATCGGTGCCGTGCTGCTCGTCGGCATGGCCGGCCTCAGCCTCGTCGTGATCAACCAGATGAACGACCGGGTGGCCGATCTCGAGCGCCACCAGATGAAGGCGGACACGGCCCGCCAGATGCTGTACCAGGTCACCGCGCAGAGCCACAAACGGGCGATGGCGCTGCTCACCGGTGAGAACCACTACAACGACGACGTCACCGCGGCCAAGGCAGAGTTCAACCGGCTGCTCAGCAACCTCGAGGCCATCGACACCGATCCGACCGACGCCGCGACCTTCGAACAGCTGCACAGCGCCGCCGAGACCTACGACGCCGCCGGCCAACAGGTCGTGGCTGCCTACGACCAGGGGAACTTCGACAAGGCTCAACAGCTGCACATCGACAAGGAGCACACGCTCTCCCATGTCCTCGAGGACCAGCTTCTGACGCCGTTGATCGCCCGCGCCGAGACGCAGATGACCGCCGCGCAGCAGGCGTTCCAGTCCGACCGCAACCTGCTCACCTGGATCGTCGTGGCCTTCTCGGCCGTCAGTATCGTGCTCGCGCTGACGCTGGGTTACCTGTTGTCCTGGTCCTTCATCCTGCCGGTTCAGAAGGTGCAGCACGCGCTGGCCGAGATGTCCGCAGGCAGGTTCCGCCAACGGCTGACGGTGGCCAACCGGGACGAGTTCGGGTCGCTCACCCGCGACCTGAACGCCACGAGCGAGCAGATGGCAAACCTGATCGAGGAAGAGCGCCGACTCACGCTCGAGCTCAACGAATCGAACGAGTCCCTTGCGCAGGCGAGCGAGGCCAAGTCTCGCTTCCTGGCCAGCGTGAGCCACGAGCTACGTACTCCGATGAATGCGATCCTCGGCTTCACCGACGCCCTTCTCGCGGACGTCGACGGACCGCTCAACCCAGACCAGCGGACGTCGCTCGAATGGGTGCAGCGTGGCGGTCGGGACCTGCTCGAGCTGATCAACGAGATCCTCGATCTCTCCAAGATCGAGGCCGGGAAGCTGACGATCGAACCGGAGTCGTTCGACCCGACCGACCTGGTCGCGTCCATCGTCGCTCAGCACCGCTCGCTGACCGCAGGCACCGGTGTTCGGCTCACTCTCGAGGAGAGCGTGACCCCGGCTGTGGTGGTCCTCGATCGCCAGCGGGTCCGACAGATCATCGTCAACCTGCTCGGCAACGCGTTGAAGTTCACCCGGGAGGGCGAGGTGAACGTACGCCTCGACACCGACGAGGAGTGGATGGTGATCACCGTGCG
>CAVQJX010000028.1:0-232202 GCA_963712935.1 uncultured Actinomycetota bacterium
TCGGTCGATTCGCGAAAACCTGGCCACGAGGCCATCGACGGGCGATTAGACTTGGATGTTCACCGATTCCGGGGGATAGGAACGTCACCTGTGTCAGATCGTCGCGAGCGACCGGTCACGGACCACACGGTCGAGCAGGAGATCAAGCACGAGCAAGCCGTCGTCGATCGTATCTACGCCCGGCTCGAGGCTGCGACCAAGTCCGCGCAGGCCCTCGCTGCCGACGGGCACGCACGCGCCCGGCTGGGCAACGAAGGTGGCCTCGTCGAGCGCGACGCGATGGTCTTCCAGGCGGGCAAGCGCCTCGCGACCCTCAACGCCGCCCACGAGGGACTGGTGTTCGGTCGCCTCGACATGCGCACCGACGAACCCCGCTACATCGGCCGCCTCGGCTTGCGCGACGAGGACCGCGAGGTCCTGCTGATCGACTGGCGCGCCCCGGCCGCGTCCGTGTTCTACCAGGCGACCGCACAAGATCCGCTCGGCGTCGTACGCCGACGCGTCCTCCAGTCCAGCGCCGACAAGGTCATCGGCATCCAGGACGACCTGCTCGATGCCGCCGCTGCCGCCGACGACCTCGTCGTCGTCGGTGAAGGTGCCCTGATCGCGTCGCTGAGCCGGTCGCGCGACCGGACCATGCACTCTGTCGTGGCGACGATCCAGAAGGAACAGGACGACGCGATCCGCGCGCCCCAGAAGGGCGTCACCACCATCAGCGGCGGCCCTGGCACCGGCAAGACGGTCGTCGCGCTCCACCGGGCGGCCTACCTTCTCTACACCGACCGGCGCCGGTTCGAGGGCGGCGGCGTCCTCGTCGTCGGACCCAACGCGGTGTTCATGAGCTATATCGAGCGCGTGCTCCCGAGCCTCGGTGAGACCGCCGTGTCGTTGCGCGCGCTCGGCGAGGTCGTCGACGGGGTCACTGCGACCCGACACGACCGCCCAGCCGTGGCGTCGATCAAGGGGTCGGCGCGGATGAAGACGCTGCTCGGTCGCACGGCTCGTGGTCCCGTCCCGGACGCACCGACATCGTTCCGGATCTTCTACCGGGACGACGTCCTGACGCTCGACGACAACGAGCTCCGATCCCTGCGTCGTGCCCTGCTCAGCTCCGGCCAACGCCGCAACCGCGTCGCCCCGAAGGTGGCCGACGAGCTCATCGAGCTCTTGTGGCGCAAGGCGACCGGTGACCGGGCGCGCGAGCACGGTCACGACGAGTTCGCCTACACGATGCGCAACGACGACGACTTCATCGACTTTGCCCGACGCTGGTGGCCCGTGGTCGACGCCGTCGACGTCTACGGCTGGCTGCGCGACCGCGCCCGGCTGGCTGCGGACGCCGGCACGCTGCTGAGCGGTCCTCAGCTCGACGACCTGCTCGAGTCGCTCGCCGACGACTACTCCGTCGAGGACGTCCCCCTGCTCGACGAGCTGCGCTACCTGCTGGGTGAGCCTCCCGAACCCGAGCCCGAGGACGACCCGCTCGCCGACCTGTACGACGAGACCGTCCCGGAGCTGTCGACGACGGACCAGCGGTCGAGCGGCGACGTCGTACGCATCCGCTCGGGGGAACGGCCGACGGGTTCGATCGAGGACGACGGCTACGCACACGTCCTGGTCGACGAGGCGCAGGACCTGAGCCCGATGCAGTGGCGGATGGTCGGCCGGCGCGGTCGCCACGCCAGCTGGACGATCGTCGGCGACGCCGCCCAGTCCTCGTGGTCGCTCCCCGACGAGGCGAGCGCCGCCCGTGAGGACGCGCTGCGGGGCAAGGATCGCAACGCCTTCCGGCTCTCCACCAACTACCGCAACTCGCAGGAGATCTACAGGCTGGCGGCCGAGGTCGCCCGCGCGGCCATTCCCGGGGCCGACCTCCCGGTGGCGGTGCGCGAGACCGGGGTCGAGCCACGTATCCACGGCGTGGATTACCCGCACCTCGCTCGAACCGTGCGCGAGGCAACCGAACACCTCGCCGACCAGCTCGACGGAACCATTGGAGTCGTGGCACCGGCGGAGCGGATCCACGAAGTCGACGCCTGGCTGGGCGAACGCGACACCGAGCGCATCGTGGTGCTCGAACCGATCGACACCAAAGGCCTGGAGTTCGACGGTCTCGTCGTGGTCGAGCCGGACGCCATCGTCGCCGAGTCCGACGCCGGCATCCGCACGCTGTACGTCGTCCTGACCCGCGCGACCCAACAGCTCGAGATCATCGGTACGACGGACCGCTGGCGCCCCTGACCGCTCCAGTTAGGCCTCGGACTGGGAGCTTGTGCAGGTCAGACACGACGCCAGACCTGCGCAACCTTCCGGTGTCCTCGTGACCGGGCCGCGAAGCACCTGTCGGAACCACCCGGCCTGTGGATGGTCGCCGCGCGCTCGGCCGCCAGCAGGGCACAGTCATGCGATGTCGTCGTCTCGCTTCAGTCTCGAACTCCGGTCCGGTCACGTTCCTCGCTCGGTCGTAGACCTTCGCCGGGCAGGAATCACGCGCGGTATGGCCGACGGCCCGAACTGGCGTCGTACCAGTCGCGGCTTCTACGCACCCGCCGCGTCGGGGCCACTCTCCCCGACTCAGCGGATTCTGGACGCCGTACCGCTGGTTCCGCCGCGCGGAGCCATCAGCGGATGGGCTGCGGCGTACGGGTCAGGGGTCGACGATCTCGACGGCCTCGATGCACGCCGCATGCGTCCTCTTCCCGTCGTGATCGTGTCGCCGGATGATCTCGGTCGACGGTCGCCGCCCGGGATCGCCTACGTCCGTGCGCCACTGTCACTCGCCGAACGGCGACCTCGGTGTGGCATTCCCCTCGTGTGCGCACCTCGGGCGGTCTTCGACGCCGCCCGCATGCAGAGCGACCTGGTCGAGTGTGTGGCCGTGGTCGATGCCGCGAGCCACCAAGGCGTCGTGGAGCTGAACCATCTGCGTGAGTACGTCGACCAGCACGCGGGTTGGACGGGTGTCCCGAGGGTCAGACGCGCTCTCGGTCTTGCCGACTGTGCCACTCGGAGTACATGGGAGTCGCGGCTGCGGGTCTTCGCCATGCTCACCGCCCGGCTCCCACGCCCGTTGGTCAACGTACCCGTGTTCTCGGTCTCCGGCGCACTCCTCGGCATCGTCGACCTGCTGGTCGAGGAAGCAGGGCTGGTGATCGAGTCAGACGGTCAGCAGCATCGTGAGCGGCGCCAACACCGCGACGACAACGTCCGGGAGGAGAGGTTGGAGGCGGCTGGCCTGATCGTGGTTCGTGTCGACTCCCTCGATCTGACCCGCCACCCAGCCGAGCTGGCCCGCCGCCTCGTGGACGCCCACCGGCGCGGCATGAACCGCGACCGGATGCGCGACGCGTGGACATGGGTCGAGCCGCCCTGGTGGCCCGACCCGACAGCCAGCGCAGTGCCGTTGTCCGATGACCTGAAAGCGGATCTGTACGGGAAGTGGCACCCCTGACTGGGAGGTTGTGCAGGTCAGACGAGACGCTGGACCTGCACAACCTCCCAGTGTCCTCGTGACCGGGCCGCGAAATAGGGTGGCCGCCGTTGGTAGCCTCGGAGGACCTCGAGCCAGACCGCCCGCTGGCCGCCTGCCCCCTGCCCTGCCCACCCCACCTGCCCTGCCACCGGATCGGTCACGATGAGCCTGCTCGACGAGGTCAGCACCGCTGCGGCGTACGCGCTGATCCGCCTGCCCGGTGACGACCATGTCACGGTGCTGCGAGGGCGACCCGAGGTCCACGTCGCGCTCGCGGACATCCCGGTCGACGGTGAGCGCCCCACCGCCGGTGCCTCCCTCGACCGCCTCGTGTGCCTGCCGTTCGCCCAGATCCGAGAGCGTGGCTTCCACGCTCACACCGATGACGCGCGGCTGGTCAGCATCGAGATCGACACCGCCGCCAGGATCCCGATCGCTGAGCTGCTCCACCAATTGCCCCAGGAGCGCATCGAGACCGTGGGAGAGTCCGGCTTCGACGTACCTGATCCGGAGTACGCCGACATCGTCCGGCACGTGATCGACGACGAGATCGGAAGCGGCGAGGGCGCCAACCTCGTCATCGCTCGGAACTTCACCGCCACGATCGCTGACTGGGACCACGCCAAGGCGTTGACCGTGTTCGGTCGGCTGCTCGAACGTGAACGCGGGGCGTACTGGACGTTCGTCGTGTTCACCGGCGATCGCCACCTCATCGGCGCCAGCCCTGAGCGCCACATCAGCGTCCACGGCGGTGAGGTGCGCATGAACCCGATCAGCGGCACCTTCCGGGTGGCGGGCATCGACAGCGCAGCCGACCGCAAGCGGCGGATGCTCGACTTCCTCGCCGACGAGAAGGAGATCTACGAGCTCTTCATGGTTGTCGACGAAGAGCTGAAGATGATGTGTGACATCTGCAGCGAGGGTGGCCAGATCCTGGGCCCATTCCTCAAACCGATGACCCACCTGATCCACACCGAGTACATCCTCGCGGGCCGCACCCACCGTGACATCCGTGACGTGCTCCGCTCGTCGATGTACGCCGCCACCGTCACGGGCAGCCCGGTCGAGAACGCGTGTCGGCTGATCGAGAAGTACGAGCCGCAGGGCCGTGGCTACTACGGCGCGGTGATGGCGCTGATCGGCCGGGATGAGGACGGCGCCCCCACCGTCGACGCGCCCATCGTGTTGCGTACCGCCGACGTGCGACCCGACGGGCGATTGCGCGTCACCGCCGGCGCCACCCTCGTGCGTGACTCCGAGCCCGACTACGAGGTGGCTGAGACGCACGCCAAGGCAGGCGGGATCCTCACCGCGTTCGGTCTCGCCACTGCACCGATCACCCCCGCGGCGGAGGTGGCCGATCTGACGCGCGACGAGGACGTCCTCGTCGCATTGGGCCGTCGCAACCAGCGACTCAGCCGGTTCTGGTTCAACGACCAGTCCGACGCCCAACCGTCGTCCTCGTTGGCCGGCAAGCATGTGGTCGTCCTCGACGGCGAGGACGACTTCGTCATGATGCTGCGACACGTGCTCGCCGTCCTCGGTATGACGAGCGAGACCGTCCGTCATCACGACTACGCCACCGGCGACTTCGACCGCGCCGACCTCGTGATCGTGGGACCCGGCCCCGGTGACCCTCGCGATGGCGCGGATGCCAAGATCGCCGCCGTTTCGCGCGCGGTCGACGACCTCCTCGGCGGCCAGACCCCCTTCCTGGCGGTGTGTCTGGGCCATCAGGTGTTGTGCAGCGCACTCGGGTTCGAGCTGGCCTACAAGGACATCGTCTTCCAGGGCACCCAGACGAGGATCGACCTTCTCGACCGGCAGGAGAACGTCGGTTTCTACAACACGTTCGTCGCCAAGCAGCCCGCCGAAGTGGCGGACGGGCTGCGCGTCGACGCCGATGCCAAGTCGGGCGACGTCCACCTCGTGGCCGGCGCAGGCTTCCGTGGCATCCAGTTCCATGCCGAGTCGATCCTCACCGAGAACGGCTTCGACCTGATCCGCGAGCTGCTCGTCGACCTGTTGAGCAACAAGACCGGAGAGGTCGGCCGCCAGAGCGTCCCGAGGTCCCGGTGATCTCGACAAGCTCGATCAGCGGGGACGGCCCGGTCAGCGGGGACGGCTCGATCAGCGCTACGCGGGTCCTCGTGGTCGACCATCATGACTCCTACACCTACAACCTCGTTCATCTGATCGCCGGCGTCACCGGCGTACTGCCCGACGTCGTCCAGCACGACGACGCGGAGGCCGCTGACCGGTGGTCCGAGGACTACACGCACCTCGTGCTGTCGCCCGGCCCGGGCACGGTTCATGACGAGCACGACTTCGCGCTCGGCCGGGCGATCATCACCAGGGCCCGCGTGCCGGTGCTCGGCGTGTGCCTGGGTATGCAGGGCATGGTCGACCTCTGCGGCGGCGAGGTCGAGGTGGTCGCCCCCGCTCACGGCGAGGTGTCACTGATCCGACACACGGCAACCGGTGTCTTCGCCGGTCTCCCGCAGGACTTCCCCGCCGTTCGCTACCACTCGCAAGCGGCGGTTGCCGTGTCGCGCGAGCTCGCCGTCACGGCCTGGTGCGACGAGCCGCAGGGCCGGGTGGTCATGGGAGTGGCGCACCGTGAACGCCCGCTGCACGGGGTGCAGTTCCATCCCGAGTCGATCCTCACCGAGCACGGTGCGCGACTCGTCGCCAACTTCCTGGCGCTGTCGCCATGACCGGCGCCGCGCTGCCGTGGGTCGAACCGGAGGACTTCGTCGCCACGCATGCGGCGGGCCGGCCCAGGTCGTTCTGGCTCGACGGCGCGGGGGCGCGGCCCTGGTCCGGTCGGCACTCGTACGTCGGCTGGCTCCGGCCAGCCGACCTGAGCCTCACCTACGATGCCCACCGCCGTGTCGTCACGGCCCACCGGGAAGGCGCCAGCGAGGAAGTCGCCGACGACATCTTCACCGCGCTGCAGCACCACACTCCCGAGGGCGAGGGCGAGGGCGAGGGCGGGTGGGTGGGCTACTTCGGCTATGCGAGCCGCCGCGACCTCCCGGCCCGGCTTGACGCGAGCTCCGTTCCCGACGCGTGCTGGCTCCGGGCGGATCGCCGCGTGGTGTTCGACCACGAGCACCGAACCGTGCGGGCGATCGGCGACGAACGCTGGCAGGACGAGGTGGCGGACCTGGTCGAACGCACCGAGGTGGCCTCAGCTGTGCCGGCATCGTCTCCACCGCAGGTGCTACGGACGCTCGATCCCGGCGGCTACGCGGAGGCCTTCGTGCGGGTGCAGTCCGAGCTTCGCCGCGGCAACTCCTACGAGACCAACCTGACCTACCGCACCGAGGTGGACAGCGGCCTTGACCCGCTGTCGGCCTACCGTCGGCTGCGCCGGGCCAACCCGGCGCCCTACGCGTGCTTCGTGACCCATGACGGCGTCAGCCTGTTGAGCACGTCGCCCGAGCGGTTCGCCACGATCAGCCCCGACGGCTGGCTCGAGACGCGCCCGATCAAGGGCACCACGCCGCGGTACGACGACCCGGTCGACGACCGGGCGGCGGCCGAGCTGCTGCGGAGCGATCCCAAGTTCCGCGGCGAGAACCTCATGATCGTCGACCTGCTCCGCAACGACATGTCGATGGTGTGCCAGGTGGGCACGGTCGAGGTCACCGACCTCATGCATGTCGAGTCCTACCCCACGGTCCACCAGCTCGTCACGACGATCCGCGGACGGCTGGAGCCGGGCACCACCGCCATCGCGGCGGTCCGGACGCTGTTCCCGGGCGGGTCGATGACCGGGGCCCCCAAGCTGCGCACCATGCAGATCATCGCTGACGTCGAGACCTCCGGCCGCGGCCCGTACGCCGGTGCGCTCGGCTGGCTCGGCGACGACGGCCGCGCCGACCTCGGCATCGTGATCCGCAGCCTGGTCCACGAGGGCGGGCGCTACACCCTCGGCACCGGTGGCGGCATCACGGTCCGGTCGGACTGCGACGAGGAGTATGCCGAGACCCAGTGGAAAGTCAGTGCGCTCTTCGGTGCCCTCGCCGGCAGCTCAGCCTCCCGCACAGACGGAGGACCGGACATCCCAGCCAGGTGATGTCCGGTCCTCCAGACCGTGGGGTCGGCGAGTCAGGGGCCGACGTCAGATCCCAACGTGATCGTGACCGTGTGGGTGTCTCCGGAGATGACGCCCTTCTCGGAAGCTGCCACGGTCAGGGTCACCTTGTCGCCGGGTCGGTAGGACCGGACGGTCGCGACCAGTGAGTCGGCATCGCTGACCAGCTGTCCGTCGACGGCCGTGATGACCTGGCCCTTCTGCAGCCCTGCCGAGGCTCCTGCCGTACCCGGGTCGACCTTGGTGATGAGCGCGCCGTCCGGCAGGCCGACCGAGTCGGTTGCGTTGTCGATCGAGACACCGATGCGTGCGTGGGTCGGGGTCTGTCCGGCTCGTAGCTCCTGCACGATCGGGATCGCGTCGTTGATCGGGATCGAGAAGCCGAGACCGATCGAGCCGCCCTGGACTCCGGAGGTCGCGGAGTCGGTCTTGATCGCGGAGTTGATGCCGACGACGTTGCCGGACAGGTCGATGAGCGGACCACCGGAGTTGCCGGGGTTGATCGCGGCGTCGGTCTGGATGGCGGGGAAGATCGTGGTGGGGTCGTTCGGCGCCTCGCCCTGCGTGGTGACCGGGCGGTTGAGCGCCGACACGATGCCGGTGGTCACGGTGCTCTCGAGTCCGAACGGGGCACCGACGGCCACGACCTGCTCCCCGACCTTCAGCGAGTCGGAGTTCCCCAACGTCGCCGGGGTGAGCGAGTTCTGGCCCTGGGCCTTGATGACAGCGAGGTCGGTCAGGGGGTCACGGCCGAGGATGGTTGCTTTGGCGCTGCTGCCGTCGTTGAAGCTGACGGCCAGCTTGCCTCCACCGAGGGCGAGCTCGACGACGTGGTTGTTGGTGAGGATCTCGCCGTCCTTGGTCAGGATGATGCCGGATCCCGAACCGCTGCCCTGCGGTCCGCTCGCGTAGATCTTCACGACCGACGGGAGAGCTTTCGCTGCGGCCGCTTCGGTGCTGCCGGTCGGCGTACTGGTGTCGACCGACGGGCTGACGGTGAGGGCGCCGGACGTGCTGGCGGCCGCGCTCGCGGTGTTGTGGTCGTTCATGATGGCGGCCCCACCGAATCCGGCTGCGCCACCAGCAAGTGCGCCGACGAGCAGAGCTGCGCCAACGACACGTCCCCCCCGCCGCGGCGCCGCTGCAGGGGGGGACAGCGGTGGGCCGGGTGGGTACGACGAGGGGAACATGTCGTTGGTCATGCCCCCAGCCTGCGTGCGTTCACTGAGTATCGGCTGAGACCCCGCCGAGAGGTTTCTGTGAGTGGTCTCGGAGTCGTCAGAGGCGCGGTTCGAGCACGCCTGTGTCGTCGTCGGCGGCGTCTGCCGGGGTATCGGCGCTTCGGGGGACGATCTCGCTGGGCTGCCCGGGGAGCCACATCCGGAGCACGGCGCCGGTGGGCTCGCGGTTGGTCATCATGACGTGACCACCGTGACGTTCGACGGCCTGCCGCACGATCGACAGTCCCAGGCCCGAGCCGGGCAAGGTGCGCGCATCGGCGGCTCGGTAGAAGCGCTCGAAGACCATCGGCAGGTCGCTCTCGCTGACACCGGGCCCTTCGTCCATGACCGTCAGCGTCCCGGAGTCCAGGCGCACCGTCACGGTGCCGTCGGGTGGGCCGTACTTGACGGCGTTGTCGAGCAGGTTGGTGACCGCACGTTCGAGGATCGCGCCTTCGCCGACCACCCACCACGATGACGTGGACGACGTCGAAGGTGACGTCGGGCGCCCGACGGCGTACGCGTTCGACCGCCCGGGCCACGATGTCAGCCAGGTCGGCGGGTTCGGGGGTAGTGGCGACGGGCTCCTCGCGAGCGAGCTCGACCAGGTCGCCGACGAGCGTGGACAGTTCCTCGACCTGCCCGGTCACGTCGGAGAAGATCTCGTCTCGCTGCGAGATCGCCATCCCGCCCTGACGGTCGGCCTGCGCGAGCAGCTCGAGGTTGGTGCGGAGGCTGGTGAGGGGGGTGCGAAGCTCGTGCCCGGCGTCGACCACGAGGCGGCGTTGTCGTTCGCGCGATGCGGACAGAGCGGCGAGCATCTTGTTGAACGACGTGGCCAGGCTGGCCAGCTCGTCGTCGCCGGTGATCTCGATCGGCTTCAGCTCCTCCGTCCGCGCGATGTGGTCGGCGGCTGCGCTGAGGCGGCGGACCGGACGCAACGACGACCGCGCCACCGCCAGCCCGATCAGGGCCGCCGCGACCCCACCGCTGCCGCCGACGAGCAGCAGCACGAGGCCCATCCGGTCGAGCGTGCGTTGGATCGGTTCGGTGGACTGGGCGAACATCAGGGCCACGCCGTTGCCGGCGTTGACGGTGACCACCCTGGAGTCGTGGCCGTGTCGGTCGACGGTGCGGATCGTGTAGGGGATCTGACCGTTGGCGACCGCGGTCTCCGATGACGTGATCGGCTCCAGCCACGCGTGGTTCGACGGCTCGATCCGCGGGCCGGGATACAACAGATAGACCCGCAGGTCAGCGGCACCCAGGAACTCTTCCGGCAGGCTGGCCAACGTGGTCTCACTGATGACCCCCGACTGGGCAGTGGTCTGCGCGCGGTCGAGCAGCGACGCGTCGAGGCGGCTGTAGAGCTGCGACCGCAGCGTCAGGTAGGCGGCCAGCGCGGCGACTGCAACGGAGACGCCGACGGCACCGGCGGCGAGCAGGGAGATCCGAGCGGCCAGTGACATGCGGCCGCCCGTGATCGTGGTGCGGGCGGTCGGGTTCACGGAGGAGTCTCGCGCAAGACGTACCCGACGCCTCGCACGGTGTGCAGCAGCCGCGGCTCACCGTCGGCCTCGGTCTTGCGTCGCACGTAGCCGACATACACCTCGAGGGAGTTCGCGGTCGTGGGGAAGTCGTATCCCCACACCTCTTCGAGGATGAACGCACGCTCGAGGACGCGCTTCGGGCGTCGCATGAACAGCTCGAGCAGGTCCCACTCCGTGCGGGTCAACGTGATGGCGCGCCCGTTGCGCTCCACCTCACGCGTGACCGGGTTCATGGTGAGATCCGAGAACGTCAAGGGACCCTCGTCGTCGGCTCGACCGGTGCCGAGCGTACGACGCCGGAGCATGGCCCGGACGCGCGCCAGCAGCTCGTCGAGGGCGAACGGTTTGGCGAGGTAGTCGTCGGCTCCCGCGTCCAGCCCGTCGACCCGGTCGTTGACGGAGTCGCGGGCGGTGAGGACGAGGATCGGGAGGTCGTTACCGGCTGCGCGCAGGGCCCGTGTGGTCTCGATGCCGTCGAGTCGCGGCATCATCACGTCGACGATCAGGGCATCCGGCGCCAAGCCGTTGATCCGGGCCAGTGCCTCGACGCCGTCGTTGGCCAGGGCCACCTCGTAGCCATTGAACTCCAGCGACCGACGCAAGGAGTCGCGCACGGCGCGGTCGTCGTCCACCACGAGAATGCGCATGGGTCAAGCCTGCCACTCTCGTCTGAGATCGCCCTGAGAGCCGCGACGTCGCTTGATCACGTGGCGGCCTGACCCGCGGTGCCGTCCAACAACGAGCGGGCGGCCGCGCCGGCCCGCGCTCCGTAGGACCCGCCGAAGAGGATCGCGTGCACGAGAAGAGGGTGGATCTGGTGCAGGGGTTGTCGCGCGCGCCAGCCTTCGGCCAGCGGGTCGGCCTCGTCGTACGCCTCGAGCAGCCGCGACAGGTGTGGTGCGCCGAACAGCGCCAGCATGGCCAGATCGGTCTCGCGGTGGCCACCGTGCGCGGCCGGGTCGACCAGATAGCCCGGACCCTCCGCGCTCCACACGACGTTGCCCGACCACAGGTCGCCGTGGATCCGGCTGGGTTCCTCAGGCGGTCCGGCGAAGTCCGCGATGCGCGACATCACGGTCTCGATGGCAGTCACGTCGTCGTCGCCGATGTGCTCGCGATCCCGCGCGACCTTGAGGTAGGGCAGCACCCGCCGGGTCGGCCAGAACTCGGCCCACGTGTCGGTCGGGTTGTTGGTGAGCGGCAGCGTCGCGATGTAGCCGTCCTGCTCCGCGCCGAACTGCTTGGCCCCGCTCCGGTGCGTCTCGGCGAGCTGCCGCGCGAACGCCTCGACACCGTCGAGACTCGGCCGACCGGGTTCGATCCAGGACAGGATCAGGCAGTCGTCGGCAACGCCGAGCACCTGCGGGACCGCGGCCCCCGGCGCCTCGGCGAGCCAGGCCAATCCGCGGGCCTCGCTGGCGAAGAAGTCCGCAGCGGCGTGCGGTCGCGTCTTCACGAACGCGCTGCGCCCGTCGCTGAGTCGCAGCCGTGTCGCCGTGCAGATGTCGCCGCCGGCGACCGGGGTCGTCGCCACGACCGACGTACCGAGCAGAGTTTCCGCGCGGCCGGCGATCGTGCTCATCCGTGCCATGGTGTGAACCTACGTGCTGCCCGGCGCGATGACTACCGGCCGTCCGGCCCGTCTCGCCTCCGAGGCGGGCCGTCAAGGCGTCGACCAGGGCGTCGCAGGTCCGCTCGACCATGGCAAGCACCGCGGCGAAGCTGTCGTCGCCGCTGTACCAGGGATCGGGGACATCGAGCGTGTCCTCGACCAACGGATCGAAGGTGCGGAACATCATGATCCGTGACGTGTCCGACTCGTCGCGGGCCATCGCCTGGACGTCGCGGGCGTTCAGCTGATCCATCACCAGCACGAGGTCGTGCTGATCGAACCAGCTGGCATCGAACTGGGTGGCCCGGTGTTCGCTCGGGTCGTACCCGTGGGCCGTCAGGGTCGCGGCTGCGCGCCGGTCCATCTGCTCGCCGAGGTGCCAGTCACCCGTACCGGCGCTGGCAACCCCGATGGTCTGGGACAACCCCGCGTCGGTGAGCTTCTGTGCCATGACCACGGCGGCGGTGGGGGAGCGGCAGATGTTGCCGAGGCAGACGAACGCGATCCGGTACGGCGTCGGGCCGGCAGCGGCGATCGCCGCAGCTCCCCGCGGCTCAGGAAGCGTGGCCACGCGCCCGGTCGTCGTCACCCGTCATGCGCAGGCGCGACCAGGCCGACGATCCAGCTGACGATCGAGATGACGATGGATCCCCACACCGCTGTCCAGAAACCGCGCACGTGGAACCCGATGTCGAGCTGGTCAGCGATCCAGCTGGTCAACAGGAGCATGAGCGCGTTGACCACGAAGAACATCAGACCCAGCGTGATCAGGTAGAGCGGCAACGAGAGGAACGCCACGATCGGACGGACGAACTCGTTCACGATCCCGAAGATCAAGGCGATCACCAGCAAGGTGATCACCTGATCCCGGTCGGAGTTGCCCGTGATGCGGATCCCTTTGAACAGCCAGGCGGCCGACCGCCAGGGCGCAGGCATTGACGAAGATGCGTATCAGCCACGACTTCATGGGGACGATCGTTCCATGGTGGTCAACTGAAGTCAGTCCGCGGTCCCGTGGCCCGTGGCGCTGAGCAGGGAACCCTCTGCGGCCGCGAGGTGCCGGTCGAGCTCGGCAAGCGCGTCGTCCAAGCGATCCGCCTCGAGCAGCTCGACCAGGAGCCCGTGCTCGTCGATCTGCTGGCGCAGGTTGGCCCGGGTGCGGTCGAGGTGCGCGAGACCGAGCCTGATCTCGGAGCTGAGGGCGTCGCTGGCCGCCAACAGCCGCTCGCTGCCGGTGAGCCCGACCAAGGCCCGGTGGATCTGGAGGTGGGCCTCGGTCATCCGGGCCGGGTCGTTCGACGCACCGCTGGACCGCGCCAGCTCGGCGTAGTCATGCAAGGCGTCGCGCACGCGCTGGCGGTCGGCTTCGTCGCTCTCGCCCCAGCGGCGTACTCCGGCGGACTCCAGAGCGGCGCGGGCGCGGCTCACGTCGTGGACGTCCTCGGCGCTGAGCTGTTTGACCGCGACGCCGCGGTTGGGGACACGCACAGCCAGGCCCTCGCCGACCAGCAGGCCGAGGGCCTCGCGGATCGTGCTGCGCCCCACGCCCATCACCTCGGACAGGGCGACCTCGCGCAGGGGAGTGCCGGGCTCGAGCTGGCCGGCGAACAGGGCACGCCGGATCACTTCGGCGGCGCGGTCGACGGTCGATGAGGTCTCGAGCTCGAGCTGGAGGTCGTCGTACATGTCCACCGAACCCTATCGACCCGAGGTGCACGTGCTCTGGTCGTTTGACTCAGGTTCGTCCCCGACGCATACTGGGTTGTCGGATTGTCTGACAATCAGACCATCAAGCTCGAACGCCACTCGGTAGGAGCGGCGTCCCATGACGCGGAGAGGGTGAATCACCATGACCGTGCAGATCCAGGACCGGGCCCACCACGCCCACCACCCGCACTCGACGAACGGCCATCACGGCCCTGGCGCCCCTCGCCCGTTGGCCTGGGGACGGCACTACGCGATGGTCCACCCGGAGCACTTCCGGGTCGCCTACGAGATCAACCCCTACATGGACCTCGGCGCACAGCCCGACCTCGAGCTGGCGCTGCGTCAGTGGGAAGGCCTCGTCGCGCACATCGAGGGGCTCGGTGGTCGCGTCGACGTGCTGGACCAGCGCGCCGACTCACCCGACATGGTCTACGCGATGAACCTCGGGCTGGCGCTGTCCGACGACCGGCCGCGGGTGGCGATGTCGCACATGCGGTACGCCGAGCGACGTCTCGAGGCCGCCTCGTCCAGCCGCTGGTTCGAGGACCTGGGCTTTGCGCTCTCCTACGTCGGGCAGGCCGGGGTGGGGGCGCACTTCGAGGCAGGAGACGCCTTCCCGTATGCCGGCCGGCTGGTCGTCGGCTTCGGGCCGCGCACCGAGGAGCTTGCGCTCAAGCAGCTCGCCGTCGACTTCGATGTACGCGTGCAGGGCGTACGAATCACGCACCCCGGCATGTACCACCTCGACCTCGCGTTCTGCCCGCTCGACGAGCGCCGCGCCCTGGTCTGCCCGGCGGCGTTCGACGCGGCCAGTGCCGAGGCTTTGCTCGCGCTGGTGCCCGAGCCGATCGTCCTGAGCGAGGAGGAGGCGTTGACGTTCTGCGCCAACTCGATCGTCATCGGCCAGACGATCCTGATGCCTGCCTGCCCGCCGCGGGTGCGCGCCGAGCTCGAAGCAGCCGGCTTCGAAGTCGTGCTGGTCGACGTGTCGGAGTTCCACAAGGGCGGGGGGTCGATCCGTTGCTTGACCAACCCACTCGACATCGTGATCGGCCGCGACCTGGAGCGCGTCGACGGGGGAGCCGTGCACCTCCCGCTGTGACTGGGCGTCCCGTCAGGTGGCGACCGCCGGCGGTGGCTCGCGACTCCCGGAACGCGACACGAGCTGAGCAAATCTCGGTTGCTCCATCTCCGTTTATCCAGGTACCTTGGTCCCATGGGACCATCTACGGAACGTGTGCAACTCGGTGTGCGCATCGAGAAGAACCTCGTGAAGGTGCTCAAGGGGCTCGCCGAGTTCAACGATGAGACGCTTGGCGAACTGCTCGAGCGCATCGTCATGCACTCGTTCGATCCGGTACCTGGCGATGAGGGCGAATCCTGCGCGAGTCCGCACAGCAAACGCCAACTGGCGACGGTCGAGACTCTCCGGGCGCTGTACGGGATCTCGGCGGACCCCCATGCGACGCGGTCCTTCGATCGTGATCGGCCTGAAGGGGCTTCCCGCGACTGAAGGCCCCGTGTCAACGACTGGCCGCTGGCTCGCCGGGGTAGCGGCGGCTTCGACTGGCTCTGCCGACTCTTGTTGAGACCGCCGCTTCTCTTCTTCGGCCAGTTGCGAAGATTTCTCGGAATTCCCTTGTGGACAACGGGTTCTGGTGTTGGTCGCTGATCCGAAAAGTGTCGGTGGCGGGTTCTAGCCGATCTGGTCGACACCCCGACCTGGTCCCTGGACGACACCCGGCTCGACACGCGGATCAGCGAAGCACTCGCGGTCCGAGCCGCAGCCGATGAGGTCATCTCGCGGCTGGTTGCCGAGGCCGATGACCGCAACCTGCCCCACCGCTACGGCGCCTCCTCTACCCGGGCACACCTGATGACCGCGCACCGGATGTCAGCAGGCGAAGCCTCCCGGACGGTCCGGACCGCCAAGCAGCTGCACGGCACGACCGGCGCTGACCGAACCCACCCGCCGTGCCGTCGCCGCCGGTGCAGGTGTCGGCCGAACAAGGGGTGGTGGTCGCGGCCGCGGTCAACCGGCTCTCACCCGACGGTGGAGCCGGACCGGGTCGAAGCAGCGCAGGCCGATCTGCTCACCCATGCCAAGACGTTGTCGTACAGCCAGCTGCAGGTGGCGGCGAACCACCTGGTCGAGGTGATCGACCCCGGCACCGTGGACGAGACCCTGGAGCAGCAACTCGCCGCGCAGGAACGGAAGGCGTTGGCGTCAGCCTGGTTCACCGGCCAGCTCGGAGCCGACGGGATCGCCCGCGGAAGGTACGCCCTACCCAACCTGGTCTTCGGCATGCTCACCAAATACCTCGAAGCCGTGACGTCACCCCGCCGGATCGCCACCGGCACCGGCACCGGCACCGGCCTACCGGCTGAGACGACCGTTGAGGACCTGCCGTACGGCAACCGGCTCGGCCGGGCGTTGTGTGAGCTGATCGAACACCTCCCGGTCGACGGACACCCCCAACACGGGGTCGCGAACGCCACCATCGTGGTCACCGTCGACGAAACCAAGCTCCGGGCCGGGGCCGGGGAAGCCGTCCTGGACACCGGCGGCAGCCATCTCGGTCGGGGAGACCCGACGGCTGGCCTGCAACGCCGGCCTCCTCCCGATGGTCCTGGCGGGTGGGTCGAAGATCCTCGACCTCGGCACCAGCCGCCGCCTGTTCGACCGCTACCAACGCCTCGCCCTCGCCACCCGCGACCAAGGCTGTGTCTTCCCCGGCTGTGAACGACCCCCCGCCTGGACCGAAGCACATCACCGCATCCCCTGGAGCGAAGGCGGCCCGACCGACCTCGACAACGGCTGCCTCCTCTGCTCCTTCCACCACCACCTCATCCACCAAGGCGAATGGGACCTCGACCTCGCACCCGACGGCATCACCGAAGTCATCCCACCAACCCGGATCGACCCCCAACGAAGACCCATCCGCCACCAACGCTTCAAACCCCGACCCGGATAGCCCGAACGACTTCCGCGGTCGGGCCCTTCGACGCGCTCAGGGCAAGCGTGTCGAGACCCTTGATCTCGACTAGCTCGATCAGCGGGCGTGAGGGTTCGACGAGTCGAGCGTCCCGCCCGGTCCCGGGGTTGGCGCTCAACGCGGAAATCCCTTCACTCCATGAGTGCGGCTTCGAGGCCGCGGCCGACCGGTTCGAACGCCCCGGCCCAGGTCAGTTCATCAGCGGGGTGGCCTCGGCCTGATCGGGATCAACACGGTCGGGTTCTCGCCGGGCGGTCTGGGCGAGGCCGATGCCGACGAGCACGGTGGCGACACCGACCAGCTGTGCTGCCGTGAGGTCTTCGCGGAACCAGCGCCAGCCCAGCAACGTGGCGCCCACGGGCTCGATCATCCCGATCAGGCCGACCTCGGTGGCGCTCAGGTGGCGCAACGCACTGAGCTCGGCGAGGAACGGCGCCACCGTGCCGAGCAGCACGAGCCACGCGATGAGCACCCACAGGTCGGCCTGATGGCCGGACAGCCGGCCGCCGAGCGACACGGGGTCACCGAGGCTGGACTTGCGGAGTCCGCTGACTGGCGCCAGCGCGTTCCAGAACAGCGTCGCCACCACGAAGGCAGAGGTCAGCACCGACAGCGGCGACCGGTGGGTGACCGAGTGCTCGCCGAGGAGAAAGTACGCCGCCAGCGACAGCGCAGCCCCGAGTCCGGCAGCCACACCGAGCGTGTCGAGCACCAGCCCGGACCAGACCTGGGTGACGAGGGCGAGACCGCCCAGCGAGCAGGCCAGGCCGAGCCACAGCCGGGCGCGCACCTGCTCGCCGTACCCGAAGCGGGCGAACAGCGCGACCAGTACCGGCGCCGTGAACTCCAGCAGCAGCGCGATCCCGACCGGCAGTCGGTCGATCGCGACGAAGTAGAGCCACTGCACCAGCGCCACGCCGGTGATCCCGAAGGCCACGGTGGTCAGCGCCTCGGACCAGCTGGCGGGCACCAGCGTGCGCAGCTCGCGCCGCGCCGCCACGACGAGCAGGAGGACCAGGGCGGTCCCGGTGCAACGGACCGTCGTGAGCGTGGTCGACTCGACTCCGGCCGACTGGATGACCCGCGAGACGCCGGCGTTGACGACGAACAACGTCGCGCCCACCACCACCAGTCCGACACCGTGCAGCGGCTGGCGTCGTGGTGGCATGCAGGGAGCCTACGCAGGCTGAGCCGGCCCGGTTAGGGTGCTCGGCATGACGACTCCGCGGTTCCGTCCGGCGCTCGACACCATCCCGGCGTACAAGGCGGGCAAGCCACCGGCCGCCGGCGAGCGGCAGTCCTACAAGCTGTCGAGCAACGAGAACCCGTACCCGCCGCTGCCGGGCGTGGTGGCGCGGGCAACCGAGGCCGCGGCGAGCATGAATCGCTACCCCGACATGGGCGTCTCCGCGCTGCACCAGGCGCTGGCGTCGAAGTACTCCGTGGGGGTGGACCAGATCGCGTCCGGCGCCGGTTCTGTGGCGGTGTTCTACCACCTGCTCCAGGCCAGCTGCACCCAAGGCGACGAGGTCGTCTACGCATGGCGGTCGTTCGAGGCCTACCCGATCGCGATCGGGCTGACGGGGGCGACGAACGTCCAGGTGCCACTGGACGCCGACGCCCGGCACGACCTGCCCGCGATGGCGGCGGCCATCACCGACCGGACCAAGATCGTCGTGGTCTGCACGCCGAACAACCCGACCGGTCCGTCGGTGCATCGCGACGAGCTCGAGACCTTCCTCGCCGCCGTGCCCGATCACGTGCTCGTCGTCATCGACGAGGCGTACCGCGAGTTCGTCACCGACCCGGAGACGCCCGACGCCGTCGAGCTGGGGCGTGGGCGGGACAACGTTGTCGTGCTCCGCACATTCAGCAAGGCCTACGGGCTTGCTGGGCTCCGCCTCGGGTACGCCGTCGGACCTGCTCCCGTCGCCGAGGCCATCCGCAAGTGCTCGCTGCCGTTCGGGGTCTCGTCGATCGCCCAGGCGGCCGCGCTCGCGTCGCTCGAGAGCGAGGCGGCTCTGCTCGAACGCGTCGATGCCCTGGTGGCGGAGCGCGGCCGGGTCCGCACCGCGCTGCTCGAGCAGGGCTGGTCGATCCCCGAGGCCCAGGGCAACTTCGTCTGGTTCGCCCTCGGTGAGGACACCGTCGAGTTCGCCGAGGCCTGCGACGCCGCGGGGGTCAGCGTCCGGCCGTTCGCGGGCGACGGTGCCAGGGTCAGCATCGGAGAGGTCGAGGCCAACGACCTGCTGCTTGGAGTGGCCCAGCGGTGGCGGCAGACCCACCCCGCCTGAGCTTGTTCGGGGCCGACCTGCGCGGCGGACCGATCGGGTCGAGGCGGGCGAAAACGGGTTGGCACTCTGTCAGAGGCATCAGATAAACTGGTACTTACACCTTCACCGCTCGTCCTGACGTCCTGACGGCTGCCGCCGGACGGGCGGCTGATCGGTGGGCACAGCCGTCGAACGACAGGGGGACAACGCCACTGATGACCGCAGCCACGACGACCGCACCCACCTCTTCGTCACCGCCCCAGCAGGGCGGTGCCCGTTCGTTGTGGCGCCTCCGCTCGTACGTGCGTCCCTACTACCGTGCGCTCGGCATCATGGGGAGCACAGCCGTCGTCGGGGTGTTCGTCTCGATGGCGATCCCGCTCGTCACCAAGGGCCTCATCGACGGGCCGATCATGGACGGCAACATGTCCGGCATCTGGCCGCTCGGCCTGCTCGGCCTGGCGCTCGGCATCACCGAGGCGGCACTGATCCTGATCCGACGCTGGGTGCAGGCCAGTGCGGTGCTCGGGTTCGAGACAGCGGTCCGCAACGACCTCTACCGGCACATGCAGGCGCTCCCGATGGAGTTCCACAGCCGCTGGCAGAGCGGGCAGCTGCTGTCGCGGGTCACGACCGACCTGAGCGCGATCCGCCGGTTCATGGGTTTCGGCCTGCTCTTCCTCATCATCAACATCCTCCAGCTCACCGTGGTGACCGCACTACTGCTCCACCTCTACTGGCCGCTCGGCGTCGTGGTCGCCATCTCCGCCTTGCCGATCATCGCGCTGAGCAAGCGCTTCGAGGAGAAGTACGTCGTGGTCTCCCGCGCCGTGCAAGACCAGCAGGGTGACGTCGCCACCTCGGTCGAGGAAGCCGCCGTCGGGTTCCGCGTCATCAAGTCCTTCGGCCGCCGGCGCTACATCGAGGGTCAGTTCCGCGGTCGCGCGCAGATCCTCTACGACACCTCGATCGAGAAGGTCAGGCTGTCGTCGAAGTTCTGGACCTTCCTCGAGATCATCCCCAACATCAGCCTGGTCATCGTGCTGCTGCTCGGTGCGCTGGCTGTCGGCCGCGACGCCGTCACGCTCGGCACGCTGGTCGCGTTCATCACCTTGATGCTGTCGCTGATCTGGCCTATCGAGTCACTCGGGTTCATCCTCGCGATGGCGCAGGAGGCGATGACCGCGGCCGACCGCGTCAACGAGATCTTCGACACCAAGTCCGCGATCACCGGCGGTGAGCACGAGATCGACGAGCCCCGAGGCCATCTGCGCTTCGAAGGCGTCGGCTTCCACTTCCCGGACTCCGACCAGGACGTCCTCCACGACGTCCACCTCGACATCGCGCCGGGCGAGACGCTCGCGATCGTCGGCGCCACCGGATCCGGCAAGACGGCGCTGACGGGCCTGGTGCCGCGCCTGTACGACGTCACCGCCGGCCGCATCACCGTCGACGGCGTCGACATCCGCGAGCTGACGATGCCGTCGTTGCGCACCATCGTGGCCACGGCGTTCGAGGAGCCGACCCTCTTCTCGATGAGCGCGCGCGAGAACGTGTCCCTCGGCCGTCCCGACGCGAGCGAGGAGGACATCCGCGCCGCGATCGAGACGGCCCAGGCGGGCTTCGTCTACGACCTTCCGTGGGGGCTCGACACCCGCATCGGCGAGCAGGGCATGTCGCTGTCCGGTGGTCAGCGCCAGCGGCTCGCGCTCGCACGTGCCGTCCTTGCGCGCCCCCGCATCCTCGTCCTCGACGACACACTGTCAGCCCTCGACGTGCACACCGAAGCCCTGGTCGAGCATGCCCTCCGCCAGGTTCTCGCCGACGCCACCGGCATCGTCGTGGCTCATCGCGCGTCGACGGTGATGCTGGCCGACAAGGTCGCCCTGCTCCAGGGCGGCACCATCACCCACGTCGGAAGCCACGAAGAGCTGTTGGCGACCGTGCCGGCCTACCGCGACCTGCTGGCCGGTGACAGCGACAGCGACGAAGACCTCACCGCGGCGCCGGAGGAGGTGGCGGCCCGATGACGACCAACGACACCTCGAGCGACGCTTCACGCGCGATCGACGCCGACGCTGTCGAACAGGCCGACTTCACCCGGGACAACGCAGCCCTGAACGCCGACTGGCGGGGAGTCGCGGCCGAGCACGAGGACGAGCTCCCGGGCAAGGTCACACTGCGGCTGCAGGAGCGCTCCCGCCGGCTGCTCAAGCAGCTGCTGCGTCCGCACCGCAAGCTGCTCGGCTTCCTCATGGTCGCCGTGCTGATCGAGAACGCCGCACGTCTGTCCGTGCCCTACCTCGTCAAGGAAGGCATCGACAACGGCATCCCGCCGATCCTGTCCAGCAACGACAAGACCACGCTCGAGGTCATCGTCGCCATCTTGTTGATGGCCGTGGTGATCCAGGCGATCACCCGGATCACCTTCCTGATGCTGGCCGGCCGGATCGGGCAGGAAGTGCTGTTCACGCTGCGCCGGCGAGTCTTCTCGCACTTCCAGAAGCTGTCGCCCGCGTTCCACGACGACTACACCTCCGGCCGGGTGATCTCGCGGCAGACCTCCGACATCGACGCCATCTACGAGCTGCTCGAGACCGGCTTCGACGGGCTCATCACTGCCGTGCTCACGTTGGTCGGCACGGCGGTCCTCCTGCTGGTGCTCGACGTGAAGCTCGGGTTGGTCGCGCTGCTGTGCTTCCCGCTGCTCGTGCTCCTGACCAACTGGTTCCGGCGCGAGTCGGCCAAGGCCTATCGGCGTACCCGCGAGACCGTCGCCGTCGTCATCGTGCACTTCGTCGAGACGATCCAGGGCATCCGTGCAGTGCAGGCGTTCCGTCGGGAGGACCGCAACCAGGAGATCTTCGACTCGGTCAACGACGACTACCGGCTCGCCAACGAGCGCGCGTTCCGGCTGGTCGGTCTGTTCATGCCGGGCATCAAGCTGATCGGCAACATCACGATCGCGATCGTGCTCATCTACGGTGCGCGGCTCGCGGTCGAGGGCGAGGTCACGCCGGGTGTGCTCGCGGCCTTCCTGCTCTACCTACGGCAGTTCTTCGAGCCGATGCAGGAGATCTCGCAGTTCTACAACACCTTCCAATCCGCCTCGGCGGCGCTCGAGAAGCTCTCCGGTGTGCTCGAAGAGGAGCCGTCCGTCCCCGAGCCGCTGCAGCCGGTGGAGTTGGTGGACGCGCACGGTGCGCTGCGCTTCGAGCACGTCTCCTTCGAGTACGTCGCCGATCGTCCGGTTCTGCCCGACCTCGACCTCGAGGTGCCCGCCGGTATGACGCTGGCGCTGGTCGGGACGACGGGTGCCGGCAAGACGACGTTGGCCAAGCTGGTGTCACGCTTCTACGACCCGACCGGTGGCAGGATCCTGATCGACGGCGTCGACCTGCGCGACGTCACCGAGGACGACCTGCGGCGGGCCGTCGTGATGGTGACGCAGGAAAACTTCCTCTTCAACGGCACCGTTGCCGACAACATCAGGTTCGGCAAGCCCGAGGCGTCGATGGATGAGGTGGTGGGGGCTGCCAAGGCGATCGGGGCGCACGACTTCATCATCGAGCTGCCACACGGCTATGAGACCGACGTCGCCAACCGAGGCGGGCGGCTCTCGGCCGGCCAGCGGCAACTGGTCGCGTTCGCCCGCGCGTTCCTGGCCGACCCGGCGGTGCTGATCCTCGACGAAGCCACCTCGAGCCTCGATGTCCCGTCCGAACGACTGGTGCAGCGAGCACTTCGCACGATCCTGGCCGAGCGGACGGCGATCATCATCGCCCACCGGCTGTCGACGGTCGAGATCGCCGACCGGGTGCTCGTGATGGAGCACGGTCGCATCGTCGAGGACGGTGCGCCGGCTGACCTGATCGCCGAAGGGGAGGGGCGCTTCTCCGACCTCCACAACGCATGGGTCGCCTCGTTGGCCTAGTTGGGTTCCGTGCTGCGGGGCGGAGGTCGGGCTCGCGCGCCTTCGCTGCGCTCTTTGACGGCGCGCGAGTCCCGCCCTCCGCCCCACCGCACACGTCTCGGCTGCCAACGTGGCGAGCTGGCTTTGTGGATGTCGCCGAGAGCGCGGGGGCGCTGGTCCCTGCCGTCCGCCGTGCCCGGTCAACTCGATGATGCCGCACCCAGCCGACAAGGTGACCTGGCATGTGGTCTACGTAGGGAGCATCATCAGGTCGTGACCCCGGCTCAGAGCGACGACGCCAGACTGCGGCAGCTTCTTGGTGGATACCGACTGAGCCAGGCGATCCACGTGGCCGCCGTGCTCAGGGTCGCCGATGCCTTGCTGGAGCAGCCTCTCGACGAGGTGGAGCTCGCCAAGGCCACCGACGCCGACAGCGCAGCACTCGGCCGGCTCATGCGCGCGCTGTCCGCCGCAGGGGTGTTCACCGAGGACGACGCCGGCCGCTTCGCGAACAACGAGCTGAGCCTCGGCCTGGTCACCGACACGCCCGGATCAGTCCGTGCCCACGCCGTCTTCGTGGGGTCGGAGTATCACTGGAACACCTGGAGCAGTCTCATTCACAGCGCCCGAACGGGCACGGGCGCTTTCGAGGTCCTGTACGGGACGGACCCGTGGACCTACCGGGCTGAGCGCCCCGAGGAAAGCGCGGTGTTCGACGCCGCGATGAAATCCCTGACCGAGGGCCTGGTCGAGGTCGTGGCTGCGACGTACGACTTCGAGCAGGTGCAGACCGTCGTCGACGTGGGAGGCGGAAACGGCACGCTGCTGATGGGCCTCCTGACCGCGAAGCCACACCTGTCGGGAACCGTGTTCGACCTCGCACACGTGATCGACGGCGCGCGCGACGCGATCGAATCCTCACCCGTGCAGGACCGGCTCCGGTTGGCCGCCGGCAGCATGTTCGAGGAGGTGCCGCCCGGAGCCGACTGCTACCTGCTGAAGTCGGTCGTCCACGACTGGGACGACGACGAGGCGGTGGCGATCCTGGCGCGCTGCCGCGACGCGATGACGGACCGATCGGCGCTGCTCATCGTCGAGCGCCTCCTCGAAGGGCCTAACCGGGGCGCGGAAGCCAAGCTGATGGACCTGACCATGCTCGTCATGCTGGGCGGCCGCGAACGGACCGAGGACGGTTACGCCCAGCTCTGCCGCCGCGCCGGTCTCCGCCTCACCCGGACACTGCCGGTCCGGGACGCCTGGTGCGTGCTCGAGGCGGTCAGGTCGTAGCAGGTGCAGTGGCCGCCTTGGCTGGTCGTGGCTTGCGCTCGGACGAGACGACGATCGCGACCGCCACCACCACGATGACGCCGCCGATCAGGATGGCGGGCGTCACGGCCTCCGACAGGATCAGCCAGCCGAGGAACACCGCGACGACGGGGTTGACGTACGCGTAGGTGGCCACCAGCGAGATCGGCGCCACCGACAGGACCCAGACGTACGCCGTGAACGCCACGACCGAGCCGAACGTCACCAAGTAGCTCCAGGCGAGCCAGGCGTCCAACGGCGCAGACGTGGGTACGACGTGCTCACCCCGGATCAGCGCCCCCAGGAACAGGAACACCGAGCCGGTGAGCATCTCGTAGACCGTGGTCACGAACGGGTTGCGCGGCAACGTGAGCCGCGGTGCCGACCACGAACCGAACGACCAGCACAGCGTGGCCGCGACGATCACCAGGCAGGCACCCCAGGCCACGTCACCGCCGAGGCCCGTCGACAGGACCAGGCCCACCAGGCCACCGAAGCCGAGCAGCACGCCGACCGTGGTCCAGGCGCGCGGGCGGTCGCCGGTCGCGGCTCGGTAGACGATGATCCACAACGGGATCGCCGCCACGATCAGCGCCGCCAGGCCAGACGGTGCGCCGTTCTGCTCGCCGACGCTCACGAGCCCGTTGCCGAGCGTCGGCAGCAGCAGGCCGAGAAGGGCCGAACCAAGCAGCTCGTGGCGGTTGATGCGAAGCACTCCGAATCCCTTGCGAGCGGCGAGGATGCCGGCCAGCAGCAGGCCGGCCACGCCGTATCGCCAGGAGGCTGAGGACATCGCGGGAAGGTCGGTGACGGTCACCCGGATGGCGAGATAGGTGGAGCCCCAGACGACATACACGATGCCGAGGGCGATCGCCACGAGCAGCGCTGAGGGCGCGGCCGGTGGGCTGATCCGGGGCCTCGGCTCTGTCATGACCGTCGCGTTAGTTTGCTCCTGTCGCACCCCTTCAGCGTACGTCCGACCCACCCCCGCAGTCGCGCGATTTTCGGACAGCTGGACGCGATATCCGGTCACAGTTCGCGGACGGCGACCCGAGCAGTCTCCGTCCGTACTCTGAGCGGGGTGTCCAGCAGCGCGGTAGCACCCGGGGTGATTAGGTGCCATGCGCGGCTGGTCGGTATCGTGCAAGCCTGGTTGTGGTCGCCGTCACAGCGCTGTCGTGCGCCAAACGGACGCCCACGGCCAGCAGCCGATTGTCCTTGTTGCACCACACCCGCAGCACGGTCGCGCGGCTTGACGACCTGACGGTGCCGGCGATCCCGGGACACCGACGACACAAGGGAGTGCGCGTGACCAAAGACGGATTCGGACCTGGCCTCGGCAAGGTCTTCGGCCCTCAGCACGAGGGCGGAGGGCCTGAGCTCATCCAACTCCTCACGCCCGAGGGCGAGCGCGTCGAGCACCCGGAGTTCACCTTCGACCTCGGCGATGACGCGATCCAGGGCTTCTACCGCGACCTCGTGATGACGCGCCGCATCGACACCGAGGCCACCGCCTTGCAGCGCCAGGGCGAGCTCGGCATCTGGGCCAGCCTGCTCGGCCAGGAAGCCGCGCAGATCGGCTCCGGTCGGGCCATGCGCGACCAGGACTACGCCTTCCCGACCTACCGCGAGCACGGTGTCGCCTGGTGCCGCGGCATCGATCCCCTGCACCTGCTCGGCCTCTTCCGGGGCGTCGACCAGGGCGGTTGGGACCCGCTGGGCGACAAGTTCGCCCTCTACACGATCGTCATCGGCGCCCAGACCCTGCACGCCACCGGCTACGCCATGGGGATGCAGCGCGACGGTGCCGTGGGCACCGGCGACCCCGACCGTGATGCCGCCGTCATCGCCTACTTCGGTGACGGTGCGACGAGTCAGGGTGACGTCAACGAGTCGTTCATCTGGGCCAGCGTCTTCAACGCGCCGGTCGTCTTCTTCTGCCAGAACAACCAGTGGGCCATCTCCGAGCCGATCGAGCGACAGACGCGCATCCCGCTCTACCAGCGCGCACTCGGTTTCGGGTTCCCGGGGCTGCGGGTCGACGGCAACGACGTGCTCGCGACGTATGCCGTCACGCAGGCTGCCTTGCAGCGCGCCCGTGAAGGCAGCGGTCCCACCTTCATCGAGGCCTACACCTACCGGATGGGCGCGCACACCACGTCGGACGACCCGACGAAGTACCGCGTCACCGAGGACCTCGAGCACTGGAAGCTGAAGGACCCGATCGAGCGGGTCAAGGCCTACCTGCTGCGCAACGGTGTCGTCGACGACGACTACCTCGCGTCCGTCGACGCCGAGGCCGACGAGCTCGCGATCCATCTGCGCAAGGGCTGCCTGGAGCTGCCTGACCCGAGCCCGCTCGACATCTTCGACCAGGTCTACGAAGAGATCACTCCTGAGCTCGAGGCCCAGAAGGCCCAGTTCGCCAAGTACCTGGAGTCATTCGAGGGGGCCCACTGATGACTGCGATCACGCTCGGCAAGGGCATCAACATGGGCCTCCGGGCTGCCATGGAGGCAGACCCCAAGGTCGTCATCATGGGCGAGGACGTCGGCAAGCTCGGCGGCGTCTTCCGCATCACCGACGGGTTGCAGAAGGACTTCGGCGAGGACCGGGTGATCGACACCCCGCTGGCGGAGTCCGGCATCCTCGGCACAGCGGTCGGGCTGGCCATGCGTGGTTACCGTCCCGTCTGCGAGATCCAGTTCGACGGGTTCGTCTACCCGGCGTACGACCAGATCGTCAGCCAGGTTGCCAAGCTGCACTTCCGTAGCCGCGGTCTGATCACGATGCCGATCGTCATCCGGATCCCGTTCGGTGGTGGCATCGGCGCGGTCGAGCACCACAGCGAGAGCCCCGAGGCGTACTTCGCGCACACCGCCGGCCTCAAGGTGGTCGCCTGCTCCAACCCGGTCGACGGCTACTGGATGATCCAGCAGGCCATCGCCAGTGACGACCCGATCGTGTTCCTCGAGCCCAAGCGTCGCTACTGGGAGAAGGCCGAGCTCGACGAGTCGGTGCAGCCCGAGGGGCTCTTCTCATCGCGCGTGGTCCGGACGGGCAACGATGTCACGGTGCTCGCCTACGGACCCATGGTCAAGACCTGCCTCGAGGCAGCCATCGCCGCCGAAGAAGAGGGCAAGAGCGTCGAGGTCATCGACCTGCGCACGTTGTCTCCACTCGACATGGGCCCGGTGCTCGAGTCGGTCCGCAAGACAGGTCGGGCGGTCGTGGTCCATGAGGCCCCGATCAACCTGGGTCTCGGCTCCGAGCTCGCCGCTCGCGTCAGTGAGGACTGCTTCTACTCGCTGGAGGCGCCGGTGCTGCGCGTCGGGGGCTTCGACACGCCCTATCCGCCGAGCCGCATCGAGGAGGAGTACCTCCCCGACCTCGACCGCGTGCTCGACGCGGTCGACCGTTCGCTCGCCCACTGACGCCACGAGATCGGATCGGAAGCACAGATGTCTGATGTGAAGATGTTCAAGCTCCCCGACGTCGGGGAGGGTCTCACCGAGGCCGAGATCGTCACCTGGAACGTCAAGGTCGGCGACACCGTCAAGGTCAACGACGTGATCGTCGAGATCGAGACGGCCAAGTCACTGGTCGAGCTGCCCTGCCCGTATGCCGGGGTCGTTACCGAGCTGTACGCCGCCGAGGGCGAGACGGTCAACGTCGGTACGCCGATCATCGCGGTCGAGACGGGTGATGCTTCGGCGGCTCCGGCCGCGCCCGCCGAGCCGGCGGTTCCCGAGGTGGGCAGCGCCGCTGAAGACCTCGTGCCGTCGCCGAAGGACGACGAGGCCGTCGAGCCAGGGCTGATCGGTGGTCCCGCGCCGGGTGGTCGCACGTCGGTGCTCGTGGGTTACGGCCCGCGGACGACCGAGGCCAAGCGCAGGCCGCGCAAGGTCGGTGCCACCCCCACGGGTTCGTCTCCGGCGGCGGCGCAGCGAGGCGTTCAGCACGCGTTCGCTCCGCAGACCACCGACGCTCCCGACGTGAGTCTCGATGAGGCTCCGGACGCCGACGTGCCCACGGAGTCCGTGTCGGCACGAGCCGGCGCGTCGAGCAACGGGGCCGCCAAGGTGCTCGCCAAACCACCGGTGCGCAAGCTGGCCAAGGACCTCGGCATCGACCTCGCCGAGGTGACCCCCACCGGTCCGAACGGCACCATCACGCGCGACGACGTCGAAGGCTACTCAGGCGCGGGCCAGGCGTCGGCCGCCGTCGCGCCGCGGCCACACCTGACCGGCGAGCGCGAGACGCGCGTTCCGATCAAGGGCGTCCGCAAGATGACGGCACAGGCGATGGTGTCGTCGGCCTTCACGGCCCCGCACGTCACCGAGTGGGTCACCGTCGACGCCAGCCAGACCATGAAGATGGTCCGGCGACTGCGTGAGCACCGTGACTTCCGCGACGTGAAGGTGTCGCCGCTGCTCATCGTGGCGCGGGCCGTGTGTGCGGCCGTCCGGCGTACTCCCGAGGTCAACGCGACCTGGGACGAGGCCGCGCAGGAGATCGTGCTCAAGCACTACGTCAACCTCGGCATCGCCGCTGCCACCCCGCGTGGCCTGATGGTGCCCAACATCAAGGACGCCGACCAGCTCAACGGCGTCGAGATGGCGCAGGCGATCGGCGCTCTGGCGGCCACAGCCCGCGAGGGCAAGACGCAACCGGCCGAGATGAGCGGTGGCAGCTTCACGATCACCAACGTCGGCGTGTTCGGCGTCGACTCGGGTACGCCGATCATCAACCCGGGTGAGTCCGCCATCTTGTGCATGGGCGCGATCCGTCGGCAGCCGTGGGTGGTCGGCAACGCGATCAAGCCACGCTGGATCACGACGCTGGCGTTGTCGTTCGACCACCGCGTCGTCGACGGCGAGCAGGGTTCTCGCTTCCTGGCCGACGTCGCCTCCGTGCTCGAGCAACCGGGCAACGCGCTGCTGTTCTGACGCGGCGCCGGCTTGGTCACTTTCGTCAGAACAGGGTCACTTTCGCCAGAACAGGTGGTGGGCCACGCCGCTCGGGCTCGGCACGACCTCGAGCTGGAACCGCTCGAGCAGCTCGTCCGGCGACTCCCAGAGCCGTAGTCCGGACCCGACCTGCACGGGCGAGACTGCCACGTGCATCGTGTCGACCAGGTCTGCGTCGAGGAACTGCCGGATGGTGGTAACCCCGCCGCCGACCCGGACGTCCTTGCCCTGCGCCGCTTGCCGCGCCTGCTCGAGCACCGTGGCCGGGTCACCGTCGACGAAGTGGAACGTGGTGTCCGCCAGCGTGAACGACGGACGTGTGTGGTGGGTCAGGACGAACACCGGCGTGTGGAACGGGGGCTCGTCGCCCCACCAGCCGCGCCACTCGTGGTCGGACCAGGGTCCGCGCTGGGGTCCGAACTTGTTGCGGCCCATGATCTCGGCACCGATGTTGTGCGCGAAGTCCCGCACGAAGTAGTCGTCCAGGCCCCGGCTGCCCCCGGAGTTGGTGCGCAGGGGCCAGCTCGCCGTGGCGCCGGCCCAGCGGAACAGCTTCCCGGGGTCGACATGGCCGAACGGCTTCTCGAGGGTCTGGTCCTCACCGGCACCGACACCGTCACTCGAGACGCCGAAGTTCTGGACTCTGACGAGCTGGGCCACGTGTTCCTCCTGGGGTTGTCGACAACGGTGTGCTGACCGGCCGGGCGAGAGGAACTCATCGCTACCCGCGGTTTGGGGGTGTACGCGGCCCATGGCATCATAGATACATCATGCATGCAACCAAGCCTTCCGCCTCCGACCGCGCGTACGAGCGGGTCAAGACCGGCGTGCTCACCGGCGAGTTCCCCGGCGGCACGCTGCTGACCGAGGGCGAGATCGCGGGCGAGGTCGACGTCTCGCGGACCCCCGTGCGGGAGGCGTTCCTCCGCCTCGAGACCGAGGGACTCATCAAGCTCTACCCCAAGAAGGGCGCGCTGGTCGTCTCGGTGTCCGGTCCCGAGGCCGACAGCCTGCTCGAGGCCCGGGCCCTGGTCGAGACGTGGGCGGCCGATCACGCGTTCACCCAGCGAGCTTCGCTCGTGCCGGAGCTCGAAGGTCTGCTCGAACAGATGCGTGCGCATCGGGCCGCCGGCGACGTCGCGGCGTTCACCGAAGCTGACCGAGGCTTTCACGAGCAGGTCGTCGCCGCGGCGGGCAACGCTGTGCTGGCACGGTTCTACCGCAGCCTGCGCGAGCGTCAGCTGTGCATCAACGCCGCGATGATGCGCGTCGACGACGAGCGGATGGACCGGGCGATCGCTGACCACGCCGGTCTGCTCGACGCGCTGCGGTCGGGCGACGCGGCGTCCTTTGCCGCCCACACCCGCCACCATCTCGACGTCGCCCGTGCGTACTCGCGAGGTTCTCGGTGAGCGAAGTCGTCCTGCGCCACAACGTCGGACAGCGCCGCGCCTGGGTCGTGTGGAGCGCAGCTGTCTCGGTCTATGTGCTCGCTGTCTTCCACCGCACCTCACTGGCCGTCGCCGGCATCAGCGCCGCCGAGCGGTTCCACATCAGCGCATCGGCGCTGGCATCGTTCACGATGGTCCAGCTGCTGGTGTATGCCGCGATGCAGATTCCCGTGGGCGTCCTGCTGGACCGGCTCGGCTCCAAGCGCATGATCGGTGCGGGTCTGGCCCTGATGACGGTCGGGCAGCTCTCGTTCGCCGTCGTCTCGTCGTACCCACTCGGGCTCGGTGCACGGGTGCTCGTCGGCATGGGCGACGCGATGGTCTTCGTCTCGGTGCTCCGACTCGTCGCGCTGTGGTTCCCGGCAGCCAAGAGTCCGATCGTCGTCCAGCTCACCGGCCTGCTCGGCCAGCTCGGCACGATCGCTGCGGCCGTGCCGATGTCGCACGCGCTCGCGACGTTCGGGTGGACACGTGCGTTCGGTGCGGCTGCTCTGGTCGGCGTGGTGCTGGGCGTGGTCCTGTACGTCGTGGTCGTCGACAGCCCCTATGCGCCGGCCGAGACCCGCTCACGGCTCGAGCTGGCGTCCGTCGCCGAGAGCCTGCGGAGCTCCTGGGCACAGCCCGGCACGCGGCTGGGCCTGTGGACGCACTTCACCACGCAGTTCAGCGTCAACGTGATGGGCCTGCTCTGGGGCTTCCCGTTCCTCGTGCAGGGGCAGGGCCTCTCCCAGACGACTGCCGGCACGCTGCTGACGGTGATGGTCGTGTCGTCGATGGTCGCCGGGCCGCTCATCGGCTCGATGGTCGCCCGTCATCCGTTCAACCGGTCCACGTTCGTGCTCACGATCGTCGCAGCCATCGTGGGTGCCTGGACCCTGGTGCTGGCCTGGCCGGGCGCGGCACCCCTTCCTGTCCTCGTGCTGCTGATGGTGATCGTCGGTGTCGGCGGCCCGAGCTCGATGGTGGGCTTCGACTTCGCGCGCACGTTCAACCCGGCGGGACGGCTGGGCAGCGCGACCGGCATCGTCAACATCGGCGGCTTCGTCGCAGCGCTCACCACGATCCTCGGCATCGGCGTCGTGCTCGACCTCATGACCCCGGGTTCGTCGACGAACTACTCGCCGGCCGCGTTCACCGCCGCGATGAGTGTGCAGTACGTCGTGTGGCTCGTCGGCGGCGTCCAGATCTGGCGCTACCGTCGCCGCACGCGCCGGCACCTCGAGCGCACCGACGCCGCGGCGTACCAGGCGGTGCGGCACGGGGATGCGACCGCGATGGCCGTCTTCGCCCGCTGACCTGCTTGGTCAGGCCTCGGCTTCGCGTTCGTCCAGCCAGGCCGCCACAGCGGCGTTGTGCTCACCGAGTCGGGGCGGCGGTAGGTGGGTTGCGCGTCCACCGGCGTACGGGAGGTCGTCGAAGCGCACGGGTGGTCCCGGCAGCTCCACCGTGCCCGCGCTCGGATGATCGACCGCGATGACCAGGCCTTGTGACCGGGTCTGGTCCCAGGTGTACACATCGTCGATGGTGCGGACCTTCCCGGCCGGGATCCCGGCAGCCGACAGAACCGGTAGCCAGTGGTCCGAGCCGTGGGCCCCGAGCGCCTGCTCGATCAGGCTGGTGAGCTGGTCGCGTCGGGCAACGCGGAGCCGATTGGTGGCGAAACGCTCGTCGTCGGGGTCGAGGCCGACGACGGGAGCGAACGCCCGCCACAGGCCCTCACTGCCGCACGCCACCTGGATCGGAGCGTCAGCGGTGTGGAAGAGGCCGTAGGGGCTGATCGAGGGGTGCTGGTTACCGATGGCGGTCGGGACCTCACCGGCGACGGTCCATCTCGTGCCCTGGTAGGCGTGCACGCCGACCACCGCGGCCAGCAGGCTGGTGTGCACGTGCCGGCCGGTGCCCGTGCTCTCCCGCTCGTGCAGCGCGGCGAGCACTCCGTAAGCGCCGTACATTCCGGCCAGCAGGTCCGCGATCGGGACACCGACCTTGGTCGGTTCGCCGTCCGCGTCACCGGTGAGGCTCATGAGGCCGGCCTCACCCTGCGCGATCTGGTCGTAGCCGGCGCGGCCACCCTCGGGTCCGTCGTGGCCGAAGCCCGTGATGGAGAGCACGATGAGGCGCGGGTTGATCCGGTGCAGCTCGTCGAGAGGGAAGCCGAGCCGGTCCAGGACCCCGGGTCGGAAGTTCTCGCAGAGCACGTCAGCCTGCGCGACCAGTCGACGAACGAGGTCCCGGCCCGCGTCGCTCTTCAGGTCGGCGGTGACCGACTCCTTGTTGCGGTTGGCACTCATGAAGTACGTCGACTGGGGCTCGTCCGGCGGACCGACGAAGGGGGGACCCCAGCCGCGGCTGTCGTCGCCGTGGTCAGGGGTCTCGACCTTGATCACCCGGGCTCCGAGGTCGCCGAGCATCATGGCCGCGTGCGGTCCGGCGAGCGCGCGGGTGAGGTCGATGACCACGAGGTCGCTGAGCAGGTCGGCCATCCCGCCATCCTGCCCGAAGCATCCGGCCGACTGGACCGCGGAGGGGCGACTGACCCCACCTTTCCCCTCTTCTGGCCCTTGGCGTTTGCCTAGTTCACAAGCCAGGTGGCTTGCGAACTAGGCAAACATGCCTTGGGGACAGGGGACTTGCCTTGCCGGCTTCCGCAGGAACGGTGGCCACGACCGGCAGAGCAGCCCGGCCAGTCAACGGCGGTCGTCGATGCGTTTGGCCTTGCCCAGCGAACGTTCGAGGGCATGAGGCTCGGTCACCTCGACGTCCACGGTGACGCCGACGTTGTCCTTCACGAGACCGACGAGGCGGTGGCCGAGTGCCGCTCGCGCATCCGGCGACAATCCCTCGTCGTGCGCCTCCACCCGGACCGTCAGCTCGTCCATGCGACCTGGGCGGGTCAACACGCACAGGTAGTGCGGCGTGAGTCCCTCGACCTTGAGCAGCTGTTCCTCGATCTGCGTCGGGAACACGTTGACGCCGCGCACGATCATCATGTCGTCGGTGCGGCCCGTGACCTTCTGCATCCGGCGGTATGACGGTCGGGCGGTCCCGGGGAGCAGCCGGGTCAGGTCACGGGTGCGGTACCGGATGACCGGCATGGCCTGCTTGGTCAGCGACGTGAAGACCAGCTCACCCTCCTGACCCGCGGGCAGCACGTCACCGCTGACGGGGTCGATGACCTCGGGGTAGAAGTGGTCCTCCCAGACGTGCAGACCATCCTTGGTCTCGACGCATTCCTGCGCGACCCCCGGTCCCATCACCTCGCTGAGGCCGTAGATGTCGACGGCGTGCATCGCGCAGCGCTCCTCGATCTCGCGTCGCATCTCGTCGGTCCACGGCTCCGCGCCGAAGATCCCGATCTCGAGCGACGACGACGCGGGATCGATGCCCTGTCGCTCCATCTCGTCGACGATGGCCAGGAAGTACGACGGAGTCACCATGATCACGCGCGGGTGGAAGTCGATGATGAGCTGAACCTGCCGTTCGGTCATGCCGCCGCTGACGGGCACCACCGTGCAGCCGAGCCGCTCGGCGCCGTAGTGCGCACCGAGGCCTCCGGTGAACAGGCCGTACCCGTAGGCGACATGGACGACATCGCCGGCCCGCCCGCCGGCTGCTCGGATCGACCGGGCGACGACGTCGGACCACACGTCGAGGTCTGCCGCCGTGTAGCCCACGACCGTCGGCCGGCCGGTGGTGCCGCTGGACGCGTGGACGCGCGCGACGTCCTGTCGCGGAACGGCGAACATCCCGAACGGGTAGTTGTCCCGCAGGTCCGCCTTGGTGGTGAAGGGGAACTGCGCAAGATCCTCGAGACTCGTGCAGCTCGTCGGGATGGACCTCGGCGTCGTCGAAGGCGTCCCGGTAGTGCGTGACCTGCGTGTACGCGCGGTGGAGCGTCGTTCGCAGTCGTTCGAGTTGACGCGCACGCAGCTCGTCGACGGAGAGGCGTTCGGCCTCGTCCCAGAGCTCGCGAGGTGTCGACAGGGGTGGTACGCCGGTCATCGGGCCGGTCCCGGATCGTGCGCGTCCCCGGCGTCCCCGGCGTCCTCCGTGGCCTCCACGAGCGCGCCGCCGATCGTGCGGCTGCGACCGCGGAACTCTGCGATCACCGCGCCGTCCGCCGAGTCCCTGGTGACCCGGATGTCGTAGATCCCGTTACGGCCGAAGCGATGGCGCTCGGTCGCCACCGCTACCAGGTGGTCACCACGATGCGCCGGGGCGGCGAAGACGATGTCGCAGGCCTGGGCGACCGCGCGTTCGTTGTGCGAGTTGCAGGCGAAGGCGAATGCAGAGTCGGCCAGCGCGAAGATGAAGCCGCCGTGCACTGTGCCGTGGCCGTTCGTCATGTCGTTGCGCACGGGCATCGACAAGGTCGCCGCGCCCAGCGACACCGCGTCGAGGGTCATCCCCAGCTGCCGGGACGCTTCGTCGTCCTTCCACATCACATCGGCGCAGGCTTGCGCCAGCTCGTCAGGGGTCACAGCACCTTCTCCAACATCACGGTCTCGTGTCCGTCGAGCTGCACCAGGTGCCCGAGCTCGACGTACCCGCGGCTGGCGTGGAACGCCAGCGACTCGAGGTTCGGCGGATCCGAGTTGACCTCGCACACCATCCGGCCGCGCTCCTTCGCGTTGGCCTCCAGCTCGTCGTACAACGCACTGGCGATCCCGCGCCGTCTGAAGGCCGACGACACGGCGATGCGGTCGAGGTAGAGGAAGTCGTCGAAGCGCCGGCCGTGCCAGGCGTAGTTGATCGACTCGTACGCCGCCCCGGGCGCGTAAGCGATCGCGAACCCGGCAACGATGGCGTCGAGCTCCACGACCAGCACATACGCCGCCTGGGCCCGATGCCTTTCGAGCCCGGTCTCGTCGAGCGGACTCAACGCCCAGACCGACTCCGCGTTGAGACCCAGCACGGCCCCGACGTCGCCCTCGTCAATCGGACGAATCAGCATGCGAGCACTCTCTCACGAGGCTCGCGCGGACACCGCGCGTGCCGTTGCTAGACCTGGCCCTCCAGCCCCTGCGCCCGCGCGTTGAGGTAGCGCTGCTCGGGCAGGCTCGTCGTCAGCCTGGCCGCGAGCGCGAAGCTGGCCCGCGCGGCCTGCCTGTCGCCAGCGAGCTCGAGCACGTGGGCGCGGACCGCATGGAGACGGTGGTGGCGGGCCATCCGCTGGTCCTGCTCCAACGTCTCGAGCAACGTGAGCCCAGCCGCAGGACCGTGCACCATCGCGGCGGCTACGGCCCGGTTGAGCGTCACCATGGGGTTCGGGGCGACCGCCTCGAGCAGGGCGTAGAGCGCCAAAATCTGCTTCCAGTCGGTGCTTTCGGCGGTCTCCGCCTCCGCATGGACGGCCGCGATGGCCGCCTGAAGCTGATAGGGACCGACCGGACCTCGGGCGAGGACGTCGGTGATGAGCGCCACGCCCTCGCCAATCAGCCCGGGGTCCCACGTGGTGCGGTCCTGCTCACCGAGCGGCACCAGAGCCCCGTCCGCTCCTGTGCGTGCCGACCGCCGCGCGTCGGTGAGCAGCATCAGGGCAAGCAGGCCGGTGACCTCACCGTCGTCAGCCAGGAGCTCGCGTGCCTCCCGGGTGAGCCGGATCGCCTCCTCCGCGAGCTGGAGGCTCTGCAGGTCCGCGCCGGTCGTGGCGGTATAGCCCTCGTTGAAGACGAGGTAGAGGACGTGCAGTACGGCGGTCATCCGGTCGCGGCGCTCAGCCTCCGGCGGCATACAGAATCGGGCACCGGTCTCCCTGATGCGCTGTTTGGCTCGGCTGATCCGCTGCGCCATCGTTGCTTCGGGGACGATGAACGCCCGGGCGATCTGCTCGGTCGTGAGGCCACCAACAGCACGGAGCGTCAGGGCGACCTGCGACGCCGGCGTCAGCACAGGATGACAGCACAGCAGCAGCAGCATCAGGGTGTCTTCGCGGTCCGCCACCGCGGGCGCGTCCGCCGCCGCGGAGACGCGCTCATCGGTCGGCACCAACGAGGCGACGCTCGTCTCACGTCGATGGCGCGCCTGATCGCTTCGCGCCTGGTCGATGAGCTTGCGCGAGGCCACCCGGATGAGCCAGGCGCGCGGATCGTCGGGCAAACCCTCCTCCGGCCACTGTTTCGCGGCCGCGAGCAACGCCTCTTGCACCGCATCCTCGGCCGTCCCGAAGTCGCCGTACCGCCGGACCAGCGCCCCGAGGACTTGGGGCGCCAGCTGCCGCCACAGGTCCTCAGGAGCGATGGCTGCCGTCACATCTCTTGCCCGGCCGAGCCCATGATGGGTCGCAGCTCGACCGCGCTGAAGCGCGCATCCGGAACCCGGCTGGCGAGCTCCTCGGCGCGTTCAGGTGTCGCGCAGTCGAGCACGAACACTCCGGCCATCTGCTCCTTGGCCTCGACGTACGGTCCGTCCGTCACGAGCGTCGCGTTGTCACGGACCCGGACGGTCCGCGCGGTCAGCGGGGCGGCCAGCGCCTCGGCGGAGACGAGCTCACCGGTCTGGCGGATCTCGTCGAGCCAGGCCTCGCCCTCGGCCAGCATCGTGTCGCGCTCGCTCTGGCCCATCGCCTGCGTCTCCGGGATGCCCAGGTAGCTCGGGTGACCCCACGGCTCGGGGTTGCTGTAGATCAACATCAGGTACTTCATCGGTGCTCCTCGTTTGTCGTGCCCGGATGGGGCTGTTTCGGCAGAGGTCGGAGCTGACCACGCGATCTCGACACCGCCGCGGGTGAATTCACTACGGGATGTGACACTACCCAGCAGTGGTCTCGGTCGCCGACCAGGTTTTCCGGAACCGTATGTCGATCCGGTCTCGCCGGCGGCGACGTAGCAGGTGCAAACGACGGTTGGACCACACGTGGAGGGGCAGCGATGACGCCGGACTGGCTGGCGAACGAGAGGCTCGACGATGAAGCAAGCAACCGCTCCGCTCGTGGTGGCAGAGTTCGACCTACAGCTGCCCGGTGGCGACACGCTGCACGCCTATGACACAGGTGGCTCCGCGGACCCTCTGCTGACGGTGTTCTGGCACCACGGCACGCCGAACCTCGGCACACCGCCGGCGCCGCTGTTCGAGGCGGCGCGGCGGCTCGGCATCCGCTGGGTCTCCTACGACCGTCCCGGGTACGGCGGCTCGACCGCACGGCCCGGCCGCAGCATCGCCACGGCCGCGGAGTACGTCGCAGCGCTTGCTGACTCACTCGGGATCCAACGGTTCGGCGTGATGGGCCACTCCGGTGGCGGCCCGCATGCGCTGGCGTGCGCGGCGTTGCTGGGGGAACGGGTGGTGGGGGCCGTGAGCGTGTCGGGGCCGGCGCCCTTCGGTGTCGAGGGGCTCGACTGGTTCGGAGGTATGGCCGACCTGACCCGGGCGTCGCTCGAGGCCGCCACCGCCGGCCGCGCGGTCAAGACGGCATACGAGGAGTCGGCACCGGAGGGCGACCTGGGCTTTGTGGCGGCCGACCACGCCGCGTTCGAGGGTGAGTGGGGCTGGTTCGGCAGCGTCGTCGGTCCGGCGCTCGCGGCGGGTCCGGCTGCCTTGATCGACGACGACCTGGCCACCGTGTCGCCATGGGGCTTCGACCCAGCCGACATCGGGGTGCCGGTGTTGGTACTGCACGGGGAGAGTGACCGGCTGATCCCCTGCACTCACGGGGAGTGGCTGGCCGCACGGTGCCCGTCCGCCGAGCTGCGCGTCGGGCCAGGCGACGGCCACATCTCCGTACTCCGGTCGGGACCGGCGGCGCTGGAGTGGCTGCGCCGGCAGGCTGACGGCTCATGAGATCCCACACCCGCGTCCACAGCCACTCCCATGCCCGCAGACGTATCCACGACTTGGGGAGGGCCCTTGACCACACCTGACGAGACGACCGCTGGGGACGCCGGATGGACGAAGGGCGTGGCTGCCGTCACCCTGTTCGTCGACGACCTGGATGCGGCGAGAGGCTTCTATGTCGAGGTGTTCGGCAAGCCGATCGTGCATCAGGACGACGTCTCGGCTGCGTTCGACTTCGGCACCTCGATCATCAACCTGCTGGCCACATCGGCCGCGCCGGAGCTGGTCAACCCGGCCCCGCTCGCGGCGTCCGACGCAGGGTCGCGCATGGTGTTGACGGTCGGCGTCGACGACGTCGATGCGGTGTGCGAGCAGCTGGCCGCGCAGGGCGTGTCGCTGCTCAACGGACCGATGGACCGTCCCTGGGGCATCCGGACCGCCAGCTTCCAGGACCCGAGCGGCCACATCTGGGAGATCGCGCAGTAGTTCGGCTGGGCCGGACGAGAGCTCAGTTCCCGGCATGACCGGACGGCGTTGTGACGCGCTAGGGTCGAGAGCGTCGAACCCAGTCACACCACCGCCGCTAGTGAGGACCCCGTGAGCAAGGCAGCTGACCTCTTCGCCACCCACCGCAGCATGCTGGACGCCGCCATCGAGGCGACCCGCACGCGCGGCTACTACTCCGCATTCCCCGAGTCGCCGAGCCCGAAGGTGTATGGCGAAACGGCGGCGGCCGACGGCGTGCAGGCCTTCGAGGCGTGGCTCGACCAGGACTTCCCGCTGTCGACTCCAGGCTCCGAGGGGACCGTGGCCACGGAGAAGTCCCCGTTCGGCAAGCCGCTGGGGGTGCGCTATCCGCGGGTGACGCCGGACGGCGTACCGGCGCTCATCGAGGCTGCCTCGGCAGGGCTGACCAGCTGGCGGGACGCAGGCATCGAGGCTCGGGTCGGGGTCGGGCTGGAGATTCTCGCGCGACTGCACAAGCGGGTCTTCGAGCTGGCCAACGCTGTGCAGCACACGTCGGGGCAGGCGTTCGTGATGGCGTTCCAGGCCGGTGGAGCGCATGCGCTGGACCGGGCGCTCGAGTCGATCGCCTACGCCTACACCGAGATGACGCGCGTGCCCGCGACCGCTGTGTGGGAGAAGCCGGGCCGTGACGCCCCCATCCGGATGGAAAAGACGTTCACCGTCGTCCCGCGCGGACTGGCACTGGTGGTCGGCTGCAACACGTTCCCGACGTGGAACTCCTGGCCCGGTCTGTTCGCCTCGCTGGTCACCGGCAACCCGGTCATCGTCAAGCCACACCCAGGTGCGGTGCTGCCGCTTGCGATCACCGTGCAGGTGTGCCAGGAGGTGCTCGCCGATGCCGGCTTCGATCCGAACGTCGTGACGCTGGCCGCCGAGGACCCGGCCGACGGGCTCGCCGCCGTGCTGGCCGTCCGCCCGGAGGTCAGGCTCATCGACTTCACCGGCGGCAACGCCTTCGGCGAGTGGTTGGAGGACAACGCTCGGCAGGCCACGGTCTACACCGAGAAGGCCGGGGTCAACACGGTCGTCATCGACTCGACGGACTCGTTCAAGAGCATGTGCTTCAACCTCGCGTTCTCACTGGCGCTCTACACGGGTCAGATGTGCACAGCACCTCAGAACCTCTACCTTCCCGCCGACGGCATCGACACCGACGACGGTCACAAGAGCGTCGATGACGTGGTCGCCGGGTTGGCGGCCGCGTTCGACAAGCTGGTCGGCGACGACGCGCGGGCCGTCGAGCTCTTGGGTGGCGTGGTGAACGCCGGCGTGCTCGAGCGACTCGGGCAGGCCGGCTCGGCCGGCACGGTGGTGATCGAGTCGCGCGAGGTCGCCCACCCGACGTACGCCGATGCTGTCGTGCGGACGCCGACCGTCGTCGTGCTCGATGTGGCTGACGGCAAGACCTACGAGAGCGAGTGCTTCGGCCCGGTGTCCTACCTGATCCGGACCGGGTCCACCGCCGAGTCCATCGAGACGTTCCGGCGTACGGTCATCGAGCACGGGGCCATGACGGCGGCGGTCTACTCGACCAGCGACGACGTGATCGGGGCGATGCGCGCTGCCGCTCTCGACGCGGGCGTGGCGCTGAGCGAGAACCTCACGGGTCAGGTGTTCGTCAACCAGTCGGCGGCGTTCAGCGACTTCCACGGCACCGGGGCCAACCCGGCCGCCAACGCGACGTACACCGACGGCGCCTACGTGGCCGGCCGCTTCCGCTTCATCCAGTCCCGCCGCCACATCTGACCGACTTGTCAGAAGTGGGGAGGCCTATAACTGCCCATACTTCTGACAGCTCGGTCAGGGGGTGACGTTGAGGGAGCTGAGGATGCGGTCGGCCAGGCCCTCGGGCGCGGTGGCCCCGGCGATGGCGCGTACAGGGAGGCTGGACGGGTCACGGCGTCCGGCGCCCAGCATCGTGAACGTCTCGGTGTCGAGCGTGAATCGCAGGCTCGGCTCGGCTGGGACTTCGGCGAGAGGCCGGCCGCGATGGTCCTTGGCCACCTCGACGGCGTACAGACCCGTCAGCGGGCCGGTGATATCGAAGACGACCGTCGTGTCCGGCGGCGCACCGGCGGCCTTCGCCACCACAAAGGGGAGTGCCGCACCGTAGACACCTTGGACATGAGCGGCCGCGATCGTGTCAAGGTCACCCGGCTTGCCCACAGCTCGTCGGACGTCCTGCTCGTGCACCCAGATGTCGATCGGGCGGTTGCGGAGCAGGATCGCCCAGCTCCAACCGCTGCGGCCCGGCGTGATGGCGGGTATGGCGTCGGGGTCGTCCAGCGGCTCTTCGGCCAGCATGGCTGTACGCCGTTCGACCGCGTCCTCGAACTCCGCGATGACCTGTTCCGGTGTCCGTCCACGCCGCGCGACGACGCCACGTTCGGTGTAGATGCCGCGCGGCCCGGTGATGTGAGGGGCGGACTTGTCGATCTCGACCCGCAGGGGCTGGTCCCCTGCCAGCTCTGCTTCCAAGGCTGCGCAGTGCGCCACGACATCGCCGACGCTCCACCCCGGCAGGTCGGTCGGGAGGCGCCACTCTGTGTCGCTCAGACTCCGAGCGAGCGCGGCGAAATCGGCACAGGCCGCACTCCAGACGTCGACCAGAGTGCGTAGTTGGTTCATGTCGGGAGCGTACAAACCGGCGTGGGTGCGAGAAGGATCGGGTCAGCCGGCCTCGTGATAGAAGTCCATTTCAGGAGCGCCCTCGACTCCAGCGCTCATCATCGCTTCCTTGAGCTCGGCCAGTTCGACAAAGGCTTGTGCCTTGTCGTCGCTGTCGAACCGGTGCATCACCATGATCGCGTTGGGGTCCGAGGCGGATTGGTAGACCATCTTGGCAGTGACGCCTGCCTTGTCCTGGACGTCAGCGAAGTCGTCGAACACCTTGCGCCAGGCCGCGTAGTCCTGCACGTGGTGACGTACAACGAGATATGTAGCGGGCATGTCTTCTCCTCGGCCGCGGCGCGAACTCCGGTCGAGCTCGCACCCGGGCTCGTTCCAGACTTCACCCGCCCGCGGGGGACCGTCAATGGTCTGCCCGGGCCTCAGCGCAAACCTTTCGAAAGGCGCTCGAGTCCCCTGACCCCCCGGCCCACCCCGGCCCCGTGGTCAGGCTTCAGGACCGTCGCGGCGGAGGGGGAGGAGGGGGCGACCCGGGCGGACCGGGAGGGCGGTCGTCGGTGGCGGTGCCGCCCGGACCGTGCGGTACGTACGGTGGGCTCCAGGTCTGGGCGTGTCCGGCCACCGCATACGCCTGCATGGCACGGATGCGCGCCTTCGAACTGTGTCTCTTGACGATCACGACGATGAGCACAACGAGGCCGATCAGCCCGAGAGCCAGCGGGAGCAGGATGCCCCAGATCGCGCGAGTCGCCATCGTCTTCACGTCGACGCGGGGGCCGTAGCCGAACGTCGCTCCCGGGGCTACGTCACGGCAGTCGAGCCGGTAGGAGCCTGCGGGCATCGAACGCGGCGTCACGCCAACGGCGTGATACGTCGGTCCGTTGAAACTGATCTCCATCGTGAAGCCGAGCGTGTCGAGGGGAACCCGCTGGCCCGAGCCGTTGTTCAGGACGCAGTCGGCAACGGAGTTGGGGTCGGTCGTGTAGACGGTCAGACCGTCACGGGGAACGGTGACCTCGGCATGATTGGCTGCCCGGTCGACCCCGCCGTTGACGACGTGTGCGATCGCCACCACCGCGAAGGTGAACAGCACGAGGCCAACGCCCCACAGCACTGCGGTCACGCCGTACCACGCGGCGTGCGGCCGAACGCGCAGCTCGCTTTTCCTGCTGTGTTGCCATACCGCCAAGTGTTACACCAAGGCGCGCACGATCGACATGGGGCATAAGTCCGACACCTCTGAGCGACCGGATCCGGGCCACCGCGACTGCCGACGGGACGCAGGTCACGTGCTCGGTGGTCAAGGCGTCGAGGATCCGCTGATAGACTGGCATCAGCCAAGGCGTCGTACTCCGATCTTCTGGTTGGAGGAGCCGCCTTTTTTTGCGCCCGTCACACGGTGTCCGTTCCCAGCATCCTGCTGGGGCCAACGGTCGGCCTAGGTTCGGGCGCGCCGGTGCCACAAGGCAGCCGGTCCGACCCGATCCGAACCGCCTGATCGTTCGTTGGTGGCACTGTGCCGCCGTCTGGAGCTCTTCCCTGTGTCTGGTGATCCCACCAACCCCGCGCATCCCACCTTTGGCCAGCTCGGCCTGCCCGACTCGATCGTGCGCGTTCTCGCGCGCAGCGAGATCACGGTTCCTACGCCGGTCCAGCTGGCCGTCCTGCCCGACGCGATGGCGGGGCGCGACGTCCTCGGCCGTGCGGCCACCGGTTCGGGCAAGACACTGGCCTTCGGGCTGCCGATCCTGGCCCGGCTGGCGGGCCGCAAGAGCAAGCCGAAGTCGCCGCGCGCGCTCATCATCGTGCCGACACGTGAGCTCGCCGCTCAGGTGCGCAGCTCGCTCGAACCGGTGGCTCACGCTGTCGGTATCAAGCTCGCGACCGTGTACGGCGGGACGCCGTACGACCGCCAGATCAAGCGGCTGCGCGCCGGCGCTGACGTGGTGGTCGCCACGCCCGGTCGGCTTCGTGACCTGCTCAACCGTGGCGCGTGTTCGCTCGACCAGGTCGAAGTGACGGTGCTCGACGAGGCGGACCATCTGTGCGACCTCGGCTTCTATCCCGAGGTGACCGCACTGGTCGCGATGACCCCCGACCGCGGCCAACGGATGCTGCTGTCTGCGACGCTGGACGGCGATGTCGACCGGCTTGTCCGCGAGCACCTGACCGACGCGGTGACGCACGACTGCGACGCGGACGCAGACAAGCCCGACATCGAGCACCACGTGCTCGTCACGGGGCCGCACAACAAGCTCGATACGGCGGCGGACCTGCTCCGCGCCAACCCTCGCTCGATCGTCTTCACCCGCACGCGTAACGGCGCGACCGACCTGGCGGCCAAGCTCGCCGACCTCGGCGTGCCGACGGTCGACCTGCACGGTGCCTTGAGCCAGAACGCCCGCGAGCGCAACCTCCGCAAGTTCCGCACCGGCCAGGCCGACGTGGTCGTCGCGACCGACGTCGCCGCCCGCGGCATCCACGTCGACGGGGTCAACCTCGTCGTGCACTTCGACGCGCCGACCGAGCACAAGGCCTACCTGCACCGCTCCGGACGTACGGCACGCGCCGGCAACTCGGGCACGGTCGTCACGATGACCACCGAACGACAGGTCGCCACCGTCGTTCGTTTGCAGAAGGCGGCCGGCGTCGTTGCCTCGCACCACGATGCACGGACTGCTCCGCAGCCGATGACCGCCGAGGCGCTGGCGTTGACCGGCATCCCCGGCAACGAGGTACGCCTCGCGCCCGCACCACGCGGCAGCTCGCGCAGTGGCGCCCCACGCAAGCACGGGGCACGCCGGACCGGCGGATCGCAGGCCCCACGACGGCCGGGTGGCCGTCCGACCCGCTCGGGCGAAGAGGGGCAACGCCGCGACGACCGTCCAGCCCGGCCGACGTACGAACGAGCCGAGAGATCAGCCGACGTCCGCGATCGCAACCGTGCGGACACGTACAAGAAGCACGACCGCAAGACTCGTCCTGTTCGCAGCTCCGTCAGCCGGGACGCTGTGGCCGTCAGTGGAGAAGTCAACGTGGACAGGCGTGACTCTGCCGACCGGCCGGCGGCAAGGCCCGCAAGCGGAAAGGCGGGCTCGAAGCCGCGCACCCGGGCCGGTGGCACCAAGAAGGCTCGCTGGACCGCGGCCGATCGCAAGGCCCGTCGCCGCTGACATCTCGACGAGCGGACTGGTGCGAACCGGTCTACCGTGGTCGGAACGACCCGAAAGGAGCCCGACGTGGCTATCGGATTTGGAGTTTTGCTGATCGCGGTTGGCGCGATCTTTGCGTTCGCACTCAACGTCGACCTGAACTTCATCGATGACAACACCCTCGGTTGGATCCTGATGATCGCCGGCGCCCTCGCCATCGTCTTGTCCTTCTTCGTGGGCGAGCAGCAGCGTCGCAGGACCACGACTCACGTGGAGGAGCACCACTACGACGCCTGACGGCGAGGCGTTTCAAGAACTTGAGAACAGAAGAGCCCGGTCACCGTGTGGTGGCCGGGCCCTTTCGTCGGTCAGAAGCCGTCGTCGGTCAGGGGATCCGCTCGTCAGAACGCAGCTTCGTCGAGGTCCATCGGCAGCAGGTCGGTGGCCTCGGCGATGGCGCGTTCGGCGGTGATCTTCGGCAACACGTTGCGAGCGAAGAACTGGGCGGCGGCGATCTTGCCGGCGTAGAACGCTTCGTCTGTCGCCGAGACCTCTCCGGCCAGCGCCGTCAAAGCCACGTCGGCCTGCCGGAGCAGCAGGTAGGCGCAGACGACATCACCGAGCGCCATCAGGAGTCGCGTCGTGTTGAGCCCGGTCTTGTAGATCGACGAGAGGTCGCCACCCTCGACCTGGGGGTTGCTCGCAGTGAGCTGGCTGATGAGCAGACCCACGAGCGCCTGCGCGTCCTCGAGTCCTTTGGCGAGCAGCTCACGCTCTTGCTTGAGGCGACCGTTACCGCCTTCGTTGTCGAGGAAGGCGCTGATCTCAGCCGACAGCGCGCCCAGGGCCTGGCCCTTGTTCTTCACGATCTTGCGGAAGAAGAAGTCCAACCCCTGGATCGCGGTCGTGCCCTCGTAGAGGGTGTCGATCTTCGAGTCACGCACGTACTGCTCGATCGGGTAGTCCTCGAGGAACCCGGACCCGCCGTAGGTCTGGAGCGACTCGGTGCCGAGCAGCACCCAGGCCCGCTCGGATCCGTAGCCCTTGACGATCGGCAGCAGCAGGTCGTTGATCGCCTCCGCCAGGTCGGCCCGCTCGCCCTTCGCGTGAGCGATCGCGATCTCGTCCTGATAGGTCGCGGTGTAGATGACCAGCGCGCGCAACGCCTCGGCGTACGACTTCTGCGTCAGCAGTGAGCGGCGTACGTCAGGGTGATGGGTGATGGTCACGCGCGGTGCCGTCTTGTCGGACGACTGCGTCAGGTCGGCTCCCTGGACGCGGGTCTTGGCGTAGTCGAGCGCGTTGAGGTAGCCCGTCGAGAGGGTCGCCATCGCCTTGGTGCCGACCATCATGCGAGCGTGCTCGATGACCTGGAACATCTGGGCGATCCCGTCGTGGACCTCGCCGAGGAGCCACCCCTTGGCCGGGTGCTTCTCACCGAAGGTCAGCTCGCAGGTCGTCGACGCCTTGATGCCCATCTTGTGCTCGACGCCGGTGACGTAGGCGCCGTTGCGCTCGCCGGTGAGGTCACCCGTCTCGAGGTCGAAGTCGTACTTGGGGACGATGAACAGCGAGAGCCCCTTGGTGCCCGGACCCCCGACACCTTCGACGCCTACCGGTCGGGCCAGGACGAGGTGGACGATGTTCTCGCTCATGTCGTGCTCGGCGGAGGTGATGAAACGCTTGGTGCCCTCGATGTGCCAGGTGCCGTCGTCCTGCGGGATCGCGCGCGTGCGTCCGGCGCCCACGTCGGAGCCCGCATCGGGCTCGGTCAGCACCATGGTGGCGCCCCACACCCGGTCGACCATGTGACGAGCGATGAGCTGGTCGCGCTCGGTGCCGTTGCGCCAGACGACCGAGGCGAAGGCCGGGCCGGCGGAGTACAGGTGCACGGGCGGGTTGGCGCCCAGCACGAGCTCCGCCACCGACCACTTCAGGCTGGCCGGCACCGGCTGGCCGCCGAGCTCTGCAGGGAGCTCGAGGCGGTACCACTCGGCGTCCATGTACGCGTGGTAGGCCCGCTTGAAGTCCTCCGGCATGGTGACCGAGCTGGTGGCCGGATCGAACACGGGGGGCTCGCGGTCGGCGCTGGCGAAGGAGCCGGCGAGCTCCTCGCGTGCCAGCCGGTCGACCTCGTGCAGGATCTCGCGAGCGGTCGCGGCGTCGACGTCACCGAAGGGTCCGGTGCCGAGAACGCGATCGCGCCCGAAGACCTCGAACAGGTTGAACTCGATGTCACGCAGGTTGCTCTTGTAGTGGCTCATGGTCCGGGAACCCTTCACGGCTAGACGCTCTACTCGTCAGTAACTTGAGTATCCTACTGGTGAGTAGCCCAGGCAAGCGGTTCGGTCAAAATCGTGACATCCCCCACGTGCGCGCAGCTGTTGAGATGCCCGGGGTAGCGTGTGAGCCATGCGTCGGGCGAGGACACACACCGGCACCTGGCTCGCGGCTGCCGTCGTGGTCGGTGGCTTGTTCCTGCTGCACGGCATGACGGCCGACCACACGCTGCCCGTGCCGATGGCCCACGGCCCGGCGAAGGTAGCAACCGCCGTCGTCGCCGTCACCGCTGTCGACGTGTGGCGCGGTCGTAGCGAAACCCTCGAGGCCCGCCCGTCACGTGCACGACACGGCCGGCACCTGTCTGGCGTTACTGGCTGCGGTCATTTTGCTGCAGATGGTCGGCGTGCGCCTCCACCGCAATGGGTATCGCGCCATCGTGTGCGACCTCGCGTACGTGACCTGGGGGGCAGCACTCAGACATCCGCCCTGGATGCGGGCACCGTCCCCGACCCGGTTGTGCATCAGCAGGACCTGAGCTGACCGGTTCCGGTCGTGACCATCGCCTCGGCGCGGTCACCGCCCGGGGCTTCAGCCTGTCCTTTCACAACTCGTTCAGACACGGAGTACCCATGCCCTCTTCCACAAAGCTCGCCACCCGTCGACCGCCGACGCTCACCGATACACCGCAACCGCAGGACACACGAGCCGCCCGGAGTGTCCGTATCGGCTGCCTGATGCGCGCGGGTCGATTTCTCCTCGCCGCCTTCGCCCTGGTGGGCGCCCTCACTGCATGCTCCGGTAACGACGACGCGTCCAGCGGCGCCGGCACTGGGCACAACGCCGCTGACGTCACCTTCGCCACCAACATGATCCCGCACCATGCTCAGGCGATCGAGATGTCCGACATGGCGCTGTCGCAGTCTCAGTCTACCCGAGATCGTCGACCTCGCCACCGCGATCAAGAAGGCTCAGCAGCCCGAAATCGACACCATGACCGGTTGGCTCAAGGGCTGGGGCGAGCCCGTCCCCGACCCTGAGTCCGTGTACGGGATGGACCACGGGATGTCGGACGACGATGGCATGTCCGGCATGGAGGGTATGGCCGGAATGATGTCTGCCGCCGACATGGAGAGGCTCGGATCCAGGACGGGAAGGGCTTTCGACAGGATGTGGCTGACGATGATGATCGAGCACCACGACGGAGCCATCGAAATGGCCAAGAACGAGATCTCGGACGGCGCCTCTGGTGCAGCGGTCTCACTTGCCCACGAGATCGAGACCGCGCAGCGCGCCGAGATCGAGACCATGCACAAACTGCTCGCCGCTCTCGCCGATTGATGTGGCGCGGTTCAGGCAAGCCATGGTCGACCAGGCCTCGATGAGCGCACGAGATCGACCGTGGGCGCGGAGGCAGCCCGTGACCGTGCTAGTCATCCTCGTCGCCATCGCGGCCGGAGCGCTCTCGTCTTGCTCCGGCAACGAATCGACCAGCGGCGCGACCTCGTCGACTGTGCAACAGCCGAGCTTCAACCAGGCCGACACCGAGTTCGTCCTCGCGGCGGGCCAACACCTGGGCCGTACTCTGACGGCCGCACAGATGGCGGAGACCGATTCGGCCAACGCTCGTGTGCAGGCTTTCGCCCACGACCTGATCCAGCTCAAGGGGCGGCAGGTGGATCAGATTGCTGCCTGGCTGGATCAGTGGGGGCGGCAGGGCGCCGACTTCGGCCACGACACTCACGTCGACTCCGCCGTCGAACCCAAGGATGGTCTGACCGACGCGACCCTCAGCCGGCTTGCCACGGTGAGGGGGCGGCAATTCGACAGGCTGTTCATCGCCGCGATGACCGTTCATCTCGATGCCGGCCAGGCCATCTGGACCGCCGAGGCGGCTGGCGGCCGCGACCCAGCGGCCACCCAGCTCGCCCAACGGCTGGTCGTCGAGGAGGCGGACCTGGCGCAGCGCGCTCGGACCGTGCTCAAACCGTGACCGTGATCGGCGGCTTGCGGCTGGTCAGTTGTGGTACTCGTGCACGACCGCGTGCCCTCGCCCGCGCCCGATCATGTACTTGTTCACCGGTGTGGTCACCACGAACGCGACGGCCAGGGCAACGGCGAGCGAAGCCCAGAACATGCCCGACGCGAGACCGGCAGCCATGGCACCGGGGATCGCGATGATGATGACGTTGTCCATGATCTCCATCACCGTGATCGACAACGTGTCGGCCGCGATGGCGACCTTGAGGGCGTCCCGGAAGGTGAGCCCGGCCTGGAGCACCGGCCGCATGGTCAGGCCGTAGCCGAAGAGAAACGCGAGGACAACCGCCAACCCGATGCTCGGCCCGGCCGCCCAGCCCCACCAGCTGGCGAGGACCAGTCCGAGCACCTCGCCGATGGCACAGCCGGTGAGGCAATGCAGAGTGGCGCTGGCGGCGGTGCCCCAGCTCGCGGTCACGGTGTGTGCTTGGTGCACGTCGGGTACTGCCTGCTGGTGTGCCATGTCGACTCCTTGCGCTCACGTCGCTGGGGTGGTCTGTCAGAGGTCTCGAGCCGGCAGGGCGCGGAGGGTGCCGCGCCCTGCCGGCACGGTGGCTGCTCACACTTCGAGTAGGTCCGATCGGCCTCGACACGAGCAGGTGCCTCGGGGCGGTTGTGTCGCAGCGCGACGGCCGCAACGACCGCACCCGCTGCCGCGATGATGGCAGCGCCGACGAACGCCGCCGAGAACCCGTCTGTCAGCTCACTCACCGATGTGCTCACGCTGGCGCCGTGCGCGGACGCTATCGCCGTCACGGTGGCCAGCCCGAGGGCGGACCCGATCTGGTAGCTGACGTTGACGATGCCCGACGCCAGGCCGCCGTCTTGTGGCGGGGCTGCGCTGATCGCGGTGCCGAGGCTCGGGATGAACGCCAGGCTCATCCCGAACGCAGCGATCAGGGAGGCCGGGAGTACGTCGACCCAGAAGCTCCCGTCCGGGCGCACCAAAGACAGCCAGCTCATGGCGATCGCGAGGACGGACAGGCCGGTCACGATCATCGGCTTGGCGCCGAACCGGCCCATCGCACGCGGAGCCACGACGATCATGCCCACCATGATGAGACCGGTCATCGGCAGCAATGCGGCGCCAGCCGGGAATGCGTCGTAGCCGAGGACCTGCTGCAAGTAGAGGTTCAGGAAGAACCACATCGGGATCCAGGCAGCTCCGAGGAACAGCTGGGCCACATTCGCCGCGGCCAGGTTCGGGCGGGCAAAGATCGACAGCCGCATCAGCGGATCCCGACGGCGGGCTTGCAGCATGAGGAAGCCAGCGAGCAGCACGGCGGAGCTGGCCAGGATGGCCCAGGTGGAGCCAGCGTCCCAGCCTGCTTCGGGTGCCCGGACGATGCCGTAGACGGCAGCGGCCAGTCCGGCTGTCACGGCGATCGACCCGATCGCGTCGAGGGAGCCGGTACGTCCGCCACCGGCCGGCAGGAGACGTGGGGTGGCGACGAGCACGACCACTGCGATCGGCACGTTGATGTAGAACACCCACGGCCAGGAGAGGTACTCGGTGATCACTCCGCCGAGGAAGACTCCTGCAGTGCCACCCGCCGGCGCTGCTGCGCCATACACGGCGAGTGCCTTCGTCAGCTCCTTCGGGCTCGATCCGAACAGCATCATCAGCAAGGTCAGGGCAGAGGGAGCGATCAGCGCGGCGCCGGCTCCCTGAACGGCCCTGGCAGCGACCTCGACCGACGGGCTGGTGGCGATCCCGGCCGCCACCGACCCCGCCAGCAGCGTCGCCCAGCCGGCCGTGAACACCCGGCGTGCTCCGAAAAGATCAGCCAACCGGCCGCCGAACAGCAGGAGTCCGCCGAACGCGACTACATAGGCGTTGAAAACCCACGACAGGCTCTCCGGGGTGAACCCGAGATCGGTCTGGATGCGGGGCAGTGCGACCCCGATGATCGAGGTGTCCATGATGACCATGAACTGCGCTGCGGCGATCAGCCCCAACGCCAGCCCGCGACGTGCCGCGGGCGCTTGAACGGTACTCATTGTCGGTGACTCCTTCAGTCCTGGTGCCCGATGGCTTCTATACCCCCTAGGGGTATCTATTTTCCAGAACAGGTGTATACCCCACTGGGGTATTAGTCAAGGGGATCTTCGAATGAGAGTTGGGCTGCAGGGTTGGCGGCGCGGTCGCGAAGTGATCAGTCGGCGATGTCGACGATGACGGGGGCGTGGTCGCTGGCACCCTTGCCCTTGCGCTCGTCCCGGTCGATCATCGCGCCGGTCACGCGACGCTCCAGCGCCGGTGAGCCGAGGATGAAGTCGATGCGCATCCCCTTGTTCTTGGGGAAGCGGAGCCGCACGTAGTCCCAGTACGTGTAGGTGTCGGGACCCGGCGCGTAGGGCCGGACGAGGTCGGCATACCCGCTCTGCACGACGGCGTCGAAGGCGGCCCGCTCCGGCGCTGACACGTGGGTGCTCTGGGCGAAGACGCTCATGTCCCAGACGTCCTCGTCGCGTGGGGCGATGTTCCAGTCACCGGTCAGCGCGATCTGCGCCGATGGGTCCGCCGTCAGCCAACCGCCGGCCGCGATATCGAGTCGTTCGAGCCACTCGAGCTTGTACGCCAGGTGCGGATCACCGAGCGCTCGGCCGTTGGGCACATACAGCGACCACACCTGTACCCCGTTGCACGTCGCGCCGAGCGCCCTCGCCTCGGTCGCCATCGGTGTGCCCCACTGGGGTTGACCGTCGAAGCCGTGGCGTACGTCGGCCAGCCCTACCCGCGACGCGATCGCCACGCCGTTCCACTGGTCGAAGCCCAACGTGGCGACTTCGTATCCCAGCGCCTCGAGCCCCATCAGCGGCCACTGGTCGTCGCGTGCCTTCGTCTCCTGAAGGCTGAGGACGTCGATCTCGTGACGCTGGAGCAGAGCCTCGACGCGATCGATCCTGGACCGGATCGAGTTCACGTTGAAAGTCGCGATGCGCACCCGAGTCACCCTACTGACGGACTCCGACGGTCCGCGGGACGCTGCGACGCCAGGCCTGCAGGAACGCGAGGAGATCGACTTTCTCCGCTGTTCGTCAGGCAAAGCCATCAGCCTGCTGCTCGTACGCGGGTGTGAGCTCGGCCCACCGCGTGCGCCAGGTGGCGGGTTCGCGGCCGTTGAGGTGCGCTCCCAGGTCTTCGATGTGCGCCTGCCAGCCCGCCCCGTGGGCGGCTAGCTCGCTGAGGGGAATCCCGCGCTCCTCCACCAGCAGGCTCGTCTGCTCGCCCTGCGCGTCGAGCTCCGCCACGATGACGGTCTCATCCGGCTGCCCTGGCGACATGGTCAACAACAGACGTCGCGGCGGTTCGCACACGTCCACGCGTCCTGGACCTTCCCAGCCACTGGTGAAGGTCGCCCGGAACTCGCCACCCAGCTCCAGGTCGCCCTCCACCTGCGCGATCCAGCGAGCCAGCCGCCCCGGGTCAGTGAGCGCAGACCAGAGGTCGTCGATGCCCGTGTCGTACCGGTCCTCCATACGGACGACGCCGATGCCGTCGACCGATCGCAGCGTGCCGACGACGCGGGGCCGTCCTTGTGGGTGCTGGCTCATGACGTGCTTCCCCGTTCGCGCTTTCCCCGTGCGACTTCGGTGTGGAGGGCATCCATGCGTTGCTCCCACAGGGATCGGTAGTGACCGAGCCAGTCGTCGATCTCGGCCAGCGGCTCCGGGCGCAGGCTGTAGACCCGGAACTGCGCCTCGTGACGTACGTCGACGAGGCCGGCTTCGCGGAGGACTCGCAGGTGACGAGAGACCCCCGGCCGGGCGATGGGCAACCTCCCGGCCAGCTCATTCACGGTGGCCGGGCCCTGCCGGAGAACGTCCAACACGGTTCGCCGGCTCTGGTCCGACACGGCGTGGAGAACAGCGTCCATCGCAGTGAATGTAACAGACAGGGTACGTAACCAGCAAGGTACCCATTCGAGAGCGTCGGTCGGTCAGGTGCGCCGGAACAGTCGACGCAGGGCGCCCTTCGGGCGTTCGTCATCGGAGTGGCCGGGGCAGCGATCGGCAGCGGGCACCGGTGACATGACCTGATCGACATGCTGGCCGCAGCCGGCCCAGGTGGTCTTGCCGCAGATCCGACAGCGGACGGGGTGGCACATGGTGACTCCTGATCGTCGAAGGAAGGTGCGGACGCACGGTCAGCCGTGAGAGAAGCGGATGTCGGGGAGCAGGCGAGCGAGCCACGTCGGGGTCCACCAGGCGGCCCGACCGGTGAGCCGAAGGAGTACCGGGAGCAGCACCAGGCGCACCAGCAGGGCGTCGAGCAGGACGGCGACGCCAAGGACGATACCCATCTCCTTGGGCGGCAGCGGTCCGGACAGGGCGAAAGTGAAGAAGACCGCGACCATCACTGCTCCGGCGGCGAAGATGACGCGCCCCGAGTGGGCCAGGGCGCCGACCATGGCTTCGTGTGGATCGCCGGAGAGCTCGTAGTGCTCCTTGGCGGAGGCGAGCAGGAAGACGGTGTAGTCCATCGCGATCGCGAAGATCATCGCGAAGAAGAACACCGGTGCCCAGGCGTCCAGGAACCCCTGATGCTCGAAGCCGAGGAAGCCGGAGCCCCACCCGTCCTGGAACACCAGCCGAGCCACGCCGAACGCCGCAGCTGTCGACAACAGGCTGGCCAAGGTGCCGAGCAGGGCGATCAGTGGCGCCTGGAGGGCGACGAGGAGAAGGAGGAAACCCAGGGCCAGGATGACGCCGATGACGAGTGGCGCCGACTGATCCAGCTGACTCTTCAGATCGAGGTTCTCCACTGCTGCGCCGCCGACGAGAGCGGACGTCGGGAGGTCCGAACGCAGCCGGTCGACCGTCGTGGCCAGTCCGGGGTCGGACGGGTCCACCGAGGGAACCGCAGACGACGGCCACGAGACCGCTGCCGTCGCCCGCAGGCTGCCCAGGCAGGACGCCCGCGATCCCACTGTCGGACTGCAGGACCTGCGACGCCTCTGCGGCCTGGTCGCGGTCGACCACAACCTGCAGAGTGCCGGGAGCTCCGGCACCGAAGGCGTCCTTGGTCAGGTCGTAGCCCACGCGTGCGCTCGAGTTCTCCGGCAGCACCTTGATCGACGGCATGGCCGTCTTGAGACCGACGACCGGAGCCGCGAGGACCAGGAGCACGGCCAACGAGGACAGGCCGAAGACGACTGGACGACGCCACAGGCGCTCACCCCAGGCTGCGAACTTCGCAGACCGGTGCTCCCCGGTGCGCGCCCACGGCAGCGCGAGCTTGTTGATACGACGGTCGAGCTTGCCCAGCACCACCGGCAGCAGGGTCAGCGTGGCGCCCAGGACGAAGATGACCGCCAGCATGATGCCCCCGGCCATCGAGCGGAAAGCCGGAGACGGGACCAGCATGACTGCCGACAAGGAGATGAGGACCGTGGCTCCTGACAGCAGGACGGCCTTGCCGGCGGTGTCCATCGTCTCGGCCACCGAGTCTCGGGCGCTGAGACCCCGGCCCATGCGCGCGGAGCGATAGCGAACCACCAGGAAGAGCGCGTAGTCGATACCGAGAGCCAGCGCGAACATCATCGCGAAGTTCATCGCCCAGATCGAGACCGGGGTGAACTGGTTGAGCAGTACGAGGGACCCGGCCGATGCCGTGAGTCCGGCCAGCGTCAGGATCAGCGGGAGCCCGGCAGCGACGAGGGCGCCGAACGCGAACACGAGGATGGCCAGCGTCACCGGCCAGGAGAACATCTCCGACTTCAGCATCGCGTCGAGATTTGCGGCGTTGAAGTCGGACCAGAGCATCGACGCTCCGGTCGGGTTGACCTGAACCGCCGAGGTGGACAGGTTCTCCAGCGGGCCCTTGAGGTCATCGGCGACCCGCACCATGTCGTTGGGGTCCGCGTTGGCCCCGGCCACGAGGACGGCCGTCCGTCCGTCGGCGCTGAGCGTCGAGCCAGGCTGGGGCTGGATGACCTGCGAGATCCTCGGGTCCGCCTCGAGCAACCGGGTCGCGTCGGCGAGGACGGCCTTCCCGGCGCCGCTTTCGACCGGGCTGCCACTGGTGTGCACGACGACCTGCATCGCGGTGCTGTTGGTGCCGGCGAAGTGTTGCTGCACGACGTCGCGCACGGCAACCGACTCGGAGCCGTTCGCCTGCCAGCCCGCACCGGACAGGTCGGACTCGACCCGGGGGGCCAGGAGACCGAGGGCGATGACGATGAACACCCAGACGAGTCCGGTGATACGGGGGTGGTCGTACACGCGGACGCCGAGTCGGCCCAGCGGGCCGGGCTTCGACGCACCTGGTGTGGTCTCGTGGTCGTGGTCGTGGTCGTGGTCGCGGTGGCGGGACTGACTGTCGGTCAGTGTCGTCATCGGGTAGTGCCTCTTCTCGCGGGTGCGTGGATACGGGTAGGGGTATCCGTGGGACCGTGGTAACGTAACACCCCTAGGGGTATTTCCCCAACTCGCACCGGGTAAGCCGGATGGTGCGGCAGCGTCGAGACGAGACAAGGACGACAGACGATGGTCGAGCTCAACCCCGAAGAGATGACCCCGGTCATCAACAGGATCAAGCGGGCGCAGGGCCAGCTCGGAGGAGTCCTCCGGATGCTCGAGGACGGCCGCGACTGCGACGACGTCGTGACGCAGCTCGCCGCCGTCTCACGCGCTCTCGACCGGGCCGGCTTCGCCATCGTGGCGTCGGGGCTTCAGCAGTGCTTGCGGTCCGACGAGGGTCTCGACAGCGTGGACGTCCGCAAGATGGAGAAGCTCTTCCTCTCCCTCGCCTAGCGGCAGGCGTCTACTGGGCCAGCCGCTCGGCTCTGCGTCGGCGTACGTGCCAGACCACCAGGGCGGCGACCACGATGACCGCGACCGCGATCGCCGCTCCGGTTCCGACCCGGCTGGCCACCTGCTGGTACGACTGCCCGGCGAAAAAGCCGATGAGGCTGAAGCCGACGCCCCAGATCAGACCGCCGAGCGCGTTCCACATCAGGAAAGTGCGGTACTTCATCTGGCTCACGCCGGCCAGCCCTGGCATCACGGCCCGGAAGAAGGCCGCGAAGCGCGCCAGGAAGACCGCCGGGCCACCGCGACGCCGCAGCAGGTCCGAAGCAGCATCCAGCCGGCTGTGATGACGGTGGAAGATCTTCAACCGCAGCAGGCGCGGACCGAAGTGCTTGCCCACCTCGAATCCGACGGAGTCACCGATCACCGCGGCGACGAACACCAGGACGCACAACGTGACGATGTCGAGGTTGTGCCGGCTGGCGAGGAACCCACCGAGCACGACGGCCGTCTCGCCGGGCAGCACGAAACCGATGAAGATCGCGGCCTCGCCGAAGACCAGCGCCACGATGATCGCGTACGCCGCAAGGGGCGGCAGCGACGTGATCGCGTCGATGATGGCGCTCACTTTCGGCTCGCGTCGTCTACGCGGCGTTGCCGAGCCGGCTCGAAGGGCATGCCGCCACGGTAGTGCGCCGGGATGAAGGCAGGGTGAACCTCCACGCGGGCATGGGTGAGTCACCGTCTGCCAAACTTGCGCCATGCGAGTCTCCGCCAAGTCCGATTACGCGCTCAGGGCGCTGATCGAGATCGCTGCGCGCGACGACGGGATCCCGGTCTCAGCGGAGGAGCTCGGCCGGCTGCAAGGGATCCCGCACGGCTTCCTGCAAGCCATCCTCGCGGACCTGCGCCGGGCCGGCATCGTGCGCAGCGTGCGCGGGCAGAGCGGTGGTTGGCGGATGGGGCAGGCCGCGGGAGACGTGACCGTGGCTGACATCATCCGGGCTGTCGACGGGCCCCTGGTCAGCGTCTACGGACTGCGGCCGGAGGCGGTCACCTACAACGACTCCGCGGTGGTCCTCCAGCTGGTGTGGATCGCCGCTCGTGCCAATCTGCGCGACGTGTTCGAGCAGGTCACGGTGGAGATGCTGGCGAGCGGCAAGCTACCCGATGACATCCTCAAGTTGACGAAGACCGAGGATGCTTGGCGTCCGCACTGACGACTGGAGACGTCGACCGGCGACGCGCGAGCGCCATACCTGAGCGGTAGTCCTCTCCCGCCAGGACGAAGAACGCCACGGCCTCGGCGGCCAGGAACGCCCAGCAGGTCTCGATGAGCTTGTCGTCGGTTCCCGCCAGGACGAACACGGCGGCGCCCGCGATGGCTCCTACCACCCACGACCGGGCGATCACGCCGCTTCGCCCGTGGGCCATGACCGACACCGTGACGACGAGGTTGGCGAGCGCGAACGTGCTGCCGAGGGCGATGAGCAGCGAGGCAAACCGGTCGAGCCGGACGTCGTCACCGAAGATGAGCCGGAGCAGCCACGGGCCCAGGCCCTCGCCGATGGCAGCTGCGCCCACCAGGGTCCAAGCGGTCGCGCCCCAGGTGCCGAGCCGGAACAAGCGCAGAGCGCGCGTCTGCCCCTCCACGACGAGCCTCGTGAGTCGACCCGTCAGCGCTGACACCAACCCGATCGCGATGGTGTAGGGAGCCCGGAAAAGCGCGAGCCCGGCGAACAGCGCGGTCACCTGGGCCGGCGATCCACCGGACAACGCCAGTGCTACCGGCCCTCCGGTCAGCACGGCCTGACCGATCAGCTGCCCACCGGCCGCGCCGGTGATGAAGCGCATGGCGGATTCGGTCGTGGCCCTCGCCTGCTGCTTCGAGAAGCGAAGGGCGGACGGCCACAGGAAGCCGGCCAGGGCACCGAACGCCAGGCAGGCCCCGAACGCCAGGGACGAGTGAACGCCGGTCAGGATCAGGACGGTGGCAGCGAGGCAGCGCACGGCGTTCTCGGTGACGAGGGCGATCGCGACGCCGGTGAACCTCAGACGTGCAGACAGGGCGCCGCGGACCACGCCGATGAAGCCGGAGCCGATGGTCACGACCACGACCAGCAGCGGAAACCACACGTCGTCACGGTGGAACAGCTGGTCACGGGTCAGCCAGGAGAGCAGTCCGACCACCACGGCGGCGACGACGACCCAACCGGTGACTCGTTTGATGGCGTCGCGGACCGAGCCTTCGCCGCCGTGAGCGGCTACGGACTGGGCGATCCAGTGCTGGAGTGGGAAGGTCAGCGCGGCGGCCGAAAAGCTCCAGTATGTCCACAGCACGGAGACCGGAGCAGCGTCGTCGGCCCCCAGCGTCCGGGTGCTGAGCGCGAAGAACACGTACGCCAGGAAACCGCTGGTCGTCGAACCGGCCGCCAGCACGGCCGGAGTCCGCGCTCCTCGCATGATCCACGAGGGTAGTGCCTGCCTGGTCGGATACAGTCGTGTGGATCATCCACGCACGCCTGGAACGGACATGAACGACGTGACACCAACACCCCCCGAGCCCCGGGCCGGCTCCCTGGCCGGCCCCGTGCTGCGCGTCGACACCACCGACGCAGCGCCGCTGGCGGCGACGGGCGGGACCGCGCCACTCGATCCGCACGCGTTCACGTACTCGATCGTCGTCCCGGTCTACAACAGCGCCGCCATCGTCGGTGACACGGTGGACCAGATCGTCGCCGAGCTCGAGCAACAGGGACTCGCCTACGAGCTGATCCTCGTCAACGATGGCAGCAGCGACAACAGCTGGCAGGTGATTGCGGACAAGGCCCGCGCCAACGAGCGCATCGTCGCGCTCAACCTGCTGCGCAACTACGGTCAGCACAACGCCAACATGGCCGGGCTGCGCGAATCCACCGGTGACTACGTCGTGACGATGGACGACGACCTGCAGAACCCGCCCGACCAGGTGCGTCTCCTCATCGACGAAGCGATGACCGGACGAGATGTGGTGTTCGGTCGTTTCGAGACCAAGAAGGCCGCGGCGTACCGGCGGATCGGGAGCAAGCTGATCGGCATGATGAACCGGCGCATCTTCGGCCAGCCCAACGACCTGGTCGTGTCCAACTTCCGGATTCTCCGGCGAGACGTCGTCGAGCGGATCTGCGCGTCCCAGACCGCGCACCCCTACATCACGGGGCAGGCGCTGCTGTACTCCAGCAACCGCTCGAACGTGCTCGTGCGGCACGAGCCGCGCACGGTCGGCCAGAGTTCCTACAGCATCACCCGCATCCTCAAGCTGGTCTTCACGATCCTGTTCAGCTACTCGTCGTTCCCGCTGCGCCTGGCCGCGACCGGCGGGTTCATCTTCGCGTTGCTCAGCTTTGCGCTCGGTGTGGGGTACTTCATCCACGGACTGGTCGTGGACACCGCGATTCCAGGCTGGACGACGCTGGTCGTGCTGCTGGCCGTCTTCAACGGGGTGACGATCGCCCTGCTCTCGATGCTCGGGGAGTACGTCGTCCGCACGCTCAATGTCGTCAGCGCACAGGAGACCTATCACGTGGTCGACAGGGTCTCCGGGTGACTCGCCACCTGCTGGTCATCGGTGGCCAGCGGTGCGGAACGACCGGTCTCGCGGCACTCCTCGACGCCCATCCCGAGATCACGATGGCTCGTCCGGCCCGACCGGAGCCGAAGGTGTTCTTGTCGTCTGAGCTGGTCGACCGGGGCCTGCCGTGGTACGAAGCGACCTACTTCGCGCATGCGACCACCGAGACGCTCCTCGGCGAGAAGAGCACCAGCTACATCGAGGACGCGAGCGCTGCCGAGCGAGCGGCGACGATGCTGGGCGTTGCCGAGATCGTCGTCCAGCTGCGCGACCCGGTGCGGCGTGCGGTGTCGAACTGGCGCTTCAGCAGCCAGCACGGAGTCGAGGAGCGGTCACTGGAGCGGGCACTCACCGAGAATCTCACCGGCCCGCGCGACTGGGACCGCGAGCAGACGTCGGTGTCGCCGTTCGCGTACCTCGAGCGCGGACGGTACGCCGACTACCTGGACCCCTGGTTCGCGGCCTTCCCCGGCCGGGTCCACGTCCGGTTCCTCGAGGATCACCTGGCCGACCCGACCACGATCCGACAGCTCTATGACGCCCTGGCGGTCGACGCGACGTTCATCCCGCCCACCCCCGAGCGACCCGTCAACGAGAGTCCGGGCACGGCGCCCGAGCTCGGAACGGAGCTCGAGCAGCGGCTTCGCGAGTATTTCGCCGACAGTGACACCCGCCTGAGCGAGCGCCTGAGTCGCGCTCTGCCCTGGCCGGCGGGATAAGGTGACGCGATGCATGAGGAGCAGCCGCCGATCCCCTTCAACAGGTCGGCGATCGAAGGCAACGAGCTGGAGTACATCAAGACCGCGATGGAGAACGGTCACACGTCCTCCGGTGGCGAGTTCGCCAAGCGTGCCGCAGCCACGCTCATCGCCGAGACCGGCGCCAAGGAAGTGCTGCTGACGACCTCCTGCACCTCCGCGCTCGAGCTGACCGCGTTGATGCTCGACGTGGGTCCCGCGGACACGGTGATCGTCCCGTCGTTCACGTTCACCACGACGGCGCTGGCGTTCGCCAGGCAAGGCGCCAAGATCAAGTTCTGCGACATCGAGCCGACGACTCTGGGTCTCGACCCGCGTCACCTGGGCGAGCTGCTCGACGACAGCGTGCGCGCGGTGGTCCCGGTGCACTACGCCGGTGTCGCGTGTGACATGGAAGGACTGCGCAAGGCGCTGGCCGAGCGGCCCGACGTCGCCGTCATCGAGGACAACGCCCACGGTCTGTTCGGACGTTGGCACGGCCAACCACTGGGGACCCTCGGCCGGTTCGCCACCCAGAGCTTCCACGACACCAAGAACATCGTGTGTGGCGAAGGCGGAGCCCTGCTGGTCAACGAGGAGCGTGACGTCGACCGCGCCCGCGTGCTCTACGACAAGGGCACCAACCGCCGGGCCTTCTTCCTCGGGCAGGTCGACAAGTACTCCTGGAAGGACACCGGGTCGTCGTTCGGCTTGTCGGACGCCCTCGCGGCGTACCTGTGTGCCCAGCTCGAGCGCCGTCACGTGATCCAGGACAAACGGCGGGTGGTCTACGAGCGCTACGAACAGGCGTTGGCCCCCATGGCGGACGAGCTCGGGATCCGGCTGCCGGTCGTCCCCGACTACTGCGAGCAGACCTACCACATGTTCTACCTGCTCCTGCCCGACCGACCGACCCGCGACGCGGTGCTGTCCGGCATGCGTGAGCAGGGGGTCATCGCCACCTTCCACTACGTTCCGTTGCACAGCTCCGAAGCCGGCCGGAAGTTCAGCGCCGCGCCGGCAGAGTGCCCGGTCACCGATGACATCAGCGGCCGGTTGATCCGGTTGCCCTTCTACAACAACCTCACGACGGCCGAGAGTGAGCGCGTCGTGGAGACCTTCGTCGAGACGCTCCGGGCCGTCAGGGCTGGGTGACCTGTTCATGACCGCACCCGTCCAGACCGGCTCGGCTTCCCTGTCGCAGCCCGACTACTGGTGGTACCGCGCTCGTGCCGCACTGCTGCAGGTAGCACTGGGAGATCACCTCGGCTCACCGCAACGACTGCTCGACGTGGGGAGTGCCGACGGCCCGAGCGTCGAGTGGATGCGGGGTGACCACGAGCGCTTCGCGATCGATGTGGACCCGCGTGGTCTGGCTCCGGGGCGTGGGGTCTGTGCGAGTGCGCTCGCGCTGCCGTTCGGCGCCGGCGCATTCGACGTGGTGGGTGCATTCGACGTGCTCGAGCACTGCGAACCCGAGGCGCAGGCCGTTGCCGAGATCGCCCGAGTACTCCGACCGGGCGGTCGGCTGCTCATGTCCGTCCCGGCGTACTCGTGGGCCTGGAGTCCCCATGACGACCAGGCGGGGCACTACCGGCGCTACACCCGGCCGAGACTGGTCGCGGCCATCGAAGCTGGCGGGCTCGTCGTCGAGCGGGCGACCTATGGCTTCGGCGGGGTGTTCCCGTTCTTCGTCCTCGAACGGGCTCTCAGGCGGCTGCGGCCGCCGACGCCGGGGGATGCCAAGAAGCTTCCGTCGGTGTCGCCGACCATGGACCGGATCCTGATGGGCCTGACGCATGCCGAGTGCAGGGTGCTGGGCAAGCGTGACCTGCCCTTCGGGTCGTCCGTCTTCCTGGCGGCCGTCAAACCGACCTGACCGCGCGGCAACCAGCCGCGGAGGTTCATTTTGGGGCTGACCGTCGGCTCGTGGGATAGTCGAGCCGGTCGAGCCAAACCCCCGAAAGGACAGTCGTGAGGATTCTCGTCACCGGTGGAGCCGGTTTCATCGGCAGCCACTACGTGCGCACAGCGCTCGCCGACTGCTGGGGCCTGACTCGACCGGAGCAACTGGTGGTGCTGGACCGCCTGACGTACGCCGGCACGCTGACCAACCTGACAGCGATCGCTGACGACCCACGTCTGCGCTTCGTCGAGGGCGACATCCTCGACCGGACCCTCGTCGACTCCCTGATGTCGGACGTCGACGCCGTGGTCCACTTCGCCGCCGAAAGCCACGTCGACCGATCGATCCTCGGGGCGGCCGACTTCGTGATGACGAACGTCGTCGGCACCCAGACCCTGCTGGACTCGGCGCTGCAGCACGGCATCGAGCGTTTCGTGCATGTCTCGACCGACGAGGTCTACGGCTCGATCGACGAGGGCAGCTGGGACGAGGAGCAGCCGCTCGAGCCCAACTCGCCGTACTCCGCGTCCAAGGCCTCCAGCGACCTCATCGCCCGCTCGTACTTCCGGACGCACAAGCTGCCGGTCTGCGTCACCCGCTGTTCCAACAACTACGGGCCGCACCAGTTCCCCGAGAAGGTCATCCCGCTGTTCGTCACCAACCTGATGGACGGTGGCACGGTCCCGCTGTACGGCGAAGGCGCCAACATCCGTGACTGGCTCCACGTGGACGACCACTGCCGTGGCATCCACCTCGTGCTGGAGGGCGGCCGCCCCGGTGAGGTGTACAACATCGGCGGCGGCACCGAGCTGACCAACCGGGAACTGACCGGGATGCTGCTCGCGGCGTGCGGCGCCGACTGGGACAGCGTCCGGAAGGTGGAGGACCGCAAGGGTCACGACCTGCGCTACTCGGTGTCGATCGACAAGATCCGTGGCGAGCTCGGCTACGAGCCGAAGGTCGACTTCCAGCAGGGCCTGGCCGACACGGTGACCTGGTACGCCGAGCACCGGGACTGGTGGCAGCCGCTCAAAGAGCGCGCCCGGCTGGCCAGGTAGGGCAGGACGCGGTCGGGGTCATTCGGCGTCGAGCGCGTGTCGTACCTTTCGCGGGATGTCGCGGCGCTCGAGCAGGCCGATCAGGTAGTCGCCGTACCCGCTCTTGAGCATCGCTTCCGCGCGCTCACGAAGCTCGTCGTCGGTGAGGAAACCTTGCCGCCAGGCGACCTCCTCGGGCGATCCGATGCGGAGTCCCTGCCGGTGCTCGACGGCGCGGATGAAGTTGCTCGCGTCGTTGAGTGACTCGAACGTCCCGGTGTCGAGCCAGGCCGTGCCGCGCGCGAGGACGTGGACGTGCAGGTCACCACGCTCGAGGTAGACGCGGTTGATGTCGGTGATCTCGTACTCACCGCGCGGTGAGGGTTGCAGGTCGCGGGCGATGGCGACCACGTCGTTGTCGTAGAAGTACAGGCCAGGCACGGCGTAGTTGCTCTTGGACTGCTTCGGCTTCTCCTCCAGCGACAGCGCCTTGCCATCACGGTCGAACGTCACCACCCCGTACGCCGACGGGTCGGTCACCCAGTAGGCGAAGACCGCCGCGCCCTCGAGCTTGGCGAACCGCTCGAGCTGCAGACCGAGACCTTGGCCGTAGAAGATGTTGTCGCCGAGCACGAGGGCACACCGTTCGTTCCCGATGAAGTCAGCACCCAGGGTGAAGGCCTGCGCCAGGCCTTTGGGCTCGGGTTGCTGGGCGTAGGTGAAGGAGACCCCGAAGCGGGACCCGTCACCGAGCAGCCGTTCGAAGCCATCGGCCTCGTGCGGAGTCGTGATGACCAGGATGTCGCGGATACCGGCCAGCATGAGCGTGGACAGCGGGTAGTAGATCATCGGCTTGTCGTAGACCGGCATGAGCTGCTTGCTCACACCCAACGTGATCGGGTGGAGCCGGGTGCCGGCGCCGCCGGCGAGGATGATTCCGCGCATGGCACCCGAGTATGGCCGATCGACCGCAGGGGCGCTGCGGCGCCTCAGCGGTTGATGCGGAAGACGACGTAGTTCTTGTTGTGGAAGACCTTGGTCAGCAGGCTGCCGTCGAGTGCGTTGAGCTTGGGCAGGTTGGCCGGGTACAGCTTGCTGATGAACAGCCAGCTCGGATCGTAGTCGTCGACCAGCCGGTCGATCGTCCGCGCCGACGGCTTGATGAATGCGGCGTCGTTGATGCGCAACCGCTCCGGATCCGGCGCCGGGATGAAGGCGTTGGCCAACCCGGGGACGAAGGCGTCGTTCGTCGTCGCCGTGTAGCCCCAGCCTTCGATCACGACCCGCCGCTCCGCCCACGCGCTGATCCAGAAGTTGCGGTTGTCGCAGTTCGGTACGCCCGGAGGTCGCAGGCAGTGCACGTTGGTCGCGATGATGTCGTGGGTCCCCGCGTGGTGCTCGATGTACTCCGCGGCCTTGACCCCACCGGGCGCGAACAGGTTGGGATAGTCGGGTTCGTGGATCGCTCGTTGCGACGCGGTGTCGTACGCGAACGAGTAGACATTCATGAGCCCGAGACCCAGGATCACCGAGACAGCGGTGACGAGGGCCGCCGCGCGTAGCTTCGCGTCCGGGCGGACGACCAACCTGACGACCAGGTAGATCGCCGCGATGAGCACCGGGAAGGCGACCGTGTAGACCAGTCCCCGGTAGGTCGCCCTGGACAGGATCTCGCGACCGGACTCCGAGTACGCCGCGATGAGGTAGGCCAGGAGACCTGCTCCGGCCGCGGCCCCGCCGTACCGCAGCGCATGGCGGCGGGTGAGCGGTTGGGGCAGCAGGTAGGCCATCCCCCAGGCGGAGATCAGCACGACCATCTCGGCAACCGTCCGCTGGAACCACAGCTGGCTCAGGCCGGACCGGAAGAGGGCGAAGGCGACCCCGATGCCGACAGGGATGGACAGCAACAACCACGCGGCGCGGGGGTCGCGCCACTTGCCGGCCTTCAGCAGGCCGACCGCTCCGATGCCGTACAGCAGCCAGCTGATCAGCAGGGTCAGCGTCATCGCCAGTCGGGTCATCGGGGTGAGGGCGATGTTGTTGGCGACGAGCGCAGCTCGGACCGTGGCGAAGGGGTCGAACACCATTCCGCCGCTCTGCCCGCCGAAGAGCACGACCTGCGCGAACATCAGCACGATGAACAGAAGCCCGATCAGCGCCGTCAGCGTCTTGTCGAGTCGTCGCCGGAAGACCAGGGTCAGCCCCCAGACGGCGAGGGCGCCGCAGAGGAAGATCGGCGTGAACGTGGCCTTGGCGCCGGACAGCGCGAAGAGAGAGATCGCCAGGGCGACCCAGGTCAACCGCTCCGCCTTCCGCCCGGGGCGCAGCACTTCGAGGATGAGCATGAGCGCCGGGAGCGACATCATCACGCCGTATGGCTGGGACGGGCTCGTGACGAGTCGCTTGGACAGGTAGGGCTCGGTGAAGAGGTAGGTCGCGAAGTGCGGGCCGATGAGCTGGTAGGCACCGGCGACGAGCAGCGCCGGCGCGATGACCGCGGCGACGGGCCGCCCGGTCAGCCGGAGCGCCACGGCACCGAGACCCAGCACGGCAAGTCCCAGCACGACGGCAGGCATGACCTCCCGAAGCATGACGATCGGGCCGATCCCGGTGGCGTGGTCGGACGTGGCGATCTGGGCATGCACGAACCAGTGGTAGTCCAGGCGCGTGTCGAGCAGGAACGGGATCTGTGGTGGGAACCTGTTCGATGTCTCGGCGATCAGGGCCTGGTGGAACGTCTCGTCGACGCTCGGCGGGCTGAAGCCGGGCAGGCTGAGCGGACGGACCGCGAAGGCGTTGCGGCCGAGCCACGCCACGCCGTACAGGATGGTGGCGCCGAGCGCCCACGAGGCGCGGTAGTCGAGTGAGCGTGTGGGCATCTTCCAGGTCGAGCGACCCAGCCAGGTCACACTGACGACCGCGGCGGCGATCGGAAGCACGACGATCAGCCCCGGGTAGCCGATCCAGACGCCCAGGAGGTAGACCGGGAGCTGGATGCCGAAGCCGAAGATCGTGCCGAGGGACAGGTCCTCGAACCAGGTGGGCGGCTCGTCGCCGTCCTCGCGTCGGGTGTGCAGCTGGTGCAGGAGCAGTCGCCAGGCGACCACGCCGGGGAACGCGATGCCCACCAGGAGATAGACGCCGTAGGCGACGAGGTCGGTGGCGGGGACGTCGTACCTGAGCAGGAGCAGGAAGACGCCGAGTGCGGTCAGGATCATCGGCGGCCAGGACGTGCTGAGGACCCGGCGCAACGGCATGGCGCACAGAGTACAACGGCCAATTCGTCTCGTAACGGCGGCGGGGCACTCAGGGCAGCGGCTGCTCCCGATAGGCTCGGATGTCATGAGCGACACGGTCGATGAGCCCGGTTCCGGCACGGGCGATGCCGTGGCGCTCGAGGAGCTCACCAGGCTTCGGGAGAGCATCGACAACCTCGATGCCGCGCTGGTGCATGTGCTCGCCGAACGCTTCCGGTGTACCCAGGCGGTGGGGCTGCTCAAGGCCGAGCACGCCATGCCCCCCGCCGACCCGGCTCGCGAGGCGCAGCAGATCGAGCGACTGCGGAGACTGGCTCACGAGGCGCGACTCGACCCGGAGTTCGCCGAGAAGTTCCTGACCTTCGTCATCGCCGAGGTCCTGCGCCACCACGAGGCGATCGCCAACCCCTGATGTTCAGGTGCGGTCGTCCGCCTCGGCGACCTCGTCATCACCCTCGGGCTCGGACTGGTCGTCATCCCGGTCGTCTTCGGAGGGGGCCTCTTCGTGCTGGTCGACGTCCTCCTCGACGTCCTCGGTCTCCATGACCAGCTGGCTGCGTCGTGCACCAGGCAGATCGAGGGGTACGGCGTCGGCGAGCAGGCTCTGCACCGCTTGCCCGAGGGGGACGTCGACGGGGGCGTCGAACGGGAAGTCGTCCTCGGAACGCCAGGCATGGTGCATGCGCTCGAAGGCCGCCTGCCGGAAGGCGTCGACGTCGTCGATGAAGAGCTCGACCTCCATCGTCACGTGGACTCGGTGCGTCATGTCGGTCCTTTCGGTGGGTGGTGCTGCTTGACCTGCCGCGTACTCCGCGTACGCGAGGCCCAGTGCCGACGGTAGCGGCGTCGCCGCCCGTCCGCTCGACGGGTCGGGTCGGGCCCACCTAGGTGAACAAGGGCGCGGCGGGGCACAATGCCCGGATGGGCCTCGATGTCGACCGGATCCGCAGCTGCTTCCCGGCACTTGCCGAGGGCGTGGCCTATTTCGACGGGCCGGGGGGTTCGCAGGTCCCGACCGCGGTCGCGGAAGCGATCGCGACCGCGATGTGCTCCGGAGCTGTCCAACCGCGGGACCGTCACCGCTACCGAACAGCGGGCGGACCGCATCGTCCGGGAGGCCCGCGCCGCGATCGCTGACCTGCTCGGCGCTGAGGCCGGTGGCGTGGTGTTCGGACGCTCGATGACGCAGCTGACGTACGACGTCGCGCGGGCGCTCTCGAAACAGTGGGGCCCGGGCGACGAGGTCGTGGTCACCCGGCTCGACCACGACGCCAACGTCCGGCCCTGGGAGACGATCGCGGAGCGGGCCGGTGCCACCGTCCGTTGGGTCGAGTTCGATCGGGAGTCCGGGGAGCTCGAGGTCGCGCAGGTCCAGGCCGAGCTGTCGGACCGCACCCGGCTCGTCGCGGTCACCGCCGCCTCCAACCTGCTGGGCACACGACCCGACCTGCCGGCGATCACGGATGCCGTGCACGCGGTGGGAGCACTGGCGTACGTCGACGGGGTCCACCTGACGCCGCACGCACCGGTCGACGTCTCCGCGCTCGGCGCCGACTTCTACGTCTGCTCGCCGTACAAGTTCTTCGGGCCGCATCACGGCGTGCTCGTGGCCGACCCGGACCTGCTGGCGACCCTCGAGAACGACAAGCTGCTGCCACAGACCTCGGCCGTGCCCGAGCGGTTCGAGCTGGGAACGTTGCCGTACGAACTGCTGGCCGGGACGACCGCGACCGTCGACTTCATTGCCGGCCTCGCGTCGCACGCGGCCGACCGCCGCGACCGGGTGGTGGAGTCGATGACGGTGCTCGAGGAGCACGAGGACGAGCTGTTCGGCCGGTTGCTCGAGGGACTGGCCGGGATTGCGGGACTGCGCCTGCACGGCGCGCCCAGGCGTCGTACGCCGACCGCACTGTTCACGGTGGACGGCGTCGAGCTCGACGCCATCTACTCCGGTCTGGCCGCACGAGGCGTCAACGCCCCCGCGAGCACCTTCTACGCCATCGAGGCCTCGCGGTGGATCGGGCTGGGTGACACCGGCGCGGTCCGGGCGGGACTCGCGCCGTACACGAGCGAGAACGACGTCGAGCGACTGCTCGCAGGGGTACGGGAGATCGCGAAGTGAACCGGCGGGTTCTGGTCACGGGTGGAGCGCGGGGCATCGGACGCGCCATCGCGATCGCGTTCGCGGCTGCCGGCGACCGGGTCGCGGTGCACTACGGCCGGTCGGCGGATCAGGCTGCTGCGCTGGTCGACGAGCTTCCCGGGACCGAGCACACCACGGTGCAGGCAGACCTGGCGGTGCCGGAGGAGATCCGCCGGGCCGTCGACACGGCGGCAGCCGACCTCGGCGGACTCGACGTCCTCGTCAACAACGCCGGCATCTTCGTCGCACACCCGCCGCTGGAGACGTCCTGGGAGGACTGGCAGCGGGCGTGGACCCAAACCCTCCAGACCAACCTCCTGGGTGCGGCGCACGCGACCTTCGCCGCCGTGCCCCACCTGATCGCTGCCGGCGGCGGAGCGATCGTCAACGTGTCGAGTCGTGGTGCGTTCCGCGGCGAGCCCAAGAATCCGGCGTACGGCGCGTCGAAGGCGGGGCTGAACTCGTTCGGTCAGTCCATGGCGGTCGTGCTCGCGCCGCACGGCATCTCGGTCGGCACCGTGGCGCCCGGCTTCGTCCAGACCGAGATGGCCCGCGACGTGCTCGACGGGCCGCGCGGTGACGAGGTGCGCAACCAGTCACCGTACGGACGGGTGGCGGAGCCCGAAGAGGTGGCGGCGGCAGTGCTGTGGCTGGCGTCTCCTGAGGCAGCCTTCTCGACCGGGACGATCATCGATGTCAACGGCGCGTCCTACCTGCGTAGCTGAGGCTGGTCTGCTTCAGACCGTCCCGTCGACATAGGCGACCACGCGGTTGAGGAGCGCCGCAGCGTTCAGCATCTCGAGCGGTGGCAACGGAGGGTTCTCGGCGAGCTCGTAGAGCAGCGGTGTTGCCTCCGGGTGACCAAGTTGGACGGCGACCTGCGCGCAGGCTCGGGCCGCGTCGCGCACGACTGCAGGTTGGACCGTCCAGATGGCCTCGAACAGCCGTTGGCGGTCAGGCACGCTCGACTGGCCGGGCAGCTCCCAGGCAGTCAGCATGGCGGGGTACTCCGACGATTCGCAGACGACGACCCACTCGCGCCGCATCGGCGCATCCTCGGGCAGGTGGACGACGTCGATCCCGTCGACCGGTGTCGGCGCGTCGGAGAAGTCGGCGAAGACGGTGGTCGACCGAGCGATGCGAGCGAGCTCCGTCCAGCGCTCGCTCGCGGCGCGGAAGTAGCGGGCTTTCTGGAAGCTGCCGAAGATCATCGGCCGCTCCGCCCGTACGCAGCACTCGTCCTCGATGGCCCACGACAGCGCCAGCAGGGTCGACTTCTTCAGCCGCTGTGGCTGCAGGATCGGGTGCTCGCGGCGCAGCGTCGCATACACGGACGGCGCACCCGGAGGCCCCTCGGCCGCCGCCTGGGCGCGGGAGACCTCCGCGATCGCCACCTCGAGCCGAGTACCGGCGTCGCGGCGTCGGATCACCTGCAGGACCCTCTCGACGTCGCGCTCGTCGTACCGACGATGGCCGCTGTCGCGCCGTTGGGGGCGCGGGAAACCATGCCGCGTCTCCCACATCCGCAACGTGGCCGGAGCCACTCCGGTGCGCTCGGCGAGGTCACCGATGCTGAGACTCGCCGGTGTGACCAGGGCTGCAGAGGTTCGGGGTTGCGTGGAGGTGGGTCGAGGGTTCATGATGACATGGTAAACCTAAACAGCCAGTTGAGGAAAGTGTTTAACTTTCCGATTTCTCAAGGAGTCAGCACATGACCGAGACCAGCACACACACCACCCCCCGCAGCGACGAGGTCGTCGACTGGACCGACCTCGGTCGCGAGATGTGGTCTTTCCTCACCGGACGCGAGGCCGCGATCAACTACCGCTTCATCGACATGGCCGTGGAAGTTCCCCGCGACACCGGAGCCGATGCCCCTCGAGCCACCTGGAAGCTGAACGGCACCCTCCAGGTGACCACGAAGGACAACGCGAGCTCGACCACATCCGGAGCCTGAGCCATGGCTGCCGATCTCACGGTGGATGCCGACCTCAGCTTCTCGGTCGCCATTCCTGGCTCGCGAACGGTGACCGGGACCTTGACCGGGTCGGACAAGAACCTGCTGCTGCAGGTGAGCGACCCGTTCCTGTTCGCCGGTCGGTCCGACTCGGGGTCGATCCGGGGGTTGGCACACGGCCTGGCGGGCAAAGGGCTTTCGATCACCGTCGTCACGTCCGCCGGGCCACTCGTCACGCTGGGGGCGGCCCGGACGTCCTGGCTGCAGCGGAGACTCACCGGGTCGCGACACATCCGCATCGAGCGTGGTGCCGGGCTGTGGTCGCTGATCCGCGGCCGCGCACAGGCACCGAGTGGTGGCGCTCTCCCGGCCGCCGCCCTCGCGCCGCCGGCAACGCTGTGGCCGATCGCGCCGACGATGCGTCGTCGACCGCGGCGGCCGGTGACCACCACGCACGACCCGCACGGTGGCGGCAACCCGAGAATGATCATGGCGCCGCAGCCCTACCCGACGCCGGAAGACGAGCAGCAGGTCTTCTCGTTGCGCCGCGACGTCACGACGATCGGCAGCGACGAGGCGTGCGACATCACGTTGGTCGGTCTCCAGGCTCGGCACGCCGAGATCCGGCACGATGCCGACGACGAGTTCGTGCTGGTCCGCCTCGACGAGGTGGGCTCCACCCGCGTCAACGGTGCTCCCGTGGACAGCTCGGTGCTGCGCACGGGATCACGCGTTCAGGTCGGTGATTGGACCATGTCCTTCTTCCGCGAGGAGTATGCCGACCACGGGCGCCCCTATGGTGGTCGCATCGGCGGTGAACTGGGCCATCAGCGCAAGCAGCCCAGCCGCACCGAACTTCGCAAGCGCGACGAGGAGCACACGTGACGTCTTCAGGACCAGTCCTTGTCGCAGGAGCGTCGGGCTTCGTCGGGCGTCGGCTCTGTCCGGCGCTCGCGGCCGCCGGGCATGAGGTCCGCGCGATGACGCGCCACCCGGACAGCTACTCCGGCGACGGCGAGGCGGTCTTCGGCGACGTCCACGACGCCGGCACGCTGACCAAGGCGCTGGCCGGCTGCCGGGCGGCGTACTACCTGGTGCACTCGTTGGACTCCAAGGACTTCGAGCGACTCGACGCCGAGGCCGCCCGCGCTTTCGGCAAGGCTGCCGCCGATGCCGGCGTCGAGCAGATCATCTACCTCGGCGGCCTGGGCAGCGACTCCGAGCAACTGTCCTCACACCTCCGCAGCCGGCGTGAGGTCGAGGGGCTGCTCGGCGGTGCCGGTGTACCCGTCACCGTGCTCCGCGCCGGCATCATCGTCGGCAGCGGCGGCATCTCGTGGGAGATGACCCGGCAGCTCGTAGACCACCTGCCCGCTATGGTCACGCCGCGCTGGGTCCGCACCCGGACGCAGCCGATCGCGGTCGCTGACGTGGTCCGCTACCTCGTCGGCGTACTCGACGAACCCCGCGCAAAGGGACAAGTGTTCGAGATCGGCGGGCCGGAGGTGCTGCAGTACGTCACGATGCTGCGCCGCGTGGCCGCGATCAAGAAGAGCCCCCTGCTGATCGTCCCGGTGCCGCTCCTCACACCCGGCCTGTCGTCGCGCTGGCTGGCGCTGGTCACCAACGTCGACACGCAGACCGGGCGCTCGTTGATCGACTCCATGGCCAACGAAGTCGTGGTACACGACGACAGCATCCGCACGGTCGTTCCCTTCGAACCGATGGGGTACGACGACGCGGTTCGCGTGGCCTTGCGCGAGCATGCCCAGCGGGAGAAGTCTCGATGACCGCAGCGCGCGCGAAGTCCTGGTGGCGGCGTGCGCGATCGGAGCTCGAGGCCAGGCTCCCGATGGCGATCACGCACGTGGTCCCGATCGATCACCCGGAGTCCGAGGCGGTCGTCGCCCGACGCCGCCGGGTCGTTGCGGGGGTCTCCGTGCTCGGGACCAGCCTGCTCGGGCTGTCGCTGTCGACGAAGCCGAACTCCAAGGAGTTCTACGGACTCACCGCTGCGGTCGCCGCTACCTGGACCACGGGAGGGCTGTTGTCGGGACCGCTGCACCTGGGCTGGATCCAGGGTCGCGACCAGCGGCTGCGGCGCCCGATCGTCACCCCGATCGCCACCGGAGTGGGGGCCTTCGCGTTCTTCTACGGCTGCGCAATGGTGGCCCGTGGCGTACCGGTGCTCGACCGCGCCATCGGACGCGTCCTGGTGTTCGCCGAGGAAGGCAGTGGTCCGATGGTCGTGGCCACGACGCTGGCGAACGGGCTCGGTGAGGAGATCTTCTTCCGCGGGGCGATCTATGCCGCGCTCGAGGAGGACAAGGCTGTCGTCGTGTCCACCGCGGTCTACACGTTGGCCACCGTGTCGACGCGCAACCCGGCCCTGGTGTGTGCGGCCGGCGTGATGGGCACGCTGTTCAGCATGCAGCGGCGGGCGTCGGGCGGGCTCCAGGCGCCGGTGCTGACCCACCTCACGTGGTCGACGCTGATGGTGCGCTACCTGCCGCCCCTGTTCAGACGCGCCCACCGTCCCTGACCGAGTTGTCAGAAGTAGGGGCGGCTACAGCCCGCTGACTTCTGACAACTCGGTGATGGAGCGGGTGACGAGAATCGAACTCGCACTGTCAGCTTGGGAAGCTGATGTTCTACCATTGAACTACACCCGCGCAGCGTCTCCTGAGGCCTCGCAACTGCCGGCCCGAGACGAGCGGAGTCGATACTACCGGGCACTCGGTCAGCACTGACGCCACCCCGAATGACGCGTTCGTCTCGACCCTCGACCTCCCGCTGCACCTGGTTGCGAGCTCTACCAGCACAATGAGCGCGTGGCCATCCTCCTCGCGCTCCTGTCGAGCGTGCTCTGGGGAACCGGCGACTTCCTGGGCGGTCTGCGCAGCCGGTCGCGACCTGCTGTCGCCGTGGTGGCCGGCTCGATGCTCAGCGGCCTCGTCGTCATCGCGGTGATTGCCCTTGTCTACGGTGCGTACGACGACCCGAGCGGGTGGCTGCCGTGGGCCGTGCTGGCCGGAGTCGCGGGAGCGGCCGGCCTCACCGCGTTCTACTGGGCGCTGGCCAGCGGCACGATGGGAGTGGTCTCGCCGATCGCCGCGCTCGGGGTGAGCGTGCCGGTCATTATCGGCTTCATCCGGGGCGAGGTCCCGAGCGCGCTCCAGACGGTCGGTCTGGTCGTGGCGCTCGCCGGCGCCATCGCGACCAGCGGTCCCGAACTGTCGGGCCGGGTCAGTGGTCGTTCGGTGCAGCTCGCTGCGTTCGCGGGCGTGTGCTTCGGGCTGGTCTTCGTCGCGGTTGACCAAGGGGCGAAGTCCTCGCCGATGATGACACTCATCGCCATGCGTATCACGAGCCTGGCGCTGTTCGTGATCGCCGCCGCGGCACTGCGCACCCTCGGCGGGTTGGACCGCACGGACATCTGGCCGCTCACTGTCATCGGCACGTTCGACGTCACTGCCAACCTCATGTTCGCCCTGGCCAGCAATCGTGGGCTACGTCTCGGTCGTCAGCGTGCTGGGCTCGCTCTACCCGGTGATGACCGTGCTGCTGGCCCGGGCCGTGCTCCACGAGCGGATGCAGACCATCCAGACGGCCGGCGTCGGGGTCACGATGCTCGGCGTCGTGTTCATCTCGGCAGGCTGAGGTTCGGTAGGGTCGCTGCGTGCTCCTCAGTGATCGCGACATCCGCGCCGAGATCGACGACAAGCGCGTCGTCCTCGAGCCGTACGACCCGGAGATGATCCAGCCGTCGAGCGTGGACGTCCGGCTCGACCGCTTCTTCCGGGTGTTCGAGAACCACCGCTATCCGCACATCGACCCGGCCGAGGACCAGCCCGACCTCACGCGGCTCGTCGAACCTGCGTCCGACGAACCGTTCATCCTGCATCCCGGCGAGTTCGTGCTCGGCTCGACGTACGAGGTGATCACGCTTCCCGATGACGTCGCTGCCCGGCTCGAGGGCAAGTCCTCGCTGGGTCGGCTCGGCCTGCTCACCCACTCGACGGCCGGCTTCATCGATCCCGGCTTCTCCGGCCACGTCACCCTCGAGCTCTCGAACGTCGCCACGCTGCCGATCAAGCTGTGGCCGGGGATGAAGATCGGTCAGCTGTGCTTCTTCCGGCTGTCATCGCCCGCCGAGAACCCCTACGGCAGCGCGAAGTACGGCTCCCGCTACCAGGGTCAGCGCGGCCCGACTCCGTCGCGGTCCTTCCAGAACTTCCACCGCACCGACATCTGACTTCCGGCCCCTGACAGCGCAATTGCGGGAAGGTGCAGGCGCCTGTCGGCGTGTCGGCCTGCACCTTCCCGCAATTCGCGGTGTGGGGGTCAGCGGGTGATTCCGTCCGCCTTGTCGGCGAGGCGGCGCAGCATTCGTGCAGCGCGGGGGTGAGTCGGGCCGCTTGGTCGCGTCCTTGTGCTGCGTGCGCTCCTTGATGATCTCGCGAGCTACTTGGTCGTTGAAGTTCATGAGCCTTGCTTCTCTCTGTGTGGTGCTTCTGGGGGAGTCTGGAGGTCTTGCTGGGAGTCTGGTTCGCGGCGCTGGGTCGGCGCCTGACTGTGTTTGCGGTGTCTGACGACACGCTCGGTTCCGTCGTACGTCGAGTCGGCGGACCTCGGGTTGGTCCCGCCGTCGCTCACGCGCGCTGTAGGACCACATCGCCTGTCCCCGCCTGGATGATGAGCTCGACGGTCTGGTCGCCGTCGCCCGGTGCGTCGCTTGCGTCGAGGGAGGACGTGACGTCTCCCGTGACGGTGGTGATGTCGAGGTACGCCGCGGTGCCGTCCGCGACGCCGACGGTGATGTCGCCTGAGCCGGTCTTGGCCTTGAGCTTGCCGTGGTCGATACGACGCACGAGCAGGTCTCCCGAGCCGGCCATCGCGTCGACGCCGTCGCCGGCGTGCTTCACGATGATGTCGCCCGAGCCGGTCTTGATCTTGAGGGTGCCCACAGATCTGACCGACCACGACGTCACCGGAGCCGGCCAGGATGTCAGCGTCCCCGCCGACTTCGTCGAGCAGGATGTCCGACGAACCGCCCTTGACCGAGCAGTTGGTGCGCGTGACCTTCAAGCTCCACGTCGCCCGAGCCTGTCTTGACGTCGGCGCTGGCGACGGTGTCGAGCTCGAGGTCGCCCGAACCGGTGTTGATCCTGGTGTCGCCCAGCTCGCCGTGCGTGTCCACGTCAGCTGACGCGGTTTCGATCTTCGCGGAGCTGTGGGTCGGCACGGTGATCGTCGCCATGACGTGGGCGTTGCGACGGAAGAGCCCGGACTTGATCTTCGGCATCAAGACGACGATCTCGTCGCCACGTTGCTCGACCGTGGCGTGGTCGATGAGGTCCTGGGCGGCCGAGTCGTCCCCGACGGCTTCGAGCTCGACGGTGCTGGTCGTGGTGTCGGCCGCATGGACCGTGACCTGTCCCTGCCACAGCTCGACCTTGAGGCTGACCGGGTGAGGTGTCTCGAACGTGTGCATGGCTGTCTCCTTCAGCGGCTGTGGAAGTCGGTGGATGCGGGTGATCGATGGATGGCGGAAGTCGGTGAGCAGGAACGTGTCAGCGGCCTGGCCCGCGTCAGCGCACCCAGCCCTGGATGCGTTTGTTGGACGAGCGGTTGCGGCCCGGGGCGCCCGGCCCCATCGAGCCCATGATGTTGATGTCGATGTTGGCCGAGCTCGCCATCCGTGCAGCGTTGACCAGCCAGGTGTTGAGGCTCTGTCCGCGTCGGGCGGCGAGCTCCTCGGCCTTGACCTTGAGCGACTCGGGCAGTCGCAGGGTGATGCGGGCGACCGACTCGTCCTCGCCGTCGAATGGCTCGGGCGGCTCGGGGGCTCCGGCGGAGTGGGAGGCGTCGGCGGGGTGGGTGGCATGGCGTCGGCTCCGGCACCGAGGACGACGAAGACCGGCTCGCGACCCTTGAGCCGCAGCTCGACCGACGTGCCGTGCAGTTCGTTGGTGATCTCCGAGGCGGCCTGCGAGAGGGCGTCCATCAACGTGAGGCGAACGGCCGGGTCGAGAGCCATCGCCAGACGCTCGGCGGCCGCCCGGATCTCGTCGCTGCCGGCCTCGGCAGCCTGGGACAGGTCCCGGCGGAGGGATTCGACGAACTGCGTGATGTCCATGCGCACTAATATGACACCACCATGGTGTCATGTCAACACCATAGTGAAAGAACATCAAAATGCCTGGTCGTGGGCGGTTGATCCGCTTGTTGTCCGAGCGAGCCAGTGGCCTGGTCGGCCAACACGGCAGCCGGATGTGACTGATCTGACTGCCGATGACGTCAGACCGGATAGTCTGCGTTCGACTTCGGCACGGCAGGTGCGATCAACCCAAGGACGTCACATGACTCGACCATCCGAGACACTGAGAACGCCTGTCCGGCGTCTTGCACTCATCGCCAGCAGCGCCCTCCTCGCCGGCATGGTGGTGGGCTCCGGAGCTGCCGGCACTCAAGCCGCGCCGCTCAACGGGTGCTACAACAAGGACAACGGAGACCCCAAGCTCACCGTGCTGCACGTGCCAGCCATGGTTGACGTGCGCAGCAAGGCCAAGGTCATCACCCTCACCGCCAAGGCCAAGGACACCGGCGGTCCCGGCCATGCGTCGGGCGTCTCGGGAGTCTCGGTCTCGCTGAACTCTCCGACGGGCGGTCAGTACCTTTATGGCGCCCTGCGCAAGAAGGGCACGAGCTGGTCCGGGAAGGTGATCGTGCCGAAGGGCACGGAGCCCGGTACCTGGGCCATCTCCTACGTAACCGTGGACGACAAGGCCGGCCAGACCCTCTACCTCCAGCAACCGGATCTACAGGCCGGCGGCTTCCCGACCTCGCTCACGGTGAAGTCCAACCGAGACACGACCAAGCCGACGCTGACCCGGTTCTCGTTCACGCCAAAGTCCGTCAACACCACCGCGAAGACACAGCAGGTGACGGTGACGGCCACGGTCAACGAGAAGCAGTCCGGGCTGGCCTACGCGTCCGTCGTCTTCACCGGCGGAGCGACAGGGGGAATCGGCTGCGTATCTCCGCCACGTTTCGGGGACCACCTATCGGGGCAGCGCTGTCGTGCCGACCTGGGTGGGCACGAAGACCTGGAAGGTTTCGTCGGTCCAGCTCGTCGACAACGTGCAGAACTACACGTCGTACAGCTATGCCAAGCTCGGCACCCTGCACTTCCCGCGCACCTTGCGGGTGGTCAGCGGCTCCGACGGCGTCAAGCCGACGAAGCGGTCGTACGCCCGGACGCCGGGGACGCTCGACGTTCGCAAGACGAACAAGTCGGTGGACGTGACGGTGCGGGCGACGGACGCCAAGTCAGGCGTCAGCAATGTCTTCGTTTCGTTCGCCGGCCCGCGAGGCTTCGGTGCCGTGGCCAGCATGCACCGGGTGTCGGGAACGGTGAAGGACGGCGTTTGGAAGGGTTCCGCCAGGATCGTGAAGTGTTTTTCCGCGCCGGGCAAGTGGAAGGCGACGGTGGTCGTCTACGACATGGCCGGAAACTATCGCTCGTACAGGGCCGGCACCATCACGGTCAAGGCCGGTGATCACGGGGTCCCGGTGGCGAAGACGACCTCGAGCATCGGTGTGAGTGACCCGATCCTGGTGCGGTTCAACGAGGACGTCAATGGGATCGACACCAGCAGTGTCACGCTTCGGGAGCAGACCTACCCGACGCAGGGACCTCCCGTGTCCGGCACCTGGACCTGCCAGAACGCAAGTGGCGGCACTGCCAACTGCTTGACCGGCAAGGTCAGGAAGGCGACTTTCACCCCGAGCGCGCCGCTCAACAACAACTACTACCAGGTGGAGCTCAACCCCAACCACTCGCTGAAGGTCACCGACCTCGCCGGCAACCCGTTCGATCGGACGACATTGTCAGTGTTCACCCACTGAGCTGACGGATCCAAAGACGACCGGCGCGGAGCGCACGCTTCGGGCCGGTCGTAGGTCAGTCGCCGGTGACGCCGTCGCGAGGTTCGGTCTCGTCCGCCGTCCGCGGCGTCTCAGCCTCGGTGGCCGCTTCGGTGCCAGACGCAGGCGTCGTACCGTTGCCGTTCCTGACGGCGGCCAGCAGAAGCTGAGCGACGTCGAGCACCTCGACCTCATCGCGCGCCTTGCCGTCGGCCTGCAGCGAGGTGAGGCCGTCCGACATCATCACGCGGCAGAACGGGCAACCGACGGCGATCTGGTCCGCACCGGTGCCGACCGCCTCGCGCGACCGGTTGAGGTTGATCCGCTCCCCGATCTTCTCCTCCATCCACATGCGGGCGCCGCCGGCGCCGCAGCAGAAGGAGCGTGACCCGTTGCGTGGCATCTCCTTGAAGGAGGCGCCGGGCAGGATCGAGAGCAGCTCACGCGGAGGCTCGTAGACCTGGTTGTGACGGCCGAGGTAGCACGGGTCGTGGTAGGTGATCGTGCGCTTGGCCACCGTGGACTCGACCGGGGCGACCGGGGTGAGGCGGCCGTCGCGGACCAGGCGGTTGAGCAGCTGGGTGTGGTGGACGACCTCGAGCTCGACCCCGAACTGGGAATACTCGTTCTTCAACGTGTTGAAGCAGTGTGCACACGTGGAGACGACCTTCTTGGCCTTGGTCTCCTTGAGCACCTCGGCGTTCTGCATGGCGAGTTGCTGGAACACGAACTCGTTGCCCGAGCGTCGAGCAGGGTCGCCGGTGCAGGTCTCGCCGTCGCCCAGCACCGCGAACGACACCTCGGCCTGGTGGAGCAGCTCGGCGACAGCCTGGGTCGTCTTCTTGGCGCGGTCCTCGTAGGCGCCGGCGCAACCGACCCAGAAAAGCCATTCGACCTCGTCGAGATCCTCGACATCGGTGCCGACCTGTTTGACCTCGAACGGCAGGTCCTTGGCCCATTCCATCCGCGCCGAGGGCGCCATGTTCCACGGGTTGCCCTTGTTTTCAAGGCCTTTGAACAGCTGGTTGAGCTCGGCCGGGAAGTTCGACTCGACGAGCACCTGGTAGCGCCGCATGTCCATGATGTGGTCGACGTGCTCGATGTCGACCGGGCACTGCTGCACGCAGGCGCCGCACGACGTACACGACCAGAGCACGTCCGGGTCGATGACACCGTAGGCCTCGGCATTGCCGATGAGGGGGCGATCGGCCTCCTTGGTCACGGTGTCACCAAGGCTGGCCTGGTCTGCTTCGTCGGCCAGCAGGTAAGGCGCCTTGGCATACGCATGCTCGCGCAGCCCCATCACGAGAAGCTTGGGCGACAGCGGCTTCTCGGTGTTCCAGGCCGGGCACTGTGACTGGCAGCGGCCGCACTCCGTGCACGAGGTGAAGTCGAGGATGCCCTTCCAGGTGAAGTCTTCGACCTTGCCGACGCCGAACACCGTGTCCTCGTCGAGATCCTCGATGTTCTCGAAGTCGATCGGCTTGCCGCCCGCCATCATCGGCTGCAACGCACCGAGCGCCGGGCGGCCGTTCGCCTCACGCTTGAACCAGATGTTGGGCCAGGCGGTGAACCGGTGCCACGCCACACCCATCGTCGTGTTGAGCGACAGCACGATCATCCACGTGAACGAGATGACGATCTTGAGCATCGCCACGAGGTAGATCAGGTTCTCCAGAGCGGACAGACTGAGCCCGCTGAACGCGTCACCGATGAAGAACGTCAGCGGGTAGTGCGACTGCGAGGCCGTGCCGTCGAGATCTGCGACGGCATACTCCGCAGCGCGCAGCGTGATGATGCAGAGACCGATGCCGAGGATGACCGCCTCGACGAAATACGCCTGCCACATCCGGGAACCGCTGAACCGGCTGTAGCGACCCCGCGATCCGGTGGGCAGGTGGGTCACTCGGATCGCGATCAGGCCCACGATCGAGACCAGCATCAGCCACGTGATCAGCTCGGTCGCCCAGTCGTAGACGATCCAGTGACCGATCAGCGGGAGGGCGAACTCAGCATCGAAGAGCTGGCCGAAGGCCGTGACGAGGGTGAAGAACAGGAAGCCGAACCCGACGAACACGAACCAGTGCATGATCCCGACGTGCGTCCACTGCAGCATCCTGGTGTGGCCGAGCGTCTCCTTGACCAACGTGGTCCAGCGCGCACCTCGACGCGTTGACCGGCCGACGGTCGGCTGCCCGGTACGGACGACCGCCACGATGGATGCGATCGCCTTGGCGAACAACGCGATCGCGACGATCGTCACCGCCAGCGACACGACGATGGCAAGCACCTGCATGGGGTCTCCTCGCGGTTGGCCAACCCGGCGTCATCGACCTGCGGGTGAGGCTAGGGCGTGCAGCCGACCCCGGCAGCAGGTGAAGGACGTGCCGGGAAGCCTATCTTCCGGACGCTCGACCGTATGCGGCGACCGCCCGGTCCGGCGGCCGCTCTGCTCAGTCGTCGGAGAGCGTGAGCAGCCGCTCCAGTCGCTCGCTCTCGTTGTCGACCAGCCAGTCGTCCTGTGACAGCAGCTCGTGGGCGCGGGAGAAGTAGGTGGCGGCCTCCTTCTCGCGACCGAGTGCCATCAGGTTCTCGCCGAGCTCCTCGTAGACGTAGCCGTCCTCGGAGCCCGCTGGGCTGGACGCGAGCATCTCCTGGATCTCGAGCGCCTCGCTGTACCGCTCGAGGGACCGCAGGCATCGGCCGACGCACCAGTGTGCGATCGCCGTCTCCCGCTTGGAGCCTTGCTGCTGCCGCACCTCCACAGCACGCCGGAAGATCGCGAGCGCTTCCTCGAAGGCCCCCGCATCGTGGCGGTTCCAGCCCTGGTTGTTGAGCAGAGAACCGAGCCAGCGGCGTGCCTCGGGGTCGTCGGAGTTCTCCGCCACGGAGATGGCCCGCGCGTTGACGGCTTCGGCTGCCGCCGGGCCATCGGTGCTCCCGATGACGATGGCGGCCATGTGCAGCGCGTCCACCGCCAGCCCGGCCAGGTCTGCGGCCATGGCTTCGTCGTACGCCGTGTCGAAGTGGGGACGGGACGCGGCCGCCGAGCCACTGGAGTTCAGCAACCGACCGCGCTCGATCTCGAGCCGGGCTCGGACGTGGTGGCGCTGTTGCTCGCCGATGCTGTCGCCGGCGGCGTCGAGCTCACGGGCGACGGCGTCGAGGATCGCCTGGGCGTCGCTGAAATCGCTGCGGAGGCCCTGCGCCCGGGCCATCTGGGTGCGCAGCACGAGACCTGCGGCGCTACCGTCCTCGGCCGCGTCACTGGCCGCTCGGAACGCGTCGTACGACGCCTCCGGATCCTCGAACTCCCAGGTTTCGCTGAGGTACCGCTCGAGCTCGTGCGGGTCCATGCGCCGCCACCTCCTTGGTGGGGGTAAGTCTGCAAGGCAAACCCCAGGTCAGCAAGGGGCGTTTGCCTAGTTCACAAGCCACCTGGCTTGTGAACTAGGCAAACGCGGACGGCCGGTTGGGCGCCTGCTGATGTCGGGGGAGGGGGGAGAAAGGGGAGGGCCGGCTCGCGGGGTGCGAGCCGGCCCTCGGTGCTGCGGGTGGTGCTGTGCTGCGGGTGGTGCTGTGCTGCGGGTGGTTGCGGGTGGTGGTTACGGAGTGCCGAACACTTCGAGCTCGGTGAAGTCCGTGTAGGTGCACCCGCCGTAAGGACCGTTCGGGCAGTTCGTCGCGAAGTCCGGCACCTGGGGGCTGTTGAGCGTCAGGCGCACGTACTGCACGTTGTTGACGGCCTGGCTGGCCGCCAGGTCGGTGAACCGGGTCCTGTCAAGCCAGTTGGCCTCCCCGTTCACATCGACGACCGTGGTCCACGGACCGGTGGCAGCCGAAGCCACCTCGATCGTGAAGTCGCCGGTCGACGAGCTACCGGGGTCACCACAGCCCGACGTCGGGTCCACCTTGAAGGCCGAACTGAGGCCGGACCCGGTCCCGATGTCGATCGCCTGCGGCAGCTTCACCACCAAATACTTCGGGATCATGGTGCCGGTCGGGTCGCCGTTGTCGTTGCCGGTGGTGCTGCCCCACACCTGGCCCTGGCTCAGATCGATGGCCCCCTCGGGACCACAGCCGAAACGCCGTGTAGTCGGGTCCGTTGAAGTCGTAGACCTCGGCCCCCGCTGGTGCGGCGGCCCAGTCACGGCGGGTCTGGAAGTCCTTGCGGGTGAACGACCCCTTGACCAGGACCTTCTTGACGACCTGCTCGTACCCGCCACCGCCGACCACGACCTTCTGGTATCGACCCGGTCGGACATTGTCGATCTGGTAGACCCCGTTCGCGTTGGTCGTGTCGGTGTAGCCCGGGTGTCCGGTGATGGTCACGCGAGCACCCTCGACCGGGTCGCCGGTCAGCGGGTCGGTGACGATACCGGCCAGCGTGCCGACGCCACGCGACGGTGCAGGCGGCGTGTGGAAGTCCTCGGCCGGTTGAGTGTCGCCGCCCTCGGTCGTCCCGGCGTACCAGCCCATGCCGCGCTGGGCGAAGATCCGCCACAGCCCGTTGGTGTGATGGCTCTGGTAGACCACGCGGTCGGCCTCGATGATCGCGTTGCGCATGTCGAGCATCGACGGGTCGTTGGAAGAGAGCTCCATCCCGCGGGTGGTCAGCATGTCGGCGACACGGTGACCGAACGTCTCGCGGATCTGCCAGAGCGTCTGCGCCCAGACCTCACCGCTGGAGTGCACCTCGGGCGCACCGCCGATCATCGGGAAGTCGCCGTAGGTGTAGCCACCACGCTTGCCGGTGATCGGGTCGGTGCAGTTGCGCGCCTTGGAGTGGACGCTGCAGTCCATCGCCATCGTGCGGAACGGGAACTGGTTGGCGAGCGTGTACTTGGCCTCCAGGACCTGCCCGTCCTTCTTCGTGTCTCGCTGCAAACCCTTGTGGACGAGGTAATCCATCGCGTAGTAGTCGCTCCAGGCCTCACCCATGGCTCCGGCCTGGATCGAGTTCAACGTCGAGTTGCCCTGCGCATCGGTGACCAGTCGGTTCGACAGGCCGTGGGTGTACTCGTGGTACAGGATGCTCGCGTCGAACGAACCGCTCACCGGAATGAACGGGTCGTAGAGTCGGCGTGTGCGGCTGGTGCCACAGGTACATCTGCATCGTCGGCGCGATGCCGTCCGGCGGAGTCGACATGTTGGCGTTGTCGATGTGGTTGGCGTCCGGCAGGCCGTGGTCCGTCGACGCGCCATCGAGCGCGTTGAGCAGGACGGGGTCTCCGTCGGCGTTCTCGAAGTTGCCGGCCCGCGCGGTGAAGCCGATCGGGGCCTTCTCGAGGTAGTCGTGGAACGTGTTGGCCAGGTAGAACGCGTTCGTCACGTCCGCCTTCTTGTTGACCCGCCACGAACCCGCCTTGTTGGGGTTCCACGTGCAGACGAACTGCTTGCTGCACAGCTTGTTGCTGTGGAACGGGTGCAGCTTGAACTGCGGGTGCTTCTTGTTGCCGGGGACCGGGGTCTTCTCGCGCTTCTGGACCAGGTTGTCGTCATTGACGTCAGCCCAGGCCGAGACGTTCGCGCCGTGCAGCCACTTGGCGCCCTTGAGGACCCAGCCCTTCTTGATGAAGTTGACCACCTTGGCCTTGCCGCCGCGGGAGGCGCCGGGGTAGTAGTCGTACACGCGGCCGTCGCCCCGGTCGTTGTTGACCAGGTCACGCCGGTACAGGACGGCTCCGGTGCTGGCGTCCACCACGTGTGCGTAGGTGAGTCCGTCGCCGGACTGGGTGTACGTCGACCAGCCCAGCCGTACGCCTGAGGGCGTCACGAACCACACCGGTGCTACGCGGTCACCGTTGGACCAGAGCGAGACACCCTTGCCTGCGGCGACGGAACGCTCGGTGGCCGGCGCCGCGGTGGCTCCGACATCCTTGGCCGCTGCCGTCCGGGCGCTGGCCGCGGACAGAGTGGGGCTCTTGGCGACCTTGGCGGTCAGGCCGGCCAGGCCGGAGACCGGGGAGCCCTGCAAGGCGATGAGCTGGCCGTTCTTGGCGACGTGGGCCTTGAGCCCGTTGCCGAACACGGTGACGCCGTCGCTGGACTGGGTCCACGAAAGGTGGTGGATGCCCGCGACGTCGACGTAGTCATTGCGCAGGTGGAACGTGCTCAGGTCGGCGCGACGCAGGCCGAGCTCGGCGAGGTGCTGGCGGACGTAGGTCATCGCGACGGACCGGGCGCTCGCCCCGCTGGGCGCCGTGAGGTACCGGTCGAGCGCGCTGAGGTTGGCCGGGGTGCCGGTCAGCGGGTCGATGTCGACGATCGCTGACGGCCCGATGTCGGCACGCAACGCGGCGACATGCGCCGGCTTGGTGCCCTTGAGCGCCTTCTCGGCAGGGGCGATGGTGTTGGGCGCCGCGACGGCGCGGGCGTCGTAGAAGCCCTTGCGTTCGCGCTCGGCGCTGCTCTTCATCGCCGGCGACGTGGCGGCCGCTCGGTCTTTCGCTGCCGTGGGCGCAGGAGCCGCGGCTCCGTTGGGAACGGCGGTGAGCGTCAGGCCGGCGACGGCGACCGCCGCCAGGGCCGAGATGGCGCCACGCCTGAGACGGGTGGTAGGTGCTGACACGTGAATGTCCTCCAGTGACCTCGAACGGGGAAGGGGAAGGAAGGCCCCCGAGGGAGGCTACGTGTTTTCGTGACGGACGTCACCCCCTGCAACCGTGTCGGGCCTAAGAGTTGCGAAGATGCGTGTCGCGTGGTAAGCCCCCGCCTATTCGTCGCGACAACACCGAAGCCGTCGACCTGATGCGGCGGACGGCTTCGTCGAGTTCGGGCGGTTCGTCCGAGGCGAACGTCACCGCGACCGCGGCCACTGGATGACCACTGTGGTCGGTCACCGGCACCGCGACGGAGGCGAAACCCGGCGTCACGTCGTCCTGTTCCGTGGCGTACCCACGCTGCCGGGTCTCGGCCAGCACCGAAGTCAGCGCGCTGAGGCTGTTCGGCCCGGTGCCGTGCCGCGACACGAACGCGTCCCGGTCGGGAAACAGCGCCCGGATCTGGGCAGCGGGGAGCGCGGCCAGGATCGCCCGTCCGCTCGCGGTGATGTGCGCGGGAAGCCGAACGCCGACGTCGCTCACGAGGACTGGCCGCCGGACGGCTCGCTCCTCCAGCACGTAGAACACGTCGCGGCCGTGCAGCACCGCGAGATGTCCTGACTGCCCGAGTGAGTCCACCAGCTCCGCCAGTGGGCGACGAGCGAGGCGCTGGAGCGGTGCCTGTCGGGTGTAGCCGCTGCCGACCTCGAAGGCGGCGACGCCGAGCGCGTAGCGGTGCTCGTCCTCCACATGAGTCACGAAGCCTTCGGCGATCATGGCGTTGACAAGGTGGTACGTCGAGCTCCGGGGTGCCCCGAGCGCTGCCGCGATCCGCTCGAGCGGGACGGGTTCGGGTTGGCCGGCCAGGAAACGGAGCACGCGAAGGGCGCGCGTCGCGGCGGGGACCTGGGCGGGTGACATGCATCGACTCTAGCCGCCGTGTCTCGGATCTCAGATTGTAAGCGCCTTCACCCACTGGCCGGATGCGCCCGACCCGAGTGGAATGTGGTCATGACCTCACCTGTCCTCGTCGGCGTCGGGCCGCTATCGGTCGACGACGTGATCGCGGTTGCCCGTCGAAACGCGAAGGTCGAGCTGGCCGAGGACGCCCGGAAGGCCCTCGTGGCCGCGCGATCCGCGGTCGACGAGCTCGCCGCCGCCCCGACACCGGCCTACGGCATCTCGACCGGTTTCGGTGCGCTCGCCACCCGGCACATCCCCACCGCGATGCGCACCCAGCTGCAGAAGTCGCTCGTCCGCTCGCACGCGGCGGGCTCCGGCCCGGCGGTCGAGACGGATGTCGTCCGCGCACTCATGCTGTTGCGGTTGTCCACCTTGGCCACTGGCCACACCGGCGTGCGGGCCGAGACGGCCGAGACCCTTGCCGCCCTGCTCAACCACGGCATCACGCCGTTGGTGCACGAGTACGGCAGCCTCGGCTGCTCCGGTGACCTCGCCCCGCTGTCGCACTGCGCCCTGGTGCTGATGGGCGAGGGCCAGGTCGTGGACGAGCAGGGGGTCAGGCGCCCGGCCGCTGACGCGCTCGCGGGCGCCGGCATCACTCCTGTCGAGCTGCAGGCCAAGGAGGGGCTGGCCCTCATCAACGGCACCGACGGGATGCTCGGCATGCTCGTGCTGGCGATCCACGACCTGCGGCGGCTGCTGAAGGTCGCCGACATCGGGGCGGCCATGTCGGTCGAGGGGCTGCTGGCCACCGACCGAGTCTTCGCGGCCGACCTGCAGGAGCTGCGGCCCCATCCTGGGCAGGCGGTCTCGGCCGCCAACCTGCGTGCTCTGCTGGCCGACTCCGGCGTGATCGAGAGCCATCGCGGCCCCGACTGCAACCGGGTGCAGGATGCCTACTCGCTGCGGTGCTCGCCGCAGGTGCTGGGAGCTGCTCGCGACACCGTCGACTACGCCGCGACGGTCGCGCAGCGCGAGCTCGCGGCCGCCATCGACAACCCGGTCGTGCTCGAAGACGGCCGTGTGGAGAGCAACGGCAACTTCCACGGCGCTCCGGTCGCCTACGTGCTGGACTTTCTGGCGATCCCGGTGGCCGACGTGGCGAGCATGGCCGAGCGTCGGACCGACCGGTTCCTCGACACCGCGCGCAACGCCGGGTTGCCGCCGTTCCTGGCCGACGACCCCGGCGTCGACAGCGGCCACATGATCGCGCAGTACACCCAGGCCGCGATCGTTTCGGAGCTGAAGCGGCTGGCCGCTCCGGCAAGCGTCGATTCCATTCCCTCCAGCGCCATGCAGGAGGACCACGTCTCGATGGGCTGGTCCTCGGCCCGCAAGCTGCGGCAGAGCATCGACGGGTTGACCCGGGTGCTGGCGATCGAGATCCTGACCGCCGCGCGCGGACTCGACCTGCGCGCACCGTTGGCACCGGCGCCGGCCACCGCCGCCGTGATCGCTGCGCTGCGGACCCAGGTGCCGGGTCCCGGCCCGGACCGACACCTCGCCCCCGACATCGAGGCGGCCGTGCAGTTCGTGGCCACCGGGGCCGTCGTCGCGGCCGCCGACGCCGCCCTCCCCACGCCCCTTCGCTAACAGCTCCAGGAAGGAACTCCCGATGAGTGAGTCCCGCAGCATTCGCGCCGCCCGAGGCACCGACCTCACTGCTCGGTCGTGGCAGACCGAGGCCCCACTGCGCATGCTGATGAACAACCTCGATCCCGAGGTGGCCGAGCACCCCGAGGAGCTCGTCGTCTACGGCGGGTCGGGCAAGGCCGCGCGGGACTGGCCGTCGTACGACGCCATCGTTCGGTCGCTCACCGACCTGCGGATCGATGAGACGCTGCTCGTGCAGAGCGGGCGTCCCGTCGGGATCATGCAGACCCATGAGTGGGCGCCGCGTGTCCTGATCGCCAACTCCAACCTCGTGGGCGACTGGGCCAACTGGGAGGAGTTCCGGCGGCTCGAGCACCTGGGGCTCACGATGTACGGGCAGATGACCGCCGGGTCGTGGATCTACATCGGCACGCAGGGGATCCTGCAGGGCACCTACGAGACGTTCGCGGCGGTGGCGGACCGGCGCTTCAACGGCAGCCTGGCCGGCACCATCACGCTGACCGCCGGTCTCGGCGGCATGGGTGGTGCCCAGCCGCTCGCGGTGACCATGAACGACGGGGTGTGCATCTGCATCGAATGCGACGACTCGCGGATCAAGCGACGCATCGAGCACCGCTATCTCGATGTGCAGGCCACGTCGTTGCAGCATGCCGTCGAGCTCGCGATCGAAGCGCGGGATGCCCGCAAACCGCTGTCGATCGGGGTCCTCGGCAACGCTGCCGAGATGGTGCCGGAACTGCTGGCGATGGGTGCGCCGATCGATGTGGTCACCGACCAGACGTCGGCTCATGACCCCCTCATGTACCTGCCGGTGGGAGTCGACTTCGACGACTGGGTGTCGTTCCGTGAGAAGGACCCGGCCGACTTCACCGATCGGGCCCGGGACGCCATGGCGCGGCACTGCGAGGCCATGGTCGGCTTCATGGATGCCGGAGCCGAGGTGTTCGACTACGGCAACTCGCTGCGCGCCGAGGCCCGGCTGGGCGGCTTCGACCGGGCCTTCGACTACCCGGGGTTCGTCCCGGCGTACATCCGGCCACTGTTCTGCGAGGGCAAGGGGCCGTTCCGGTGGGCCGCGCTCTCGGGTGACCCCAAAGACATCGCTGCGACCGACCGGGCGGTCCTCGAGCTCTTCCCCGACGACGAGAAGCTGCACCGTTGGATCAAGAAGGCGCAGGACCAGGTGCACTTCCAAGGTCTACCGGCCCGGATCTGCTGGCTCGGGTACGGCGAACGCCACCGGGCCGGGCTCCGTTTCAACGAGATGGTCGCCTCCGGCGAGCTGGCGGCTCCCCTGGCCATCGGTCGGGACCATCTCGACTGCGGATCGGTCGCCTCGCCCTACCGCGAGACCGAGTCGATGCTCGACGGATCCGACGCGATCGCGGACTGGCCGCTCCTCAACGCGATGGTGAACGTGGCGTCCGGTGCCACCTGGGTCTCGATCCATCACGGCGGCGGCGTCGGCATCGGACGGTCGATCCACGCGGGTCAGGTCGTCGTCGTGGACGGCACCGACCTGGCGGCGCAGAAGGCCGAGCGGGTCTTGACCAACGACCCGGGCATGGGTGTCATCCGGCATGTGGACGCGGGATATGACCGGGCCAACGAGGTGGCGCACGAGCGCCATGTGCCGATCCCGATGGCGCCCTGACGCGCCATGGTCGGGCGGGGTTGCCGAGGTCGCGTGCAACCACCGGGCGTGGGCGTCTAGCGTGGCGTCATGGCGAGAGACGGTGAGCGGTTTCCTTCGACGGCGCTGGGATGGGCAGAGGCCTTCCGGCACGGGACGGCCCGGCCGATCGACGCGGTCGAGCACTACCTCGCCCGCATCGAGGAGCTCGACGCGACGGTGGGCGCCTTCGTCCGGTTGACGCCCGACCGGGCCCGTGAACAGGCCGCGGAGGCGGGTCGTCGATGGGAGCAGGGGCTCACCCAGTCGCGGCTGGACGGCGTACCGACGGGCATCAAGGACCTGGCCTCCACGCGGGGGGTCGAGACGACGTTCGGGTCGGCGGCGATGCGCGGACACATCCCGGACTTCTCCGACGAGGTCGTACGCCGGATCGAGGGGGCCGGAATGGTCAGCCTCGGCAAGACGAACACGCCGGAGTTCGGTGCGCCGTGCTACACCGAGCCCGAGGTGGCGCCGCCGGCCAGGACTCCGTACGACCTGACTCGCAGCGCGGGTGGCTCGTCAGGAGGGGCCGCGGCGGCCGTCGCGGCCGGGCTGCTGCCGGTGGCGCATGCCTCGGACGGTGGAGGCTCGATCCGCATCCCTGCGAGTGTGACCGGGCTGGTCGGGTTCAAGCCGAGCCGAGGCCGGATCAGCTCGGCACCGATCTACGGCGACATCACGGGACTGTCGACCTCGGGGCCGTTGGCGTCCAACGTTCGCGACAGCGCCGCCTTCATGGACGTGATGGTCGGTCCGGCCGTGACCGACTCGGACTGGGCGGTCGGTCCACCCGACGGCACGTCCTATCTCGACTGGTGCGACCGTGAGCCGGGACGGCTGCTGGTGGCCCGGTTCAGCACCCCGATGATCGCCGATGTGGCGGTCGATTCCGAGGTGCTGGCGGCGTACGAAGCGATGTCTGCTCGGCTCACCGCGCTGGGGCACGAGCTCGTCGAGGTGCCGCAGCCGTTCCGGCCCGACATCGTGTCGACGTTCGAGACGGTGTGGTCTGTGATGACCGCCTCGTGGCCGTTGCCGCCTGCGGCGGAGGAGCAGGTGCGCCCGCTGACCAGATGGCTGCGCGAGCGGGGTGCCCGCGTGAGTGCGGTGGAGTTCTTCGATGCCATGGTCAGGATGCGTCAGGCGGCGGCCGGCGCGCTCGGCATGCTGGCGCCGTACGACGTGGTGCTGACCCCGACGTTGGCTCAGCCGCCGGCCCTGGTGGGCGCCCTGCGTGACGACGACGACCCGGCGCAGGACTTCGAGAACCAGAAGGCGTTCTCGCCGTTCACGGCCGCGTGGAACGTCACCGGGATGCCGGCGGTGTCGCTGCCGACGGGCTGGACGTCGACCGGTCTGCCGATCGGGACGATGCTGGCCGCCAAGCCTGGCCAGGACCACGTGCTGTACGCGCTGGCCGCCCAGGTCGAAGCCGTCGTCGAACCCGCCTCCCGCGGCTGGTCCCGCCCCACCCTCTCCCTCCGTTGAACCGTGAGTTGTGGTTCCTTGAGCCGTGAGTTGTGGTCCTTTGAGCCGTGAGTTGTGGTCCTTTGAACCGTGAGTTGTGGTCACCAGTGGGAGCGGTGGACGACGTCAGCGAGGGGTTTACGGCCGCGCTTGAGCGAAGGCGACTTCCGGTCGCGGGCGCGATGCCCGATCGTGAGGGCGCCGATCGGGGTGTACTCCGGCGGGACCCCGAACTCAGCGCGGAACCCGGCCCAGTGCTCACGGGGTATGCCGAAGAAGCACGCGCCCAGCCCCTCGTCCGTCACGGTCTGGAGCATCAGGAGAGCCGCCATCCCGGTGTCGATGTCCCAGTACGGCACCGGCCACCGTGACTCGTCCTTGTCGGTCCAACCCTTGTCTGGCGCGGCGTACCGGTCGAGGTAGACCTGCTTGCACGACAGCGGCACGACGATGACAGGTGCACGTTGCATTCCCGACAACCAGCTGTCCGGGAGCGCGCCCGGCTCCGTCGTGCACGCCCAGAACCGGGCGACGTCGGCGCGGGTGTCGAGCAGCAGGAAGCCCCAGCCCTGGCTGAAGCCGGCGCTCGGTGCGTGCAGCGCGTTGGTCAGGATGCGCTCGACGACGGCGGGGGCGACGGGGTCGTCGGTGTAGTTGCGCACCATCCGGCGCCGCTCGACCACGTCCTGGAAGTCCATCTCCCCTCCTCTCGTCGAAGGGCAGGATGTCACACCCGTCGGCGCCTCGAGGTCTGCGATACCAGACAGGATCAGGCCTGCCGGCGGCACAGCGCCACCGTCGGCTGAGATAGTGCAGACGTGACGTTCGAACGGATGTGGCGCGAGCTCGAGCCGATCGGCCGTGACCCACGGTCCGGCGGCTACCTCCGTGCACCCTTCGGATCGGCCGAGCGCGAGTGCGCCGCGTGGTACGCCCAGGAGTGCGCCGCCCGCGGGATGGTGCCCGAGTACGACGGCCAGGGCAATGCCGTGGCGTGGTGGCGACCGGCCAAAGCTCAAGCAGGCAAGGGGATTCTCATCGGCTCCCACCTCGACTCGGTCGACCAGGGTGGGGCGTTCGATGGCCCCCTCGGTGTCGTCTCGAGCTTCGCCGCGATCGACGCGCTACAGGCAGCTGGTGTCGAGCCCACCCGCCCGATCGGAGTGGCGATGTTCGTCGAGGAGGAGGGCTCGCGCTTCGGCATCGCATGTCTCGGTTCGCGGTTGGCGACGGGTCGTATGGCACCCGCGGAAGCCGCGGCGCTTCGCGACCGGGACGGCGTGGGGCTGCTCGACGCCATGGAGACTGCCGGCTGCGAGCCCGACCTGGGCAGAGCCGACTGGCTCGACGACGTAGCGCTGTTCGTCGAACTGCACGTCGAGCAAGGTCGCGACCTCGTCCATCGCGAAACGCCTGTCGGAGTCGCCTCGGCCAGCTGGGCACACGGCAGGTGGCGATTCGAGTTCGACGGCGAGCCCAACCACGCAGGCGCAACCGCGATGCAGGACCGCCACGACCCGATGCTCACCTACGCGATGACGGCGCTGGCGGCCAACAAGCAGGCCCGGCTCAACGAGCTGCGTGCGACGTTCGCCCGCGTCGACGTCGAGCCGAACATCACCAACGCGATCCCGTCCCGGGTGCGGGCCTGGCTGGACGCGCGCGGTTCTGATGCTCACGCAGTCGAGGGTCTCGTCGAGACGATCGCGCGGCAGGCAGCCGAACGCGCCGACCGGGACGGCACGACGGTCACCGTCACCGCCGAGTCCGTCGTGCCCACCGTCGACTTCGACGCCGGGCTGGCACGGCGGATCTCCGCCATCCTCGACGACGCGCCGATCATCCCCACGGGAGCCGGGCACGACGCCGGAATCCTGCAGCTGGCGGGCATCCCCTCCGCCATGCTCTTCGTACGCAACCCGACGGGTGTCTCGCACTCTCCCGAGGAGTTCGCCGAGACCGCCGACTGCCTGGCCGGCGTCGATGCGCTGACGGAAGTCCTCTCGGAGCTGGTGGCATGACGGCGTACTGGTGTGAGCGGGCCTGGCTGGGGCCGGGCGACGTGGCTGCTGGAGTCCTGGTCACCGTCGACGGCAACCGGATCACCGGGGTCACCACGAGCGCGACGGCACCTGACGGAGCGTTTCGCCTTGCAGGCTTGACGATTCCCGGCTTTGCGAACTGTCACAGCCACGCCTTCCATCGTGCGTTGCGCGGTCGCACCCAGCGCGAGTCGGGATCGTTCTGGACCTGGCGGGCCGCCATGTATGCCGCTGCCGAACGGCTCGATCCGGACAGCTACTACGCCCTGGCGCTGGCGACCTACCAGGAGATGGTGCTCGCCGGTTACACCGCGGTCGGAGAGTTCCACTACCTTCACCACGAGCCCGACGGGACACCGTACGACGACGCGAACGCGATGGGGCTCGCCCTTGTCGCGGCTGCCACGGATGCGGGTATCCGCATCACGCTTCTCGATACGTGCTACCTGTCTGCCGGCTTCGGCGCAGCTCCCGAGGGCGTCCAGCGTCGGTTCAGTGACGGTGACGCGGCGTCGTGGGCCGAGCGGGTCGCCACGCTGGCAGCGAGCGCTGACGTCCAGGACGAACGCGTGCGGGTCGGCACCGCGATCCACTCGGTGCGCGCCGTCCCGCGTGCTGACCTCTCGACCGTCGCGAAAGCCCGGCCGGATGCCCCCGTGCACGTGCACCTGTCCGAACAGGTCGCCGAGAACGAGGCTTGCTTCCGGGCCTACGGGCTGACCCCGTCACAACTGCTGGCAGAGGAGGGCGTGATCGACGCCGGGCTGTCAGCGGTCCACGCAACGCATCTGACTGCGGCGGACCAGGCGGCCCTGGGGTCGTCGAACGCGTATGCATGCTTCTGTCCGACCACCGAGCGCGACCTCGCCGACGGGGTCGGGCCGGCGGCCGAGCTCGTTGCGGCCGGGGCGCGGCTGACCCTCGGTTCTGACAGTCATGCCGTCATCGACCCCTTCGAGGAGATGCGCGCCGTCGAGCTCGACGCGCGGCTGGCGACCCAGCGGCGGGGTCATCTGCGCGCCGTCGACCTGCTCGTCGCGGGGACGTCGACGGGGCACGAGTCGCTGGGGTTCGTCGACGCCGGACGGATCGCTGTCGGACAGTGGGCCGACCTGGTCACGATCGACGACGCGTCGCCACGGACGGCCGGCACAGGGTCTGGTGAGGAGACCGTGGTGTTCGCGGCCACCTCTGGCGACATACGTCACCTGGTCGCCGGTGGGCGACGTGTCGACCTGGACGCGGCCGGTGTCGGCGCCCGGCTCACGCATGCGATTCGGGACCTGGTGGTCTCGTGACCGCCAGCCTGGTCTTCGACCGGATCGGGGAGCTCGTCACCAACGACCCCACATACGGCGGCCCGCTGGGCATCGTCCACGACGCTGCTGCGGTGGTCGAGGGCGACCGGGTCGTCTGGGTGGGGGAGTCGGCAGCCGCGCCGGCAGCCGACGACCGCATCGACCTGGCCGGCGCCGCTGTGCTGCCCGGCTTCGTCGACAGCCACGCCCACCTCGTCTTCGCAGGCGACCGCGCCGAGGAGTTCGCCGCCCGGATGGAGGGGCGCAGCTACTCCGCCGGCGGGATCGCCACCACGGTCGCGGCCACGCGGGACGCCACCGACGAGGCACTCGCCGCGAACGCCGTCCGTCTCGTCACCGAGATGGCACGGCAGGGCACGACCACGGTCGAGATCAAGTCGGGCTACGGCCTCACGACGTACGACGAGGCACGCAGCCTGGCGGTGGCACGTCAGTTCACACCGGAGACGACCTTCCTGGGCGCGCACGTGGTTCCGGCCGAGTTCCGCGACGACCCGGCGGCGTACGTCGCCCTCGTGACCGGGCCGATGCTCGAGGCTTCTGCGCCTCATGCGCGCTGGATCGACGTGTTCTGCGAGCGCGGCGCGTTCGACGAGGACCAGGCCCGGACGATCCTCGCCGCCGGTATGACGGCCGGGCTCCTGCCCCGTATCCACGCCAACCAGCTCGGGCCCGGCCCGGGCATCACGGTGGCGTGCGACGTCGGTGCCGCATCGGCCGACCATTGCACCTACGCGACTCCGGCCGACATCACCAACTTGGCTGACGCCGGCGTCGTCGCGACCCTGTTGCCCGGCGTGGAGTTCTCGACCCGCTCGCCCTACCCCGACGCGCGGGCCATGCTCGATGCCGGGGTGACGGTGGCGCTTGCCACCGACTGCAACCCGGGCTCGTGCTACACGTCCTCGATGCCGCTGTGCGTCGCGCTGGCGGTCCGCGAGATGCGGATGAGCCCGGCCGAGGCGCTGTGGGCCGCGACCGCCGGCGGCGCGGCCGCCTTGCGCCGTGACGACGTCGGCCTCCTCTCACCCGGCGCGCGGGCCGACCTGACCGTGCTCGCGGCTCCGTCCTACGTCCACCTGGCGTACCGGCCGGGTGTTCCTCTGGTCCGTGCGACGTACAAGGACGGGCGACGCCTCAGCTGACCGGTGCCGGTTCAGTCGACGAGGACCGGGGCGGGCTTGGCCGAGGGCGGCTCGTCGGACCCCTTCGGCTGCAGAGGTGACGGCTCGACGCGTAGCAGCATCGCGAGCCACCCGGGCAGCCACCAGTTCCATCGGCCGAAGGTCGTGACCAGGGCAGGAACCAGCAACGCTCTCACGATCGTCGCATCGATCAGGATGCCGACGCCGAGCGCAGTTCCCAGCACCTTGATGTCGGTGCCAGGGGAGGATGCCAGCGCTGCAAACGCGAAGAACAGGATCAAGGCCGCAGAGGTGACGAGGCGTCCGGTGCGCCCTATCCCGGTGATGACGGCCGCATTCGTCTCGCCCGTGGCGTCGTACTCCTCACGCATCCTGGCCAGGATGAACACTTCGTAGTCCATCGACAAACCGAACAGGAAGGCAAAGATCAGCACCGGCAGCCAGAACGTGATGGCGCCGGTGGGTGCGACGCTGAAGATCGCATCCGACCCGTGCCCCATCTGCCAGAAGAACACGACCGAGCCGAAGACAGCCGCGAGAGAGAGCAGGTTGAGGATCACGGCCTTGATGGGCAGAAGCAGGGACCGGAACGTGCGGACCAGCAGGATGAACGTGATGAAGGCGATGAGCGCGAGGACGTACGGGAATTTGTCGTACACCGCACTGAAGTAGTCCTCGACCGTGGCGCCGAGCCCGGTGACGAGCACCTCGCCGCCGACGGCTCCTTCGACTGCGGTCCTGACGTTGTCGACCAGAGCCGTGCCGGAACTGTCGACGGTGACGTCGGTGGGGAGCACGTCGACGACTGCAACGTCGCCCTGGGTGTCGCCGGCGAAGGCGGCCTGGATCCCGGCGACCCCGCGGGCAGCCTCGATGGTGGCCTCGGCATCGCCGGCCGGAACGAGCACCTCGATGGGGGTCAGCACCCCGGCGCCGACGCCACCCTCCCGCAGGGTCTGCAGAGTGTCGAACCGTGCGCCACTCCGCGCTTGTGATTCGAGTCCCGACTGGCCGATCTTGAGGCTGAAGACCGGGAGGATGAGCAGCGTGAGCATCGCGAGCGCGGCCGCGGTGGCGACGAAGCGGTGGGCGACGACCAGGCGACCCCAGGCGCTCCAGCCACGGGAAGCCTTGCCCTCATGACGGATCCGCGGGAAGTCGATCCGGGGACCGATGCTGGACAGCAAAGCCGGGAGCAAGGTCAGGACGACCGAGACCGAGACAAGCGGGATCAGCATGCCGCCGATGCCCATGCTGCGCAGGAACGGCACAGGGACGACGATGAGTGCCACCAGGCTGATGGCCACCGTGACACCCGATGCGAGCACTGCGTGCCCGGCGGTCTTCATCGCCACGACGACCGCCTCCTCGTTGTCGAGACCGTGTGCCCGCTCCTCACGCCATCGCGACACCAGGAGCAACGAGTAGTCGATCGCCACACCCAGCCCGATCAGGGCGATCAGGAACTGCACGATCACGCTGACGTCGCTGAAGGTCGTCAAGCCGAGCACGATCATGAAGGTCGTCAGGATGGACACCGCCGCGATCAGCAGCGGCAACAGGGCCAGGAACGACGCGTAGACGAAGATCAGCACCAGCAGTGCTCCGGTCGCGCCGAAGAGCGTCTCCACCAGCACGCTCGGTCCCTCGGTGTCCCCTCCTGCTGCAAGCAGGCTGTACGACGTGAGGCTGCTCTCGAAGCCCTGGCTCTTGGCTGCCGTCTCGAGTGCCGGGTCCATGGCTTCCTCGATGTAGGGGCCAAAGGTGACGGGGATGGGAGCCTGGATGAGCGCGTACGTCGTACGGCCGTCATCGGTGATGAACGTGTCGTCGCCGGTGTTCGCGAAGCTGACCACGCGCAGCTTCATGTCTTGGATCGCGGTCAGCTTCGGGTCCTGCTGGACAGCCTGGACGCCCGCGTCAAAGACCTGAGTCACCGCGGCCTGGTTCTGCTCCACCGTCTGCCCCTCGGGGACGGTTACGACGGCGACGTAGGTGTCGAACGTGCTGACGCCGTAGCTCTTGATCAGCTGCTGCTCCGCCTTGTCACCGGGTTGGCCTGGCAGGGAGAAGTCCAGCGACAAGCGGTCGCTCAGCTGTCCGGCAGAGAACACCCCTCCGACGAACAAGACCAGCCAGATCGCGCTGACGATCCTGCGGTGGTGCATGACGAGTCGAGCCCAACGTTCCACGATCACTCCCGGTCCTCGTGCGGCGCTGCGCCGCCTGATCAGTCACGAGGGTGGACCCACGTCGCCGCCAGAACTCATCGGTCGGTGATCGGTGCCCGCCCCCATGTCTTTCGACGAACGTACTGACCTCTCCTAGAAACCGTCAATATAGTTAATGATCAATCTCGTGAAATCATGGTGGAACTCAGGGTGAACCCCGATGAACCTTCCGGTTTGGGGTATTGCTCCCGGGTCGAGCCGCTCGGGACTGGTGCAGATGATCAAAGAGGTTAATGATCAATACGGTGATGGGTCGCGCAACGGGTCGGCAACCGCCGGCCTGGTCCCCCGCGTCGAGCTGAGGAGGTCGGGCCATGGTGACGTCGGCCTCCGCTGAGCTGCCCCAGTTCACGGGTTACCTGCTCCGACGCGCCTACGCCAAGGCGACCGCGAGCGCCCGGGCGTGCATCGACCACGAGATCCCGGTCCGCGAGGTGTCGATGCTCGCGATCCTCGCCGAGCGCGGCGCCTTGTCTCAGCGGGCGCTGTCCGACCTCACCGGGGTGAACCGCACGATCATGGTCAAGGTGGTCGACGACATGGAGGCCCGCGGTTGGGTGATCCGCGAACGCAACCCCTACGACCGACGGTCCTACGCGCTGCGACTGACGGCGGCGGGATCGGCGGCGCTGGACCGGTTGCTCGCCGACCTCGACCGCGGAGAGCTGCTCCTGACCGAGTCGCTGACGAAGACCGAGCGGGCTCGGCTGCGATCGGTGTTGTCGACCTTGCTCGACGGCGAGGCCTGGTTGGCCATCGAGTCGCTGTCGCGGTATGCCGGCTTCCTGATCGCCCAGGCTCATCGGGTGCTGCGCCTGTGGGCCCAGGAAGCCCTTGCGCCGTTGGGTCTGGATCCCCGCGACTTCGGGGTCCTGTCCGCCATCGCGAGCGACCAGCCGTGCTCGCAGAACCACCTCGCGCAGGCGCTCGGCGTGAGCCCGCCGGCAGCATTGTCGTTCGTGGGTCACCTCGAGGCTGCCGGCCTGGTGCGCCGCGAGCGCAACCCCGACGACCGCCGGTGCTACGACCTGACGCTGACGCCGGCCGGCCTGAAACGCCTCGGGCTCGCGCGCGCCGCCGCGGCGGAGGTGCAGACCCGCGTCACCGAGCGGCTCGGGAAGCGCACCGACGCCGACCTGAGGGCCTTGCTGGCCCGCGTCGTCGCGGACTGAAAGCCGCCTCCGCCGGGCGGGCTGGCGAAAAATACGCCGGTGGCAGGGAAGAAATCGCCAGGTCAGGCGTTGTACCAGACAGGAACCTGAGCGAAACCGACTCAACTTTTGGAGTTCGCTCGATTGTCCGGTAAAACTTGAGTCGACAAGACTCATGCTTGTTCATACTTCGTTGAAAGGTAAGACCACCATGGCTCGTGCGGTCGGAATCGACCTGGGTACGACGAACTCCGTCGTAGCCGTCCTCGAGGGTGGAGACCCCACCGTCATCGCTAACGCCGAGGGTGCTCGCACCACCCCGTCCGTCGTCGCCTTCGCCAAGAACGGAGAGGTGCTCGTCGGTGAGGTTGCCAAGCGGCAGGCCGTCACCAACGTCGACCGCACCATCCGTTCCGTCAAGCGCCACATGGGCACCGACTGGAACCAGAAGATCGACGACAAGACCTTCACGCCGCAGCAGATCTCGGCCTTCATCCTGCAGAAGCTCAAGCGCGACGCCGAGTCCTACCTCGGCGAGTCGGTCACCGATGCGGTCATCACCGTGCCGGCGTACTTCTCCGACGCCCAGCGGCAGGCCACCAAGGAAGCCGGCGAGATCGCCGGGCTCAACGTGCAGCGCATCGTCAACGAGCCGACAGCGGCGGCGCTGGCCTACGGACTCGACAAGGAGTCCGACCAGACGATCCTGGTCTTCGACCTCGGCGGTGGCACGTTCGACGTGTCGTTGCTCGAGATCGGCGACGGCGTCGTCGAGGTGAAGGCCACCAGTGGTGACAACCATCTGGGTGGTGACGACTGGGACGCCAAGATCGTCGAGTGGATGATCAAGGAGTTCAAGAACGCGCACGGCACCGACCTGGGCGCGGACAAGATCGCCCGGCAGCGCCTCCAGGAGGCTGCCGAGAAGGCGAAGATCGAGCTCTCCTCGTCGTCCGAGACCACCATCCACCTGCCCTACATCACGCTGAGCGAGACCGGGCCGCTGCACTTCGAGGAGAAGCTCACGCGCAGCGAGTTCCAGAAGCTGACCGCCGACCTGCTCGACCGCACCAAGCAGCCCTTCCAGTCGGTCATCAAGGACGCCGGTGTCAACGTCGACCAGATCGACCACGTGATCCTCGTCGGTGGCTCGACCCGGATGCCGGCGGTCACCGACCTGGTCAAGGAGCTCACCAAGGGCAAGGAGCCCAACAAGGGCGTCAACCCCGATGAGGTCGTCGCCGTGGGTGCAGCGCTGCAGTCCGGTGTCCTCAAGGGCGAGGTCAAGGACGTGCTGCTCCTCGACGTCACCCCGCTCAGCCTCGGCATCGAGACCAAGGGCGGCGTGATGACCAACCTCATCGAGCGCAACACGACGATCCCGACCAAGCGGTCGGAGGTCTTCAGCACCGCGGACGACAACCAGCCCTCGGTGATGATCCAGGTCTACCAGGGTGAGCGCCAGATGGCGGCCGCGAACCAGTTGCTCGGCAACTTCGAGCTGACGGGGCTGCCGCCGGCACCGCGTGGCATCCCGCAGATCGAGGTCACCTTCGACATCGACGCCAACGGCATCGTGCACGTGTCCGCCAAGGACCGCGGCACCGGTCGCGAGCAGTCGATGACGATCACGGGCGGCTCGGCCTTGTCGAAGGAAGACATCGACAAGATGGTGCACGACGCCGAGCAGTACGCCGAGGAGGACCGCAAGCGCAAGGAAGCCGTCGAGCTGCGCAACCAGGCCGACTCGACCGTCTACTCGACCGAGAAGTTCCTCAGCGAGAACGCCGACAAGATCCCCGACGACGTCAAGACCGAGGTCGAGACCGACATCGCCGACGTCAAGAAGGCCCTCGAGGGCGACGACAACGACGCGATCTCGGCAGCTGCCGCCAAGCTCGCCACGTCGAGCCAGAAGATGGGCTCGGCGATGTACGAGAGCGCTGCCGCGGCCGAGGGCGCCACTGCCTCCGGGGCGGACACAGCGGCCGGCGATGACGATGTCGTCGACGCCGAGATCGTCGACGAGGGCACCGATTCCGAACCGTCCGGCGCCACATCATCGGAGGCCGGCGAGGGTTCGACCGAGGGTGAGAGCAAGTGACCGCTGGTAGCAGCGAGTACGGCGAACCGGTGTTTCGCGACAAGCGGCGCATCGATCCCGAGACCGGACAGGTGAGGGAGCCGCGACCGGCGGCTCCCTCCGAGCCCGCTCGTTCCGACGAGGGCGGGACCGGTCCGGAGCCGACCGCGACACCGCCGACCGCAGCAACGGACTCGACCGAGCTGGAGGCCACTCTGGCCGAGCGCACCGCAGACCTCCAGCGGCTCCAGGCCGAGTACGTCAACTACAAGCGCCGGGTCGACCGCGACCGTGAACTGGTCAAGGACACCGCCGTTGCCTCGGTACTCACGGCGTTGCTCCCCGTGCTCGACGACATCGGTCGGGCACGTGAGCACGACGAGCTGTCGGGTGGCTTCAAGGCCGTCGCCGAGTCGCTCGAGCGGATCGTGACCGGCCTGGGGCTCGAGCCGTTCGGCACCGAGGGCGACCCGTTCGACCCGAAGATCCACGAGGCGCTCATGCATCGCTACTCCGACGATGTCACCGAGCCGGTCGCGCAGACCGTGCTGCAGGTCGGCTACCGGCTGGGCGAGCGGATCATGCGGCCCGCCCGGGTCGCCGTGGTCGAGCCGGAGCATGCGGTCGCCCACGCGTCAGATGACGCGGCACCCGAAGACGCGGGTGCCACGGCGGACAGCGGAGCCGACGATGCTGCGGCAGGGCCACCCGCCCAGACGCCATACGACGGCGAGGACGGTGTCGACACGAACGGCGACCGCGGCTGAACACCCGCTGCGGGCACGATGATCGAGGGTGAGAGGAGGGGAACATGAGCCCGGCTGACTGGGCGACGAAGGACTTCTACGAGGTCCTCGGTGTCGCCAAGGACGCGTCGGAGGCCGACATCAAGAAGGCCTACCGCAAGCTCGCGCGTGCTCACCACCCCGACTCCAACCCCGGCGACGGGAAGTCGGAGGAGCGCTTCAAGTCGATCTCCGAGGCGTACTCCGTTCTGTCCGACCGCGAGCGGCGTCGTGAGTACGACGAGCAACGCACCCTCTTCGCCAACGGAGCCTTCCGCGCTCCCGGCGGCCAGGGAGCCGGCGGGGCCGACTTCAGCGACCTGTTCGGCGGCGGCGGTGGCGGTGGCGGTGGGGGCGGTTTCAGCGATCTCTTCGGGGGGCTGTTCGGCGGCGGCAGCCGGGTCCGGACGAGTCCGCGCCGCGGGCAGGACGTCGAGACCGAGGCCGACCTGACGTTCGACCAGGCACTCGAGGGCCACACCCTGTCACTGCGGCTCAGCAGCGAAGAAGCCTGCTCGGCTTGCTCGGGCACCGGTGCGAAGGCCGGGACCGTGCCACGGGTCTGCCCGACCTGCCAGGGGTCCGGCATGCAGACGACGAGCCGGTCCGGTGGCTTCGCGATGACCGAGCCGTGCCGCGACTGTCTCGGTCGCGGGCTCAAGGTCGACGACCCCTGCCCGGTGTGCCACGGCTCCGGCCGCGGCGTTTCGACGCGCACGATCTCGGCCCGGATCCCGCCCGGGGTCAGGAACGGTCAACGGATCAGGCTCCGCGGCAAGGGCGCACCGGGCGAGCGCGGTGGACCGAACGGTGACCTGTACGTCTCGGTGCACGTGCAGCCGCACCCGTTGTTCGGCCGCAAGGACGACAACGTCACGGTGACCGTGCCGGTGCGCTTCGACGAGCTCGCGCTCGGCGCGTCCATCGCGGTCCCGACGACCGACGGCTCAACCGTGACCCTCAAGATCCCGGCGGGCACGCCCAACGGCCGCACGTTCCGGGTCAAGGGCAAGGGCGCGACGCGACGTGACGGCACCAAGGCCGACCTGCTGGTCACCGTCGACGTCGAGCTGCCGAAGACGCTCGGAGACGCAGAGCGGGCGGCGGTCGAGGCCTATCGCGAGGCCATGTCCGGCCACGACCCGCGTGCGACCTTGGTCGACCGTGCCAAGCGAGGAGGACACAGCCATGCCGGGTAGGACACGTATCACCTTCGACCTCAGCGATCCGGAGGCTCCGGTCTTCGTCATCAGCGTCGCCGCCGAGCTGAGCGGCATGCACCCGCAGACACTGCGCAGCTACGACCGGATGGGACTGGTCAGCCCCGGCCGGACCAGCGGGGGCGGGCGCCGGTACTCCCAGCGCGACATCGAGCTGCTGCGTACCGTCGCCGAGCTGACCTCGACCGGTATCGGCATCGAGGGCGTACGCCGCATCCTCGAGCTCGAGCACCAGGTGGCGGCGCTGCGTGCCCGGGTGGCCGAGCTCGAGGACGAGCTGGTGGCCGCTACCCGCGCTGCCCTGCCGAACCTGCCCGCCGTACGCACCGTGTCGGCCCTCACGCGCTGGCAGCCCGGCCCGTTCCCCTCACCCTGACCCACCTCCACCCTTCTCCGCGAATTGCGGGAAGGTGCATGACCCAACCGGCGTGTCGCCCTGCGATTTCCCGCAATTCGCGGGGGTGGCCGCCACCGAAGAAGGAATCATGGACGCATCGAAGTTCACCCGGCGTAGCCAAGAGGCGATCGGCGCCGCCATCGAGTCCGCCACCTCGGCCGGCAATCCGGCCGTCGAGCCCGTGCACCTGCTCAGCGCTCTCCTCGCGCAGACCGACGGGATCGCGGGCGCGCTGCTGCGCGCGGTCGGCGTCGACATCGCCGAAGTGAGCGCGGCGGCTGCCGAGACCATGCGGCGGCTCCCCGCTGCCACCGGTGCTTCTGTGGCGTCGCCGTCGTACGCGCGCGCCACGATCCAGTCGCTCGAGGACGCGACCAAGCTGGCCGAGTCCATGGGGGACGACTACGTCTCGACCGAGCACCTGCTCGTGGCGCTGGCCCGGGTGCCCGGTGCGGTGCAGGACCTGCTGGAGTCACGCGGTGCCACGGCGGACGGTCTGGAGGCCGCGTTCGCGTCGGTGCGGGGGTCGGCGCACGTGACGTCTCCCGATCCGGAGTCCACCTACCAGGCGCTCGAGAAGTACGCCGTCGACCTGACGGCCCTGGCGCGTGACGGCAAGCTCGACCCGGTGATCGGACGTGACAGCGAGATCCGCCGCGTCGTGCAGGTGCTCAGCCGGCGTACGAAGAACAACCCGGTCCTCATCGGCGAGCCCGGCGTCGGCAAGACCGCCGTCGTCGAAGGACTCGCGCAGCGGATCATCGCCGGTGACGTGCCCGAGTCGCTGCGCGGGCGCAAGCTGCTCTCGCTCGACCTCGGCGCGATGGTGGCGGGGGCCAAGTACCGCGGTGAGTTCGAGGAGCGGCTCAAGGCGGTGCTCGAGGAGATCAAGGACTCCGCGGGCCAGATCATCACGTTCATCGACGAGCTGCACACGGTCGTGGGAGCCGGGGCGACGGGGGAGTCGGCGATGGACGCCGGCAACATGCTCAAGCCGATGCTCGCGCGGGGTGAGCTGCGGCTGATCGGCGCGACAACGCTCGACGAGTACCGGTCGCACATCGAGAAGGACGCTGCCCTCGAGACGGCGCTTCCAGCAGGTGTTCGTCGGCGAGCCCTCGGTCGAGGACACGATTGCGATCCTGCGGGGGCTCAAGGAGCGCTACGAGGCGCACCACAAGGTCTCGATCGCCGACGCCGCCCTGGTCGCCGCCGCGACGTTGTCCGACCGCTACATCAGCGGACGGCAGCTGCCCGACAAGGCGATCGACCTCATCGACGAGGCATCGTCACGGCTGCGGATGGAGATCGACTCCAGCCCGGTCGAGATCGACGAACTGCGGCGTGCGGTCGACCGGCTCAAGATGGAGGAGTTCCACCTCGAGTCAGAAGCCGACCCCGCCAGCAAGGAACGCCTCGTCACCCTGCGACAAGAACTGGCGGACAAGTCCGAGGACCTGCGGGCACTCGAGGCGCGCTGGGAGCGCGAGAAGGTCGGCCTCAACCGCGTGGGCGAGATCAAGCAGCGCATCGACGAGCTGCGCACCGAGGCCGAACGCCTGACGCGTGAAGGTGGCGAGGACAACTTCCGTCGGGCTGCCCAGATCGAGTTCGAGGAGATGCGTGACCTCGAGCGGGAGCTCGCCGACGCCCAGGCCGCCGAGGCCGAAGAGCTCGCACCGATGGTGCGCGAGGAGGTCGGGTCCGACGAGGTCGCCGAGGTCGTCGCCGCCTGGACCGGCATCCCGACCGGACGACTGCTCGAGGGTGAGACCGGCAAGCTGCTCCGGATGGAGGACGAGCTGGGTCGTCGCGTGGTCGGTCAGCAGGCCGCGGTCATGGCGGTGTCAGATGCCGTACGTCGAGCGCGGGCCGGTATCTCCGACCCGGACCGCCCGACCGGGTCGTTCCTCTTCCTCGGCCCGACGGGCGTCGGCAAGACGGAGCTGGCCAAGGCGTTGGCCGACTTCCTGTTCGACGACGAGCGGGCCATCGTCCGGATCGACATGAGCGAGTACGCCGAGAAGCATTCGGTGGCACGACTGCTGGGCGCGCCTCCCGGCTACGTCGGCTACGACGAGGGCGGCCAGCTCACGGAGGCAGTGCGCCGGCGTCCTTACTCCGTCATCCTGCTCGACGAGGTCGAGAAGGCCCATCCGGAGGTGTTCGACGTCCTGCTCCAGGTGCTCGACGACGGCCGCCTCACCGACGGACAGGGCCGCACGGTCGACTTCCGCAACACGATCGTGATCCTGACGAGCAACCTCGGCTCCCAGTTCCTCGTCGACCCGCTGCTCGACAACGAGCAGCGCCGCGAGTCGGTGATGGGAGCGGTCCGCCTGGCGTTCAAGCCGGAGTTCCTCAACCGGCTCGACGAGGTGCTGCTGTTCGAGCCGCTCGGAACCGAGGAGCTCAACCACATCGTCGACCTCCAGGTGCAGGCGCTCGCAGACCGGCTCGCCGTCCGCCGCATCACGCTGGACGTCACGGTCGCAGCACGGGAGTGGCTCGCCGTCACGGGCTTCGACCCGGCCTACGGCGCACGCCCGTTGCGTAGGCTGGTCCAGAGCTCGATCGGGGACGCGCTGGCCCGAGCGCTCCTGGCCGGCCAGGTCAGCGACGGCGACACGGTGCTGGTCGACCGTGACGAGGCGGCGGACGCGCTGACGGTCCGCGGCATCGAACGACCGGTCGGCGATGACGTGGCGGGGAGCGCGACCGACCACGACGACGAGCCGTAGACGAGGAGTGACGTCACCGTGAGCCAGTTCCCGAGCCGGTCCTCCGGCGGCGGGCTGCGCTCCCGCCCGCGCGAGGTGACGGTCGGCGGACTCGCGGCGGTAGTGGGCAGCGCGATGGCGCTGGTGCTGCTGATCAGCACGGCCAACCAGCTCAACAGCAGCCAGGTGACCGACACCCTTCGCGAGGTCATCAAGAGCGAACAGGCCGCGACCCTCGGGCTCACGCTCGAGGGCGCCCGCGAGGTACTGCGCTACACGATCATGGCGTTGGCCGTGCTCAGCGTCTCCTCGCTGGTGCTCGGCTTTTACGTCCTGCGTCGACACCGCTCCGCGCGCGTGGTCCTGACGGTGATCGGAGGTCTGGTCGGGGTCCTCGCCCTGCTGGCCGGACCCGTCGCCTGGCTCGTCAGCCTGTACATCGGCGTCTCGATCCTCCTGATGTGGAGCCGTCCGGCGCGAGCCTGGTTCGGTGGACCGGGAGGTTCTGAAGGTACGGGAGATGGGGGTCGAACGGGCGGTCCCGGCCGTTCGGAGGACGTCCCAGATCCGGCGGGTCCGAGATTCGGTCCGCCCCGAGGCCCGCGCCGCGATGTCGACGGGATCCTGCCGCCGCCGCAGTCGCCACCTCCGGCGGGGCCGCCCGCCTCGCCCTGGCTGCCACCCCGCGGATGGCCCACCGTCGGACGGCCGACCTAGCGACCTTCGCCGCCGCCTCCGCCGCCCGCGTCGCTGACCTCTGGCGCCGGGGCGCTGGTCAGGCCTACCCCGGCGTCACCGTCGAAGGGCTGTCAGTCGCTCGATCGCTGCGTCGATCACGTCGTCGCGCTTGCAGAAGGCCCACCGCACCAGGGGTTTGCCGGCGGTCTTGTCGTCGTAGAAGACCTGGGTGGGAATGGCCACGACACCGCACAGCTCGGGAAGCCGTCGGCAGAAGTCGACCCCGTCGTCATACCCGAGCGGACGGATGTCGGTGCTCGCGAAGTACGTGCCCTGGGGGACGAAGACGTCGAAGCCGACGGTGCGCAGACCTTCGCACAGGCGGTCCCGCTTGGCCTGCAGGCTGGTGCGGAGGTCGGTGTAGTAGCTGTCGTCGAGGTCGAGCGCTGCGGCGATCGCCGGCTGGAGCGGTGCGCCGGACGTGAAGGTCATGAACTGTTTGGCCATCATCACGGCACGAACGAGATCGGCGGGTCCGATGGCCCAGCCGACCTTCCAGCCGGTGAACGAGAACGTCTTGCCGCCACTGGAGATGGTGAGGGTACGGTCACGCATCCCGTCGTACGACGCGAGAGGCCGATGGACGATACCGTCGAACGTCAGGTGTTCGTAGACCTCGTCGGTGACGACGAGCAGGTCGTGCTCACAGGCGATCTCGGCAATCGCGCGCAGCTCGTCGTCGGTCAGGACCGTGCCGGTCGGGTTGTGCGGGGAGTTGACGAGGAGCAGGCGGGTACGCGAGGTCACGGCCCGGCGCAGCTCGTCGACGTTGAGCCGGAAGTCAGGCGCCCGCAGGGTGACGGGGACGCGCCGGCCGCCCGCCATCGCGATACACGCCGCGTAGGAGTCGTAGTAGGGCTCGAGCGCGATGACCTCGTCCCCGGGCTCGACCAGTGCGAGCAGCGCGGCGGCGACCGCCTCGGTGGCACCGGTCGTGACGAGGACCTCGGTGTCGGGGTCGACGGTGAGGCCGTAGAACCGCTCCTGGTGGCGGGCGATCGCGGTGCGGAGCTCGGGCACTCCCCAGCCGGGTGCGTACTGGTTGCGGCCGTCGCGCAGCGCCGCGACCGCGGCATCGATGATCTCGGCGGGGCCGTCGACGTCCGGGAAGCCCTGGCCGAGGTTGATGGCACCGGTCTGCAGAGCCAGCGCCGACATCTCGGCAAAGATCGTCTGGCCGAGCCCGTGCAGTCTGCTCGCAAGGCGGTCATCTCCCATCCGCCCACCTAAGCACTTCCCCCACCCGAGCTTCTGCCCACCTGGCCCTCCGCGTTTGCCTAGTTCACAAGCCAGGTGGTTTGTGAACTAGGCAAACGCGCCACAGTCACTGGGGGTTTGCCTCGGGGCTGGACGGCCCGTCGCGCCACCGCGGTCGGTGGGCGGGGAGTCGCGGGTATGGCGCTGACCCAGCCTCGCTAGGGTCGCGGGCATGACCGACCGAGAGGCACTTCTCCAACAGATCAAGGACAAGGCCGTGGTGCACGGCGCGGTGACGTTGTCGTCGGGACGGGAGGCCAGCTACTACATCGACCTCCGCCGCATCACTCTTGACGGCGAAGCCGCACCCCTGGTCGGGCGCGTGATGCGCGCGGCCACCGCCGACCTGCAGTACGACGCGGTGGGTGGCCTGACCTTGGGCGCAGATCCAGTCGCCGCCGCCATGCTGCATGCCGCCGATGGGGCCGGTGACCGGCTGGACGCCTTTGTGGTTCGGAAGGAGGGGAAAGCGCACGGCTTGCAGCGCCGCGTCGAGGGTCCCGACGTGAAGGGGCGGCGCGTGTTGGCCGTCGAGGACACCTCGACGACCGGCAGTTCGGTCATGACCGCGGTCAAGGCACTGCGCGACGAGGGTGCAGATGTCGTCGCCGTCGCCGTCATCGTGGATCGGGGAGCTCGCGAGGCCGTCGAAGCCGCCGGGCTACGCTACGTTGCCGCCTACGAACTGCGAGACCTCGACCTCACCTGATTCCGGCGCCCCTGCGGGATCCCGAGACCCCTCGGAGGCTTCCGCCGATCAAGCCGCAGGCGGGAGCCAGGAGCCGCCACCGGATTGTTGCTGGATCTCACGTCGGAGGCGCTGTGCCGTGCGCTCGAAGTTGTGTGGCTGCACATCGGTCCACAGCAGCCGGCTGATCCCGATCCCGAGACTGCGGATGCGGTCCTCCCGCTTCTTTTCCAGCCAGACGACACGATCTGCGCTGATGTCGGGTGGCGAACCGGCGTCATGGGTTTGGTACTTGACCCGCCCGTCACACTCCCAGAGGTGGTTGAGCGTCGGCGAGTAGATGTCGCCCACCGCGTGACCGCCTTCGGGAAAGGGGATGACGTGTTGGAGGACCAGGTCGTCGATGCCCAGCCTCGTCAGCACGATCCGACCAAGGGTTTCGATCGGGGTATCGGCGCCGGCTCGCGCGTTGGTCACAGCGGCGGTGATCTCGGGTCCGCCTGGCTCGGTGGTGAGGGCCTCAACCATGGCGAGCAGGACCGCAGGGTCCGCGCCGGTATTGAGCGTCGCGTCGGCGGCGACCACGCCGGTGTAGAACCCGTACTCGCGGGCCAGGTCGACGACGGTGCGTGCAGGAGTAGTGACCCGCACACCGGCGAGGGTCATGACGTGCGCAACTGGCAGTGCGGCTACGTGGTGCTTGACGTGTGCCTGCACACGTGTCGTCTGGGTGGCCGAAGTGCGGGTTACGTGGCTGAGCTGGTTCGGTACGGCGTACAGCGAAAGTCCGAGGATGCGTGCCGCCGAGCTGTGGCTGAGTACCGCGTCGGGTGCACAGACGAGGAGCGCGGCGCGGTCGCGGAGGACGAGCCGGTCGTGGCTCGCCAGGGCGGACCAGCGCTCGCGGGTGGTGTAGACGCCGTAGCGAACCTTGATCCAGGGCCCGTCACCGCCGGTGAGCCGGGCGAACTCCCTCGGGGTGACGCCGCACGCGATGGCCTGTCGGCGGGCGAAGATGCCGTGTTGGGAGGCGAGGATGCCGTCGAGTCCTAGGTGCATGGATCGAGCATGCGTCGTACGACGCGTGGGCCGCGGCTGGCTCGTGCGTGACTGTGGACGCGTGCCCGCGTCAAGCCGACCTGTGCGTATCCCGGTTCACGTCCGGCGGCCAGAAGCGGGAGCCCCGAGGCATCGAGGTGGACAAGGCAAACCCGCAGTGCGCAAGGGAGGTTTGCCTAGTCCACAAGCCACCTGGCTTGTTCACAAGGCAAACGCGGAGGGCCAGAGAGACGCGGAGGGCCAGAGAGACGCGGAGGGCCAGAGAGAGTGGTCAGTCAGGCGGCGAGTGAGGTACCGGCGGCGCGAAGGGCCTCGCAGGCCTCGACGACCCGCGTGGCCATCCCCGCCTCCGCTGCCTTGCCGTACGACCGCGGGTCGTAGAGCTTCTTGTCGCCGACCTCGCCATCGACCTTCAGCACGCCGGAGTAGTGGCTGAACATGTGGTCGACGATCGGCCGCGTGTAGGCGTACTGGGTGTCGGTGTCGACGTTCATCTTGACGACGCCGTAGTCCAGAGCCTCGCGGATCTCTTCCAGCAGCGAACCCGACCCGCCGTGGAACACCAGGTCGAAGGGCTTGGCGTCGTCGCCGAGCCCGTGCTTCTCGGCGACCGCCTGCTGCGCCGCCTTGAGGATCTCCGGGCGCAGCTTCACGTTGCCGGGCTTGTAGACGCCGTGCACGTTGCCGAACGTCAGTGCGGTGAGGTAGCGACCGTTCTCACCGAGGCCGAGCGCCTCGGCGGTCCGCAACGCGTCGTCGGGGGTGGTGTAGAGCTTGTCGTCGATGGCGCCTACGATGCCGTCCTCCTCGCCGCCGACGACGCCGACCTCGATCTCGAGGATGATCCTCGCCTTCGCCGCAGCGTCGAGCAGCTCCTTGGCGATGGACAGGTTCTCTTCGAGCAGGACGGCCGAGCCGTCCCACATGTGGGACTGGAAGATCGGCAGCCCACCGTTGGCGACCTGTTCCCGCGAGGCCTCCAGCAGCGGCCGGACGAAGCCGTCAAGCTTGTCCTTGGGGCAGTGGTCGGTGTGCAGCGCGATGTTGACCGGGTACTTCTTGGCTGCCTCGTGGGCGAACGCCGCGAACGCCAGCGACCCGGCGACCATGTCCTTGATCGTCGCGCCCGACAAGAACTCGGCGCCACCGGTCGAGACCTGCACGATGCCGTCGCTGCCAGCCTCGGCGAAGCCTCGCATGGCCGCGTGCAGTGTCTGGCTCGAGGTCACGTTGATCGCCGGGTACGCGTACCTCTCGGCCTTGGCCTTGTCGAGCATGGCGGCGTACACGTCGGGCGTGGCGATGGGCATCTTCGTCTCCGTTGCTGGCCGGTTCGGGTCCTGTTCCGTGTAGCGCCAGTATCGCGTCTCGTGGTGAGACGTGCCACATCGCCCGCTGGGTGAACAGGGACTCCTGATCCAGACCGCGCTGTCCCGGCGTACGACGATCAGGAGTCGAGGTGAGCGTGCTGCCGGATCCAGGCGTGCATCGCGATGGCAGCTGCGGCTCCGGCGTTGATCGAGCGGGTGGAGCCGAACTGAGCGATCGAGAGTGTCGTCGTGCACGCCGCGCGCATCTGGTCGGTGAGGCCAGGCCCTTCCTGGCCGAAGACGAGGACGCAGCGTTCAGCCAGCGTGGCTCGTTCGAGCGGGACCGCGCCTGGGAGGTTGTCGACACCCAGCAACGGCAGCTCCGCGTCAGCGGACCACGAGGCGAAGCCGTCGATCGTGTCGTGGTGGCGCACGTGCTGGTAGCGATCGGTCACCATGGCGCCGCGGCGGTTCCAGCGCCGGCGGCCGATGATGTGCACCTCGGCGGCGAGGAAGGCGTTGGCGGTGCGGACGACGGACCCGATGTTGAAGTCGTGCTGCCAGTTCTCGATGGCGACATGGAACGGGTGGCGACGCGTGTCGAGGTCGGCCACGATCGCGTCCAGACGCCAGTAGCGGTAACGGTCGGCGACGTTGCGCTGGTCTCCCGCGAGCAGCAGTTGCGGGTCGTAGTTGGGGTCGTCGGGATGCCGCCCCTCCCACGGCCCGACTCCCACGACATACCGTCGGGCGGGGTCGGCAAGATCCGCGTCCTCGTCGGGATCTCCGGCGGCCGCCCCCTCGTCGACGGGCTGAACCGCGTCGACCGGGCCCACGGCGTCGTTGCGGCTCGTCACGCAGAACACTCTAGGTGCGCCGGTTAGGCTTCGGGGGTGATGAGCGACCTGCAGAACGTCATGCTGCTCGGCGGACTGCTCGACCCCAAGACCATCCTCGACCACTTCGGCGCGTACGCCCTGTGGGGCGCCGCACTCGTGATCTTCATCGAGTGCTGGCTGTTCCCGTTCCTGCCGGGCGACTCGCTGTTGTTCGTGGTCGGGCTGCTCATCGCGCAGCAGGACACGATCAGCGTGCCGCTGTGGCTGGCCTGCTTGGTGTTGAGCATCTCGGCGGTGCTGAGCAATGTCGTCGGGTATGGCGTCGGGGCCAGGCTGGGGCCGGCCGTCTTCAACAAGCCCGACTCGCGCTTCTTCAAGCAAGAGCATGTCGACCGGACGTTCGCCTTCTTCGACAAGTACGGCAACCAGGCCATCGTGCTGGCGCGTTTCGTGCCGATCGTCCGGACGTTCATCACGTTGGCCGCCGGTGTCGGCCGGATGCCCTTCCGGCGGTTCATCACCTACTCCGCCATCGGCGGTGTCGCGTGGGCCACCGGGGTGACGTTGCTCGGTTACTGGCTTGGGCAGGTCGACTTCCTGGCCAAGCACATCGACCTGGTCCTGCTGGGGTTGGTACTCATCTCCGTCATACCCATCGTGATCGAGGGCAGTCGTGCACGCTCGCGGTCGCGGGATGCGCGGTACGACGAGCCCGCCGAGCGTGAGCAGGTACTCCGCGAACAGCGAGACCCCGAGCCCGAGCAGTAGGCCCGAACCAGAGCCCTGGCCAGCTCCGTTCGGCCGGCGTCGTCGAGGCAAAACCCCAGTGACCTACGCACGTTTGCCTAGTTCACAAGCCAGCCGGCTTGTGAACTAGGCAAACGCGGAGGGCCAGGTAGATGCGGGGGGCCAGGGATCGCAAGGTGGTCGGGGGGATGTCGGGGGCGGACAGGTCAGTGCGGGGCGGTCGGGTCGGAGTCGGTGAGGAAGGTGCGGCACCGTTCGGCTTCCTCGGCGTCACCGATCAGGTCCGACGCCTGCGCGAGCGCGGCCAGACAGCGTAGGAACCCCTGGTTGGGCTCGTGCTGCCACGGGATCGGCCCGTGCCCCTTCCAGCCGTTGCGACGCAACGCGTCGAGGCCGCGGTGATACCCCACGCGGGCAAACGCGTACCCGGACAGGTCGTCACCGGCCGTCAGCGCGTCCTCGGCAACGACGGCCCAGGCGAGCGACGAGGCGGGCAGTCGGCGGGCCACCATCCGAGGGTCTTCGCCGGCAGCGAGCGTGGCTGCGGCGGGGTCCTCGGGCAGGTATGTCGGCGGGGGTCCGCCCAACAGGTTGTCGAAAGTCATGGGGCCATGATGCCGCCCTCACCGGACCGACCCGGCGGCGCCTGCCGGGGAACCCCGACCGGGGGCGACCGGGAGGGCGACGATGCCCGCAGAGGTCGAGGTACGTGCCACAACACAAGAGCGCGACTACGGAATCGTCCCCTGCGTCGATTCCGAGGCCGCGCTCTTACGCCAGCCATACTGTCAAGAAGTGGTCAGTTGTGGTGGCACCAAGCTGCCACTGGCCGTAACCTGCCAGGCATGACCCCATCAGAGCCGCTCATTTCGGGCCCGTTGAGCCCGCTGGGCATCACCGGGCCCGGTGAACAGCTGTATCGGCTGGCCCTGCGGCGGCCGGGGATCACCCTCGACAGTGTCTGCGACATCCTCTCTCGCCGGCTCGAGGACCTTCATCGCGATCTCGAACCCCTCATCGAGCTCAACCTCGTCAGCCTGAGCCAGGGCAAGGTGTTCCCCTCGCCGCCCGAGTTCGCGCTGGGACGGTTGCTCAACCAGCAGTCGCAACGGCTCACGGAAGCCAAGGATGCTCTGGACCAGATCCGAGGGGATCTCAACGTCTACATCTCCGAACACCTGTTGGGCCAACGTTCGGAGTGGCAGCCGGTCGCCGTCGACGTCATCCCCGCGGCCGAGCTGGTCGACGTGCTCCTCACTCTCATCGACAACAGCAGCGGCGATCTGGCCTTCCTCCGGCCCGACCAGTGGTTCCTGCCCACCGGGGCTCGCATCGACGTATCGGTCACCGAGGCCATTTCCAACGGACGAGCGTCCCGCGTCATCTATCCGGCCAAGGTCATCGAGACCAACCCCGAGAACGTGCATGCCCGGGCGCGCGCCGGTGAGCTGATCCGGATCCTGCCGGCGGTGCCGACCCGGATGGCCATCTTCGGTGCCGAGGCTGCGGTGCTGCCCGAGATCTGGGGGAGTCCTGCCGGGTCGCGGTTGCTCATCCGGCAACCTGCCCTCGTGTCCGCCTGCGCCGCGTACTTCGACGAGCTGTGGGGACACGCGGTGACGGCGCCGGGCTTCGGCAGCGAGCTGGCGGCGGGCGAACGCACCCAGCTGCTGGAACTGCTGGCGCGCGGAGCCAAGGACGAGCAGATCGCCCGCACGCTCGCCATGTCGCTGCGTACGGTCAGACGCCGCATCGCCTCCCTGCTCGCCGAGCTGGGCGTCGACTCGCGCTTCCAGGCCGGCATGGAGGCAGTCAAGCGCGGCTGGCTGTGACGTCGCGTCAGCGGCTGCTCTCCGCCTGCGCGGCCGTGGGCAGCATCATCGAGAAGGCGCCGGGCTCCAGCTCCCACCGCCGTGTCCGCGTCGGCCCGGTCAGCTCGCCGTCGGCGTTGCAGTAGATGTGGTCGCCCCGCACCTCGACCCGGGTGGCGCGCATCGCCTGTACGTCATGGCGTTCCTCGTGCGTGCCCCGCTTGAGGTGGGCGGCGTACATCAGCCGGTCCCGTCGGCCAACGGCGAACGACACCATCACGTCGAGCTTGCCGTCCGTCGGGTCGGCCTCCGGCGCCAAGGGAGTACCGCCTCCGACGTAGGCGCCGTTGCTCACGCCGACCTGGAGCACCCGTCGCCTCCCGTCCGCGAGCACGGATCCGTCCGCCGTCACCCGGAGCCGCTGGCCCCGCGACGTGAAACCGGCGACGAGCGCACCGATGGCGTACCCGAGCCTGCCCAGCCTGGCCTTGTACGGCTTGGCTTCCCTCCCCGCGTCGGCGCCGATCCCGCAGTGCACCGCGTTGACCACGATCCCACCCGCGTCATCCGCGAGTAGGTCGACCTGGGCCTCGCGGCCGTGCCCCACCACCTCGGCCGCCCGAGCCGGGTCAAGGGGGATCTGCACCCCCCGCGCGAAGTCGTTGCCGGTACCGAGCGGGATGAGTCCGAGCGTCGGTCCGGACAGGTCATCGCGTCCGTGCAACGCGGCTACCACGGCGTGGAGGCTCCCGTCACCGCCCGCGACCACCACGTCGCGCCCGTCGCGGCGGCTCAGCACCTCGTCGAGCTCGTCCGGGTCGGACGTCGCGGCCACCTCGACGTCGGCATCGCGGCGGAGCACGTCCAGCGCAGCCTCGACGGCGTGCTGGTCGTTGGTCCCGGCGTCCGCGTTGGTGATGAGCAGGATGCGTTCCACGAGCGAACAGTACCCAGATGCCGGCTGAGTGCTCCGGCGGCCACGCTCGCGGATTGGACTCCACGTGCCCCTGGTCGGCTACCCTTTGACCGCAAGAGCCCCGGTCTTGCCGGGGCTGTTCTCATGCAGGGGCGTTTGCGCGATCGCGATGGGGCGCAGTCTCCTCACGAAGTGCGGGGCACACGTCGCACAACGGAAGGGTGGGCACATGCCCGCAGTGGTGATCGTCGGCGCCCAATGGGGCGACGAGGGCAAGGGCAAGGCGACCGATCTCCTGGGCAGTCGTGTCGACTACGTCGTGAAGTTCAACGGGGGCAACAACGCCGGCCACACCGTCGTCATCGGTGACGAGAAGTACGCCCTCCACCTGCTGCCCAGCGGCATCCTCACGCCTGGCTGCACGCCGGTCATCGGCAACGGCGTCGTGATCGATCCGGCCGTCCTGGTCGATGAGCTCGACGGGCTCGAGACGCGGGGCATCGACACCTCCCGGTTGGTGATCAGCGCCAACGCGCACCTCATCTGTGAGTACCACCGCACGCTCGACAAGGTTGCCGAGCGTTTCCTCGGCTCGCGCAAGATCGGCACCACCGGTCGTGGCATCGGCCCGGCGTACGCCGACAAGATGAACCGCATCGGCGTGCGGGTCCAGGACCTCTTCGACGAGAAGATTTTGCAGCAGAAGGTCGAAGGATCCCTGGAGCTGAAGAACCAGATCCTCGCCAAGATCTACAACCGTCGGGCCATCGAGGTCGACCAGATCATGGAGGAGCTGCTCGCCCACCGCGACCGGATCGCGCCGATGGTGGCCGACACCGGGCTGCTGCTCAACCAGGCACTCGACCGTGACGAGACCGTGCTGCTGGAAGCCGGTCAGGCGACCCTGCTCGACGTCGACCACGGCACGTACCCGTTCGTCACGTCGTCGTCGGCGACCGCCGGCGGGGCCTGCACCGGGTCGGGCATCGCGCCGATGCGGATCGACGGGGTCATCGGCATCGTCAAGGCCTACGCCACCCGGGTCGGCGAGGGGCCGTTCCCGACTGAGCTGTTCGATGACTCGGGTGAGTTCCTGCGCAAGACGGGTTCGGAGTACGGCACGACCACCGGCCGTCCGCGGCGGTGTGGTTGGTACGACGCGGTGGTCGCGAGGTATGCCGCTCGCGTCAACGGCGTCACCGACTTCGTGTTGACCAAGCTCGACGTCCTCACAGGTCTGGCGACCGTCCCGGTGTGTGTCGCGTACGAGGTCGACGGCATACGCCACGACGAGATGCCCGTCAACCAGACCGACTTCCACCACGCCAGGCCGATCTTCGAGGAGCTGCCGGGGTGGCGGGAGGACATCTCCGGAGCCCGGACGGTCGCTGACCTGCCGCCGAACGCGCAGGCGTACGTCAAGGCTGTCGAGGAGATGTCCGGCGCACGGATCTCGGCCGTCGGCGTCGGACCGGGTCGGCATGAGACCGTCGTCGTCCACGACCTCCTCTGACCTGCCGTCCACGGTCGCGCCGATAGGGTCGTGAGCCGTGAAGGTCCTGGTGATCGGCAACGGCGGCCGCGAGCACGCCTTGGTCAAGGCGCTCCTCCGCGATCCTGAGGTCGACGAGGTCCATGCCGCTCCCGGCAATCCCGGCATCGACGGGCTGGCCGCATCCCACGTGGTCGACCCGCTCGATGGCGGCGCGGTCGCGCAGCTGGCCACCGAGCTGGCAGTAGACCTGGTCGTTGTCGGTCCGGAGGCCCCGTTGGTGGCCGGGGTCGCGGACGACGTACGAGCGGCGGGGATTTCCTGCTTCGGCCCGAGTCGCGCGGCCGCGCAGATCGAGGGGTCCAAGGCCTTCGCCAAGGACGTGATGGCCGCGGCCGGAATCCCCACCGCGATGGCGCGGGTCTGTGCCACGGAGGCGGAGGCCGCCGATGCGCTCGACATGTTCGGTCCGCCCTACGTCGTCAAGGACGACGGACTCGCCGCGGGCAAAGGTGTGGTGGTGACCGACGATCGGGCGGTCGCACTCAACCACGCCATGTCCTGCGGACGCGTCGTCATCGAGGAGTTCCTCGACGGCCCGGAGGTCTCGCTGTTCGCGATCTGCGACGGCATCGAGTCCGTGCCCATGCAGCCGGCTCAGGACTTCAAGCGACTCGGCGATGGCGACGCCGGTCCCAACACCGGCGGGATGGGTGCCTACACGCCGCTCCCGTGGGCCCCCAAGGACCTGGTCGACGACGTCGTCACGCGCGTCATCACGCCCGCTGTGGACGAGCTCAGCCGGCGGGGAACCCCCTTCGTCGGGCTGCTGTACGCCGGTCTCGCCCTCACCTCGCGCGGGCCTTCGCGTGGTCGAGTTCAACGCGCGGTTCGGCGACCCCGAAACCCAAGCCCTGCTCGAGCTGCTCGAGTCGCCACTCGGTCAGGTCCTCAACGCCGCGGCGAAGGGCCGGCTCTCGACGCTCGGTCCGCTGCGCTGGAGGGCGGGGGCGGCCGTGACGGTGGTGATGGCCGCAGCCGGCTATCCGGAGTCGCCGCGCAAGGGTGATGTCATCCACGGGATCGAGACCGCCGAGTCGGCCGGCGTCGCGGTGTTCCAGGCCGGTACGTCCTCCGAGGCGGGACAGCTCGCCACCGCGGGTGGCCGGGTGCTGGCCGTGACCGGCACGGGACCAGACCTTGCGTCCGCCAGAGACAGGGCCTATGCGGGTGTCGAGGCCATCGCCTTCGACGGCGCCCAGGTCCGCCACGACATCGCCCTGGCGGCCTCGCAGTACTCCGGCTGACGTCTGGCGCCTCTCGCCGCGCTGTGCCTGTCGGCGTACCCGTGTGGTCGGTGCACCGAACGCGGCCGTCCGTGCGAACATCACTTCATGGCTGAGGGGCTGCCACGTCCTGGGGCCGGGGACGGCGCGAGCACAGGACCAGAAGTCCCTGGACGGTATCCGGGAGGCGGTGTCGGATCGGGCCAGAGGTGTTCGTAGCAGGGGTGAGCGGCCGCCCACCAAGGGCGCCCCCAAGCACAGGAGATGATCCGAGATGCAGTACCTGGTTTCCGTGATCGACGACGGCACCGGCATGGCCACCCCGACCGAGGAGGCCGACATCAACGCGTTCAACGACCGGATTCGGGCCGACGGCCACTGGGTCTTCGCCGGCGGCCTCGGGTCGCCCGACCCGGCCACCGTCATCGATAACCGGGGTGGCGAGGCCGTGCTCACCGACGGCCCCTTCCTGGAGTCGAAGGAGTACCTCGCCGGCTTCTGGATCATCGAGGCCGCCGACCTCGACGTGGCCCTCAAGATCGCCGCCGACGGGTCGAAGGCCTGCAACCGAAAGGTCGAGGTGCGACCGTTCCTGTGAACCCACTCGAGGTACGGGAGGCGATCATCCGTGCCCACCAGGAGGAGTGGGCCCGGGTGGTCGCCGCCCTGACCAGGCGTTTCGGTGACCTCGACATCGCCGAGGAAGCCGCGGCCGAGGCGTTCGCGACCGCCGTCGTGCGGTGGCCCGCCGACGGCCTACCGCCCAACCCCGGCGCCTGGCTCACCACCACCGCCAACCGCAAGGCCATCGACCGGATCCGCCGCGAGAACAAGCGCGATGCCAAGCACAAGGAGGCTCAGATGTCGTATGACAACGACCCGCCGGAGCCTCTCGGCGCCATCGAGGACGAGCGGCTCCGGCTGATCTTCACCTGCTGTCACCCGGCGCTCGCGATGGAGACGCGCGTGGCGCTGACGCTGCGCATGGTCGGCGGGCTGACGGTGCCGGAGATCGCCCGTGCCTTCTTGGTGCAGGAGGCCACCCTGGGCCAGCGGATCACCCGCGCCAAAGCCAAGATCAAGGCGGCTCGCATCCCCTATCGCGTGCCGTCCGCCGAGGATCTCCCGGCACGCGTCTCCGGTGTACTCGCTGTCCTCTTCCTCGTGTTCAACGAGGGCTACCTGGCGACTGGCCCCGACACCGATCCCATCCGTCAAGACCTGACCACCGAGGCGATCCGGCTCACTCGCCTGATCCGTGCCCTGGTGCCGGAGGACGGCGAGGTGGCCGGGCTGCTGGCGTTGATGCTTCTCACCGAGGCCCGCCGCGCCGCACGGGTTTCGGCCAGCGGCGAACTCGTCACGCTCGACGAGCAGGACCGTGGGGCCTGGGACGCGGAGCTGGTCGCCGAGGGTCACCGGCTGGTGCGTGAGCGCCTGGCCGTCGGGGTGGCTCCGGGTCGTTACCAGATCCTCGCCGCGATCAACGCCGTGCACACCTCTGCCCGCGACGTACGTGTCACCGACTGGTCGCAGGTCGTCGCCCTCTACGACCAGCTCGTCCGCCTCGACCCTTCACCGATCATCGCCCTCAACCGGGCTGTCGCGATCGCCGAGCTGGATGGCCCGGAGGTGGCCCTCGCGGCCGTCGACCGTCTCGAAATCACGTTGGCCGGCTATCACGCCTACCATGCGACCCGCGCCGACCTGCTCCGCCGGCTGGGCCGTAGCCAGCAGTCGCGGGCGGCCTACGACAGGGCGATCGAGCTGGCGGGAAACACCGCAGAGATCGCCTACCTGACCCGCCGCCGCGACCAGATGAGGTACGTGCCGGCGCCGCCGGTGCGTCGACCGAAGCCGGTCAGGCCTCACTGATCGGGGAGCGCGTCGAGGAAAGGGTCCACGGCTGCGTCGTTGTCAGCCATGCCCCAGACTTCGGTCGCCTTGCCGTCGGAGATGTGGAAGACGTTGACGAACTTCCACGCGGCACTGGAGCCGTCCGCGGCTGCGGCGCTCGCCGAGCCGATGACGACGACGTGCTCGTCGGAACCCAGGATGTCGTGTACGTCAACGGTGGGCGGCACAGACATCGCCTTCGCCTGTCGAGCCTGGAAGTCGAGCACGTCACTCTTGCCCCGGTAGGTTCCCGACCACTTGCTGTTGCCCCCGACGTGCCAGACGACGTCGTCGGACAGATGCTCGTCCATCCATGCCACGTCGCCCTTCTGCACTGCCGCGAGTCCGTCGCGGACCAGCTGTACGTCCGGACTTTCCTGATGGCTCATCTGTCCCTCCAGGGGGATCGGTCACTCGCGCCGCTCGACTGAGGTGGCGCGCTTCGTACCCCTGATGTACTCCCCGCTCGCAGCCTCGTCCAGCCGCGGCCCCAGCCGCGCGCTGAGGGGTGCCTGGGGGTGCTGGGGAGACGGCGCGCAGGGCTGTTCGGCGCTGCCTCGGCAGTGCACAGAAGCTCGACCGGCGGACGGCCAGACTCCGGTGTAGCGTCCGTGCAGGAGTCGACGAAAGGGACGGCGATGACCGAACAGTCTGCGGCCCGCGTGTCCACGGACTCAGCCATCGGGCCGGTCGACGCCAGCGAGGTCCCACGGTTCTCCGGACCCGCTACCTTCGCGCGGCTTCCACGCATCGACGAGGTTCCTCACGCCGACATCGCGATCGTCGGGGTGCCGTTCGACAGCGGGGTCAGCTACCGTCCGGGCGCACGCTTCGGGCCCAGCCACGTTCGCGAGTCGTCGCGGCTGCTGCGGCCGTACAACCCCGAGCTCGCGGTGGAACCCTTCGGCGCCCAGCAGGTCGCCGACGCCGGTGACATCGCGTGTAACCCGTTCGACATCGCGGCCGCGATCAGTGCGGTCGAGTCCGCGGCCAGCTCCCTGTTGGAGAGCGACACCCGTCTGCTCACCATCGGTGGCGACCACACGATCGCGCTGCCGCTCCTGCGCGCGGCTCACGCACAGCACGGTCGGCTGGCGGTGCTGCACTTCGACGCGCACCTCGACACGTGGGACACCTACTTCGGTGAGCCGTACACGCACGGCACGCCCTTCCGCCGGGCGTCCGAGGAAGGCCTCATCGACCTCGAGCACTCCATGCACATCGGCATTCGTGGCCCTCTGTACGCCGCCACCGACCTTTCCGACAGCGAGCGGCTCGGCTTCACCACCGTGCATTGCGCTGACATCGAGCGACAGGGAGTCGCCGCAGCGGTCGAGCGAATGCGAGAACGTCTGGGAGACGCACCGATCTACGTCTCAGTCGACATCGACGTGCTCGATCCGGCCCATGCCCCCGGCACAGGTACCCCCGAGGCCGGGGGACTCACCTCCCGCGAGCTGCTCACGATTCTGCGCGAGCTTGCGGACCTCCATGTCGTGTCGGCCGACATCGTCGAGGTGGCGCCGGCCTACGACCATGCCCAGCTCACAGGGATTGCCGCGGCCCACGTGGGGTACGAACTGCTGTCCGTCATGGCGATGAAGAAAAGGAAGCCCGATGTCCGCTGATGTTTCCCCTTCCGCGTCCCGCATCTCAGGCGTCGAGGTTCGTTCGATCGACTACGTTCCTCTCAACGAGCGACACGGCAAGGTCTGGAGCCAAGGCCCGCTGTGGTTCATGAGCAACGCACAGATCGCAACGCTCGCCGTCGGGACCTTCTCGGTGACCGGCGGAGGCAACCTCATCTGGTCGATCATCGCCATCGTCTCCGGCGCCCTGCTGGGCACGTTCTTCATGGCGTTCCACTCGGCGCAGGGACCGCAGCTCGGCCTGCCGCAGATGATCCAGTCCCGGCCCCAGTTCGGCTACGTCGGGGCGTTGCTGGTCTGGGCTTTCGCCTACCTGCAGTACGCCGGCTTCAACATCTTCAACACCATCCTGGTCGGGGACGCCATGCACGCCACCGTGCATGGCAGCACCAAGCTGTGGATCGTCGTCGCGACCGTGGTGGCCGCCGTGGTGGCGCTGGTCGGCTACGACCTGATCCACGGCGTCGAGCGGTGGTTGACGGCTGGCTTCCTCGTCTTCTTCGGCATCCTGACCATCGCAGTCATGGTGCTGCCCTACCCGGCCGGATCCTTCGACCTCGGCGCGTTCGCCTGGACGCCGTTCCTCATCCAGTTCGGGGCGGTGGCGGGCTACCAGATCAGCTGGGCCATCTACGTCTCGGACTACTCGCGATACCTTCCTCCGGACGTGACGGTCCGCCGGACGTTCCTGTGGACGTACTGGGGGTCGGCGCTCGGAGCCATCTGGCTGATGTGCCTCGGCGCTGCCCTCGCGGCCTGGGCCGCCGCCGGCTTCGACACGATTGCTTCTCTCAAGGACGCCGGAGACACCGTCTTCAGCGGTTTCGGCGCGGTCGTGCTGGTCTTCTCAGCGCTCGGCCTGATCTCGGTCACCGCCCTGAACATGTATGGCGGATCGCTCACGTTGATCAGTGCGCTGGACTCGTTGAAGAAGGTCCGGCCCACGGCCGGCATCCGCACTTCGACGATCGTGTTCACCGCGGTGCTGTCAGCTCGTGCCCGCCCTGCTGATCGGTGCCAACTTCCTGACCAACTTCGAGGACTTCCTGCTGCTCGTGCTGTACCTGTTCATCCCTTGGACTGCGGTCAATCTCGTGGACTACTACATCGTCCGTCGCGGTCACTATGCGATCGCTGAGATCTTCAACCCGGCGGGGATGTACGGACGCTGGGCCTGGCGCGGGATCGTCTCGTACCTCGTCGGTTTCGCCGCGATGCTGCCGTTCCTCAGCACCAGCAAGTACACCGGGTTCGTGGCCTCCGACCTGCACGGGGCCGACATCTCGCTGTTCATCGGTTTGCCCGTGGCAGGAGTCCTCTACTACGTGCTGGCGCAGTCGATCGACGTCGAGGCGGAGACCCGGATCGCTGAGGCCGAGGCCGTCGAGCTCGAGCGCGTCGCCCGCCAGCACATGAGGCCGGAGAGGGTGCACTGACCACGGTAGAGAAGCGCGCGGCGGCGGACGCCTGGCAGACGGCAGAGGACATCAGGACTGGTCGTCTGACGTCCGTCGACGTGGTCACGAGCGCGCTGCAGCGGATCCATGAGAGCCAGTCGAGCCTGAACGCGTTCACAGTCGTGTTCGACGAGTCGGCTGTGGCCTCGGCCGAAGAGGCCGACCGCGCGGTACGTCGTGGCGGCCCTGTGCCGCCCCTGCTCGGGGTCCCGGTCTCGGTCAAGGACCACATCTGGATGGCCGGTGAACCTGCGACCAACGGATCCCTCGCCCTACGAGGCTTCGTCCCAGCCGAGGATGCCGTGCCGGTGGCACGGCTGCGGGCTGCCGGCGCCGTGATCGTGGGGAAGACCAACAACCCGGAGTTCTGCTACCGCGGCTTCACCGACAACCTGGTGTACGGACTCACGCGCAACCCCTGGAATCTCCAGCGCACACCGGGCGGGTCGAGCGGGGGTGCCGGCGCATCCGTCGCTGCCGGTCTCACCTGTCTCGCTCTTGGTACCGACGGAGGAGGATCCATCCGCATCCCGGCGTCGTTCTGCGGGGTCGTCGGTCACAAGCCGACGTTCGGACTGGTACCGAAGGAGCCCGGCTTCAAAGGGTGGAAGACGTTGTCGGTCGACGGTCCGATCACCAGGTCTGTCAGAGATGCCGCCCTCATGCTCTCGGTCATCGCAGGGCCGTCTTCCGCGGATGACATGAGCTATCCGGGCGGTCCGTCGTTGGCGCAGCTCGAGGCGGTGGCCGCACCGGGTGACCTGCGGGGGTTGCGCGTCGCCTGGTCGAGCGACCTGGGCATGTTGCCGGTCGACACAGACGTGCGTGCGGTGTTTGCCGACGCAGTACGGACGTTCGCCGATCTTGGTTGCGAGCTGGTCGAAGCCGCTCCTGGTGCGCCTCATCCGACAGAGCTGTGGAACACGATCGCGCTGGCGGAGGGCTTCTCCTCCGAGGGCCCACTGCTGGATGCGGCGCGCGACTCGATGTCGCCAGGCACTGCCGACCTGGTCGAGGCGGGACGCGCTGTCAGTGGGGGTGAGTACGTCGATGCCTTGCACGCGAAGGCTGCCTACACACGCGTCTGGGCAGAGTTCTTCGAGGACTTCGACCTGATGGTGACGCCGACCATGCAGCTCACCGCGTTCGCCGTGGGCATCCCCACGCCGCCTGAGATCGAAGGGCAGCCGGTCGATCCGTTCTTCGACGACTGGTGCACGAGCTGCCTCCCGGCCAATCTCACCGGGATGCCGGCGACGTCGGTCCCTGCGGGCATGGGGGAGGAGCACCTGCCGGTAGGTGTGCAGATCATGGGGCCGCGCTGGTCTGACGCCCTGACCCTGCGTGCGGCGGCGGCCTTCGAACGTTCCGTGCCCTGGCAGCGGTTCCAGCCGCCGGGCTGAACAGCAGAGGAGACCGGGCGGCCGCGCATGCGAGGATGGCGCCGTGACGATCGCGAACGTGCTGGCCAGCCGCTATGCCTCCCGGCAGACGCAGGAGATCTGGTCGCCCGAGCACAAGGTCGTTGCCGAACGCCGGCTGTGGATCGCGGTTCTTGCGGCGCAGGCAGAGCTCGGCATCGACATCCCCGCCGGCGTGATCGCGGACTACGAGCGGGTCGTCGACGACGTCGACTTGGCGAGCATCGCTGAGCGCGAACGCCGCACCCGACATGACGTCAAGGCGAGGATCGATGAGTTCTGCGCACTGGCGGGCCACGAGCACATCCACAAGGGCATGACCAGCCGCGACCTGACGGAGAACGTCGAACAGCTGCAGATCCGGGACTCCATGCTGGTCGTACGGGTGCGTCTGGTCGCCAGCATTGCCCGGCTCGGAGAGCTGGCGGCGCAGCACCGGGCTCTCGTGCTGACCGGACGCAGCCACAACGTGCCCGCCCAGGCCACCACGCTCGGCAAGAGGTTCGCCTCGATCGCCGACGAGATGCTCCTCGCCCTGGCCAGGCTCGACGACCTCCTCGCCCGTTATCCGCTGCGCGGAATCAAGGGTCCGGTCGGCACCGCCCAGGACCAGCTCGACCTGCTCGGCGGAGACCCGGCCAAGCTGGCCGCTCTCGAGCAGTCGGTGGCCCGTCACCTCGGGTTCGACCACGTGCTGACCAGCGTCGGCCAGGTCTATCCGCGCTCGCTCGACTTCGACGTGGTCTCGGCGCTCGTGCAGTGCGCTGCTGGTCCGAGCAACCTCGCCACGACCATCCGGCTGATGGCCGGAGCGGAGCTCGTCACCGAGGGCTTCCAGCCCGGCCAGGTCGGCTCCAGCGCGATGCCGCACAAGATGAACACACGTTCGTGCGAGCGGGTCAACGGGCTGGCGGTGATCCTGCGCGGTCACCTCTCGATGATCGGTGAGCTGGCCGGCGACCAGTGGAACGAAGGCGACGTCTCCTGCAGCGTCGTGCGGCGGGTGGCGCTCCCCGACGCGTTCTTCGCCGCCGACGGACTGTTCGAGACGTTCCTGACCGTGCTGGCCGAGTTCGGGGCCTTTCCCGCGGTGATTCACCGAGAGCTCGACCGCTACCTGCCGTTCCTCACCACCACCAAGGTGCTGATGGCGGCGGTCCGTCAGGGCGTCGGCCGCGAGATCGCCCACGAGGTGATCAAGGAGCACGCAGTCGCCGTCGCGCTCGAGATGCGCGAGAAGGGCAGTGAGGGCAACGACCTCCTCGACCGCCTGGCCGCCGACGACCGACTGGACCTGAGCACGGCCGATCTGACGGCGCTGGTGGCCGAACCGCTGTCGTTCACCGGGGCGGCTGTCGCGCAGGTCGACGACGTCGTACGCCGCATCGAGAAGGTCGTGGCCACGGACCCCGCCGCGGCCGCCTACCGCCCGGCCGCGATCCTCTGAGCCGGTCCCTCAACTCCGGGCCGCGTCGCCGCTGATGAGGTACGACGACCCGTCGCGGACCAGCGTGATCTCCTTCGTCTCCGTCGAGGTGTCACCACTGCTCCGGTGGTAGGTGATCGTGTAGTCGACGGTCTTGGGACCCACCGCGTCGACCGAGGCGAGGTCGACGGAGTCGATCCCGCTCCAGAATCCGTCGTAGGAAGAGCGGCCGATCTCACGCTGGAAGTCCGGTGAGAGCTCCGCCCAGCCGGCGTCGAGGTCGTCAGGAACGAGCGTGTAGTAGTCGCTCACGAAGCCTTCGGCTCGGGCCGCGGAGCTGTTGCCGGAGCCGCCGGCCGGCGGGGTGCTGGACGTCTCCGGCGGCGACTCGGTGCTCGTCGACTCGGCCGGTGACGTGGGAGAGGAGGCCGTCCCGGCGGATCTCGGTGACCTGTCGGCGCCGGGAGGCGCCGCCGCCGACGGCTGACTGCCGTTGCTGAGTGCGGCCCAGGTGGCGAGCCCTGCAGCGCCCAGGACGATGAGGGCGACGGCCGCGACGATGCCCCAGCGGACCGCCCGCGAGGTCACGTCCAGAGGTCCCTGTCCGTGGGTCACGGGCCACGTCGGGCGATGCTGTCGGCGCCGGCGCGCGTGGTGGCGGCGATGCTGAGGCGGCGGGCGTGGGGTCCGGAGCAGTCGCCTCGACCCGAACGGGTGACTCGACCGGCATGGTGTCGCTCTGGGCGACCTCGTCCAGAGCGTTCCGGACCCGCTCCATCGACCACCGCTGCGTCGGCTCGCGGGCGAGCATCGCCGCGATCACATCGGCCAGCGGACCGGCTCGCTCGGCTCGCGGAGCCGACTCGCGAGCGATCAGTCCGAGCGTGGCCAACGGCGTCTCCTGCGCTGGGAACGGCGGCTTTCCCTCGACCGCGCTGAACAGGGTGGCGCCGAGTGCCCACACGTCGGAGGCGAAGCTGGGGTGTTCGCCGCGCGCCAGCTCGGGGGCGAAGTAGGTCGGGGTGCCGATCATCATCCCGGTCTGGGTCAGCGTCAGGTCGGTATGCCCGCGGGCGATCCCGAAGTCGCTGATCTTGGCCCGGTCGCCCTCGCTGACGAGGATGTTCCCCGGCTTGACGTCACGGTGCAGGATGGCCAGGCCGTGGGCCGTCGCGAGAGCGTCGGCCACCTGGCCGCCGATCGTTGCGGCGCGACGAGGCGTGAGCGGTCCCTCGGTCTTGATCAGCTCGGCCAGGGTGCGTGACGGCACGTACTCCATCACGAGCCAGGTGGCGCCGCCGTCGTCGACCACGTCGAAGACCGACACCGCATGGTCGTGGTTGAGCGCGGCGGTGACACGAGCCTCCCGCATCGCCCGGGCCGCCTGGTCGATGTCGTCCCCGGGCAGGCCGCCGATGCGTTTGACGGCGACCCGGCGGTTGAGCACACCGTCCTCGCACAGCCAGACCGTGCCCATCCCGCCTCGGCCGATCGGGCGCACCACGCGGTAGCGGTCCGCGATGAGTTCGGGGTCCATCCCTGCTCCCTACCCAAACCCGGGCAGCACCTAACCTCGGCCGGGCCTTTCGTCGGCGTCGGCGTGGTCCACGGGGCGCCAGGACATCGGTGGTGCGCATGGGAGTCCCTCGCCTAGATTGTCGGCATGGCATCTTCTGCAGTGACCAGGCTCACGTCCGCGACCCCCTCCCAGGTCTGGGCGGTGCTGAGTGATGGTCACCGGTACGCCGAGTGGGTCAAGGGCACGAAGGAGATCCGCGCGGTCGACGACGGGTGGCCCGCGGAAGGAACGTCGATCCACTTCCGGGCGGGGGTCGGCCCGGTGAGCTTCGACGACCGGACGACGTCGCGTGCCTGCCGGACGGAGCAGAAGCTCGAGCTCGAAGCCCATGCCTGGCCCGCCGGCACGGCGCGGATCGGCATCCGGATCGCGCCGAGCGGCGCCGGCAGCGTCATCTCGATGAACGAGCATCCGCTGCGCGGACCGGCGCGATGGTTGCACAACCCGGTGTCGACGTGGCTGTTCGGCCGGCGGGTGAACGGGATGCTCGCCGACCTTGCCAAGCTGGCCGAGGCCACCCCGGCGCGCTGACCCGGCGTACTCGGGCGCTGGGTCAGGACCGCCGCGTCCAGCGGCGTACCCGGTCATGTGCGATCGCGGCCTTGGCGGCGTTGGCGCCGGCGGCACCATGGACGCCTCCTCCGGGGTGAGCCGATGCCGACCCCAGGAACAGGCCCGCAATGGGTGTCTCGGCCCTCCCTAGCCCGGGCACGGGACGGAAGATCAGCTCCTGGTGCAGGGCGGCGGTCCCGCCGTTGATCGCACCGCCATGCAGGTTGGCGTTTCGGGCCATGAACTCATGCGGCCCGAGCACGCGACGCGACAGCACCCGATCCCCGAAACCGGGCGCGAAGAACTCGATCCTGGCCTGCATCCGGTCCGCCATCTTCTGGAGGTCGTCGTGGTCCCAGGCGCCGGTGATCCCCTCGTTGCCGGCGTCGGCGCGCACCACCTGGGGGGCGTGGCAGTAGGCCCACATCGACTCGGTGCCCGCCGGTGAGCGAGTCGGATCGGTGGTGGTCATCTGGCCCACGAGCAGCAAGGGGTCAGAGGGCACGGTGTGGCCGCCGATCTGCGCCGCGAACGTCGTGAGCTCGTCCACGGAGTGCGCGATGTGTACCGTGCCGGGTTGCGCGCTCGGCTGGTCTCGCCACGGCACGGGGGCGGACAGTGCCCAGTCGACCTTGATCGTCGACGGGTCCCACTCGAACTTCTCCACGCCGCGGCGTACGCGCGCCGGCAGCAGATCGAGGCTCACCAGACCGCCGTACAGCGCCGGGGCGCTCACGTCAGCCACCACAGCCCGTGCAGCCTGGATCTCGGTCCCGTCGGTGAGCCGGACCGCGACCGCTCGTCCACCGCGCACGACGACCGAGGCGACCTCGGACCCGGTCTGAACCGAGCCACCCAACGACTCCAACCTGCGCGCGAGTGCCTGGGTCAGCTCGCCCGCGCCGCCTTGGGGGACAGGAAACCCGACCGTCTGACCCAGCATGGCGAGGATGAGGCCGAACACGCCCGAGCCCGCCCCCTCCGGCGGGAAGTCGGCATGCAACGCGTTGCCGGCCAACAGCAGCCGGGCGCCTTCCCCCCGAAAGTTCTCCTCGGCCATGCGGCGTACAGACGTGAGCAACATCCGGAAGCCGCCGAGTCCGGACGCTCGCGGCAGCGACACCGCGAGGCGCAGGCCGTGCCGGACAGGTGGGAACGGGGTCAGCAGCGCACCGATGAGGTCGTCGCCGAAAACGTCCCACTGCCTGCACAATCGAAGCCACGCGTCGCCGTCGCCTGCGCACCGCGCGTCCAGTCCGGCCGCGGTGTCAGCACGATCGCGGTGCAGGATCGCCCACCCGCCGTCAGGCATGGGGTTGCCGAGCACGGCCGGCGCGTGCACCCAGCGGAGTCCGTGCTCCTGGAGCTGCATGCGCTGAATCGTGGGGGAGACGGCGGCGAGCGGGTAGAACGCACTGAACGTGTCGTGGCGGAAACCTGGGTGGACCTCGTCGTCGGAGCGCACGGCCCCGCCGATGACCGGCTGAGCCTCGCACACCACGACGGACCAGCCCTCGTCGGCGAGCAGGTTCGCGGCGACGAGGCCGTTAGGGCCCGAACCGATCACCACGGCATCCGTCATACCCCCACCCTGCCTCAGGTCGATGAGACCTGCGCGCGGCGCCCGGCGTTCGTTCGGCAGGATGGCGGCATGACCGCGTATGCAGAAGGAGACCCGCAACCACCGGACGTCCCCGTCGACGGTGCCCGCCACGTGCACTCGGGCAAGGTCCGGGACCTGTTCGAGCTGCCCGACGGACGCCTGCTCATGGTGGCGTCGGATCGCATCTCGGCGTTCGACTTCGTGCTGTCGCCGGCGATCCCCGACAAGGGGGAAATCCTCACGCGCATGTCGCTGTGGTGGTTCGAGCAGCTGGGCGACCTCGTGCCTCATCACGTGCTGTCCACCGACGTCCCGGCGGCGGTCGCGGGTCGCGCGGTCATCTGTGAGCGGTTGGCGATGTTTCCGGTCGAGTGCGTCGCCCGCGGGTATCTCACCGGCTCCGGCCTGCTCGACTACCGCGCGACCGGCGAGGTGTGTGGCATCGCGCTGCCCGCGGGTCTCCAGGACGGTTCCCGCCTGCCGGAGCCGATCTTCACCCCTGCCACCAAGGCCGCGCTCGGCGAGCACGACGAGAACGTCGACTACGCCGCCGTCATCGAGGTCGTGGGGAGCGACACCGCCCAGGCGCTGCGCGACCTGACCCTCTCGGTCTATGACCGAGCCGAGGCGATCGCGCGCGAACGCGGCATCATCCTGGCCGACACGAAGCTCGAGTTCGGGGCCCGACCGGACGGCACCATCGTCCTCGCCGACGAAGTGCTCACACCGGACTCGTCGCGCTTCTGGCCGGCTGACCAGTGGCAGCCGGGCCGGGCGCAGGTGTCCTACGACAAGCAGTTCGTCCGCAACTGGTTGCTTTCGCCGGCGTCGGGGTGGGACCGGTCGTCGGGTGAAGCGCCACCACCCCTGCCGGCAGACGTCGTCGAGCAGACGCGAGCCACCTACATCGAGGCGTTCGAGCGGTTGACGGGGCCTCCCGTTCGAATGATGCAACCGCGGTGACGCCATGGCAACACTCAGGTTCGGTGGCTACGTTGGAAGCGGAGCCGTCGAGTGTCGGCGGTGTGCCGACAGACCTGGAGGTCGATCGTGCTCAACCTCGCCGTCATGCTCGAAGACAGCGCCCGCAGGGTCCCGGACCGTGACGCCGTCGTGTTCAACGACACCCGGCTGACGTACGCCCAGGTCGACGCGATGGCCAACCAGGTGGCCAACCTGCTCGTCCAGCGAGGCATCCGACCCGGTGACAAGGTCGCCCTGTCGTGCCCGAACCTGCCGTACTTCCCAGTCGTCTACTACGGCGTCCTCAAGACCGGCGCGGTCGTCGTACCGCTCAACGTGCTGTTCAAGGGCCGCGAGGTGGCATACCACCTCGGCGACTCCGAGGCGAAGGCGTACGTGTGCTTCGAGGGCACCCCCGAGCTCGCGATGGCGCAGGCGGGCAAGGAGGGGTACGACGCCACCGAGGGCTGCGAGCACTTCTTCGTGATCCCCGCCGATCCGCGCGGTCCGGTCATGGAAGGCGCCGACCACCTGCTGGCCGCCCTCAAGGACCAGCCGACGACGTTCGAGACCGTCGTCACCGAGCCAGGTGACACGGCCGTGATCCTGTACACCAGTGGCACCACCGGCCAGCCGAAGGGCGCCGAGCTGACCCACGCGAACATCGCCTTCAACGCCTCCACCTGTCACCGACTGTGGGAGCTGAGCCCGTCGGTTCCGGACGTCCATCTGGTGACCCTGCCGCTGTTCCACTCCTTCGGGCAGACCGTGCAGCTCAACGCCGGCTTCGGGCTGGGCGCCACGTTGGTCCTGATGGCCCGGTTCGACGCCAAGCAGGCCATCGAGCTGCTCGATCGGGAAGCGGTGACGTTCTTCGCAGGGGTGCCGACCATGTACTGGGGGCTGCTCAGTGCGCTGGACGACAGCGTCGACGTCGACAAGATCGCCGGGAACCTGCGGCGGGCCGTCTCCGGCGGTTCGTCGTTGCCGGTCGAGATCATCAAGCAGTTCAAGGAGCGGTTCCACGTCCAGATCCTCGAGGGCTACGGGTTGTCGGAGACCTCGCCGGTCGCGACCTTCAACCACCTCGACCAGGAGCCCAAACCGGGCTCGATCGGTACGCCGATCTGGGGTATCGAGGTCAAGCTCATCGACGACGACTGGAACACCATCGAAGGCGCCGATGAGGTCGGCGAGGTGGCCATCCGGGGGCACAACATCATGAAGGGCTACTACCGGCGACCCGAGGAAACGGCCGCCGTCATGCACGACAGCTGGTTCCGCAGCGGCGACCTGGCCAGGCGGGACAAGGACGGCTACTACTACATCGTGGACCGGGCCAAGGACATGATCATCCGGGGCGGCTACAACATCTACCCCCGTGAGATCGAAGAGGTGCTGCTGACACACGAGGCGGTCTCGCTCGTCGCAGTGGTCGGAGTCCCGGACGACGAACACGGCGAGGAGGTCAAGGCGTACGTGATCCGGCAACCCGGCGCCGAGATCACCGAGGATGAGCTGATCGCGTGGAGCAAGGACCAGATGGCGTCCTACAAGTACCCGCGGGCGATCGAGTTCCGCGACGAGCTGCCGATGACCGCGACCGGCAAGATCCTCAAGCGCGAGCTCACCTGAACCCCCTCGCTGCGCACACGGAAGGGCCGGGCACTTCCCCCGTGCGTGCCCGGCCTTCCGCTTCCGCGGGTGGAACTCTGACCCGGGCGCGCCGACGTTGACACCACCGACGTCCCCCACGGCGTGGAGGTGTCCCCCCCGTACAGCTCGCCCGGGTCACTACATAGAGAGACGATGTGACTGCGTGTTTGGTTGCCGTGGTCGGCAAACTTTTTCTGGCGAGTCCTAGACTGAGCCCGTCCGAACGCCGTACCCCAGCCGTACCCCAGCCGCCAGGAGAGCCCGTGGCCCGCGTCGTCGTCGACGTCATGCTCAAGCCGGAGATCCTCGACCCCCAGGGCAAGGCCGTGCACGGAGCCCTGCCGCGGCTCGGGTTCGACGGCATTCTCGATGTCCGACAGGGCAAGCGATTCGAGCTCGAGTTCGAGGGGGACGTGACCGAGGAGCGGTTGGCAGAGGTGCGTCGCGCTGCCGAGACGTTGCTGAGCAACCCCGTCATCGAGGACTTCACGGTCAAGGTCGAGCAGCCGTGAAGATCGGGGTCGTCACGTTTCCCGGCTCCCTCGACGACGCCGACGCGCGCCGTGCCGTCCGCATCGCCGGTGGCGAACCGGTCGCGCTGTGGCACGGCGACCACGACCTGCGGGGCGTCGACGCGGTGATCCTGCCGGGCGGCTTCTCCTACGGCGACTACCTGCGCTGTGGCGCCATCGCCCGGTTTGCTCCGGTCATGACCGAGGTCGTGGCCGCCGCCAAGGGCGGCCTGCCCGTGCTGGGCATCTGCAACGGGTTCCAGATCCTGTGCGAGTCCCATCTGCTGCCGGGTGCGCTGATCCGCAACGACCATCGCACGTTCATCTGCCGCGACCAGCGGTTGCGGGTCGAGAACGCCGAGACGGCCTGGACACATGGCTACGAGCCGGGCGCCGAGATCACCATCGTCCTCAAGAACGGTGAGGGCGGGTATGTCGCGGACGAGCACACGTTGGACCGGCTCGAAGGCGAGGGACAGGTGGTTGTCCGTTACGTCGATCGCAACCCCAACGGGTCGTTGCGTGACATCGCCGGGATCACCAACGAGCGAGGCAACGTCGTAGGCCTCATGCCCCACCCCGAGCATGCCGTCGAGTCCCTGTGTGGGCCGGGCGACGACGGGCTCACGTTCTTCACCAGCGCGTTGAAGTACCTCACCTCCGTCTGACCCCCCCCCGCGAATTGCGGGAAAGGGCAGGCCGCCACCGGTGTGTCGCGCTGCACCTTCCCGCAATTCGCGGGAGAGGGTGGCGGCCAGGGTCAGGTGATGTGCGGCTGGGCGCCGCGCTGAGAGATGCAGCGAGCGGCGGTCTCGAGAGCAAGCTCGATGCCACCGACCAGATAGCCGGCGGCGAACGCGTCACCTGCGCCGGTCAGGTCGACCACGTCGGTGGCCGTCGCCGGGTGATGCGTCCTGCGGCCGCCGGTCACGGTCTCGGCTCCGTCGGCGCCGCGCTTGATCACGAGGTCGATAACCGGGATTGCTCATGTCGAGCGTCGCCCACTCGGAGGCGTTCGCGAACACCAGCCGAGGCGCGATGCGCTCGAGCACCGCCGCGAACCGGGCGGGGCCGTACGCCGTGATGAGGCCGGCCGACGACAGGTCGAGCGACACGGGGACACCCTGGCGGCGTACTGCCTCGGCGCACGCGAGCAGGGCACTCGGGTCAGCGCTCCGCAGCCACGGGTACGCCGACAGATGCAGCCAGTCGATCGACGGCGGAAATCGGGTCGGGGTGATCCGGTCCACCCAGGTCTGATCACCGGCATCGGAGGCGAGAGTGCGAGTCCCGGCAGCGAGGATCGAGACCACGATCCCTGTCGTGGGGACGTCGATGCCGACGAGGTCGACACCGGCGGTGGCCAGCTGGGCGGCGATGACGTCGCCGTCGGTCGTCCTGCCCCGTGGCCCGATGACGGTGCCCCGCGCTCCCAACGCAACCGCCCAGCTGGCGACGTTCGCGGCCTGTCCGCCGGCTGAGAGACCGATGCGGGCCTCGGTGTCGTCGTCGGTCCGCAGCCCATCCGGGGCATCGACGATGACGTCGAGCATGATGTCTCCGAGCGTCGCAATGTGCATGGGTTCCTCGTGATCACCGGACGAAGTGGTGGCAATCAGACTACTGAGTCGCCGATCAGGATCCCTGCACGTGGAATCCTTCCCGTTGGGTGCGCGCACAGCCCTACGATGATCCAATGCCCCCTCGTTCTCGTCTCGGACGTCCCACGCTGCTCGTGGGCGTCTCGCTTCTCTGCTTCGTCTCCGTCGGCTGTGCCCCGACGTCCAAGTCGACCACCGGCAGCACCGCGCCGGTGACATCCGGAGTCCCGGCGACGGACGCCTGCGCCAGCCCGCAGACCGTCAAGCCCGGCGTGCTCACGATCGCCACCGACTCGCCTGCCTACGACCCCTGGTTCTCCAAGGACGACCCCACGAACGGCAAGGGTTTCGAGTCGGCCGTCGCGTACGCGGTCGCCAAGGAGATGGGCTTCGCCAAGAGCGCCGTGACGTGGACGAAGGAGCCTTTCAACTCCAGCTACCAGCCCGGCCCGAAGAACTTCGACTTCGACATCAACCAGATCTCGATCAACGCCCGACGTGCCAAGGCTGTGACGTTCTCCGACGGCTACTACTCGGCCGCGCAGGCGATCATCACTCTCAAGAACTCGTCCTACGCGGGCGCGACGTCGCTGTCGGACTTCGCCGATGCCACGCTCGGTGTCCAGGTCGGCACCACGTCGCTCGACGCCATCACGAGCGCCATCAACCCCAGCAAGCAGCCGCAGGTCTTCGACGACACCAACGTGGCCAAGAACGCGCTCCAGAACGGACAGGTCGACGGCATCGTCGTCGACCTCCCGACGGCCTTCTACATCACCGCGGTCGAGATCCCGAACTCCACGATCGTCGGACAGTTCCAACCCGAGGCAGGGCAGCCGGAGCAGTTCGGCCTGCTGTTCGAGAAGGGCAACCCGCTCGTGGCATGTGCCGACCAGGCGCTGGCAACCCTGAAGAGCAACGGCACGCTCGCTGACATCGAGAAGCGGTGGCTGAGCCAGGTGGTCGACGTCCCGACGCTCGACTGATGGAGCAGTGGCGTCCGAGCCCGACCCAGCTCGAACGGATTGCCTTTCGACGACGGCGCGCACGGGTTCGCGGTGCTGTCGCGGCCGTGTCGACGATCGTGGTGCTCGCGATCCTGGCCGCGCTCGCCGTCAACGCTCCAGGTTGGGCCAGGGTCAAGGCGACATACTTCGATGTCGGCTACGCCCGGCAGGTCTTTCCCCAGCTCCGTGACGCCTTCTGGCTGAACATCAAGCTGTTCGTCGTCGCCGAGATCTTCATCCTGGCTGTCGCGCTGCTCGTCGCCATCATCCGCGTCGTCCCGTCGCCCGCGATGGCGCCGTTGAAGCTGCTGGCCATCGTCTACACCGACGTGTTCCGGGGGACGCCGACACTGCTGGTGATCTTCCTGGTCGGATTCGGCCTGCCCGCGCTGGGCCTTCAAGGAGTGCCGACGAGCCTGTTCTGGCTCGGCGTCATCGCGTTGACCCTGTCGTACGGCGCGTACGTGGCCGAGGTGATCCGGGCCGGCATCGCATCCGTGCATCCCAGCCAGTGGGCGGCAGCTCGCTCGCTGGGACTGAGCTACGGCAAAACCTTGCGGCACGTGGTGCTGCCGCAAGCCCTGCGACGCGTGATGCCCCCGCTGCTCAACGACTTCGTCTCCCTGCAGAAGGACACCGCCCTGGTCGCCACCGTCGGCCTCATCGAGATCCTCCGGGCCGCACAGATCAACGCGAGCCGGGACTTCAACTTCACGCCCTACGTGGTCGCGGCCGGCTTCTTCATCGTGATGACGCTCCCGTTGGCGCGACTGGCGGACTGGCTGGCGCTGCGTCAGCTGCGACGCGAGCAGGGGGCGACCTGATGGCGATGCTGAAGCTGGACGGCGTACGCAAACACTTCGGTGCCCATGAGGTCCTCGCCGGGATCGACCTCGAGGTGGCAGAGAAGGACGCGGTCTGCCTGATCGGGGCGTCCGGCTCCGGCAAGTCGACGCTGCTGCGATGTATCAATTTGCTCGAGACGGTCGACGACGGGACCATCTGGCTGGACGGTCGCGACATCACCGACCCGCGCGTCGAGGTCGACCAGGTGCGCCGCGACGTCGGGATCGTGTTCCAGGCCTACAACCTGTTCCCGCACCTGACCGTGCTCGACAACATCACGCTCGGGCCGCGCCGCTCCCGCAAGGTCCCCCGGCGGTCGGCCGAGGCGCGGGCGCGGGAGCTGCTCGACCGCTTCGGGCTCGGGGACAAGGTCATGGCGTACCCGGACAGTCTCTCCGGCGGACAGCAACAACGCGTCGCCGTGATCCGCGCGGTGGCCATGACCCCGCGTCTGCTGCTGCTCGACGAGATCACCTCGGCGCTCGACCCGCTGCTGGTCGGTGAGGTGCTCGAGGTGATCGCCGAGCTCAAGGGCGAAGGCATGACGATCGTGATGGCGACCCACGAGATGGACTTCGCTCGGCAGGTCGCCGATCGTGTCGTCTTCCTCGACGGTGGCTCGATCGTCGAGGCGGGCGCCCCCGCTCAGGTGTTCACGGCGCCGCATGACCCGCGCACTGCGGCTTTCCTCGCCCGCTACGTCAACCGCTGAGCTCGTGATGTCGGCGTGAGCACTAGGGTCGGCCTGTGAGCCCTGACCCGAGCATCCGGCTGCACCCGGAGGTGACGGCCGCCCTCTCCGACGGAGGCGCTGTCGTCGCGCTCGAGTCGACGATCATCAGCCACGGCCTCCCGACCGAGTCGAGCGCCGAGGTGGCCCGCCGGATCGAGGCGGCGGTCCGCGAGTCCGGTGCGGTGCCCGCCACCATCGCGGTGCTCGACGGTGCCGTCCGGGTCGGACTGGACGATGACTGCTCTCGACCGGGTGGCGACCGATCCCACGGTCGTGAAGGCGAGCATCCGTGACCTCGGCGTCGTACTGGCCTCGCGACTGGCCGGCGCCACGACGGTGGCGTCAACGGCATACCTCGCGAACCGGGTCGGCATCGGAGTCTTCGCGACCGGAGGTCTGGGCGGCGTTCACCGGGGCGCCCAGGACAGCTGGGACGAGTCCGCCGACCTGCCGGCGCTCGGCGACATCCCCATCACGCTGGTCTGTGCAGGGGTGAAGTCGATCCTCGACGTGCCGGCCACGTTGGAGCGACTCGAGACGTTGTCCGTGGCGGTCGTGGGCTATCGGACGGACGCCTTTCCCGGCTTCTACATCCGGGACTCCGGCGAGACCGTGCCCTGGCGGCTCGACGACGTGCGCGACATCGCCGCCACGATGCGACAGCGGCGCGACCTCGGCCTCCGACAGGCCCTGGTCGTCGCCAACCCGATCGATGCCGCGGACGAGATGGACCGCCCTCTCCACGACGAGACCCTGGCGTCCGGTCTGACCGCCTTGGCACGGGCCGACGTGCACGGCAAGGACGTCACGCCGTTCCTGCTGGCCCACTTCCACGAGCACAGCCAGGGGCGCAGCCTCGCGGCCAACATTGCTCTGGTCCTCTCCAACGCCCGCCTCGCCGGTGAGATCGCGGTGGCTGCGGCGACGGGCGAGTCGTCCGACCCGGCCGCCAGGTGACGCCCTCGAGCACTCGGGCGGTAGCGTGGTCCGCGCCACGCTCGAACCAGAGATCCGGAGCCAGTCCGCGGTGACCGACCAGCGCCAGTCCTCCTCTGCCCCGACGTTCGTCGACCCCTCAGCCCGAAGCCCCGAGACCCTGCACGGCATCGACACGGTGGCCCGTGCAGAGGAGTCGCCGGACACCCGGCAGCCATGGGCGGACCTCGGGCTCAAGCCCGACGAGTACGGCCAGATCCGCGAGATCCTCGGTCGCCGGCCGACCAGCTCTGAGCTGGCGATGTACTCCGTCATGTGGAGCGAGCACTGCTCGTACAAGTCGTCGAAGGTGCACTTGCGCCAGTTCGGTGAGAACGTCACCGACGAGATGCGCGAGCACCTCATGGTCGGCATCGGCGAGAACGCCGGCGTCGTCGACATCGGCGCGGGCTACGCCGTGACCTTCAAGGTCGAGTCGCACAACCATCCGTCCTACGTCGAGCCGTACCAAGGCGCGGCGACGGGCGTGGGCGGGATCGTGCGCGACATCCTCGCCATGGGGGCCCGGCCGGTCGCCGTGATGGATCCCCTCCGGTTCGGCCCGCTGGACGCAGAAGACACGCGACGCGTGCTGCCGGGGATCGTCGCCGGAGTGGGTGGCTACGGCAACTGTCTCGGCCTGCCGAACATCGGTGGTGAGGCGGTCTTCGACGCGTCGTACGCCGGCAACCCTCTCGTCAATGCCCTGTGCGTCGGGGTGATGCGTCACGAGCAGCTGCATCTCGCGAAGGCCAGCGGGGCCGGAAACCAGGTGATCCTGTACGGCGCGAAGACCGGCGGCGACGGCATCGGTGGTGTCTCGGTGCTGGCGTCGGAGACCTTCAGCGACGGTGGGCCGACCAAGCGTCCCAGCGTCCAGGTCGGCGACCCGTTCATGGAGAAGCTGCTGATCGAGTGCACGCTCGAGCTGTTCGCCGAGGACCTCGTGGTCGGCATCCAGGATCTCGGCGGCGCCGGCCTGTCCTGCGCGACCTCGGAGCTGGCGAGTGCCGGAGACGGCGGTATGCACGTCTGGCTCGACCGGGTTCCGCTGCGCGACGCCTCGCTGGCGCCGGAGGAGATCCTGATGAGCGAGTCGCAGGAACGGATGATGGCGGTCGTCGAACCCCGCCACGTCGACCGCTTCCTCGCGATCTGCGCGAAGTGGGACGTCGACGCGACCGTGGTGGGCGAGGTCACCGAGGTGTCGGAGGTCGAACGCGAGCGTGGCGGCCGGCTGGTGATCGAGTGGAACGGCCGCACGATCGTCGATGTACCACCGCGCACCGTCGCCCATGAAGGACCGGTCTACGAGCGGCCGTTCGCCCGACCGGCGTGGCAGGACGCGCTGCAGGCCGATCGCTCCACGGCGTTGGCCCGGCCGGCGACCGGGCCGGAGCTGCGCGCCACCCTGCTCCGACTGATCGCGTCACCGAACCTGTGCGACAAGTCCTGGATCACCGACCAGTACGACCGCTACGTGCAGGGCAACACGGTGCTCGCCCAGCCCGAGGACGCCGGCCTGATCCGCGTCGACGAGTCGACCGGCCTCGGCGTGGCGGTGGCGACCGACTGCAACGGCCGGTTCGCCAAGCTCGACCCCTACGCCGGCGCGCAGCTCGCGCTGGCCGAGTCCTACCGCAACGTCGCGGCGTCGGGCGCCCGACCGCTGGCGATCACGGACTGCCTCAACTTCGGCTCTCCTGAGGACCCGGATGTGATGTGGCAGTTCGCCGAGGCGACAAGGGGGCTGGCTGACGGCTGTCGCGAGCTGGGGATCCCGGTCACCGGGGGCAATGTGAGCTTCTACAACCAGACGGGTGAGACGCCTATCCTGCCGACCCCTGTGGTCGGCGTGCTCGGCGTCATCGACGACGTCACCCGCCGTACACCGATCGGCTTCGACGCCGAAGGTCTGCAGCTCTTCGTGTTGGGCAGCACGGCCGACGAGCTCGACGGGTCGGAGTGGTCGCACGTCGTGCACGGTCACCTGGGCGGCCTACCGCCGAAGCTGGACCTCTCTGCCGAGAAGGCGCTTGCCGAGGTCCTCGTCACGGCGTCGGCCGAGGGTCTCGTCGCCGCCGCGCACGACGTGTCCGACGGCGGTCTGGCGCAGGTCGCTGGTCGAGTCGTGCCTGCGGCACGGGGTCGGTGCCCGCGTCGAGCTGCCGCCGGACCTCGACGCGTTCGTGGCGTTGTTCGCGGAGTCGACGTCGCGGGCGCTCGTGGCGGTGCGTCCCGAGAACGTCGATGCGTTCGCTGGTCTGTGCGGATCTCAGGGTGTGCCGCACACGCCGGTCGGTGCGACGTCCGGACGTGGTGACGTGGCAACCCTCGACGATCGCCGGCCACGTCGGTGAAGGAGGGGCTGGAGTGGATGAAAGCAGCGACGTCACGAACGGCGCCCAGTTCAGCGTGACCCTCGCCGACCTCCGCACCACCTGGTCTGCGACCCTCCCCGCCGCTCTCACCTGACCCTCCGCGTTTGCCTAGTTCACAAGCCAGCTGGTTTGTTCACAAGGCAAACGGGCCTCTGCAACCTGGGATCTGCCTCGGAGACCTCGCTCGTATGGCGCCCAGCCCGGCCGCACCACATCGCCCGGGCTCCGACGTCGCCGCACGGATCAGTGTCGGCCGCGCTGCAGCGCCTTCCAGGTGCTCGTGGACACCACACCGTTCTTCGGTAGGCCCGACCGCGCGTTGGTAGCGCTTCACCGCTGTCGTCGTCCCACCGTCGAATAGCCGCTGATCCTGACGGACTTGCCCAGGGCGGCCGTCAACGCGCGCTGCAGGAAGCGCACCCGGTCTCCGGCCGAGCCGCGTTTCACCAACGGCGTGGCGCCGCCGGACAGCAAGCGCCGTCCACGTGCCGCGATCCAGCTTGCGCGTGACCCGAAGACCCTGCCGTCGCTGGTAGTCGCCCACGCCGCGGGCGGTGATGACGTCGTACTGACCGGAGATCCGGGGCCCGAACAGTCCACGCTGCTTGAGCAGACACTGAGCGGCCTTGATCTGAGTGGACCGATCGCCGCGGGAGTAGCTGCGGTATCGCGCGAAGTCGAGGTCGACACCGCACGTGCGCCTCGCCTTGCCCGGCGTCGATCCCGCGCCGATCACGATCGCGTTCTCGTCGAGCGTCTGCTGCACGCTGCCATAGGTCCTCGTCACGTCGAGGTTGTACTGGTGCACGCGTTGGTCGCGCCAGAACTCGTCCCGGACATGCGGCTTGCCATCGGTCGTCGCCTTGCCGTTGTTGCGGGCGAACCAGATGGCGTCCGGCATCGTGTAGGTGCCGGGGAAGGTTGCGCGCACGTAGTCCAGCGCCGCGATGCCTGTCGCCGCCGACGAGTAGTAGCCCGACTTCCAGCCCAGCTTGTGCAAGCGCATGCTCCAGCCCGACTGGAAGTTCTGCACCGGTTGGTTGCAGGCGCTGGTCGCGTTGTCGTACGACTCCATGTCGAGGAAGAGCGTGCTGCCCCTCGCCATGCCGAACCGCTGCGCCGCCTTGGCCGCCCGGTTGGCGGCCGAGATGCCCTGCGCACGAGCCTTGGTGTTGTCCGGCTTCATCGTCTGCCCGAAGGCGCGGTCGGAGCACTGTTTCTCGCCCGGGCCGCCGGGGTCCAGCACCGGTGCCTGCAGCCCGATCCAGAGCGGGAAGATGTGCCAGCCGCGGTGGTTCTGCTTCGAAACCCAGTCCCGCGTCAGATTGGGCTGCGCACAGGACCGGTTCTCGCCCCCGACGTAGACGCCGACACCCCAGTACGGCGACTGCGTCCGCAGCTCGTTCATCGTCGCCTGGTCGGGCGCCGCACAGGCGTCGAATCCGAGGCCGGTGAAGTTGCCCGGGACCTTCACCGCAGCGGCGGCCGGAGCGACAGGCGTCCTGGGGCCAGCCGCGGGCGTCGGGGCCACGCGAGCCAGCGAGCCCGGCTGATGCCGAGGTGCCGCGTGTGCGACCGGCGCCACCGATGCCAGTCCGACGAGGGTGACGAACGCGGCGAGCGTCGTCACCAGGTGAGCGTGCGTACGCCGCATGAGTCCCCCGTGGATGCTGTCGACACCGGACGAATCGGCCGGTCGAGCGGTCAGGCTAACACCGACGTCGAAGGCGGCGGCTCCCCCATGGAGCCGCCGCCCGTGACGCGCTCGGCGATCGAATCGGGTCAGAACCCCGTCACGTCCAGCAGCTTCTCCTTCGTGCCATCGGGATCGTCGACGTTGTTCCAGTTGGTCGAACCGGCCGCCTGCAGCGCCGCCTTGACCTGGGCCGGCGTGGCGCTCGGATGGGTCGACTTGTAGAGCGCTGCGGCACCCGTGACGTGCGGTGTCGCCATCGACGTACCGGAGATCGTGTTGTAGCCACCGTTCATCCACGTCGAGTAGATGCACGTGCCCGGCGCGATGAGGTCGACGTCCGCGCCGTAGTTCGAGTAGTCGGCGAAGGTGTCGTCGACGTCGGCCCGGCAGGTCGACGGCGCGCCGCCACCCGGCAGGCCGTTGAAGTCGGACAGTGCGCTGACCGTGATGACCTCGTCGTACGCCGCGGGGGTGCTCGTGGAGGCGTCCGCGGAGTCGTTGCCGGCCGCCACCGCGTAAGTGATGCCGGCGGCGACGGACTTGCAGATCGCCTTGTGCTCGGCGTCTCCGTTGGTGTTGCCGCAGTTGCCGTCATCGGAGCCGCTGCCGCCGAGGCTCATGTTTGCCACCTCGATCTGGCTGGCCTTCGACGTGACGTAGTCGATGCCACAGATCACGTCGGAGCTGCTGCCGACACCGGCTGCGTTCAGCACCCGGACCGGCCAGATACGTGCGCCGGGAGCCATGCCGACCACGCCGGTCGCGTTGTCGAGTGCGCCGATCGTGCCGGAGACATGGGTGCCGTGACCGTTCTGGTCCTGGGCGTTCAGCGCCAGGAGGGAGCAGTTCTTCGCACCGGCCGTGTAGACGTTCAGGTCGGGGTGGGTGAAGTCGACGCCCGTGTCGATGACGGCGACGTCGACGTTGACACGCTGGTCGGTGCCGTCGATGGCGGCCGTCGGGCTCGCGTCGGCGTTGGCCCGGTTGATGCCTGTCGGAGTCGTCTGGGCATCGGCACGGACCGTCGAGTCCGCCTCGACGAAGTCGACACCAGGCAGTGCCGCGATCGTCGTCGCCGTCGCCTCGGTCATGTGGGCGGAGTAGCCGTGCAGCGCCGCGTGGTAGACGTGCCCGATGTCGATGCCGTAGGTGCTGGCGTGCAGCGCGGCGACCTGGTCCGGTGCGGAGCCAGGATCGAGGACGACGATGTAGGAACCAGCGATCCGGTCCGGGTTGTCCAGCCCGCTGATGGCCGGACTGCCCTGAGTAGCCGTCGGGAGGGGTGTCGTGGCCTGGGCGGCATGGCTGCCGAGCGCCACGAACGTGGCCGTCGCAACGACGGCGGCACTGAGTTTGCGCATCTGCTCACTTCCTGTCGAACCGTGCCGAGGCACGGGGTGCGGTTTCAGACAGGGGTCCAACGATGCGATGTGACCTGGGTTACGTCCCGGCCCCGAACCCGGCGGCGGATGGCCGGTCGGCGCGATGGCTCAGTGGCGGCCGCGGTTGAGCGCCTGCCAGGTCTGCGACGTGACGACTCCGGTCGCCCGTTGGCCCACGGCACGCTGGTAGCGCTTGATCGCCCGAGTGGTGGTAGGCCCGACGTACCCGTCGACGACGAGGTCCTGGTCGAGCGCGGCGATCAGCGCGCGCTGCAGGAAGCGCACCTGGTCGCTCGCCGAGCCTTGCTTGAGCAGGGGTCTGGTGCCGCCGGACAGCAGAGATGTCCAGGTCCGCGCATTCATCCGACGCGTGACCCGCATGCCACGACGATCCTGGTACGTGCCGACGGCACGCGCCGTCGCCAGGTCGAACCGTTCGGACAGCGCGCGGCTGTAGAGGCCGTGGCGGCGGAGCAGGCACTGAACGGCGGCCACCTGCGGAGACCGGGCACCGCGCCCGTAGGAGCGGTACCGCGCGAAGTCCAGGTCCGTCCCACAGGTGTGGCGCCGCTTCCCGGGTGGCGAGCCACGTCCGACCAGGATCGCGTTCTGGTCGATGTGCACCGTCACGCGGCCGAAGCGCCGGGTCCGGTCCAGGTCGTACTGGTGCATCCGCTGCCGGGGCCAGAAGCCGTCGCGCACGTAGGGCTCACCCGCGAGGTCCGGCTTGCCGTTGCCCCAGGCGATCCACAGGACATCAGGCATCGTGTAGCGGCCGGGCTCGTTGGCGCGGGACGAGTCCAGGGTGGCGATCCCGCTCGCGCCGGATGAGTAGAAGCCGGCCTTCCAGCCCCGGGAGTGGAGTCGGTGGTTCCAGCCGGACTGGAAGTTCAGCACCGCCCGGTTGCAGCGGCCCACGGTGTAGTTGTACGCCTCCATGTCGAGGAACAACGTGCTTCCGCGCTTGAGTCCCAGTCCGCGGGCACGGTCGATCGCCCGGTTGGCCGCCGCGACGCCCTGACGACGTGCGCTCGCAGGGCGGCCGCTCATCGGATGGTCGGGCCGGCTGGAGCAGGTGACCTGCCGGCTCGTGCCGCGATCGAGGGTCGGCGCCTGGAGTCCGTTCCAGATCGGGAAGATGCGCCAGCCCTTGCGGTGCTGGGTGTAGACCCAGTCCCGCGTGAGCTCGGGCTGCGAGCACCCGCGCGACTCTCCGCCGATGTACACCCCGACGCCCCAGTACGGGGACGTCGTGTGCAGCTCGTCCATGGTGGACTGCGGCGGGGCCGTGCAGGTGTCGAAACCGAGCCCGAACAGGCTCCCGGGCACCTTGACCGGCGGCGTCGGGCGCCGTGCGTGAACCAGGGGGACGGTCGACGGCGGCGCCACGGTGGCGACGGCGCTTTCGGCGCCGCGGGTGACCGCGCCGGACTCGACGGAGCCGATCAGGCAGATGGTGGCCGCGACGGCGGCGATGCGAGAACGTCGCACAAGAATCCTCAAATCGGAAGCTTTGGTCGAACGGTTCGCCGGAGCGGTTCACCACGCTAACAAGCGGTCGGCGTGCTGGAGGCTGAATCGCGCAGAAGGGCGCCTGGCCTAGGCTGCACGGCGTGCCTGTCCGCCTGCGACCGTTACCGGACGCCGAGCTCGCTGCGGTGCTCGCCCGGCTCGATGAGGCCGCAGCGCAGGACAAACCGGTCCCGACCGACGACCTACGGGCCGCGGTCAAGCACTTCCTGGCGGTGCTGACGACCCGCGCGCCCGGCAAGAGTGTCGAGGTCCGCGTCCCCCCGTACGCCGCGGTGCAGTGCATCGAGGGAGCCCGTCACACCCGCGGGACCCCGCCGGCCGTCGTCGAGACCGACGGCGTCACCTGGCTGGCCCTGGCCCGTGGGCGGGAGACTTTCGCGGACGCCCAGTACGCCGGCCGGGTGCGAGCCTCGGGCGAGCGGTCCGACCTCACCCCGCTGCTGCCGCTGGCCTGACCGACCGGCGCTAGCATCGCCGCCATGACCGAAATCCCTGCTGACCTTCGCGATGCCGTCACCCGCGCCATGCCGGGCGTCCGGGCCGACCTCGAACGGCTGGTGAGGATCCCGTCCGTCGGGGCCGACCCCGCCCGCCACGACGACGTTCGCCGCTCGGCGCGCGAGACCGCGAGCCTGTTCGAGGCCGAGGGTTTCGACACGCAGATCGTCGAGGTCGACGGCGGCCTCCCGGCCGTGATCGCTCGCAAGGCGGCGCCCTCGGGGCAGCCGACGGTCCTGCTCTACGCCCACCACGACGTGCAGCCGGTCGGAGACCGCGCCAACTGGGACACGGAGCCGTTCGAGCCGACCGAGCGAGCGGGCCGGCTGTTCGGCCGTGGCGCCGCCGACGACAAGGCCGGCATCGCGGCCCACTCTGGCTGCCGTCCGTGCCCATGGCGACGATCTTCCGGTCGGGGTCACCGTCTTCGTCGAAGGCGAGGAGGAGTCCGGCTCCGCGAGCCTGCCGGCCATCCTCGAGAAGTACCGCGACATCCTCGCCAGCGACGTCATGGTGATCGCCGACTCTGCCAACTGGGACATCGGTGTCCCAGCGCTCACGACGTCGTTGCGCGGCCTCGCCGGCTGCGTGGTCGAGGTGCGCACGCTGCACCACGGCGTGCACTCCGGCATGTGGGGCGGGGTCGCGCCCGATGCGCTGACGACCCTGATCCGGCTGCTGGCCACCCTCCACGACAGTGCCGGCAACGTCGCAGTCGAGGGGCTGGTGTCCGGTCCGGCGGGGGACCTCGAGTACCCCGAGGAGCGCCTGCGGGCCGAGGCCGGGCTGCTCGATGGGGTCGGGCAACTCGGGACAGGCCCGGCCGTGGAGCGGATGTGGACCAGGCCCGCGATCTCGATCATCGCCCTGGACGCCACCCGCGTCGCTGACGCGAGCAACACGCTGCTCCCGACCGCGCGCGCCAAGATCAGCATGCGGATCGCCCCCGGCGACGACTCGGCGCGGGCGCTGACGGCGCTGAAGGACCACCTGACGAAGCATGTGCCGTTCGGCGCGCACCTTGCCTTCTCGGGCGACGACACCGGCGAGCCCTTCGCCGTCGACGCCTCCGGGCCGGCGTACGACGCAGCCCGGGCGGCGTTCAAGGAGGCCTGGGACGGCACGGATCCGGTCGACGTCGGCATCGGGGGCTCGATCCCGTTCATCGCGGAGTTCGCCGAGATGTTCCCCGAAGCAGCGATCCTGGTGACCGGTGTCGAGGACCCGGACACCCGGGCTCACGGCGCCAACGAGGGGTTGCACCTGGCCGAGTTCGAGCGCGTGTGCCTGGCCGAGGCGCTGCTGCTCCGCAACCTCGCCCGGTAGCCAGGGGGCGGCGGTACGACGTGGCGGCTCCCAGCCCGTAGACTTCCTGTCGTGCCGCGCGGAGATGGGTTGCTGACCCACGAACTCGACCCTCACGACCGCGGACCGCAGGACGCCTGTGGCGTCTTCGGCGTCTGGGCCCCCGGCGAGGACGTCGCCAAGCTCACGTACTACGGGCTCTACGCGCTGCAGCATCGCGGCCAGGAATCGGCCGGTATCGCCGTGGGCAACGGTCGCCAGATCCTGGTCTACAAGGACATGGGTCTGGTCTCCCAGGTCTTCGACGAGCCGACGCTGAACTCCCTCAAGGGGCACCTGGCGGTCGGCCACTCCCGCTACTCGACGACGGGTGCGAGCGTCTGGCACAACGCCCAGCCGACCTTCCGCTCGACCGCCACCGGCTCGCTCGCACTCGGGCACAACGGCAACCTCACCAACACCGGCGACCTGGCCCACCGCGTCGACGAGCTGGCGCGAGCCCATGGGCAGCTGGACCTCGCCACCCACACGTCAGAGGCGTCCAGCGACACCGATCTGGTGACCGCACTGCTGGCGGCGTACTCCGACCTGACGCTCGAACAGGCCGCGCTCGAGATCTTCCCGACGCTGCGGGGCGCCTTCTGCTTCGTCTTCATGGACCAGGGCACGTTGTACGCCGCCCGCGACCCACAGGGGATCCGACCGCTCGTCCTGGGCCGGCTCGAACGCGGTTGGGTGGTGGCGTCCGAGACGGCGGCGCTCGACATCGTCGGCGCTTCGTTCGTGCGCGAGGTCGAGCCGGGCGAGTTCCTCGCCATCGACGAGGACGGGCTGCGCAGCCAGCGGTTCGCCGTCGCCGAGCCCAAGGGCTGCCTCTTCGAGTTCGTCTACCTGGCCCGACCCGACACGCTCATCAGTGGACAGCGGGTGCAGACCGTCCGTTCCGAGATCGGACGGATCCTGGCACGTGAGTTCCCGGTCGAGGCCGACCTGGTCATCCCCGTGCCGGAGTCGGGGACACCGGCGGCGATCGGGTACGCCGAGGAGAGCAAGATCCCTTACGGGCAAGGGTTTGTGAAGAACTCGTATGTCGGTCGGACGTTCATCCAGCCGAGCAACACGATCCGCCAGCTCGGGATCCGGCTCAAGCTCAACGCGTTGCGGGACGTCATCGAGGGCAAGCGGCTCGTGGTCGTCGACGACTCGATCGTCCGTGGCAACACCCAACGGGCGCAGGTCCGGATGCTGCGCGAGGCGGGCGCACGCGAGGTCCACGTACGCATCGCGAGCCCGCCGGTGAAGTGGCCGTGCTTCTACGGCATCGACTTCGCGACCCGGGCCGAGCTGATCGCCAACGGTCTGAACACCGAGGAGATCTGTCGCTCGATCGGGGCCGACTCGTTGGCGTACGTCTCGCTCGACGGGTTGATCGAGGCCAGCGGCGTCCCCAAGAACGACCTGTGCCGTGCGTGCTTCGACGGCGTCTACCCCGTGGAGCTTCCCGAGCCACGGTTCCTCGGCAAGCATCTGCTCGAGCAGGAGCTCGACACTGCGCTGGGTCCTGACGGTTTGTCGACGACCGTCGCCGGCGGCGGCGCTGCCGACGCCCTGCTGCGTCCGTGATCCCACGCCAGGAGGACCAACGATGAACGACGAGACCACCGGGTCGACCTACGCCGGTGCGGGAGTCTCGATCGAGGCCGGCGACCGCGCCGTCGAGCTCATGAAGACCTGGGTGGAGAAGGCCAGGCGCCCCGAGGTGGTCGGCGGCATCGGCGGCTTCGCCGGTTTGTTCGACGCCTCGGCTCTGAAGGCCTACGACCACCCGCTGTTGGCCACCAGTGCCGACGGCGTCGGCACGAAGGTCGCCATCGCGCAGAAGCTGGACAAACACGACACGATCGGTTTCGACCTCGTCGGCATGCTGGTCGACGACCTCGTCGTCTGCGGGGCGGAGCCGTTGTTCCTGACCGACTACATCGCGTGCGGTGCGGTCGTCCCCGAGCGCATCGCCGCGATCGTGCGGGGGATCGCGGAGGCCTGCGTGGTCGCGGGTTGCGCCCTGATCGGTGGTGAGACCGCCGAGCATCCAGGTCTCCTCGAGGCCGACGAGTACGACGTCGCGGGCTCGACGACAGGTGTGGTCGAGGCGAGCGAGGTGCTCGGCCCCGAGCGTGTCGTCGCTGGTGACTTGCTGATCGCGATGGGGGCGTCCGGCCTGCACTCCAACGGATACTCCCTGGTCAGGCACGTACTGCTCGAGCAAGCGGGGTGGTCTCTCGACCGGCATGTGGATCTGTTCGGTCGCACCCTCGGAGAGGAGCTGCTCGAGCCCACGCGCATCTACGCTCTGCCCTGCCTGGAGCTCGCGCGCACGACCGACACGCACGCCATGGCGCATGTCACGGGCGGTGGCCTGGCCGGCAATCTGGCGCGGGTGCTTCCCGAAACGGTCAGTGCGGTCGTCGACCGTTCGACCTGGTCGCCGCACCCGGTGTTCGGGCTGGTCGCCGACGTAGGGCAGGTCGGTCGACACGACCTCGAGGCCACGCTCAACATGGGCGTGGGGATGGTGGCCGTGACGCCGGCGGACGAGGCCGACGTCGCTCTCGCTCTGCTCCGTCACTGCGGGATCGACGCGTGGGTCTGCGGAGAGGTCACCGCGGAGCCGGGTGGGAGCGTCACGCTCACCGGTGCGCACTCGAACTGAGTCGCGCGCCCTCGTGTGTGTCAGCGGCTCAGGCCAGGTATCGTGGTGGTCACGATTAGACGATGAGAGCCCGGGCGTCCTGCGGACGGACCCGGCACGAGGTGCGAGGGGGTCGACCCTATGGGGCGCGGCCGTGCGAAGGCGAAGCAGACCAAAGTTGCTCGCGAGTTGAAGTACCGCGAGTTCAACACGGACTTCTCCGCACTCCAGCGCGAGCTTCACGGTGACGAACGTGATGAAGCTCGCCAGGACGACTCAACGACAGACGGCGAGGACGCCGACGACCCCTACGCGGATGGAGATGGAGTTTCCGCAGCGGCGGAGCCGCGCGGAAACTCTCAATAGCCACCTGCACCGAGCGAAGCGGCAGCGGCGGAGCCGCGCGGAAACTCTCAATAGCCACCTGCACCGAGCGAGCGGAGGGGCGCCGAAACTCCAACCCCCCTGCACCTTCCCCGCGAATTGCGGGAAGGTGCAGGCGCATATCGGCGTGTCGACCTGCGCTTTCCCGCAATTCGCGGCGCGGGTCAGTCCAGGTAGATGCCGCGCAGGCGGCCCACATCTGCCATCCGGCGTTCGGCCAGCCGGTCGGCGGCCAGGGCCGTCGGAATACCGTCGGCGGCGGCCAGTGCGAAGACGCGCTTGGTGGTGTCGTAGATCTTGGTCGCTCGCGCCTTGGCGCGGTCGAACGAGAACCCTTCGAGCTCATCGGCGACCTGGACCAGACCACCGGCGTTGACGCAGTAGTCCGGCGCGTACAGGATGCCGCGTGACTCGAGCACGTCCTCGATCCCGGCATGGGCCAGCTGGTTGTTGGCCGCCCCGCAGATGATCCGCGCCTTCAACACGTGCACCGACTCGTCGTTGATGGCGTCCCCGAGGGCACACGGGGCATACACGTCGAGGTCCGACGTCACCAGCTCGTCGTTGTCGGCGACGACCTCGACCGCAGGATGGGCGGCGCGTACGGCGGCGATGGCGGGCTCGTAGACGTCGGTGACGACCACGTCCGCGCCGTCGTCGAGCAGATGCTCGACCAGATGACGGCCTACCTTGCCGACGCCGGCGACACCGACGCGCTTGCCATGCAGGGTGGGCGCACCCCAGGCCACCTCGGCCGCCGCGCGCATGCCCTGGAAGACGCCGAAGGCGGTGAGGACGCTCGAGTCGCCGGCACCGCCGTGCTCGACGGTGCGGCCGGTCACGAAGTCGCACTCCCGCGCGACGATGTCCATGTCCTCGCTGTAGGTGCCGACGTCGCACGCGGTGAAGTACCGACCGTTCAGTGACTGCACGAACCGTCCGTAGGCCCGCAGCAGCGCCTCGCTCTTGTCCACATGGGGGTCGCCGATGATGACGGCCTTGCCGCCCCCGAGGTCGAGACCGGCCAGCGAGGCCTTGTAGGCCATGCCCTTCGAGAGGTTGAGGACGTCGCGGACGGCGTCATGCTCGCTGGCGTACGGATAGAACCGGGTACCGCCGAGCCCGGGACCGAGGGCGGTGCTGTAGATGGCGATGATGGCTTTGAGACCGCTCGCCTCGTCGTGGCAGAACACGACCTGCTCATGCGACGAGGAGTCGAACAGGGAGTACGACGACTCGCCGAGGGGCGCTGCACCAGAGGTTTCGGTCACGGTGGTGACTCTTCCTTCGTGCTCGGTGTCCGCGGGGGTGGTGCGGAACGGTTGAGACCACGATATGCCTCCGGCAGATGCGGGCGAATCGTGGTTGGCCAGATCGCGCCGGTATTAGCCTTGGTGTGTGCTTCCCTACCTCTCCTACCTGCGCGTTTACGAGCCACTGCACGCGCTGAGTGAGACGGTCCGGGCGCACCTGCCAGTCGACCTCGACGGCGATGCCGAAGCCGGTCACACCCTGGCCACCGAGCAGCAGACTGCGTTGACCAGTGCCGTCGTATCCCCCGGCCTGGTGCTCGAGAACGGTCGCTTTCCCAGCAGCTACGTGTTGCGACGGGAAGGGCACTCGTTCTTCTGCCCGACGGACATGCCGCTCCGGTCGTGGTTGTCGCTCACGACTCTGCTCGAGTCCGTGGGGGGAGCCACCGCCCATCTCTGGTTGTCGGCCGATTCGATCGCCACCGCCGACGAGGCCTTTCTCGCCTGGCGGCAACAGCACCCGAGCGCGGTTCCCCACATCCGACAGACCACGTGGGGCATCCCGCGGACCTGGTTCGTTCTCGTCGCCGAGGACGAACGCGAGACCTACACGGCGGGCGGTCACCGTAGTGTCCGCTACCGGACGCGGGCGGTCGATGCGCGCCGCCGCCTGGCGAGCGCCCACTCAGTCCTGCGCAAGGTCATCGACGAGGCCGAGCTGCTGGCTGAGCTGCGCGACCTGTCCGACTGGCTCGAGGCGTTCGACAGCGCGAGCTGGTTGGAGCTGGACTACGCCGGTGTCGCCCGGCTGCTCGGTGACGCCCTGAAGACAGACCAGTCGGCACGCGACATCCACCGCGCGCTCGCCGCCTTGCGGGCCGGTGACTTCGCGACCGCCGGATCGTCGTACCGCGAGTTCGAGGAGAGGTGGCGCGCTGTGAACGGGTACGAGCGTGCTAACTGAGAGTGACTGAAAGAAATTGTGTGAGGGCTGATCTTTTCCTGCAAGTTATCCCCACACGTTTAAGCCGTTCGGCTACGCTTTAGAGAAGGATGACCGCTTAGTTCCACCGCCAGGTAAGTGCCGTCGGGCGTTGGTTCGTCGCGAGGGACGTTTCCCTGGTAGCGGCTAGCCCTGTACCACCAGGACGGACACCGTCCGGCTAGCGGCAGGCCGGACATCAAAAATGAGGAGGCGGCGTGAACGCACGACCGACCGAGTCTGAACCCTTGCTCACTCCTGCTGAGGTGGCCGCGATGTTCCGCGTCGACCCCAAAACGGTGACGCGTTGGGCCAAGGCCGGAAAGCTCAGTTCGATTCGCACACTCGGCGGACACCGCCGATACCGCGAGTCGGAGGTTCGTGAGCTGCTTGCGGGCGTACCGGGTCAACGCCAGGCTGAATAGTTTCACTCAGCCATCGGACCGGTCGTGGTCGCCCACGAGACGTCCACCCCGGTACACCGGATCCGTTCGCCTGCGCGGACGACGCAGCAGTACGGAGATCTCACCGGTTCCCCCTGTAAACCGGACAGACCTCTGAGACACAAGACGGCGTCCTCTCGACGGAGAGGGCGCCGTACTTGTTGAGGTCATCGATTTCTCGACGTTTCACGTTCTCTTGACGCTCAGTGAGTTGGCTGGTCGCACCAACGAGCAGAGGCGGCAGCAGTCATGAACCCGACACGCCGAGAGCTGATCAAGGTGGGGGCCCTTGGCAGCGCTGCGCTCGCCATTCCCGCCATGCGGGTAGCAAGCGCGACCTCGCAGAACAGGCTGGCCCAAAGCAAGTTGCCACGGCCGTTCACGGCGCCTCTTACGATTCCACCGGTCCTGACCCCGGTGCGGTCGGATGCGAGCACCGACTTCTATGACCTCACGATGCGCGAGAGTCTCGCGAGCATCGTGCCGGGCCTGTCGACGCCCACGTGGGGCTACAACGGCATCTCGCCGGGGCCAACGATCGTCGTCCGCACGGGCCGGAAGACGCAGATGTTGCACAGAAACCGCTTGCCGGCTACCCATCCACAGCTCGGCTACCAGTCCTGGACGTCGGTTCACCTGCACGGCTCGGAGTCATTGCCGCAGTACGACGGCTATGCGAGCGACATCACGCTGCCGGGCCAGGCCAAGAACTATCACTATCCAAACACACAGGAAGCCCGCACCCTGTGGTACCACGACCACGGCGTCATGCACACCGGGCCGAACGCCTACATGGGCCTGGCGGGGCAGTACTGGCTACAGGACGACCTGGAGCTGTCGCTGCCGCTCCCGCGGGGGCGCTACGACATCCCGTTGACCGTGCAAGACGTCATGCTCACCGCCGACGGAACCCGGTTGTGGAATGACAACGACGAGTCCGGTGTCTACGGGGACATCATCGTGGTGAACGGCCAGCCCTGGCCGGTCATGAAGGTTGAGCGGCGCAAATACCGGTTCCGCATCCTGAACGCATCGGTCTCGCGTTCGTTCCGTTGGCAGCTCGACTCGGGCGAGCCGCTGGTCGTGGTCGCTACGGATTCCGGATTCATGCCGGTTCCCCAGCCTGTTCGCCAGTTCCGCCATCACGTCGCGGAGCGGTACACGGTGATCATCGACTTCGCGAAGTATCCGATCGGTCGACGCGTCGTCCTGCAGAATCTCAGCAACAAGAACAACATCGACTTCGCCACCACCAAGAACGTGATGGCCTTCGATGTCATGTCGGATGCGACCAGTACCGCCAACAACACGATCCCCGACGTGCTCAACCCCGACGACCCGACCATGCTGCTGACGAAGGACATGGCGACGGTGACCCGGAAGATGGAGTTCGTCCGCAAGCACGGACGCTGGACCATCAACGGCACGACCTGGGACGACGTCGTGGAGTCCGGTTTCCAGAAGATCCTGGCCAATCCGCAGGCAGGTACGGTCGAACGCTGGATTCTGTCGAACCCGTCCGGTGGGTGGAGCCACCCCGCTCATGTCCATCTGGTCGACTTCAAGGTCCTGTCGCGCAACGGGCGACCGCCGCTGGCGCACGAGACCGGCCCCAAGGACACCGTGTACCTCGGCGAGAACGAGATCGTCGACGTACTGATTCCGTTCAAGCCGGGCCATCTCGGCAAGTACATGATGCACTGCCACAACTTGGTGCACGAGGACCACGACATGATGGCCCAGTTCGAGGTCGGCAGGGGCGGCGACGACCCGTTCTCGGATCCGGCTCAGGTGGACTCCTGACTGTCGATCCGCGGAGTTCATGCGCGGTGTGGCTCGCGCAGAGCTGCTGGTGAGCCAGCGAGTTCATATCCGAATCTCAGCCCTGACCGTTACGGTGCACCGGTGACACTCGACCGACACCGGGCCGTGGCACGGACCTGCGCTTCCGTCGGCGTGCTGATCCTGGCGAGCAGCTGCACCGGCTCGGTGGCGCCGCGTGGTCACGATGCCGAACACACGACGACGCCTGGACCGTCGACGACCAAGGGGACCGGGTCCAGCAGTCCCAACCACGGGACGCCGTCCCAGTTCCGCCACCCTCTCCCCGGCATGCCGCCGGTCTCGAGAGACAACGTCTACGTCGCCACAGGCAGCGCGTCGATGTCAGCGAAGATCGCCCGTGAGCCGGCGTACCTCTACGTGCCCAACTCCTACGGGGTGCCGGTGACCACGGTGATCGACCAACGGACCCACCAGGTCGTCCGCCGGCTGCGCACCGGGCCGCTGTCCCAGCACGTGACGCCGTCCTGGGATCTCTCGACGCTGTACGCCGAGGCGAGCGCGGCGAACGAGCTCGTGGCGATCAACCCGCACAACGGCCGGATCGCCGGCCGGATCTCGGTGCCGCGACCGTACAACCTCTACTTCACGCCCGACGGCAAGCAGGCCATCGTCATGTCGGAAGAGAACAACACGATCATCTTCACCACCACGACGCGTTTCAAGCCGCTCGCCACCGTGAAGAGCCCGAGCTGTCGAGGGCCCAACCACGCAGACTTCTCGGCCAACGGTCGGTTCTTCGTCGTGACGTGCGAGTTCTCGGGCTCGCTGCTGCGCATCTCCACACTCGGTCACCGTGTCACCGGGACGCGTCAGCTCGGTGCAGGGAGCAAGCCGCAGGACATCCGGCTCTCACCGGACGGCCGCACCTTCTACGTGGCGGACATGGGTCGTGACCGGTTGGTGCGTTTCGGCTGGCGTGGCCTTCGCCCGGTTGGCTTCACGCCGATGCCGAGCATGCCGCACGGCATCTACCCGAGCCGCGACAGCAAGTTCCTGTATGTGTCCGACCGCGGGGCCGGCGAGGTGAGCGTGGTGTCGGTGGCGAGCAACCGGATCGTCGACACCTGGAAGGTGAGAGGCGGCAGCCCCGACATGGGTGGTGTGTCGGCGGATGGCAAGGTCCTGTGGCTGTCCGGCCGGTTCAACGGCGAGGTCTACGGCTGGAACACCAAGACCGGGAAGCTGATCGCGCGCATCAAGGTCGGTGGCGACCCACACGGTCTGCTCGTGTGGCCGCAGCCCGGGCGCTACTCCCTCGGCCACACCGGAAACATGCGGTGACAGCCGCGCGCACGCGTCGGTTGCCGCCGTTTCGGCTGGTTGGTGGCACAGCCGTCGCCGCCGCGACCATTCTCGTGCTCGCGGGGTGCACGTCCGGTACGCCGACCCGGGCCGGCACGCCGCACGTCCAGACGGGGACGAGCGCGGCTCCCTCGACGGTCGGCTCTACGACGTCACCGCCGCCGACGTCTCGGCGCCCGACTGTCGTGGACGCTCGTCTGCTGCGTTGGCGTCTCCCTGAACCACTGGCCCGCGAAGCCGCCGCTGTCGGTCCGCACGGCGTTCTCGTGGCAGGAGGCATGCTCCGTGACGGCAGCTCCACCGGCGCGGCGTACGAGCTCGACCTGCGAGGCGGACGCGTTCGAGCCCTGCCGGACCTTCCGGTCGCCGTGCACGACGTCGCCGGGGTACGCACACCGGCCGGGTTCGAGGTCATGGGTGGCGGCAACACGTCTGAGCAGTCGGTCGTCCAGGTCCTCGAGGGACAGCGCCGGTGGACGATGGCTCACGCGCTACCGACCGCTCGGTCAGATCTGGCGGTTGTGGACGTCGGTGGTGGCCGGGTGCAGGTGATCGGCGGTTATGACGGCAGCTCTCCTGCGCTGGCTGAGGTGCTCGAAAGCACCCAACGCGGCGCCTGGCGCGTGGTCGGTCGGCTGCCGGTGCCGGTTCGCTATCCGGCCGTCGCGGTCGAGGGCGGCGCCATCTGGGTGATCGGCGGCGAGCGCAACGGCGCGATGGTCACGGCGATCCAGCGGATCGACATCGCAACGGGCCGAGTCCGTGTCGGCGCCCGCCTCCCGGCGCCCCTGGGCCATGCGGCCGCGGTGACCTTCGGTCGGCGCATCCTCGTCATCGGTGGTCGGACCACGACAGACCACGTGACGAGCGCGATGTGGTGGTTCGATCCACGCAGCCGGTCTCTGCATCGGGCCGGACAGCTACGGACGCCGCTCGCAGACTCGGCCGTGGTGGTCGCCGACGGATCGGCGTACCTGCTCGGCGGGGAGACGCCTCACGTGAGCGACCGGGTCCTGCGCCTCACGCCGCGACCCTGACCGGCGCGGGGCAGGGCCTGTCATGGTCGCAGAGCCTTGCGTGGACGATCCGCGGTTCGCCACAGTGGAGGTCTCGATTCGAGAGGAACCGCTATGGGAATGTTGCTCGTCCACATCACGCACGGTCCAGAGGCGCCGACCCGCGCTGCCCTCGGTCTGCTCGTCGCGCGCGCTGCCGTCGACGAGGGGCACCAGGTATCGCTCTTCCTTGCAGGAGACGCAGTCCAGTTGATGAGGGACTCGGTGCTCGATTCACTCAACGGGCTTGGCACGGGCTCGTTGCGAGAGTCCTTCGACGCGGTCGTTGCGGGCGGCGGCGCGTTCTATGTGTCCGGCATGTCGAGCAAGGCCCGCGGGGTGGCTGAGTCCGACCTGGCGGACAAGCCGGCCCAGCTGGCGATGCCGAACAAGCTCGTGCAGCTGACTTTCGAGTCGGACCGAGTCCTGACGTACTGAGCGGCCGAGCCGCGGCTGACCCCGAACATGCGGTCGCGGCCTGATTGAGTCTCGGCCCACGACCGCATGCGTCAGGTCACTTGAGGGTGATGAGCTTCCACATGCCCATGTTGAAGTGCGGCATGCCGGAGTCGTCGTCTGGCCAGAAGCAGGCCAGCAGGTACTTGCCGGCGGGCAGGTTGTAGTGGAAGTCCACCGCCACCTTCGGGGAGATGACCCCCACGTCGGTGTTGGCCTTCAGGATCCACGGCGGGTTCCGGTGCGACCCGGACTTGATGAGGCGGCGGACCATGCGGTTGGTCGTGTTGTCCGCGACGCGCTGGAGGATCACGAAGTGCGGCTGGTCGCTGCGGTTGCTGACGTGGGTCCAGCCCGATCGGGGCAGCGGCGGCATCGAGCTGCCGAAGCCGTAGCTGAACGTCGTAATGCCGCTGCTGACCGGAATCCGGGGCCGAGCCGGGGGCGTTCCGAAGACCTTGAGCTTCGCGACGGCGTTGCTGTTCTGGTCGAGCAGGACGAGCTGCGCGGCCTGCAGCTTCACTGCGAACTCGCCAGGCTTTCCTGGCCTCGCGGAGGCCCCGCCGAGGAAGGTGATCCGGTGATCCACGCGACGGATTGCGGCAAGGTCACCACCAAAGGCCTTGTTGATGTCCGCACCTGCTTGCTGCATGGTGTAGCCCTTGTGCAGACGGAGCAGCTGGAGCGTGTGGGTACCCTTCCTGGTCTTCACCTGGAAGATCATCCGGCCCGCGTGCACGCGATGACCGACGCTGAGGTGGATGGCCGAGTTGCTCATGTGGGCAACGACAGTCGGGACGTGCCCGGTGGCCGCTGCAGTTGCCGCACGCGGCTGGACATGGGCGGTGACGGCGTCTGCGGAGGACAACGGTCCCGCCGGTAGAAGCAGCGCGGCGCCCAACCCCAAGATGGTGGCGGCCCGAATTCGGACGTGCATGTGGTCTCCCTCGTGTGTATAGGTGTCGAGAGGGCGCGAGCGGCTGCTCGTCCCGGCTCTGCCAACCACCGACGACCGAGAGGCGGGTGGGCGTCCTAGCGGCGCTCCACTCCTTCGACGGCGGCAAGATCTTGTCACCGAAGTTCGGAGGAAGTCTAGAAATTGGGGGTATTTGTAGGTTTCGTGACCGCAGGTGATGTGCTGGTCACGCTCGCCACAGCGGCCGCCTATGATCAACGTATGCAGCTCGTGGTGCTTCTGCTCGCAGCCGCGGTCCTTCTCGTGATCGTGGGCTTCATCGTCTCGGCGCTCAAGTGGCTGCTCATCATCGCGGCCGTCCTCGTCGCAGTCAGTCTCCTTCTCGGCCGCGGAATCCGCCGCTCCTCTCGTTGAACCGCGAGTTGTGGTCCCTTGAACCGCGAGTTGTGGTCCCCTGAGCCGTGAGCTCGAGTGGAGCTTTTGGGGTGCGGTCGGCACTACCTGCCCGTCACGAAATAGCTCGGCCGGCCGCAGCTGCCGGATACTTCCCGCCGACCCAACCCAGCTCGGCCAGCTGAGCGGCCCGGTGCAGGTCGCGGTCGGTCACCAGGCCCAGGGGGCGACCGGCTTCGACGACCACGGCAAGTCCACCGCGGACCTGCAACGTGTGCACGAGGTCAGGTACGGGGGTATCGGCAGTGACCGCGGCAGTTGGGAGCGGTGGTGTCAGGCGGGTGGCCAGGGCCGGGGTCGAACCGGCGACCTTCCGCTTTTCAGGCGGACGCTCGTACCAACTGAGCTACCTGGCCGTCGCGACCGCGAGGCATCAACCTCGTGGTGCGCGACGGAAACCCTACCGCAGGAGCCGGGGCGATCCCGAATCGGCGTGAGGCCCTTGCAGCGTCAGATCGAGGAGACGACCTCGTCGTACTCCAGGCGGGGAAGGCGGTCGAACCAGGCGTTGGCTCCGGGCTTGCCGATGTTGACGACGACCTGCGACCTGTAGCGGCCACCGGGGAAGAAGTCGGCGTCGAGACCTTCGGCGTCGAAGCCGGTCATGGGGCCGGCGGCCAGCCCGGCGGCGCGGATGCCGAGCAGGAAGTACCCGATCTGCAGAGCGCTGTTGAAACGAGCGGTCTGCTCACGCGGTCCGTCCTCCGCGAACATGTCCTTCATGCCCGGGGCGTGCGGGAAGACGCGCGGCAGGTTCTCGTGGAACTCCGCGTCAGCGGCGAGGATGGCGATCAGGGGTGCGTTCGCGGTCTTGTCGCGGTTGCGCTCGCCGAGGTGCTTGAGCACGCGCTCGCGAGAGTCCTCGCTGCGGAGGAGGAAGACGCGGAGCGGCTGCATGTTGGCGGAGGTTGGTGCGAACTTGACGAGGTCGTAGATCGCTTCGATCTGCTCATCCGAGACGGCTTCCTCGCTGAACGAGTTGGCGGTGCGTGCGTCCCGGAACAGCAGGTCCTGAGCGGTGGTGTCGAGCACGAGAGAAGTCATAGAAACTTCAACTATCTGGTCGACGGAAAGATTCCGGGGTACCAGGGGAATGTGACGGACGCCACCGCCGTACGGCGACCAGGGTGGCCGGAGACGCGAAAACGCCTCGACCTGATGTCTCAGGTGAGGCGTTCAGCGACCCCGACGGGACTCGAACCCGCGGCCTTCGCCGTGACAGGGCGACGCGCTAACCAACTGCGCTACGGGGCCAGTGTGCACATGTCCATGTGCGTCGTTCTCATCGTGCATTTTCGCGCGCCAAAGGTTAGCGCACGAAGTACCCCCAACGGGATTCGAACCCGTGCTACCGCCGTGAAAGGGCGACGTCCTAGGCCACTAGACGATGGGGGCCTAAGCCCGGGCATCTCTACGAGAAACCGTCGGGGACCGCCCAAGCATAGGGGGTGGAGGCACCGTGATCCAAACCGACCGCCACCTGGACGGATCGCCTGCGGATCCGTCAGACCGAGCCCAGCGCGAGGCCGGCGGCGGCAGCCGCCAGCGTCATGGCCAGGGTGGTGGTGACGTTGAGCACCGCCGCGGCGACGGCGCCTTCCTCGACCAGGCGGAGCGTCTCCCAGCTGAACGTGGAGAACGTCGTGTACCCGCCCAGGAAGCCGACGCCGACAGCGGGTACGACCCAGGAGCCGAGCGCGTGGTGCTCAGCCAGCGCGGTCACGAGACCGAGTCCGAACGACCCGGAGACGTTGATGACCCACGTACCCCACGGGAAGATCCGCTCGTGCCGGGTCTGGATCAGACGGTCCAACACGTAGCGCGCTGGTGCACCGAAGGCCGAGCCCAGCGCCACCCAGAGGACAGCCGTCATCCGGTGGGGCCGGGTCGATCGTCACCGGAGCCTCCGTTGCGCCCCACGTAGCTGATGACCTCGACGTCGTCGATGATCACGAGGCCTTCGGTGATGAGCTCGTCCAAGGAGGGAAGGAAAGCCTGGATGCGTTCGGCGATGTCGACGATGATCACCGCGACCGGCAGGTCCTCGGACAAGCTCAGGATGCGGGTCGTGTGGACGTGCTGGCTGGCGCCATACCCCTCGATGCCGCGCAGGACGGACGCGCCGGCCAGCCCGGCCTGATGGGCCCGGTGCACGATCTCGGTGTACACCGGCTTGTGGTGCCACTGATCGGTCTCTCCGACGAACACGGTGAGACGTTGGGCAGGTCCTCGCAGCTTCACAGCAGGTCCTCTCGGGTGTCCTGGCGGGCATGGTCGTCGCGGCCATCGTCGCGGTCATGTCGCGGTTTCGGTGTCGGTGTCGGTGTCGGTGCCGTCGGAGTCGTCAGGCGGTGGTCGGCGGGTGACGCGATGGCCCAGCACGAGCCCGGCCGCGGCGGTTGACATGCCGAGCAGCATCGTGAGACCCAGGTATGCCGCAGCCAGGCCGACTGAACGATCGGTGGCCAGCTGGTCGGTCTCGACGGCAAGGGAGCTGAAGGTCGTGAAAGCCCCGAGGAAGCCGACGCAGACGAACGGCCGGACGTACCGACGGGGCGGCCACAGGTCGAGGATCAGGACGAGCAGGATGGCCAGCGCGAAGGACCCGCTGACGTTGACGAGGAGAGTCGCCCACGGGAATCCGTCACGATGGGGAACAGCGGTTCCGACGCCATACCGCGCGCTGGCCCCCAACGCACCCCCGGCGGCGACGGCCGTGACGGGTCCGATCCGATCCCACAGCGATCGCGACGGCCGGCGACGGCGGAAGGGGTCACTGACCAGGGTCGGTGCCCCGCGGGTCGGTCCGCGCTCGCGGTCCGCCGAGCCGGTGGTGCTCATGTCGTCTCCTACCAAGGCGCGGATCCTGGTAGGGACCGTCGGCGGTCATCCGCGGTTCTCCGGAGTCCGGACGGCGGGCCCCACCGCCGGGACCCTGAGGCCCGGCAATGACGATACCGTGCTGCCCGTCGCGAGCGACGGCTCGATCGGGGACACTCGAGCCGTGGACGACGCTCCGCCGCGGCAGGCCGAGGGACTCGTCGTGATCCGCTCCGCCGAACGCTTCGTGTCACGGCGCGAGGGCATCACGACGTGGCACAGCTTCTCGTTCGGCGATCACTACGACCCCGACAACGTCTCCTTCGGGCCGTTGGTCGCGTTCAACGAGGAGCTCCTGGAGCCGGGTGCCGGGTACGCCGTTCACGAGCACCGCGACCTCGACATCGTCACCTGGGTGGTCGAAGGGACCCTCGCCCACGAAGACCCGGAGGGGCGTCGTGTGACGGTCACCAACGGGACGGTCCAGCGGCTGACGGCAGGCAACGGCGTACGGCACAGCGAGGTCAACGCAGGTGGACCTGGTGAGTCCCTGCGGCTGGTGCAGCTGTGGTTCCGGCCAGGAGCTGACGGCGACGCGGTCACGCCGTCGTACGAGACCTGGACGCTCGACGAGAAGGACGACCGGTTCGGCTTCACCACGGTCGCCGCCAGTGGAACACCCCGCGGCAGCGCGACCTTGTCGGTCCCGGGGGTCAGGGTGCGCGTGGGGCACCTGGTCCGCGGGAGCACCGTGCAGTACGGGACCGGTGCCCGCGGAACGCAGGCCTGGCAGCTGTACGTCGCCGGTGGGCGTCTCGACACCCGGGAGCTCGGACCGCTCGGAGCCGGTGACGCGGTTCGGTCACTCGGCCGCGCCGGACCGGGCCTGCGGCTACTCAGCATCGACGACGCTGTCGTGCTGACGGTCGAGCTCGACGAAGTTCCTACGGGTCGGTGACGACGAACGAGCCGGGCCACGGCGTCGGAGTGCCGCCCTCGGCCTGAGCGATCAGCTCACCCAGGTACCAGGCCCGCAGGGCGTTCTCCTGCGGACCCGACGCCAGGGTGAGCATCCGCCGTGCTCGGCAGAAGGCATCCGCCTCGGCGAGCAGGCCGCGCAGCTCGATGATCCCCTGCACAGCTCCGAGCGGGAGCTCATAGCGCACGGTCATCCGGTCCAGCCCTTCGCTGATGGCGTCGGCGATGTCCTGCTCGGCGTCTGCGCCGACCTGGCCATAGTTCTCCAACCGGCGGGCGACCGCGGTCAGTCGGCCTGCCACGGATGAACGCTCCTGCGCATCGAGTGCGATCAGCGTGAGCTCGCGACGCAGATCGCGGAACCGGATCCGGTAGTGGACCAGAAGTTCGAGGGGCAGGTCGACGAGCTCGACCTTGACGGTGTCACGCGCCGCGTGGGCTGACTGCTGGGGCGGTCGCTGCTTGAGCACCTGGCCGGGCCGGCCGCTCGGCGGATTCGTCCGGGGTCGGCGCGAACCACACGCACTTGCCGGACTCCTCGTAGTCGACTCCCCAGGCTGACGAGATCGAGTCGACGATCTGCAGTCCTCGTCCGATCGTCGACGGGTGGTTGGCCTTGGCGGCCATGGTTGCCGACTGGTCGTCCGGCGGGCTGGTCGAGCTGTCGTGGACCTCGATGACGAGCTGGTCGTCGCTGTCGACGATCCGGATGTTGATGAGGCCACGGACGTGCAGCAGAGCGTTGGTGACGAGCTCGGAGACGCCGAGTACGGCCGAGTCGAGGAGTTCTGACCGTGATCGCTGCATGAGCTCGCGTTTGACCCAACGTCGCGCAACGCCGGCCGCACGCGTCTCCGGCTGCAACGTCACCTGCGTGGTCACCACATGAAACCCCTTCAGACGCGACCTCCGAGTGGGCTACGCGCCGCAAGACACGATACCGGTGCAGGTGCAATCGGCGCATCCGTCACATGCGACACCAACGCAAACGGCAGATGTCGGAGGCTCGCCTATCCTGACCTCGTGTTCGACGTGGGGATGGCCGAGTTCGACGACCTGGTGTCCGACGCGCTCGACGAGCTGCCGGAGGAGATCGCCCGGGTCATGGACAACGTCGCGATCTTCGTCGAACCGCAGGCGCCGGAGGGCGAAGACCTGCTCGGCCTGTACGAGGGAATCCCGCTGACCGAGCGCACCTCGTCATACGCCGGCGCGGTGCTGCCGGACCGCATCTCGATCTACCGGGCCAACATCCTCGCGGTGTGTGACACCGCTGACGACGTGCGTCACGAGGTCCGGATCACGGTGGTGCACGAGATCGCGCATCACTTCGGCATCGACGACGACCGTCTGCACGAACTGGGCTACGGCTGAGGCCGGCTGCATGTGTAGGCGCTGTGTCTCTCGGCGGCGACGCTCTCGTGTGGTGGCGCTGCACGTGCCGGTGTAGAACTGAGCCGTGCGCGACGACCCCCTGCTGCTCGGACCTCTGCTCAGGCACGTCGATGAGACGTCGGCGGCGATCTGGGTCGAAACGCGCGACGCGGCGGCCGTCGAGGTCCGCGTCGGGGAGCGCAGCTGGAGCGCCCGGACCTTCGGCGTGCACGGTCACCACTACGCCCTCGTGGCCGTGGACGGGCTGGAGCCGGGCTCGATCCAGGAGTACGCCGTCGTGGTGTCCGGCGTCGTGGTGTGGCCGCCGGCCGACTCGCCCTACCCACCCAGCCGGATCGCCACCCTCAAACCGGGCAAGGAGCTGCGGATGGCGTTCGGCTCGTGCCGCACCAGCGTCGCCCACGACGCGAGGGGCAACCGGACCCATGGCGTGGACGCGATGCGGGCCTATGCGCTGCACATGACGCGCGACACCGAGAAGTGGCCGGACCTGGTGCTCTTCCTCGGCGACCAGGTGTACGCCGACCTGACCTCCGACGAGATGCGGGCGTTCATCGAGGCGCGGCGCGACGTCAGCGAGCCGCCTGGCGAGGAGATCAGGGACTACGAGGAGTACGCCCATCTCTATGGTCTTGCCTGGAGTGATCCGGTCAACCGGTGGCTCCTCTCGACACTTCCGAGCGCGATGATCTTCGACGACCACGACATCCGCGACGACTGGAACACCTCGGCGACCTGGCGGGCCGAGATGAAGGCCACCTCGTGGTGGCACGACCGCATCGTCGGTGGGCTGGCGTCGTACTGGGTCTACCAACACCTCGGCAATCTCGCGCCGGGTGAGCGGGCTGACGACGAGGTGTGGCAGTTGGTCGAGGCCGGCTGGGAGAAGTCGTCCGACGAGCCGGACCTGGGGGCGGTGCTGGATGCCCTTGCGGAGCGGGCCGACGAGCATCCGGACACGTACCGCTGGAGCTTTGCCCGCGACATCGGGCGGACGCGCGTGATCGTGGTGGACTCGCGTGCCGCGCGGGTGCTGCAGCCGGAGCAGCGGTCGATCCTCGATGCGGGAGAGATGTCGTGGTTCGACGAGCAGCTCCAGGGTGGCTTCGATCACGTGTTGATCGGGACGTCGCTGCCGTACCTGCTGTCTCCCGGGCTGCATGGCTTCGAGGCGTGGAGCGAGGCCGTCTGCGAGCGGTGCCTGGGGCCGGACCTGGGCGCGGCTCGGGCGAGAAGCTGCGGCAGGCGGTCGACCTCGAGCACTGGGCGGCGTTCGAGGAGGGCTTCCGGGACGTGGCGGAGTCGGTCATCGAAGTGGCCAGTGGCCAGCGAGGTGCGGCCCCTGGCACGGTGACGTTCTTGTCGGGTGACGTGCACAACTCGTATGTCGCCGAGGTGGAGCGCCGGTACGACAGCCGCATCCTGCAGGCGGTGTGCTCGCCGATCCGCAACCCGCTGCCGCAGTTCGTGCGGTACATGACCGGGTTCTCGTCGAAGAACGTGGGCCGGGGGATCGGCCGGTTCCTGGCCCGGCGGGCGAAGGTGCCGCCGCTGCCGTTCGGGTGGAAGACGGTGCGTGGGCCGTGGTTCGACAACAACCTGGCCACGCTCGAGACGCAGGGCCGTGGTCTGGTCATGCACTGGGACCGCGGGACCGTCCACGGCAGCCCGGGGAGCGACCCTGTCCTCGAACGCGTCGCCGACGTCCGCATCGACCCCTGACTCATCCGACCTCCCTGTCTGCCCCGGGGTCTGCATCATCTGGCCGTACGCGTTTGCCTAGTGAACAAGCCAGGTAGCTAGCGCACTACGGAGATTTCCCTTGTGCAGAAGGCATCTGGCTTGTGAACTAGGCAAACGCCAAGGGCCAGGCGGGAAACGAAGGTCAGCCGAAGCGGCCGGAGATGTAGGCCTCGGTGGCGTCGTTCTCGGGGTTGGAGAAGATCGTCGTGGTCGGGCCGAACTCGATCAGCTTGCCGGGCTTGCCGACGCCGGAGAGGTTGAAGAAGGCCGTGGTCTCCGAGACCCGGGCAGCCTGCTGCATGTTGTGCGTGACGATGACGATCGTGTAGTTGTCCTTGAGCTCGTGGATCAAGTCCTCGATCGCGCTCGTCGAGATCGGGTCGAGTGCCGAGCACGGTTCGTCCATGAGCAGCACCTCGGGCTCCACCGCGATCGCCCGCGCGATGCACAACCGTTGCTGTTGTCCGCCGGAAAGACTGGAACCGGGCTTGTCCAGCCGGTCCTTCACTTCGTTCCAGAGGTTGGCCTGTCGAAGGGCACGCTCGGCCAGGTCGAAGGCGTCGGCCCTCTTCAGGCGCTTGCTGTTGAGGCGCAGGCCGGCGAGGACGTTCTCGAGGATCGACATCGTGGGGAACGGGTTGGGGCGCTGGAAGACCATGCCGATCTGACGGCGTACCTCGACCGGGTCGACGTCGGGGTCGTACAGGTCGTTGCCGTCGATCATGATCTTGCCTTCGATGCGCGCACCGGGGATCACTTCGTGCATGCGGTTGAGAGAGCGCAGGAACGTCGACTTGCCACAGCCGGAGGGACCGATCAGCGCGGAGACGGATCGCGCGGCGAGCGGGATCGTGACGCCCTCGACGGCGAGGAAGTCGCGGTAGTAGATGTCGAGGTCACTGACATCAATGCTCTTCGCCATGGTTACGCCTTCGTCTTGGGTGAGAAGTAGTACGAGATCAGTCGCGCCACCAGGTTCAGCAACATGATGATGATCGTCAGCACGAGCGCAGCTCCCCAGGCCCGCTCGACACCGAACTCGGGCGGGAAGCCCGGGTTCTTGTACTGGCTATAAATGTAGACCGGGAGGGTCATGATCCGACCCTGGAACAGGTTGAAGTTCGTGGAATCAGTGGCTCCGCAGATGATCAGCAGCGGCGCGGTCTCGCCGATGACACGGGCGATGGCGATCGTGATTCCGGTGACGATGCCGGCCATCGCGGTCGGGAGGACGACCTTGGCGATCGTGCGCCATTTCGAGACTCCCAAGGCGTACGACGCCTCACGCAGCTCGTTGGGGACCAGCTTCAGCATCTCCTCGCTCGACCGGACCACGAGGGGGATCATGAGCACCGACAGAGCGACCGAGCCGCCGAAGCCCATCCGGACGCCTTCGCCGAAGAAGATGACGAAAAGCGCATAGGCGAACAAGCCGGCCACGATGGACGGGATGCCGGTCATCACGTCGACCAGCAGCGTGATCCAGCGGGCCATCCGGCCGCCGCCGTACTCCACCAGGTAGATCCCGGTGAGCAGCCCGATCGGGATGGACATGAGCGCCGCCATGCCGGTCACGAGCAGCGTGCCCCAGGCCGCGTGGTAGATCCCGCCGCCCTCGCCGACCACGTTGCGCATCGACGCGGTGAGGAACGTGCTGTTGAGCGCGGGTGCGCCTCGGCTCACCACCTCGAACAGGAGCGTGCCCAGGGGCAACAAAGCAATGGCGAATGCCGTCGTGATCATGACGGTCGCGAACCGGTCGACGCTCTTGCGGGAGCCCTCGACCCAGCGTGAGGCTCCGGTCAGGGCAACGATGAAGGCCAGCCATCCGACGACGACGGACAGCGCCGCGCCCCAGCCGACGCCCTTGTGCAACAGGGCCGCCGCACCGATGCCGCCGGCAAGCAACACCCAGGGGGCCCAGCGGGGCAGCGGGGGAGCGTGCAGGCGCTGCTCGAGCGCGCTGGGCTCCAGCCGGTCCCGGGGAGGCTCGGTGGTGACGGAGCCGGCCATGTCAGTTGGCTCCCGAGAACTGGCTGCGACGCGCGACGATCGCGCGGGCGACGAAGTTGACGCCGAACGTGATGACGAACAGCACCAGACCCGTTGCCACCAAGGCGTTGACCTCGATCCCGCTCGCCTCGGGGAACTTCAACGCGATGTTGGCGGCGATCGTGCTCGGGTTGCTGTTGGTGATCAGGTTGAACGACACGACGCCCGTCGTCGACAACACGGTGGCCACGGCGATCGTCTCGCCGAGGGCACGTCCGAGGCCGAGCATCGCGGCACTCACCATGCCGGAGCGGGCGTACGGAAACACCGTCATCCGCACCATCTCCCAACGCGTGGCGCCCAGTGCCAGCGCCGCTTCCTCGTGCAGGCGAGGCGTTTGCAGGAAGATCTCGCGGCAGAGCGCGGTCACGATGGGCAGGATCATCACAGCCAGCACGATGCCGACGGTGAGGATCGTCCGGCCTGTCACTGAAGCAGGACCCGCGAACAACGGGATCCAGCTGGCGTGCTCATCGAGCCAGACGTACAGCGGCACCATGCGCGGGGCGAGGTAGAAGATGCCCCACAGGCCATAGACGATGCTCGGGACGGCGGCCAACAGGTCGACCAGGTAACCGAGCGGGGCCGCCAGCCGGCGCGGGGCGTAGTGCGAGATGAAGAGGGCGACGCCGACGGAGAGCGGTGTGGCGATCAGGAGGGCGAGGGCGGCTGCCAGCAGCGTGCCGAAGACCAGCGGCCAGATGTAGGCGACGATGCCGTCGCCGCCGGGGATCTGGTCAGCGCTCGCGGTGAACGCCGGGACTCCCTCGTACGTGAGGAACAGCGCCACGCCGGCGAGCGTGAGCAGGATCAGCGCACCGGCTCCGGTAGCGAAGCCGGAGAAGATCCGGTCGCCGCGGCTGCGCGGGGGCCGGGTCTTGGCTTCGCCGGTCGTGCTGGCCATCGGTTGCGCCTTCAGTCAGGGGTCTGAACGGAAAGATCTCGTGGGGCTGCCTGCACGCTCGGTGCGGGCAACCCCACGAGAGCGGAGGTTACTTGGCCGAGATCGTGTCGATCGCCGCCTGGGCCTTCTGTCGGATCGCGTCACTGATCGGAGCCGAACCAGCGGCCGAGCTGGCCGCGCTCTGACCGTCGGCGCTGATCACGTATGACGCGAAGGCCTTGACCAGGTCAGCCTTGGAGGCATCGTACGTGGAGCAGTACATCTGGTACGACACGAGCACGATGGGGTAGATGCCCGCACCGCTCGGGGTCCGGTTGACCGTGATCGCCAGGTCGGTGGCGGCCCGGCCGGCGACCGGCGTGGACTCGTCGAGCACCTTCGACGCGGCGTCCGCGGTGGGGCCGACGAAGTCGCCACCCTCACCGATCAGCGCCTTGCCGAGGTCACCGGCCTGGCTCGCGTCGGCGTACCCGATGGTGCCCTCGCCGCCCTTGACCGCCGACACGACGCCGGACGTGCCGTCAGCCGCTTCGCCGCCCTTGACCGGCCACGTCTCGACCGAGCCGTAGGTCCAGTCGGAGCTCGCGGCCTGCGCCAGGTAGTCGGTGAAGTTCCCGGTCGTGCCTGACTCGTCGGAGCGGTGCACGGGGGTGATCTTGGTGCTGGGGAGAGATGCGTCAGGGTTGTCGGCCTTGATGGCCGCGTCGTCCCAGGACGTGATCGTGCCCGCCATGATCTGGGCCAACGTCGCCGGCGACAGCTTCAGGTCGCTGACGTCGGGGAGGTTGTAGATGACAGCTATCGGGCTGACGTAGACCGGGATCTCGATCGGGTCGCCCCCGCAGGTCTTCTGGGCCTGGGTGAGCTCGTCATCGCTCAGGTAGTCGTCCGAGCCGGCGAACAGGATGCCGCCCGCGACGAACTGCTCGCGGCCGCCGCCGGAGCCGACCGCGTCGTAGTTGACGGTCGTGCCGGTGTTGGCGCCCTGGAATCCGGCCTTCCACGCGGCCATCGCGGCCTCCTGGGCCGTCGAACCCGCGCCGTTGAGGGTGCCGGAGAGGTCGGAGCTGCCTCCGCTGCCTCCGGAGTTGCTCTCGTTGCTGGCACTGCATGCGCTCATGCCGAGCGCCACGGTCAGCGCGATGGCGCCGATCCTGGCGACGCGAGGCAGGGAGTTGTACTTCACGTCAGGCGTCCCTCTCTGGGGGCTGCAGGGATGTTCTCTTGCCCGACGACGCTAGGGAGCCCAGGTGACCGAACTGGGCGGCGTCGGTTAACAGCGGGTGAACGGTTGCGGGCGGTTCAACCTTCAATCGGCTCGACTGAGCGTGCCTGATGCGGACGCCACGTGAACTGGCGTCGCGCGCCGGTTGCCGCTCATCCGTGTGCGCGTCCCGTGGAACCGACCGCAGCACCAGCACCGTGAAGACCGCGAGGCTGACGAACAGCAGCCGCGGTCCCACTACCACTGACAACCACGGCGCCAGTCCTGCCCCCACGAGCGCTCCGGTGACCATGACTGTGTCGGCGAGACCCAGGGCGGTCGCGCGTGCCACGTCAGGCACGAAGCGTTGCAGGAGGCTGGTTGCTACGCACTCGACCTGGGTCGCGGCCGCGCCGACCAGAGCCAGCGGCGGCAGTGCCCAGACCCAGGTCGGTGTCACCGCGACCATCAGGAGAGGCAACGCGACCAGGAGCAGGGCAATCCGGACCGCCGTCGGAGAGAGGCGAAGCAGGCGTCGTACCGCCGGAGCGGCGAGCGCACCGAGACCCATCGCGGCCGTGAGCGGGCCGAAGGCGTCGACGTTGGTCCAGCCACGGTCGGCCATCGGCAGCAGGGCGACACCGACGGCTCCGAGCACGAAGTTGACGGCCGCGACGGCGGCGATCACGCGCACCGCACCTGGTGACCGTATGACGAGGCGTACCTGCCCTCGCGTCCGGGCGACATCCGGGGCCGGTGGCGTGGCGGTCGACCTGGAGCGCGACGGGGCGGCTCGGTCCGGGCGGAGCCTAAGTGCGGTCAGGAGGGGGACCCCAATGCACCCCATCAGCGCGGCCCCCGTCATCGTGGCGTCCGGCCCTGCCAGACCGAGAAGCAGCCCGCCCACGGCCGGGCCGACGACGAAGGCGCTGACCTCTAACGTGACCAGCCAGCTGGTGGCGGAGTCCGTGAGCCGACCGGCGGTGCTTGGCATGGCGGCGGCCAGGGAAGGATAGGCAGGAGTCCCGGCAACCACGGTCAGGGTTGCCAGCGCGACCGCGGCACCGACGTGGCCTGCGTGCACGGCGATCGCGGCGCCGACCAGCAGGACGGCTCGTGCCTGTGCCGACAGCCGGATCACCGTCGTCCGCGAGATCCGGTCGGCCAGCGAACCGGCCGCCCAGGACAGGGCGACGTATGGCGCCATCCGCGCCGCGCCGACGACCGCCAGCCAGGTGTCGCTATGGGTCTGGTCCCAGGTCAGGACCAACAGCACCGGCCACGGCATCGCCATGGCGGTGGCAGCGACCCCGTGCCCGAGCACCAGCCGCTGCAGGCGTGTCATGGCGCAGGGCTGACGAGGCGCGTCGGAAGTGGGGGGAACCCGTTGAAGCCGACCGTGGAGTAACACGTCGTGTAGGCGCCCGCGGACAACAGTCGGACGCGGTCTCCCTCCTTCAACGCCAACGGCAGTCGGACGGGCTCGCGTTCGTAGAGGACGTCGGCGCTGTCGCAGGTCGGTCCGGCAAGGACGGCCGGGCCGTCCGGCATACCGTCGTGATCGGTGCTGATGCGGTAACGGATGGCTTCCTCGAGGGTCTCGACCAGACCGGTGAACACCCCGACGTCGAGGTAGACCCAACGGCGGCCCCCACGCCAGCAGACCGCCACGACCGTGGAGTGCAGGACGCCGGCGTCGGCGACGAGCCCGCGGCCGGGCTCGATGACCAAGCGTGGTGGCGTCTCCCCGAACGTGCGGTGAAGCTGGGTTCGGAGCAGGTCGCCGTACGCCTCCAGCTCGGGGTTGGCCCCCTCGTGCCTCGCGGGGAAGCCACCGCCCAGGTCGAGGAGCCAGGGACTGATGCCGCGGGCGCCTAGGCGGCGGAAGATCTCGCCCGCCGCGACGATCGGCGGCCGCCAGCTCTCCGGGTCGCGCTGTTGGGAACCTACGTGGAAGGCGACCCCGGCGACGTCCAGGCCGAGGCTGGCTGCCGCGGTCAGGATCTCGAGGCAGGAGTCAGGCGTGCACCCGAACTTGCGTGACAGCGGCCAGTCCGCGCCTGAGCCGGTGGTGAGCAGCCGGCAGAGCACGCTGGACCCTGGCGCCTCGTCGACCACCTTGAGCATCTCGGGCATGGAGTCGACGACATACAGCCGGACACCGAGCTCGTAGGCAGCGCTGACGTCCGTGCGCCGTTTACGGGGTTGGAGAACAGGAGCTGGTCGGGACGGGCGCCGGCGTCGAGGCATGCCACGACTTCCGCCGGGCTCGCGACGTCGAAACCTGCACCGGCCAGGACGAGCGCGCGCAGGACGTCAGGATGCGGGTTGGCCTTGACCGCGTAGTGCACGCCGACATCGGGGAGCGCTGCGGACAGCTGGGTGAGCCGTTGCGTGACGACGCGAAGGTCGAGGCGGAGAAAGGGGGTCTCATCGGTCAGTGGGGCCTCCGGGGGCGCGGCACGATGGTCTCGCGGAGCCTGTGCTCAAGGGTGGTCATCGCGCGTCCTGGTCTCGATGGATAACGCAAACTCAGGAGCGGGCATCGACCTGAGTAATAGCCGGTCGGCAGACGTTGCCGAATCGTTGCGTCATCGAACAACCTTTTTCGTGGCTCGCACGTCTTGAGCAGAGGAAGGGCCGCAAAGGTCGGCTCTCGACTCACAGCTTCCTTTGGGGGATTGCCATGAATGTTCGCCGTGCCGCCGCTGCTCTTGTCATCGGTTCGCTCGTCCCGCTGACCGGGGCCGTTGCTGCCCACGCCGACTCCACGGCGACAGCGCCGTACCGGATCAGCGTCCACGCCTCCGACTCCACTCCCGCCAGCGGTGAGCAGTTCGTCGTGCGGGGGACGTTCGGGACCTCGTCGTCGGCCGCGGTCGGCCGGCCCGTGAAGGTGCAGGCCTTCCGTGGCGGCTCGTGGCACCAGCTGACCGGGGCCGTCGTGAAGACCGACAGCGAAGGTGCCTACCGCTGCCGCGTCATCCTCTCGCAGACCGGCAAGCGGCTGCTCCGTGTCGTGGGTGTGACGCCCAAGGGGACGCGGAACGCCTTCCACAAGTTCACCGTCACGGTGAGCTGACGAGATCCTGCGTCGTACCGCGGCGCCGTACGGCGGCTGAGGCGAACCGCGGCGTCCTCCGGGCTGGGCGCGGCTCTGACCGTGCCTTTCCTGGTGGACAAGGCAAGTACCTAGCGCCCACGGCACGTTTGCCTAGTGAACAAGCAAGCTGGCTTGTTCACTAGGCAAACGCCTACGGCCGGGTGAGGCAGGGGCGGTGGCGAGGCGTGAAGGGGAAGGCGAGCGAGGTGGGAGTCAGGTGTTGAGCCAGCGGGTCCAGGCGTCGATGGTGTAGGGCCGGCCGAGGAAGTCCTCGACGAGGTCGGCGGCGTCGCGTCGACCGCCCGGGGCGAGTACCCGGTCGCGGTAGCGCCGGGCCGTCTCGGGCTCGAACAGGTCGTCGGGGTCGAACGCCGAGAAGAGGTCCTTCGCGATGACCAGGCTCCACATGTACGTGTAGTAACCCGACGTGTAGCCCTCGAGGTGACCGAACGACGTGTGGAAGTGCGTCCCGTCGATGAACGGGAACAGGTCGTACTCCGCCTGCAGCCGCTCCACGTACGCCGTGAGATCTCCGACCTCGTCCAGGTCGGCCCGATGCAGGTAGTACGAGACCGCTGCATAGAACATCTGGGTCCGGGCCCAGTAGCCCTTCCCGAACTCGTTGGCGGCACGCATCCTGGCGACGAGGTCCGCCGGGATCGGTTCGCCCTCCGCGCTGACGGCAAAGGTCCGGAGCACGTCGGTGTCCCAGGCCCAGTGCTCGAGCATCTGTGACGGCGCCTCGACGAAGTCCCACTCGGTGGTCACCCCGGAGAACCGGGCCCAGTCCTGCCGCCCCGCGACGACGTGGTGGATGAGGTGGCCGAACTCGTGGAAGAGCGTCACCACATCGCGGTGCTCCATGAGGCCGCGGGGGAAGTTGCAGACCAACACCCCCTCCGGCAGCTGGTGGCCGTTGACTCCCGGGGCGATGGTGAACTGCGCCGCGTGCTTGAACTTGCCTGCACGCGGATGCAGGTCGAGGTAGATCCGTCCGAGCTGATCACCGTCGAGCTCGACGTCGTACGCCGTCACGTCGTCGTGCCAGCGTGGCGCGTCCGGCACCGCGCGGTAGGAGAGGCCGAACAGCCGACCGGTCACGTCGAGCAGGCCCTGTCGCACCCGAGCGAAGTCGAAGTAGGTCCGCACCGTGTGGGCGTCGACGTCGTACTCCTCGCGACGCAACACCTCGGCGTAGTAGGTGCTGTCGACACGGTCGATGCTCGTCGCGTCGGGATGATCGCGCCGGAGGCGGTCGAGCAGGCGGTCCCGGTCGCGCTCGCCGGAGGTGGCCGCAGCGGCAGTGACCTCGTTGATGAACGTCCCGATCGCGTCGCCCGAGCCGATCATCTTGACCTCGGCGTCGAAATCGGGCCAGCTCGCGTAACCGAGCAACGTTGCATGCTCGGCGCGCAGCGTCACCAGCTCACGCAACAACTGGTCGTTGGCCGGCCAGCCTCGGTTGTGGAACGCCAGCGTCATTGCGCGGCGTGCCTCGCGGTCGTGGGCGAAGGTGAGCAGCGGGATCGAGTCGGGGTAGTCGGTCGTCACCTCGACGAGGCCGTCCGCCCCGACCGGGTGATCGGCGAGGTAGTCGTCCGGTAGCCCGTCGAGCTGCGCGGGGTCGAGCCGGATGCGGCGTACGTCGTCGCGGATGTTCTTGGAGAACTCCTGCCCGATCAGTGTCTCGCGCTCAGCCAGCTCTCGAAGTCGCTGGCGCCGGTCGTCACTGAGGTCGACTCCGGCACGTCGGAAGTCACGAAGCGTCCGCTCAAGGACCCGCCGGGCGTCCTCGTCCAACCCGGAGGCGTCGAGGCCCGCGAACAGAGCATGCAGGTCGGCATCGAGCGTGAGATCCGTCGCGAGCTTGCGCGCCTCCTGCATGGCCACCTCGGCCTGCGTGCGCAACGACTCGTCCGGGAGGACGTTGCTCATCACCGAGGACGCCGACATCGCGTTCGCGAGTGCCATCGTGACGAGGTTCCACTGCTCCAGGACGTCAGCGGCGGTCACCTCGCCTGGCAGGACGCGCAGCTGTTCCACGAGCTGGCGTACGCGGTCGAGCTCGTCGTCGCAGCGTTGGAGCAGCCACGCGTGCCAGCCGTCGTCGTCAGTCGGCAGGCTGAGCGGCGTCAGGTCAGCACGGGCTCGCAGAGTGGTCACCCGAGCACCCTAATAGCGTGCCGGGGTCTCGACCGGGTCGGCCGGCTCAAGCGGCGCAGCCCAGGAGGCCGAGGTCAGAGGGCGCGCCAGACCTGCTGGTTCACCACGGCGTTGGCGGCGAGACCGTTCGCCTTCTTCAACGCGATCACCGCGGCCGCTGTCTGCCGGCCCAGCATCCCGTTGCGGTCGGCGTCCGGCAGCTTCAGCGCCACCTGCAGCGCGTACACCGCCCGGCCAACGCTCCCGTGCCGCAGGACGGTCTGCGCGGCGTTCGCGCGGCCCCACTGCTTGGCCTCCCGAGGTGTCCAGTCGGGTGCGGTCAGCCGCCGGGCGGACGGCGCCAGGCTGGCCCAGGTGGGCTTGTCGAGTGCGCCCGTCCGGGGCAGGTCATGGGCGGCCTGGTAGCGGAGCACCGCCCGCCGCGTCGTCGCTCCGAAGGTGCCGGTCACAGGTTGGTTCAGCAGGCGTTGACCCTTGCGGACGCCGTCACCGGAGCTGCCGAGCCACTGGAGTGGCAACCGGGCCAGCCGGGGTGCGGTGACCGGCGCCGGGCACGGCGTCAGTCGTGGCGTCGCGGTCGGCGACACCGCAGGCTGCCCGCGGAAAACCTGACAGGTGCCGTAGTCGACGGCCCACGCGTGGCCGGTCCAGAACGAGGTGTGGGCGCGGGCACCGTTCCACGACAGCGAGATGTGGATGTGGCTGGTGTGCGGGTCCGATCCCGTGTACCGCTGCCAGCTGCCGCGGTAGGCAGCCCACGACTTGTGGTTGTAGATCACGTACATGATGCCGAGACGGCGGGCCAGCTCGCCGGGTTCGCCACTCGGGCCCGGCCCGGTGATCCAGGCCAGGAAGTCGGCGGCGGCGCGCTTGTCGGCCCGGTTGTGCACGTTGAGCATCCAGTCCCACGCCCGGCCGTCCTTGTGCTCAGACGTGCTGCCCGAGGTGCAGGCGCGCGGGGTTGCCGGGCTGCTCCCGCCTCGGTGGTACGTCGACAACGCGAGCGCCCGCAGCTTCACGATCCCGCGCGATGGGGTCGCGACGCAGGCCTGCTGCATCTGGTACATCGCCGGGTCGTCCAGCGGTCCACGCCACTGTCGGGGCGAGGACATGCCCTTCGGATGGCGCGGAAACGACACCGGTGGTGACATCGCCTTCGAGCCGGCGCCGGCGGCAGTCGTGCCTGTCGTGGCGGTCGTGGCCCGCTGGTGAGCCGCGCCGACGGCCGTGGACATCGCGGGCGAGAGCGTGAGCAGCACGGTGGCGGCGATGCCGATCGTGGTGGCGCGAACGGCGGTGGTCGTGGAGCTGGGCATCGGGTGGGGGCCTCGGTGGGTGCGGGAGCAGTATGACGTTGAGCGACGAACCTAATACGGATAGTCACGAGATACCGAGGCCAGCCGTCCAGGCGGTCCGAACGACCGAGGGACCGCCAACCGAACGGATGACGCCGAGGTAGTTCCCGCCGACGCCCGAGACGCGGTCATCCCGGCGACTCCGACGCCTGCATCATCACTGTGTCAGCGCACGGTCACCGAGCGTTCAACGCGTCGGCGTGGGCGGCCACGGAGTCTCCAGATGCCTTACCGGACCACGGGATGCTTTGACATAGTCGGCTCGTGACAACCCGACAGCCAGGCGATCCGCTCGCCGCAGCCGGGACGTTTTCCCGGGCGGGCACGGATTTGTTCCGTCGCGCGTCCGAACGTGTGGTGGCCGAGCTCGGCCGGCGTACGACGGGCATGACCTGGTCGGTGTCACGGGTCGAGGCGGGGCACCAGGTCCACCTGCACGTCAGGGGTGGGCTGATCGCTGCGGGCGAGACGTTGCCGTGGGAGGGCAGCCTCTGCCGACGCATGGTCGACGGTGGGGCCGCCATCGTCGCCGACACGCTCGTCGATCCGGCGTACGCCGATCACCCGGCAGCGACCCGGTTCCGTGGCTTCGCCGGGATGCCGATTCGCGGCGACGACGGCTCGACCTTCGGCATGCTCTGCGGAGTCACGTCCGAGCCGTTCACGGGTGATCTCGGCATCGACGAGAAGGAGCTCGAGCTCTTGACGGGGCTGCTCGCCGACGTCCTCGACGGTGCCCGGCTGAGCGACTCCGCTCATGCAGCCGAGCGATCGGCCCTCGTGCTGGCCCAGACCGACCACCTCACCGGGCTGGTCAACCGTCGAGGCTGGGACCTCGCCATCGAGCAGGCGCGCGAAAGCCTGGAGAGCTATGGCGACCACATGTCGGTGGTCATCGTCGACCTCGATGACTTCAAAGCCGTGAACGACCGAGAGGGCCATCAGGCCGGGGACGAGCAACTGCGGCTCACCGGACGCATCCTCAGCGGGCTCGTGCGCCGCGACGACGTGGTGGCCCGCATCGGCGGCGACGAGTTCGCGCTGTTGCTCGTCAACTGTTCCGAGACCGAGGCCGACCATCGGGAGGCCGACATCTTCGACGGCCTCAACGCGCAGGGCGTCACCGCGTCGACGGGTCATGCGACTGCGACGACGGCTGCGGAGTTCGACACGCTGATCGCCATGGCCGACCAGGCGATGTACCGCGCCAAGACTGCTCGGCGCAGCGCTGTCTCGCCCTGAGCCCGGCTCGAGGCCCGATCGGATCCGAAGCGGGACCGGCGAGTTGGGCGCCGCGGAGGAGGATGGCCCTGTGCTCGGTGCCCTCTCACCCGCCCGTCGACGCTTCGTGCTCGCGGTGGTGTCGCTGTTGGGGCTGACGCTGGCCGTGGTGGCGGTGGTGGTGTGGCGGTCGCAGCCCGCCCCGGTCACGCCGGTCGCTCAGAGCCGACTGGGTCCTGTCCTCCTCGTTCCTGGGTACGGCGGCTCGACGTCGTCGCTTGACGAGCTTGCCGCCGCGTTGCGGAGAACGGGTCGCGATGTGTCTGTCGTGCGGCTGCCCGACCACGGCACTGGCGACCTGCGGCGGCAGGCGCAGGTGCTCGGCGATGCGGCGAGCGCAGCGATCCGCCGCACGGGGTCTCCTTCCGTCGACGTGGTGGGCTACTCGGCCGGCGGAGTCGTTGCCCGGTTGTGGGTCCGAGACGACGGCGGTGGCAACCTCGCACGCCGCGTCGTGAGCCTCGGGTCGCCGCAGCACGGCACCGACGTGGCTGCCCTCGCCACAGACCTCACGTCGGAGTCGTGCCCGGTCGCGTGCCAGCAGCTGGCCACGGACAGCGACCTGCTCCGGGGGTTGAACGCCGGGGACGAGACACCCGCCGGGCCTGCCTGGGTGTCGATCTGGACGACCGACGACAAGACCGTCGTGCCGCCGGAGTCGGCATCGCTGGCCGGGGCGCTGGACTTCTCCGTCCAATCGGTGTGCCCGTCGGCCACGGTCAGCCATGGCAGCCTGCCGAGCGATCCCGCGGTAATCGCAATGACGATCGACGTGCTCGGAGTCCGGACCCCGGTCCGGCCCGGCGCCGACGTCTGCTCCGTCAGTCCTTGATGTCCTTGGTGGTGAAGTTGGCCCAGCCGGCAGCCAGGAACACCGCGACGTAGATGAGCTGCAAGCCCACTCCGCGGGTCACGTTGCGCCACAGGATGGGCTCGCGGAACAGGTCGACGAACGACAGCCAGTAGCGGGTCGGGAGATAGGGATACAGCGAAGTAGCCGCGTCCAGGGTGAGGAGCAGGGTGGAGGCGATGAGCACTCCGATCGTGCCCAGCGCCGCAGCGAGCGGCGTCTCGACCACAGTCGAGAGGAACAAGGCGATCGCGGCCACTCCCAGCATGGAGAGCATCGCGTAGGCCAGGGCGAGACCCGTGCGAACGATCACCTGCTGCGTCGAGAGTGAGGTCCCCGAGACACTGACCGTCGCGGCACCCTGCTGGTCGCCGAGCAACAGCACGCCCAGGACGTATGCCGTGACGGCGACCACGAGCACGGTGAGGATCACGAACGTCATGACGCTGACCAGCTTCGCCACCAGCAGCCGGGTCCGACCGACCGGCCGGATCAGCACATAGCGCAGGGTTCCCGACTGTGCCTCGCCCGCGATGGCTTCACCGGCGACGACGGCGACGGCCGCCGGCAGGAACAAGGGCAGCACGATCGCCACGGCCGCCAGCGGGTACAACGTGCCGTCGGTCAGGACGGCAGACAGGAAGGCCGGACCGGTTCCCGGTCGCGGGCCGAGGTTCGTGATCGAGAGCAGGACCGCCACGAGGCTCGGCAGAGCATCGATGAGCGCGATGGTGATCCAGGTGCGGCGACTGCGGAGCAGCTTGCGCAGCTCAACGGCGATCATCGTTGCACGATCCGGTCCGAGCCCGGCTCCGTGGCGGCCAGGACCACGTCTTCGAGCGTGTGGCGTTCGGGTGCGAGCTCGACGACTCGCACCCCAGCTGAGACGAGGCGGGCATTGAGAACGGCTGGATCGTCGACGCGGATCAGCAGGCTGTCTGCGTCGTACTGCTCGACCTGTCCGTCGAGCAGTGCTCGGGCCTGGCCGACGTCCGGCGTACGCACGAACAGCCGTCCCGTCGGCTGTTGGAGCACGTCGAGATCGTCCTGGATGACGAGTCGTCCGCGGTCGAGGACGCCGACCCGTGTGCACAGCTGCTCGACCTCGGCGAGCAGGTGGCTGGACAGGAAGATCGTCGTGCCGGACGCGTGCAAGGTCTGCAACAAGTGGCGGATCTCGCGGATGCCCTGGGGGTCGAGGCCGTTCGTGGGCTCGTCGAGGACGAGCAGGCGCGGCCTGCGCAGCAGAGCACCGGCAAGCCCCAGCCGCTGTCGCATGCCCAACGAGTACGCCTTGACAGGGCGCCGGTCGACCCCGCCCAGGCCGACCTCCTCGAGAGCGTCCTCGACCCGGCCGGCGCGAGTCGCGCGCGACCCTCCGGGTCCCATCGCGTCGAACGTCTGCGAGGTTGGCTCGTCCCGAGAGATGTCCGTATGCCGCGGGGCCCTCGACGAGAGCACCTACCTGGCCCAGGACGGTCGCCGCCGACTTCGGCATGGGCTGGTCGAGCACGCGAATGTCTCCCGAGGTGGCGAGCACGAGGCCGAGCAGCATCCGGACGGTGGTGGTCTTGCCGGACCCGTTGGCCCCGAGGAACCCGTAGATGTCTCCTGCGCGGACGTCGAGGTCGAGGCTGTCGACGGCGAGGATGGGGCCGAACCGCTTGGTCAGCCCGCGCGTCGTGATCACGGGGGAGGCCCAGGGAGGGATCGCGCGCCGCTCTCCAGCTGGTGGGCAGCGGTGATCAGGGTGGACTCGGTGACCGTGCCGGCCAGCAACCATCCGCCGTCGAAATCTTCGCGCTGGGTGAGCAGCACGCTGAGGGGTCCGACGGCCAGGATGTCGCCCTCAGCGATCAGTCGCACTCCGGGCGTCCTCTCCATCTGTGCCCGCAGTGGCTCGGCCGCTCGGTCCCACAAGGGGATCGCGATCAGTTGGGTGACCCCGGCGCCGTACACGCCGACGGCACGGAGCTGTGCGGTCGAGGACTGGGAGAGGCCGGCCAACGTCGGAGGAGGCGCGACCGGTGCGTAGTGGTTCGCGGCATCGGCGATGTCGACGATGCCGTCGAAGGAGACGCGTGCTCCGGCCGGAGGGGCGAATGCGGTCGTCGTCGCCGAGGGTGTGCTCGACGAGAACGACATGAACTCCGACGTGAACGCAGCGGTCGTGGCGCCACGGGCGTACACCTCGACGAGCAGCGGGATGCCTGTCGACGGATCGGCCCACACGTCGACGTGGTCGACGCTCGACTGTGGTGCCGCAGGCGAGAGTCGCAGGCCGGGGGCGTCCTGACCGGCGACCCGGCGACTCGCCAGCCGCCTGATCTCCGACGTGTTGACGTCCTGGAGGAGGCGTCGACTCAGCTCCGGCGGAAGCAGGTCCGCCGTGCGAGGCAACCGGACGGCCGGGTCCCGGCTGACCGTGACGGAGGACTTCTCGTAGTTCCACTCCGTCGTCCGGTCACCCCGGTGGATCAGGTCGTCCTCGCCCGTGGCCAGCACCTTGGCGACCCGCCAGTCCGTTGCGCTGCGCCACCACACCCGCATGCGTGTCCGCTCACCGAACAACGCGCCGACGTCGGTGAATCGGTCCGCGACGGGGAGCTGCAGCGTGCCCAATGTCTCGACGTACCCGGAGTAGCCGTGGTCCTGCGAGCTCTGAATGCGCTGGAGCAGGTCGGACGCCGACACGGAACTGTCGCCGACCGGGATCGCACGCACACCGAGCGGGACACCGATCAGCAGCACCACGCCGATGGCAACCAGAAGCCATCGACGGAGTGGGGTCATACCTCAGCGTACGTCTGTGCTGGAAGGGTGCCCAACGCGCAAGGGCGCGGGTGAGCGGAACTGCCCTGTGCCTCAGATCATTTCGAGGGTTGTGGCGTCTTGCACTCGATCTTCGGGTTGACACCCACGTAGTTGAGCGGACCGGCGATGATCGTCAGCGCGGTGTCGCCGAAGGACTTGCAGTTGACGTCGCGGTCGCTGCCGAAGTAGCCCCGTTGGAAGGCGGCGAGTAGCCCGATCACCAGCCAGACCACGACGATCAGACTGACCAAACCACTGGCTCTCGACCTCATGTTGCCTCCTGTTGCCTCCGTGCGGAGACGCTCGGTGCGTGTCGCCGGACCGGTTTCAGCCGCGGCTGCGCCCACACCCTATGACACCTGGCGGGGCGCGCAACTCGAGCCGTATGCTCCGCCGATGGACCTGACGAGGCTGACCCGCTTGCCCGAGATGGCCTCGCAGGACGGGATGTCCTGGACGCGCTGCTCGACGAGGCGCTGGTCTGCCACGTCGGCCTCGTGGTCGAGGGCCATCCCGTGGTGATTCCGACGGCGGTCGCCCGTGAAGGGGACCGGTTGCTGTTGCACGGCTCGACGGGTTCAGGCTGGATGCGCCTGGTCGCCGCCGGCGCCCCGGTGTCGGTGGCCGTCACGGCGGTGGACGGTCTTGTCGTCGCCCGTTCGGCTTTCGAGTCGTCCATGCTGTACCGCAGCGCTGTCGTCTTCGGTGTCTGCTCGGTCCTGGAGGGCGACGAGAAGCGGAGCGCGTTGGACGTGCTGACGGACTCGTTGATTCCGGGGCGAGTCGGCGAGGTCCGCGAGCCGACGGCGAAGGAGCTCGCCGCCACGTTGGTCCTTGCGCTACCGCTCGAGCGCTGGTCGCTGAAGATCTCCGATGACTGGCCGGAGGACCCTCCCGAAGACATTGCGGGTCCGGCGTGGGCGGGGCTGGTCCCCCTCCAGAGCACGTACGGGGATCCTCAGGCCGCCCCCGATCTGCGCCCGGGTATCGACATACCCCCGTCGGTGGATCGGCTGCGGGGACCTCTTGCGCGAGAATGAGGCGTGGCAGTCGACGAGGTGACCCAAGCGCTCTACGGGCTGGCGCTCGATGAGTTCACCGCCACCCGCAACAGCAAGGCGCGCGATCTCAAGGCGGCCGGCGAAGGCGATGCCGCCCGACGCGTTGCCGCTCTGAAGAAGCCGACAATGGCCGCGTGGTTGGTCAACCAGCTGGTCCGTCGTGAGCCTGAGCAAGTCGAGCTGTTGCTGGACCTCGGGCGTGAGATGCGCGCCGGGATGGCGGGGTTGGGTGCTGACGACCTCCGGCTGCTCACCAAGCGCCGCTATCAGCTGGTTTCGCTGTTGGTGAACTCCGCGTTGGGGTATGCCGGGTCGCGACGTCCAGGAGGCGACGTCGCCAGTGACGTGCGGTCCACCCTCGAGGCGACGTTGGCGGACCCGGACAGCGCCGAGGCGGTGGCCGCTGGCTGTCTCAGCGAGCCGCTCCGTGTGTCCGGCTTCGGTTTCGTGGCCCGTCCGGACGTCGTACCCGAAGACGACAGTCCTGGCCCGGATGCGGACGTGCTCGACATGGCGGCACATCGCGCGCGCCGGGCGAAGCTGCTGGAGGAGGCCCGTAAGCGCGTGGCACTGGCGCAGGCAGAGGTCGACGAGACCGACGCTCGGCGTACGGAGCTCGAGGAGCTGCTTGCTGCTGCGGAGGCGGAGGAGCGTGCGGCCGCGTCGGAGGTACGTCGGCTCGAGACCGCGTTGGAGCGTGCGTCGGCGGCGCTGGCGAAGCGAAGCGAGGCGGCGGCCACAGCGCGCGAGGACCTCGAAGACGCCGAAGATGGTGCCGAAGAGGCTCGGGACGAGCTCGCCGAGGCTCAGGAGGCCGAACGTCGCCTCGACCGCTGATGCCCCTGGCAGGGCTGGCGGACTGGCGAGGCTTCAACCCTTCGAGACTCGCTCGTATCAGGCGGTCGTGCTGCGGACTCCTCGTCGGTGATGAAGGAGGTCGTCATGTTCCCAGCTCAGACCGGTGCTCTGCTCGTGAAGGCGGGTGAGCCGGCGCGACGTCGCCGCGGAGCGCGTGCGGCCAAGCCGAAGCGCACCGAGCAGACGGCGCGGCACGCGCAGCCGGCACCCCGCCAGCCCGAGTAATCCCACCTGACCCTTCTGTCGCGCCAGAGTGCTCGCGGAGACTGCCCGGAATTCCCTTGTGGATAACGGGTTCCAGCGTCAGCTGATGGTCCGAAACGGTCGGCGGCGGGTTCTAGGTTTGGTCTATGAGTACGACGCAGGAGCCGCCACCGACCTTGGGCATCGACGATGCCTTCGGCCGGACCCTGGTCGGTGTGCGTCGGGACCTCGGCGGCCTGGTCGACACCCCGACCTGGTCGCTGGACGACGCCCGGCTCGACCGCCGCATCGGTGACGTGTTGGCGTTGAAAGCGCAGGTCGAGGAGCTCGCGGCCCGGCTGGTTGCCGAGGCCGATGACCGCAACCTGCCCCACCGCTACGGTGCGTCCTCGACTCGGGCGCACCTGATGACGGCGCACCGGATGTCCGCAGGTGAAGCCTCCCGCACCGTGCGCACCGCCAGGCAGCTGCACGGCACCTCCGCGGTCACCGAACCGACACGTCGCGCCGTCGCTGCCGGTGTGGTGTCGGCTGAACAAGGCGTGGTGGTCGCGGACGCGATCCACCGGCTCTCACCCACCGTGGATCCGGACCGGGTCGAGCTAGCGCAGCAAGACCTGTTGGGGCATGCGCAGACGTTGTCGTTCACCCAGCTGCAGGTCGCGGCGAACCACCTGGTCGAGGTCATCGACCCCGACACCGTCGACGAGACCCTGGAGCAGCAACTCGCCGCCCAGGAACGCAAAGCGTTGGCATCGGCCTGGTTCACCGGCCAGTTCGGGGCCGACGGCATCGCCCGGGGCCGGTTCGCCCTGCCCAACCTGGTCTTCGGCATGCTCAAGAAACACCTCGAAGCCCACACGTCACCACGACGGGTCGCGACCGGCACCGACACGTCTTCAGGCCCGGGGGCCGATATCCCGGCTGAGACGACGGTCGAGGAGCTGCCTTATGGGAACCGGCTCGGGCGGGCGTTGTGTGAGCTGATCGAACACCTCCCCACCGACGGACACCCCCAGCACGGGGTCGCGAACGCCACCATCGTGGTCACCGTCAACGAGACCAGACTCCGTAACGGTGCCGGGGAAGCCACGTTGGACACCGGCGGCGCGGTCTCCGTCGGGGAGACCCGACGGCTGGCCTGCAACGCCGGCCTCCTCCCCATGGTCCTTGCGGGTGAGTCGAAGATCCTCGACCTCGGCACCAGCCGGAGACTGTTCGACCGCCACCAACGCATCGCGCTCGCCGTCCGCGACCGAGGCTGTGTCTTCCCCGGCTGTGAACGGCCACCTGCCTGGACCGAAGCACACCACCGGATCCCCTGGAGCGAAGGCGGAGCGACCGACATCGACAACGGATGTCTGTTGTGCAGCTTCCACCACCACCTCGTCCACCAAGGCGAATGGGACCTGACTTTGGCACCCGACGGGATCACCGAAGTCATCCCACCCGCCCGCATCGACCCGCAGCGAAGACCTATCCGCCACCAACGCTTCAAACCCCGACCCGGCTGACCGGACACCCTGTGCGCGGGATCCGGTGGGAGGGCGACGACTCCACCCGCTGGCGGAAGCTCGCCGGGCGCGGCGACACTGGACTGATGAGTTCTGACTTCATGACGAGGTCGTCACGGTGACGCCATACTCAGCCGCACAACGAGGCGAAGTCGTTGTCCTCGACGGCGGTATGTCGAACGCGCTCGAGGACCGAGGACACGACGTGTCCGGGGAGCTGTGGACGGCCAGACTTCTCCGGGACGCGTCTGCTGAGATCGCCGCGGTGCACCGGACGTACTTCGAAGCCGGTGCGCGGGTGGCCACGACCGCCAGCTACCAGGCGAGCGTTCCCGGCTTCACGGCCGCCGGCATGAGCCAGGCTGAGGCAGAGCGGCTGATCCTGCGGAGCGTGACCCTGGCTCGTGACGTCTGCGACGAGCTGGCGGGCGACGGCACGCGGCGCTGGGTGGCCGCATCGGTCGGTCCGTACGGCGCCGTGCTCGCCGACGGCTCGGAGTACCGCGGCCGCTATGGATTGTCCCGCACTCAGCTCCGCGACTTCCACCTGCCCAGGCTCGAGCTCCTGGCCTCAGCCGGTCCGGACTGCCTCGCAGTCGAGACGATCCCTGACCAGGACGAGGCAGAGGTCCTCGTCGAGTTGATCGACGAGCTGGCGGTGTCCGCGTGGTTCTCCTTCTCGGCCGCGGGGCTGCACACCCGAGCCGGTCAGCCGCTTGCCGATGCCTTTGCCGTTGCGGCGTCCACCCCCAACATTTTCGCCATCGGGGTGAACTGCTGTACACCGACCGACGTACAGCCGGCCGTGAAGCTGGCGGTCCAGGTCACCGGCAGGCCGGCGATCGCCTACCCGAACAGTGGAGAGGAGTGGGAAGCAGCGAACCGCGGCTGGGATGGTGCCCCTTCCTACGACGTGCGGATGGCGCCGAACTGGGTCGATGCGGGCGCCGCCTACGTCGGAGGGTGTTGCCGCGTCGGTCCGGCCACGATCTCCGCCCTGGCCGCCGCCGTCGAGAGGTCTGACACGTTCTGATTCAGTCTGTTCACTCCAGTCTGACTAGGTTGGGGTGATGGCGAAGGGGACGAACGCGGTCGAGCTCGAGGTCGGACCGCACCTGGTCAAGATCACGAACCCCGACCGCGTCTACTTCCCCGAGTCCGGGGCGACCAAGCTCGACCTGGTCGAGTACTACCTCAGCGTCGGAGACGGAATCGTCAACGCGCTGCGCGAGCGACCCTGCATGCTCCACCGGTTCCCGACCGGGCTGAGTGGCGACAAGGTGCACCAGAAGCGGGTTCCGGCCGGCGCGCCTCCCTGGCTCGAGACTGTCCGCGTCCACTTCCCTCGTTACAACCGCAACGCAGATGAGTTGTGCGTGACCGAGTTGGCGCAGGTGATCTGGGCCGTCCAGATGTCGACGGTCGAGTTCCACCCCTGGAACTCGCGTCGCGCTGACACTGAGAAGCCGGACGAGTGGCGCATCGACCTCGACCCGATGCCGCTGTGCGACTTTGCCACCGTGCAGCGGGTCGCTCACGTCGCACACGAGGTACTTGACGAGCTCGGCGCCGTGGGCTGGCCGAAGACGACGGGTGGCCGCGGGATGCACGTCTACGTCCGCATCGAGCCCACCCATGGCTTTCCCGACGTACGCCGGGCGGCGCTGGCCTTCGCTCGCGAGGTCGAACGACGGATGCCCGACGACGTCACGACGACCTGGTGGCGCAAGGACCGCGACCCGGCCGCGTTGTTCGTGGACTACAACCAGAACGCCCGGGACCACACGATCGCGTGCGCCTACTCCGTTCGCGGTGTCCCGGACGCCCGCGTCTCGGCACCGGTGCGCTGGGACGAGATCGATGACGTCCAGCCTGGTGATTTCACGATCGAGACCATGCCGCCGCGCTATGCAGAGCTGGGTGACTTGCACGAGGGGATCGACGACGCGGTCTTCTCGATCGAGCCACTGCTCGAGTGGGCCGCGCGCGATGAGCGCGACGGCACCACAGACCCCGGCGGTGACGAACCGGCATGACTGCGCGGTCGACTTCGGTCAGGCGTACGGGGCGGTGCTGAGATAGCGGAGGCCGGAGTCGACAGCCACCGTGACCACCGTCGCTGTCGAGTCGAGGCGTTCGGCGACTCTCAGCGCAGCGAGGACGTTGGCACCGGTCGAGGTGCCGGCGAACAGGCCTTCCTCCCGGGCCAGGCGTCGCGCCATCTGCTGAGCATCGTCACTGGTCACCTGGTCCAGGGCGTCCACGAGGCCCGGGTTCCACAGCGGTGGAAGGAAACCGATACCGATGCCCTCGATCCGGTGCGCTCCCGTAGGCCGTCCCGACAGGACCGCGGACTCCGCGGGCTCTACGGCGACCACCTGGACATCAGGACGGCAGCGGCGCAGAACCTGAGTGACGCCATGGATCGAGTGGGCCGTTCCGACACTCTGCACGAAGGCGTCGATCTCCCCTTCGGTCTGCTCCCAGATCTCCTCGCCCATCCGCTCATACCCGGCTACGCCGTCTTCGTTGTTCAACTGGTCGGACCACCAGTGCCCTGGTCGGCGGCTGATCGTGGCGGACGTGTCGATCATCCGTTTGATGAGCTCTTCGGTGATGCGACCCCCGTCGCTGGGCTCATCGGTGATCCGCGCACCTAGCGCCAGCATGGTCTTGCGTTTCTCGTCGCTGAACGCATCGGAGAACACCGCATGCAACTCGTACCCGAGGGCCGCGCAGACAAAAGCCAGGGAGACGCCCGTCGTGCCGGCCGTGTACTCGACGACCGTTCCGCCCGGTGGGAGGCGTCCGTCCGCCGCAGCCGCCTCGATGGCGGCGACTGCCATCCGGTCTTTCATCGAGCCGGTCGGGTTGGCCGCTTCGAGCTTGACCAGCAGCCGACAGCCGGACGCCGGCACCACCTGCCGGAGCCTGACGAGCGGCGTGTTGCCGACGCCGCCGAGGACCCCTCGATGCTGCTGGCTGCTCGCCATCGCTGCTCCTTGATCCCGATCACAGGGAGTCACAAAACCCCACGAATTGCGTTACCTGGCGGACGCATGCGAAGACGCCTGCCTAGGGTCGTTAAGAATCCTTTAAGGAATCTCGCTGACAGAGGGGCACTTCGCATGTCGTTATCTCGGACGATGGCGATCGCGGCTGGGGCTGCGATCACCATGGTAGGAAGCCTAGGCCTTGCGTCTCCCGCCTCGGCTACGTACGCAAATGACCCGGTCTCGCGGGCCTGGAGCCCGGACGGCCCCGTGCACAGCTCGCTGGGCACAGCCTCTCGGCTCTTCGTCGGGGGGCAGTTCTCGGGAGGTGGCGGCATCGCCGCCGTGAATCCCTCCACCGGGGCGCTGCTCTGGTCAGTGCCGGCGGATGGTGACGTTCGTGCGATGGCTTTGTCGGAGGACGGGACCCGACTCCTGGTGGGTGGTGGATTCACGCACGTCGCCGGCACCACTCACCGTCACCTGGCTGCGCTCAACGTGTCTGACGGGTCTGTGATCGCGAAGTGGCGTGCTGGTGCGAGCGGGATGGTCCGCGACCTGGTGGTCTCGGGCGATCGGCTCTTCGTGGGAGGCCAGTTCGGCCGGATCCGGGGCGCGGCTCAGCGTGGTCTGGGGGCCGTCACGGTCTCCAGCGGTCAACGGATCGCGGCGTTCACCGGGTCCGTCGACCGGCATGTGTACGGACTCGCCCTGACCAACAACCAGCTGATCGTGAGCGGTCGGTTCAACTCCGTCAACGGTCAGTCAAGGAGCTCGATCGCGAGCTTCAACCTCTCGAGCTACCAGCTGACCTCGTGGGCACCACGACGTTTGTGTGCCGGTTGCAACGCCTACTGGGACGTCGTCACCGACGGCACGAACGCGTACGTCGGCACGTCCGGTCCGGGGGGAAACCTCGGAGCGTTCAACCTCAACACGGGGAACAACCCGTGGCGCTACGTCCACGCCAACGGTGACGTGCAGGCACTGTCGCTGCCTGGCGACGGACTGCTGTATCTCGGTGGCCACTTCGGGCAGTACGTCGGCAACAGCAGCATCCGCCGCACCGACCTGGCTGCCGTCAACCCGAACAACGGCCAGGTCGACCCGGACTTCCACCCCAAGCTGTTCAAGCGCTACCCCGGGGTGTGGACGTTCGCCACGACACCAGGCATGTTGCACGCAGGCGGAAACTTCCTCGGCATCGGAGCCGGGCCGAACGCGCGCAACAACAAGGTGCCCTACCTGACTGCCTTCGGCATCCAGTGACAGGTTCGGTCTGAGCCTTCTCAGGAGCAGCAGGTCAGGCGCATGCTTCGAGCCTGCAGCGCTGTTGGGGGAAGGACAAAACCTCCATAAGGACTCCGGCGCCGCTGGTGTCGATCCAAGTGGGCCACACAGACGAGCGTGGGGTCATACGCTGAAGCCGTGGTCGACAGGTCAGCGGGGACATCGCCCGAGCGGGAGATGTTCCTACGGTCGTTGACGACTTCCCTCGCCGACGCGCTCAGCGTTGACGACGTTGCGCGCGTGGCCCTGGCCGGGGCTCTGCGGCTCCCGGGTGTCATCCGGGTCGGGCTGGCCCTTCGCGAAGGTGCCGGCCGCGAGCTCAGCTTCGTCTCCACCGATCAGGACGTCGTGTCAGCAGCCCGCGTTCAATGGTGCACGATCGACGGTTTCGCGGAGGTGCCGCTCTCCCGGGCGATCCGACAGGCAGCACCCGTTCTGCTCCCGACCTGGGAAGACCTCGCCGTCGACTTCCCGGAGATCTCCGACCGCCAGCGTCAGCTGGGCACCCACAGCATGGCCGCGATCCCGTTGGTCGACGGAAGCGAGAGCGTCGGCGGACTGATGTTGTCCTACGGGACCCCGCGCCGCTTCGCGCTCGATGACGAGACGTTCTTCGCCTCCCTGGCCGCGCAGCTGACGCAGGCGCTGCGTCGTGGCCAGGCCTACCAGGTCCAGCACTCCACCTCCGAACGACTGCAACGCAGCCTGCTACCCCGCTCGCTTCCTCAGGTGGACGGGCTCTCACTGGGCGCCTACTACCGGCCGGGTGGTCTCAACGTCGACGTCGGCGGCGACTGGTACGACGTCCTGGAGCTCGCCGACGGCTCCGTGGTGGTCTCGCTCGGCGACGTCATGGGCAAGGGCATTTCCGCGGCCGTCGTGATGAGCGAGGTGCGTGCAGCCCTGCGCGCTTACAGCCTGCTCGACCCTGCGCCCGAGGTGGTGTTGTCACGCCTGGACCACCTGGTGACGTCGTTGGCGGCTCCGGAGCAGATCGTCACGCTGGCGTACGGGCTGTTCGCGCCGGACCGGCGTACGGTCTCACTCGCCGTGGCAGGTCATCCGCCGCCCCTGCTGGTCCCGGCCGTCGGAGAGGCCACCCTGTTGGACTTCGACGATGGCTTCGGTCCTGCGTTGGGGTTGGAGGCCGGCCCCTGGCGTGCGCACCGCCTCCAGCTCGAACCGGGCAGCACGCTGCTGTTCTACAGCGACGGCTTGGTCGAGTCTCGCAGCCGTGACCTGTTCACGGGGATCGAGGAGCTGCGGCGGCGCATCATCGCGATGCCCGGTCGGCGTCGCCATCCGCGCGAGCTGACGGCCCGGCTCGGCCTGGAGAACCATCACGGTGCGGCCGAGGACGACGTCACCCTGCTGGCCGCCTCGGTCACGCCGTTGCGGCAGCAGCACAATGCCACGCTCGAGCTGCCGCCGGATGCCACGGCAGCGAGGGTGGCTCGCCGGTTCGTTCGTGCGACGTTGACGGACTGGGTCCTCGACGAGCCGCTGATCGACAAGGCCGAGCTCTGTGTCTCCGAGCTGGTGACGAACTGCGTCATCCACGCCGGATCCGCCTCGGACGTGACAGCGCGACTCGATGACGATTGTCTCCTGGTGCTGGTGCGTGACCCGGGCGGACGTGGCACGGTGCGGATCGCCGACGACTACGAACCGATGAACATTGCCGGTCGGGGGCTGACCCTGGTCGATGCGCTCACGACGGCGTGGAGCGCGGAGCACACGGTGGACGGTACGACGGTGTGGTTCGAGCTCGAACTTCAGCCCACGTTCGAACAGCAGCTGACTGGTTGACGTCTAGAAGTCCGAACTCGGCAACAGCGTCGCGTCCTATCTCGAGACCGGACGCTGCGTCGGATCGAGCTCACCGGTCGATGCCGGCGTGACGAGCCGTTGGGCTCTCTCGAGCAATGGTCGTGCGCCCAGCTTGGCCGCGATCCGGGCTGCCTCCTCGGCCAGTTCCGCCGCTCGCTGCGTGTCTCCGTTCGCCGCGTGGTACTCCGCAGAATCGGCCAGGCAGACGGCGAGGTAGTACGGCAGCTCCAACTCGCGCAGGGTCTTGGTCGCAGCGTCGAACTCGTCGGCTGCGGCGGGGTCGTTGTCCAAGGCGAGCAGGCGGGCGCGGATGCGCCGCTCGTCGGCGCGGAGTGCCGCCGGCACGTGGCCCGGCCGGTGGCCGGTCAAGACATCGAGCAGGTTGGTGACGGCTGCCCTGTCCCCAAGGGCGAGCGCAGCATCGGCGGCGATCGGCCAGGCCCACCGCACCGTGTCGGAGCGAAGCCCCAACGCGTCTGCGAACTCGACGGTCCTGCGGGCGCGGCTGAGTGCTTCGGCATGATCGCCGGCCAGCGCCGCAGCAGCGGCGAGGACCGACCCCGTGGCGGCGAGCGACTGTGGGTCCTCCGTTGCCTCGCGGCCAAGGACGACCAACGCCGCATCGAGCCGTACCTGGTCGCCGGAGAAGGCGGCGAGGAGGCCCTCGCTCCACGCAGCCGCGGGATCGTAGTCGAGGCCGTCGTCATGGGCCTGGTCGGCAGACCCGGCGACCCTCGTCCCAGTCGCCGGTCATGAGCAGGTCCATCACAAGGTTCGAGGCGAGGGCGGTCAGGATGTAGCGCTCGCCGATGCGGCGGCAGATGGTCATCGCACTTCGGGTCGCCTCGATCGCCGCCTGCGGGTCGACGCTGGCCAGCGAGTCGCCGAGGTTGAGGAGCGCCCGGGCGGTGACGAAGCTGTTGTGGGCGGACTCGCCGAGACGGATGCCCTCCCGGAAGTTCGCCGCCGCCTGGATGTGCCGGCTGGCGAGCCCGTGGGCGATGCCGCGCGTCACGAACAGCTCGGCGAGGTCGGCGTCGGGCAGGTCCATGGCCTGCGCCTCCGAGAGCACCCTCGCGGAGAGCTCGTCGGACAGCAGCGCGTTCCCGCTGAAGGCTTCGACTGACGCCAGTTCCTGGAGGGCCACGACGAAGTCGCGATCGGGGTCGACCTCCAGCACGGCGAGGGCGTCGCGGATCAGCGTGCGCGCCTCTTCCAGGTGGCCCACCCGACGGAGCGTCGCGGCGACCGAGGTGTTGGCCCGCGCAGCGAAGCGTGGTTGGCCGTGCCGGCTGTAGGTGGCTGCTGCTTGCTTGAAGTGCTCGATTGCGGCCGGGAGGTCGCCCGCGGCGCCGATGGCAGCACCGGCGCGTTCGTGCAACTCGGCTGCTGCCACCTCAGCCTCGGTCGTGCCCTCCTGGAGGAGCTCGGCCGCGTCGGCGAAGCTCCTGCCTGCGGCCGCGAGTGCACCCGTGCGGATGGCACGTTCACCGGCGCGCTTGAGCATGGTGACGGCCTGGTCCGTCAGCTCCGGCACGTCCGGGTCGTCCGGTACGGCGACCAGGGCGTCACTGAGGTGGGCGGCGATGACCTCAGCCATCTCCTCGCCCTCGTCGGCGAAGGTCGACCTCAGATGGGCTGCCACGGCCAGGTGTCGGGCTTTGCGTTCGCGGCGCGACAGGGTGTCGTAGGCGACCTGGCGGAACATGGTCTGGACGAAGCCGTACTGTCCCCGCTCGGGCGAGAGCGGATCGGCGCGCACGCCGAGCACCTCTCGGCGTACCAGCTCGGCGAGGAGCTGGCGAACCTCGGCCTCGGGGCGGCCGGCGACGGCGACCAAGGCCTCCACGGGGAAGCTGCCGCCGAGCACGGCGGCGTCCGCGACGAGGGCGCGTGCGTCCGGGTCGAGCGAGTCGAGCCGAGCAGCCAGCAGAGACTGCAGCGTCGCGGGAACCGTGAGCTCTCCGACGTCGCCCAGGAGCCGGTAGACACCGTCGACCGGCTGGACGACATCACGGTCGATGAGCATCCGGACGGTCTCGACGGCATACAGCGGGATGCCCTCGGCGCGGTCACCGATCGCGGCCTGCGCTGCCTCCGGCATCCCGGGCACGAGTCCTTCGAGCAGGAGGTGCATCGCCGCGTCGTCGAGGGGATCGAGGGTCAACGCCGTGCTGTTGCGTCGACCGGTGCCCCAGCCCGGCCGCTTGACCTCCAGCTCAGGTCGGGCCAGCGTGAGCACGAAGACGGGCACGTCGCGGACCCAGTCGAGCAGGTGCTCGAGGAAGTCCAGCAGACCGGCGTCGGCGTGCTGCAGGTCCTCGAGCACCATGACGACGGGCTCGGTTTCGGCCAACCGTTCGAAGAACAGCCGCCAACCGGCGAAGAGCTCTTCACGGCCGAGTTGCTGAGCGCCATCTGTGCTGGAGTCGACGCCGAGGAGCTGGGCCAGTCGCGGTCGCACGTATTCCCGCTCGGTGGGGTCCGGAACCCATTCTTCGAGGCCGCTGGACAGCTTCTCTGCGGCGACCGAGGTGGAGTCCTCCTCTGCGATCTGAAGGCGTTGGCGCACCATCTCGGCCAGGCCCCAGAAGGCGACGCCGTCGCCGTACGACAGACATCGGCCGCGGTGCCACCACACGGTGGCGGCGAGACCGTCGAGGTACTTCTCGAACTCCCAGCCGAGCCTGGACTTGCCGACGCCGGCCGCACCGGTCACGCTGACCAGCCGCGGTGACCTGCGCTGGTCGCAGGCGTGGAACAGCTCCTTGACCAGGCGTAGCTCTGAGTCGCGGCCAACGAACGGCGCTTCGAGACCGTCGATCCGCTGTACGCCGCCGACGCCGGACAACACCCGCTCGGCCCGCCACAACGGCACCGGCTCCGCCTTGCCCTTGAGCACGTGCTCTCCTGCCGGCTTGAAGCCGACGCCGGCCTGGGCGACTCGCCAGGTGCCTTCGTCGACGAGGACGGTTCCGGATTCGGCGGTGGACTGGACGCGGGCTGCGGTGTTCACCGCGTCACCGGCCACCATTCCCTCTCCGGTGGCCCCGACGTTCACGGCGACAGGGCCTGTCACCACACCGGCCCGGGCGGCCAGCCCTTCGACCCCGGTCTCGCGGCCGAGCTGGTCGATGGCGTCGACGAGATCCAGCGCCGCTCGCACCGCCCGCTCGCCATCCTGCTCGGTTGCGGTCGGCGTACCCCAGACCGCCATCACGGCGTCGCCGATGAACTTCTCGACGACACCGCCGTACCGGACGATCACGGTGCGCGCCACGTCGAAGTAGCGGGAGAGCAGCTCGCGGACCTCTTCGGGATCACGCGCCTCGCTCAGCGGAGTGAAGCCGACGAGATCGCAGAACAGCACGGAGCAGACACGCCGTTCCGCCGACTGGCCGGGCCCGTCGACAGCGGGCGGGTTCAGGTCGCTGCCGGACCGGTCGGGTGGCGACGACGAGGTCGCTCGGTGTGCCCAGCGCGGTGCCGCACTCGTCGCAGAAGCGTTGGTCGGCTCGAACCGGTGCTGCGCAGCTGGGGCAGGCGCGCGCGAGCAGGGTGCCGCACTCGGCGCAGAACTTGGCCGTCGCTTTGTTCTCTTTCCCGCAGTTTCCGCAGGTCACGTCGCCACCTTAGCCTCCGCGACTTCGCATGGTCCCCGATCTCCGCACACGCGTCAGCGGATCGTCGATTGGCGCACTCGCGGGTGTCCATGCCCGAGGAAGTAGATGCCGGGATACCCGGGCGTCTCGAATCCGAGGCTGGGGTTCTGGCTCAGCACCGAGTGGGCGATGGTCAGTACTCCGCTGCGGTCGTTGCTGACGAAGAAGATCGCGCCACCTCCTTCTCGCGCGTGGTTGCGGCGCATGAGGGTCCCGCGGAGGGTGAGCGTGAACCGGTTGCCGTCGTTGTAGATGCCGCCGCCGCTGCCGCCGCCCGGCGTGCCCTGCCGCGGCGGGTTGGCGCCTCGGCCGATGGCGCGGTTGTGGCTGATCACGCTGTTGAGCACCACCCAGGACACCCCGATGCTCGAGAGCGCACCGCCGTTGGAGCACACGCCGCCGTACCCCGGTGCGCCACCGAACGTGCTGTGCGTGATGTAGACCGGCTTGTCCTTGAACTGGTCGAGGACCCGAAGCGCGGCACCGCCGAGATCGGGGCCAGTGCTGTCGCAGCGGTTGTCGAAGAAGCGCGCGTTGACGACCTTCACGCGTCCCCCTCGCACGAAGACGGCGCCCCCGCCCCCGCCCTCTCGTCGCTGGCCGGTGGAGTTTCCGTTCGACATCGTGAGGTTCTGCAGCACCAGCCGTGGCGTGGCCTGGTCCTGGCAGTGCGACGTGGTGATCCCGAGCCGCGGGTCGCACGTGTTCATATAGATGATGCGGCGTTTGCCGGCCCCGCTCAGGGTGATCTTGCCGCCGCCATCGACGACGACGTTGGGCAGGCGGTCGTTGCGGACGACTGCGGTGCGTGTCAGCCGGATCGTCTTGTCGCGCGGCCCGCAGTCGAACGTGATGCGTCCACCGGCCGCGATCGCCCGGACCGTCGCGGCGGAGGTGCAGCTGCGCGGCGTGCCGTGACCGACCACGCGGGTCGGGTGCGACGTGTCGACGGCCCGAGCCGCGGCTGGGACCCTCGCGTGACCGTTCGGGTTGCCCGCGGCCGGTTCTGGTGTGCTGGCCTGCGGCGACGATGGCTGTTGGCCGCTCGGTCTCGGCGCGGCGTCAACCGGAGACAGCAGCGACGCCAGACCGACGACGCTCGCAACGCTCGCGGCCAGTGCGGCATACCTGGTCCTGTGCATCGCCCGAGTATGCCGGACGGTGGCGTGCGCGAGCGGCTGCCGAGGGGTCAGGCCGTGCGCCGCAGCAGGATGGCCGTGAACTGCTGCGTGCTGCCCCAGGGGGTGACGTGCTCCTCGCCACTGGTGGACACGAGGTCGAAGCCCGGGAACTCCGCCGCCAGCTCCTCATGGGTGTAGCGGACGATCGGCAGACCGCTGCACGTCGTGGGCCCGTCCGGTCCGAACGTCGCCACGACGGCCCAACCAGACGGCTGGAGGCACCTCTCCAGCGAGGACCGGTAGTCATCGCGTTCGTCCGGCTCGGTGAGGAAGTGGAAGACCGCCCGGTCGTGCCACAGCGCGTAGCGCTTGTCTCTGTGCAGGTCGAGCACGTCAGCAACATCGAGGACGACGCTTGTCGCCGGCAGGTCCGAGCCGGTCTCGGATCGTCTGCAACGCCGTCGCGGAGAGATCGATCGCGGTGAGGTCCTGATAGCCGCGCTCGAGCAGGTGATCGGTGAGGGTGGACCACCCCGCGCCCACGTCGATGATCGGCTCGCTGCGGTCGATACCGGCGGAGTCGACGAGGCCGAGCGAGAGGTCTGGCACGGACTGCCACCACGAGACCCCGTCCATCTCTTTGGAGTCGTGCACGCCTTCCCAGAACGTCTGGCGTGTCTCGGGGTCGTGGGGTCGTGCCGTCGTCTCCGACATCGGCTGCTCCTCTCCGGATCACACCAGCCTAGTGCGCTGCTGCGGGATGGATTGACCCCGCGAGATCCGCCCGCTGCACCTTGGCGCTCCGTCTAGGGTGAGGGAATGTCAGACCCGGGAGCCGCTGGCGCCACACCGGTCGGCGAGGTGGCCGCGCTCGTCGACGGTGGCGACATGGACTGTGGCAGTGGACTGCTGCTGCTGATCACCAGGAACATGCGGCGGCTCGACGCCGGGCAGGTGCTCGGGGTCCGCAGCGCTGAGGCCAGCGTGGTGACCGACCTGCCGATCTGGGCCGACCTGGTGGGACACGAGGTCTGCGGCGAGGTCGCCGAGACTGCTCAGGGTCCCTGGTGGTTCGCGGTGCGCAAGGCCGGCCGCGTCGTCGAGGCGACGACGGTCTTCAGCCAGGGCGACCGTACGCCGGTCGGCCACCGGCTGTGGGCGTACACGAACTTCGACTGCAACCTGGCGTGCGGCTACTGCTGTGCGGAGTCGTCGCCCAAGGCCGATGCACGTCGGTTGACTCCGGCGGTCGCCCGGCAGGCGTTCCAGGAGTTCGCCGGTCTCGGCGGGACCGAGCTCTACCTGACCGGGGGTGAACCCTTCATGCACCCGGAGCTGGGCGAGCTGGTCGAGGCCGGTGCCGGTCTGGAGCGGACGATCCTGACGAACGCGATGATCTTCTCGCGTGGCAACCGGCTGAGGACGCTGGAGTCGCTGGACCGGTCGGTCACCCTCCAGGTCAGCCTGGACTCGGCGACTCCCGACCTGCATGACAAGCAGCGGGGTGCCGGCACGTGGGCGCGTGCTCTCGACGGCATCGGCCTGGCGCGATCGCTGGGGTTCCGGATCCGGATCGCGGCGACCTTGTATGACGAAGACCCTGCCGGCGCCGAGGCCCTGCACCGTCGTCTCGACGACGAGGGCATCGCGGCCGTGGACCGGGTGATCCGGCCGGTGGCAGCCGAGGGCTTTGCCGAAACGGGCATCCATGTGTCCATCGACACCCTCGAGCCCGAACCCACCATCACTGCCGACGGCGCCTGGTGGCACCCGGTGGCCGTGACGAACCCGAACCTCAGGATCGCGGATTCGCCGCTGCCGGTGGCGGAGGTCTTCGGCGTCGTCCGCGACACGATGCAGGTGCAGGACGCCGCCGCCCGATCGGGACGTGAGGTCTTCCGCTGCGCGTGAGCCCGCTGCTGTCCTGCTTGTCTCGCGGTGACGACATCCGCGCCGGGTCCGGTCAGCGCGCCCGGTAACGCGCAATGGCGAACTTCTCGGTGCTGGGGCTCGACACGGTGCCGGCGACGACGACCTTGCCGCCGCGCACCGCCACGGCATATGCATGGGCTTCTGACGTCTTGTCGAAGCGGGTGCGGATCATGCCGTCACCACCGCCAAACGTCTTGTCGAGGCAGCCACAGGGCCGATAGCGCGAGATGGCGAACCGATCTGCATAGTCGATCGTCCATCCGGCGGCGATGATCTTGCCGTCCTGCTGCCGGGTGAGGGCGTAGGCCTTGGCGTAGAACGTGTTGCCGACCAGGTTCTGGACCGTGCCGTCGCCGCCCAGGGAGAGATCGGGTGACCCGTCACTGTTGAGCCGTGCCAGCGCGAAGTACTCGTAGTCGCCCAAGAACGCGTAGCCGCCAGCGAGAACCTTGCCGTTCGGCTGCACGAGCAGGGTCAGGGCCACCCAGTCCTCGCCGTCCTCGGCAATGGTCGCCCAACCATCGGTATCGAAGCTGGTGTCAGGCGCTCCGTCGACGTCGTAGCGACCGATCAGGAAGGATCGGGTCTCGGTCTGGCCGATCTCTCCGGCGACGACGAGCTTCCCGTCGGGCTGCAGCCTGACGTCGTGGATCGTGTGCGGCACGGTGCCAGAGCCCGGCACCGTCCCCGTGGTCGAGACAATCCCTGCGACGCCGAAGGACGCGTCGAGGCTGCCGTCGGGCAGGTAGCGCACGGTCGCGAACCCCCCGGGGCACTCGCGATCTGGACTGCTGGAGAGCGTCCCGCCCGCACAGCCCGCTGCGAGAATGGTTCCGTCACCGTTGACACGGATGTCTTGCACCGCGTCGTATCCAGCGGTGATGTCTGTGCGGACCTTGCCGTCGCCTCCGCCGAAGGTCGGGTCGAGGTCGCCGTTCGCGAGGTAGCGCGCCAGCGCGAACTGGTCTCCGGCAACACCCGCGACGAGCAACTTGCCGGCTGCAAGATCGATGACCCGGTTGGCCGCGGCCGCTCCCCGGAACCCGGTCGTGCGCTTGCCGTCAGCGCTGAACGATCGGTCCGGGGTTCCGTTTGCCTTGAGCCGGGACACCGCGAACCGGCTGGTGGAGGCGGTCGTGACCACTCCGGCCGTGACGACCTTGCCGTTTGCCTTGATGACGACATCGCGGGCTTCTTCACCGGTGGTGTGCCGCCCGAAGTCGACTGTTGCCCGACCGTCCGAGCTGAAGGCGGGGTCAAGGCCCCCCGATCCGCCAGCGGCGTACGCCGATGGGACGAACTGGCCGCCGATGAGTAGGACAGTGAGAACCGTGGTACCCGTCATGACCTTGCGCCTGCGCATGGCTTCCCCCCGTCGGCAGCCGCGATGTTGCGACAGCGCATCTTGACACACAATGTCGTCGTTTGGACGGATGAGCGTCGTCCCGACGGCATCGTCACGAGCGGAAGCCGAACCAGGGCCGTCCGGGAACCGGCGCTCGGGTTCCGCGCGAGGCGTTGAATATCTCGTTGCCCGTAGACATCACCCCGCCTAGCGTGACTTGGGTGGCGACACCCGATCTGAAGTCAGACCTCATCGGTCATCTCGACCGGCTCAACCAAGCTGTCCTGCACAAGCTCGAGGGCCTCTCGGAGTACGAGCTGCGCCGACCGATGACGCCGACCGCGACCAACCTGCTCGGGGTGGCGATGCATCTGGCCAGCCTGCAGTCGGAGTACTTCGGGAAGACGTTCGGCCGTCCTTTCCCGCGGGAAGGCGAGCTGTACTTCCTCACCGACGAGGAAGCCGACCCGCAGGACGACCTGTGGGTTCGGCCGGAGGAGACGTCGGAATGGGTGGTCGGGCTGTACCGCGCGACCTGGGAGCATGCGCAGGAGACATGCGCGATGCTCGACCTGGACTCGCCGGGTCAGGTTCCGACGAGGCCGTACAGGGAGGTCACACTCGGCGAGATGCTGGTGCACATGGTCGACGAGACCGCCCGCCACGCGGGACACATGGACATCGTGCGGGAGTCGATCGACGGTGCCGTCGGCAGGTACGCCGGCGACGGGAACATCATCGACGGCTATGACTGGGCGGCCTATCGGGAACGCGTGGAAGCTGGCGCCCGGAAGGCCCAGGGGCGCGCCAAGTCCTGAGCTCAGTCCAGCCATGCGAGCCTTCTCGCGAGCCGCGGTCGAAGGGCGAGACGGTGTGGCAGACGTGTCATGACGTCCGACCAGGACCGACGACCTGGGCGGATCGACCACTGGACGGCCGCCCACGAGGACCCCGAGGCCGGGGAGCCGCCTTCAGCACACGGGCATCGTGATCGTGTGCGGTGGACCCGTTGTCGACGCAACCGCTCTGCAGACCGCCAGAATGGTCCGGTGACCGCCTCCACCAACGATCCACTGACCGTCGCCGGGCCGGAGCTCGATCCGGCCGCGCTGCACGGCTCTTTGAGCACTTCCTGGGGCCTGGAGGGGGAACTCACCGCCGTCCACGGGGAGCGAGACCGGAACTTCCGGATCGACGCGCCAAGCGGTCGTTACCTGCTGAAGGTGCACAACCCCGCGGACGGACGGGAGGTGCTGGACCTTCAACACTCAGCACTTCGTCACATCCGCACCGTGGCGCCCGACGTGCCAGTGCCCGACGTCGTGCCGACCCGACAGGGACAGCGGTGGGTGGTGCTCACCGGGCTCGATGGCCGTCGCTCCCTGGCCTGGGTGATGACGTGGCTGGACGGCCGGCATCCGGCTCCGGAGGAGCTGGGCCCTGCGCAGCTGCGTGAGTGGGGGCGCACATCGGCCCGCCTGGGGCAGGCGCTTCGCGGGTTCGTCCATGAGGCCGCGTCCTACCCGATCGCTTGGGACATACGACGCCTCCCGCAGTTGCGGCCGTGGCTCTCAGCGGTCGACGAGGCGCAGCGTCCGGCGGTGCGTGTGGTGCTCGACCGCTTCGAACAACGGGTCACACCGGAGCTGCTCAGGATGCGCGCTCAGGTCGTGCACAACGACCTGGCCCCTACCAACGTCCTCGTCGACGACACGCTGAGGGTCACCGGCATCACCGACTTCGGGGATATGACTCACACGGCACTGGTCTGCGACCTGGCGGTGGCAACGGCCGACGTCCTCAGCGGTCGTGACGACGGTCTGGAGCTCGCGCACGAGGTCCTGTCGGGGTACGACTCCATCACACCGCTGGAGCCGCAGGAGGTCGAACTCCTCGCCGACCTTATGGCCGGCCGCTACGCCGCGGCCATCTTGATCACGGCCTGGCGGACCCGCCAGCAGGGCTCCGCTCCGGAGATCGGCGACGAGGCCTACAGCCAGCTCGAGGCCATGCTCGACATCGGCCTGGACACCCTGACGGCCGGGTTCAGCACCGCGGTGGCGGGCGGTCCCAAGACCGCACCGCACGTCGGTCGCGGGCTGCCCTACCGCCGGCGGTCCACGACGGAGCTTCTTCTCGCACGCTCGCATGTGCTGGGTGGGCTCGAGCTCAGCTACGCCCATCCGGTGCATCTCGTGGGTGGACGGGGGTTGTTCCTGGAGGGGGCAGACGGACGCCGCTACCTCGATGCCTACAACAACGTGCCGGTGCTGGGACACTCTCACCCGGCGGTGGTCGACGCCGTCTGCTCCCAGCTCGCCACGCTCAACACCAACAGCCGTTACCTGCAGGAAGCTCCCGTCGAGCTGGCCGAACGGCTGCTGGCCACCCTCCCGCCTCGAATGGACCGACTTCTGCTGGTGAACTCCGGCAGCGAGGCCAACGACCTTGCGTGGCGGATCGCGCGCCATGCCACCGGCGCTTCGGGCGGCATCGTGACGTCCTGGGCGTACCACGGTGTCACGGAGGCGACCTTCGCGATGTCACCGGAGAGCTGGGGCGACAACCCGTCCCCGCCCCATATACGGCTGGTCGAGCCTCCGACGGCCCCGCCGGCTGCGGTGGCGTCAGCAGTCGAGAGTCTCGACGCCGCTGGTCATGGCGTGGCAGCCATGCTCGTCGACGGTGTGTTGACCAGCGATGGCATCCGCGGGCCGGCTCACGACTGGACCACTCAGGCTGCCGCCATGGTGCATGCCGCGGGTGGGCTGTACGTCGCGGACGAGGTGCAGGCCGGTCACGGGCGCACCGGGGACAACCTGTGGAGCTTCGTCGCCGGAGGGGTGCCCGCTGATCTGGTGACCTTGGGCAAGCCGATGGGCAACGGGTACCCGGTCGCAGCAGTGTGTGGTCCTGCAGAGCTGGTGGACCCGTTCATCGCGGACACCGACTACTTCAGCACGTTCGGCGGCGGAACCGCCGCGTGTGCAGCAGCGGTCGCAGTACTCCGGACGATCGAAGAGGAGCACGTCGTCGCCCGCGTAGCCGAAACCGGCGCTCGACTGCTCACGGCTTTGCGCGATGTCACCGCCCAGGACCCCCGGGTGGGCGACGTACGCGGCTGGGGGCTGGCGGTCGCTCTCGACATCGTGGATCCCGCGACAGGTCGGTCCGACCCGGACCGTACCAAGCGGATCGTCGAAGGCATGAGAGACCGGGGTGTGCTCATTGGTCGCACCGGGCAGGAGGGCGCCACCTTGAAGATCCGGCCCCCGCTGGTCTTCGGTGACGACCACACTGACCTGCTCATCGATGCGCTGGAGGGTACCCTCCGCGCTGGCCGGTGACGTCGCCGCGCCCTGTTCGCCCACTGAGTTGCTGCCGTCCACGACCAGGCACAGGCCAGTCACGTGCGCCGCGCCGGGCAATGAGGCGAGCGCCGTTGCGACCTGCTCCAGCGGCATGAAACACGAGTGGGCCCCGACCCGCACGACGTCACCGACACTTCGGTCTTCGCTGCCGTGACGCCTACGCATATCGAGTTCACTCTCGTAACCCACGAGGACGCGTTCGAACTGACGCCCGTATTGGCCGGAGGGTGTTGACCCAAGTCGTCAGAAGAGTGGGTCCTAGAGCAGTAGGGGTGCGACAGGCTGGGCCATGGATGCGGTCCGGCCGTCAATGGCCAGATGTGACTATTGGCAGTCTGCCGAGAGCGCGAGAACTCTGGCAGTGGGTCAACCCGACTCTCTCGGACGTCCAGGATCTAGATGGCTGCGGCAGTGGATCCGAGCGATGACGTGCGCTTGCTCGAAGCCTCCGTTTGGAATCAAAGGCGCGGCCAGCGGAAAGAGCCATCATGTTCAGCACGTTAAAGCGTCACGCCTCCATATTGGTCACAGCAGCCGTCGTGGCCGCGGTCACGGCCAGCGCCCCGGCACTTGCTCGCGCCGGCTAGACACCACAGTTCGTCATGCGGAAGGGCGACTCAGAGGTATTCGTTGTCATCGCGAGAGCCAGGAAGGGTCGCTTCGCGTGGTACCTCGATGTCCGCTTGGTGGTCGACGGCATGAATGTCGAACTGCCAGCGCTTGACCAGGGCCGGGCCTTCATCACGGTGGGACACGAAGGTCTCGACAAGCGCTGGTGGGTATTCAGCCAGAAGCGTTGGGTCGAGCCGCCCTGATGACCTCTGACCGCGCCACGCCCTCGCTGGGACGTAGCCGCACGTTGTGGCTGTCCACGGCCCGAGGCCCCACCGAGCTTCTCCAAACACGCCTACGGACAGCCTCTCCACCCCTCGACCCCACCGGGCGGTTACGGCAAGGGGCCGCGAGTATGGCGACGGGCGCTAGTAGTGGGTGCCACTTCCACTGCACCGTTGTTCCATTCAAACGGCGTTAAGAATGATCCCGGCGATCCGTCCGGCAGTAACGTCTGATGGACGACATGCTCCAAGGAACTTCCGTCTCGTTCGGTTGTGATCAGTGTCGATCCGCTTCCCAGGTGCAGGCACGCGACACCTCGTTCAAGAATCTTCAATCTTGGATCCTGGTAGTCACGCGGTCGCTTCTTCAACTCTTCTCGGCTCAAGTGCTGTTCGTCGCGCGCGACGTCATCACGGATCTGTCGATCCTCTTCCTGCCCGAAGGCGACCCGCGTGTAAGCCGTCGTCGAGCCGTACCGGTGGACGATGTCACCGGCTCTGGGCGACCATCCAAGGAAGTCGAATGGAAAGGGAAGGGACTCGTCCATTCCGAAGAACATGGGCTCGCGGTCGACGTACGGGTCAAGTTCCGGGGGCGGGGTGACCTTTCCGCCCACTCGGTATCGGTTGAACCGACGACCGAGGACATAGTTGCAGTGGGGCGAGCAGACGTGCCGGTCCTTGTGTTGCCAGTGCGCGTTTGGCGGGACGGGCTGTTGGCACACCACGCAAGGTTCTCCGCCCTTGGCGCGTCCGTCAGGGTGAGCCAGCTGTGCCTCTCGCCACTCCCAGTAACCATCAACGGTGGTCACGGAACCCCCTCTCCGCAGGAATGGTCCACGCTAGTGCCGAAGTGGACCATAGGTAACGCATTGGCGTTCACTCCGCTCGACGGGCCGACGTGTTGCCAGCCCCGACCGGCGAGGTCAGGGCTGGCGTTCGGGCGGAGCGGCTTAGCGGTCGTCCTCGCGGCGATAGCCATGAGTGAAGCCGTGAGCGTAAGGCCACGGCTCGCACGTCTGCACGTGCTCGCTGAGGACATTGTCGTACGCGGCTACGCGACCGTCGCAAGCGTCGGTGAGGTCCAAGCCGCACCACGGACACGGAAAGTCCATGGTCACGCCGTTGGGCAGGAACACGTCGTTGCCCATCACGCTCACGCGCCCTTGCTAACGGTCGCCTTCCGGCCACCCTTGGTTGTGGGGGTGGGCTTGCCCTTCGGAATCTCGAGCCGATCGCCGGTGATCTTCTCGCCCTTGATCTGCTCCAGCGGCATCAAACACGAGTGGGCCCCGTGGGACTCGAACCCACAACCCGCGGATTAAAAGTCCGCTGCTCTGCCAATTGAGCTAGAGGCCCGGGGGATCGGAAGTACGTTCGGATAAGACATCGGGGGAAACGTCGGTGTCTTTGCCGGGTCGAACCGCCCGGGGAGCAAGTATGCCGCACGGTCTGGCGCTGTCTGTGACCGCCGACCCGCTGCCGCAACGCCACCACCTGTACCGGTGCTACCAAATACGTCGCCTACACGTATGACAGCTTGCGACGGCCAAGCCTGTCCTACGAGTCGTGTTGCTGTTCGCCCGGCCCCAACTTGCGGCACGACCGCGCACTTCAGCGGCAGGCCCATCGTCAGAAGAAGTGAGTCGCACCCGGGCGAAGCGACCTGGTTATCCGGGTCGGGGTTTGAAGCGTTGGTGGCGGATGGGTCTTCGTTGCGGGTCGATCCTGGCCGGTGGGATGACCTCGGTGATGCCGTCCGGAGCGAGGACCAGGTCCCATTCGCCCTGGTGGATCAGGTGGTGGTGGAAGCTGCATAACAAGCAGCCGTTGTCGATATCGGTCGCCCCGCCCTCGCTCCACGGGATCCGGTGATGTGCCTCGGTCCAGGCGGGTGGTCGTTCACAGCCGGGGAACACACAGCCTTGGTCGCGGGTGGCCAGGGCGAGGCGTTGGTGGCGGTCGAACAGGCGGCGGGTGGTGCCGAGGTCGAGGATCTTCGACCCACCGGACAAGACCATCGGGAGGAGGCCGGCGTTGCAGGCCAGCCGTCGGGTCTCCCCGACCGAGAGGCTGCCACCGGTGTCCAAGACGGCTTCGCCGGCCCCGTTACGGAGTTTGTCCTCGTCGAGGGTGACCACGATGGTGGCGTTGGCGACCCCGTGTTGGGGGTGTCCGTCGACCGGGAGGTGTTCGATCAGCTCACACAACGCCCGGCCGAGCCGGTTCCCGTACGGCAGGTCCGCAACGGTCGTCTCAGCCGGTAGATCAGTCGGTGCCGGTGCCGGTGCCGGTGGCGATCCGGCGGGGTGACGTCACGGCTTCGAGGTATTTGGTGAGCATCCCGAAGGCCAGGTTCGGGAGCGCGTACCTTCCGCGGGCGATGCCGTCGGACCCGCACTGGCCGGTGAACCAGGCTGAGGCCAACGCCTTGCGTTCCTGCGCGGCGAGCTGCTGCTCCAGCGTCTGGTCCACGGTGTCGGGGTCGATCACCTCGACGAGATGGTTCGCCGCCACCTGCAGCTGGCTGAACGACAACGTCTTCGCATGAGCCAACAAGTCGGCCTGGGCTGCCTCGACCCGGTCGGGCTTGATGGTCGGGTGAGAGCCGGTTGACCGCGGCCGCGACCACCACCCCCTGCTCCGCCGACACCGTGCCTGCGGCGACCGCACGTCGGGTCGGTTCGGTCAGGCCGGTGGTGCCGTGCAGCTGCTTGGCAGTCCGGACCGTCCGGGAGGCTTCACCGGCCGACATCCGATGCGCGGTCATCAGGTGCGTCCTCGTCGAAGAGGCACCGTAGCGGTGGGGCAGGTTGCGGTCATCGGCCTCCGCGACCAACCGGGCCGCGAGCTCATCGACCTGTGCCTTCAGCGCCAACACGTCACCGATCCGGCGATCGAGCCGGTTGTCGTCCAGGGACCAGGTCGGAGTGTCGACCAGCTCGCCGAGCTCACGACGCACGCCCGCGAAACTCACGACCGAAGGCATCGTCGATGCCCACGGCCGGTGGCGGTCCCTGCGTCGTACTCATGGAACCAACCTAGAACAGGCCACCGACACTTTCGGATCAGCGATTAACACCAGAACCCGTTATCCACAAAGGTTTCTGAACATTTTTTTGCGCCTCGCGAAGCCAGGCCCGGACACCGAGCTCACGGGTTGGAGATACCAGTGACGGCTTCTCCACGGGTGAGTGCCGAGGTTTCCGCGGCCCGTGTCCGGGCCGCCGCTGCTCATGAGGTCGCGGCCTTGGGATTGTGCGACTGGTCCGCCTCGGGCATCCTACGGACAGCAGCACGAGGGGGTAGACATGTCCGAGCGGTCACTGGTGGTGTGGCTGGTGCTGCTCGTCGTCGGTGCCTTGCTCGGCTACGGCTACTACCTGCTCCTGTCGGGAGGCCGCGGCTCCGTCTACGACGGTGAACGTGAGCTGGACCAGCTGCTGGAGTACTACGGGCTGACCCCGACGGGTCCGCAGTTGGACCTGTTGCGAAGCGAGGGACGGTTTCGGCAGCGGCTGGGGGCGTGGCTCGCCGGTACCGCGGTGGCCGTGATGTTTGTTGCGTCGTTCGCGCTACCGGGGCATACCGGCCCCCGCATTGCTGGAGCCGCCATGATGATGGCGTGGCTCGCCGGTACCGCTGTGGGGCATGCCTGGGCGGTGGTCAGGCGGCCACGTCAACGTGCGGTGACCGGTGCGACGGTGCGGTTCCCTGTGGCGGGGGCGTTGTCGCGCACGGAGCTGGTGTTGGAGGTCGGGGTGGCGGCAGCGGGATGGGCCGCGCTTCTGGTCGGAATTCGTTCGTTGGCCGGCGACGGTGGCCGGCTCAGTACCGAGGCGGCCGTCGCCGTCAGCGCCTCGGGCGTGTTGGCGGCTGTGACGGCCACGGCGGCACTGCTGATGCAGTGGCTGTTGGCCCGGGTACCCGTACCGGCCGACGATGACGACGATGCCACCGTGACCAGGCTTCTGGGCGGGGCGTCGGTCCGGGAGCTGACTATGGCGACGTTCACCACGGTCGCCATCGCGATGGTGCTGCTTGTGTTCGTCTCGGGAACGCCGTGGCCGCTAGGCCTTGGTTATGTCGCAGTGATCGTGTTAGTACTGGTCGGCGGCCGGGAATGGCGGAAACGCGCTATGGCCCGGTGCCGCCTTGGCTGGTGACGGGCCACCGTTGGAACGTTCTTGCACTGAAAACCCGACCGGGGGCGCAAGATCGTTCCAAATGCGAGAACGTTCCCCCGAGACAGCGAGCAACGGCGCTCGCTTAGACTCGCGATCGTGACCCTGACCTTCGCCGGAGAGCTGGACCGAAACGATGTCATCCACGCCGTTGACCAGCTTGCCGACCTCGTCGGGAGACCAGAGGTCGCGGAGGCGTGGACGCAGGAGTCGAGCTGCTCGGGGATGAGTGTGGGCGGTCTGACCAGACACCTGGGCGATCAGGCGGTCAACATCGTGAAGTTGCTGCGCCCCGACAATCAAGCGCCACCGGACGTGGAGACGATCGCTGTCCTCGAGCACTACGCCCGGGCGGTCTGGCTGCGTGAAGACCTCGAGGGAGACGCCAACCGGAGCATCCGCGAGTCGGCTGACCGCCAGGCGAGCACCGGCCACGAGGTGGCGGTGACGACACTTGCGGCGGCGCGCGGCGACCTGGAGGCCGTGCTCGCCGACGCACCACCGACGACCTACATACCCTGGCAGGGCTGGGCGTTGGCGACCGACGACTTCCTGGTGACCCGGCTGATGGAGATGGTCGTACACGCCGACGACCTCGCCGTCAGCGTCGACGTCGACCCGCCGCGGTTCGAGGAGAGCGTTCTCGACCCCGTACTTCGCCTCCTCACGGGCATCGCCGTACGCCGCCATGGCCAGGACGCCTTGGTACGCACGCTGAGCCGCCCCGATCGTGCTCCGCAAGAGGTGTCAGCCTTCTGACGGCTTGGCCGTTGCGGCCGTGCGACGGGTGCGCGTTTGGAACGGTATTGAGATGAAGCCCCGACCGCGAGCGCAATACCGATCCAAACCTGGGATCGAGCCGTGCTATCCGCTCTCCGCCTCGGTCGGGTGAGCCAGGGCGTCGGCGAGTGCCTCCTCCAAGGAGTACTCGGAACCACGCGAGAAGTTCCGTTCCCATGAGCCGGGTGACAGGGATGCGCGGGCGTCGGCCAAACCCATCTGCCGCATCCAGGTTTCGTCGTCGCTGTATCTCTCCGTCACCCCTCGGGAAACCGCGAAGGCGTGAACTGCCCCGATCAGACGAGCTGCTCGCTCAGCATGGTCCTCGGCGGCATGCACTATGGCGAACGAGACCACGAGGTCGAAGGCCAGCATGTGATGCCGGAGCCGGAGTACGCCGTCGACCATGCCCTCGAGTCGTAAGCGGGCTTCGGAGACCCGACCCAGCAGAACCAAGACGTTGTTGATCTCCAACGAGGACCACGCCACCGAGATCTCGTCACCGTCCTGGCGAGCCAGCTCGACGGCGTGCTCGCGCGACGCGATGGCGCCCGCGTAGTCGTGCTGGAGACAAAGGACGTGTGCCTTGTGGTTGAACAGCCAGAGGTCAGCCGGATCGACGGCGATGCCCTCGTCGAACAGTCGCCGGGCGCGTTCGAGGTCTCCGTGGTCCCCGTGCCAGACAGCGAGGTCGCGATACGCACCGCCCATAACTTCGCGATCACCGATGCGCAGACTGATCTCGAGCGCCTCCTCGAGCGCGCGCAGGTGTTGGGTATCCGACCCGGCCGCCCTCATGTCGGCCCACATCAGCAACGTCGCGCACCTCTCGACGCTGTCCTCTCCCGAGTCCAGCTCGAGAGCGCGACTCGTCCAGCGCGACGCATCGACGATGTTGCCGTGGTTCTCCAGGAACCAGCGCAGCTCGGAGCACAAGCGGAGCCCGATTCGTGCCCGGTCAGGCTGCGGGGCCTGGCCGTCCGGCGGAGGCAAAGTCCAGTCGAGCGCTGCCGCGAAGTTCGACTGGTCGACCGTGAGCAGGGCGATGGCACTGCGCTGGTTGGCGCCCCACATCTGCGGCGCCAGTCTCCTCGCCACCTGGAGGTAGTACGACGCGTGCGCGTCCCGCAGAGCATCGTGCTCGCCCGCCTCGACCAGCCGTTCGAAGGCGAAGTCCGAGACAGTCCTGAGCAACCCGACGCGGGGCTCGTCGTCGGGGCCTTCGGAGATGAGCGCAAGAGATGCGTCGATGAGCTCGGCTATCTCGTCGACGGGATCATCGTGGGAGCCAGTCACAGCAGCGACAGCGGTGAGGTCGGAGTCACCAGCAAACACGCTCAGCCGCCGGAGCAGCACCTGCTGGTCTTCGGGCAAGAGGTCGTAGCTCCACGCGATGGTCTCGCGCATCGTTCGCTGCCGAGCCGGACGGCCGGCCCCGATCGACGGCAGGTCGAGGCTGGACGAAAGCCTGGTCAGTATCGCCTTGGGGGACAGCGTCTTCGATCGTGCCGCCGCGAGCTCAATCGCCAGCGGCAAGCCGTCGAGGCGTCGACAGATGTCGCCGACCGCCGCTGCGGAGTCAGCTGTGAGCGTGAAGGTGTCCTTGACCATCCGCGCGTGGTGACAGAAGAGCTCGACGGCTGCAGAGTCGCCGACGCCGATACCTTCCGAGGGCACCTCGAGGGGCGGGACCTCGTGCTCATGCTCCCCGAGCACATGAAGTGGTCTGCGGGTCGTGGTGATCACGCTGACGTTCACCGCCGCGCTCAGCAGATCAGAGACGACTTCGGCCGCGCCGGCGATCTGTTCCAAGTTGTCGAGGATGACGAGTCGTCGGCTATGAGCCACGTGTGCCAGCAGCGCGTCTCGGGGCGAGCTCTCGGCCGGGACCCCCAAGCTGTCCGCCGTCTTCTTCCACATCGCCCCCTCCGTTGATTCCGTGGCCAGCGACACGAAGTGGATCCCGTCGGGAAACTGGTCGACCAACTCGGCCGCCAGTGCGATGGCGACCCGGGTCTTGCCCGAGCCTCCGACTCCGGTCAGGGTCAGAAGCCGCACCTCCGGGGCGAGAACGACGTCGCGCAAGGCGGCGATGTCCTCGTGTCGCCCGATCAGCGGAGTGTTGTACGTCGGCAGGCTCGAGGCCGAGCCCAGGCTCTTGACCGGTGGAAACGTTGCGGGGGTTCCCGACGCCGTGAGCTGATAGAGATGCTCGTGCCCGTCCAGGTCCTTGAGCCGATGCGATCCCAGGTCCAGCAGACCGAGCTCGTCCGGCAGACCGCCCCGCACCAGCCGCTCGGTCGAGTCCGACAGCAGCACCTGTCCACCGTTTGCCGCAGCCGCGATACGAGCAGCCCGGTGAACGTCGATACCGACGAAGCCACCGTCATGCAGGATGGGCTCGCCGGTGTGAAGTCCCATGCGCACGGCGACCTGAGCACCATCGGGCCACGACGTGGCCGCCAGTTCTCGCTGCGCCTCCGCGGCGGCGCTCACGGCGTTTCGTGCAACGTCGAAGACCACGAAGAAGCTGTCGCCCTCGGTCCCCATCTCCTGACCGTCCCATCGGCTCCAGGCCCCGCGCAGGATCCGACGCTGTTCGTCCAGGGCCTGTCGATACCGCCCACCGAGCCGCTGCAGCAGCCGGGTGGACGACTCGATGTCTGAGAACAGCATCGTCACCGTCCGGGACGGCGGCGGGTGGTCCATACGACTCATTACAGTCCTCACCCGGCTTCGGCGCTAGGAAGTAAGGACCTTGCGATATGCCAGGACCGGGCGTTTAATCTCGTTGGACTCACACGGGACCATCGCCCAGACCCTCCGTGATGTGTCGTGCGCGGGCGCACCCCTCAACCAATGGCGAGTGATACCAGTAACCGCAACGTCGACGAGGGAGCCACCATGAAGCGTCTGATCCGTCGTTCCGCCGTGGGGATCGCGGCCACGGCCCTGCTGATGTCGCCACAGGCCATCGCGGCAGTCCCTGACTCCGGAGTCCACCCGTCGGCGCGTCACTCGGTGCCAGCACCCCCCGTCAGAGGACACGTGCCCTACGGCTACCAGGCCTCTCCCGGCACGTCTGTCGGTGTTGGCGCCGACTCGGCGGCCAAGGGCCGGCCGGCGGTTCTCGCCGCCCGCGCCCTGCCAGGGGGGCACCGCCTGATGCAGTCCGGTGCGAAGGCGCTCGACCTGCACCCCTGCCGATCCGACGACAGCTTCCTGTGCGGGAGGTTGCAGGTCCCACTGGACCGGACCGGCAGTGGCACGCCAGGCACGATCGGTATCCACGTGCAGGTGGCACCGCACACGGGGAAGATCTCCACGTCGAAGGGAGCGATCTTCGCGACATCGGGCGGCCCCGGGAACTCCATCACGGGTTCCGACGGCGAGATGTATCCGTTCCGCGACTACGTGCTCGCGCCCCTGACCAAGCACTACGACCTCGTCTTCATCGACCAGCGCGGCGTCGGACTGTCGGGAGCGATCAACTGTCCGCAATGGCAGCACCACCAACCGTCGTACGCCGCGGCCCGGCAGTGCTTCAGGAGCCTCGGCCAACGCCGCAACTTCTACTCCACGGCCGCCGTTGCTGATGACATCGACGACGTCCGCAGTGCTCTCGGCTACGACAAGATCGTCGTGATGGGCGGTTCGTACGCCGGCAACGACATGGTCAGCTACGCGGTTCGACACCGTGACCACGTGGCAGCCGTCGTCGTCGGCTCGCCCTACATTTCGGTGGGGGCGGACCCCTTCGCGTCGAGCACGCCCAAGGCGGTCCCGGCAGTGGTGAACCGGCTCTGCCGGCGCTCCGTCGCCTGTCGGCACGAGACCGCCAACCCTTCTGGACAGCTGGCCTGGCTCGTCCAGCGTCTCCGCAACCATCCGGTGACCGGGGTGGGGTACGACTACGCCGGACACCCCCATCACGTGACGGTGACGGAGAGGTCGCTCCTATGGGAAATCGTGACGAGCGACCAATTCCCCTTCCTGGGGCAGGGTGAGATCGCTCAGGCAGCTGTCGCCCTGCGACATGGTGACGACGTTCCCCTGCTCCGGCTCGCTGCAGAAGCGCACCGGGGTCCGGGCTCCTTCGACTCGGGCAACCCGCGCGACTTCTCCGCCGGGGACAACATCGTTCGCTACTGCCTCGACAACAACTTCCCCTGGGACGAAACCGCCGCGCCCAGCGTTCGGCAGGCGCAGTACGCCCAGGCGCTGGCCGACGAACCCGCCCGCTACGGACCGTTCTCCAAGGAGGCGTGGGCGGCACCCCTTCCGGACGGCTTCTTCCCCGACCCGTGCATCGCGGCTCGTTGGAAGACCGACCTGCCGTACGCACCCGGCACCCGGGTGAGCGGGATCCCCACCCTCGTTCTCACCGGTGACCTCGACCTCGTGGTACCGACGTACGACAGCCGTCGAGCCGCCAACGTGCTGACCGATAGCACCTTGATCACCGTGAAGAACGCGGCACACAACCCGTGGTGGTGGCGCGAGTGTGCGCCGCACATCGTGCAGCGGTTCATCCGGACCGGGCAGGCGGACGACCTGTGTGCCAACACGCCTCTCGCGCCGTTGTGGGAGGTCGGCAGTTTCCCGAAGTCCGTCGAACAGCTGCCGCCGGCGCGTCGGCGGGCAGGGGACCACTCCCGGCTCGGGGACCGGCGGCTGGCCACGGATGCTGTCTGGACCGTTCTCGACGTGATCCACCGTGACTACGCCGGCCAGACCGGCACCGGGGTGGGACTTCGCGGAGGTACGACGTCGCTGGACTTCGGCGACTACCCGACACCGGATGTGTTCCACCTGCATCACGTCAGGTTCACCGAGGACGTGGTGGTCGACGGAACCGGCTTCTCCGACTGGTTCGGGAACTACGGGGGCGACGTCACGGTCCGCGAGGACGACGGCACCCGTGGGACCCTGCACTTCGAAGGCCTCTGGTATGGACCGGATGCCTCCGTGTTCACGATCCGGGGGACCGTCGGCGGCAGGACGATCAGGCTCACCGTCCCTGCCAGGTAGGTTCCTGGCCATCCGCGCTCGCAGACCTGTCCAGGGGGACGTAGGCGGCGAGGGTCGACAGCCGGGTACGGCCCTGGCCAGACTGGCAGTGAGGATCGAGAGGAGCCGGTGATGGCTGCAGGCACGAAGGAAGACCCGTGGCAACTGACGACGGCGCCCGGCAGCTCGTCGTACACGATGTACCGCGACGACGAGAGCGACCCACCGGTCCTGGTCTGTCAGGTGGGGTCGACGAAGCTGACGTACGACGCGCGTGCCATCGACGATCTGGCGGCCTGGCTGCGCGACCAGGGTGATTGGGTGGATCTCGGCGCGGCAGACGAGAAGAAGCCGGCGAAGGACGGCACCGTCGAGGCGTTCGGTCGCTCACCGGACAATCCGGTGGGTGGTTGGTACGGCCGGCGCAACGGCTACCGGGGCCGTTTCGGCATGTATCTTCCGCCACTGCTCGAGCTGCTCGGCCTGGTCGAGCTCACGCACGACGCTCGGAACAATCGGGTCCGCGCGGTCTGACGACACGCCGCGCGGGTCAGTCCTGCGTCCGTAGGCGGGCCACAAGGCTGCGCAGGTTGATGCGACCGGCCACCACGGCTGCTGCGACGTCGGCGAGCTTGCGGTTGTGGTCGCGGGCGTACAGCCGCAGCGCGCTGTACGCCGCAGCCATGTCGAGTCCGCCGAACTCGGCGATGACGCCCTTGGCCTGTTCGATGACCACACGGCTGTTGAGCGCGGTCTGCAGCTGCTCCGCCAGCTGGGCAGCTCGCGCGAGCGAACGCTGCTGCAGGACCCCGATGGTCGCCACGTCGGCCAGCGCCTGGGCGATGCGCTGCTCCTCGGCGCTGAGTGCGGGAGGCTCAGCGCGGAAGAGATTGAGCCCGCCGATTGTCTCGTTGCGTAACCGCATCGGCAGTGCGTGAACCGACGAGAAGCCCAGCTGGCTGGCAGCGTCGGCGAACCTCGGCCAGCGGTCGTGGGCGCTGGCGATGTCGTCGACGCTCACCGGTGTGGCGTTGCGAATGCAGTCCAGGCAGGGACCCTCGTCGTTCTGCAGCTGGAGCAGCTCGAGCAGCCGAGCCTCTTCGCTCGAGGACGCCACGATCTGGAGACGTCCTCGCGGATCAGGAATCATCAGGGCGGCGGCCGTCGTGTTCAGCAGCTCGACGCAGGCAGCGATCAGACTGTCCATCAGCTCGACCACGTCGAAGTCGTCCACGAGGGTGTCTGCCAGGGTGACGAACCGCTCGGCCAGCATGGCGTTGCGGTCCGATCCCAACGCCGACAATCCAGTCGTCCTCGGGTAGGTGTCGTCGCTCATGTGTCCTCCTTCGACAACCGTCGGCGTCTGTCCACGATCTCAGCCGCGAACGCGTCGATGGGAATCCCTTCGCTGTAGGCGGCCGCCCGAAGGTGCAGCATCGCGTCACCGATCGGGACCCGAAGCTGCCGCGTAATCATGCCTGCGGCCTGGTGGACGACCCAGTGGTACGTGGCGCCCGGCGGCTCGGCGCTCGCCTGGTCGAGGTTCAGCTCGAGGAGGGCGTTCGACGCATCGTCTGCGGCCCTCCGTGCGCGGTGCACTTCGTCGCGGGTCAGCGGACCAGGTTCCCGGCGGTAGAGATCGAGTGCCCCCAGCGTGAAGGTGCCGGCGTTGAGTGGCAGCCCGAAGATTGCCCCGATCCCCGAGGACGCCGCTTCCGAGCGGAAACCGGGCCACCGGCTGGCCTCTCCCGACGTATCCGCGAGGTCGGGGACCAAGACCGGCCGACGCGTGGACACGGCTTCGAAACACGGGCCTTCGCCCAGGCTGAACTGGAGCTCCTCCACGCGGGCGGCCGTCGTATCGCTGACCCAGACCGTGCCGGCGAAGCCACGGGTAGTCACCACTGACACGCCGCCCCCGTCCACCTGGACGTCGTCGATGCAACTGGCGCAGATGCGCCCGATCTCGGTGTGGGAGTCGTCGGTGCCCGATCCCGCTGACGGCGTTTCAGGACCTGCCACACCATCACCGCCGATGATCACTGAACGCATATCGGAGCGACATGCGGGAACTGTTAGCACTGTAGTCCGTGCCAGTTCTCGGCGTTGAGGCATTGTGGGCGGTACCATCGCCGGGACCGTGCTGCCGTCTGGACCTCACGCTGCCACCCGGTCCCTGTCCGACGATCGGGAGCGAAATGACGGAGAGCGTCGCCTTGTTCGAGCACAAGGCATGGTCAGCCCGGCACGATCACGTGTCGGAGGCTCGTCGTTTCGTTGCCGATCGCCTCTCCGAGTGGCAGGTCGCCTCCGCTGTGGACTCTGCTGTCCTCGTGGTCAGCGAGCTCAGCACCAACGCGGTGATTCACGCCCAGACGTCGTTCAGCGTCCACGTCAGCTGGAACGGGGAGGTCGTCCTGGTCCAGGTGACCGACGGATCGTCTCTGCCGCCAGCCATCAACCACATCGACAACGGCACGCAGGGGGGCCGTGGTCTGGTGGTCGTGGACGCTGTCGCAGAGCAGTGGGGTTCGATCCCACTGGCCGAGGGCAAGACGGTCTGGGCGACATTGCGTTGAGTGAGGCAGAGCCGGACTCCGCCGCCACGCGAGGGGCGTAGGTGGCGTGAGGGTGGGGCGGGGCACCGTGAGGAGTTCCGCTCCACGCCCGGTTCCTCTCTGGACAAGGCGATCGCGGCGTCAGGCCTCCGCCTCGGTGTCGCCTGAGCCGGACGCCAGTCGGCGAAGCGTCGCCGTCAGCTCGTCGACCTGTGGCGCCTCTCCGGTGACGAGGGCGTGCAGGATCAGTCCGTCGACGTAGGCGCAGATGGTGACGACCCTGGTCGGATCGTCAGTCCAGGACCCCACCAGAGTGGCGAGGTCAGTCATCCAGCGCCGCGCCGCAGGTCGCAGGGCGGGCGTGCGCGCGGCGTACAGGAACAGCTCGAACTCCGCGATGCAGCGCGACCGGTCGGTCTCGAAGTCCGTGACCAACCAATCGGCCAGCGCGTGCACGGGGTCGACCGCGGCGCTGACTTCGACCAGCGCCAGATGGCTTTGCTCGTCGGCGTGCAGGAGCGCGGCCTCGAGCAGGTCGTTGATCGACGCGAAGTGGTACGCCGCTGAGGTGGAAGGAAGGCCCGCCACCCGGGTCACGTTGCGGTGCGTCACCTTGCCGACGCCTTCGCGCTCGATGACGTCGAGCGTGGCCTCGATGAGGGCAGCCCGGGCTCGTTCGCCACGGGCTTGCCGCCCGTCGACGCGCTTCTTCGGGGCCGCCGGTTTCGTCACCCTGCAGCGCCACCCAGCTCGAGTGCGGCAACCCCGATCACGATGGCGAAGAGTCCAGCGGTCTGGACCGAGGTCAGGCGCTCCCCGAACCAGAGCACGTCGGCGATGACGATCAGCGACAGGCCGATGGCTGACCACAGCGCGTAGACGACGCCGATGCTCATACCGCGCGTGAGAAGCACGGCGAGCAGCCAGAACGACAGCAGGTAGCCGGTGACGACGATCCCCGAGGGGATCAGTCGACTGAAGCCGTCGGACATCTTCAGCGCGATCGTCGCGGCTACTTCGGTGAGGATCGCTGCGATGAGCAGCGCCCAGCTGAGCATGATGAACTCCTAAAGAACTTGAGCGAACGTTCAAATAGTATCACGCTCGCGGCCGCCCCATGTCATACCGCGGTCCCTGGAAGACTGGCCCGATGACCGACACCCTGCCCCCCGTGTCCGGCCTGCCCGCCGGGTGGACCGCCCGTGTCCCCGGTGCAGACGACGTGGCGGCCTTGGCGCAGCTGGTGGAGGCCCACCAGCGGCTGGCCCGCGGCGACGCCAGCGTGGACGAGGAAGCGGTCGCTTCCTCGGTCACGGGCATCGGTTCGTGGACGCGCCGGCAGCTCGTGCTCGACGGCCCCGACGGGGCGATCTGTGCCTGGGCCTGGGTACACGACCGCGCAGCCGGGCGAACCGTGGTCGACGTCACCGTGGCACCCGACTGCGCGCAAGGTGATCAGCTGGCCGGCGTACTCCTGCAGTGGGCCCAGGGAGCAGGCTGCGAACTGGCGCGCCTGCGCGAGCTGCCTGAGACCCAGCTGGACGCCAGTGCGTACGTCGGTGACGAGCGGCAGCAGCGCTGGCTCACGCAGGCGGGCTATCGCAAGACGCGGACCTGGCTGCACATGAGTCGGCCCGTCGTGGAAGCCGACGCCGGCTTGCCCGATCGACCCGCCGTCTACGTGCGGCGCGTGGCCAAGCACGACGACGGCCTGCCGGTCGCCCTGGACCTCCAGGTCGTCCACCAGATGCTCGAGGAGTCGTTCGCGGACCACTTCAACTCGTATCGGGAGAGCTTCCCCGAGTTCGTCCAACGCCTGCGCGAGGACCCCGGCCACCGCTGGGACCACTGGTGGATCGCCGAGATCGAGGTCGACGGCGAGCTCAGACCGGGTGGCGCACTCGTCAGCTCGGTGCTCTCAGCCGACGACGACGGTCGCGAGGGCAGCTACGTCGACTACATCGGTGTCCATCGCAACGCACGCGGTCGTGGCGTGGCCAAGGCGTTGCTGCACACGGTGATCCGCGACTGTCTGGACCATGGCGGCAACCGTGTCGATCTCGAGGTCGACGCAGACTCGACAACGGGGGCCGACGGGCTCTATCTCTCGATGGGCTGGGCGACCAAGTACCGCACCGAGTCCTGGCACGCGACGGCTGAGGCCTGACCGGATCTGTTGGGCCTCTCGATTGGTGAATATCTTCGGATTTCCCTTGTGGATAACGGGTTCTGGCGTTGGCCGCTGATCCGAAAGTGTCGGTGGCGGGTTCTAGGTTTGTCCTATGAGTACGACGCAGGGACCGCCACCGACCGTGGGCATCGACGATGCCTTCGGCCGGAGCTTCGCGGGCGTGCGTCATCACCGGATCCCGTGGAGCGAGGGCGGCCCGACCGACATCCACAACGGCTGCCTCCTCTGCTCCTTCCACCACCACCTCATCCACCAAGGCGAATGGGACCTCACCCTCGCCCCCGACGGCATCACCGAAGTCATCCCACCGGCACGGATCGACCTCCAACGAAGACGCATCCGCCACCAACGCTTCAAACCCCGCCCCGGGTAACCAGGTCGCTTCGCCTCGGTGTGACTCACTCTCCTGACGATGACCCCGGCGGTGCAGTGCGCAGTGTCTGGGTGTCCCGCCGGGGGAGGCGCTACCTGGCGGCAAGTGACTCGCAAGACGTCGGTCAACTGGCTGACCTGGCGGCCGACTCGATCTCCTCGCGCCGCTCCCTCCAGAAGGCTGGGTCGTGCCGCTTCTCGGCCATGCCCTCCGCATCGGTTCCCACCGCTCCGTCGAGCGCCTCGCGCAGGATGTCGGCGTGGCCGGCGTGCCGACTGGTCTCGGCGAGCAGGTGGACGAGGATGTTGAACAGCGGCACCTCGGCGTCCTGCCACCAGGCCACGCGGCCGGTGGCATCGAGGGCGAGAGCTTCTACCGTCGCGTCGCTGTGGTCCCACACCCGTCGGTAGCGGTCCACGACGTCGCTGCGGGACTCGCGCTCGGTCGCCCACATGTCGGCGAGCCGCTCGGCCTCGACGTCCCACCGGGGCAAGGGTTCAGGAAACGGGCGGTCGAAGACCTCGCCCAGGTACCTGGCCTCCCATGTCGCCAGGTGCTTGACGAGGCCCAGCAGGTTGGTCCCGGTGACGGTCAGCGGGCGACGGACGTCGTACTCAGAGAGCCCGTCGAGCTTCGCGAGCACCGCCTCGCGCTCGTGCTTCAGGTAGTTGTACAGGTTGGACTTCGCGGCGTCGTCAATCATGGGACAGCACCTTGCCACCCGTACCACGAGCGCCACCGAGGTGGTAGCAGACGTTGTGCGCCCGGCCCCGGACCGAGAGGATGGGTGATATGCGCAATCTCGCGGTTCGCCACGTGATCACCGCGGTGGCGTTGACCGCGTTCAGCCTCGGCGCTGCTCCTGCCGGAGCGACGACCGCCCACGCCAGACCTCCGATGCCTCAGGGGGTGGCCCCGGCACCCGTTGTCGCCACCCCAACGTCGGCGTGGGCGAAGCGGCTACCCGACTCGACGAGACAGGTAGTGCGCACGGTCTCCAGCGACTTCTGGTGTCATCGCGTCTACTGCACGGTGACGCAGGCCTGGCAGAAGCAGCGCGGCGTCTGGCGCGTCGTCAAGCACTTCCGCTCGACGATCGGCGTCCGCGGCTGGGGCAAGAAGCGTGAAGGCGACACGCGGTCACCGGACGGCGTCCGCCGCATCAAGGTCACCTTCTCCACGGGTCGTCACGCGCCGGGCGCGATGCCCTGGAAGCGACGGCTACCGACGTCCAGCGTCTCGGCCCGGCCCGGTCGCCTCTACAACACCTGGATCGAGGAGCGCGGGCGTACGGACGGCAACCGACCGTCGATGCGGTTCGGCTTCGTGGTCGACTACAACCGGGTCAGGCTCCGGCCGTACGTCGGGCCGAAACCCCGCGCGGGCAAGGGCAGCGGGATTTTCTACCACACGTCGAGGCCCGGGCACCGTTGGGCGCCGACCCTGGGCTGCACCCAGATCGGTAACGTCCGCAACATGAAGTGGCTCGTCCGATGGCTGCGGCCCGGCGCACATCCGCGCGTCGTCCAGAATCTCTGAACCGGGAGCACGTGTGACGCAACCCGTCGTCTTCGTCGGGGACCAGCTCGTCGAGTCCTCGCAGGCCTGTGTCTCGGTGTTCGACGCCGGCTTCCAGTCCGGCGACGCGATCTGGGAGGGCCTGCGCGTGTACGCCGGCAGCGTCTTCAGGCTCGAACAACACCTCGACCGGCTCGAGCAGTCAGCGCAGGCGATGCGCATCGTGCTGCCCGGCGGTCGTGACGGGATCCGGGATGCGCTGCTCAGGACCCTCGACGCCAACGGCATGGTCGAGGACACGCACGTCCGGCTCATGGTGACTCGCGGGACACGGTCGACCTCGGGCATGGACCCTCGCAACGCTCCCGCCGCGGGCACCCTGGTCATCGTCCCCGAACGCAAGCCGGTCGACCCGTCTCCCGCCCCGCAGCGCCTGCGCACCGCGAGCATCCGCCGACCTCAGCCACAGGTGCTGGATCCGAGCATCCACCACGCCAACCAGCTCAACTCGATCCTGGCGCGTCTCGAGGTGGTCGACGACCCCGACGTCGACGCCGCCCTGATGTTGGACGTCCAGGGGTTCGTCGCTGAGGCCGACACCGCGAACATCTTCTGCCTCGTGGACGGTGAGCTGTGGACCCCCGTGGCGACGGCCTGCCTGCACGGCATCACGCGCGGCATCGTGATCGGGCTCGGACCGGACGCCGGTCTGCGGTCCGTCGAGCGCCCGCTCACCCTGTTCGACCTCTACCGAGCCGACGAGGTCTTTCTCACCGGCACGGTGTGTGAACTGGTCCCGGTCACGCGCATCGACGGACGGCAGGTCGGGAGTGGCAGTCCCGGTCCGGTGTGGCGAGACCTGCTGGACCGCTACCGTGCCCTCGTTGCCGCCGAGGTCTCCGGGTGAGCTGCCGCCGCCGACGTGAGCGGGCCACAGGGCTCGTCGCCGCCTAGCATCGATGCATGGACCGGAAGGTGGCCTACTTCGTGCTCATGGGGACCTGTATCTCGCTGATCGTCCTGGCCTGGTTCGTCGTCCGCTTCTTCTCCACTCCCGCGGCCATCGTGATGAGTGTGATCGCGGCCGTGATCCCGCCGATCGCCGCCATGGTCGGTAACCGTAGCTGAGCGATTCGGCACACCGGGGACTGACCCGGCACTCCGGCTCTGGGCGTTTTGTCCGGCCGTTCGTCGGAGTCGGGCATAGCACGACTGGGCTATCCACGGCGCGGCCCCGTGGAGGTGCTTGCATCGCCTGTCCACAATGAGTTACCGGGTCGCGACAAGGCCCGTACCGATGGGTAGATTTCCCTCCGGTGGACGGTGAGGAGGCAGGAGACGTGACGATGGTGACAGCCCGCAACAGTGTCGTGGACCATCTTCTTGCACGGTCTCGAGCCCTAGGGAAGAAATTGGCGGGTTCCGCTGCGATCGCTCCGCCGGCGCCGATACCCTCGATGCAACGCTGGCCCGATCTCCCCGGTTCTGCCGCCGACGGAGGCCCGGCCATCGTGACCCCGACCCAGTGGCCGGGGCCCGCATCTGCTCGCGAGACCATCCAGGACGGCGCAGGCCAGTCTGCGAACGGTGGGGCCAGTCATCTGGCCGAAGGCCCGAAAGGCGACACCTCAGTGAACGACCAACTCGACGTCACCGTTCACGACAACGAGGTGCTGTCCGAAATCGAGATGATGACCAACCTGATCATCGCGACGTCTGAGTCGGACGGCCCGCTGCCGCAGCCACGCATCGACGAGATCCTCGGCGTCCTTGAGGACGTACCACCGGTCTGAACCTGAACTGCTCAGTCTCACCGGCCGGTCGTCCCCAGGACGGTCAAACACCCGCCAGTTGCACGCTGAAGCCTGTCACCCCCTAGCATTGCCCTGATCTTTTGGCACTCGACGGGAGTTTGCTGTGGCGATGCGCCTACGTCCGACGGACACGTCGTTCTACGACATGTTCAGCGAGTCGGCCAAGAACCTGGTCAAGGGCGCGCAACTGCTCGCTGAGATGTTGCCCACCGGGGCCGACCGCGCCGAGCTTGCATCCCGCATGCGCGAGGCCGAGCACCAGGGCGACGAGATCACCCACAGCATCGTCCGCAAGGTCAACACCACGTTCGTCACGCCGTTCGACCGCGAGGACATCTACCGTCTCGCGGCCGGCCTCGACGATGTCATGGACTTCATGGAGGAAGCGGTCGACCTGGTCGTCCTCTATGAGATCGACGAGCTCCCCGGTGAGCTCGCCAACCAGGTCGAGGTCCTGCAGCGCTGCGCCGAGCTCACGGCCGATGCGATGCCCCGCCTGCGCACGATGCGCAAGCTCGAGGAGTACTGGATCGAGATCAACCGCCTGGAGAACGACGGCGACAAGTCCTACCGCCGGATCGTCGCCAAGCTCTTCAACGGACGCTACGAGGCGCTGACGGTCATGAAGCTCAAGGACGTCGTCGACTCCCTGGAAGCCGCGATCGACGCCTTCGAGAGCGTGGCCAACATCGTCGAGCAGATCGCTGTCAAGGAATCCTGAGCGTGGAGCTTGCGCTCGTCATCGGGGTGATCGTGGTCGCCCTGGTGTTCGACTACACCAACGGGTTCCACGACGCGGCCAACGCCATCGCGACGTCGGTTTCGACGCGAGCGCTCACCCCGCGGATCGCGCTCCTCCTCGCGGCAGTGATGAACTTCGCGGGTGCGTTTCTCGGGCAGGAGGTCGCTTCCACGGTCAGTGACGTGATCACACCTCCGTCCGGCTCGCATGGGCTGGTCGTGGTCTCGGCGGGTCTTGTCGGTGCCATCGTGTGGAACCTCACGACCTGGTACTTCGGGTTGCCGTCCTCCTCCTCGCACGCGTTGATCGGCGGTCTGGTCGGCGCTGCGCTCGCATCGGGCAGCGTGGTCGCCTGGTCGGCGATCAAGGAGAAGGTCCTGATCCCGATGGTGGTGTCGCCACTCGTGGGGTTCTTGGTTGCAGGCGCGCTGATGGTGGCGATCCTCTGGGCCTTTCGTCGGGTGAGCCCGGGCAAGGTCAACCGCGGCTTCCGGTTCGCACAGACGATGTCTGCAGCCGCCATGGCCCTCGGCCACGGCCTCCAGGATGCACAGAAGACGATGGGCGTGATCTTCCTGGCCCTGGTCACGTCCGGCCACGCCTCCAAAGGCGATGGCTTGCCCTGGTGGGTCATCGTGGCAGCCGCGACGGCCATCTCGCTGGGAACGTACTCGGGGGGCTGGCGCATCATGCGCACGCTGGGGAGGCGCATCATCCACCTCGACCCGCCCCGCGGGTTTGCTGCCGAGACCACCGCGGCTTCGGTGTTGTACGTGACCGCCTTCGTCTACCAGGCCCCGATCTCCACGACCCACATCATCACCTCGTCGGTGATGGGCGCCGGCGCGACCAAGCGACTGTCCGCAGTGCGCTGGGGAGTGGCGCGGTCGATCGTGGGGGCCTGGGTGCTCACGTTCCCGGCTGCCGGGCTCGCAGCCGCAGCGGTCTACGGGGTCTCGCACCTGTTCCTGCCCTGATCGCCGCCGGCAGGAGCTTCATGGCGTGCGGTAGTGCTCCACGGCCCGCACCTCGCCTGCGCGGCGGTGCACGACGCTGAGCCCGGCCGGTTCGAGTGGCTCGGCCTCGATCCCGAGTGCCTCGTAGATCGCCGGCAGCACCGGGCGATGCGAGCAGATCACCACCCGCCTCGAGCTGTTGAGCTCCTTGTGGATGCGCGAGCCGAGGCCCTCGAGGTCGAAGGCGTCCTCCGAGATGCTGGGGTCGAGTCGAAGTCGTGCCGTGGGGTTCTCGTTGACGTAGGGAAGCACGGAGTCCACGCACCGGACGGCATCACTGCTCACCACCCGCTTGATCCCGTAGGCCCGGAGCAGCGGCACGAGACGATGGGACTCCTCCTTCCCGTCGGCCTTCAGCGGCCGCTCGCTGTCGACCGCCCGCCAGGCTCGTCGGCTGCGCGCACGAGCGTGACGCAACACGATGAGCGGTGCCGTGTCGTACGCCGTCGAGGCGAACTCCTCGAGCAGGTCGGCGTCATACGGGTAGGACAGCTCGCCGGCCGCGCGCGAGAGCGGGACCCAGGTCAGGTCATCGATCTCGGCGTTGGGACGATAGGCCGAGACGTCCGAGCCACCGACCGTTCGTGCGCACCAGTAGTTGACGGTCTTCGTCTGACCGCCCGACACGGTGTAGGTCGTGTCGGCCAGTCGCGGCCCCAACCGGACCGTGAGACCGGTCTCTTCCAAGACCTCCCGCAGAGCCGCAGCGTAGGCCGCGCTCGTTGCGGTCGAGCTTGCCCTTGGGAAACGACCAGTCCTCCCAGCGGGGGCGATGGACCAACAGGACCTCGGGCTCGTTGCGGGCCTTCCTCCACACGACGCAGCCCGCTGCACGGACAGGTGGCGATGGCGGCACGCGCAAAGTCTTGCATGGCCGGCTACGCGCCACCCATGAAAGGTGTGGCCGCATAGGGTACGTGCTTGTGCGGATCAACCGGGCGGTCGCGGTGGCATCGGTCATCGTCGTCCTGACTGTTGCGGCTGGGCTGCTGGCCTCGCATGTCCTGCACCACGACAGCCGCATCGAGAGCGCGCTGCGCACCATTCCCGAACAGACGCTGGTCGCCAACTTCACCGACTGGTCCGCGGTGCGCTCCGCTCTCGCTCCGGAGATCGCGTCGACGTCACCCGCGGGCGAACGGGCGTCGCTGTTCGCCCGCGCCTACGACCGTGACTTCACCACCACCTCGGTTCTCGGCGTCTTCGATCCGGAGATGGCCACCACGTACGGCTGGACCGTTCTCGACTCGACCTGGGAGATGTACGGGCAGAGCCGGGACGGCGCGGTCGATGTCCTCCGGATGTCAGCGGGCTTCGACTTCGCCGCTGCCGATCGCGCGTTGACGAAGCTCGGCTACGCGGCCGGGGTGGGGGGAGTCCGGGTCGCGGACGCAGGGGCGATGGTCGCCATTGCGCCCGATCTGACACCCCAGCTCACCGCCATTGCGCTGCTCCCCGACGAAGGCTTGATCGTCACGAGCGACACCCCGGCGTACGCAGGCCTCACCCTGGCCACCATCAGCGGCAGCGCGCCTTCGGTGTATGACGGCGACGTCGGCGTCCGAGCGATGTCTGCCGCCCTCACCGACACGTCGGTGTCCGCCCTCATGGACGTCGGAACCTACTCGTGCACCGCGGCCGGCTTCGGGCAGGCCGATGCGGGCGAGCGCGAGGTCGCCCGTCAGCGCATCAGTGAGGTGGGTGGCGTCGCCGAGACCCAGGGGCTGACGCTGTCGATCGCCGCCGGGCGGTCCCTGACGGTCGTGTTGAACTTCGCCTCTCCGGACCAGGCGGCGGCGGACCTCGCGCCGCGACGGGCGCTGGCGCGGGGCGTGGCCCCGGCCCAGGGCGGGACCTTCGAGGAGCGCTTCAGCATCGCCGGCGCCGGCACTGTCGGGTCCGAGATCGTGCTGGTGCTCGATCCGCGTACTCCGGACACGCAGCTCTGCGCGACCTCGGCCGCGGCGGTCTCCTGTTCGCGAGCTGCTGACCCCTACCGCAGGCACTGGCTACCGTCGCCCGGCCGAGGCGGCCTCGCGTCGCTTGCGGTGGACGGCGATGAGGGTGGACTGCATGTCGGTGAGTGGCTCACCGTCGGGCGACGTACGTCGGGTCCAGTCGCCGTTGGCCTCGAGCTGCCAGGAGGCCGTGCCGTCATCGAAACCGAGGTCGAGCAGGGTTCCGAGCTCGTCGACATGGCCACGCGAAGGAATCTGGACGAGCACCTCTACGCGCCGGTCGAGGTTGCGGTGCATGAGGTCGGCGGAGCCGATCCAGGCCTGTGGCTCACCGCCGTTCTCGAACCAGAAGACCCGACTGTGCTCGAGGAACCGGCCCAGCACGCTGCGCACCTCGATGTTCTCCGACAGCCCCGGCACACCTGGCCGGAGTGCGGAGATACCGCGCACCCACAGCTCGATCGGGACACCAGCGATCGAGGCTCGGTACAGCGAGTCGATGAGAGCCTCGTCGACGATCGAGTTGAGCTTGATCCGGATCCGTGCCGGACGACCCTCCTGTGCGTGCTCGATCTCCCGCGTGATCTGTTCCTGCAGACCGGAACGCACCGACTCGGGGGCGACGAGCAGATGCTGGTAGTCGCGCTGCCGGGCGAACCCGGACAGGTTGTTGAACAGGTTGGAGATGTCCGACGTGACACCCTCGTTGGCCGTCAGCAGGCCGAGATCCTCGTACAGGCGCGCCGTCTTCGGGTTGTAGTTGCCGGTGCCGATGTGGGCGTAGCGCTTGATGCCGACACCTTCGTCGCGGACGACGAGCGCCAGCTTGCAGTGGGTCTTCAACCCGACCAGGCCATAGACCACGTGGCAACCGGACTGCTCCAGCTTGCGCGCCCACCGGATGTTGGCCTGCTCGTCGAAGCGTGCCTTGATCTCGATCAGGACGAGGACCTGTTTGCCTGCCTCGGCCGCATCGATGAGGGCATCGATGATCGGTGAGTCACCCGACGTGCGGTACAGCGTCTGCTTGATCGCCAGCACGTGGGGATCGGCCGCGGCCTGCTCGATGAACCGCTGGACGCTCGTGGCGAACGAGTCGTACGGGTGGTGGACCAGCACGTCGCGTCGCGACAGCGCGGAGAACATGTCGACCGGGCTTGCCGACTCGACCTCAGCGAGGTGGGTGTGCGTGTTGGGAACGAACGCGGCGTACTTGAGCTCGGGTCGGTCGAGGTCAGCGATGCCGTGCAGGCCGGTGAGGTCAAGCGGGCCGGGGAGGTGGAAGACCTCCGACGGTGAGACGTCGAGCTCCGAGACCAGCAGGTCGAGGACGTGGGCGTCGATGGACTCCTCGACCTCTAGCCGCACGGGAGAGCCGAAGCGGCGCCGCTGCAGCTCCTTCTCCAGCGCCTTGAGCAGGTTCTCGGCGTCGTCCTCCTCGACCTCGAGGTCTTCGTTGCGGGTGACGCGGAACGTGTGGTGCTGCAACACCTCCATTCCGGGGAAGAGCTGGTCGAGGTGAGCCGCGATGACGTCCTCGAGGGGCACGAACCGCTGGTCCCCCAGGGCGACGAAGCGGGCGAAGATCGGGGGTACCTTCACGCGGGCGAAGTGTTCCTTGCCGGTGTCGGGGTTGCGGATCGTGACCGCCAGGTTGAGCGAGAGCCCGAGATGTACGGGAAGGGATGGGCCGGGTCGACCGCCAGCGGGGTGAGCACCGGGAAGATCCGGTCGGTGAAGAGGTCCTGCATCTGCTTTTGTTCGTCGACTCCGAGGTCGCCCAGCGCAGCAGAGCGATCCTTGAGCGTCGAGGCCGGCCATCACGTCGTCACGGAAGAGCTGACCGTGGAGGCGCATCAGCTCCCGGGACTCGCGCCAGATCGACTCCAGCACCTCGCGCGGCATCATCCGCTTGCGGCCGGTACGGCGACGCCGGCCGCCAACCTTCTCTTCAGCCCTGCGACTCGCACCATGAAGAACTCGTCGAGATTGCTCGCGAAGATCGCGAGGAACCTCGTCCGCTCGAGCAGCGGGAGGTCCTTGTCGGCGGCGAGCTCGAGCACGCGCGCGTTGAAGCGCAGCCAGGAGATCTCGCGGTCGAGGAACCGGCCATCGGGCAGGTCGTCGTCGGCCGGTTCGTACGGCGGCTCGACGTCGAAGGTGTCGGTGTCTGCGGCTCGACCGGTACGGTCCCCGCGGTGTCGTCGAGAGTCGCGGACACGCTGGTGGAGTCGGGAGCCATGCGCTCGATGGTGTCACTTCTTCGTGAACGGGAGATGACGAAGGCCGAGGTCGGGCGGCCGTCTGGACGGAATCGCCGTCAATGTGTGGACGTGTCGGCTTGGCCGGTCGCGTACATGACGTCGAGCGCCGATCTGGCGAATCCGAGCTTCTCGTAGACCGCGATCGCCGCGGCGTTGTCGGCGTCGACGTACAGCAGACCTCGGGAGGCCATGCGACCGGAGGTGGAGCAGTCCGGTCGCGGTGAGCGCCTTGCCGAGCCCGAGGCCCTGTGCCTGCGGAGAGACGCCGACGGCATACACCTCTCCGAGGGCGGCGTGGTCGGGTTCAGCCGGTGCACCTTCGTCCAGTGAAACCCGAGCAGCTCGCCGTCGCGCATGGCCACGAAGAAGCCGAGCGGATCGAACCAGGGCTGGGCGATCCGCTGGCGGAGGTCGTCGATGGTCATGGGGCCCTGCTCGGGTGGCCGGCAAACGCTGCCGCGTTGACGCCTACCCACGCCTCGTCGTCCGACCGACCTCAAAGGTCCGGACGTGCACGTCGTCGGGGTACGACGGAGGCGCGATGGGCAGGTCGATGCGTCGGCGCTCTCCAGGTGGCGCACCCGGAAAGCCGAGCCGCTCCGACAACTGCCCGGCGGCGCCGTTACCGTGGGCCCACACGGAGGCCCGCGGTGCCGGTCAGCTCGACGAGTCGCTGGACGAGCGCAGTGCCGATGCCTCCGCGCCGCTACTCCGGGGCGACGACGAGGTGGGCGTTAGTGGGCCGTCCTCGGTCGACCGGGCGTGCCCGTAGCCGATGAGCCGTTGTCGAGGCGCGCAGCAGGTGGAACGGCTGCCCTGTCCGGGTCGCCATGGTCCAGATCGAGGCGCACCTGGTCATCGAGAGGCGCGAGCCGTCGGCACGCGCGGCTGCCTCGTCGAGGTCAGGACTTCGGCGGCCTCGGCAGCGCCGACGAGCCGATGACCGCACGTCGAGCGTGGTTCGGTCACCGCGCAGCCGACCGTGGCCGCAGGACCGTCGACGTCGACGTCGGCGTGGGCGTCGGCCGGGCGCTTCGGCGGCGGATTCGTCGGCGTCCGCGTGTCGGAGGGCAGCACGAACCGGTAGCCCACGTTGCGGACGGTGCCGATCAGCACCTCCCGCTCCGGACCGAGCTTGGCGCGCAGGCGCCGACGTGGACGTCGACCGTGCGCGTGCCCCCGAAGTAGTCGTAGCCCCAGACCTCCTGCAGCAGCTGCTGGCGCGTGAACACCCGGCCGGGATGCTGGGCGAGGTACTTGAGCAGCTCGAACTCCTTGAAGGTGAGGTCGAGGCTGCGGCCGTCGAGCTTGGCGGTGTAGGACGCTTCGTCGATCTCGACTGCGCCGCCGCGGATGATCGAGTGTCGGGCGTCTTCGTCGCGCGTCATGGCCAGCCGTCCGGTCGTGAGGCGCAGCCGTGCCTCGACCTCGGCCGGACCGGCGGTGGTCAGCAGGACGTCGTCGACGCCCCAGTCGGCCGCGACGACGGTCAGGCCGCCCTCGGTCACGATGAAGATGACCGGCACGTCGACGCCGGTGGTGCGGATCAGGCGGCAGAGGCTGCGCACGGAGGCCAAGTCGTGGCGGCCGTCGACGAGGACGACATCGCAGTCGGGGGCCTCGATCAGCACGGTGGGCTCGGCGGGCAGGATCCGGACCTGGTGCGGAGCAGCCCCAGCGCCGGCAGCATCTCCGCCGACGACTGAAGGGCATTCGTCAAGAGAGGAGACGCTCATGCGTCTCCTCCCGGCTGGTCCGAAAGCACGCGAGGCCGCGGCTCATCGCCCGGGCTCCATCGCTTGCTGCGAGAGACCGGACATGCAGGATCTGGGGGCTGAGACGTCCGTCCATGAGACGGGCGCAGCCGACACCGGCGGTGCCGCGGTTACGGTGCGTTACTGGGCTGCCGCGCGGGCGGCAGCGGGCGGTCCGAGGACCGCGTCGAGGAAGTCACGACCGTTCAGCAGGCCCTCGAGGCGGCCCGGCAGCTGCACCGCGACAACGGCCGGTTTGCCGAGGTGCTGGCGATTCGTCGGTGTTGCTGGGTGATCGGCCGGTACAGCGCGACCGGCTCGACGGTGTACCCCCTTACCGCCGGCGACGTCGTCGAGGTGCTGCCGCCGTTTGCCGGCGGGCGAGGCTCACACCCAGAAGGTGTCGTGGCGCAGGAAGAACTCCGCCTTCTCGTCGTCGCTCAGCTGTTGACCCGGGGCCATGGCGTCCAACGTCTCGAAGTAGTCCCGCGCGGTGCGCCGGGCGAACAGGATCAGCATCAGGCCGGCTCGCCCGACTCGTTGCGGAATCCGTGCACGCCATCCTCTGCAACGAACAGGAAGTCACTGGGTCGGCCGTTGATCCATGCCTTCCCGTCGTACAGCCGGATGGTTCCCGACAGCACGTAAACGACTCGGAGAGCTTCCGTGGAAGTGCGGGTCAGGTCCGCCCGGGCCTGCGGCGATCTCCCACCGGTACAGGCCGAACTCGCCCGCGGTGCCGGTGCCGCGAGCCAGGCAGTGGACGGAGCCTCCGTACGGATAGACAGGTCCGGTTCCTGATCCGGCGGCGCAGCGAAGACGACCTTGCCACCGTCTCCCGTGTAGCGCGCCTCGGGTAGCGGCTCAGGGCGCCCTCGCCGAAGGACAGTAGGAATCTGAGTCCCCGCTGCCGTACGGGCGGGTGATGATCTCGAGGATGTGGCCGTCGGGGTCGTCGAGTACACGCCCGCCCACCGTCGCGAGCGTAGATCGTCCAGCCACCCGATGGCCGGGATCAGCCCAGCACTCGAGGCTGCGGTCCAGGATCCGCGCGAAGATGGAGTCGAACGCATCCTCGGAGACCGTAAGGCTAGCGCTGGCTCCGATGTCGCCCGGCCCCGGTCCATCAGGTCCAGCGAACCTCGTCGTCCAGCTCCATGACCAGGAATGCCCGAAGGGCTTCGACGCGTCGACACCCATGATGTCTCGACCACGGGCCGACGCCTGCTTGTCGCGGCAGTGGACGATCGTATGGTTCAGCTCGATGGTCACGGAGGTCCCTTCGTGAGGCTGGGTCGCCGTCTCAGGTTATCGTTAGCCTCGCCGCGCGCCTCGAACGTCCTCGTGCCGCTCGTCGCTCTGGTGGGAGCCACGTGATCGGCTTCGCGATCCGGCGCTACAAAGGACACTTCCGCGGAGCGGCCCGCGCCGACGACGAAACCGCGGCCGTGGCTCGTGATCACGAGGCCGTCCGTGAGGCGCTGCGCCGCGAGGACGTGCCAGGGGGGAGTCGCGAGACGGCCACCCTGTCGGAGTTCTCGAGCGCCTTCTGTGCGCCGTGCCGCGTCACGCGCCGGATTCTCGGTGAGGTCGCGGCCCCGGCGCCGGGCGTGACGACGTCGAGATCGACGCCGAGCATCATCTCGACTCGTACGCCGGCTGGGCGTGCGCGATGCTGATCACCTTCGTGCTGGATGCCGCGGGTGGCATTGTCACGCGCGCCTGGGTCCGCCGACGAAGGCCGCTGTGATCGCGGCCCTCGGCCGCGTCGTCGAATAGCAGCCGCGTCCGATCAACAAGACAACGCTCAGGATGCGGAAAGTGCGCCAGTATCCCCTGCCGGCCGTCGCCTAGCCTTACGGTCAGGGCATCGATGTTCCTGACAGACGCGCGCGGTCACGACGGCCTCTGCGCGACACGCGCTGTGTCCGCGCCACTGACCAGCCCGTTGGCCTTCTCGGCCACATCGACCACTGGGATGACCATCGCGGTCATTTGCCGCTTGTCAGACGCGTCCGCCCTCCAGGAACACACCGCCAAGCCCGACGGGGAGTTTCAGCCCCACCAGCACGTCAACCTTGAACCCATCCGGGCCGGCCGGCCCGGTCGAGACATCCCCTGCGCGCGTCGACCCGCGTGGTCCGCGTTCGCCGCCGCTCTCACCCCCGCGGCGCCGGCGACGCCGCCCGCACCCAGAGCAGCGGCTGCTGCGCGCAGGTGGCGGTGTTCGCCGTCGGCGCCTTCATCGGATTGCGCTCGGTTGCCTTACGTGATCGTCTTTGCCGGGCTCGTCGCCGATGGATCGTGGACCCGGAGACACGGAGGACGCGCGTCCGAGGGAGTTTGCGCAGCTGCTCGGGTTCGGGTTCGCCGCCGTCGGGCTCGTCGCATTCGTCGCCGCGCCATCACGGCGGCGCTGGTCGCCGTCGGGCTGGCCCTTGAAGCCGCCTTTCTCAACGCCGCCTTCGGGCTGTGCCTGGGCTGCGAGCTCGACCTGTTCGCTTTCCGCCTCACCCAACGACCTTACGTCGGACATGCGATGACCGCTCCGTCAGTACCTTGAGATCGCCATAACCATCGCTTCACCACCATCACGGAGGAACTGCATGAGCTGCGACGACTTGTCTTGTTGACGCCGACTGGGTCGAAAGCGATCTCCATGACGAGAACGTCGTTCTCGTTGAAGTCGACGAAGAGACCTCTGCCTACGACAGAGGTTACTTCAAATGTGCGGTCAAGATTGACTGAAAGGAAGACCTGGAGGACCCCGTACGTCGTGACTTCGTGAACAAAGCAGCAGTTCGAGGAACTGCTGTCGGGTCGGGGGATCGCGAACGACGACACGGCGGTGCTCGATGCGGGGAACAACAACGGGTTCGCCGCCTACGCCTAATGGAATTTCAAGTCGTACGGCCACGACAAGGCGCCGCGACCCGACGCGGCCGCAAGAAGCGGGAGCTGACTCCGGGAGCTGACCGAGCAGCCCCCGTCCCGCGCGAACACCTCCTGAACCGCGCAGGAGCCGTGCCTCCACATCCGGACGTTTCCGCGATGAGGTCGTCGCCGCGATCGGCAGCAAGAACCTCGTCGACGTCCGGTCACCGACGA
>CAVQJX010000029.1:0-32810 GCA_963712935.1 uncultured Actinomycetota bacterium
TCAGGCGGCGTGATGGCTGCGGGCGAAGCCCCACCACCGTGGACGCCGCGGATGCGCGGTGCCGACTGGTGCCTGCGTGCTGATGCTCGACCTGACGCGACGGCGGTTCTCGGCGTCGCGTACGAGCTCGCGCCGCTGCGCGTGGGCGATGTCCAACAGAATCGATCCGGTGTGCTGCGGGTACATGGTGTCTCCTCGGGTAGGTGTTTCGCTGCTCATGAGAAGACTCTGCGCGTAAGGCAGGGGGTCGAACATCGGTACGATGACCTATCTCGGGTGGGTGTCGTCGCCTTAGGCGGGAGGCCGTGCGCGGCCTACCTCAGACGGTCGTCTGACCTGGGAAAACGCGGGATGAAGAAGCTGTAGCGAACCTGCTCGTGTTACATGCGACACGCAGCGATGTAGCGAACCTGTTACACGGGCACTACACTGGTCTCCATGTACGGAAACGACTTCCAGGCGCCCGGTGAACCCGGCCCAGACGACGCGGTCACCCCCGGATCGCGCATCGAAGCCCGCGATCTCGACCTCGAGTTCCAGGCGATCATCGACGGCGACGGACGCATCGAGCCCCGCGACGCGATGCCCGACGCCTACCGCAAGACCCTCATCCGCCAGATCGCGCAGCACGCGCACTCCGAGATCATCGGCATGCAGCCCGAGGGCAACTGGATCAGCCGCGCACCCAGCCTGCGCCGCAAGGCGATCCTGATGGCCAAGGTCCAGGACGAGGCCGGCCACGGTCTCTACCTGTACGCCGCGGCCGAGACGCTCGGCGCCGACCGGGCCGACCTGCTCGACATGCTGCACAACGGCCGCCAGAAGTACTCCTCGATCTTCAACTACCCGACGCTCACGTGGGCCGACATGGGCGCCATCGGCTGGCTCGTCGACGGCGCCGCGATCGTCAACCAGGTGCCGCTGTGCCGGTGCTCCTACGGTCCGTACGCCCGCGCGATGATCCGCGTGTGCAAGGAGGAGTCGTTCCACCAGCGGCAGGGTTTCGAGATCCTCCACACGCTCTCGCACGGCACACCCGAGCAGCATGCGATGGCGCAGGACGCCGTCAACCGTTGGTGGTGGCCGAGCCTGATGATGTTCGGGCCACCCGATGACGAGTCGCCGAACTCCGCACAGTCGATGGCGTGGGGCATCAAGCGCTTCAGCAACGACGACCTGCGCCAGCGCTTCGTCGACATGACCATCCCGCAGTCCGAGGCGCTCGGCCTCTCGGTCCCTGATCCCGACCTGGCCTGGAACGACGAGCGCCAGCACTACGACTTCGGCACCATCGACTTCACCGAGCTGTTCGAGGTCATCAAGGGCAACGGTCCCTGCAACAAACAGCGCATGGAGCAGCGCCGCGGTGCCCACGAGGACGGTGCCTGGGTCCGTGAGGCTGCGGCCGCGTATGCCGAGAAGCAGGCAGCCCGGCGCGAAGTCGAGACCGCCGCATGAGCGACACCCCGACCAACCTGACCGCCGCGGGCGGCCATGGCGCCGTACCCACGTCCGGCGTTCCCGCCGAGCAGTCGCCTGCACAGGCAGCGCGCCGCGAGTGGCCGCTGTGGGAGGTCTTCGTCCGGGCCAAGCGGGGACTGTCGCACGTCCACGTCGGCAGCCTGCACGCCCCGGACGCCGAGATGGCGCTGCGCAACGCGCGCGACCTCTACACCCGTCGGCAGGAGGGTGTCTCGATCTGGGTGCTCCCGGCCGACCAGATCACGGCGAGCAGCCCCGACGAGAAGGACGCGTTCTTCGAGCCGGCCGGCGACAAGATCTACCGCCACCCGACGTTCTACGACGTGCCCGAAGGCGTGGAGCACCTGTGAGCACCCCCTCCCACCCCGAGTTGTCAGAAGTACAGGGGGCTATAGCCGCCCCTACTTCTGACAACTGGGTGTATGCGCTGCGGTTGGGCGACGACGCGCTCGTCTACGCGCAACGGCTCGGCGGCTGGATCGCCGCTGCCCCCCAGCTCGAGGAAGACGTCGCGCTCGGCAACATCGCGCTCGACCAGCTCGGTCAGGCGCGGTCGCTGCTGACCTATGCCGGTCAGCTCGAGGGCGCCGGCCGCGACGAGGACGCGCTGGCCTACCTGCGAGACGAACGAGACTTCGTCAACGCGCAGATCTTCGAGCTTCCCCGCGGCGACTTCGCCGACACCACGGCCCGCATGCTCCTCGTGGCGGCCTACCAGTACGAGCTGTTCACCGACCTGCAGTCTTCCAACGACGAGACACTGGCAGCCGTGGCGGGCAAGGCCGTCAAGGAGGTCGACTACCACCGCGACCACGCCACCCAGTGGACGCTCCGGCTCGGCGACGGCACGGACGAGTCCCATCAGCGCATGCAGCGCGGCCTCGACGACCTCTGGCCGTACGTCGCGGAGCTGTTCGAGTCCGACGACCTCGTACGCCGGTCGGCCGACCAGGGCGTGGCCGTCGACCCGGCCACCCTCGAGGAGCGCGTCCTCGGCTACGTCGACGCCGTCCTCGCCGAGGCCACCCTCGAGCGTCCCGAGACCCACGTCCGCCACACCGGTGGCCGTCGTGGCATCCACACCGAGTCGATGGGCTACCTGCTCGCCGAGATGCAGTACCTCGCGCGGGCACACCCCGGCGCCCGCTGGTGACATCCATGTCGACGACCGCCGCCACCGGATCCTCGCCCTCGGCCACCGAGCTGCGCGCGATCGTCGCCGAGGTGCCCGACCCGGAGGTCCCGGTGCTCACGATCGAGGACCTCGGCATCCTGCGTGACATCGAGGTCGACCGCGACGGTCACGTCGACGTGACGATCACCCCGACCTACTCCGGCTGCCCGGCCATGGACGCGATCACGGCCGACGTCACCGCCGCGTTGGCGCGCGCAGGCTACTACGACGTCGCCGTACGCCTGGTGCTGGCGCCGGCGTGGACCACTGACTGGATGAGCGACGCAGGCAAACGGAAGCTCCTCGAGTACGGCATCGCGCCACCCCAGCCTCGCACCGACAAGACGGTGATGATTCCCTTGAGTGTGCGGTGTCCACAGTGTGGGTCGGGGGACACCCGGGAGCTCAGCCGCTTCGGGTCGACTGCATGCAAGGCCTTGTGGGTATGCAACACCTGCAAGGAGCCGTTCGACTACTTCAAGACTCACTAGCTGACAGGTACGACCTCCCGTATGAACGCCCCCCGCAAAGCCGTCTTCCACTCGCTGAGTGTCAGCGACGTGACGCCGCTGACCGATGACGCCGTATGCATCACGTTCGAGGTCCCGCCGGACCTGGCCGACGACTACGACTTCGTCCAGGGCCAGCACCTGACCATCAAGACGTCGCTGGCCGGTGACGACGTACGCCGCAGCTACTCGATCTGCGCACCCGCCGGCCACGGCAAGCTGCGCATCGGTGTGAAGGTGCTGCCGGGCGGTCACTTCTCCGGCTTCGCCGCCGGCACCTTGAAGGTCGGTGACGAGCTCGAGGTCATGACGCCCGTCGGTGGTTTCAACACCCCGCTCGACCCGGCGAACGCCAAGCACTACTGCGCGATCGCGGCCGGCAGCGGCATCACGCCGATCCTGTCGATCATCGCCACCACGCTCGAGCGAGAGCCGCTCAGTCGGTTCACTCTCATCTTCGCCAACCGCACGAGCAAGACGATCATGTTCCTCGAGGAGCTCGAGGACCTCAAGGACCGCTACCAGGCGCGCTTTCACTTGCTCCACGTGCTGAGCCGCGAGACGCAGGACGCCGACCTGTTGTCGGGACGCCTCGACGGTCCCCGGCTGCGCAAGATCACCGACACGTTGGTGCAGGCCGACACGATCGACGACTGGTTCCTGTGCGGGCCGTTCGCCATGGTGGCCGAGCTGCGCGAGGCCCTGGTCGACGAAGGCGTCGACGGTGCGCATGTCCACACCGAGCTGTTCCACGTCGAGACCAAGCCGCCCGAGCGCCGTACGACGCAAGAGGTCTCCGGCGACGGCGCCGAGGTCACGATCATTCTCGACGGACGCCGGTCGACCTTCCGGCTCAAGGGCGACGACGTCCCCGTCATCGAGGCCGCGCTCGAGGTCCGCTCCGACGCGCCGTACGCCTGCAAGGGCGGCGTCTGCGGCACGTGCCGCGCCAAGCTGGTCGAGGGCACCGTCGAGATGGACGACAACTACGCACTCGAACCTGATGAGATCGACGACGGCTATGTCCTGACTTGCCAGAGCCACCCCACCAGCGACGTCGTCGTGCTGGACTACGACGCCTGACCGCTGACGCACGGACCGACCGGTCCGCCGGTGACAAACCAGTGGTTTCTGGTGCGCATCGGCTTGCGTTCGGCCCGGCCGCCCACCACGATGACCCCCATGGTCTGGTCGAACCTCACGTGGATGCTGACGGGACTGGCGGCGGTGCTGGTGCTGCTGACCCGGGTCAGGTTGAGGGTGAGCGACGGCCGTGCCGCAGGTGTCACCGATGTGTCCGGCGCGTTGCTGACCTGGCATACGTCCGTCGGTGTGATGGCGCTGGCGCTGTGGATCACGGCGTTGTCGACGGACAGCGGGATGCTCGAGTCGCTGGCGCTCCTGGCCTGGTGGATCCTCACCGTGATCGGCCTGATGCTGCTCGCCAGGTGGCTGCCCGCGCACGGCAGGCATGCCGATGACACGGCGACCGACGAGTGGGGCAGTGCCGGACTCTCGTTGCTCGGCCACCTCGGCATGTTCATCGGCGCCGTCTACTTCACCTTCGTCGCCGTCACGGGTCGACTGTGAGACCGGCGCCGCGCGTGTCCGGCTCGGCGCCGTCGGACGGCCGGTTAGGCTGACGCTGTGCGGCAGTATCTTGACTTGGTCCAGCGCGTCCTCGACGACGGCGTCGAGAAGAGTGACCGCACCGGCACCGGCACCCTGAGCGTCTTCGGCCACCAGCTGCGCTTCGACCTCAGCGCAGGTTTCCCCCTGGTCACCACGAAGAAGATCCACACCAAGTCGGTGATCGGTGAGCTGTTGTGGTTCCTGCGCGGCGACACCAACGTCGGCTGGTTGCAGGAGCGCGGCATCTCGATCTGGGACGAGTGGGCCGACGAGCGCGGCGACCTCGGGCCGGTCTACGGCTACCAGTGGAGATCCTGGCCCACGCCGACCGGTGGGCACATCGACCAGATCGCGCAGGTCCTCGACCAGATCCGGACCAACCCCGACTCGCGGCGCCACATCGTGAGTGCCTGGAACGTCGCCGACATCCCCCAGATGGCGCTGGCGCCTTGCCACACGCTCTTCCAGTTCTACGTCGCCGACGGTCGGCTGTCGTGCCAGCTCTACCAACGCTCGGCCGACGTGTTCCTCGGCGTACCGTTCAACATCGCCTCGTACGCCCTGCTCACGCACATGGTCGCGCAGGTGACGGGGCTCGAGGTCGGCGACTTCGTCCACACGCTCGGCGACGCGCACCTCTACCTCAACCACCTCGACCAGGCTCGCACCCAGCTGGCCCGAGAGCCGCGCGACCTGCCCGAGCTGTGGCTCGACCCGTCGATCACCGACCTGGCCGACTTCGACCTCCAGCACGTCAAGATCGCGGGCTACGACCCGCACCCCGGCATCAAGGCCCCGATCGCCGTATGACCGTCACGATCGTGGCGGCGGTCGCCGCGAACGGCGTGATCGGATCGGCGGGCGACATCCCCTGGAAGCTTCCGGGCGAGCAGGCGCGCTTCAAGGAGATCACGATGGGCCAGGTCCTCGTGATGGGGCGGCTGACCTATGAGTCGATCGGCCGACCCCTGCCCGGTCGCACCACGATCGTCGTCACCCGACAGGTCGACTGGCAGCCGGCGGGTGGGATGCCCGACGGGCTGCTCGTCGCCGCGACCGTCGAGGCGGCGCTCACGTGGGGCGCTGAGATCGCTGCGGAGGTGTTCGTCGCCGGTGGTGCCCAGGTGTACGCCGCTGCGCTGCCCCTCAGCGATCGCCTGCTGATCACGTGGGTCGAGGCCAGTCCCGACGGCGACACCTTCTTCCCCGACGTCGACTGGACCCAGTGGACGGAGACGTCCCGCGAGCCGCACGAGGGCTGGACCCTGGCGGCGTACCAGCGGCTCGGCGGCCGGACCGGCCAGCCGACCGACCCGGCGTGAGGCAGCCGTGGATCGCAGAAGTCCGGTTCAATCCTGTAACGATTCGGGTCCATCCCGCGATATGCCAGTAGACGCCCCGTTACTGGCCGGACCCCCCGAGCGGTCAGTAACGGGGCTCTGTCGTGCGACCCGGCGGCTGGCTGAGCGGTAACCTTCCCCCATGAGCCCAGCGATGACTGCGCCCTTCGGTCGGGTCCTCACCGCGATGGTGACGCCCTTCGACGCTGACGGGGCCCTCGACCCCGCCACAGCGGCGCGGCTGGCGACACATCTGGTCGACAACGGACATGACGGACTCGTGGTCTTCGGTACGACGGGGGAGTCGCCGACGGTCACGACTGACGAGCAGCAGCAGGTCCTGCGTGCCGTGGTCGAGGCGGTTGGCCAGCGCGCCAACATCGTCGCCGGGGTCGGCTCCTACGACACCGCGCACGCCCTCACGCTCGCCCGGCAGGCTCAGGAATGCGGCGTCGACGGCCTGCTGGCTGTGACGCCGTACTACAGCAAACCCCCGCAAGAGGGCATCCTGGCGCACTTCCGCGCGATCGCCGACGCTGCCGACCTTCCCGTCATCCTCTACGACATCCCCGGGCGCACGGGCACCAAGCTGGCCGCCGACACGCTCGCCCGCGCCGGTGAGCACCCGCGCATCGTCGCGGTCAAGGACGCGACCGGTGATCTGTACGCCGGTGCGTGGCTGCTGCGCTCGACCGACCTCGCCATCTACAGCGGCGACGACGCCCTGAACTTCCCGTGGCTCGCGCTCGGCGCGGTCGGCATCGTGTCCGTGGTCGGCCATGTCGCGGGGCGGCGCTACGCCGACCTGATCGCGGCGATCGACAGCGGCGACCTCGACACCGCCCGCAAGATCGACCGGTCGATCCTGCCGGCGGTGCGCGGCATCATGACAAGAACGCAGGGGGCGATCATGGTCAAGGCGGCCTTGCAGCTGCAGGGAGTGCTGGACTCCCGCATGGTCCGCATGCCGCTGCTACCAGCGACCGAGCAGCAGGTGACCGAGCTGCGCGCCGACCTCGTCAGCGCCGAGCTGCTCGACGGTCGCTGATCCTGACGTGCATCGACCGACTCTTCCCCTACGACCGCCGCGACCCGCAGCACCAGCACGACCCACCGACGACCTGTGACACCACCTGGCATGACAACCGTGAAGGGTTCCGCATGAGCCATCCCCATCCCGAGCTCGGGCCACCCCCAGAGCTGCCCGAGCGCGGACTCCGCGTCATCCCGCTCGGCGGTCTCGGCGAGGTCGGCCGCAACATGGCCGTCCTCGAGCACCAGGGCAAGCTGCTGGTCATCGACTGTGGGGTGCTGTTCCCCGACGAGACCCAGCCCGGTGTCGACCTGATCCTCCCGGACTTCGAGCCGATCCGGGACCGGCTCGACGACATCGAGGCCGTCGTCCTCACGCACGGCCACGAGGACCACATCGGCGCTGTACCCTACCTGCTGCGCGAGCGCCCCGACATCCCGCTGGTCGGGTCGCGGCTGACCTTGGCGCTCCTCGAGGCGAAGCTGAAGGAGCACCGGCAGACGCGCGCACCGAAGTTCCAGGTGTCCGAGGGCGACCGGCAGACGTTCGGACCGTTCGACCTGGAGTTCATCGCGGTCAACCACTCGATCCCCGATGCACTGGCGGTCGTGGTGCGCACCGAGGCCGGTGTCCTGCTCCACACCGGTGACTTCAAGATGGACCAGCTGCCCCTCGACGGGCGCATCACCGACCTTCGCTCGTTCGCGCGCGTCGGTGAGGAAGGGGTCGACCTGTTCCTCGTCGACTCCACGAACTCCGAGGTTCCGGGCTTCACCACCACCGAGCGGGCCATCCAGCCGGTCCTGCAGAACGTCTTCCGGGCCAGCAAGCAGCGCATCATCGTCGCGTGCTTCGCCTCGCACGTGCACCGGGTGCAACAGGTCATGGATGCCGCCGTCGCACAGGGCCGCAAGGTCGCCTACGTCGGCCGGTCCATGGTGCGCAACATGCAGGTGGCGCGTGACCTCGGCTACCTCTCCGTACCGCCGGACACGCTGGTCGACATGCGGGAGCTGGGGGAGTACGCGCCCGAGGAGGTCGTGATCATCTCCACCGGGTCGCAGGGCGAGCCGTTGTCGGCCCTCGCCCGGATCGCGCACCGCAACCACGACCGCATCCACATCGAGCCCGGCGACACGGTGGTGCTCGCGTCCAGTCTGATCCCGGGCAACGAGAACTCCGTGTTCAAGGTCATCAACGGCCTGACCAAGCTCGGCGCGAACGTCATCCACAAGAGCAACGCGCTCGTGCACGTCTCCGGCCACGCAAGCGCCGGGGAGCTCCTCTACTGCTACAACATCGTCCGGCCGCGCAACGTCCTGCCCGTGCACGGCGAGATCCGGCATCTGGTCGCCAACGCTGCGCTCGCGATCGAGACCGGGGTGCCCAAGGAACGTGTCGTGGTGGCCGAGGACGGCGTCGTGGTCGATCTGATCGACGGCGTCGCACAGGTGAGCGGCAAGGTGGAGTGCGGCTACGTGTTCGTCGACGGCGCCTCGGTGGGTGACATCACCGAGAGTGACCTGAAGGACCGCCGCATCCTGGGCGAGGAGGGCTTCATCTCGGTCATGGTCGTGATGGACTCCGGCTCCGGCAAGCTCATCGCCGGTCCCGAGATCCACGCCCGCGGCTTCCTCGAGGACGACACCGTGCTCAACGAGGTCCGGCCGCTGATCGAGGAGGCTCTCGCGAAGGCCGTCAACGACGGCAACGACGACGTCTACCAGCTGCAACAGGTCATCCGACGTACAACAGGACGCTGGGTCAACCAGGCGCACCGCCGGCGCCCGATGATCATCCCGGTCGTCCTCGAAGCCTGAGGATGGTCGACGAGCAGCCGCTGGAAGACCCGGTGGCCGAGGTCGACGCGGAGCTCGAGTCCGCTTTCGAGCGGCTGCGTCGCCTGCTGGCTGTCCCGATCGCGCTCCTCGCGTCGTCGCTCGGAGTCGTGTGTGTCGTCAGCGTCCCCGAGGTGCTTCCCGTCGTCAGTGACCTCGCCCTGGTCGATGACCGTTTCATCGGCTGGGCGGGGGTCGGCGCGGCGCTCGGCCTCGTCCTTGCCACGTTGTCGTTGTTCGTGGTCAGTTCCCTCGGGTCCGGTCCTGCGCTGTCGCTCGGTGCGGCGGGTGCGGTGTTCGGGCTCGCGCTCTCCCATGACGTCGTCGACGCGACTCAGCTGTCGCTCGCGTTGGTCGTGCTCGGCGCGGCCGTCGGCTGCCTGATCGGGGGAGCGGCGAGTATGACGTTCGAGCTCTCGGCGCCATACCGCCAAGCGGTGATGGTCGCGTGGACTGTGCCACTGCTCGGGGCGTGGCCGCTGCTGGCGTGGCTGTCGCGGCACGTGGTACTCACTCCCGCCGACAGCGCGGCGAGGCTGACGCACCACCCGTCGGTCTGGCTGCTGGCACCGGTGGCGGCTGTCATCCTGGTCTGGGGCGCGCTGACGATGCTGACGGAGCCGGTCCGAGCTGTAGTCCGCTCCGACGGCGATTGGGAGTCGGCGTGGTCGGCGCTGCTCGCCACGACGATGGGCGGAATCCTGGCGATCATGGTGCTGGGCTTCGACCCGCAGCTCCAGAGCGGCTGGCTACGTCCGTTGATCCTGCTCACGACAGCGGGCGTGACGGCCGGCCTTGCCGCCGTGGCGGTGATCGTGCCAGACCCGAATGTGCGAGTCGCCTACGTGTGCATGGCGTTCGTCGCCCTGTGCCTCCCGGTCACGGTGCAGCTTCTCGTGATCGTCGCCGATGACCGCCCCAGCAGGGTCTCCTGGGGGCTGGCCACCCTGCTGGCACTGACCACGGTGCTGGGCGCCGCTGTCGGTGCCAGGCGTCCCTCCTTGGCCCCGACGGCACTGCTGGTCGTCGCCGCCGGCTGTGCCGGAGCGTGGGTCATGCCGAGTGCGCCGTGGGCGATGGCCGCCGGGGCGGTCCCGCTGACGATCGGGGCCGGGGCGACCTTCGGTGCGGGCGCACGCCGGGCCGGGGCGACGGCGGTGGGGTGGCGATTCTCGGCCGGGGCGGTCCTCGCGATCGTGCTGCTGAGCACGATCGCCGCCGGTGCGCTGAGCTGGTCGCTGGCGGGCGACCTGCCGACCGACACGGCGTCGGCGCGCGCTGCCGGTCGGGTCCTGCTCGGGCTGACGTTCGCGCTGGCCGTGCTGGCCGCCGGGGTCGTGGCGGCGTTCGCGCCGCAGCGTCGTACCTAGGTGTTCGTGGGCCGCGCCGGGGTGACTGCGGTGGTCTGAGCTTTGAGGTGCCGGGCACGCGCAAAATGGGACGGGCACCCCCGAGCCCGTCCCATTCTGCGTCGGGTGCCGGGACGCCTGCCCCCCTGCATCGGACGTCACGTTGCTACCCGTCGGCAAGGAGAGCGGTGCTCATTGGCTGATACACCGATGGGGCAGCAATTTCTGAAGCCGCCCGCCGGTCGAGCTTTCGACGAGCGAGGGCAGGCTCGTCGAACCTCGGAAAACCGTTGTACACAAGGCGAAAAATCTCTGGGCACGGTCGGACATGCCCGCTAGAATCGAACACATGTTCGACATCGACCTCAGTGCACTCGACGAGATGGCCACGCTGGCCCACGTCGAGCAGGTCCGTGCGCTCGCCGAACAGACCGAGGTCAGGTTGTTGCAGACCGCCGCACACTGGGCTGACCTGCACAGTGAGCTCGCCCGCGCCATCAGCCCGCTGCTGCCCGGGTCGGAGAAGCTGGTCCACTTCGGTGGGGACGGGACCCCTGGGGTGGCGGAGTTCGCACCGGCCGAGCTCGGTGTGGTGCTGGCGACCTCGTCGTCGGCTGCGGAGCGGCTGGTCGGGGACGCGCTGGATCTGCGGCACCGGCTCCCACGCCTGTGGGCGCGGATCGTGGCCGGTGAGGTGAAGCCGTGGATCGGCCGCCGGTGCGCTGAGGCCACCCGCCACCTGAGCGTGCACACCGTCGCGGTGGTGGACCGCCGGATCGCCCGATATGCCCACTCGTTGTCGTGGGGTCGGATCGAAGCCATCATCGCCGCCTGTTGGCTCGAGTGTGACCCTGAGGCTGCCGCTGAAGCCGACGCGGCCGCGCAGGGAGCGTTGGGGGTGTGGGTCACAGACCAGCCCACCGAGGCCGGCACCAAGGAGATCTTCATCCGGGCCGAGGCACCCGACGCGTTACGGTTCAACGCTTCTATCGGCGGCATCGCCACCGGACTCGGCACCCTCGGCGACACCCGTCCGGTCGAATGTGCGCCGGGCGGCCGCGGTCGGGATCCTGGCCAACCCCCAAGACGCCCTGGACCTGTTCGCCGACATCCACGCCGCCACCGCCAGACCGCCGATCCGGCACCGGTCGCGTCGACACCGCCGATCACGGCGACCGGTCAAGACCCGGCCCGGACGTGACGCTTGTACGTCCACCTCACCGACGAAGCGCTGGTCACCGGTCAAGGCGTAGCCAGGGTCGAGGGCATCGGACCGGTCACCGTGGACCGGGTCCGGTCCTGGCTCGGACACGCCAACGTGACCGTGAAGCCGGTGATCGACCTCAACGACCAGGTCCCGGTCGATGCGTATGAGATCCCCGACCGGATCCGCGAAGCCGTCCACCTGGCGATCCCGGTCGACTGCTTCCCCTACGCCACCTCCACCCGCAGATACCGGCGACATCGACCACACCATCGCCTTCGTCAAACCTGATGAGGGTGGACCACCGGGCCAGACCGGACTCGGCAAGCTCGGCCCCATCACCCGCTTCCACCACCGGGTCAAAACCCACGGCGACTGGCAAGTCGTGCAACCCTTCACCGGCGTCTTCGTCTGGCGCACCCCAAACGGTCGCTATCTCCTGGTCGACCACACCGGCACCCACCAAGCCATACCCGCCCGTCCGGCACTTCCCGCTGCCTGAAACTTCCCCGGTGGTTGAGCCTTTCGACAACCAGGACGGGCCCGTCGAGAGTCCGACTGCAACCGCCCCAGCACCCGGTCCACCGACTGGAGGTTGTGCAGCCCAGACATGCGCTGGAACGTGCACAACCTCCCGGTCTCTGGCTTTCACCTGTGATCTTCGACAGGCCTGTCCGAGCCCGTTGATCGTCTCGCCCTCGCGGACGCCGACCGTGCGCGCGGTCGAGTTGTCGTGGCCTGCGGTGATGGTGCCGTCGGGGTCGGGGACGATCGCGCCGTCGTACATGAACACGTTCACATGGTCCTTCGCCGCCAGCAGCGCACAGTTGTTCCCCTGGAGGACGAAGTAGGGCTGCACGGTCCGCTTGATGGTCTCCTCGACCTCGGGGTCGGCGGCAATCCTCGACCGCGGGGACGACCGGCAAATCGGCGGAAGGTGTCACACCCTGTGGCACAGTCACTACGATGAGGGCTCAACGCCCGGCGCGTATCAGACCGGCCCGGACCTGACTCCTGGTCGGTGTGATTGCCCTGGCCCGCAGCGAGACGAGGGGTCCGATCGTGGACGTCCAACGGGCACCTGACGAGGCCGGCGAGGTGACGGTCTGGGAACAGGCCGCCCGGCACTTCCGACGGTGGCGCACCGGCGAGGCCGGATCGCTCGACGACCTGGTCCACTGTCTGACCCCGGTCCTGTGGCACGTCGTCCGCTCGTACGGCCTCGACAAGGACCAGGCCGAGGACGTGGTCCAGACCGCGTGGCTCACTCTCGTACGCCGGCATGAGTCCATCGCTGATCCGCAAGCCGTCGCGTCCTGGCTCACGACCACAGCGCGGCGCGAGGCGTGGCGGGTCTCCCGGATGGAGGGTCGCGCAACACCGGTGCAGGACGAAGTCATCCAGGCGAGAGTGCCGGCCCAGCCCTCTGTCGAGACCGAGGTCCTCCGTGCCGACGAGAGCGACCGGCTCTGGTCCTGCGTCCAGCGTCTCGATGCTCGCTGCCAGCGACTGCTGCGCATCGTCGCCTTCGAGGACCGGCCGGACTACCAGGGCATCGCCCGCGATCTCGACATGCCGGTCGGCAGCATCGGGCCCACCCGCGGGCGGTGCCTCGGCAAGCTCAAAGCGCTACTTGGGGGAGAGACAGGAGCAGACCATGAATGAGCGTGACATCTCCCTGTCCGACCTCGCCCAGCTGTGGGAAGCACAGGACCCGGTGCCGGACGACCTCGTCGAGAAGGTCCTGGTGGCGATCGAGACCGAGGACCTCGACGCCGAGTACGAGATGCTGCACCTCCTCGAGCGCACCCGGGAGCTCAGCGGGGCAAGGAGCAACGGCTCAGCCCTCACGATCGCGTTCTCCGGTGGCTCGTTCTCGCTGCTGCTTCGCGTCAGCGAGCTCGGCATGAAGCACTGTCGGGTCGATGGCTGGGTGACCCCGGCCCAGTCGATGCGGGTCACCGTCAGCCAGCAGGAGCTGACCCAGGAAGCCGAGGTCGACCCGCGCGGCCGCTTCGAGATCCCGCGCCTGCCGACCGGCCTCACGCGCTTCTTCCTGCGCTCGTCCGACTCCGACGACACCGGTGAAGGAATGTTCGCCACCCCCACCGTCGAGCTCTGACTCGCTGCATCACACCCGTCCCCGGCCCCAGGAGCAATCCCATGCCGTCCAAACCCTCCCGATCGACCGGCCGCCCCGGGCGGCGCGATGTCACTGCCCTGACCTACCGGCAGCCGAGGCCGCCGCACCGGCAGCAGTTGGAGTCGCTCGGCGGTCGCTGGCTCGATCCGGGCACGGCCGCAGCCGTCTCCGATGTCGATCCCGGAGCAGACCGCGTACGTCGGACGACACCTCGTCATGGCCTCGTTCTGCGAGGAGCGTCAGGTGCTCGCCGACCTCAACAGCATTGCCGGGACGCTGGGCTGGATCGTCACGCCGGATCCCGGGTACGACGCAGCGCGTGCCAAGGGTCGCGACGGTGAGTCCGACCTCGGCATCTCGCGGCTGACCGTCCGGGTGCGCGACGGTGTCGTTGCTTCGGCCCCCGACGCGTGGCGACTGCTCCAGCAATGTCGTGCCGAGCTCGGCGTCGACGCGATGTTCGGGGTCGGCCTCGACCACCTCATGGCCTTGTCCCCACGGACGACGGGCAACCCGGTCGAGTCCTCCCACCCGGTCGAGTCCTCCCATCCCGTGGAGTCCTCCCACCCCGTCGACGTCTTCGATCCCGTCGAGTCGTCCCACCCGGTGGAGTCCTCGCACCCCGTCGACAGCTACGCGGTGAGCAGCTACGGCCGACCGGGCAGCGGGGGACGGCAGCCGATCACCTACGTGGGCGACCGTCCGCACCGGCACTCCAACGTCAAGGGGCGCAGGCCTGTCATCGCCATCCTGGACACCGGCTGCGGGCAGCACGACTGGCTCGACGACGTGGTCGACAAGGACGTCACACTGGACGGGAAGCCCATCGGGTACACCGATCCCAAGACCGACCCGGAACGGCTCGGTGACCTGGTCGGTCCGCTCGACGGCGGGATCGACCCGCTGTCCGGACACGGGACGTTCATCGCCGGCCTCGTCCACCAGACCTGTCCGGACGCCGACATCGTGTCGTGGCGCATCGTGAAGTCGAGCGGTCCGCTGGTCGAGTCGGACTGGATGCACGCGCTCACCAAGATCGTCGAGCTCGTCCGCCGCTACTACGAAGGTGACCGAGGCGGCCGACCCATCGACGTCCTGAATCTCTCGATGGGCTACTACCACGAGACGCCGCAGGACCGGCTCTTCTCACCGAGCCTGCGCCACCTGCTGGGGCTGCTCGGCAAGTGCGGCACAACGGTCGTCTGCTCAGCCGGCAACGACGCGACCGCGAGGCCACAGTTCCCGGCTGCCTTCGCTCCCTGGAAGCCCGCCCGACGAAGGTCCCGGCCCCGCAAGGATCGGGTACCCGTGATCTCCGTGGGCGCCCTCAACCCGAACCTCACCAGTATCGCCCTGTTCAGCAACACCGGTCCGTGGGTGCGTGCCTACGAGCCCGGCGCGTCAGTGGTGAGCACGATGCCACCGCTGCAGGGCGGTCTCGAGCCGATGGCGCGCACCCGGGCCTTCGGCCATGAGCGCGAGGCGATCGACCCGGACAACTTCCGGCGGGGCAAGGACGACACGGGTGGTTTCGCGGTGTGGAGCGGGACGTCGTTCGCTGCCCCTGTCATGGCCGGAAAGATCGCCCGCGAACTCGTGGGTCAGCTGCCCAAGAAGAGGGCGGACGACTCCAAGGCGGCGGCGGTGGCGCGAGGTTGGAAAGCCGTGGCAGAGGTGACGGACATCAGGCAATGATGGGCAGGTGCTGTCCGCCGGAGAACTCCATCGTCGAGGTCTCGAGCACAGCAACGCCGGTCGCCATGCCGCGGCCCGCGCACTCTTCAGACGAGCGCTGACACGAGCGGAGGCCGCACCTGACCCGGATCGCGCGGCCCGCATCACGATCAGCCTCGCCCACGTCGAGGCCGAGCTCGGGACCGCCGCCCAGGGGCTGACGGTGTGCCGTTCGGTGCTCGACAGGCCGGATCTGACGACCGAAGTCAGGGGACTCGCCCTGGCTCAGCAAGGACTCCTCCAGATGCGCTCCGGTGACGGCCGGGCCGCGATGTCGTCGTTCTCGGCAGCGCTCCCGCACATCGGGCACCTCGACTCCGAACGTGCCCGCGTTCACCTCAATCGGGGCATCGTCCATCTCCAACGCGGTGATGCGGTGGCTGCGGGCGACGACTTCGACGCAGCGGCCGCGCACTTCCGTACCGCCGATCTCCCGCACGAGGCAGCGAAGGCTGCCCACAACCTGGGCTACGCCCGGCTGTTGTCCGGCGACATCATCGACGCGTTGACCCTGATGGACGAGGCTCGTCCGGAGTGGGCCGAGCTGTCCCCGACGTACGAGGCGATCTGCGAGCAGGACAGGGCCGAAGTGCTCGTCGCGGCGGGCATGGTCGAGGACGCCGAGGACGCCTTGCGACGTGCCGCCCAGGCGTTCGGCGTCCGCCGGATGCGGCAACGCCAAGGCGAGGCCGAGGTCGTGCTGGCCCGCATGTTGCTCCGCGAAGATGCGGCCGAGGCGCGTCGCACGGCTCGTCGCGCGCGCCGCCGCTTCGACGCGACCGGCAGCCTGGCATGGTCAGCCCGCGCAGAAGCCATCGAGCTGACCGCGAGCATCGAGGAGCGACCACGTCACCCCCAGCGTGGTCGAACGAGCCCTGGCGGTCGTCGCTGACCTGCACGGTCATCGCCTCGAACGGGAAGCGAGATCGCTCGACCTCGAAGTCGCCCGGGCGACGCTGCGGCGCGGCGACGCCGACCTCGCCCGGACCCGTATGGGTCGCGCCCGCACGAGTGATGCGGCGCCGCTGGAGGGATCCGACTGCTCGACCGTGAGGTCAGGGCCGAACTGGCCCAGGCGCGTCGGCGGCCGGCCGACGCGTTCCGGCACGTACGACGAGGGTTGGCCGACCTGCACGACTGGCAGTCGTCGTTCGGGAGCCTCGACCTCCAGAGCTCGTTGGTCGGGCACGGTCGCCGGCTGGCCCTTCAGGGGATGCAGCTGGCCGCCGAGGATGGTCGCCCCGAGGTGGTCTTCGAATGGTCGGAGCGGGCGCGCGCCCTCGCCAGCAGGGTGACCCCACTGCGTCCACCTGGTGACGCCCGGGCTGCCGTCGAGCTGAGCGAGCTGCGGTCCGTGCAGGCCGATCTCGAGGCCTCCGAGCGAGCGGATCGACCCACCCTCGCCTTGGCGCGGAGAGCAGCCGAGCTGCGGCGCCGGGTCCGCCAGCGCCAGTGGTACGGCGAAGGCAGCGGCCAGGTCACCGAGCCGGCCGCGATGGCCGACGTCGCAGCAGCGCTCGCCGACGACGGTGCGGCGCTGGCGACCTATCTGATCGTCGGTGAGCGCCTCGTGGGCATGACGTTGAGCAAGGAAGGAGCCCGGGTGCACGAGCTCGACCGGCTCACCTCGTTCCGCCATCTGCTGGCCGGGATGCAGGCCGACCTCGACATGTCCGCGACCCGGCTGCCCGCAGACCTGCGAACGGCGGTGCGGGATGGCCTGCGAGTGCGGCTCAGCGAGCTCGCGGACCGGTTGGTGGCGCCATTGGCTGACGACCTCGGAGACCGTCGCCTCGTGGTCGTGCCGGCCGGCAGCCTGGCGGGGGTGCCCTGGACGTTGCTTCCCGGCTTTACGGGACGTCCCCTCACCGTGCCGCGCTCGGCGACGTCCTGGCTGCGGGAGCGCGGCACAGCGCGGACGTCGACGCGAGCCGGTCTCGTCGCAGGACCGCGGGTCGCGCGCGCCGGCGAGGAGGTCGACGCTGCGGCCAAGGCCTGGTCCGACGTCGTCGTCCTGCACGCTGGGGACGCCACAGCCGAAGCGGTGGGCACGCTGGCCGGCGAGGTCGACGTCTTCCACGTCGCCGCACACGGCCGACACTCCGCCGACAATCCGCTGTTCTCCGGGCTCGAGCTCGTCGACGGGCCATGGTTCGGCTACGACATCGACCAGCTTGCAGCGATCCCGTCCACCGTCATCCTGTCCGCGTGCGAGCTGGGTCGTTCGTCGGTGCGCTGGGGTGAGGAGACGATCGGGATGACGGTCGCCTGGCTCCACGCCGGAGCGGGCACGGTCATCGCCTCGCCGGCCAGCGTCGACGACGACGTGGCCTGTACGACGCTCGCGGCCACGCATCATCACCTCGCCGCTGGGAAGCCTCCGGCCGAGGCGCTCGCTGCTGCGATGGTCGAGGCCGGCGGCGCCCTGCCTGCGCCTTTCGTCTGTTTCGGTGCCGGCTGGTAGATCCTCGGCATAGCCCGAACGGGCCAGTGGTTTTCACACGCCATCTGCGTGCATGTCGGTCGTCGGGGCGTTTTTCTTCCGGGGCGATATGGGCCGAACGTGTCATGCGTGTTCTGAACCGGACGGGCCAGACTCGCAAGTGACAGCGCGGTCGAGAGCCGCCCCTTCTTATGAGCGGGGGAAGCGTGCACGCCTTTCTGGACAACCTTGGACGATTCTGTTCACGTCGACACTGGGTGGTCATCGGGGCGTGGCTGATCGTCCTCGTGGTGGTCATCGCGCTCGGTCGGGCCTTCGGCGGAACCTACGTCAACGACTACACCGTGCCCGGCAGCCAGTCGTCGCAGGGCCGGGACCTGCTTGACGAAGGATTTCCCGCAGCAGTCGGGCTACGCCGGGCAGATCGTGTTCCATGCCACGAAAGGGTCGCTCTCGGATCCAGTCCACGCCGATCTCGAAGTCGATGAAGGCCGTCGGCAAGCTCCCGCACGTCGTCTCCGCCACTGACCCGCTCGATCAGAATCCGCCGACCAACGTCTCCAAGGACGGGACCATCGCCAAGGCGCCGGTCTCCTTCGACGTCGTCCCGGCGTCCCTCGACCAGGCCTACCTGGACCAGCTCGACGAGGCGGTCGAACCTGCGCGCTCTGCTGGGCTGACCGTCGAGTACGGCGGGGCAGCAGGCGAGATCGCCAGATCAGGCGCACGACCGTACGTCGGAGCTGATCGGGCTGTCCCTCGCTCTCGTCCTGCTCCTCATCATGTTCGGGACCATGATGGCCGCGGGTATCCCGCTGATTGCTGCGGTGTTCAGCGTCGGCACCGGACTGTCGGTGGTGGCTCTGCTGGCCGCTGGAACGGAGTTCCCGACGGCGGCGCCGACCGTGGCGACCCTGCTCGGACTCGGTGTTGCCGTCGACTACGGGCTCTTCCTGGTCGCACGCCATCTGGAGCTCCTCCAGGACGGCGCCACCATCGAGGCCTCCACGGGTCGCACCGCTTCGACGTCCGGGTCGGCCATCGTCGTCGCGGGCTCGACGGTCGTCATCGCGATTCTGGGGCTGTACGTGTCCGGGCGTGCCGTTCGTCGGTGCCTTGGGCGCAGCCTCGGCCGTGGTCGTGGCCGTGACGATGGTGTCCGCGCTCACCTTCGTCCCTGCTCTGCTCGGACTCGCCGGCCGAAGCGTTCAGCGCAAGCCGGATCGCCAGCATGCGCAGGACGAGCAGGCACTCGCCGAAGTCGAGACGCCGGAGGAACACCGCCAGCGCCTGCACGCCGAGCACGATGCTCGCTCGGCGGCGCACGAGCGCAGCGCCTTTGCCCGCTGGGGCCGCAAGGTCAGCGATCGCCCATGGCCGTGGGCCGCGGGGGCTGTGGTGCTGTTGCTCGCGCTGTCCGTGCCGTTGCTGAAGATCCAGCTGGGGCAGCTCGACGCCGGCACCAACCCGACCTCGGAGTCGAGCCGACGTGCCTACGACCTGATCAAGGAGGGGTTCGGTCCCGGTGCGAACGGTCCACTCACGGTCGTCATCGACACGTCGAAGGAGAGCAAGTCCGACGCCCAGTCCACGTTGAGCGCGCTGCAGCAGGACCTCTCGACGACCCCTGGTGTCGCTTCGGTGAGCCCTCCGGTGGTCAACAGCTCCGGCACCACGGCGATCATCAACGTGGTACCGACGACGTCGCCGCAGGACGAGAAGACCTCGCAGCTCGTCGACGACATCCGGACCAACATCCTGGCCGAACCAGAAGGAGCCCACGTACGTCGTCGGCACGGTCGCGGGATACGTCGACTTCACCGCCAAGGTCGCCAAACGGATGCCCTGGCTGATCGGGGTCGTTGTCCTGCTCGCGCTCGTTCTGCTGACTGCCGCCTTCCGGTCGGTCTCCATCGGGATCAAGGCTGCGGTGATGAACCTGCTCTCGGTGGGCGCGTCCTACGGGGTCATCGTCGCCGTCTTCCAGTGGGGATGGGGGTCGTCCCTGGTCGGCATCGAAGAAGCCGTGCCCATCCCGTCGTTCGTCCCGATGCTGATGTTCGCGATCGTCTTCGGGCTGTCGATGGACTACGAGGTGTTCCTGCTGTCCCGGGTGCATGAGGCGTACGTGGCGCACGGGGACAGCCACCGGGCCGTCGCCGTCGGGATCGGGGCCACCGCCCGCGTCATCACCACGGCGGCAGCGATCATGGTGGCGGTGTTCACCAGCTTCGTCCTCAGTACCGATCCAACGGTGAAGATGCTGGCGGTGGGTATGGCGGTCGCTGTTCTCATCGATGCGACCATCGTGCGTATGGTCCTGGTGCCGGCCGTGATGTCGCTGCTGGGGGACCGCGCCTGGTGGATCCCCGCCTGGCTGGACAAGATCATCCCGGACTTCCAGCTGGAGGGGCCGTCGCTGGCGCCGTTGGACGAAGGGGACCCGACGCCTAGCACGCCGCGCGCCTCGTCGACGCGCTGAGCGTCGGCACGGCGGGCGAGAAGTCGAGACCAACGGTGGCCTAGGGTCTTCGCATGAAGATTCTGGTCACCGGGGGAGCCGGCTATATCGGGAGCATCACCTGTACGGCGCTCGAGCGGGCCGGGCACAGCCCGGTCGTGCTCGACTCGCTCGTGTGCGGACGACGCGAGTTCGTGCAGGGACGACCGTTCTACGAGGGCGACATCGGGGATCGCGCGCTGATCGCCCGCATCGTCGACGAGCACCCCGACCTGGCGCTCACGATCCACATGGCGGCGCGGATCAGCGTGCCCGAGTCGGTCGCGCTTCCCTACACGTACTACCGCGACAACATCGCGAAGTCGCTGGAGATGTTCGATGAGCTCGTGTCCCGCGGGAAGCCGCGCATCGTGTTCTCCTCGACGGCATCCCTGTACGACGTGTCGCCCGACTTCGAGGTGACCGAGGAATCACCCCTGGCGCCCCAGTCGCCCTACGCGAAGACCAAGCGGGTGATGGAGATGGCGCTGGAGGACATGGCCCAGGTCACCGACCTGCGTGCGATCATCCTGCGCTACTTCAACCCGCTCGGCTCCGATCCCGAACTGCGCAGTGGCGTGTACGACCGCGAGCCCGGCAACGTGATCGGTCAGCTGCTGCTCGCGGCGACCGGCGGCAAGGACGCCTTCACCATCACCGGTGTCGACCATCCGACCCGCGACGGCACAGGGCTGCGCGACTACGTCCACGTGTGGGACGTCGCCCTGGCCCACGTGGCCGCCGTGGAGAAGTTCGACGAGGCGCTCGACGCCGTGGGCGCCGCGACGACCATCATGAACATCGGCACCGGCGCGGGCGTCACCGTGCGCGAGCTGCTCTCGACGTTCGAGGACGTCTTCGCCCAGCCGGTGCCGGTGCGAGAAGCACCACCGCGGCCAGGTGACGCCGTAGGTGCGTTCGCGAACGTCGACAAGGCGCGGGAGCTGCTGGGCTGGTCCAGCCAGCTGACGCTGTCCGAAGCGATCGCGTCCTCGTTGGAGTGGTTCCACCGGCGCCGAGACGTCCTCGGCTACGCGTGACGGCTTCCGACCTGTCACCGGGACGGTTGTTCGTCACCAGTGACCCGCACGGCCACCGCGAGGAGCTGGTGGCCGGACTCCGGGGAGCCGGGTTGGTCGACGCCGACGACTCGTGGTCCGGCGGGACGGACAGGCTGTACGTGCTGGGCGATCTCGTCGACCGCGGCCCGGACGGCATCGGCGTCATCGACCTGGTGATGACCTTGCAGGAGCAGGCGGCCAAGGACGGCGGCCTGGTCGTGGCATTGCTCGGCAACCACGAGGTGCTGGCACTCGGGATGAACCTGTTCGGGACGACCGACATCGAGGTCGGTGGGCGGATGCGCAACTTCGCGATCAACTGGATGCGCAACGGAGGTCGCGGCTCCGACCAGGATGCCCTGACCGAGGACCATCTCGACTGGCTGCGCGCGCTGCCGGCGGTGGCGCTCGTCGGTCCCTACCTGCTCATGCACTCCGACACGCTCGAGTACGTCGAGTGGGGCGACTCCGTCGACGAGATCAACGACACCGTCACCGCTGCGCTGGCGACGAACGATCCGAAGCAGTGCTGGGACGTGTGGTGGCGGCTGACGACGCGCTACGTCTACAACGGCGAGGACGGCGCCTACCAGGCCACCGGCATGCTCGAGCGACTCGGCGGTGACCTGCTCGTGCACGGCCACACGATCGTCGGAGACCTGCTCGAGCGTCGAAGCCGACTCGGTGGAGCGTCCACTTCTCTATGCCGACCAGCAGGTGCTGGCCGTCGACGGTGGCATCTATGCCGGCGGCCCGTGTCTCGTCGTCCCGCTACCGTTCGCCGACGACGCGGTGACGCGCAGGCCGGAGCCCGCGACGAGGCATTGATGAGTGGGTGTTGTCGGGACCTCGGCCTAGAGTCACGGCCATGAACCTCGACATCCGCGACCTCGACCCGGCGGACATCGGCCGTTCCTACGACATCCGGACCAGAGCCTTCGGACCGCTACCAGCAGGTCGGCGACCGCAGTGGGAGAGCGACGTCGCGAAGGCTGCCCACGACGGTCGCGTGCTCGCCGCCTACGACGATGGCCTGCTCGTCGCTCGCGCGATGATCCGGCCGTTCTCGCAGTACTGGGGCGGTCAGGTGCTGCCCATGGCCGGGATCGCAGGTGTCGTCGTGTCGCCGGAGTACCGCGGTCGCGGTGTCGGCACCGCACTGATGGCCGGCATGGTCAGTCGCACCCATGAGCTCGGGTATGCCGTCTCGGCGCTCTACCCGGCAACTGTGCCGGTGTACCGGAGCACCGGCTGGGAGATCGCCGGGTCGCAACCCCGGTACACCATCAACGCACGCTTGCTCCGCACGCTCAGCGGTGGTGACGTGCAGGTCCGCGAGGTCGGTGCCGCAGACGCCGAGCGAGCTCAGCGCGATCATGCGCGAGCAGTACGCGCGTGGCCGGGCGAACGGCGTACGCGACTACACGCCAGCCGAGTTCGCCGAGGAGCTGACCGAGGAGTCGGTGTTCGCCTGCGCTACGAACGACGGGTTCGTGGTCTATGGCTGGGAGCGCCGCGACATCGTCGTCTACCAGCTGGTGGCCGGCTCCGCCGACACCGCACGTGCGTTGTGGGCGGTCGTGGGATCGAACTCGTCGGTGGTCGATCAGGTCCACGCCTACCTGGCGCCCGACGACCCGGTCCACCAGATGCTCGGCGAGTGCGTCGACCAGCAGCTCAAGCAGATCCGGTGGATGCTCCGTGTGGTGGACGCCACCGCGGCGCTCAGCGGTCGGGGCTACCCGACCGGTGTCGAGGCCGAGATCCCGCTGGTGCTGGACGACCCCCTGCTCGGCGGCAACTGCGTCGCGGGTCGCCTGGCCGTGTCAGGGGGGCGGGGCGAGCTGGTCGCCGACGATGCCGTCGGCACAGACCCGGGAGCGCTCCGGTTGGGTCCGAACGGTCTTGCCGCGCTCTACGCCGGCATGTCGAGTGCCACGCTGACGACGGCCGGTCTGCTGGCGGGGGGCACCCCGCAGCATCATGCCCTGCTCGACACGGTCTTCGCCGGTCGGCCGGCACACCTCCTCGACTACTTCTGACCAGCCTGCCGGGTCTCGCTCAGCTCCCGTTGCGCCTGCTCGAGGATCTCCTCGGGCGTCAGCAGATCGGCCTCGGGCACCCGGCGTACGTCCCAGCCATGATGTGCCATCAGGCGCAACGCCTCGTCGCGTTCGCGGGCCAGCAGGCCGACGGCGACGTCGAGCGGGCTCTGATCCGACGACGGTTCGTCGCGGATCATGTGGGCGAGATACCACTCCAACCAGCCGCTGGGCTCCCGCACGTCGGCGTGGCGGAGCGCCGCATAGACGTCGGCGTCGACGTAGACGAGCGTGAACGGGACCGCGGCCAGCGCACGGCTGCAGTCGGCGAAGAAGCCGTCGATCACGATCTCGCCGGTATCCCAGTCATGCAGGGAGCGGATGAACGGGAACAGGGCGTCGCAGATCACCACGTCGTACTCCGACTCGGCGATCTCGTCGACGAACGCCGTCACGCACGACGTCAAGGTCGCGACCGTGCACGCGCCGGTGACCGCCAGCTCGCGGGCCATCGGGGCGAAGACCGGCCGGGTCAGGACCTCGTCCTCCTCGACGAGGTCGACCGACAGCCCGCGGCCGGCCATCCAGTCGCGCAACCCGACGGCGAGAGTCGAGGTCCCGACCGCGGGTGCGACTCCGGCCACTGCGACGATTCTGGTCATCTGGCCATTCTGTCGGCTTGGCGTAGATGTGACCACCCAGGTGATCGGGCCGAGGCCGGTGGGCCACGCACCCGTTATGCCTGGGTTATGCGCGGCGTGTTACACGTGAGACTCATGTGACGATCGCGTAGCCTCAACGCCATGGCGACCCGCACGTCTTCCCCGCCGCGGTCGCGGAGCTCCACGAGCTCTCGATCCGGCTCGTCCGGTAGCCAGGCCCGACGCAAGCCGTCGAAGCGACGGAGCGCGAGCACCCGCTCGCGCTCCCGCTCGTCGTCGGCTCGCCGACACGGACCTGGCACGTTTGCGCTGCTCATTGCCGGGATCGGTCGCGGGCTGCGCGCGCTCTGGCTGGGCATCGCTCACGTGATCGGTGCGGTCGTTCGGCACATCGGCTCGACGGCACGCGACCTGGAGCCCGAGCACCGACGTGACGGTCTGGGACTCACCCTCGTCGGCGTCGCCATCATCGTGAGCGCCGCCGAGTGGTGGCGGCTACCCGGATCGGTCGGTGTCGCGATCCGCGCGATCGTCGAGGGCACGGTCGGCATCGTGGCGTACGCCGTCCCGCTCCTGCTCCTGCTCGGGGCGTGGCGGGTCATGCGCAGGCCGGAGCTGAACGGACCCGCCGGCCGCCCGATGATCGGCTCCGCGGCGATGGCGCTCGGGATCCTGGGGCTGATCCACATCGAGCACGGCCTGCCCCGGCCCAACCAGGGCCAGGAGGCCATGCGCGAGGCCGGGGGAGCAGTCGGCTACGTCGGATCGGCGCTGATCGCTGACCTGTTCCGCAGCACGTTCATCGCCATCCCGTTGCTGGTCCTGCTCACGATCTTCGGTCTGCTCGTCGTCACGGCGACCCCGGTCTACCAGATCCCGGCCCGGCTGGCGGCGGCCCGCGACAAGCTGCTCGGCCGTACGCCGGTCGACCCCGAGGCCGTACCCCAGCCGGAGGCCGAGCCGGCGCCTGAGCCGCTGCGTCGGAGCCGGCCGCGTCGTCGCGTTGGCACGATGACCGACGGGACGGGCGAAGGGGACGACAACGGCGCCGCTGGTGCCGACACCGCCGTGCTCGAAGGTCGTGAGCTCGGCAAGCGCGCGACCGGCGCAGCCGACGGCGAGCTCGAGCCGCCGCCCCACACTCCGCTGCCTCAGCGCGTCGAACAGCTCAGCCTGTCCGGCGACATCACCTACACGTTGCCCAAGAACGACGTGCTGAAGTCCGGCAGCGCCCACAAGGCCCGCTCCCAGGCGTCCGACGCCATCGTCGAGCGTCTCACCGAGGTCCTCGAGCAGTTCGGCATCGACGCGCAGGTGACCGGCTACAAGCGCGGACCCACGGTGACGCGGTACGAGGTGGAGCTCGGCCCCGCGGTCAAGGTCGAGAAGGTCACCGCGCTGTCCAAGAACATCGCGTACTCGGTGGCGAGCGCGGACGTCCGGATCCTCTCGCCGATCCCCGGCAAGTCCGCGATCGGCGTCGAGATCCCCAACCCGGACGCCGAGATCGTGTCGCTCGGCGACGTGTTACGAGCGCCGACCGCGCGAGCGGACAACCACCCGATGGTGGTCGGCCTCGGCAAGGACGTCGAGGGCGGCTTCGTCGCCGCCAACCTGGCGAAGATGCCGCACCTGCTGGTGGCGGGCGCGACCGGGTCCGGCAAGTCGAGCTTCATCAACTCGATGATCACCTCACTGCTCATGCGCTCCACACCGGACGAGGTGCGGATGATCATGGTCGACCCCAAGCGGGTCGAGCTGACGGCGTACGAGGGGATTCCGCACCTCATCACCCCGATCATCACCAGCCCGAAGAAGGCGGCGGAGGCGCTGCAGTGGGTCGTCCGCGAGATGGACCAGCGCTACGACGACCTGGCGAACTTCGGCTTCCGCCACGTCGACGACTTCAACAAGGCCGTGCGCGGGGGCGCCGTGCAGGCGCCGGCCGGCAGCGAGCGGGTGCTGGCGCCGTACCCGTACCTGCTCGTCGTGGTCGACGAGCTGGCCGACCTGATGATGGTGTCGCCACGTGACGTCGAGGACTCGGTCGTCCGCATCACCCAGCTCGCCCGCGCGGCCGGCATCCACCTCGTGCTGGCCACCCAACGCCCGTCCGTCGACGTGGTGACCGGCCTGATCAAGGCGAACGTGCCGAGCCGGCTGGCGTTCGCGACGTCCTCGCTGGCCGACAGCCGGGTCATCCTCGACCAGCCTGGCGCGGAGAAGCTCGTCGGCAAGGGCGACGCGTTGTTCCTGCCGATGGGAGCCAGCAAGCCACAACGCATCCAGGGTGCCTGGGTGACCGAGGCCGAGATCAAGCAGGTCGTCGAGTACTGCAAGGAGCAGCTGCAGCCGACCTATCGCGACGACGTCACGGTCCCGCAGCAGAACAAGCGGGAGCTCGACGACGACATCGGCGACGATCTCGACCTGGTGTGCCAGGCGGTCGAGCTGGTCGTCTCGACACAGTTCGGGTCGACCTCGATGCTGCAGCGCAAGCTCCGTGTCGGCTTCGCCAAGGCCGGCCGACTGATGGACATCCTGGAGAGCCGCGGGATCGTCGGGCCGTCGGAGGGCTCCAAGGCCCGCGACGTCCTGATCAAGGCCGACGACCTGGATGACGTGATCGCCAGTTTGCAAGGGGAGGGGTGAGCTCGTGAACGAGACAGGGCTTGTCATCCGGCGGCATGCCGGTTTGATGGCGGCCGTCGCTGTGACTGCGCTGGGCCTGGCAGTGGGCTACCTGTGGCACTTCGCTGCAGCAGGAGGAGGTGTCTCGCTGCTGATCGGACTCGTGCTGACCGGGGTCGGCGCCTTCCACGCTCTCGCCTGGGCCGATGCGCGGACGCCCTTGCTGGTCGCAGACGACACCGGCATCCGCACCCGGCTCGGCGCTGCGTGGACCGGTGTCCCGTGGTCCCAGATCGAACGGGTCGAGGTGGACGAGCGTGGCCGGGTGACCGACGGCCACGTCGCCGTGGTCACCCCGGCCGCCGACCAACTCCTCTCGGCCGGGTGGCGCTCGCGCCTCGGCGCCGCGGTCAACCGCTGGTTCTACGACTCCCCGCTCGTGGTTCCGTTCGGCCTCACGACGACCGTGACCGTCGTCGACGTGCCGGCGACGCTCTCGCGCTTGGCAGCCGGCCGGGCTCCCGTCGTCGTGCTCGACGGCGCCGTCGACGAGCCAGAGCCCACCGTCGCCCTGACCGGGGGACACCGCCAGCAGCACGCCCCGGATGATTGGGTACCCGCACAACGTGATCTCGCGGAGGCAGAGAATTTCCGCTCGGCAGGGTCGGCTGCCATGCCGGAGAACGACGATCAGGACAGCACCTCCGACGAGCTCGCGCCGACCAGCGGGCTCCCCAGCACCGACGGTGACGCCAAGCCGGCCGAGCAGCCGGTCGCGCCACCACGCAAGAGCAGGTTGCCGTTCATCGCTGCCCGCGAGGCCGGACCGCCCCTGCCTCTGGCCAAGGTGGTTGCCGCGCTGCGCTCCTACCCGGCGCGGCGTGAGGACGTCACCATCCCCTTCCGTCACGAGCCGGCCACCGACGGCTCCCTCGCGCTGTCGAGGCAGTACATCGACGAGCCGACCGAGCCCCTTCCGGAGTTCGAGCAGCTGCGGCGACGCCACGACGATTCTCCGGACATCCGGATCAGCAACGTCGAGCTGATCATCGACGCCACCACCGACATGTCGGCGCGGGCGATGAGCAAGGTGCGCAGGTCGGCTCCGCTCGCCGCGTCGACCGAGATGACCCACGGCGGGGACCCGGTCTCGCCTGCGGACCTGCCGGCTGCCGACCACCTGGTGATCGGCGGCGAGCTGCGCCGAGCGCGCGAGCTGCTGGGCCTCGACGTGGACGAGCTCGCGGAGCGCACGCGTATCCGCCCCTACGTGATCGAGTCGATCGAGGTCGACGACTTCCGTCCGTGTGGCGGGGACTTCTACGCCCGTGGTCACCTGCGCATGCTTGCGCGGATCCTCGGCCTCGAGGTCGAGCCGTTGATGCAGGCGTATGACGAGCAGTTCGCGACCTCACCGATCAACCCGAAGGCCGTCTTCGACGCCGAGCTCGCCACCGGGGCCACCGGGCTGGTTCGTGGAGGGTCGGCTCGCAGTGGCTGGGGCGGCTGGGCAGGTCTGTCCGCCGCCGTGCTCGTGCTGGTGCTGATCTGGGGGGTCGCCAAGTACCTCGCCGACGGCACCGGGGCGCCGGTGACCGCGGCTCCGCCCACGCAGAACTCGGCCGGGCTCGGTTCGCCCGGTCCAGGCAACAAGCTGCTGCCCAAGCCTGAACCGGTCACCGCACGCGTCAGGCTCGCCGCGGTGGGCGGTGGCTCGCGCGTCGTCGTCAAAGACCGCAAAGGTGGCGTTATCTTCGCCGGCGTGCTCACCGATGGCACGGCGCGCATGGTCGAGGGCCTGGCGCCGCTGCACGTGATGGCAGTCGACGGTGGCGTGATCCGGATCGGGACGCAAGGGAAATCGCTGGGCTACATCGGGGCGGCTGGGGTCCGTTCCCGGCATCTCATCGCGGCCCCGGCTGCCGACTGACCCACCCGGGCGTTTCGGGCCTGGATTGGCTGCTGCGCGGACCTCGGCGGCATACTGGAGTCACCTCATGAGCACTCAGACCCCTGCCGGTACGCCCGCGCTGACGACTGTGGCCCTGCTGACCCTCGGCTGTGCACGCAACGACGTCGACTCCGAGGAGCTCGCGGCCCGGCTCGAGGCCGGTGGCTTCCGGCTCGTCGAGGACGCCGACGATGCCGAGACAGTGCTGGTCAACACCTGCGGGTTCGTCGAGGCCGCCAAGAAGGACTCCGTCGATGCGCTGCTGGGAGCGGCCGAGCTGAAGGAGTCGGGATCGGCTCGCGCGGTCGTCGCGGTGGGCTGCATGGCCGAGCGCTACGGCAAGGAGCTCGCCGACTCGCTGCCCGAGGCGGACGCGGTGCTCGGCTTCGACGACTACCCCGACATCGCAGCGCGACTCCGCGGCATCCTCGACGGGGAAGCCCACGTGTCCCATGTCCCGCAGGACCGGCGCTCGCTGCTGCCGATCTCGCCCGTGGACCGGGCGACGTCGGTCGCGCCGTCGCTGCCGGGGCACGCCCAGAGCGCTCCTGACCTGCCGAACGGGCTGGCACCCGCGAGCGGTCCCCGACCGGTTCGCCGGCGCCTCGGCTCCGGACCGATGGCGCCGCTCAAGCTCGCCTCCGGCTGTGACCGGCGGTGCTCGTTCTGCGCGATCCCGAGCTTCCGTGGCTCGTTCGTCTCACGGCGACCGGCCGACGTGCTGAGCGAGGCGCGCTGGCTCGCCGACGAAGGTGTCCGGGAGTTGTTCCTGGTGAGTGAGAACTCCACGTCCTACGGCAAAGACCTCGGCGACCTCACCCTCCTCGAGACGCTGCTTCCGGCGCTGGCGGAGATCGACGGCGTACGCCGGGTCCGGGTCTCCTACCTCCAACCGGCTGAAACTCGTCCTTCGCTCGTCGAGGCCATCGCGTCAACACCTGGGGTGGCGTCGTACTACGACCTGTCCTTCCAGCACGCGGCTCCGACGGTACTGCGGCGGATGCGTCGGTTCGGCGACCCCGAACGCTTCCTCGGGCTGCTCGATCTGGTCCGGTCGCACAGCCCGCACGCGGGCGCTCGGAGCAACGTCATCGTCGGGTTTCCTGGCGAGACCGAGGCCGACCTGCAGACCCTGTGTGACTTCCTCGTGGCGGCGCGCCTCGACGTGGTCGGGGTGTTCGGCTACTCCGACGAGGACGGCACCGAGGCGACCTCGCTCGACGGGCACCTCGACGAGGCGGAGGTGCGCGCCCGCGTGGAGCACCTCACCCGGCTGGTCGACGAGATCACCGTGCAGCGCGCCGAGGACCGGATCGGTGAGTCGGTCGACGTGCTGATGGAGTCCGTCGACGGTGCGGTCGGCGAAGGGCGGCCCGAGTGCCAGGGACCGGAAGTCGACGGCTCGACGACGGTGTCCGACCTGCCGACGGGCACCGCCATCGGCGACGTCGTCCGGGCTACGGTCACGGGCACCTCAGGTGTCGACCTCGTCGCCAGCGCACGGACGCAATAGGTTGACCTCCATGCCCGACGACCGGTCGCCCGCCGACTCCGCCGCTGACGACGGTGGCGCCGGCGTGCAGGCCGGCCGCGCCAGGGCACCGCGGCGGCCCACCAACTGGAACCTTCCGAACGCGCTCACGACACTGCGGATCGTGCTGGTGCCCCTGTTCGGCTGGCTGTTGCTCGTCGACGACGGTCAGGACACCTCCTACCGCGTCTGGGCGTTCGTCGTCTTCACGCTCGCGATCCTCACCGACCGCATCGACGGAGACATCGCCCGCCGCCGCAACATGGTGACCGACTTCGGCAAGCTGATGGACCCGATCGCCGACAAGGCCCTGACCGGCATGGCCTTCGTCGGGCTCTCGATCATCGGGGAGCTGTGGTGGTGGGTCACGCTGGTGGTCCTCGGGCGCGAGTGGGGCATCACGTTGATGCGCTTCTGGATCATCCGGTACGGCGTGATGCCGGCCAGCCGCGGCGGCAAGATCAAGACGACTCTCCAGGCGGTCGCGCTGTGCGGGTTGCTGCTGCCCCTGCGAGCCCTCGACGGAGCCTGGGGCACAGTCGGCGACGCCTTGTGGTGGCTGGCTATCGTCATCATGGCGGCTGCGGTGGCCATCACCCTCGTGACCGGGATCGACTACGTGCGCGAGGCGATCAAGCTGCGCCGGGCCGGTCAGCAGGCCGCTCGCTCGCAATCGTGAGATGACCCCGGCCCACAGGAGCGACTCCCGATGAGCGTCCCGTCGCACGTCCTTCCAGCCGCCTGCCTCGACGCGCTGACCACTCGAACGGCGACGGTGGCCACCGCCGAGTCACTCACCGCCGGGCTCGTGTCGGCGACCCTGGCCGGGGTGGCCGGGGCCTCGACGGCCCTGCGCGGCGGCGTCGTGGCGTACGCGAGCGACATCAAGGTCAGCATGCTCGGGGTGGATGCCCACCTGGTCGCCACCGACGGAGTCGTCTCGGCCGCAGTCGCAGAGCAGATGGCGGCCGGGGTCCGGGAGCGGATGTCGACCGACTGGGGGATCGCAACGACCGGAGTCGCCGGGCCCGATCCCCAGGACGGTCACCTGCCCGGCGAGGTGTATGTCGCGGTGGCCGGGCCGGATGGGCTGGTCGACGTTCGGACGCTGGAGCTGACCGGTGACCGACAGGAGATCAGGGCGGCCACCGTCGATGCGGTGCTGGCGCTGCTCCTCTCGCATCTTGGCGGCGACGGATCCGGCTGACGGTAGCGGGAAGATCTGCGGCGGCCCCGTGGTTGCGTCAGGTTATGAGTCGAAGTGCGGAGGGTCGAACCCATCTCGCGGCCCGGGCGGGTACCCTGGACCCGCACCGTCCCACCACCTGCAGCGCGAGAGGAGCCCGGCCATGATTCTGGTCCGACGACTCCTCGGTGACGTCCTGCGGGAGCTGCGCCTCGACCAGGGACGCACGCTGCGCGAGGTTTCGGCTGAGGCCCGGGTGAGCCTGGGTTACCTGTCCGAGATCGAGCGCGGACAGAAGGAAGCGTCCTCGGAGTGCCTGGCGGCCATCTGTCACGCACTGGAGGTGCCGCTGTCGGTCATCATGGCCAAGGTCAGCGGCGAGATCGCGCGCGAAGAAGAGTCCGTCGCCGGTCTGACGTCGCTGCCGACGCGTGCAGCGAGCGTGGACGAGCTCGCCGCCACCGGCGTCGCCAACGTCGCTGCCTGACTACCTCGGGCCATCTCACGGGCCGTGTCCCCTGCGGGGCCAGACATGTGGCGCGAGCCCCGCGCGGACAACGGCAGATCCGCGTGGCCGCGGGCGCACGCTACGCGGCAGATGCGTGCGTTGTGAAGCGCCGAGATCTAGTGGCTGGGATCAGCGAACGAGCCCCTGCCGGCGGGCTAGCGATAGTCATAGTTCGGCTTTACGGCAACCAATGTTCGTTCACCAAGTGGCGAGGCGAGGCGCAGAATAGCGGGGTGCGGGTCGACCGTTGCGAAGCAGTTCCCCGTTTCACCGGCGACGATCGTCACCTGAACCTGACGAGACGTCTCGGTTACGCGGTAGCCGACTGCACCCAATCGGCTGCAGTCCTTTGTCTCAAACACCAGCGCGATGACATTGTCTTCGGCTGTGGCCTCCAAGCGGCTCACCTCCGCAACGCCCCAGCGGTCGTAGGTGTCGTCGACCACCACAAGGCCGGGCACACGTCCACCTTCAACATTCGCAACGTGCTCCATCGTCACTGGCGCAGAGTCGGGCTGCGTCACTACAAACGCTATGAGTCCAGCTGCCACCAGGGCGCACAGCGCGATAGCAAGCGCCACCCGTTTGGTCATGATCAGCAGTCCTGTTCCGACAGTCCATCGAGACGCTTCCATGATGTCTCATACCCAGGCGCATGGATGGCGATGGCGTCGGATCGTAACCTCGGGTCGTGGCTTCCTCCGGCCAGCCAACGTCCGACCCTCGGCAGATCCGGTAAACGGGGTGTCGGGCGCGCGCGGCGTCAATAGGGACACACCCAGTAGGAGCGCACTGCGCTGAGAGGTTCATCGTCAGAAGACTGAATCACACCCAGGCAAAGCGACCTGGTTATCCGG
>CAVQJX010000030.1:0-47503 GCA_963712935.1 uncultured Actinomycetota bacterium
ATCCAAGAAAGTTTCATTCGGGGTCTCGACGGGCCCGCCCGCCGAAGCCCCGCCGATCGAGCCTGTCGAGATCAAGGAGGGTGGGTTCGCGCGCGACGGGGCGGGATGAGGTTCGGCCTGTGGTGCACGGCCCGTCACGACGGCTCGCCGAGTCGGTGACGCACCACCCTCCGGCGCAGGGTCGGCGAGGCCACCACCTCGAAACCGGCGTCAAGGAAGACTTGCAGCAGCCCGACCGACGCCTCATCCCAGATCACGGTCTTCCCGGGCGGCGGCTCGGTGGGATAGCCCTCGAGCACGCGGGCGCCGACCTGCCCTCCGTAGTCGACGGTGGCGACGGCCAGCTCGTACATCAGCCCCTGACGGCGGAAGCCCTTGCCTACGACGAAGCAGGTGACCGACCACACGCCCTCGAGCTCAGGGTCCATCCGCATCCACGGCTTCTTCCTGCTCCACACCCTGGGATAGTTCTCCCGCGGCTCGACCGCGACCCAGCCGGCCGGCTCGCCGTCGACGTACCCGATGAGTCCGGACGTCGGTCCGTCGGTGCCGCACCCAGTCTGCTCCAGCAGGGCGGCGTCCCGCTGCTCCTGGGTGGTGTCGCGCCAGATCCAGCCTGGGCACTTCAGCGCCTGGCAGCGGCACTTGCGGGCGCCACCGGTGTCGAACACCGCCTCGACGTCCTCGGTCGTTGCCTCGTTGGCCGGTCGCCAGGTGAACTCGGGCACACCGCAGCCTAGCCCGGCGCCGACACTTCGCCCGGGCATAACCACGCCCGCCCTCGCAGCGAGAGCGGTGGGGCGGGCCGCCCTCTCGGTATTCGATTGACGCCGCGCGAGTGCGCCGGAGAATGACATGCATGGTGTGCGATTTGATGGCCCTGACTTTCAGCTCACCCGACCCGGAGCGTCTGGCCGGGTTCTGGGGCGGGTTGCTCGGCCACAACGTGACGATCGAACGGAGTGCGCCGGCACTGGCGGCACTGCCCGACGTGGGGTTCGGTCTGCGATTCGTTGCCGGTGCCGGCAAGAAGTGGGGTCCCAACCAGATGCACCCCGACCTGAAGCCGACCTCCAGCCTCGAGCAGGAGACGGCGGTCCACAGAGCACTGGAGCTAGGCGCCCGGCACTTGGATGTCGGCCAGGGACAGGACGCCGAACACGTGGTCCTCGCTGATCCCGACGGTAACGAACTGTGCGTACTCGAGCCCGGGGGCACCTTCCTCGCCGGCTGCCCGTTCTTCAGCTCGCTGGCCGGCGACGGTCTCGCCGAGGTCGGCTACTTCTGGCGCGATGCGCTGGCCTGGAACCTCGTCTGGGACCAGGACGGTGAGACCGCGGTTCAGGCTCCCGCCGGTGGTCCGAAGATCACCTGGGGTGGCGAGCCGGTGGCGCCCAAGCTTGGCAGGAATCGGCTCCATCTCGACCTGACGCCATCGGGCCCATCAACCGTCGACGCCGAAGTCGAGCGACTGTCGGCACTCGGAGCTACCCGGATCGACGCCGACTGCGCGGACGGCGTAGGCATGTCTGACCCCGGCGGCAACGAGTTCTGCGTGGTGGGGTGACAGTCCCATGACGGATCGGTGCCCCCGCCTTGGACCTGCGATGTGTCGCGCGCTCCTCAGGGGTGGATGACGCGGTCGGTACCGTTGCTCGGTGAGCCGGGATCCCATCGATGACGCCGTGGCAGAGGCCGAGCGCCGCCGGAGCATCTCCGATCGGGACATCTCGGTATCCGTCAAGCACTTCGGCGCGGTGGTGCGGACCGTGTGCCATGAGTGGGGGTTGACGGTCGAGCGCTGGCTCGTCGGCGGAGCGGGCACGCCTCCCTTGGCCGTGAGGCGCGCGGACGGCTCGGCGGCGGTCCTCAAGATCGCTGAACCAGGTGCCCTGGACTGGGCCGTGCGCGTCCTGAAAGCCGGTGACGGTCACGCCTATGCGAAGGTTCTGGCGTGGGAAGCCGACCGCGGTGCTCTGCTCCTGGAGCGACTTGGCCACGATCTCTGGACCGGGGCGTCCACGCTGAGCGGCCAGAGCCAGGTTCTCGTGCCCTTGCTGCGGGAGGCCTGGCGAGTGCCCCTGACGTGTGGTCGGCCGTTCGAGAGCAAGGCATCCGGTCTGTTGGCCATCCTGGCCGACCTAGGTCCACGCTACGGGACCCAGCATGAGGACGTGCTCGTCGTCGCCACCGAGTACGGCGAAGAGTTGGCGGCGTCAGAGCGAGCGGAGGTGGTGTGTCACGGTGACCCGCACGCAGGCAATGTGCTTCGTCGCCGGGAAGGCTGGGCACTGATCGACCCGGACGGATTCGTCGGGGAGCGCGCCTACGACCTCGGGGTCGTCATGCGGGACGCGTGCCGGGAGATCGCGGAGGTCGAAGCGTTCCGGCCGGGCGCGGCACGCCCCATGCTACGCGCGGAATGTCGGCGACTGGCCGAGCCCGCGAACGTCGATCCTGAGCGCGTGTGGCGATGGGGTTTCGTCGAGCGGGTCACGACTGGCCTCTATCTCCGTTGGTACGGCCACGCCCGCGAGGCAGCAACCTTCCTGGACACGGCAACCCTCCTCGCGAACTAGCTACGCCCCTGCCGACCTCCTAGGCGCCCCAGGTGCGCAGGGTGGGCCGGTAGATCAGCTCGGTGATGCCCGCGTCGAGGGTCCGGCTCTCGAGCAGCTCGAGGTCGAAGTCGGCCGCGTCGGCGAAGATCGGCTCGTCCCCGGTCTGGCCGGAGATCACCGGGTACAGCGTCAGCTGCACGCGGTCTACCAACCCGGCGGCCATCAGCGCCCGGTTGAGGGTCAGACTGCCGTGCGAGCGCAACGGGACGTCGGACTCCTCCTTGAGCCGGGCAACGATCTCGACCGGATCCCCGCTGACAACGGTCGCGTCCGGCCAGTCGAGGGGTTCTTCCAGCGTCGAGGAGATGACGAACGTCGGCAGGCCCCGCATCCGGTCCACCCAGGGGTCGCGGACGTCGTCTCCCTCGTTGCTGTTGGCCAGCATCTCCGCGAACGCCCGGTACGTGTTGGCTCCGAAGACCATCCGCTGCTCGCCGTTGTACGTTGCGAGCCGGTGCTCGAGCAGCTCGGGGCCTTGCTTGCCCCAGTAGCCGCCCCAGTCGCCCGGGGGGCCGTAGGAGCCGAAGCCGTCGATGCTGGAGAAGATGTCAAAGGTGTAGGTCGCGGTCATGTCAATACAGACAGGATCTGCGGCGCGAACTCATCGCTACGCCGCTGTCGTCTCGGGGACTCACCACGCTGACGGGTCGAGCCGATGGCCCCGAGTCCGCGACCACCACCTGAGCGCCGCTGTCGAGCCTCACCTCGAACCTGGAGCCAGGGTAGCCACCGCGCTTCGCCCCCCCGATCTCGCCGTCAGGACTCGCCAGGTCAACTCCGGCCCTCGATGCACCCGTCAGATCGGGTGACCCTCGCCATCGAGCTGGACCAGCTCGGAGTCGAAGCGTTCCCACAGCTCGTTCCAGTCGCCCTCGTACGGCTGGTGCAGCGCCCGCACGAGCGCGTCGATCTGCGGGGTCATGACCACCATCACCCGCACTGTCTCGTCGCCCACGGTCGCGAACGTGTGCACGGTTCCCGCGGGCACGACGACGTGGTCTCCGGCGGACAGCTTCCGGCGCGTGTCACCGATCAGCACCTCGAGCTGTCCGTCCACCACGCAGAAGGCCTCGTCGCCCTTGTGGTGGACGTGCGGCGGAGCCTGATCACCCGGGTAGGGCGTCAGGTCCCAGCGTCGTACGACGAAGTCGGCCACCGAGCCAGGTTAACCCGGTCCGTGTTTGCGCGATGTGGCCGCTCAGGCCACGGGCCAACCGGCCGACCTCAGGCGGGAGCGGGCTGACAGGACGGGCACCAGTAGCTGATCCGGGCCTGGCTGGGGTTGTCGACCGCCGAGACCAGGCCGGCCGTGCGGTCCAGGTCAGTGCCTGTGGCGAGGGTCGCGGCCGCGATCGGCGTACCGCACCGACGGCAGGGTTGACCCGCGCGGCCGTACACCCAGTGACGCTGGCCGCGCCGGGTGTTGCCGGTGGTCGTCTGCTCCGGACGCTCCTTGTTGAGCACCAGCAGCCGGTGCGCCTTGTCGACCAGCTGCGGGAGCACGTCGACCTCGCCGACCGGTGTGCTCGGATGCACCCCGAGCAGGAACAGCGCCTCGGCCTTGTAGAGGTTGCCGATACCCGCGAGGTTGCGCTGGTCGAGCAGGGCCTCGCCGATCGCGACGTCCGGACGCGCGCTCACGCCGGGTCACCGCCTCGGGCGCCGACCAGTCCGGCCCGAGCAGGTCGGGTCCGAGGTGACCCACCAGCGATTCCTCCTCGTCGCGCGGGATGACGTGCAACGTCCCGAGCCGGAACCCGACGGCTTGCCAGGCGCTGGTGGCGAGCACGACCCGGGCCTGGAAACCAGGCGAGCGCCAGGGTGACCCCGCCTTGTAGACGTGCCACGACCCCTCCATCTTCAGGTGCGAGTGGATGGTGAGCTCGGGAAGTCGCGTGAGGAGGTGCTTCCCCCGGCTCACGGTCTCGACCACAGCCTGGCCGGAGAGATCGACCTCGGCGTACTCCGGCACGCGGAAGTCGGAGATCGTGAGCATGCTGCCGCTGAGTGCCTGGTCGAGCCGGCGCGCGGTGCGCCAGACGGTGTCACCTTCGGGCATCGCGGTGCCTCCGTCGGGGCCGGTGTAACTCGGTTGCCAGGGACTTCTCAGGTGCTAAGACTGTGCCCATGCCTGACGACTCCTTTCCGCGACTTGCTGCGCGCACCCACGACTTCAACGCGGGGCTGCCCCGCGGCTTCGTCGTGAGTCCCGACGGGACACGGATGCTGTTCCTGCGCTCTGCGTCCGGCTTCTCGATGGCGCAGTCTCTGTGGCTGTTCGACGTGACCAGCGGCCACGAGCGTCTGGTAGCCGACCCGATGACGCTGCTGGACGGCCCCGAGGAGTTTCTGACCGAGGAGGAACGGGCACGCCGAGAGCGGATGCGCGTGCGTGGGTCTGGGATCGTCGCGATGACCACCGACACCGAGGTCACTCGCGCGGCGTTTGCCCTGTCGTCGCGGCTGTTCGTGGTCGACCTCACCAGCGATGCCTCGCCGCGACAACTCGCGACCACCTCGTCGGTGATCGACCCTTGCCTGGACCCGACCGGACGGCGGGTCGCCTATGCCGGCGATGACGGGCTGCACGTGGTGGACGGAGCCGAGGTGCGGAGGCACCTGAGGGGGCCGCGGCGACCGCTTGCTGATCGGCCCCGAGCCCGGCGAGCCGGCTGAGGTGCGCTGGGGACTGGCCGAGTTCGCGGCGGCCGAGGAGTTGGGCCGGGCGCGTGGGTTCTGGTGGGCGCCGGACGGTGAGTCGCTGCTGGTCGAGCGGTACGACGAGTCCGACGTGACCGTGTGGCACATCGCCGATCCCGCACACCCCGAAACCGAGCCGGCCCGCCTGCGCTACCCCGTGGCCGGGACGGACAACGCCCGGGTCTCGCTGGCGCTGGTGTCGCTCGACGGCCAACGCGTCGACGTCGACTGGCGGTCCGACGCGGCGCTCGACGGCCACGTGCTGGAATACCTCGCACACGTCGAGTGGACCGGTCCCATGCCGCTGCTGAGCGTGCTCACGCGCGACCAGAGCCGGCTCGAGTTCCGCGACGTCGACCCGGCAACGGGTCGAAGCAGCCTGCTGCGGGCCCTTACCGACGACGCCTGGGTCGAGCTCTTGCCGGGGACGCCCCGCCGACTCGACTCGGGTGCGCTGCTGCACGGACTCGACGTGGCGGAAACGCGGCACCTCGCCGTCGACGGCGAGCCGTTCACTCCGGCCGGGCTTCAGGTGCGACGCGTGATCTCGGTGGAGGACGGGGGTGTCCTCGCCCTGGTGTCGCCGTCGTCGCGAGCCGGCGCGATCGTGCTGGCCAGGCTGGGCCTCGACGGCTCGGTCGAGCCGTTGAGCGACGAGGACGGCATCGTGACCGCAGCCGCAGGCGGCGACACCGTCGTGGCGGCGCAGCAGACCCTGCGCGACCCGGCGGTCGTCACCACGGTGCTCGCTGGTGGCGAGCCGGTCGGGACCGTGGGGTCGCTGGCCGAGCCGGTCCCGCTCACTGTCGAGCCGGAGCTCCTCGAGGTGGGCTCGCGGTCGTACCCCACCTTGGTGCTGTGGCCGGCCGGGCATGTCAAGGGTTCGCGTCGGCTGCCGGTGCTCATGGACCCCTACGGCGGCCCCCAGGTCCAGACGGTGGTCCGAAGCGCCCGGTCGGTGCTGCAGCAGCAGTGGTTCGCCGACCAGGGCTTCGTGGTCGTCGTCGCCGACGGACGAGGGATGGCCGGCCGCGGACCCGCCTGGGACAAGCTCGTGCGACACGACTTCATCGGCACGATCGATGACCAGGTGGAGGTGCTCGCCGACCTGGCCCGCCGGTTCCCCGACGACATCGACACCAGCAAGGTGGGGATCCGCGGCTGGTCGTTCGGCGGCTACATCTCCGCGCTGGGCGTGCTTCGGCATCCGGAGGTCTTCGGCGCCGCGGTGGCAGGTGCACCCACGACGGACATGCGGCTCTACGACACCTGTTACACCGAGCGGTACCTCGGGCATCCCGACGACAACGCGGCGGTGTACGACGCCAACAGCCTGCTGCCGATGGCGGCCGGACTCTCGCGGCCGCTCCTGCTCGTGCACGGCCTGGCTGACGACAACGTCGTCGTCGCGCACACCCTCCGACTCTCGAGCGCGTTGCTCGCGGCCGGACGGCCGCACCAGGTGCTGCCGCTGTCGGGGATGACACACATGGCCAACGACGAGGTGGTCGCCGAGAACCTGCTGCTGCTCCAGCTCGACTTCCTGCGTCGGTCGCTCGACATCGCGCCCTGACATCGCGGCCTCAGGCACGCAGGCGCAGCCCGCGCGGGGTCGCGTGGAACCCGGCCGCCTCGAGTGCGGCGGACAGCGGCGATCCGAGGATGTGCTCGCCGTCGGCGCGCTCGACGGTGAGCTTGCCCAGCGCCCCGTCCCGCACCGCCAGCGCCAGCGCGTCGACCGCGGGCTGGATGCGCAACGGGTCGGTCGTGAACGTCAGCAGGGTGCGGCCTCCGCGCTCGACGTACAACGCCAGCGACCCGTCGACGAGCACCACGATCGCCCCGGCCTTGCGGCCCGGCCGGTGCCCGGTGGTCGCGGTGTCGTCAGCGCGGTCCGGCCAGGGCAGTGCCCCGCCGAACGGGTTGGCGGGATCGGTCGCGGCGAGGACCAGGGCGGACGCCGGCTGGTGTCGCCGCCCCGGCGCCGTCGGAGGTCATCGCCCGGAGCCGGTCGACCGCTCCCGTGATGCCGAACTGCGCTGCGCCCAGGCCTGCGACGAAGTAGCCGCGCCGGCAACGTCCGGACTCCTCGAACGCGGCCAGCACCTTGTAGACGGCCGCGAAGCCACCGGGCGTGCGTTCGCTCACCACAGCGCCACGGGTGACGACACCGTGCCGCTCGAGCAGCGCCTCGGCGGCCGCGTGGGCACGGCGCGTCGGGTCGGTCTCGCGGTCAGGAGTCCTGGACCAGCGCCCCGCGACGGTCGGCGGGCCGGTGCGCGTCGGCATGGCGGGGCGGCCGAGAGCAGCCCGGCTCATGCCGCTTCGACCCCCGATGCGTCCGCGTGGTGCAGAGCGCCGGGGGCGGTGGGCGCCACGACCGCTGCTGAGGGCGCGCAGCGGTGCGATCGTGTCGTTGGTCAGGTAGCCGGCCCAGGCCAGGTCCCAGAGCGCGGTCACCAGCGCCGGCGTCGTCGGTGGAACCGATCGCGTCGGAGAGCTGGCGGAAGAAGTAGCCGCCGCCGGCGGACAACACCTCGAGGATCTGCTGATGGCGCTCGGTGAGGTCGACGTCGCTGAGGTCGGGGAGCGTGAGGTGTGCGGTGTCAGCCAGGTGCAGGCTGATCCAGCCGTCGCTGCCGGGCAAGGCACCGGCACCGGCCCAGACCACCTCGCCGGCCGACGTGAGCTCGTCGAGCATGGCGGGGCGGTAGTCGACGAGACGGCTCCCGAGGACGAACGGTTCGAGCGCCGATGCCGGCACCGCACAGCCGGCCAGCTGCTCGACCACGGCGAGCACGCCGTCGGACCCGCGTAACCTGCTGCCGACGCCCTGCCACACAGGCAGAAAGCGACCGAGCACAGCGGGCTCGACCGGCTCGACCTCACGCCGAGCCGCCGCCAGGGACCGGCGACGCAGCCGACGCAACACCTCGGCGTCACACCACTCGCTGCCATGGCCCCCGGGTCGGAACTCACCTTCGGCCACCCGCCCGGCGGCAGCGAGCCGCTTCAGCGCGTCGTGGGCGACGGCCTGGCCGAGGCCGAACCGGGTCGCGACCTCAGCGGTGACAAAGGGGCCGTGGGTGCGGGCGAACCGCGCCACGAGGTCGCCGAGCGGGTCGGGCACCGGCTCGGTGAACGCATCGGGGACACCTGGAGGCACCGGCATCCCCAGGGCGTCACGAAGCCTGGCCACGTCCTCGACGGCGGCGATCATGTCGATGCCGGCGATACGGCCGGGGACCGCGCGCCGCGCCACCAACAGCTCATCGACCCAGGCGTCGAGCTCGGCCGCGTCGACCGAGCGTGCGCGGAGCTCGTCGCGGGTCAGTGGGCCGAGCACCCGCAGGGCGTCAGCCACCCCTTCGAGACCGCGGATCCTCCGCTCCTCGGTGCGCCACTGCACCTCGAGGGTTACCTCGTCGACCACCTCGGGATCGAGCAGGTCACGCAGCTCGGTGCGGCCGAGCAGCTCGCCCAGCAGCGCCGGGTCGAGGGCCAGCGCGGCCGCCTTGCGCTCCGCGAGAGGCGAGTCACCTTCGTAGACGAACGACGCGACGTACCCGAACAGCAACGAGCGGGCGAACGCACTCGGCGTCTGGGTCTCGACCTCGACCACGCGGATACGGCGCGCCTCGATGTCGCGCATGAGCTGGATGAGAGCCGGCACGTCGTAGACGTCCTGCAGGCACTCTCGGACGGCCTCGAGCACGATCGGGAACGAGCCGTACTTGCTGGCCACCGAGAGCAGGGCGGCCGAGCGCTGCCGCTGCTGCCAGAGCGGCGAGCGGCGACCGGGGTCGCGGCGCGGGAGCAGCAGGGCGCGGGCCGCACACTCGCGGAAGCGGGAGGCGAACAGCGCCGAGCCGCCGACCTCGGTGGTCACCAGGTCGTCGAGCTCGTCCGGCTCGAAGAGGGCCAGGGCCGCTCCTGGTGGCTCGGCGTCGGTCTCGGGGATCCGGATCACGATGCCGTCGTCTCCGGCCATCGCCTGCGCGTCGATGCCGAACCGTTCGCGGAGCCGCGCGCCGATCGCCAGCGCCCACGGGCCGTGCACGGCCGCGCCGTAGGGGGAGTGGATGATCAGCCGCCAGTCGCCGAGCTCGTCGCGGCAGCGTTCGACGAGCAGCTGGCGGTCATGGGGGACGTAGCCGGTGTCGGTGCGCTGTTCGGCGAGGAACGCGACGAGGTTCGCGGCCGCGAACGCGTCGAGACCGGACCGACGTGACCCGCTCGACACCAGCCTCGGTGGACAGGGCGGAGACCTCACGGACGAACGCACCCACCGCCGCACCGAGCTCGGCCGGTCGGCCCAGCGAGTCGCCCTTCCAGAACGGCAGACGGCCTGGCTGCCCAGGCGCTGGGGAGACGAGCACCCGGTCGTGCGTGATGTCCTCGATCCGCCAGCTGGACGCACCCAGGGCGAACACGTCACCGACCCGGGACTCGTAGACCATCTCCTCGTCGAGCTCTCCGACGCGCGAGGCCTTCTCCCCGACCAGGAACACACCGAACAGTCCGCGGTCGGGGATCGTGCCGCCCGGAGGTGACGGCCAGCCGCAGTGCACCCGGTCGTCCGACGACGGTGTTGGCAACCCGGTCCCACACCAGGCGCGGTCGCAGCTCGGCGAACTCATCCGACGGGTAGCGACCCGAGAGCAGGTCGAGGGTGGCGTCGAACGCGGAGCGCGGCAGCGTGGCGAACGACGCCGCCCGGCGTACGACGGAGTAGAGCTCGTCGGTGTCCCAGGTGTCGACGGCGACACACGCGACGATCTGCTGCGCGAGGACGTCGAGCGGGTTGGCGGGGATCCGCAGCGCCTCGATCTGACCGACGCGCATGCGCTCGACCGTCACGGCGGTCTGGACCAGGTCGGCCCGGTGCTTGGGAAACAGCACACCTCGCGACACCTCGCCGACCTGGTGCCCGGCCCGCCCGACACGCTGGAGGCCGCTGGCGACCGAGGGTGGCGACTCGACCTGGACGACGAGGTCGACCGCGCCCATGTCGATGCCGAGCTCGAGGCTCGAGGTCGCGACCACGCAGGGCAGCCGTCCGGCCTTGAGGTCCTCCTCGATCAGGGCCCGCTGCTCCTTGCTGACCGAACCGTGGTGAGCCCGCGCCAGCACCTCGGGCACGCCGTGCGACGCTCCGCTCTGGGCCATGATCTGAGCCGGCTGTCCGGCCGCGGGCAGATCGTCACCCAGGCGCTCCAGAGCGATCTCGTTGAGCCGGGCAGTGAGTCGCTCGGCCAGCCGACGGGAGTTGGCGAACACGATCGTGGATCGTTGCCGCTGCACCAGGTCGACGATGCGCTCCTCGACGTGCGGCCAGATCGACGCCCGCGGAGCGCTGCCGGCGGCAGGCCCCTCGAGGTCGTCGGAGAGCTGTCCGAGCTCGGTCATGTCTTCGACGGGTACGACGACCTCGAGGTCCCACCGCTTCGTCGACGGAGGCGCGACGACCTCGACCGGATGGGCGCCGCCCAGGAAACGTGCCACTTCGTCGATCGGCCGCACCGTTGCCGACAGCCCGATGCGTTGGGCCGGTTGGGCGAGCAGCTCGTCGAGGCGCTCCAACGACAACGCGAGGTGGGCGCCACGCTTGGTGCCGGCCACGGCGTGGACCTCGTCGAGGATGACCGTCTCGACGCCGCGCAACGACTCGCGCGCCTGCGAGGTGAGCATGAGGAACAACGACTCGGGCGTGGTGATCATGACGTCGGGTGGGGTGGTGGCGAGCCGTCGCCGGTCGGCCGCAGAGGTGTCGCCAGAACGGATCCCGACGTGGAGCTCGGGCAGCTCGGTGCCGAGTCGGGCCGCGGTCTGGCGCATGCCGGCCAGCGGCGTCCGCAGGTTTCGCTCGACGTCGACGGCCAGCGCCTTGAGCGGGCTGACATAGAGGACGCGGCAACGGTGCAGCTTGTCGTCCGGTGGGGGAGCTGCGGAGAGACGGTCGAGCGCCCACAGGAAAGCCGCGAGCGTCTTGCCGGATCCGGTCGGGGCCACGACGAGCGCGTTGCGACCGGCGGCGATAGCACGCCAGGCGCCGCTCTGTGCCGGAGTCGGCTCGGCGAACGCGTCGGCGAACCACGTGCGGGTCACGGCAGAGAACCCGGCCATGCCGTCGCTGCTGTCTCGGGTGGTTGCCACGACCCCATCCTGCCCGAGTGCGCCGACAGACCGTCCCGACGTCGGGGTGGGCCGCGATTGCGGGGAAGCGGTGGCCCTGCCAGCATCGGCGCATGGACGAGCCCTGGACCCTCGATGACGCGCTCACCTACGGCGATCGGTTGCTGCGTGGACCGCACGTGACCCTGCGCGAGTCCCGCGAGGAGGACTTCGCCGAACTGGTGCGTTGGTGGGCCGACCCGAACGTCTCGATCTTCCAGACGAACTTCGTGCGCCCGACCCCGGCGGCGACCGTGTCCGACCTGATGCGGTCCTGGGGTTCCAACATCGCTGCGGACGCAGGCTTCACGATCGTCGAAACGGTCAGTGGGGACGAGGCGTCCTCCGCGACCGGGTCCGGCCGCGTCCTGGGGCAGCTGAGCCTGTTCGGCGTGACCAAGAACCGCTGTGCCACGCTCGGGATCGTTCTGGGGCGAGAGTTCTGGGGGCAGGGGCTCGGAACCGAGGCCGTGCGTCTGATCATGGGCTACGGCTTCGCGGAGATGGGCCTGCACCGCATCCAGCTGGGTGTCTATGCGTACAACCAGCGGGCGATCCGGTCCTACCGCGCGGCCGGCTTCAGCGAGGAGGGTCGGCGGCGGGAGGTGGTCTTCCACGGCGACCGCTGGCACGACGAGGTGTTGATGGCGATGTTGGCCGACGACTGGAGAAGTGCATCCCGTTGACCGTCCGACATCCGTGCCCAACGCCGTACAGACGGGACGATCGGCCCTACACGCTGGGTCACCGTCCATGGTCGTATCTGTGAAGTCAATCGCGCGACGGCACCAGTCGTGCCAGTCTCCCGTGAGACTCGCAAGGAGGAACAGGTGACCGAAGGAAACCTCGAGATCGCGCGCGCTGCTTCGCTCAAGCCGATCGAGGACATCGCCAACGAGATGGGACTCGGCAGTCACCTGCTCGAGCCCTACGGGCGCGACGTGATGAAGGTGAGCACCGACGCGATCGCTGAGCTGGCCGACCAGCCTCGCGGGAAGTACGTCGTCGTCACGGCCGTCACGCCGACCCCGCTCGGCGAGGGCAAGACCACCACCACGGTCGGGCTGGCCCAGGGGATGCGCCACATCGGCACGAACGCGGTGGTGGCGATCCGGCAGGCCTCGATGGGTCCTGCGCTGGGCATCAAGGGTGGCGCCGCCGGTGGTGGCTACAGCCAGGTGGTGCCGATGGAGAAGCTCAACCTGCACCTCACCGGCGACATGCACGCGGTCACGGCTGCGCACAATCTGCTCAGCGCCATGCTCGACGACCACCTCTTCCGGGGCAACGCCCTCGGGCTCGACGTGCCGAGCATCACCTGGCGACGGGTCCTCGACGTCAACGACCGCTCGCTGCGCAACGTGATCGTCGGCCTCGGCGCGCGCGGGGACGGCGTACCACGGCAGACCGGCTTCGACATCACCGCAGCCTCGGAGGTGATGGCGGCGCTCGCGCTGACGACCTCGCTGCGTGACCTGCGGGAGCGGCTCGGCCGGATCGTCGTCGGCTACACGCGCGAGGGCGAGCCCGTGACAGCCGAACAGCTGAAGGCGGCCGGTGCGATGACTGTCGTGCTCCGCGAGGCCATCAAGCCCAACCTGGTCCAGACGATCGAGAACACGCCTGCGTTCGTGCACTGCGGCCCGTTCGGCAACATCGCCACCGGCAACTCGTCCGTGATCGCGGACCTGATCGCGCTGCGAGCCGGCGACATGGTCATCACCGAGGCCGGGTTCGGCGCCGACATGGGCGCAGAACGCTTCTTCAACATCAAGTGTCGGGTCTCCGGCGAGGCCCCCGATGCGGCCGTGGTCGTCGCCACCGTCCGCGCACTCAAGGCACACTCGGGTCACTATCGGATCGTTGCGGGCAAGCCGTTGCCCGCGGACCTGCTGGCCGAGAACCCCGAGGACGTGCGGACCGGCTTCGCCAACCTGGCCAAGCAGATCGAGAACGTCCGGCTGCACGGCGTCACCCCTGTCGTCGCGATCAACGCCTTCCCGACGGACCACGAGAGCGAGTACGCAGTGATTCGTGAGCTGACGGCCGAGCTCGGCGTACGCTGCGCGGTCTCGACGCACTTCACCGACGGTGGCGCGGGAGCTGATCGAGCTGGCCGAGGCAGTCAGGGCAGCAGCCGACGAGCCGAGCGAGTTCCGGCTCCTGTACCCCGACGAGGCGAGCCTGCGCGACAAGATCACCACGATCGCGACCCAGCGTGTACGGCGCTGACGGCGTCGACTTCTCGACCGTCGCGCTCGCGGCAGCTCGACACCTATGAGGCCGCGGGCTTCGGACGACTGCCCATCTGCCTGGCCAAGACGCACCTGTCGCTGTCCGCCGACCCCAAGCTCAAGGGCGCTCCGACCGGATGGCGGCTCCCCGTCCGCGAGGTCCGCGCCTCGGTCGGAGCCGGCTTCATCTACCCGATCTGCGGCGACATGCGGACCATGCCCGGCCTCGGTTCCGACCCGGCAGCAGCGCGGATCGACCTCGACGCCGACGAGCAGACAGTAGGCCTGTTCTGACTGCGTTCGACGATGCCGACGGTCCTGCCGGCCGGTCGTATGGCGGCCAGTCCGTCGACGGCCTCCTCGAGGCCTTCGCCCAGCGCACCCCCGCGCCAGGGGGCGGTGCCGCGGCCGCACTGACGGTGGCGGTATCTGCTGGCCTGGCCGGGATGGCGGCGCGGTACTCCGTCGACGTTCTCGACGATGCCCAGCAGCTTGCGGACCTTGCCGACGACTGCCGGAAGACGGCTACCCAGCTCGCGGACGACGACGGCCTGGCGTACGCGCAGGTGCTGGCCGCACGCGACGATGCCGACCGGTCGACGGCGCTGCGCGCTGCCGCCGAGGTCGTCCTCGCGATCGCCGAGGTCGGAGCCGAGACGGCGCAGCTGGCCGAGCGATTGGCCGAGAACGGCAAGCCGTCGATCCGAGGTGACGCCCGCACCGGAGCCGTGCTCGCCGCGGCCGCGACGCGGGCGGCGGTCGATCTGGTCCGGATCGACGTGTCCGCCAGCGGCGACGATGCCGCAGTGCTGGACCGGGCCCGGACCGCGCTGGAACGGGCCTCCGCGGCCGGTCAGGGCAGCGGATAGGTCTGCCAGGTCGCCCCGCTGTCAGTGGTACGCAGGATGTTGCCGTCGAAGTCCAGCAGGTAGCCCGTGGCAGCGTTGGTGAAGCCGATCGGGAGGAAGTCGCCGCGGTCGGCCAGCGCCCGCTCGGGAGGGTTGCCGACGGTGACGAGGCTGATGCCGGGAGCGCCGCTGTCGATGACCACGGCGGTGGAGTCGTCGCGACCCATCACCAACCCGCCGGGGGAGAAGGTGCCGGGTACGTCGGTCCAGGTGGTCGCCCGCATTCGTCGTGACCCACGGGCTGGCGGACTTGCCCGAGCACAGCGTCCAGACGGCGTTGGCGCTGGTGGAGATGCTGGAGGGCCAGTCGCCCAGCTTGCAGGGCGAGATCTGGTTCCAGGTCGCGCCGTCGTCGGTGCTCGCGTTGATCTGGTTGTCGGCGCTCACGTAGGTCGGGCTAGCCAGCACCGCGACGACGTCCGACGAGACGGCGAGCGCACTGACGTACCGCAGGCGAGACCCCACGGCGCCCCCCACGTCGACCGTCTCCCAGGCGTCGCGGTCGACGGGGGAACGCACGATGGTCGAGGTGCCGGTCGGGTCGTCGTAGAGGCTGGCGTAGACGAAGCGGGCCGACGACTCGAGCGCGGTGACGATCCCCTTGGCCGGAAGCGTCGGCCGGGTCCAGGACGCCCCACCGTCATGGGTCGAGCGGAGTGCGCCGCCGAAGACCCAGCCGTCGTTGGTGTTGGCGAACCGCACGTCGTGGACCGTGTTCTCGGTCGGGTCGGGAAACGACGGGGCGACGTCCAGTGGTGCCGTCCGGTGCCAGGTCTGCCCGCCGTCGGCGGTGGTGTCGACCTCGGCGCAGGGTGCCCGGCAGCCGTCCCGACCGGTGGTGAGCAGGACGTACTGGTGCTCGGTGTCAGTGGCCGAGAGCGAGAGCGCCTTGCCCCGTACGTCGGTCGAGGGCTCGCCCGAGGTGGTCGCGCCGGTCTCGGTCGCCGGCAGCGGCGACGTAACGGTGGGTGTGCCCTGGTCGGCGGCCTGCGTCGACGAGTCGTCGAAGACTCCGGTCGAGGTCACGGCGTACGCGCCACCGGCGATGATGGCCACGGTGGCCAGCACGCCCCCGGTGACCTGTCGCCGACGCCGACCCCGAGCACCGCGGTGGACATCGGCGATGAAGCTCTCGACGTCGAGAGTCGGGTCTACCATCACGAAGCGTGCGACGGAGCCGCCCCTCGAGGTCGTCGTCTCGGTGCGGATCGTTCGGGGTTGTCATCGTCCCTCCTCCCGGTGGTCAGATGTCCTGCGGCACGAGCCGCCGGAGCTTGTCGAGTGCCTTGGAGGCCTGGCTCTTGACCGTGCCGACCGAGCAACCCAGGGTGCGGGCGATCTCGGCCTCGGACATGTCGTCGTAGTAGCGAAGCGCGATCACCGCGCGTTGTTTCGTGGGCAGCTGCTGGATCGCCTGCCACAGATCGCTGTCGAAGTGCTGATCCTCGGTTCCGCGGTCGGTGATCACGTCGGTGGGACGTTCGCGGCCGAACTTGCGCCAGATGCTGATGTTGCGATTGACCATGATGCGGCGGACGTAGCCTTCGGGCTCGTGCCTGGACTCCAGCCGCGACCAGGACAGCAGGGTGCGTTCGAGGGCGTCCTGCACAAGATCGGCGGCCGCCTCTGGTGACCCGGTCAGAGCCCGACCGAAGCGGAGGAGCTCCGGCAGTCGGGCGCGCACGAAGGCGTCGAACGCCGCGCGCTCGTCGTCTCGCACCTGCCCTGCCCCCGTCCGCTGCCCGTCGTGCGGCACCGCGGGCGCGGACCAGCTCTCACCCAGTGGCATCGTCGCCGCTGGGCCGAGCGTGCAGGTCGTGATCGTGGTCATCGTGACCCGAGGACGCATCGCGGTGCTTCGTGGTTGCCCCGGCCGCGAACTTTCCGGCGTACGACGTCCGGTTCATGCCACGCACGGACGACGACGACCGGAATGTCCGGAGCGGCGCGCCCTCCATCCTGCCATCTCGGCCGCCCCGGGCCAGGGACCCGCGCCCTGGGTCCGTGCGGCCGTCCGGACCGAAGGCGCCAAGACCGTGCAACGACACGAACCAGGCCGGAATGGTGTTGGGAAGCGTCGGCGGTCGGGCTTAGGCTCGTGCCTCGTGACCACCGAGACGCCTGACCTGCCGCACGCCGCGGAGCCCACCGGCCCTCCGGCCGCGACCGCGATGATCGTGGCGCGAGGTCTGCGCAAGTCCTACGGTGCGTTCGAGGCGGTCAAGGGCATCGACGTCGAGGTCCACCAGGGCGAGGCGTTCGGGTTCCTCGGCCCCAACGGAGCCGGCAAGTCCTCGACGATGCGGATGATCGGGGCGGTCTCGCCGGTCACGGAGGGGTCGTTGGAGATCCTCGGCATGGACCCGGCCACTGACGGATCGGCGATCCGAGCCCGGCTCGGTGTCTGCCCGCAGGAGAACACGCTCGACAACGAACTGACGGTGTTCGACAACCTCGTCGTCTACGGCCGCTACTTCGGCCTCAGCCGTGCCGAGGCGTCCCGGCGCGCCGAGGAGCTCCTCGACTTCGTCCAGCTCACGGAGAAGCGCAAGGCGAAGGTCGACGACCTGTCCGGAGGCATGAAGCGGCGCCTCACGGTCGCGCGCTCGCTGGTCAACAAGCCCGATCTGCTGCTGCTCGACGAGCCGACCACGGGCCTCGACCCGCAGGCCCGCCATCAGCTGTGGGACCGCTTGTTCCGGCTCAAGCAGCAGGGGGTGACCCTGGTGCTGACCACCCACTACATGGATGAGGCCGAGCAGCTGTGTGATCGTCTGGTCGTGATGGACAAGGGCGTCATCGTCGCCGAGGGGTCGCCGATCCAGCTCATCCGTGAGCACTCGACTCGTGAGGTGCTCGAGCTGCGCTTCGGTGTCGGCGACAACGAGTCGATGGCGCCCAGGGTGACCGACCTCGCGCAGCGGGTCGAGGTGCTGCCCGACCGGCTGCTGCTCTACACCGACGACGGTGAGGCCGGCGCCGTTGCTGTCCACGACCGGGGACTTCGTCCGTTGTCCTCGCTCGTGCGCCGGGCGACGCTGGAGGACGTTTTCCTCCGACTCACCGGTCGCACGCTGGTCGACTGACGTCACCATGAGACGCGATGCGGACGGCACGAGGGAGGTGACACGGTGACCCAGGACACGACGACAGGTGGGACGGTCGCAGCGGCCGGTCAGTCGGCTCGGCGCCGTCTCAGGTGGGACGAGTTCGTTCCCCGGCTCGTGCCTCGACTCACGGACTACTGGGTGACGGTCTACAAGCGGACCTGGCGCGGGTCCGTGATCACCAGCTTCCTCATGCCGTTCCTCTACCTCACGGCCATGGGCGTCGGACTGGGCAGCTTCGTCGACAAGAACTCCGCGTCCGACGCGTTGGGCGGAGTCAGCTACCTGGCGTTCATCGCACCCGGCCTGCTGGCCACCACGGCCATGCAGGCCGGGGTCGGTGAGTCGACCTATCCGGTGATGGCCGGCTTCAAGTGGCAACGCTTCTACTACTCGATGGCGGCCACCCCGTTGCGGGTCGCCGACGTCGCGGCCGGACAGCTGGCGTTCGTGGCCTTCCGCATCGCCCTGACCTGCACGGTCTTCCTCGGCGTGCTGGCGGCGTACGGCGCGCTGGCCGGTCCGCTCGGCGGCCTCGCGGCGCTCGGTGTCTCGGTGCTCGTGGGGCTGGCGTATGCGACGCCGATCATGGGGTTGTCGTCGCGGCTCAAGAGCGACAGCGGATTCTCGTTGGTCTTCCGCCTCGGCCTGATGCCGATGTTCTTGTTCAGCGGGGCCTTCTTCCCGATCTCGCAGCTCCCTCAGGCGGTCACCTGGATCGCGTACGCGACACCGATCTGGCACGGCGTCGAGCTTTCCCGCAGCCTGACGCTCGGGACTGCGTCGTGGTTGCCGGCGGTCGGTCATCTGGCCTACCTGCTGCTGTGGTTGCTCGTCGGTTGGTACTACTGCATCACCGGCTTCGCGAAGAAGCTCTCGTCATGACCGCGCCGACCCGCACCGTGCCGGACTACGAACGCCGGAGCCTCGGCCCGCGCATCAGCCTGCCGTTCCTGGGTGGGCGCCCGTGGCGCATCGTCGAACGCAACTTCCTGGTCTACAAGCGCGGCTGGTTCGTGTTCGTCACCGGCATGCTCGAGCCGATCCTCTACCTGCTGTCGATCGGTATCGGCGTCGGCGGTCTCGTCGGTGACTTCACGTTGGCCGACGGCAGCCAGGTGGGATACGTCCCCTTCGTCGCACCAGCGATGTTGGCCGCCTCGGCGATGAACGGCGCGTTGTTCGACTCGACGTACAACATCTTCTTCCGGATGAAGTACGCGAAGCTCTACGACGCCATGCTGGCCACGCCGATCCGACCCACCGACGTGGCTCGCGGCGAGATCACCTGGGCGCTGCTGCGTGGGGCGATCTACTCGTCGGTGTTCATCGTGGTCATGCTCGCGCTCGGCCTGGTGTCGTCCTGGTGGATGCTGCTGGCGCTGCCGGCGACGATGCTGATCGGGTTCGCCTTCGCCGGGGCCGGCATGGCGCTGACGACCTGGATGCGCACGTGGCAGGACTTCGAGTACATCCAGCTGTCGATCACGCCGATGTTCCTCTTCTCCGCGACGTTCTTCCCGCTGTCCACGTATCCCGACACGGTCGAGGCGATCGTGCGCTGGACGCCGCTCTACCAGGGCGTCGTGCTGTGCCGCGAGATGTCACTCGGCACGATGGGCTGGGACGCCGTGATCGCGGTGGTCTACCTGACGACGATGGGCCTGGTGGGTCTGTCTGTCGCCGGCCGCCGTGTCAGCACCCTCCTCCTCAAATAACCCCCGGGGGAAAGCAGGTGCCTCCCTGGCCGCACGTTTGCCTAGTTCACAAGCCAGGTGGCTTCCTCACTAGGCAAACGCGGCTCGCGGACTACAGGTTTGCCTGGCTGGCTTCCGCCTGCGCGTCGGCGGATGCAGGCTCGGGGTTGCGCGCGACCTCGGTGAGCAGCTCGCGCAGTCGGGGCCAGTCGTCACCGAAGTTCAGCTCGCGCCCGTTGTCCTCGAGCATGGCGCGGAACAGGGCGCCGGACTCGATGACAGCGGAGTCCACGTGCTGGAAGACCTCGAGGGTGACGGTCCCGTAGAGCCGGTTCCAGGCCCGGATCAAGATCCAGTTCAAGCCGATCGGCATGTCGGGGAAGTCGCAGGGGAGCGCTCCCGCCGAGCGTTGTGCGTTCAGCGAGCTCAGCGCATCGGGATCCAGCTCGTCGTCCCCGGGGACGGGGAACGCGTAGCGGTCCCACAGCCGCTGGTAGATCTCGCCGTAGAACTGTGCGAACTCGCGGATACCGTCGTCCGGCTCGGTCCCGTCCTCCTTCGACACCGCCGGGTTGGCGAACAACAGGCTGAACTCCTCGCGGTGGCTCAGCGCCCAGTCTCGGAACCCGTACGCGGCGGCGATGATCTGGGCGCCGGGGTCGTCGTCCGGGAAACGGTCCCGCCACTGCGTCATGGTGGCGAGCACGTCGGCATAGATCGAGCGGCCGATGAGCAGCACGAGCTCCTGGTAGTTGTCCACGTAGCGGTACAGCGCCGGGGCCGTCATGCCCATCTCGGCCGCCACCGCGCGCAGCGACAGACCGTCGCCCTGGCCCATCAAGCGACGCGACACCTCGACGATCTCGTCGTACGTCGCCTGGCGCTGACGCTCTCGGCGGGTCAACGGGACCTCGACGGCCTCTGCAACCGGAACTGCCTCGGTCATCGGGACTCCTTTCCAATCCGACCATCATAAACGCTTGACAATCTAGTGAACATCGTAAACAGTTATGGCCGTTAACCATAGTGACATCATATCGCGGGAGGCGAAGAGATGATCCAGCAGTGGGGTGCCCTGGTGGCACGCAGAGCAACAGCGGTCCTGGTCAGCGGGGTGGCAGTCCTGGTGCTGTGCATCGGATATGGCGTAGGCGTCTTCGGAGCGCTGAGCAACGGCGGGTTCGACGATCCCGCCAGCCAGTCGGCCAAGGAGGTAGCAGCGGAGGCGGCGGCCTTCACCAGCCACGACGCCGACGTGGTGGCGATCTACTCGAGTGCCGACCTGACGGCCACCGATCCCGCCTTCGAGGGCTCCGTGAAGAACGTCGTCGCGGGTCTCCCGGCGGACGCCGTGGGCCGCGTCCAGCCGTACTACGCACCCCAGACGCAGGGACTCGTCAGTTCCGACGGACACGCCGCCATGGTCGTCCTGACGCTCAGCGGCGTCACCCAGGATGACAAGTCCGCGAGCTATGACGCTGTGAAGGACAAGCTCGACGCCGTCGGCCTCACGACCCACGTCGGGGGTCCGTGGGCGGTCTTCGGCGACGTGAACGAGTCGGTGAGTGCCGACATCGCCAGAGCCGAGTCCCTCACGATGCCGATCGTCTTCCTCCTCAGCCTGGTGATCTTCGGCAGCATGGTCGCGGCCCTGATGCCCACCCTCGTCGGTGCGATCGCCGTGTTCGGGGCCTTCGCGGCACTGCGGCTGCTCACCAACGTGACAGACGTGTCCGTGTTCGCGATCAACATCATCACGCTGATCGGGATGGGCCTGGCGATCGATTACGCGCTGTTCATCGTGAGCCGGTTCCGGGAAGAGCTCGATGTGCAGCCGGGTGCCGAGCGCGAGCACGTCCGCGCCGCTGTCGTCAGGACGATGTCGACCGCCGGTCGCACGGTGCTCTTCTCCGGGCTCACGGTGGCTGCCTCGATGTCGTCGCTGCTGATCTTCCCGCAGAACTTCCTGCGTTCGATGGGGTATGGCGGCGTCGCCGCGGTGCTCGTCGCGATGACCGCTGCCCTCACGATCCTGCCGGCCGTGCTCGCGCTTCTCGGCCCACGCATCGAAAGGGGCCGGATGCCCTGGCGACGTGGGCGAAGGACCGCACTCGTGACCGGGTCTCCGGTCGTCTCCCGGTGGGCCGCGGTGGCCCACAGCGTGATGCGGCGACCGGTCGTCTACCTCGTGGCCATCACGGCGGCGTTGTTCGCGCTGGCCACCCCGTTCCTGTCCACCAGCTGGGGCAGCGTCGACTACCGCGTCCTGCCGGCCAGCGCACCCAGCCACCAGGCCGCGCTCGTCCAGGCGGAGCGCTTCGGTGGGGAGACCTCGACCGCCAGCATCATGCTGAGCGGCGCCAGCAGCACCCAGGCGACGTCGTACGTCGCCGCGCTCGGTGCCGTCGATGGGGTGTCGTCGGCGCAGGTCATCGACCGAACGGGTGACCGGGCAGACGGCACCGCACTCATCCAGGTCCGGTGGAGCGGCAACAGCCAGACCGCACGGTCACACCAGATCGTGCAGCAGCTGCGTGAGGTCGACCCGGGACCCGGCGCCTCGGCCCTGGTCGGTGGATCTGCAGCGGAGAGCGTCGACCTGATCCAGTCGATCGGCGATCACCTGCCCTGGATGGGTCTCATCGTGGTCGGGGTCATGCTCGTGCTGCTGTTCCTCGCCTTCGGATCGCTGGTGCTGCCGCTCAAGGCCGTCCTCATGAACGCCGTCTCGATCGGCGCGTCCTTCGGTGTCGTCACGTGGATCTTCGCCGACGGGCACCTCTCGGGACTGTTGGGATTCACCTCACCCGGTTTCCTGGACGCGACCCAGCCGATTCTCATGCTGGGAATCCTGTTCGGACTGTCGATGGACTACGAGGTCTTCCTGCTCTCCCGCATTCGCGAGGAATGGGATCGTACGCATGACAACACCGCCTCGGTGGCGGCCGGTCTCGAGCGGAGCGGACGCATCATCACCAGCGCGGCGCTCTTGCTGGCGGTCGTGATCGGCGGCTTCGCCACCTCGGGCATCGTCTTCCTGAAGATGATCGGGGTCGGGATGCTCGTGGCAGTGCTCCTCGACGCCACCGTCGTCCGCGCTCTCCTCGTCCCGGCGACGATGCGACTGCTCGGCGACGCCAACTGGTGGGCGCCGGGGCCGTTGCGCAGGTGGTGGGACAGGCACGGCCTGCGTGAGGACGACGGACATCCCTCACCAATCGGTCCCGTGGACGAGCTGGTGGGCGCCGGTTCCCGAGGCGCCTGAGCGCAACGCGGCCACTGTCGCGCCCACTCCGTCCAGTCGCGCCCTCAGCGGCACGGCGGCACGGAGTGGGCGTGCGGAGGTGTAAGACTGGCGCCCATGTCTGACGTCCGGGCCGAGATCGCCGTCATCGGTGGGTCGGGGTTCTACGAGTTCCTCGGCTCGCCGACGGACGTCCCGATGTCGACTCCCTACGGAGACCCGTCCGCCGCGGTCTCGATCGGTCAGGTCAACGGCAGAGCCGTGGCGTTCCTGCCACGTCATGGCCGCCGGCACGAGTTCCCTGCGCATCGGGTCAACTACCGGGCGAACCTGTGGGCGCTGCGCTCACTCGGAGTCCGTCGCATCCTCGCACCGTGTGCGGTCGGCAGTCTCCAGCCCGAGCTGGGACCGGGCGCAGTCGTCGTGCCCGACCAGCTGGTCGACCGGACGACGTCGCGAGTGCAGACGTTCTTCGACGCGGGCGCCTGCCACGTCGGATTCGCCGACCCGTACTGTCCCAGCCTCCGCCACTCGCTGACCGCCGCTGACGACGAGATCGTCGACGGCGGAGCCATGGTCGTGATCGAGGGACCGCGGTTCTCCACGAGGGCCGAGTCGCAGTGGTACGCCGCTCAAGGCTGGTCAATCGTCAACATGACCGGTCATCCCGAAGCGGTCCTCGCCCGCGAGCTGGCGCTGTGCTACGCCGCCATCGCGCTGGTCACCGACCGCGATGCCGGCATCAGCGGCGGTGAGGCGGTCAGCCAGGCCGAGGTGTTCGCCGCCTTCGCTGACAACCTGGAGCGGCTACGAGACCTCCTGGTCGGCGTGATCGACAAGCTCCCCGACACCCGTACCGGCTGCGCGTGTGAGCACTCGCTCGACGGCTTCGACCTGCCGGTCACCCTGCCATGACGCCCACCCGACGTCTGCCCCGTCACCGAGGAGAACCACGACTGTGCGCAGAATCCTGATCGGCTTCGTGGTGCTTGCGGCGGTCCTCATCGGCGGCGACCGCCTGGCGGTGCACTACGTCGAGAACAAGGTGGCCACCTATGTGATGCATCGCGAGAACCTGGAGTCGAAGCCCAACGTCGAGATCAAAGGCTTCCCGTTCCTGACTCAGGTGCTGTCGAACGACATCTCCAAGGTCACGATGACGCTCCCGTCCGTGAAGGCCAAGACGGGTCGCACGAAGGAGATCCGCATCGAGGACGTCTCGGTGACCTTCACCGACGTACACACGAAGCATCGCCTCACCGAGGTGACCGCGACCCAGATGACCGGCAGCGCCCTGATTCCCTACAGCGCCGTCAGCGCGCTGGGGCCGTTCACGGCGGCGTACGGCGGTCAGACGCCGCAGGACGTCGGCGTCATCTCGCTCAAACCCGACAAGAAGTCCGGACTCCCGAGGACTCTCAGCGTCGACGTCGGTGTGGCTGTTTCCGACGGCACCATCACGTTCGTCGGCACCAACGGCGGCACGCGCATTGCACCGATCCCGCCCAACCTGCGACCCCTGTTGACCTCCCTCGTCAACAGCTCGCACCCGGTCTACGGCCTCCCGACGAGCTTCACGATCACGGCGCTGGACATCGAGCAGGATGGCGTCCACGTGTCACTGGCCGGACGGAACGTGGAAATGTCACGATGAGGGTGCTGCTCACCGGTGCCGCAGGCTTCATCGGTGGCGCCGTCTGGTCCCAGCTGGAGCTCGCCGGCCACGAGGTCGTCCCGCTCGACGCGTTCATCCCACAGGCACACTCGGGTGGCGGCCAGCGGCATCAGCGAGCCAGTGAGATCCACCGTGTCGACGTGCGGGCAGCCGCTGAGCTCAAGCCACTGCTCACCGGGGTCGACGTCGTCTGTCACCAGGCGGCGATGGTGGGAGCCGGCGTCACGCCGGCCGACCTGCCGTTGTATGCCGGTCACAACGACCTGGGCACTGCGGTGCTGCTCGCCGAGATGGCCGAGGCAGGCATCGGTCGCCTGGCCCTGGCGTCGTCGATGGTCGTGTACGGCGACGGCCGCTACCGCTGCCCGGACCACGATGACCAGGCCGCGACGGCCCGTGGTCTGGACGACCTGGCGGCGGGCTCGTTCGAGGTCGGCTGCCCCCGCTGCGGCCGACCGATGGAGTGGGCGCCAGTCGACGAAGATGCCCGGCTGCAACCGCGCAGCAGCTACGCCGCGAGCAAGCTCGCCCAGGAGCACTACGCCCTGGCGTGGGCCCGGCAGCTGCCCGGCTCGGTCGTGGCCCTGCGCTACCACAACGTCTACGGGCCGGGCATGCCGCGCGACACGCCCTACTCCGGAGTCGCGGCCATGTTCCGGTCGGCCCTGGAGGCGGGCCAGGCCCCCACGGTGTACGAGGACGGCGGCCAGATGCGCGACTTCGTGCACGTCGACGACGTCGGACGCGCGAACGTGCGGGCGATCGAGCGGGTGATGGACCTCGACGCCGACACGTTCGAGGCGTTCAACGTGTGTTCGGGACACCCGGTGCGGATCGCGGAGGTGGCGCAGCTGGTCGCGGCGGGCGCCGGGCGCGACGAGCTGGCCCCACGCGTCACCGGCCAGTTCAGGGCGGGCGACGTGCGCCACATCGTGGCCAGCCCACAACGCGCGCGGGACGTGCTGGGGTTCAACGCGGAGATCGCGCCGTTCGACGGGCTGCGGGCCTTTGCCACCGCGCCCCTTCGAGACGGCTGAGCTACCAGTCCGGGTGCAGCAAGTGCTGGGCCAGCAGGGCGACGGTGACCTGGAGGACCAGCCCGACCCGTCGCCACGGGCGTGGCAGGAGTGCGGTCGCGACCAGCAGCCAGGGGACGAACGGCAACCAGATCCGCTCGACCTCGCCCCGGCTCGCCCCGGACACGTCAGCACCGAGCACCATGGCCACCCCCGCCAGCGACAACAGCGCGACGACCCGCGTCGAGGCCAGGGCACCTGATCGTGCGGCCAGGATCTCCCGCCACGACGACCACCGTCGGCCGACTAACACTGCGAGGCCCGAGTACATGACGGGGCCGGCACTCCAGGCGAGCGCAGCCAGGTTGCCCCACAGGTAGTACTGCTGCGGTCGACTCGCGGCGACCCCGCGGAACTGGCGCACGTGCAGCGCCGGCAGCCCGTCCCACCAGGCGAAGCCGGCCGCGTAGAAGGCGAGCAGGACAGCAAGGCCGGCTCCGGCGACCCAGGCGAGTGGGGCCCATCGTCGCGTGATGACCAGCACGGAGACAGCCAGCACGGCGAGTAGCGCAAGGCCGTAGGACATCATCACGCAGTAGCCGAGCAGCAGTCCGGCCAGCACAGACCACAGCGCCGTCGCCTTGGTGGCCGACCTGGTCGCAGCGACGGCGAGACAGCACGTGCCCCAGGCCGCGACCGTTCCGAACACGGCGTCGGCCGAGACCGCCATCCAGATCGCGGCCGGACCGAGCACGAGGAACGGTGCAGCGCGGCGGGCCACGTCCTCCTGACCCAGCACCCGCAGGGTCTGCAGGACGGCGACGGCCGTCGTGGACGACACGATGATGACCACCCAGCCGGCAGCGAGGCCGCTGCCCAGACCGATCGCCACCAGAGCGATGAAGAACATGACCGCGCCCGGCGGGTGTCCGGCGATGTGGGTCGGCCAGTTGTGCGGGTGATCGGCGTCGATCCGGGCGACGTACTCGTGCAGCATCGTCGACAACGCCGACCAGGAGTCGATCGTCCGGGCTGTGTTGAGGTACTCGTACTTGTAGTTGAGGATCACGCCGATGCCGCTGTTGCCGTCGACCAGCGCCAGGCTCGCCAACCACGCAAGGGCCGTGCCGTAGCTGCCGAGGAGCAGCATCCGCCATGATGCGGTCTGCGCGAACCTGCCCGCGTAGATCACGCCGAGCACGGCGATCAGCACGGCCGGGGCCGTCCCCGGACCGACGCGCGGGTCCGCAGTACGACGTGCAGCGGCGGCCACGACCGCATGTGCACGTCCCAGTTCAACATCGCGGGGATCAAGCCCGCGAGCAGCATCAGCAGGATGGCGACTGCGAGGCCGGCGATCGCCGGTCCCCGGACCAGCGCGCGCACGTCGACGCGGGTCGGCATCGTCACGGGTGGTCGCGCGTCACCGCGGCGCGCATCGGACCGCCGGGACGCGCGTACGACGTCGCGACGATCTCGGCGAGCACCGACAGGGCGATCTCACCGGGTGCCTTGCCGCCGATGTCCAGCCCCGCCGGGACACGCAGCCGCGCCGTCTCGTCCGGCGTGAAGCCCTCGTCGCGCAGCATGGCGAACACGTGCTCGGCCCGGCGACGGCTTCCCATCATCGCGACGTAGCCGCCCGGACCACGCAGCCCTGCCCTCAACAGGTCGAGTGCGCCGGGGGCATCGTGGTCGCACACGACCAGGGAGTCGTCGGCCAGCAACGCGTTCTCGTCCAGCCACGAGGTCGGCTCGGGATGATCGCCACGATGGTCGAGCACCACGACAGGCCGTCCCACGACGGTGGCCATCGCCGCGATCGCCGCTGCGATGTGGTTGTAGGTGACCACGATGACGCGTCCCTGCGCGACCGGCTCCGACCTGGTCGGATCCTCAGAACCCTCGGGGACGGACGGCTCGACCGGCTGGCTCATGGCGTCGAGCGTACCCACCGGTCGACGACAACCTCAGCCGCTTCTTGGTTGCTCACGGCAGACTTGCCCCCGTGAACTCGTCTGCCCGTACGCCGTCCGACGACGTCGCCGGCACTGCGCTGGACGCCGGCCGGGGCGACGGCGTGCTGAGCCCCCCCGCGGCGAAGCGGATGCGGTGGGAGATCGTCATCGTGCTCGGACTCTCGCTGGGGGCGTCGGCCGTCTACTCCGCCATCAGCCTGATCGCGAAGCTCACCGAGCCCGGCAAGCTCTCGCAGCAGACGGCGACACTCAACGAGTCCTACACCCCGCGGCCGCTGCTGGACCTGACCTACCAGCTGACCGGCATCCTGTTCGCCCTGGTCCCGGTCGCCCTCGTGATCTACCTGCTGACCGAGCAGGGCCGGTCAGCAGTGCGCCGGCTCGGCCTCGACCTGCACAGTCGGGCCCAGGTCGTCCACGACCTGGCGTGGGGGGCCGGGCTGGCGGCGGTGATCGGCATACCGGGGCTGGGGCTCTACTACCTGGCCAAGGCGCTCAACCTCAACGCCACCGTCGTCCCGACCGCGCTCAACGAGCACTGGTGGACGCTCCCGGTCCTGGTGCTGGCGGCAGCCCAGAACGCGCTGCTCGAGGAGGTCGTGGTCGTCGGCTACCTGATCACCCGGCTGCGGCAACTCGGGTGGACGCCGGCCTGGGTGCTGGGGGCGAGCGCTGTGCTTCGGGGCAGCTACCACCTCTACCAGGGGTTCGGTGCGTTCGTCGGCAACGCCGTCATGGGGCTGGTCTTCGCCGGCTACTTCCATCGCAAGGGCCGGATCCTGCCGTTGGTCATCGCCCACACCTTGCTCGATGTCGTTGCGTTCGTCGGCTACGCCCTGCTCAAGGACCATCTCAGTCTCTGATCGGACCCGGCGAGTCCCGCAGGCGCAGAGGGCCGTCGTCACAGTTCCGTAAGCCGCTCGCACGGGTGTTTGCCGTGCTTCTTCCCTACGGTGGAGCCATGTCACCGCGATGCGACCTGGTACTGCCGTGCCGCGATGAGGCGGCAGCGCTTCCCACGGTCATCGCCGCCGTGCCCGACGGGTTCGACGTGATCGTGGTCGACAACGGCTCGCGCGACGGCACCGCCGACGTCGCCCGGGCGCTCGGGGCCCGGGTCGTCCACGAGGAGCTGGCCGGGTACGGCGCGGCCGTGCACACGGGGATCGAGGCGGCCACGGCGGAGTTCGTCGCGGTGATGGACGGCGACGGCTCGATGAACCCTGCTGACCTCGTACCACTCCTCGACGACGTCGAACACGGCCGAGCCACCATGGCGGTCGGCCGGCGACGCCCGGTGTCGTCAGCCGCCCATCCGTGGCACGCCCGGTGGGGCAACGCACTCGTGCTGGCCTGGCTGCGCCGTCGTACCGGGCTTGCCGTGCGCGACATCGCTCCTATGCGGGTCTGCCGGACCGCCGACCTTCTCGCCCTCGGCCTCGAAGACCGACGCTTCGGCTACCCCGTGGAGCTGCTCGTCAAGGCCCAGTCGGCCGGCTGGGTGCTGACCGAGCACGACATCAGCTACCGGCCACGGGCCGCGGGTACGTCGTCCAAGGTCTCCGGGACGGTGCGGGGCACGCTCCGGACGGCCCGCGACTTCGCCCGGATGCTGCCATGAGCGGCGCGCGCGAGGTCACCGCGGTCCGCGTCCTCGTGATGGCCAAGGCGCCCGTGCCGGGACTGGCGAAGACCAGGCTCGCAGTCACCCTGGGCGAAGTCACCGCGGCCGAGCTGGCGGCAGCAGCGCTCCTCGACACGCTCGACGCCGTCGAAGCCGTCACGGAGTCGGACCATCGACTGCTGGCCTTCACGGGGGATCTCGCCGACGCCGCAGCCGGGGCGCAGCTCGCCGCCCGCCTCGACAGCTGGCACCGCGTCGAACAGCGTGGTGCCGGCCTCGCCGAGCGGCTGGTCAACGCCCACCGGGACGCTGCGGCCCTGTGGGGCGACCACGTCGTCGTGCAGATCGGGACCGACACCCCCCAGGTGTCCGGCGCCGACCTCGCCCGGCTGGCAGAGGTGGCACACGGCAACAGCCAGGCCTGCGCGCTCGGTCCTGCCGCCGACGGTGGCTGGTGGGGGCTCGCGACCGGCCGCCCGGGTCTCGCGGACAGCCTGGCCCACGTTCCGATGTCGCGTGCCGACACCGGACACCTGACCGCCCAGGCACTGCGCCGAGGCGGCGCCACCGTCACCCTTCTGCACGAGCTCACCGACGTGGACACCGTCGCGGATGCGCACGCGGTGACGCAACAGTTTCCGCAGCTGGCGTTCAGCCGGCTCTTCGTGCAGGTCTACAAGCACTCAACGGCCACGGGCCGGCGAGAGGCCACCCGGTGAAGGCCTCCGACGTCGCGGAGCTGGAGGCCGCCGGCGAGCTGGTCGACATACACCGACGCACGTTGACGCCAGGAAGCGCCTTCACCGCCGCGCTCCGCGGTGAGCACTGCCGGATCTTCGGGCTCGGCGATGACCTCCGGGCCATGCCGGCCTGGCGTTGGCGGGGTGACGCCGACGCGGGCGACCACCAGCTGCTCGCCCGCTGTCAGGGGACCACCGTGGACATCGGTTGTGGGCCCGGCCGCATGACGCACGCGTTGCTCTGTCTCGGCGTGCGCGCGCTCGGCATCGACGTCGTCCCTGAAGCCGTCAGGCAGGCGCGTCGTCGGGGCGGGCTCGCGCTGGAGCGTGATGTGTTCTCGCCACTGCCCGCAGAGGGCCGATGGGACACGGCCCTGCTCGCCGATGGCAACATCGGGATCGGTGGCGACCCACTCCGTCTGCTCCGACGGGTCGAGGAGCTCATCGTCGACAGCGGCCGGGTGGTCGTCGACCTCTCGAGGCCCGGTGGACAGGTGAGCGTCCACCACATCGGGCTCGAGGTCGCAGGGCGTCGCTCGCAGCCGTTCCCGTGGGCGATCGTGCCGGCTGACCGGATCGAGCAGCTGGCGGCCGAGGCGTCCCTCCGCGTGCTCGAGGTCGTGGAGCACGAGCGGACGTTGGTTCGCAGCCCTGCAGAAGAGGGCGTCCTGATGGTCGCGTCCCGGACCTCCGTGCTCGAGAAGCTGGCGGCCGCGGCACCGGCCCCGGAGTCCTTCTCCTCCCGGCTGCGCAGCCCGGCCGTCACCGCGCGCGTCGGGCTCTGGCTGGGTGTCTGCTTCGGCCTCGCGTTCCTGACCGGCCTCTACTCGCACTTCGCGCAGAACCCGACCGGCTGGCTCACGCTGCCCACCCGGCCGGTCTCGCTGTACCGCTTCACCCAGGGCCTCCACGTCATCAGCGGTTCGGCTGCCGTGCCGTTGTTGCTCGTGAAGCTGTGGTCGGTCTACCCGAAGCTGTTCGAGCGCTTCGACCTCACCCACGTACGCCGGCTGACCTTGCAGCTGCTCGAACGCATCTCGATCGCGGTGCTCGTGTCGGCCTCGGTCTTCCAGCTCTCGACCGGCCTGGCCAACTCCGCGCAGTGGTACCCGTGGAGCTTCTCGTTCCGGGCCACCCACTACGCCGTGGCGTGGATCGCCATCGGCGCCCTGCTGCTGCACATCGCGGTCAAGCTTCCGCTCATCCGCGCGGCGCTGACGTCTCCGGTCGACTCGGACGTCGGGCCAGACCACCGTCATCCGGAGTCGGAGGCGACACCGGGTCTGACGCGGCGCGGACTGTTGCGCACGACCTGGCTGGCGACCGGCGTCGTCGCGTTGTCGATGGCCGGACAGACAGTGCCTTGGCTCCGGAAGGTCTCGGTGTTCGGCGTCCGGTCGGGCGACGGTCCACAAGGCATCCCTATCAACAAGAGTGCCCGTGCCGCGCAGGTCACCTCGGCCGCGGTCGACCCCGGCTACCGGATGTCGGTCTCGTTCGGCACCAACAAGGTCGAGCTCACCCTCGACGAGCTGCGAGCGATGCCGCAGACGAGCGCGACTCTGCCGATCGCCTGCGTGGAGGGCTGGAGCGCGTCGGGTGACTGGCGGGGTGTCCGCATGGTCGACCTGCTCGCGCTCGTCCAGGCGCCTTCCGGGTCCGACGTGGTGGTCCGGTCCCTCCAGCAGGTCGGCTACTACGGCGTGAGCCGGCTTCCACAGGAGTTCGCGCGCGACCCGCTCACCCTGCTGGCTCTGGAGCTCAACGGTTCGCCGCTGTCGATCGACCACGGCTACCCGTGCCGGCTGATCGCCCCCAACAGACCCGGCGTGAAGCAGACCAAGTGGGTCAACGCCCTGGAGGCTCAGGCATGAGAACGACGCGGGCCCTCATCGGACTGGCCGGAATCCTGCTGGCGGCCGTCGGCGTGATGAAGCTCGTCGACCGAGGTGTCGACAACCTCACGCACACCGCGGTCTGGCTGATCGCCGGTGTCATCGCCCATGACGGCCTGCTCGCGCCGGTCGTGGTGGTGCTGGGGGTCGTGACGGTGCGGGCGGTGCCCCAGTGGGCCCGGATGCCGGTCGTCGGCGGCTTCGTCGTGCTCGGGAGCGCGACCATCATGGCGATACCCGTCCTGGGCCGGTTCGGTGCCCGGGCCGACAACCCCAGCCTGCTGGACCGCAACTACACGGCCGGCTGGCTGGTGCTGGCCGCGCTCGTCGCCGCAGGGGTGGCGGCCGCCTCGTGGTGGAACAGGCGGCAGTTGCTGCGCGTGGACGAGCACCTCATGCCCGTCCCACCCCACGGTCATACTGGAGACGATGCGGACCTCCCGACGGTGACGCGGACAGGTGGGCCATGACGCGGGTCCTGGTCGTCGACGACGACCCGACGGTGCGCGAGGTGGTGCTCACCTACCTGCGCGCTGAGCAGTACGACGTCGCCGAAGCTGCCGACGGTGAGACGGCGCTGAAGTTGGTAGCGCGGGAACGCCCCGACCTGGTCGTCCTCGATGTCATGCTGCCCGGAGTGGACGGCCTCGAGGTGTGCCGTCGGCTGCGCAAGGAGGGCGACGTCCCGGTGATCATGCTCACTGCACTCGGCGCAGAGGCCGACCGGGTCGTGGGCCTCGAGCTCGGCGCCGACGACTACCTGACCAAGCCGTTCAGTCCCCGTGAGCTCGTGCTGCGCGTGGGGTCGGTGCTGCGGCGAGTCGGCGAGACGGTGTCACCGGACCCGAGAGTCCTGGAGGATGGCTCGCTCCGCATCGACGGTCCGAGCCGGCAGGCCACTCTCGCCGGCCGGCCGGTTCCGCTGACGATGCGCGAGTTCGACCTGCTCCGCTTCTTCGTGGCGAACCCCAACGTGGCCTTCACTCGTGTCGAGCTGCTCGACAAGGTCTGGGGCTGGTCGTTCGGCGACCAGTCGACGGTGACCGTGCACGTGCGGCGGCTGCGCGAAAAGATCGAGCTGGACCCGACGATGCCGAAGCGGTTGGTGACGGTCTGGGGGACCGGCTACCGCTGGGAGCCGGCCGATGAGTGAAGCGACTTTCGAGGTCATCCTCATCGCCGCCGCGCTCGCCGGAGCGGTGGGGGTCGTCGGGCTCCTCCTTGCTCATGTGACGCGCACCAGCTCGCTGCGGTGGTCGTTCGCGATCGTCGCGATGATCGGGGTGCTGGGTCTGGTCGCCGGGATCGTCGGCACTGCGCGGGCCATGTTCCTTTCCGCGCACGACTTCCAGGTGGTGCTCTGGGTGGCGGCCGTCGCGGGGTTGGTGTCCCTCGCCTTCTCGCTCCTGGTGGCCAGCATGACGGTCCGCGGCTCCCGTGCCGTTCAGGAGGCGACCCGGGCGCTCGGCGAGCACGGGTCGTTCGTGGCGCCGGCAGGCACGTCGTCGGAGCTGTCGGCCGTGTCCACCCAGCTGGCCGAGACATCGACCCGGCTGGAGGCGTCCCGGGAGCGTGAGCGTGCCCTCGAGGCGTCCCGTCGCGAGCTGGTGGCCTGGGTCTCCCACGACCTACGCACGCCGCTGGCGGGTTTGCGCGCGATGGCGGAGGCGCTCGAGGACGGGATGGCGGACGACCCGGCGCGGTACCACCAGCAGATGCGCGAGACCGTCGACCGGATGACCCGTATGGTCGACGACCTGTTCGAGCTGTCGCGCATCCACTCGGGTGCTCTTCAGCTCAGCCTCGAGCTCGTTCCGATCGAGGACGCGATCAGTGAGGCGCTGGCGGTGAGCGGGCCAGTGGCGCGCGCCAGCGGCGTACGCCTGGGTGGGTACGCCGAGCCGGGAGTCGCTGTCCGCGCCGACCCGCGGGAGCTGGCCCGGATGATCGGCAACCTCGTCACGAACGCCATCCGGCACACGCCGAGCGAAGGCGCCGTCGAGGTGACGGCGCGGGCCAGCGCGGCCGGGGTGGAGTTCGCCGTGAGCGATGCGTGTGGCGGTATCCCCGAGCCAGACCTCGAGCGCGTCTTCGAGGTGGCCTGGCGCGGCAGCCACGCCCGTACTCCAGAGGCAGCGGCCGGCTCGGGGCTCGGGCTCGCCATCGTGCGGGGTATAGCCGAGGCGCATCGCGGCACCGTGAGGGTCGACAACGTCGGCGGCGGCTGCCGATTCCTGGTGGAGCTGCCGCTCTAGCTGGGTTCCAGTACGGTCGGGTCATGGCCTCGGAGGAGTTCACGCCCGCCGACCTCGATCCGCCGACCTCGCTGGCGACCGACCAGTTCCGCCTCGAACCACTGGGGCCGCAGCACAACCAGGCCGACCATGCCGCCTGGATGTCGAGCATCGAGCACATCCGCTCCACTCCTGGCTTCGCCGACGGCAGCTGGCCACCACGCGGCGGGATGACGCTCGAGGAGAACCTCTCCGACCTGCGCGGCCACGCCGACGACTTCGCGCGGGGCGCGGGTTACACGTTCACCGTCCTCGACCCGGACGATGGCGACGTCATCGGCTGCGTCTACCTGTACCCCTCGGCCTCCGAGGAGTGGGACGTCATGGTGCATTCGTGGGTGCGGGCCGACAGATCGAGCCTCGACCGGCCGCTCGCCGACGCCGTGGCACGCTGGCTCGCCACCGACTGGCCCTGGGAGCGAGTGGACCGCCGCGGTCGCTGAGTCGGCGAGCGTTTGGCAGCATGGCGGCATGGACCGCGACGAGAGAGTTCCCGTCGCGGTCGTTCCTGCTGTACTGGAGAGCCAATGCCGTCTCGGGCTTCGGCAGCTACATCACCCTGCTCGCGCTGCAGACCTTGGTGGTGCTGACGCTGGATGGCTCTGCGGTGCAAGTGGGCTGGCTGAACTCGGCCCGCTGGCTGCCCTTCCTGGTCGTTGGCGTCGTGGTGGGAGCGCTGGTCGATCGGCACGCTCGACGTCCGATCATGATCGTCACCGACCTGGCTCAGGCGGTCCTGCTGGCTGCGATCCCGCTGCTGTGGTGGCGGGACCTCCTGACCTTCCCCGGCCTGCTCGTGATCGTGATGGCGTACGGGACTGCTTCGGTGATCAACGGTGCAGCCGACATGGCCTTCCTCCCTCGTCTGGTGCAGGCCTCGGCACCTCCAGCGCGCTCATGCGCGGGTGGATGGCGCCGACGCGGCGGCCATGAGCGCCGGCCCCGCACTCGGCGGGCTGCTCGTGAGCGCCTTGGGTGCCCCGCTCGCCGTCCTGGCGGACGCTCTGACCTATCTCTATTCCGCGATCACGCTGAGCCGGATCGGCGTGCCCGAGCCTCCGTCGAAGGCGAGGGCGCACAGCCCGAGACCTGCTGCTGGAGATGCGCGACGGCATTCGGTGGGCGTATGGCGGTTCCGGGCCTGAGGACCTTGGCCCTCTACACGCACGTCTGGTTCGTCGGCAACGCCATCATCGGTGTGGTCCTGGCGCCGTACGCCCTCAGCGAGCTGAGCCTGTCGCCGTTCCAGTTCGGCATCATCGGCGCAGTCGGCGGGATCGGTGCGCTCCTCGGCGCCGCCGTCACCACCTGGGTGGGGCTGCGGCTCGGCACCGGCTGGACGATCATCACCGCCCACCTCGTCACCGTCGTGGGTGTGCTCGTGATGGTCGATCGCCGGGCGAGCCCGGACCGGCGTGGGCTGCGGTCGCGGTGCTCGCTGTCGGGCAGGGGCTCTACGGGCTGGCGATGGGCATGAGCAACTCCCACGAGATGAGCTATCGCCAGCTCATCACGCCCGATGAGCTCCAGGCCCGGACCAACACCACGCTGCGCTCCTTCAACCGGGCCGTCATGGTGGTCGCCGCACCGCTCGCCGGAATCCTGGCGGACGGCTGGGGAATCCGACCGACCCTCCTGGTCGCAGCAGCCATCTTCGCGCTCGTGGCGGCGGGTCTCGCCGCTTCGTCCTTCCGCACCGTGCGCGCACCGGTGTGAGGCGAACGACGTCCGCGGCTTGTCCCGGCCACACTGTTGGCCGGAGCCGGCTCGGGGTCTTTGGTCGGTCGGGCCTGGCTGGCTACGCTCGATCGGGTGCGACACAGTGAGTTCTGGACCCGGATGGAGGCGGCGTTGGGAGCGGCGTACGCCCAGCGTGTGGTCCCGCGAGCAGGTGATCGAGGGCCTGGGTGGGCGCACGGTGGCGCAGGCGTTCGACGAGGGCGAGGACGCGAAGACCGTCTGGCGCGCGGTCTGGAAGGCGCTCGAGCTCCCGCCCCGCGAGAGATAAGACCGAGCCGGGCGTGTCGCTCTCGTTTCGAACACCTGTTCTAGATAACCTGGTCCACAGAAGCGCGTGACCAGGTCCCTCCTCCACACCCGCGCCGTCCGTGGCGGTTCTGTCGGTGGGTCCCTCTAGCGTCCTTCTCGACAACGTTCGTGGGTCTCACGAGGCCCGATCCGACCCGGACAAGGGATGGCTCCAGTGGCTGAAGCAGACCGCTCCAAGGCTCTCGACAACGCACTCGCCCAGATCGACAAGTCCCATGGCAAGGGCGCAGCGGCGGCTCGGCGCCCGCAGGGCCTTCTGGCCTCTGGCCAGAAGAGGACAAACGCTGCTCTTGCCCAGGCCGTCCGGCGGGAGTACCTGTAGGACGAGTAGTCCAACCAGCGTGGCTTGCACCCGGTTATGCGACTGTGCGCGCAACAAGGGGAGCAGCCATGAAGCGACTAGCCGTCTTCGTCATCCTGCTGCTGACTGGCGTCGGCTTGCAGGTCCAGGACGCGCAAGGCACATTCCACGGCGACAACGGGAGGATCGCGTTCCGCCGGTTTTTCAACGCCGACAAGACCTGGGGCGCGGTGTTCACCATCAACCCCAACGGCAGGCACGAGGTGCAGGTCACGAACCCGCCGTTCGGTTACGTCGACCGGAACCCCGACGTTTCCCCCGACGGCAATCAGATCGTCTTCGAGCGTGAGGCCAACGACTGCGGCCCCACCTGCTTCGTTGACGACATCTATGTGGTCAATGCCGATGGCTCCGACCTCACCAGACTGACCGGTGTCGGGTCCCCCCACGGAACCTGTCGACCGACGAGCGGCGCATGCAACGGCTCGCCTGCCTGGTCCCCCGACGGCAAATGGATCACCTTCTCCCGGGCCTCCGGTCCTGTGGTCGACGACCTCGTGCAGCGGCAGGCGATCTACATCATGCGCGCGGACGGCTCGGACGTCAGGCGGATCACTCAGCGACACCTCCCGGCACCGGTGAGGACACCGACCCCCAATGGTCTCCGAACGGAGGTCAGATCCTGTTCCAGCGCCGCAATGTGCGCACGGCCGAGCCGACCGATGGTGTTGCCATCTGGACTGTCGACCTCCGAACTGGTCACGAACGGCGAGTCACGCCCTACCCGCTCCGCGCGGGCGACACACCCGACTGGTCGCCGGACGGGCGGTACATCCTCTTCCACGACAACGTCGACCGGCCCGACGTGTCGGCAAACCTCTACACGATTCGTGCTGACGGGCATCACCTCAAGCAGCTGACGTTCGCCAGCGGCGGTCTCATCCAGTACCTCGGGTCGTCGTACTCACCCAACGGCAGGTTCATCACGTTCGCACGTCGCCCGGCCACGGGGGGAGACGCGGCCAACGCTGCCGACGTCTTCATCATGCGTGTCAACGGCACGGGCGAGCGACCGGTCACCCGCACCGTGGCGTACGACAGCTATCCCGACTGGGGGTCGTCCGGCTCCGACGATGACGACGACTAAGTCAGTGGCGTGGTGGGCGTGTCGCTCTCGTTTCGAACACCTGTTCTAGATAACCTGGTCCACAGAAGCGCGTGACCAGGTCCCTCCTCCACACCCGCGCCGTCCGCGGCGGTTCTGTCGGTGGGTCCCTCTAGCGTCCTTCTCGACAACGTTCGTGGGTCTCACGAGGCCCGATCCGACCCGGACAAGGGATGGCTCCAGATGGCTGAAGCAGACCGCTCCAAGGCTCTCGACAACGCACTCGCCCAGATCGACAAGTCCCATGGCAAGGGCGCAGTCATGCGGCTCGGCGATCATGTGCGCGCGCCCATCGAGGTGATACCCACCGGCGCCATCTCTCTCGACATCGCGTTGGGGATCGGGGGTCTTCCGCGCGGCCGCGTGGTGGAGATCTACGGCCCCGAGTCGAGCGGCAAGACCACCGTGGCGCTGCACGCCGTCGCCAACGCCCAGCGTGCCGGCGGCATCGCTGCCTTCATCGACGCCGAGCACGCGCTCGACCCTGACTACGCGCAGAAGCTGGGTGTCGACACCGATGCGCTGCTGGTCTCCCAGCCCGACAGCGGCGAGCAGGCCCTCGAGATCGCCGACATGCTGATCCGCTCCGGCGCGCTCGACATCATCGTGATCGACTCGGTGGCGGCGCTCGTGCCGCGGGCCGAGATCGAGGGCGAGATGGGCGACTCCCACGTCGGACTGCAGGCCCGACTGATGAGCCAGGCGCTGCGCAAGCTCACCGGAGCCCTGAGCAACTCCGGCACCACGATGATCTTCATCAACCAGCTGCGCGAGAAGATCGGCGTGATGTTCGGCAGCCCCGAGACGACCAGCGGCGGCAAGGCGCTGAAGTTCTACGCCTCGGTGCGGCTCGACGTACGCCGGATCGAGGGGCTCAAGGACGGCACGGACTTCGTCGGCAACCGCACCCGCGTCAAGGTCGTCAAGAACAAGGTGGCGCCGCCGTTCAAGCAGGCCGAGTTCGACATCATGTACGGGCAGGGCATCAGCCGCGAGGGTGGCCTCATCGACGTGGGCGTCGAGACGGGCTTCGTCCGCAAGGCCGGCGCCTGGTACACCTACGAAGGCGATCAGCTCGGTCAGGGCAAGGAAAACTCTCGCACGTTCCTGCGAGACAACCCCGACCTGGCCAACGAGCTGGAGAAGCGGATCCTCGAGAAGCTCGGGATCGGCGCCAACGTCGACGCCGAGGCGCCCGCCGAGCCGACCGACATCGACTTCTAGCGAGCGATGGCCACCCACCGAAGGCGACAACGCGAGCCCGATGACCCGGGTCGCGACCTCGGCCCGGCAGCCGACCAGGAGTCGGTGGCGCGGACGATCTTGCTCACCAAGCTCACCGCGTCCGCGAAGTCGCGCCGCGAGCTCGCGGACGCGCTGGCGGCCAAGGATGTGCCGCCCGAGGTCGCAACGTCGGTCCTCGACCGGTTCGAGCAGGTCGGGCTGGTCGACGACGCGGTGTTCGCTGACCTGTGGGTGAGGTCCCGGCACGAGGCCCGCGGGTTGTCCCGGCGCGCGCTCAGTCATGAGCTGCGTCGCAAGGGGGTCGACGACCAGGTGATCGCCGACTCCCTCGAGCAGATCGACCCCGACTCCGAGCGAGCGGCCGCGGAAGCGTTGGTCGCTCGCAAGCTGCGGGCGACCACCAACCTCGACCCCATCAAACGGACCCGGCGGCTGGTCGGGATGCTCGCGCGCAAGGGCTACCCACCAGGTCTGTCCGCCGCGGTGGTGCGCGAGGCACTGAAACGCGACGCAAGCGCCGCGGTGGTGACGGAGGAGACGCAACCAGACCTCGGTTTCGGGGAGATCGAGGACTGATCGTCACTTCCGCCACCACCGTCACGGGCGTCTAGTCCACTTCTGACCCAACGTGGTGGTTCCGTCACGTGCTGACACGACTCGCCCCGACACGCTGAGACGGGTCAACGGTCTCGCCAGAGTCGTTGCTGGCTCCCGTCGCGGTCAGGCACCCTGTTCGGACGGGCCTCGACGGAGGTTCGACTCGGTGCGACCAAGTATGGGAGGGCTGCATGCGGGGCCTCATCACGACCACCACGCTCGCTGTGACAGCCGTGTTGTTGACGCTGTCGAGTCCGGCGGCCTCCGCAGGCGGCTATCACAAGATTCACGGCACCATGGGCGGCGACGACATCCGGGGCACCGGCGGATCGGACCTGATCGGTGGCCGGGGTGGAGACGACCGGATCCGGCCCGGTCGCGGCAGCGATATCGTTCGCGCGGCCGGTGGCGACGACTACATCTTCCTGCTCAATGACGGGGTGGTCGACCGGATTCACTGCGGGGCCGGCAACGACGTAGTCGCCTACAGCTATTCGGTCGACCAGCACGACATCATCGACCCCAACTGCGAGGGCATCATCGCCTGATCGGGCGGCGTCCCGGCGGCGTTACTAGGGTGTCGGCATGACCGACCTCACCCATACCTGGGACGGCCTGGAGATCGCCCCCGACGATCCCCGCGGGGCGACCGTGGTCGTACGCCGGCGAACGACCGCCGGGGCGGTCGAGCTGCTGCTGTTGCACCGCAGCCATCACGGTCCCGACTTCGAGGGCGACTGGGCGTGGACCGCACCTGCGGGATCCCGACAGCCCGGCGAAGCCGTCTATCCCGCGGCACTGCGCGAGCTGGCCGAGGAGGCCGGGCTGACCGGTCTGGACGCCTTCGCTCTGGATCTCTCCTTGGCCGCGGCTCCGCGAGCGGGGCTGCGGCCGTACCATTGGGCCATCTTCGGCGCGGACGTCGAGCGCGAGACCGAGATCGACCTCGTCGACCCCGAGCACGATCGCTACGAGTGGTTGCCACCCGAGGCCTGCCGCGAGCGTCTGTTGCCGGGCTGGGTGGCCGATGGCCAGGTCGGTCGGGGTTCCAGCGTCCCCATGATCGCGGTGTCGTTCCGGCCGATGCGTCACGACGACCTGCCTGCGGTCGTCGCCTGGCAGCAGGCGCCGCACGCCGCTCGGTGGTTCCACGGCGACGCGATGACACCGGCGGCTGCTCGCGAGCGCTACGGACCGCGGATCGAGGGTGAGCACCCCACCCGGATGTGGGTCATCGAGCTCGACGGCCGATCGGCCGGCTACGTGCAGGACTACCGCGTCGGCGACTACGACGAGTACGCCGTGAAGACCGGCGATCCAGACGCGGTCGGCTTCGACTACGTCCTGGGCGACCCAGGCCTCATCGGGCAGGGGATCGGGACGCGCATGATCTGGACGTTCTGCCGGGACGTGCTCGTGCCGTCCTACCCGGACGCCCCGCGGTTCGTGGCCAGCCCCGACCACCGCAACGCCGCGTCGCTGCGAGCGCTCGCCAAGTGTGGCTTCGTGGCCGGGACGTGGATCGACGTGCCGAGCGTCGCGGGGGAGGGCGTCGACACCGAGGTCGTGTGCACGCTCGATCGAGCGCACTGGTTCGGCTCGGGTCGTGATCTCGGCTCGAGCGGCTGAGCCATGACCGAAGCCTGGTTCCAGGCGGTTCGGGAGCGGACCTACGTCGGGTGACCTGTGTCGCACCGGCCGCCTCACCGGAATATCGCAGCCGCGGTCGTGTTGGCCCCGACATGAGAGCTGCTGTGATTCGCGCCTATGGAGACCCCGACGTCGTCGAGACCGCGGAGGTCGACGACCCGTTGGTGGGCCCCGACTACGTCCTGATCAAGGTCGCCGCCGCCGGGGTCAACCCTGTGGACTGGAAGGTCGTGGCCGGCTACCTGCAGGGCGCGTTCCCGCATCACCTGCCGCTGATTCCCGGCTGGGACGTCGCCGGTGAGGTGATCGCGGTCGGACCAGCCGTGACCGAGGTGGCTCCCGGCGACCGGGTGGCGGCGTACAACCGCAAGGACCACGTGCAGAACGGGACCTTTGCCGAGCTCGTCGCCGCGCCCATCCGCGCCGTGGCCAAGGTGCCGGACGGAGTGGACCTCGTCAGCGCCGGCGCGCTCCCGCTGGTCGGGCTGACCGCCCAGCAGCTCATCGACGCCACCGAGGTCGGTGCAGGTGACACGGTGCTCGTGCATGCGGCGGCCGGTGGTGTCGGCGGTATCGCCGTCCAGCTGGCGAAGCTGCGGGGTGCGACCGTGATCGGCACCGCCAGCGCCCGCAACCACGACTACGTCCGCTCGCTCGGCGCCGAGCCGGTCGAGTACGGCGAATCCGCCGCCGAGCTGACCGCCAACGTGCGCAAGGTCGCCCCGGACGGTGTGGACGTGGTGCTGGACTTCATCGGGGGCGACTCGCTCGAGTCGGCCCCGGACGTGCTCGCCGATGGCGGCCGGGTCGGGTCGATCGTCGACGCCGACACCGTCAAGAAGCTGGACGGGCACTACATCTTCGTCCGCCCCAACGGCCCGATGCTGGCCGATCTGCTGGCCCTGGTGGCCGACGGTTCGCTGCGGGTCGAGATCGCCGAACAGTTTCCCCTCGACCGGGCCGGTGACGCGTTGGCCGCCAACAAGGCCGGACACGTGCGCGGCAAGGTCGTCGTCACCGTCTGACCGAGTTGTCAGAACCCAGTAGTGCTATAGGCCGACTGGATTCTGACAACTCGGAATCGTCGTACGCTCGGGTTGTGTCCGAGATGAGTCGCGGGGCGTCGTGGCGGCCTCCAGTGGGGTTGCGCCCTTATGTCACGCAGGTGTCCGGCTACTGCTACGACGCGGGCGCTCAGACCTCGCACCGCGGCATGCCGTCCACGGCGTTGACGGTCGTGCTTGCGTTCGGTCAGCCGCTCGATGTGGGGTGGCATGGTCGCGCCGAGACTCAGGAACATTTCTGGGGCGTCGTGTCGGGGCTGTCGGTCGAGGCCGCGGAGATCCGGCAGCGGGGCCGGCAGGAGGGCATCTCGTTCGGCCTCACGCCCGCAGGCGCCAGGCTGCTGCTGGGGCTGCCGGCCTCCGCTGTGCAAGGGCAGCTGGTTTCTTTCGATGACGTTCTCGGTGCCCTGGGCAGCCGGCTGTACGACGCCGTCGCGGACGCTGCCGGTTGGCCGGAGCGGTTTGCGGCACTCGGGCGAGAGCTGACCAGGCTGGCAGCCGTCGGCGAGGACACGTATCCTGCCCGGCCCGAGGTGGCGCACGCCTGGTCGCGATTGACGGGACCCGGCGAGGCTGCGCCGCGCGTGGCGGAGGTGGCGTCCGACGTCGGCTGGAGCCGCCGCCACCTGGGCGAACAGTTCCGCGCCGAGACCGGGCTCTCGCCCATCGACGTGCGGCGACTCGCGCGCTTCGAACGGTCGCACGCGATGACGAGACGGTTGGCGCAGCCGATCGCCGAGGTCGCGTTTGCCTGTGGGTTCGCCGACCAGGCGCACATGACCCGGGAATGGCGAGACCTGTGCGGCTACACGCCAGGGGAGTGGATCCGGGCCGAGCTCCCATTCGTTCAAGACGGCGCGGGCGCCGGCGGAGATTCTGATGTCATCCGCTTCGACCAGCACCTGAAGGAGTCCTGATGAGTCCGTCTCCCACCGTGTGGCACTCGCTGAGCTACCGCGATGCGCCGGCCGCCGTCGAGTTCCTGTCCACCGCCTTCGGTTTCGTCGCCCATGGGGTGTACTACGACGAGTCCGACCCCACGAAGATCATGCACGCCCAGCTGGACTGGCCGCCGGGTGGCGGCATCATGCTCGGCTCCGGGCCGCGCCCCGACGGCATGACCGACCCGACCGGCCACGCCTCGGCGTACTGCGTCGTCGACAACACGATCGACCTCGACGAGCTGTTCGCCCGGGCGACGGCGGCCGGGGCGAAGGTGGTCCGGCCGCTGACGGCGCAGGACTACGGCGGTCGCAACTTCGTCGTCAAGGACCCCGAAGGCAACAGCTGGAGCTTCGGCGACTACCCCGGCGAATAGCCCCCTAGTTGTCAGAAGTGGGGGCGGCAATAGCCCTCCTCACATCTGACAACTCAGGAGCGATGGAACCAATCGGGGGTGTCACCGCGTCTGCTTGGACAGGACGTCGGCGAGGAGGTGTGGTGGACGACGATGAGCAGTACAGCGCCTACGTCAGCGCCCGCTGGACCCGGCTGGTGCACGCCGCCATGCTGCTCGGCTGCTCGTTCCACGAAGCCGAGGACCTGGTCCAGTCGACGTTCGTGAAGTGCTACGTCGCCTGGGACAAGGTGCTGAAGGCTGACGACCGCGACGCCTACGTCTACCGGATGCTGATGAACACCTACACGTCCAGCCGCCGCCGCTTCTGGGGTCGGGAGCGACCGAGCAAGGTGCTTCCCGAACCGTCGGCGGGTGACGCGAGTGGGTCGGTCGAGCTGGCCGACTCCGTGCGCCGTGCGCTGGCCGGACTCGGCGAGCCCGCGCGGGCAGTCGTCGTACTCCGTTTCTTCGCCGACCTGACCGAACGCCAGACCGCGACCGTGCTCGGCATCCCGTCGGGCACGGTGAAGAGCCGGCTGTCCCGTGCGATGGAGCAGCTCTCGCACGACCCTCATCTGATCGACCTTCCCGGCGGGAGCGCGTCATGACCACTGAAGAAGACCTGCGGGAGTTCATGGACCACGCCTCGTCGGTCCTGCCGACCTCGCATCCCCGGATGGCCGACCTGATCGCCGACGGTCGGCGGGCCAAGCAACGGCGACGCGGCGCCCAGGTGCTCGGAGTCTCGGTGGTCGTCGCACTGTTGGCTGCCGGTGGGTACGCCCTGCGACCCGACGCGGGCCACGACGCCGTGGGCCCGACCAGCCCGACCGGTGGTGAGCGCACCGCGCTGCAGACGCCGGTGGGAACCCGGCTGGTGGGCTATGGCGGCGTGGCGGTGGCGGTGCCGGATGGTTGGGGTGTCGGCCAGACCCGGTGCGGCACTCCGATCCGCGACACAGTCGACTTCCGCCCGCACCGAATCGGTGACCGCAGCTGCTACCTACCGCAGCGGGTCTCATCGCTGACGGTCGCATCGACGAGCTATGCCGGCGCGGCCACGGACGTTGGCCGCGCGAAGCTCGCCGGCGACATCGATGGCGTGTACTTCTTCCGCACGCCCTTGCGGCAAACCTGCCCCGAATGGCCGGCGGGACGCTCCGGCTGTAGGTCGTTGTGGCACGGTGCGCTCGTCGTACCGAGCCGGGATGTGGTGTTGACCGTCGATTCCCGGCACAAGGCAACGGTCAGCAGCGTGCTCGGCTCGATGCGGCTGATCCCCGACGGTTACACGGCAGTGCCGGACTTCACCGGCCTGTGGGACGGCAGGGCGACTCCGCTGGCTCAGCAGGCTGGGCTGGTGTGGAAGAGCGCGTGTCCGGCGGGCAGCCAGTGCGACATGAGCGTCATCGAGGCCACCGACCCGGCGGCAGGCAGCGTCGTTCCGGTGGGTACGACGGTGACCCAGGTCAGTCCGGCGGAGCGCCCTGCGCCGTCGAGCACAGGCGTCCCGCCGGTGACCGTGGCACCTGCCGTGACTGCCCAGGAGCGCCGAGTGGCCGAGACGTTCATCCGCTTCGCGCGGGGTTCGCAAGCAGGGGGACCGTTCGACACACCGATCGCCCTCGGTCTCGGCGGCGATCTCATCACCACGATCAGCACCGCGCAAAGCTACAACCCGGCGGCTTGGGCGGTCCGCATCCCCGCCTCCGGCTACGCGGAGCGAAGCCCTGGCATCGAGGTCTCTGCGCTCTCGTTGATCAGCGCGGCGGACAAGGTCGAGATCACGTCCGACCTCGGTGCCTGTGGTGGACCTGATCCTGTGGTGCCGACGTCACTTGGCGGTGCAGAGACCCTGGTGAGCATCCGGCCCAACGGCCCGGACAGCTGCATCGACCTGTGGAGTGTGGTGATCGCGGTCAACGACGTCGGCCAGGTTGTCGCCGCCACGGTCTACCTCGGCGTCCCGTGACCCCACCGACTTGTCAGAACGGAGTAGCGCCCTAGGACGACTCGGTTCTGACAACTCGGTCGGGTCGCTTAGGCTGGGACGGTTATGACGGCGACTCCCACGACTGCGCACGCGATCACCGACCAGCCACGCACGTACGAGGTGCGGACCCACGGCTGCCAGATGAACGTGCACGACTCCGAGCGGCTGTCCGGCCTGCTCGAGGACGCCGGCTACCTGCGGGCCACGCCGGGCACCGACGCCGATGTCGTCGTCTTCAACACCTGCGCCGTGCGCGAGAACGCCGACAACAAGCTGTACGGCAACCTCGGGCAGCTCGCCCCGCGCAAGACCGCCGACAAGCACATGCAGATCGCCGTCGGTGGCTGCCTGGCGCAGAAGGACCGCTCTGAGATCACGCGCCGGGCGCCCTGGGTCGACGTCGTCTTCGGCACGCACAACATCGGCTCGCTGCCGGCCTTGCTCGAGCGGTCCCGGGTCAACCGCGAGGCGCAGGTCGAGATCCTCGAGTCACTCGAAGTGTTCCCCTCGACGCTGCCCACCCGGCGCGAGTCCGCGTACGCCGCCTGGGTGGCGATCAGCGTGGGCTGCAACAACACCTGCACGTTCTGCATCGTGCCATCGCTGCGCGGGACCGAGAAGGACCGGCGGCCGGGTGACGTGCTCGCCGAGGTCGAGGCGCTGGTGGCGGAGGGCGTCGTCGAGGTCACCCTGCTCGGGCAGAACGTCAACTCCTACGGTGTCGAGTTCGGCGACCGGCAGGCGTTCGGCAAGCTGTTGCGGGCCTGCGGTGAGATCGAGGGGCTCGAGCGCGTACGGTTCACCTCGCCGCACCCGCGCGACTTCACCGACGACGTCATCGCGGCGATGGCCGAGACGCCCAATGTGATGCCGTCCCTGCACATGCCACTGCAGTCCGGGTCTGACACGGTGCTCAAGGCGATGCGCCGGTCCTACCGCCGCGACCGTTACCTCGGCATCCTCGACCGCGTGCGTGAGCGGACCCACGGCTGCCAGATGAACGTGCACGACTCCGAGCGGCTGTCGGGCCTGCTCGAGGACGCCGGCTACCTGCGGGCGACTCCGGGCGCCGACGCTGACGTCGTCGTCTTCAACACCTGCGCCGTGCGCGAGAACGCCGACAACAAGCTGTACGGCAACCTGGGCCAGTTGGCACCACGCAAGGCCGCCGACAACCACATGCAGATCGCCGTCGGGGGCTGCCTGGCCCAGAAGGACCGCTCCGAGATCACCCGGCGCGCACCGTGGGTCGACGTCGTCTTCGGTACGCACAACATCGGTTCGCTGCCCGCCCTGCTCGAGCGGTCCCGGGTCAACCGCGAGGCGCAGGTCGAGATCCTCGAGTCGCTCGAGGTGTTCCCCTCGACCCTGCCGACGCGACGCGAGTCCGCGTACGCCGCCTGGGTGGCGATCAGCGTGGGGTGCAACAACACCTGCACGTTCTGCATCGTGCCGTCGCTGCGCGGTACCGAGAAGGACCGGCGACCTGGCGACGTGCTCGCCGAGATCGAGGCACTGGTCGGTGAGGGCGTCATCGAGGTCACCCTGCTCGGGCAGAACGTCAACTCCTACGGGGTCGAGTTCGGCGACCGGCAGGCGTTCGGGAAGCTGCTGCGGGCGTGCGGTGAGATCGAGGGCCTGGAGCGGGTGCGGTTCACCTCGCCACACCCGCGCGACTTCACCGACGACGTGATCGCCGCGATGGCCGAGACGCCGAACGTGATGCCGTCGCTGCACATGCCACTGCAGTCCGGGTCCGACACGGTGCTCAAGGCGATGCGCCGGTCCTACCGCCGCGACCGTTACCTCGGCATCCTCGACCGCGTGCGCGAACAGATCCCCGAGGCCGCCATCACGACGGACATCATCGTCGGCTTCCCTGGTGAGACCGAGGAGGATTTCCAGCAGACGCTGTCGCTCGTGCGCGAGGCGCGGTTCAGCGGAGCGTTCACGTTCCTGTACTCGCAGCGGCCCGGCACGCCGGCCGCCACGATGGACGACCAGCTCCCGCATGACGTGGTCCAGGAGCGGTACGTGCGGTTGGTCGACCTCGTCAACGAGATCGCCTGGGACGAGAACAAGCGACTGGTCGGCCGGCGCCTCGAGGTGTTGGTCGCCGAGGGGGAGGGTCGCAAGGACACCGCGAAGGAGCGGCTGTCCGGCCGGGCGCGCGACAACCGGCTCGTGCACTT
>CAVQJX010000031.1:0-116659 GCA_963712935.1 uncultured Actinomycetota bacterium
GCCATGGCGCCCAGGTGGTGCGGGAGTTACTTGACCGAGACAGTGGCGCCGGCGGCCTCGAGGGCCTCCTTCGCCTTCTCGGCCGCGTCCTTGGCAACCTTCTCCAGGATCGGCTTCGGGGCACCCTCGACCAGGTCCTTGGCCTCCTTGAGACCGAGGCTGGTGAGCGAGCGCACCTCCTTGATGACCTGGATCTTCTTGTCGCCGGCGGACTCGAGGACGACGTCGAACTCGTCCTGCTCCTCGGCGGCCTCAGCGGCAGCGCCGCCGCCCGCGGGAGCACCCGCAGCGGCAACAGCGACCGGAGCCGCGGCGGTGACGCCGAACGTCTCTTCGAACTGCTTCACGAACTCGCTGAGCTCGAGGAGGGTCATCTCCTTGAACGCGTCGAGGAGCTCGTCGGTGGTGAGCTTCGCCATGGTGGCGTTCCTTCCTGATTACGGTGTCGTGCTGGCCGATGCGTTGCGCACGGGCCGGTCTGCCTGGATGGATGGGTCGGTCCGGGAGCGTCAGCCCTCGGCGGGTTCCTCAGCTGCCACGTCGGTCTCCGGTTCGGTTTCCTCGGTGGTGTCCGCTGCCACGGCCTCAGGCACCTCGTCGGTGACGTCGGCTGCAGCATCGGCGGTGTCGTCAGCCTCAGCCGAGGCTTCCTCCGAAGGGGCCGGCTCGCCGGCGCCACCTCCGAGGATCGACGGGTCCTGCTCGGCCTTCGCCTGCAGGGCGCCAGCGAGCCGGGCGGCCTGGGAGAGCGGGGCGTTGAGCAGGAAGACGGCGTTCTGGAGCGAAGCCACGAGCGCACCCGCGAGCTTGGCGAGGAGAACCTCGCGCGACTCGAGGTCAGCGATCTTGGCGATCTCGGCAGGGGTGAGCGGCTTGCCGTCAAGCACACCACCCTTGATGACGAGAGGTGAGTTGGCCTTGGCGAAGTCACGCAGACTCTTGGTCGCCTCGACCGCGTCGCCCTTGATGAAGGCGATGGCGGACGGTCCCTGGAGCAGGTCGTCGAACGAGTCGACGCCGGCCTCCTTGGCGGCGATCTTCGTCAGGGTGTTCTTCACCACGGCGTAGCTGGCGTTCTCACCGAGGGCACGCCGCAGTTCCTGCAGCTGCTTCACGGTGAGCCCGCGGTACTCGGTCAGCACAGCGCCCTCGGAGCTGCGGAACTCGTCCACCAGCTCTGCGACGGCAGCTGCCTTGTCCGGCCGCGCCATGGGTCCTCCTTCAGCGGATCACAATGGGTTGCGAAGCCGCCGGGCCTGGACCCTACAAACAAAAACGCCCCATGCAGGCGCACGGGGCACGACCTGGATCAGGTTGCGATCTCGCTGTCGAACTCAGTTCACCTGCGCGGGCCGCCCGCTCTGCGGGGCCTTCGGCTGGCTCCAGGAGGTGCACCTGAGGTCAGCAACCAGCGGTCTTCGGTGGCACAACAGTACGACGAACCCGCGCCGTCGGCCAAATCGAGCGGCCGGCTGGACGCCAGTGCCGCCTCCAGTGCGACGACCTCAGCGACCGCCGCGCCTGAGCGTGCCGATCTGGTTCGCCGGAGGGGCCTTCACGTGCACCGATTTTCCCCAGGCGGAGTACACCAGCTCGGTGGTGGTCCCGGCGACCTCGGACCTCGTCTTGACCGGCCGACCGTCGGCGTCGATCCAGATCTGGGAGGTAAGCGTCTTGGGCAGCTGCGCCTTGATCGCCGCCACGCTGGTACCAGGAATCTTGTCCAGGTTCATCAGCTTGATGACCTTGGCGGTTTCGACGCTGACGACGTAGTGGCGGGCCTTGATTCCGTCGATGTCGTCGATGCCGAGGTTGTTGAGCTTCTTCACACTCGCGTAGAACTTCGCCAGGTGTGCCGGGTCGAGGTTGGAGAACATCTGGTCGAGGATCGCGCCGAACGGGTTCTTCGGGTCGTCGAGGTCGATCTTGACCCACGGCCGGTTGGCCTTGCCTGTGAGCATCGCCTGTGACGCCTTCATGTAGAAGACCCGGTCGAGGAAGCGCATCGTCATGACCTGGCCCGGACCGACTCTGAGGGTGAGGTCGAGCACGAGATCGTCGGCCGTCTTGCCGGTGGAGAAGTTGCCGGCCATGCGCACCGTGCCGCTGTCGCTGGTGACCGTGCCCTGCACATGCGCCGACTGCGCCTTCGCCTGAGCTGCAGCGATGGTGCTGCCGAAGTCGGCCGGAGCGAGCACACCCACGCCGTCCTGTGCGCGGTACGGGTCGTTGGCGTGTTCGGTGCCGCAGGCGTTGAGCGACAACGCCAGCACCGTGACCGGCGCAAGCATCCAGAGTCGACGGCTCATGGGTCCCCCTCAGGTGTACGTCTCAGGCCACCATTGTGCCGGAGCCTGACACGCCACGAGGGGCGATTGTCACTTTCTGTGATCTTCCAGTGACGCGAAACCGTCAGAAGGTGAACTGGCCCACCTGGTCCTTCGGCGGCGCCACGATCGTGACGGACTTGCCGTAGTCGGAGAAGTGCGCGTCGAAGGCTCCCACGGCGGCCAGATCGACCTTGATCTCGATCGGGCGGTTGGCATCGTCCACGTAGACCTCGCTCGTCAGCGCGTCGGGCAGCCCCAGTGTCGCCAAGTCCTGGCCCTTGAAGACGGGGTTGGACTTCAGCATCGCCGTCGCGTCGACGGTGACGGTGTAGTGCGTCGTACGCACGCCGTCGACCGTCGCCTGGCCCTTGTCCTCGAAGCGGGTGACGCCCTCGAGGTAGGCCGCGAAGTTGCCCGGGTTGGCAGCCTGGAAGATTTGACCGAGCGGGTTCGTGGGGTCGGACAGGTCGATCTTCATCCACTTCTTGCCCTGGGCGCCCGTCAACGGCCCGCCGGAGACGTAGAGCACCTGGTCGACGACGCGCATCTGGAACTGCTGGCCCCCCGCGTCGGCGGTGAACGCGATCTCAGGGGCGGCCTGCTTGTCGAGGTGGGCGACATCGCCGGCCAGCTGGAGCGACTGACCCTGAGACTCGACCGTGACGGCGACGTGGGCAGAGCCCGCGGCCGCGAGGGCGGCGCGGATCTCGCTTGCGAGGTTGTCCTTGGTCAGCACCGCCACGGCCGCAGCGCCGCCGCCTGCCGCACCGGAGGCACGCGTCGTGTCGCTGGTGCTCCCACACGCCGCCACGGTGGCGAGCAGGCCGGACATCATGACGGCTACCGCCGCCCGTCGGAAGTGCACTGGATTCCCCTCGAGTCACTGGAGACGACACCGGTCCGGGTCGCTTCATCCAGCGTACGTCGATGCCCTGGTCACTCCGGGCCGGCCGCGCTGCCGGCAGCCTCACGCATCCCGCCACCCAGCGCGCCGGCGGCCTCTGCGCGCCCCCTGAGCGGCCGGGCGCCGAGCTGATCCGCGATGGCAGCTGCCTCCGAGACCAGCGCTGCCGCGGCCGCTTCGTCATCCATCGTCTGCAGGAACTCCGCCTGGTCGATGAGCCCGTGCGCGAGGTGGTAGGGGCTGCCGCAGCGTCGTACGGCCTCGATCGCTGCCGTGAACCGCGACGCCGCGGAGTCGTCGCCCGTACGACCGACCCGGCGCGCCAGGGCCAGCTCTCGTTCAGCCCGCAGGAGCGGGGGAACGTGCCCGATCGGATGGGCGTCGAGAAGCGACAGGACATGGTCCAGGGCGGCGTCGTCGGCAAGGAGGTGCGCCATGTCGGCAGCCACCGGCCACGACCAGAGCACCGCTTCGTTCTGCAGCCCCAGCCCGGAAACGTGCTCCAGTGCGGCCCGGGCCCCCCGTAGTGCTCGGTGGGCATCTCCTGCACCGGCAGCGGCCACCGCCACGATGGTGCTGTTGGCCGAAATGTCCTGCGGATCCTCACTGGGGCGTCCGGCTGCGGCCGCCTCCCACTCGTCAGCCTGCAGGCGTCCGCGCAACGCGGACAACCACGCCTGACCCTGGAGGATGATGCCGTCCTCGAGCCCGTCGCGACGAACGACATCGTCAAGCGACTCCTGCGCGGTGTCCCACTTCCCCACTCCCAGCAGTGCAAGCACTCGGTTGAACAGGGATACGGACAACAGTGAAGCGGCGCCGATCCGGCGCGCCTGGGCGATGCCGGCCTGGGCGGTCCGCGCGGCGGCCTCCGGTTCCCAGGCAAGCTGGCAGGACGCGAGGTTCAGCAATGCACGACCCCACTGAGCGCTGTCGTGGGAGCGCTCCGCCAGGCGCACGGCGTACTCGAGGTTGGCGACTGCCCGAGGAGCCTGGTTGAGTCGCTGATGCGCCAGGCCCCGGGTGATGAAGAGACCGGCGAGACGAGCCTCGTTCACGTCGAGGTCGATGCCGAGCGCCAGCGCCTCGGAGGTCAGTTTACCGACGTCGGAGTCGGTGGCGAAGACCTGGATCACGGCGTACTCCGCGAGTGCGTCGACCGTGTCGTGGTCGGGTTGTGGACGTAGCACCTCGATGGCCTGCTCGAGACGACGGCGAGCGTCTGTGTAGCGACCGAGCTGCCGGAGAGCGCGACCGGCCACCGTACCGAGGCGGGCCACGGCACGATCGTCCGAAGCACTGGCATACAACGCGGCCGCGCGATCGGCCAACTCGACCGCCCACTCGAACGCTGCTGCCGTACTCGCTGCGGCCGCGGCGGCCTCGAGAAGCTGGGCCGAGTCCTGGGCGACATCCGCTCCAGTGAGCAACGCCGCCTCTGCGAAGCTCGAAGCAGCGCGGCTGGGCGCGCCTGATCGCACCGCTCGCTCCGCCGCGCGGCGTAACGCGTGGATAGCCTTGGCCCTGACCTCCGTGGCGTCGGCGTCGGTCGGGCCGGCTTCGAGGGCATCCCGGTAGTGCTGCGCGATGACCTCCGACACCTCCTCGCCGTCGCCGGCGAAGGCACCCCGAAGGTGCGACGCCACCGCCAGGTGCCGCCGCTTGCGATCGGGTTTGGACAAGGTTGCGTACGCGACCTGCCGCAGCATGTTCTGGGAGAACTGGTAACTGCCTTGCTCGGGCGAGAGCGGATCGGACGAGACGTGCAGCACCTCGCGACGCACCAGCTCACGGAGCCCGGCTTCGACCTTGTCGACGGGACGCCCGCTGACAGCGACCAGAGCCTCGGCGGAGAATGCCCCACCCAAGACGGAGGCATCGGCGACGAGGCCTCGAAGCTCGTGGTCCAATGCATCCAGCCGTGCGGCGAGCAAGCCGTGGAGGGAGTCGGGAACGCTCAAGTCCCCGACGTCACCGACGAGTCGGTACTCCCCTTCGAGAGGTACGACGACGTCGCGGTCGATCAGAGTCCGGATGGTCTCAACGGCGAAGAGCGGGATTCCTTGCGACTGGGCGGAGATCCGCTCGCGTGCGGAGTCGGACAAGCCGGGAACAAGCGCGTCCAGCAGGCTGTCCATCGACCTTCGGTCGAGCGGGTCCAGTGCCAGCGTCGTCCGGTTGCGCCCGACCCCGAATCCCGGCCTGGTGTCCTCGATCTCCGGCCGGGCGAACACGAGCACGAAGATCGGCGCGTCCCGGGCCCAGTCGACCAGGTGGTTGACGAACTCGATGAGTCCTTCATCGGCGTACTGGGCATCCTCGACCAGGATCGTCACCGGCTGACGCGACGCGAGCCGTTCGAAGAAGAGCCGCCAGCCGGCGAATAGCTCGTCGCGGTCGAGGGCGACGGCGCCAGCTTCGCCACCCGGAACACCAAGCAGACGATTCACGCGCTGGGCGATATAGGCACGCTCGTCGGGATCGTCGACAAAAGCCTCGAGTCCCTCGCTCACCTTGGCCGATGCGTTCTCGGGAAGGTCGTCCTCAGCGATACCAAGCCGTTGCCTGATGACCTCAGCGAGTGCCCAGAAGGCCACGCCGTCGCCGTACGACAGACAACGGCCGCGGTGCCAGAAGACCTTCTTTGCGAGCCCGTCGATGTACTTTTCGAACTCCCAGCCGAGCCGTGACTTCCCGACGCCGGCCGGACCGGTGACGACCACGAGGCGCGGACTACGGCGATCGGCGGCGGCATGGAAGAGGTCCTTGACGAGCCTGAGCTCCGGGTCGCGCCCGAGCATCGGTGCTTCGAGTCCGTCGACGCGTTGTGCACCACCGATGTTCGACAGCACCCGGGTCGCCCGCCACAACCGGACGTGCTCCCGCTTGCCCTTGAGCTCGTGCTCGCCGACGTCGGCGAAGCCGATCCCGTGCCCGGCCAGGCGATGGGTGGCCTCGTCGACCCAGACCGAACCCGGCTCGGCTGCCGTCTGGACCCGAGCGGCTGTGTTGACCGTGTCTCCCGCGGCCATGCCCTGACCGGTGGCGCCGAGCGTGACAGCCACCTCACCTGTGACCACCCCGGCGCGAGCCTGCAAGCCCTCTGCACGCACCTCGGCCGCCAGCTCGGATACTGCAGCGACGACGTCGATGGCAGCACGCACGGCGCGCTCGGCGTCGCCCTCAACGGCGACCGGAGTCCCCCACACGGCCATCACCGCGTCACCGATGAACTTCTCGATGACGCCGCCGTAACGGGAGATCACGGTCGAGGCGGTCTCGAAGTAGCGCGACAGCACGTCTCGCACATCCTCGGCGTCCATCGCCTCCGAGAGCGGGGTGAACCCGACGAGATCCACGAACAGCACGGAGCAGACCCGCCGTTCGGCGACCGGTGTCGAGCCACCGTTGCTGGTTGCGGCCGCTTGAGGGGCTTCGGGCAGGCTGCTGTCGAGGGGGGCTGCGCAGTTTCCGCAGAAGCGCTCATCGGGCTCGTTGGCGGTTCCGCACACACCGCAGGCGACACCGAGCGGAGCCGCGCACTGCGCACAGAACTTGCGGCCCGGCCGGTTCTGGGTCCCGCAGGCTTGGCAGACCAGGTCCACCCGTTACCTCCTCGAACCGAACCGGGTACCGAGCGCCCTTTCGTACGCGTGATGTGGGCGCTTCGAGAGCGACGATAGACCTTTGCGACCTTTTCCGGTCACATTCCGCCCGGGCTGATCTCAGTGCCCGTTGCCACGAACCGCCCCCGACCTCACGGTCGGGGGCGGTTCGTGTCGTTGTGGTGGTCTGGTCTCAGCGGGCTCAGGCCTCGCCGGCGTCCTCCGAGGTGAGGTTGCGGGTGCGGTTGGGGTCGACCTGGACACCCGGGCCCATGGTCGTCGAGAAGGTCACCTTCTTGAGGTAGCGACCCTTCGAGCTCGACGGCTTGAGGCGAAGCACTTCGTCGAGGGCGGCGGCGTAGTTCTCGACGAGCTGCTCGGTCGAGAACGAAGCCTTGCCGATGATGAAGTGCAGGTTGGCGTGCCGGTCGACACGGAACTCGATCTTGCCGCCCTTGATGTCGCTCACGGCCTTGGCGACGTCCGGCGTCACCGTGCCGGTCTTCGGGTTGGGCATGAGGCCACGCGGACCCAGCACACGGCCGAGTCGACCGACCTTGCCCATCATGTCCGGCGTGGCGACGACGGCGTCGAAGTCGAGCCAGCCACCGTTGACCTTGTCGATGAGCTCGTCGCCACCGACCACGTCGGCGCCTGCCGCCCGGGCTTCCTCGGCCTTGTCGGCGTTGGCGAAGACGAGAACCCTGGCCGTCTTGCCGGTGCCGTGGGGGAGGTTGACCGTGCCGCGGACCATCTGGTCGGCTTTGCGCGGGTCGACGCCGAGACGCATCGCGACGTCGACGGTGCTGTCGAACTTCGACGAGCCGCCGCCCTTGGCGAGCTTGACGGCGTCGAGCGGAGCGTAGAGCTTGTCTATCTCGATCTTCTCGGCTGCGGCGTTGTATGCCTTGCTGCGCTGCATGGACTGGATCCTTTCGTGATCACCAGGTGTGGTCTCGTGGGCCAGCGCGGCCCTGCCACGGTGTTTCGGTGTTGGTGTTGCGGTCTCTTCGAGTGCTGCAGGGTCGATCGGCGACGACTAGCCGACGACGTTGATCCCCATCGAGCGTGCCGTGCCCTCGACGATCTTCATCGCGGCATCGACGTCGTTCGCGTTGAGGTCAGGCATCTTCGTCGTGGCGATCTCGCGCACCTGGTCGCGGCTGATCTTGCCGACCTTGTCGGTGTGCGGGGTCGACGAGCCCTTCTGCAGCCCAGCGGCCTTCTTGATGAGCTCGGCCGCCGGCGGGGTCTTCGTGATGAACGTGAACGACCGGTCTTCGTAGATCGTGATCTCGACCGGGATAACGTTCCCGCGCATGGCCTCGGTGGCGGCGTTGTAGGCCTTGCAGAACTCCATGATGTTCACGCCGTGCGGACCGAGCGCGGTACCGACGGGTGGAGCAGGAGTCGCGGCTCCGGCCTGCAGCTGCACCTTGACGAGCGCTGCGATCTTCTTCTTGGGAGGCATTCTTCGGGTTCCTTGGGTTCTCAGTGGTACGGAGTCTTCTGGGAGTGGCTTGGCCTCGCCAGCAAGCTGGCTCGGCCCATCCAGAAGGTCTGAGGCGGAGCGCGCTCCGCCTCAGACCTTCTGGATCTGATTGAAGCTGAGCTCGACCGGGGTCTCCCGGCCAAAGATCTCGACCAGCGCCTTGACGCGCTGCGCATCGATGTTGATCTCGGTGATCGTCGCGTGCAAGGTCGCGAACGGGCCATCCACGACCATGACCGAATCGCCGGCGTAGAAGTCGGTGAACTCGACCTGCTTCTGCTTGGTCTTGGTCGGCGACGTCTGCCCGGCCTCGGCCTCTTCGACGATCGCGGGGGCGAGCATCGCCTCGACCTCGGCGAGGCTGAGCGGCACCGGCTGGTGGCTGTGGCCGACGAAGCCGGTCACAGACGGCGTATGCCGCACTGCCGACCAGGACTCGTCCGTGAGCTCCATGCGCACCAGGACGTAGCCGGGCAGCACAGTCCGGCTCACCTGTCGGCGCTGGCCGTTCTTGACCTCCCAGACCTCCTCCTGCGGCACGTGGACCTCGTAGATGAAGTCCTCCATGTTGAGGGAGCTGATGCGGTTCTCGAGGTTGGTCTTGACCCGCTTCTCCATGCCGGAGTAGGTGTGGATCACGAACCAGTCGCCGGGCTTGGACCGCAGCGCCTCACGGAACTCCTCGAGCGGGTCCGGGGCGGGCGTGGCGTCCTCGGGAGCCGCGTCCTCGGGATCTACGGCAGTCTCGGCGTCGGTCTCGACCGTCAGCACATCGGCGTCAGCGTCAGCGGACTCGTCGGTCGACTGCTCGGTGACCTCGTCGGTCGACTGCGCGGCGACGGCGTCGTCCTGCGGGCCGGTCTCGGCCTCGCCGGAGGCGTCGAGCGTGGCGTCAGCCGCGACCTCGGGAGTCTCGGACTCGAGGGCTGCGGCATCGGTGGTGATGTCGACGGTCTCGTCGACTGACTCTGACACAGAAGGCTCCGTCACTGGTTCGTCACTGTCGTGTACTGAATGGGGGCTCCGGCTGAACTCAACCGAAGATCTTGAAGGCGGCCTTGTTGAACGCGAAGTCCAGCACGGACACCAGGCCGATCATGAAGATGACGAAGACGAGCACCACCATGAAGTAGGTGACCAGCTGGTCACGCGTGGGCCAGATGACCTTGCGCAGCTCGGCAATGACCTGCCGAAAGAACAGGGCAGGACTCGTGCGACCGCTGTTGCTCGGCTGTCGCTCACTCGACGAGCTCGTGGAGCGGGTCTCGGTCACCGTACTGCCTTCCTGTGGTCATGCCGTGTCGTTCCGGGTCCTACTGGGTCCTACTGCATCGGACTCGGTCGTCCTCGCAGGGCAGGAGGGACTCGAACCCCCAACCGCCGGTTTTGGAGACCGGTGCTCTGCCAATTGAGCCACTGCCCTCCGGTGGAAGACATGTCCGCACCGGGTCGCCTTGGGGAGGCGCCTGGTCCCGTTTGACCCGGCCTGGACCGGATCTCGGGCACACGAACGAGAGGTGCATCTGCCACCAAGGAGTCGAGTGTACGGGGTGCGGGCCGTCTCAGTCGAACCGAAGTCCCGCGCCCTGCCAGACGCGAGCGGGATGGTGCGAGGATGGGGTTCATGAGTGAGTCCACCTCCACCGTACGCGAGCCCGGCACACAACCTGCGCAGACGGCACCGGCCCAGGGGGGACGCTCCCGCGTCTCCCGTCGGATCGGCAACATCAGCGAGTCGGCGACCCTGGCAGTCGACGCCAAGGCCAAGGCCCTCAAGGCGGCCGGCCGGCCGGTCATCGGGTTCGGCGCCGGCGAGCCCGACTTCCCGACGCCTGGCTACATCGTCGAAGCCGCGGTCGAGGCCGCGCGCGACCCACGCAACCACCGCTACACCCCAGCGGGGGGCCTGCCGGAGCTCAAGGAAGCCATCGCCGCGAAGACCGAGCGCGACTCGGGCTACCAGGTCACGCCCGGCCAGGTGCTGGTGACCAACGGGGGCAAGCAGGCTGTCTACCAGACCTTCGCCACGTTGCTCGATCCCGGCGACGAGGTGATCCTGCCCGCGCCGTACTGGACGACCTACCCCGAGGCCATCGCCTTGGCCGGGGGAAGCAGCGTGCCGGTGCTCGCTGACGAGACCCAGGACTATCTCGTGACCGTCGACCAGCTCGAGGCGGCTCGCACCGAGCGCACGAAGGCGCTGCTGTTCTGCTCGCCGTCCAACCCGACCGGGGCCGTCTATTCACCGGAGCAGGTGCGAGACATCGGCCAATGGGCACACGAGCACGGCGTCTGGGTCGTGACCGATGAGATCTACGAGCACCTGGTGTACGGCGGAGCGACGTTCAGCTCGATCCCCGTCGAGGTGCCCGAGCTCGCCGACACGTGCGTGGTCGTCAACGGTGTGGCCAAGACGTACGCGATGACCGGCTGGCGCGTGGGCTGGATGATCGGTCCGGCCGACGTGATCAAGGCCGCCACCAACCTGCAGTCGCATGCGACGTCCAACGTGTGCAACGTGGCGCAGCGCGCGGCGCTGGCTGCCGTGACCGGCGACCTGTCGGCGGTCGAGACGATGCGGAAAGCCTTCGACCGGCGGCGCCAGACGATCGTGTCGATGCTGAACGACGTGAGCGGGTTCGTCTGTCCGGAGCCCACCGGCGCGTTCTACGCCTACCCCTCCGTGGCGGCCGCACTCGGCCGCCCGCTCGGCGCCTCGGGCCGGTCGGCTCACTCTTCAGCAGAGCTTGCCGAGATCATCCTCGACGAGGCCGAAGTGGCCGTGGTTCCGGGCGAGGCCTTCGGGAGCCCGGGCTACCTCCGCCTCTCGTACGCCCTCGGCGACGACGACCTCGCCGAAGGTGTCGGCCGCATCCAGAAGCTGCTCGGCTGAGTGGCCGCCCCGTCGCACCGTGTCGCCTGAACCCCGAGCAGTCGGTCAGCGATCCCTCGCGTCGCTGCCGAAGGCGCATCTGCACCTGCACTTCACCGGGTCGATGCGGCACACGACCGTGCTCGACCTGGCAGCGGAGCGCGGGCTTCATCTGCCGGAGGCGCTGACCGACGACTGGCCGCCGCAGCTGTCGACCGCTGACGAGCGCGGCTGGTTCCGCTTCCAGCGGTTGTACGACATCGCCCGATCCGTGCTGAGAGGCGAAGCCGCCGTACGACGGTTGGTGCGCGAGGCGGCCGAGGACGACGCCCGCGAGGGGTCGCGCTGGCTCGAGATCCAGGTCGACCCGAGCGGGTACGCGGCGAACTTCGGCGGGCTCACGGCGTTCACCGAGCTGGTGCTGGACGCCGCCCGCGAGGCGACGGCGTCGACCGGCGTACAGGTGGCGGTCGTGATCGCCGCCAATCGCACCAGACATCCCCTCGACGCCCGGACCCTGGCGCGGCTGGCGGGCCAGTACGCCGGCCGCGGCGTCGTCGGGTTCGGGTTGTCCAACGACGAGCGCCGCGGTGAGGCGCTGGCGTTCGCGAAGGCGTTCGAGATCGCTGACCGGGCTGGCCTGATCTCCGCTCCGCATGCCGGCGAGCTCGTCGGCCCGGACAGCGTCTGGTCCTGTCTGGACGGGCTGGGTGCTCGACGGATCGGTCACGGCGTGCGGTCGATCGAGGATCCGCGCCTGGTCGCCCACCTCGCCGAAGCCGGGATCACCTGCGAGGTCTGCCCGACCTCCAACGTTGCTCTCGGCGTTCACCCGGACCTCGAGGCCGTGCCGTTGCGGAAGCTGTACGAGGCCGGGGTACCGATCGCGCTCGGTGCCGATGACCCGTTGCTGTTCGGCACCAGGCTGCTCGACCAGTACGAGGCAGCCCGGCACGCTCACGGATTCGACGATGTGGCCCTCGCCGAGCTGGCGCGGATGTCGATCCGGGCGTCTGCCGCTCCCGACGACGTACGCCAGCAGCTGCTGGCTGACGTCGATGTGTGGCTGGCGACGCCACCGACGACGTCCTGACGTTCAGGTCACTCAAGCGCCCGGTCCGCGCCGAGCGACCCGGCTCGGGGATACGGTAGGAGCGAAGGGATCGCCCTGCGCCCTCTTCGCGTCCCGCCGAAGCCTGCGCCCCGGTGGCCGGAACGAGGAGGACAGCAAGTCGATGACCCGTTTGAAGTTGACCACGTTGAGCGGATTGTTCCTGTTAGTCGCCTGCCTGGTCGTGGGCTTCATCCCCACCCACGCGGACGACGGCCGCAACTGCGGATCCGTCCTCGGCCCCGGCCGACATACCAGTGAGATCTGCCGAGACGCGCGGGCCGGGCTGGTTACCGTTCGTGGTCGCACTTCTCGCGCTTTCGGCCGTCCTGCTGGTGTCAGCCTTCGTCGTGTGGTGGAGACGAGGCAGGTCGTCCCAAGACGGTTGACCTGATACCTTACGCCGTCTCCCGCCGCTCGGTAGCCTCCCGCCATGAGCGCTCACCCCCAGCCCGGGGCCCGACCGGCTGAGGATCTCCTCCACTACTTGCAGCAGGCTCGCGATGCGCTGCTGTCCGCGATGGACGGGCTCGGCGAGTACGACATTCGCCGGCCGATGACGCCGAGCGGCACCAACCTGCTCGGGCTGGTCAAGCACGTGGCAGGCGTCGAGCTCGGCTACCTCGGTGACTCGGTCGGTCGGCCCGTCGCCGGTCCGACTGGAGTGGGTCGACGACGGGTCGATCTGGGACAGCGCCGACATGTGGGCGACGGCCGAGCAGAGTCGGGCGGAGATCATCGAGCTCTACCGGACCGCCTGGCGGCACAGCGACGAGTCGATCGCCACGCTCGACCTCGCTGCTCCTGCCCACGTGACTTGGTGGGAGGAGTCGCGCCGCGACACCACGTTCGGACACCTGCTCGTTCGCGTGGTGGCCGAGACTGCCCAGCACGCCGGGCACGCCGACGTCCTTCGCGAGCTGATCGACGGACGCGGTGGCCGCGACCACGCCGATGTGGGCGACGAGACCTGGTGGGCTGCCTACGTCCAGCGCATCCAGGAGGCCGCCGACGCGCACCGGCCGCAGTGAATGCGGTTGCGCAACGCTCAAGGGTTCCCCGCCGATCGAGCCTTTCCCCGCCGATCGAGCTGGTCGAGATCACGCGTCTGCGAGCACCGAGCGCGCCATGGCCAGTCGGCTGGCGCATCGATCCGGCATCGTCCGCCAGTAGTACGGAAACGTCATGAGCGCCAGGGCGAGCGCCCAGGCGCGGCCACGCTGCCAGGTGTCGTCGTCGACGCCGACCGCCTGCCGGAAGACGTCGCGGGACGAGGTGTCGAGCAGCTCCCAGGCGACCACGAGGTCGATCGTCGGGTCTCCCACCGACAACCCACCGAAATCCAGCAGTGCGGCCAGGCGCCCGTCGCGTACCAGGAGGTTCTCCGCCAGCAGGTCCCCGTGGTACCAGCGTGGGATCACAGACTGACCGGCCGAGGGCAGAGCCATCGCCTGGTCCCACACCCGTGCGGCTGCAGCGAGGTCGAGATCGAGGTCCGCGTAGGTGCCGGCAGGCCTCGATGTCGCTCCTGGTCTGCCGGTCCATCGTCACGAGCGGTTCACCCCGGTACCAACGCAGCTCCGGGTCAGCGAGGGCTTCCGGCGGCACTTCGACGGCGCGGAGTGCGGTCACCGCAGCGGCCAGGTCCTGGGCCAGCAAGTGGCGCGGCGCCGTCTGGTCCGGTTCGTCGACTGAAGTCGGGTCGACCACCGTGGGGAGGTCACCGGGAAGCCAGGTCACGATCGACCAGCGCTCGGGATAGCCCAGGTCCGGCTCCCCGACGAGCAACGACCCGCGGGTACCGGCACGGGCAAGCATGGAGCGATTCGCGGCAGCCATCGCGCCTCCTTCTCGATCGTCGCGGTGCCGCCGGGCTGCCGGGGCAGTCGGACGACCAACTCAGCGCCGAGACGGAACAACGCGTTGCTCGAGCCCAAGGAGTCCAGCCGGGTCAACGGCAGGGAGGCGTATTCCGGCCGCGCTCGGCCAACCAGCGCCCGCACGAGATCCACGTCGATCAGAAGTTCGTCTTCGTGGAGTGCATCGTTCACGGTGCCGATTCCATCGGAGGCCAGGGCGGTTGTCGACCGAGTATCGCTGCGCCGCTGATCGAGCCCTTCGACAAGCTCAGGACAGGCCTATCGAGATCAACGAGCTGGAGCCACCGGGTGGGAGGTTGTGCCGATCTCACCGTGTGTTTGGCCTGCACAACCTCCCAGTCTGGCCGCCCGCCGGCTGGTTCCCAGGTGCGATGCGCCTAAGGCTCAGTTCAAGCGCGACGAGCCCGAGGACCCGCGCCGAGATCCTGCTCACCGGGACGGTTGAGATCGAGGGAGTTTCAGGCAGCCGGGAGTGCCGGCAGGGCTTGGTGGGTGCCGGTGTGGTCGACGAGGTAGTAGCGGCCGGTGGGGGTGCGCCACACGTATACGCCGGTGAAGGGTTGCACCACTTGCCAGTCGCCGTGGGTTTTGACCCGGTGGTGGAAGCGGGTGATGGGGCCGAGCTTGCCGAGGCCGGTCTGGCCCGGTGGTCCACCGTCGTCAGGTTTGACGAAGGCGATGGTGTGGTCGATGTCGCCGGTACGGCGGGTGGAGGTGGCATGCGGGAAGCAGTCGACCGGGATGGCCAGGTGGACGGCTTCGCGGATCCGGTCAGGGATCTCATAGGCATCGACCGGGACCTGGTCATTCAAGTCGATGACGGGCTTGACCACGACGTTGGCGTGCCCGAGCCAGGACCGGACCCGGTCGATCGTGACGGGTCCGATCTGCTCGACCCTGGCTACTCCTTGACCGGTGGCTAGGGCCTCGTCGGTGAGGTGGACATACAAGGTGACGTCCGGGCCGGTCTTGACCGATCCAGGCGTCAGCTGGGTCGACGCGGCCGGTGCCGGATCGGCCAGATCGTCGGGGGCCGGCTCGGGGTCTGCGGTGGTGGCGTGGATGTCGGCGAACAGGTCCAGGGCGTGTTGGGGGTTGGCCAGGATCCCGACCGCGGCCGCACGGCGCACATTCACCGGACGGGTGTCACCCAAGGTGCCGAGTCCGGTGGCGAGGCCGCCGATGGAAGCGTTGAACCGCAACGCGTCGGGTGCTTCGGCCCGGATGAAGATCTCCTGCGTGCCGGGCTCGGTGGACTGGTCTGTGACCCACACCCCCAACGATCCCTGCGCCGCCGCGTCGGCTTCAGCGGCAGCGTCGGGGTCACACTCGAGCCAACAGGCGGCAATGATGGCTTCGATCCGCCCCCACGACAGCGAGTGGGCGTACCTGGCGATCCGACGGTCCACCACCGCCACGGTCTCCACACTCAGGTGGCGGGTGGCCTCAGCGGTCTTGCGGCCGATCCACGGCTTCACCTCACCAGCCACGATCCGACCCCACAGGCGCGGGAGCCGGTGCCGCAGGTCCAACGCGTCCCCGACGAGCCGCTCCGCAACCGACGACGAGGTCGCCAACACCACCCCGAGCTCGGCCGGTGCGAACTCCGCCAGCCCCGGGGTCCCGTCGCCGCCGAAGCAGACCAGCTTCTCCGACCCGGGCAGCAGCGGACTGGTCGGCCGGGCGAGCTCACTGTGCAGGTCGGCCCAGTGTGCGGCGGTCTGCAGCAACCTGACCTCGGTCTGTTCGGCGAGCGCACGGGCCTGCTCGACGTGGGCCAGCGTGGCCATCTCGTCGAGTGCGCTGAGGTCGGTGTCGAACATGTGTTCGATTCTACCTGACATGTCCGACCGTGCCCAGACATTTTTCGCCTTGTGGACAACGGATTCCGGGTCCCCCAGGTCGTCTGAGCACGCCAACGTCGGACTGCCGTACCCGCTGATCGTCGCTCACTCGGCGGAGTAGCGAAGCCGCCATCGGCACGATCGAGCGGATCGGGGCAGATCCAAGCGCTTCTCAGCGGTTGTCCCCGGTGCCGCCGAGGACGGCTCTGCGCTGCCGATCGGCGAGTTTGTCAACATTCCGCTTCGCGACGTCATCTAGGGATAGACCCAAGAAGTTCGCCAGGACCGCCGTGTACCAGAGAACATCGCCGAGTTCGGCAGCCATGTCGTCGCGGTCGAGTTGAGCGAGGTCGCTGTTCTTGTCGCGGACGAGCTTCTTGACCTTCTCGGCGACTTCGCCCGCCTCACCAACCAAGCCGAGGACGAGGTGCATGAACTCGTCTGGAGCATCCGGCCCGCGGGCTGTGCGCATCGCGGCGCGCTGGTAGTCGTCGCAATCCATTGCGCCACCGTAGCGATCGCTCGTTCTCAAAATCGGATCCAGGGTGCAGTCCGGAAGCAGCACATCGCCAGCTTCAGTAGACGCGGATACCCGGCGACAGCGTCGACAGGACACAACAGTCAGAGGGTGCAGCCGACGAGCACCGGTTCGGGGTGCAGCTGGATGCCGAACCGGACAGGACACCCTCGCGCACCTCGGCAGCAAGGGCCAGCAGGTCAGCCGTCCGCGCCTCGCCACGATTGGTCAGCGCCAGCGTGTGCTTGGTCGAGAGACTCACCCGCGCGTTGCCATGGCCCTTGGTGAAGCCGGCGTGCTCGACCAGCCAGGCCGCGCTCGTCTTCACCGAGCCATCCGCCTGGGCGTAGGCCGGAGCCCCGTCCGGCACTTCGTCGGCAGCCACGAACGGGTTGGTGAAGAACGAGCCTGCGCTCCAGGTGTCGTGGTCGGTCGGGTCCAACACCATGCCCTTGCCCCGCCGCAGTGCCAGCACGGCATCCCGCACGCGAGCCGACTCCACCCGGTCACCGATCTCGATGCCCAGCGAGCGAGCCAGCTCGGCGTACTGGATCGGCGCGCCAAGGTTGCCGTGGCGCAGCTGGAAGGTCACCGCACCCACGACATACCGGCCGGGCGTCTGCTTGAAGACGCTGGTGCGATAGCCGAAGCCGCAGTCGGCGTTGAACATCGTGCGCGTACGCCGTTCGAGCCGGTCGTACACGTGCACCTGGGCGACGGTCTCGGCGACCTCCTGACCGTAGGCGCCGACGTTCTGGATCGGCGTGCCGCCGACTGTTCCCGGGATGCCGGACAGGGCCTCGAACCCGATCCACTCCGACCGGACCGACTGCTCGACCAGGTCGTCCCACGCTCTCCCCCGCCTCCACCACGACCTCGACGCCACCACAGGCATCGCCGCCGACCTGCGACGCCGCCCGTGGCGACCCGCACCACGGTTCCGTCGAACCCCTCGTCGGCCACGACGACGTTGCTGCCACCGCCGAGCACCAGCACCGGCTCGCCCGCCTCGTCGCATGACGCGACCACGTCGTAGAGCTCACCTCGGCTCGTGACCTCGACGAACCGCGTGGCGGGACCACCGAGCCGCAGCGTCGTCCAGTCAGCCAGCCGCTGACCCGCCAACGTCTGCTCGCTCAACAGCGCACCGTGGCCTTGCTCATCCCGAGCACCTTCTGATCGGCGTTCGTCACGGTGAGGTCGATCGTCGCGACGCCGTCCTCGACGGACTTGACCACGCCGGCGACGGTCACGGTGGTGCCGGTGTCGTCATCGGGAACGACCACCGGCTTGGTGAAGCGTGCGCCGAAGCTGAGCACGGCCGCGGGATCGCCGACCCAGGCCACGACCGCGTTCCCGGCCAGGGCCAGGGTGTACATGCCGTGCGCGATCACACCCGGCAGGCCGACCGACGTGGCGACCCGGTCACTCCAGTGGATCGGGTTGAAGTCGCCGGAAGCACCGGCGTAGCGCACCAGGTCCGAACGCCGCACGTCGTACGACGCCGACGTGAAGACGTGCCCCACCTCCCAGCTCATGCGACACCCTCCTCGTCTGCCGGCGAACGGTGCACGAGCGTCGCGAACGCCGTCGCCACCGGGTCCCCTTCGACTGTCGCGATCTCCGTGCGCGTGCCGATCATGTCCATGCCCGCGGCCGCACGCAGCGAGTCGATCGTGATCGTGGCGGTCAGCACGTCCCCGACACGGACCGGACGGGTGTACTCGAAGCGCTGGTCGCCGTGGACGACGTTCTGCAGCGCGATACCGACGCTCGGATCGGTCATCAGCTGGGTCATCGCGCCGAAGGCAACGACGATCGGGAACGTCAGCGGCGCGGTGTCGCCGTCATCGAGGGCGGGCGAGCCGATCGCGGCGGTAAACTCCGCGATCTTCTCCCGGCTGACGGCGTACGGGGGCGTCGGGTCGAACGTGCGACCGCTCAGGCCGGGGTCGAGTGACATGGCCATGACGCTACCAAGCACGAAACCCGCACCTGCCAGGCAGATGCGGGTCGATCGAGCGCGGCCAGCGGACCGCGGGTCAGCGAGGGACCACTGGGGTCAGCGGGTCTCGCGGTGCGCGCGGTGACTGCGGCAGCGCGGGCAGTACTTCTTCAGCTCGAGCCGGTCGGGGTCGTTGCGCCGGTTCTTGCGCGTGATGTAGTTGCGCTCTTTGCACTCGGTGCACGCCAAGGTGATCTTGGGGCGGATGTCTGAGCTCTTGCTGGCCACGGGTCTGCCTCGTCTCGAAGGAACTGGGTTGTTGCGGTGCTGCTGGTCGATCGGGTCGTGCGGTGCTGCTGGTCATGCGGTGCGTGGTAGCGGGGGCGGGACTTGAACCCGCGACACCACGATTATGAGCCGTGTGCTCTGACCACCTGAGCTACCCCGCCGCCGGACTCGGGCGCCCACCCGGACGACCATCTGCGGTGACGATCGGGTGAGGCTCCGACTCCAGAGCCCCAATACGGAATCGAACCGTAGACCTTCTCCTTACCATGGAGACGCTCTACCGACTGAGCTATTGGGGCAAGCGACGTATGAGAATACACAGCCTCGCGCCCTGAGCGTTAATCGGACCGAGGAGCCGGTTTGCGTCATCTCTGGGACAGCGGCACGTGAACCGACCCCGACCGGATGGAGCGCTCGTGGCTGCGCTGCGGGACCGTGAGCCGGCCGCTACTGCTCGGGGGGATGGCGCAGCGGTGACAGCTTGAACGAACAGCGCAGCCACGAGACGTGGGGGGTGCCTGCGTCGGTGGGAAGGTTCAGCCAGAGCTGGCGGCACCGAGATCGAGCACATAAAGATCGAAAGTGGCCGAGGCCCACACCTCCGAGGAGACGTCGTCCTTGCCACGGACAGAAGCGGTCACGGTCGGGATTCTGCCGCCGCCATTCGGAGCCGCCGGCCCGACCTCGCGCTGGGCCGCCGACCGCGACGGTGAGACCTTGCGAACAGCTGGATCCTGGTGCCGACCGAGGAGCCCGCCGCTCACGAGTCCGCCGGTGGACGAGAGCAGTGCGGGCCGACTAACCGAACTGGACACGCGAACCTCTTTCGGACCGGTGCCTCCGTCAGCACCTTTCCGAAAGCATCGCGGGTGCGAGGGCAGGATTTCGTGAACATGACGGCCCTGTCACTCGACGGTCACCCAACCGTCAGAGTCGTCGCGGATCCGTCACCAGGCGGTCACGCTGCGCGCGCGACCGTTCGAAGCCGTCGCGGCCAGAGGCACGGTGAATACGACGTCTGCACCGCCTTCGTCGGCCCGGGTGGCGTAGGCGTCGCCGCCGTGCGCGTTGGCCGCAGCCTTCACGTAGGGGAGGCCCAAGCCTGTTCCCGGCGCGTAGGCGCCCCCGCGCCAGAATCGTCGGAACACGTGCGCCAAGGCATCCGTGTGGATGCCAGATCCGCCATCGGCGACGCCGATGACGACAACATCGGCGCGCGGGTCCTTGTTGCAGTGCAGCCTGACCGTGTTCTCGCGATCGGTGGCCCGGATCGCGTTCTCGAGCAGCGCGTCGAGGCATCTCCTGATGACCTCGGAATCCGCCAGGCCGACGAGCTGCGGGTCACAGTCGAGTCGCCAGTCGCGCACCAGAGTCGTCGACCACCGCGAGAAGACGTCCTGGACCAGCGCACTGAGGTCGCAACGGGTCAGGACCAAAGTCCGACTTTGTTCGAGCTTCGTGATCGTCAGGAGGTCTGCAGCCATCTGCGCGAGTCGATCAAGCTCACCGAGGACGATCTCGGCGTCCGCGGAGTACGTGGGGTCGTCAGACTCCTCCACCATGAGCTCGACGTGACCACGTGCGATCGTCAGCGGGGTTCGCAGCGCGTGGGCAGTGTCTCGAGCGTATTCGTGCTCGCGAAGTCGGCTGTCTCGCTCGGCGACGTGCAGCCGCTGCACCTGCGCCAGCAGCGAGGCCCGACGTCGGGCATGCCAGACCATGGCGACCAGAATCGTCGGCATCAGCACGGCTTCGGAGGCCTCATTGACGTCGATGAGACCTTGCAGCCACTGCGTGATCAGAATTCCGCCCGTACCCAGGAGGAGATACACCAGCGCGAGAATCGTCACCTTGAGCGGCCAGACGCGGTAGCCGTATACGGCTGCGAAGAGGACGAAGATCAAGTGGTACGGGATTGTCGCAGCTTCGCCGAGGCGCCACATGAGCAGCAGGCCGGACAACGAGCCGACAACGAAGATCGCGTCGATGAGGGGATCGACCCAGTGACCAGAAGGCTGCCCGTCGCCTTCCCGAGCCGGCGATGGGGCCGTCGCGATCCGTGCGGGTGTCGCGAGCGCCATGTCAGACGACAAGCGCATAGCCAACATTCCGGATCGTCTCGATGTGTGAGGTCCCAGCTTCAGCCTGAGCCGCCGCACAGCGACGTCGACCACGTTGCTACCCGGGTCGAAGTCCATCCCCCAGACCTCGTGCAGGAGGTCCTCTCGCGAGCAGACCACGCCAGGTCGGTCCATGAGCAGCTTCACGAGCAGGAACTCGCGCTGGGTCAGGTCAACCGTGCGATCATCGATCTCGAGGCGCCGACGTTGATGTCGAGATAGAGACCGCCCACGTGGATTCCGGTCTGCGGCGCCTGACCGTTCGCGGGCCCTGCAGCCTGGCGTTCACGCGGCGAGCAGCTCGCGCACGGCGAAGGGCTTGGTCAGGTAGTCGACGGCACCCCGCTCGAGGCACTGTGGCTCATGTCGGCGTCTTCGATGGCGGACAGCACGATCACGCGCTGTTTGGGATTGCGGTCCAGGATCGCGACAGCACGGAGGAGCTCCGGCCAGGTCAGGCAGCATGAGGTCGAGCAGGATCAGGTCCCAGGTCTTCTTCAGTGGCGCAGGCGCAGCCCGTCCGAGCGGTGTCGGCGCCAGCTGACTTGGTGGCCGGGCATTTTCCAGCACGCGCTCGACCAGCTGCCGCACCCCAGCTTCATCATCGATGCACAAAATCCGAGCCATCAAGTCCCCTCGAGACGGTGGGCCGATGGCAAAACCTCGCAAATCCACCCACAGCAAGTCTGGAAGGTTCAGCGGCTCCGGCGGGGGCGAATTCCGGATCTGGTCTGAGAAATCTCAGAAATCAGCCGAACGGCCCATGAAAAGGTGACCGGCCGTAACGGGCATCTCGCTCTGGGGTGACGCGTCCTGTCCCTGGGGTTGCCATCGAGCCGGAAAAGCGCCCGGTCCGAGGACCGGGCGCTGTGCCGTGGCAGGTGTAGGGTTCGAACCTACGTAGGCTGAGCCGGCAGATTTACAGTCTGCTCCCTTTGGCCACTCGGGCAACCTGCCAGTGCCGCGCGGAGCTAGTGACTCATCCGCAGCGAGCAGCAAGGATACCCCTAGCCCAGGGGTCAGATGCAAAGCGCCCTCGACGGTCCGCGACGACGTGAAAGGCTGGACACATGGCCGGCGACTCATCCTTCGACATCGTGAGCAAGATCGACCGTCAAGAGGTCGACAACGCACTCAACCAGGCCGGCAAGGAGATCTCGCAGCGGTTCGACTTCAAGAACACCGGCGCCAACATTTCGTGGCACGGGGACGCGTCGATCACGGTCACGGCGAACGCCGACGAGCGTGCGCTGGCGGTCGTCGAGGTGTTCAAGGAGAAGCTGATCAAGCGCCAGCTGTCGCTGAAGATCCTGGAAGTGGGCGAGCCGCGGACCTCCGGGAAGGAGGTCAAGGTCGACATCGACCTGAAAGAGGGCATCTCACAGGAGCAGGCGAAGAAGGTCTCCAAGCTGATCCGCGACGAAGGCCCGAAAGGCGTGAAGGTGCAGGTCCAGGGCGAGGAGCTCCGGGTGACGAGCAAGAAGCGCGACGACCTCCAGGCCGTCATCGCCCTCGTCAAGGAGCAGGACTACGACTTCGCACTGCAGTTCAGCAACTACCGATGACAGGTTTGGCACACTGTGCGAGACTGAATCCACTCTTGTCGACCCACCCGTCCCGACGGGGCGCACACCCGATGGAGAAGTCATGAGGAAGCGTCTGATCGCGCTGGCTGCGTCCACGTGCGCTGCGCTCATCTGCGCAGGGAGCGTCGGCTCAGCTGCTCCGCACGCCGCCGGCAATGACTGGGAATTCGCCCCCCGGAGCTCGCACGCCCTGACCGGCAACGACTGGGAGCTCACCACGCCGGCCGCCCACGGCAACGACTGGGAGTTCACCGCCCAGTCCCGCGGCAACGACTGGGAGTAGTCCCGGAGCGTGCGCACCGCACGGGTCGCGACCCGGCTCAACCTCTACGTCGCTGCGCTTCTCGTCGCGACGTTCATCGCTGTCGCGACCGCGCTGCTGCTCGACGTCAGACCGCCGGGCTCACCCTCCTGGGGCGCGTTGCCTCTGCTCGCGATCGCGTTGGTCGTCGCCGGACACCTCCGCGTTCGCTTCCGACGCGGTGACGACGTCGATGCGATCACGCTGTTCGAGGCCGTCCTCGCCCCACTGATCTTCACGTTCCCCACCCTCGCGGTCGTCGCCACCGTGATGGCCGTGCAGGTCGTGACCGGTCTGCTGCGCCGGGCCCCGGCCGTCAAGAGCCTGTTCAACCTCGCCCAGTGGTCGCTGGCGGCAGCGGTGGGCAGCCTCGTGCTCGACAGCCTCCGCATCGGATCCCGGCGTGACGGGCCGTACGTTGGCCCAGACCGTGCTTGCACTCGCGGCCGTCGGACTGGTCAACAACACCGCGCTCACGGTCGTCCTCGCCATCTCCGGCGACAAGCCGGTTGCCTCGGTTCTCCGCGAGCTCAGGCCGATCCTCGTGCCGGGATGGTTGGTCGGCTGGGCTGTCAACACCCTGATCGGGTTGCTGTTCGTCATGGCCTACGCGACCAGCTCGCTGGCGGTCGTACTCTTCCCGGTGCCGTTGCTCATCCTGCACCTGGCGTACCGCGGGTACGCGACGGCACGCTCCGACCGGTTCCGGCTGTACGGCGTCCGCAAGGCGGCCCAGACCCTGGCAGCGCCGCTGCACCACCGCGACGCCATCGGAGACTTCCTGTCCGATGTCCGGAGGGGCTTCGAGTCGGGCGGCGCGCTTCTCGTGCTGGTCAGCGAGTCCGGCGAGCTCGAGCTGCACCGGCTCGACCACGACGGATACGTCGCGAGCGAGGACACACGGACTGTCTCGGACTCGGTGGCGGCTGTTCTCGCCGACGAGCTGGCACCTTCGAGCTCCACAAGCGGCGACTCCGGCAACGTCGGCAGGCTGCTCCACGCCGAGGGCTGGCGCGACTGCATCTCAGCCCCCTTGATCGACGAGCACCGACGACTCGGCGCCCTGGCAGTCTTCGACCGCACCGGCCTCGAAGGCGACACCGTCGCGGACCTCGCCATGTTGGAGACGCTGGCGCGGGAGACCGCACACACGATCGCTCGCGGCCGACTGTTCGAGGGCGTCCTCGAGGAGAGGCGCAAGCTCAACCTCATCGTCGACACGACATCGGACGGCATCTTCACCCTCGCCGACGACGGCACCGTACTGACCTGGAACTCCGGCTGCGAGGCCATCACCGGTCTCGCGGCGAGAGACACCGTCGACCGGCCCTACATCCTGACCGGCCTGCGGGCGCGGACAGCAGCCGGGGTCCCCATCGACTTCGCCGGGTGGGCGACCAACCCCACCTTGCCGGGCGAGGTGGTCATCACGCGACCGGACGGGTCGCACCGGCGTCTCTCCTGCTCGGTCAGCACCGCCACGGCCACCGATCTGCAGACCCGCACGCTCGTGGTCGTCGCGCGTGACATCACGCCGGCCGAGGAGTACCAGGAGCTCCGCGAGCAGTTCAGCCGGCTCGTGGAGGCCCAGGCTGCCCAACGCCTGGTCGTCGAACACCTACAGCGAGCGGTTGCACCAGAGCCACCGGGGATCGACGGCGGCGACATCGCCGTCGCGTACGTCGCCTCGGACGCGGCGTCGCCTACCGGTGGCGACCTGTTCGACTGGCACCTGCTGCCGACCGGCGAGCTGCACATCGCGGTCGTCGACCTCCTCGGCCACGGGGTCGAGGCCACCAGGCACGCGCTGCTGGTCGTGCACGCGCTGCGATTCGCGGCGGTCGACGGTACGCCGTTAGACCAGATCGTGACCCGGGCCGATGAGCTCCTCACGGCTCAGCAGTCCGACCTGGTGGCCACCGTGGTGATCGCTCGCTACCGACCCGAGACCGGCGAGCTGCAGGTGGTCTCTGGTGGTCACCCGCCGGCCCTCGTCGTGAGTGCCGAGGGTGGCGTCACGCAGCTGGCCGCCTGGGGCGGCGCGATCGGCTGGCCCGGCGTCGGGAGCGACAACATCGTCACTACGGTGCTGCAACCCAACGAGTCCCTCGTGCTGTACACCGATGGACTGATCGAGGCGCGGAAGAACGTCATCGACGGGATGGACGCGCTCGTGCGGCACGCCAGCGACGTCGCCTCGATGCCCGCAGCCCAGTTCGCCGACGAGCTGGTCCGCCGCTCCCTCGAAGGCGCCTACCGCAGGGACGACAGCCTGGCGCTGGTGCTGAGGCGCACCCGCGTGGCAGCCGTTCCTGACCGGATGAGCTGGGACGTCGAACCGGGCAGCCAGGCCGCCATCCACAATGCACGCCAAGGCCTCAAGTCGTGGCTTGCCGAGCATCGCTCCACTGCCGACGACGCTGTGCTGGTGGCGGCCGAGCTGTTGGCCAACGCCGTCGTCGTCGCGCGCTCCAGCGTGGTGCTCAGCGCGACGTTGGAGGGTGACCAGGTGGTCGTCGAGGTCTCGGACGACGGACACGGCGACTCCCATCTCGACGAGCTCGGGGAGCGGCTCCCCCGAAGCGAGAGCGAGCACGGGCGAGGGCTGTTCCTGGTGCGGGCGTTGAGCGACGACGTGTCGATGCTCAGCACCGATGAGGGCACGGTCGTGACCTGTGTGCTGCCGACAGCGCGGGCGCGACTCTCGGGCAGGCGGCAACGCACGTCGCGCGGCGGCTGAGGGCAGCGCGATCCTCCTCGGGTTTGGCGCTAGGAGATGGCCGAGAAGAGCAGCCCAGGGAAGACCGACAGCACCACGGCGGCAGCCAACGTGATGCCGACGACGAACTCCGTCGACCACGGGACCGCCCGGTCGAGTCCCGCCCAACGCTCGTCCAGCTGGTTGTCGCCCGCCCCGGCCGGGTCGGCAACGTCATACGCAGCGGGGCGCACCAGGACCGCCAGGAACCTCAGGTAGTAGACGAGGCCGATCGCGACGTTGACGCCTACGACGACGGCCAACCAGATCAGGTCGCCGTCGACCGCGCTGCGGAAGATCGCCACCTTCGCGATCAGGCCCACGACCCCCGGGGGGAGCCCCGCCAGGCAGAGCAGCGCGAATGCAAGCGAGCCGCCGATCCACGGGTGGGTACGGGCCAGGCCCGCACAGTCGGCGATGTCGGACTTCCCCCAGCTCGCCACAGCCAGTGCCGCCGCGAACGCGGTCAGGTTCACGATGGCGTACATCAGCGCGTAGGCCTGCAGGGCCGTCACGTCCTCCGGCAGCCCACCCGCTGCCAGCGGAACAAGCAGGTAGCCGGCCTGCGCCACCGAGGACCAGGCCAACAGCCGGACGATGTGGCGTTGCCGCAGCGCGCCGAGGTTGCCGACGGTCATGGTCAGCGCGGCGGCCACACCGATCATCGTGGACCACGTGTCGACGTACGCCGACAGGAACCGGACGAGCACGATCGTCAGGCCGGCGAGCCCTGCTGCCTTGCTCACCACCGAGAGGTATCCCGCGACCGGGATCGGCGCACCGACATACGTGTCCGGGACCCACACCTGGAACGGCACGGCCGCCACCTTGAACCCCAGCGCCACGACAGTGAGCACCATGCCGACCCCGATCACCGGGGTGACCGCAGTACCGGTGGCGATCGAGGCGGCAACCGGTCCGGCGGCGACAGAACCGGTGGCACCGTAGACGAGCGAGATGCCGAGCAGGCTCAGCGCGGTGGCCACCACTGAGGCGATGAAGAACTTGAGCGCCGCCTCGGCACCGCGGCGGTCGACCCGCCGCAGACCCACCAGGGCAAAGGCGGGTAGCGACACGGTTTCCATCGCCACCAGGAGCGTGATGAGGTCCTGTGCAGCCGCGACAGCCAGGGCACCCGCTGCCGAGGACAGCACCAGGAAATGCAGCTCGCCCGGAGGCAGCTCGCCCGCGACCGCAGCCGGCCACAACAACAGCACGACCAGCCCCGTGGCGATAAGCATGATCACCCACCAGGCGGACGTCACGTCGTCGACCAGCCAGGAGCAGCTGGTCGGGAGGTCAGCCTGCGCGAAGCAGAACGTCGAGCGGGCGTCGTTACGCCCCGCCATCGTGAAGCCGAGCGCGACGGCGACACCGGCAAGACTCAACATGCCTGCGGCGACGCGTGCCCGCGGCCATGCCGCGTCGACCAGCAGCGCCGCCAGCGCCGCCACGACCAGGGCGAGCGGTGGTGCGATCGCCACCCAGTCGACAGCTTGCGTCATCGCCCACCCGCCAGCGCCGAGGCCGAGCCAGACCACAGCATGATGACCGGGAAGATGCCCAGGGCGAGCACCGAGGCGACCAACGGTGACCAGGCCACCCACTCGTCGCCGCCGACATCCGGCACCGCGTCACGGTCGGGCACCCCTTGGCACACCCTGCGCACCGCGACGACGAAGTACGCCGTCGTGAGCACCGCACCCACGCCTGCGACCACCATGAACACCAGGTAGGTCGTACGCGGCAGGTCCTGCGCCGGGGAGTACGCCGCCAGCATCGACAACATCTCGCCCCAGAAGCCGGCCAGACCAGGCAGACCCAGACTGGCCAGGGCGGCGAAGCCGAACACCGCGCCGAGATGAGGCGCCCGGGCATACAACGCCCGGCCGATGCCAGCCAGCTCCGTGCTACCGACTCGGTCCTTCACCGCCCCGACCACGAAGAACAGCAGCCCGGTGATGATCCCGTGGGCGACATTGGCGAAGTTGGCCGCCAGCCGACCCTGCGGGGTCAACGTCGAGATCGCGAGCAGGATGAACCCCATGTGACCGACGCTGGAGTAGGCGATCAAGCGCTTGAGGTCCGTCTGCGCCAGGCAGGCCAACGCACCGTAGACGATGCCGACGACCCCGAGTGCGCCCAGGTACGGCGCGACCGTGAGCGCGCCCTCGGGAACGTCTTCCCAGAACCGCAGCAGGCCGTACGTACCCAGCTTGAGGAGGACACCGGCAAGCAGCACCGAGCCGACCGTCGGCGCCTTGCTGTGGGCGTCCGGCAACCAGAAGTGCAACGGCCACACCGGCACCTTGGCGCCGAAACCGAGCAGGAAGAGCACCGCCACGAGCACCTGGGTGCCGAAGCCGAGCTGATCCACCCTGGACGGCAGCTCCGTCACGTCGAAGGTGCCGGTGCGGGCGTGCAACAGCAGGAAGGCGACCAGCATGAGCGCCGAACCCGTCACCGTGGTGACGAGGAAGCGGGTGGCGGCACGTCGCCGCCCCACGGGGTCGTGCTCGTCACCCCAGTCGGCGATCACGAACCACATCGGGATGAGCACGAGCTCGAAGAAGACGAAGAACACGATCAGGTCCAGGGCCGCGAACGTGCCGATGCTGGCGCCCTCGATCACCAGCACGAGGGCGACGAGGCCCGGCCGCCCTCCACAGGTGGGTGCGCGGTGGACCAACGCCACCAGGCAGCACCAGGACAGCAACGCAGTCAGGACGACGAGCGGTGCCGACAGCGCATCCAGGCCTAACGCCCAGCGGACGTCCAGCGCCCGGATCCAGGCTGCGTCGGACCTGGCGACGTAACCGCCACCGCGATCGATGGTCGACACCCAGGGCACCACAGCCCCGGCCAGGGTCGCGGACCCGAAGGCGACCCCGACCCAGGTCGCGACCTTCTCACGCGCCGACAGCAGCATGACGACGACCGCGCCGACCAACGGCAGCCCGATGATGATCTCGAGCCCGCCGATCACGACGGTCCCACCACACCGATCACCACGGCCACTGCGACCGCACCGACAACCACCGCCGTGACGTAGCGCTGCGCGTTGCCGTTGTGCGTCCAGCGCACCAGGCGCGCAGCCCACTGGCTCCCGGCATCGGCTCCGCCGACGTAGGCCTCCACGACCTCTTCCTCGTTCAGGCGGGTGAACCGCGAGGCCCAGCCGGTGGGACGTACGACGATGGCGCCGACGAGGTCGTCGAAGCGAGCTTCACGCGTCAGCACCGGACGCAGTCGGCCCAACGCGGCTGCTGGATCAGTGCGCTGCACACGTAGCCATTCGGCGACAGTGAGGGCTCCGCCGACCGCCGCGACGGCCAGGCTGACCAGGACGACCCACAGGTGCGCGGACTCCGCCTCGACCCCGAGGTAGCCGGGCCAGACGACCGCGGCGCCGCCCACGGCGGTGAGTCCGGCGAGAACGACGAGAGGCCCCAGCATGAGCCATCCGGACTCGTGCGGGGTCACGTCGGCGACGCCGCGGCGGGGACCGAAGAACATCATCAACCACGCCCGGGTCGCATAGGCCGCAGTCAGGCCGGCCACCACCACGCCGACCACCAGCACCAACCAGCCGCGGGTCGTCGAGCCACTGGCAGCCTGATCCGCCGCCACCCCGAGCACGGCGTCCTTGGAGAAGAAGCCGACGAATGGCGGCACCCCTGCGAGCGCAGCGAACCCGATCGTCATCGTCACGAACGTCACCGGCATCGACGACCGCAGTCCGCCCATGCCGTCGAGACGCTGGGTCCCGACGGCGTGGATGACCGACCCGGCGGCCAGGAACAGCAACGCCTTGAACGCGCCGTGTGAGAACAGATGCTCCACCCCGGCGGCGTACCCACCGAGCGAGAGAGCGGCGAACATGTAGGCCAACTGGCTCACGGTCGACCAGGCCAACACGCGTTTGAGGTCGTCGGCCGCCAGCGCGAACAGGGCCGCGCCGAGCATCGTGACGCAGGCGATGACAGCCAGCACGTTCATCGCGACGGCGGAGAGCATGAAGACCGGCAGCAGCCGCGCCACGAGGAAGACACCCGCGGCGACCATCGTGGCCGCATGGATCAGGGCGCTGATCGGGGTCGGGCCGGGCATGGCGTCCGGCAGCCAGGAGTGCAGCGGGAACTGGGCGGACTTGCCCACCACCCCGCAGAGCACGAGCAACGCTGCGGCCGTGGCCTGTGGCTCGTTGATTGCGCCGTCCTGCGCGGCCGCGACGATGCCACTGATGCGGAAGGTGTCGGCAGCGTTGCCCAGCACGAAGAAGCCGAACAGCAGGCCGATGTCGCCGAGCCGGGTCATGACGAAGGCCTTCACTGCCCCTGCCCGCGCCGGCTCGAGCTCCCAGTGGTGGCTGATGAGGACGTACGAGCAGGCCCCCATCACCTCCCAGCCGACGAGCAGCACGAAGAGGTCGTCGGCCATCACGACCAACGCCATGGCCGCGGTGAACACGCTGACGAACGCCGTGTATGACGGGTAGCGCGGGTCGCCGCGCAGGTAGGCCACCGAGTAGACCTGCACCAGCAGGGCCACGGTCGTCGCGAGCACCAGCATCGAGGCGCTCAGCTGGTCGACCCGGAGCGTGATGCTGATCGGCAGCCCCCCCGTCTCGACCTGACCGGTGCCGGTGACTGCTGCCGCCTTGTCCATTCCCCACTGCTGTGCAGCCGATGGCGATCGACGCGGCCCACGCGACTGCCGAGCCCACGACGCCCAGCATCGGCGGCAGTCGGTCGTCGCGGTGACCGATGGCGATCGCGAGACCCGCAGCGAGGACGAGGGACAACAGCACGGTCAGCGTCATGGAGCGGCACCGCCGACCTGCTCCGGCTCGGGGACCAGGTCCCTGTCGGCCAGCTCACGCAAGCTGTCGACGTCGACGTGCCGGTGGGTACGGAAGACCACGAGCACGATCGCCAGTCCGAGACCGATCTCGGCCGCGGCGATCGCGATCACGAACAGCGCGAGCACCTGACCCGAGTCGAAGGTGTCGTGCCACCAGGCATCGAAGGCGACCAGGTTGAGGTTGACGGCGTTGAGCATCAGCTCGACCCCCATCAGCACCAGGACCGCGTGGCGCCGGGCGAGGACGACGTACACGCCGATGCCGAACAGCGCGGCCGACACCACGAGCGGGAAGAGAAGAGGCACTAGTCGGGCACCTCCGCCGCGGGTCGTCGCGAGAGCACGATCGCCCCGACCAGGGCAGCGAGCAGGATCACCGACACGAGCTCGAACGGAAGGACCCAGGAGCCGAAGATCGTGTCCCCGACCGCTCGGGTACTGCCGATGTCGTCGGCGCCGACGTCGATCCGCGTGCCCTGGAAGCCGGCCGCGAACGTGACGACGAGCATCGCCGTGGTCGCGAGTCCGGCAATCGCGGCTACCAACCTGTTGGGTCCGTCGAGGTCCGGGAGGTTCCCGATCGGCGCCCGGGTGAGCATCAGGGCGAACAACAGCAGGACGACCACCGCTCCCATGTAGATCAGCACCTGGACCCAGGCGACGAACTCAGCAGCCAGCAAGAGGTAGCAGCCCGCGAGGGCGCCGAGTGTCACGACGAGCCAGAGCGCGCAGTGCACCAGGTTGGTGCTCAGCGCGACGAGGAGCGCCGAGCCGACGGCAAGCACCCCCATAAGCGCGAACAGCACCTCGACGGTCGTCATGACGTGCTCTCGTCCGCCGCCGTGTCAGTGGTCGACGCGTCGCTTTCCGCTTCGGCTGCCGCTGCAGACCGAGCGGCCGCCTTCTCGGCGGTGGCGATTTCCTTGGGGTCGGGCCCGCCGTGGTCGAAGGCGGCAGGAGGCGGCACCGTCCACATCCACTCCTCGAGCCGCGACTTCTCGTGCGTGAGGTCTTTGATGTCGAACTCGCTGTACTCGAACTCCGGGGACCAGTGCAGCGCGTCGAAGGGGCAGACCTCGATGCAGATGCTGCAGTACATGCACAAGCGAGAAGTCGATCGCGAACCGGTCGAGCATGTTGCGGCTGCGCTCGCGTCCGCCCTCGACCGCAGGCGGCACGGTCTCCTTGTGCGAGTCGATGTAGATGCACCAGGACGGGCACTCCCGCGCGCAGAGCATGCAGCTCGTGCAGTTCTCCTCGATCAAGGCGATGACACCGCGCGACCGGGGCGGCAGGGCCGGAAGCTCGTCGGGATAGTGCGCCGTCACCGATCGGCGGGTCAGGTTGCGCAACGTGACCCGCAGCCCGGTGATCAGTCCTTTGCCGAAGACGGTCATGTAGCCACCACTCCTACCGCGGTGATGACGAGCTGGAGGAGCGCCAGCGGAACGAGGCTGGTCCAGGCCAGCCGCTGCAGCTGGTCAGCGCGCAGGCGCGGGTAGGCGACTCGCAGCCAGATGACGACGAAGGACACGCCGCCGATCTTGAGGAGCGTCCACAGCGCGCCGAGCGTCCCGGACCAGGGCCCCTGCCAGCCTCCGAGGAACAGCACAGTGGTCAAGGCCGCGAGGACGACGATGCCGGCGTACTCCGCGAGCAGGAACACGGCGAAGCGGATCCCGGTGTACTCGGTGTAGGGGCCGAAGATGATCTCGGCGTCGGCGACAGGCATGTCGAAGGGCGGCCGGGCCAACTCGGCGAGGCCGGCGATGAAGAACACGACCAGGCCCGGTAGCTGCCAGAGCAACCACCACGGCGTCCACGCATCTGCGATGACCACCAACGAGACAGACCCGGCGGCCATCGCCACCGAGGCAGCGGCGAGGACGAACGGCAGCTCGTACGACAGCAGCTGAGCGGCGACCCGGAGGCCACCGAGGAGCGAGAACTTGTTGGCACTCGCCCATCCCGCCATCAGCGACCCGAGCACCCCGATGCTCATCACGGCGAGGACGAAGAACAGGCTCGGGTCGAGTACCGACCCGGCGCCGTCCGGGGCGACCGGGATGGCCACCATCACCACCAGGTACGGGATGAGCGCCACCGCGGGTGCCAGCCGGAAGACGGCCTGGTCGGCGGCTGACGGGACCACGTCCTCCTTCTGCACGAACTTGACCCCGTCGGCGACCAGCTGGGCCCACCCGTGGAAGCCGCCGGCGTACATGGGACCGACCCGGGACTGCATGTGCGCCATCGCCTTGTGCTCGGTCTGGCCGACCAGCAGGGGCAGAACCAGGAAGGCGACGAGCACGACGACGAGCCGCAGCGTGAGCTCCCACCAGTCGATCACGCGTCTGATCCTGACACACCCGGCGCAGACCGGGACCCCCTGACCACGCGCTGTCCTCGCGCCGGGTCAGCGGCCGGGTCCGGCCGTCGAGTCCGGACCCCACTCGTCAGGGTCGGGCACGCCCGGTGGACGGGTACGCCGACGGCTCGGCGCGGCATCGTGACTCGACTCGCCCGGCTCCTTGGCGCCCGGCCAGGCCTTGGCGGCCCGCGAGGCCAGCACGAAGTCCTTGCGCAGCGGGTGTCCGTCGAAACCGTCCGGCAGCAGGAGCGGATCGAGAGTGTCGTGACCGGCGAAGTCGATCCCGAACATCTCGTGGGTCTCGCGCTCGTGCCAGCCTGCCCCGGCATACACGCCACACAGACAAGGGACCGTCGCGACGTCGCGGGCGACACGGGTCCGCAGCAGGAACGAGTCCACCTGCCCCTTTGCGGGCGCGGCCACGTGGAGGACCACTGCAAAGCCTTCGTCGAGCTCGTCGACCCCGGTCAGGTAGTCGAAAAAGGCGCAACCCAGGGTGTCGCGGGCGATCAGTGCGGACTCCGCCCACGCCTCGACGGGCACGTCGACCGTGGGTGGACCGAAACCGGCGTCCACCTCGACGCCGTACGCCGCAGCCAGCCTCTCGTGCCAGGTCATGCAGACGGCTCTCCGCCGGCGGGGGTGCTGGGCGGGCGAAGCAGCGGGCGGGTCAGCCGGGAGACCAGCGACCGCTTGTCTTCGACCGGGGCCGCGTACCGGTCGGGCAGTGACTCGGCGGCGATCTTCTCCTGCAGCTTGACGATGCCCTGCAGCAACGACTCCGGGCGCGGCGGACAGCCCGGGACGTACACGTCGACGGGGATGATCTGGTCGACACCCTTGGTCACGCAGTAGGAGTCCCAGTAGGGGCCACCGGAGTTCGCGCACGAGCCGAACGAGATGACGTACTTGGGGTCGGGCATCTGCTCGTACAGCCGCTGGACGGCAGGCGCCATCTTGTCGGTCACCGTGCCGGACACGACCATCAGGTCGGCCTGCCGCGGTCCCGGCGCGAACGGGATGACGCCGAGCCGGATGAAGTCGTGCCGGGCCATCGACGTCGCGATGAACTCGATGGCACAGCAGGCCAGCCCGAAGTTGAAGACCCACAAGGAGTAACGCCGCCCCCAGTTCAGGACGTAACGTGCGGGGGCCGGGGCCAGCTTCTGCAGCGCGCCCACACGCGGCATCGGCAGATCGACCCGTGTCAGCGAGGGCGCCGGCGTCAGCGCCTGTGCACCGGTCACGTCCACGTGAGCACGCCCTTGAGCCAGGCATAGCCGAGACCCACCGCCACGACGCCGACGAACACGCCCATCTCCGCGATACCGGCCCAGCCGAGCCCCTCGAAGACCGTGGCCCATGGGAACAGGAAGATCGCGTCGACGGCGAACACGACGTACAGATAGGCGAAGATGTAGTAGCGCACGTGCATCTGCGCCCAACCGGACCCGACCGGATCGACACCGCACTCATACGTCAGCAGCTTCTGCGCGGTCGGTCTCGTCGGACGTAGCAGCCGGTTGCCACCGAGCATGGCGACGACCAGGCCGATCCCGACGCCGATGATGACGAGGACCGGGACGTACGACACGAGGTAGTCGCGGTAGGTGTCACTCATCGCGGTTCACCCCCCGGTCGTCGGAGGTCGAACACGTCAGCATGCCTCACACGGTAGTGGCCCCGAGACCATTGCGTCTCGGGGCCACTCCTTGATCCGTGGTGAAGCGTCAGTCGGTCGCGTCCTTGCGCATGAACGCCAGCGCGGTGGCGCCGAGTGAGCAGAGCAGCGCGAGCCAGTAGCCGAACCCGTGACCCGTGTCGTAGCCCGGGGCGCTGATGGCTCCGCCGGGCGTGATGAACAGCGCGAGGATCAGGCACACGGTCGCGGCGCCGAACAGGCTGAGCACGATCAGGCGCATCGGCGGCAGCGCCACCTTGAGGAACAGCACGGCCACGAGAACACCGGCGGCGCCAAGGGCGAGCAGCACCCCGAACCAGCCGAAGAACGCATGCCAGGCATTGACCGAGGCACTCGCCGAGAAGCCGGCGCTCTTGAACGAGTAGGTGTAGAAGGGCATCAAGGAGGCGATGAAGATGATCACGCCCAGCCCGATCTGGCCGAGGTCATAGCGGTCGGCCGCCTGGACGGCACCCTTCATCTCGCCACCGCTCATCCCGCCGAGGGGACGTTGACCGGGTTGTCCCGGCTCAGGCGGAGGAGGCGGAGGAGGCGTGGAATCGGACATGGGGTCTCCCTTTTCTGGCTGACGTACACGTCTGACGCCTCAGGAGGATGATCTTCCACCTGAGATACGCCTGATGCGATTCATGGTCCCACCCGGCGGTGGGCCGCTCTCAGCAAACACGATATGACCGCTTTACGGCGAGTCGACACCCCGCATGGCGTCACCACAGCAGGGTTGTCAGCATCCGGACCACGCCGAACAGGACCCAACCGGCCGTCACTGCGAGCGAGCAGTCGCCTGCCCGAACGCCCCCCGACGAGCTGGGCGTACGTCGGGAGCGCCCGACGGCGTACGACGGCTGAGATGACAGCGGCGACCAGCACGATCGCGAGCCCGAGCGCGACGATCCCGAACGGGTTGGCGGCCATGGCTTCGCCGACCTGCCCATGCATGAGGTGGACCCACGAACGCGTGAGCCCGCAGCCCGGACAGGGCAGTCCGGTGGCGAGTCGGAAGGGGCAGACCACCGGGCCGGCCTCGACCTGCTGCGGATCGACCAGCCCCGCCGCGACCACGGCCGCGAGAGCCAGGCCGGAGACGAGGCCCACGGAAGGGCCGGCCGTCGGCGAGAAGCCGGCGACCGAGCGAGGGGACGCGTCAGCGAAGCGGACGGCCATGAGAGTCGGGAACCGTACGCATGGCGATGAGGATGAGGTCGATGATGGCCCAGATGCCGAGGCCGCCACAGGTCAGCAGCTTGGCGATGCCGAGGCCGGTGTAGCCGAGATAGAACCGGTCGACGCCGAGCGTGCCGAGGAAAGCCGACAGCAACAGCGCCACCAGCCACTCCTTGTCGGAGAAGACTCCGGGTACGTCCTTGGCCTGGAACCAGCCACCACCGCTGGCGCGCCGCAGCGACGCGTCGGCACGCAGCTGGCGTCCCGCGGCCATCACGCGCAGGTCGTTCCAGCCGTAGGGGCCGACCTCCTGTCCCATCGAGTGCACGAAGAACTGCTCCTCCGCGGGGTTGGCCGGCGGGGGCGCGTACGAAGGGTTCTCGGTCATGACGAGCACCCTAGGGCGTGCACAGGCTCGGGCCTCGCTTCAACCCGCCACCACGAGATCCGGACTCTGTCACAAACGAGAAACTCAGCGGCGTATGCTCGAAACAGCAGGAAAATCAGCAGCAAACCGTTCGGGATTGAGGATGCAGTGGCCAAACAGGTCAAGCAGCTCGACCGAGTGATCATCCGCTTCGCCGGCGACTCCGGGGACGGCATGCAACTCACCGGCGACCGATTCACCCAGGAGACGGCAGCCTTCGGAAACGACCTCTCCACCCTCCCCAACTTCCCGGCCGAGATTCGCGCCCCTGCGGGCACCCTGCCGGGGGTCTCGTCGTTCCAGCTGCACTTCGCCGACCACGACATCCTGACTCCCGGTGACACCCCCGACGTTCTCGTGGCGATGAACCCGGCTGCGCTGCGCGCCAACCTCCGCGATCTCTGCGCAGGCGGCACGCTCATCGTCGACACCCATGACTTCTCCGCACGCAACCTCACCAAGGCCGGCTACCAGGCCAACCCGCTCGAGGACGGTTCGCTCGAGAGCTACAGCGTGCATGCGATCGACCTGACCGCCCTGACCGTCGAGGCGGTCAAGAGCTTCGGGCTGAGCCGCAAGGACGCCGGCCGGGCCAAGAACATGTTCTCCCTCGGCCTGCTGTCCTGGCTCTACGGCCGTCCGGTCGGCACCACCGAACGGTTCCTGGCGACACGCTTCGCCAAGACGCCCGACATCAGGGACGCCAACATCGCGGCCTTCAAGGCCGGTTGGAACTTCGGCGAGACCACCGAGACGTTCGCGGTCTCCTACGAGATCAAGCCGGCGCCGATGCGCGCCGGCACCTATCGCAACATCTCCGGAAACCTCGCACTGAGCTATGGGCTGGTGGCCGCGTCCGTTCGCTCCGGACTCCCCCTGTTCCTCGGGGCGTACCCCATCACGCCGGCCTCCGACATCCTGCACGAGCTCAGCAAGCACAAGCGGTTCGGCGTGATGACGTTCCAGGCCGAGGACGAGATCGCCGGCATCGGCGCCGCACTCGGGGCTTCCTTCGGCGGATCGTTGGGTGTCACCACCACGTCAGGCCCGGGCATCTCCCTGAAGAGCGAGACCATCGGTCTGGCTGTCTCACTCGAGCTGCCGCTGGTCATCATCGACGTGCAGCGCGGCGGTCCGTCCACCGGGTTGCCGACCAAGACCGAGCAGTCCGACCTGCTGCAGGCGATGTTCGGGCGCAACGGAGAGGCACCGCTTCCCATCGTCGCCCCCCAGTCGCCCGGCGACTGCTTCGATGCCGCCCTAGAGGCGGCGCGCATCGCACTGACCTATCGGACGCCGGTGATGCTGCTCTCCGACGGCTACCTGGCCAACGGGTCGGAGCCATGGCAGCTCCCGGACGTCGACGCCTTGCCGCATATCGACCCCGCATTCGCGACCGAGCCCAACCACGAGACCGAGACGGGCGACCGGGAGTTCTGGCCGTACCAGCGTGACCCCGAGACGCTCGCGCGCCCGTGGGCAGTGCCGGGGACTCCCGGCCTCGAGCACCGCATCGGCGGTCTCGAGAAGGCTGACGGCCATGGCAACATCAGCTACGACCCGACCAACCACGACCTGATGGTGCGTACCCGGCAGGCGAAGGTCGACCGCATCGCGGACACGATCGCATCCCTTGAGGTCGACGACCCCGAGGGCCAGGCCCGGGTGCTCGTGCTGGGCTGGGGCTCGACGTACGGCCCGATCGGCGCGGCCTGCAGGCGACTCCGCAACCAGGGCCTGCACATCGCCCAGGCGCACCTGCGTCACCTGAACCCGTTCCCGATCAACCTCGGTGAGGTGCTGCGTCGCTACGACCGCGTCGTCGTACCGGAGATGAACCTCGGACAGCTCGCGCTGCTGCTGCGGGCCAAGTTTCTCGTCGACGTGGTCGGCTACAACCAGGTACGCGGGCTGCCGTTCACCGCGACCGAGCTCGAGGCGATGCTCAGCTCGACGATCGACTCTGCCGACGGCAATGGAAGTGAGCGATCATGACGACCGACCTGCCCCTGCCGGGGCTGCGCGACGTTCCGACCTCCGACTCCCCGATGACCCGCAAGGAGTTCACGTCCGACCAGGAGGTGCGATGGTGTCCCGGCTGTGGCGACTACATCATCCTCGCCGCCGTCCAAGGCTTCCTGCCCTCCCTCGGACTCAAGCGCGAGAACATCGTCTTCGTCTCGGGCATCGGCTGCTCATCGCGCTTCCCCTACTACCTCGACACCTACGGCATGCACTCGATCCACGGCCGTGCCCCCGCGATCGCGACCGGGCTGGCGACGTCCCGCGCGGATCTCTCCGTGTGGGTGGTCACCGGTGACGGCGACGCGCTGTCGATCGGCGGCAACCACCTCATCCACGCGATGCGCCGCAACGTCAACCTGACGATCCTGCTGTTCAACAACCGGATCTACGGACTGACCAAGGGCCAGTACTCCCCCACGTCCGAGCCAGGCAAGATCACCAAGTCGACGCCGATGGGGTCGGTCGACAGGCCGTTCAACCCGATCTCGCTGGCCCTCGGCGCTGAGGCGACCTTCGTGGCCCGCACCCTCGACAACGATCGTGCCCACCTCACCGAGGTCCTGCAGGCAGCGGCTGCCCACCGTGGGACCGCGCTCGTGGAGATCTACCAGAACTGCCCGATCTTCAACGACGGTGCCTTCGAGATGCTCAAGGACAAGGAAGAAGCCGAGGTGCGGCTCGTCCGGCTGCGGCATGGCGAGCCGGTCACGGTCGGCGACCGCACCTGGATCCATGACGCGCACGACGACAACCCCGCTCGAGCCTTCGAGATCTCCCGCCTCGACTCGCTCAGCATGGAGCACGTGCCGATCGGCATCTTCCGCCAGGTCGACAGACCGACGTACGACGACCAGGTCCGCGGTCAGGTGGCAGCGGCGCGGTCGGAGCAGGGCGAGGGGACCTCGCGACGTTGATCGCCGGGGCCGACACGTGGAGCGTCAGCGCCTGACGCGACCGCTCAGCTGAGCTGGGTGGTGAAGACCCCGGTGTAGGACCGGATGAACCGCTTCTTCGCCGGCACGCTGGCGCGCCACCACCACCGACCGCTCTGCGGCGCGGGCACGTAGAAACGGAAATGGCCTCGTTTGCCGGTCCGGTCCGAGCGCACGCGGTGCCAGCTGCATGTCGCACAGGATCGCTTCTCGAGGTAGATCACGCGGTTGACCCACTTGGGCCGGACGGTGCCGTGGAAGTTGCCGGACCCGTCCTCGAGACGGGCCCGCATGGCTCGGTGCACGAGCACCGTCGTGGTGGCCGAAGAGCGCTTCAGCTTCGAATTTCCGCGGAAGACCACCTTGTAGTCGGCGTTGCCCCTCGCCTCCGGACGGAACACGAACTTCGGCGACGACCCTGAACCGGCCCGCGTCCGCGCGACGTACTTCCACGACGAACCGCCCGCCGCCCGCCGGAACAGCCGGACGTGGACCTTCTTGACAGCGCCCCGCCGACCAGACACCACAGCGGTCACCTGGCCGACGATGCGGGCACGGGCCAGCCAGCGACGGGTGTGGTTGAAGTCCAGGAAGCGGATGCTGGTGCGATGGCGGGCTGCCACCGCAGCAGCGGGACCCTGCGACGTGCTCACGGCGACTGAGGGGGCCGTTGACGCGTCACGGGGCTCAGGCGAGGCGGTCGAGACCGAAGTGAGTCCGGGCGCCGCCAGCAGCGCGACCGACGTGAGCGAGGCCGCAAGCAACCGCAGCGACGAGACACGCGACATGGGGACAACCCTTCCGGATCGGGAGGTTTCACGCCGAGGAGTGACCTCGGACCGCCCTCACGGTAGGCAGATTCGTCGGGGCGAAGCAACCTTCCGTGTCGCGGCCGCGTCTCTTGTTACGCTCCGAGCCTGACCCGACCTTCGCGTTGACCGCGAGCCGGCCACCGCGACCAGGGGGACGCCATCGTGCGCAGAACGTCCATCATCGTCATCACGTGTGCACTGGGGCTCTCGCTGGGCGCCGCCTCGGCACCGGCTGCGCTGCATCCCGACGCACCGGACGCGCGCCATTCCCTTGCACCGCCGTACTCCTCGGCACGCTCGACCCCCGTCGAGGACCCGTACTACCCCAAGCACGGAGATCCCCGCGTCGATACGCTGCACTACGGCCTCGACCTGCGCTGGCAGCCGAAGACCCGCACCCTGTCGGGGACAGCCACGATCGCACTGCGGATCACCCGCGCGACCGGCGTCGTGCAGCTCGACCTCGGCGCACCACTCAAGGTCAGCCGTGTGCTTCTCGACGGTCACCGCGCACGCTTCACCCATCCGGGCAACGTGGTGCGCATCTACCACCGCGGGCTACGCGCCAACTCCCGGCATCGACTGGTCATCAGCTACCGCGGCACACCACGCCCCGTACACGCGCCAACCACCCGATCAGACTTCGAGCGGACCGGCTGGACCATCCGGCCCAACGGCACGGTCTGGACGATGCAGGAGCCTTTCGGCGCCTTCACCTGGTACCCGGTCAACGACCAGCCGTCCGACAAGGCCTACTACGACTTCCGGATCGACGTCCCAGGGCGTTGGGTCGGCATCGCCAACGGCAAGCTGACCAGCCGGCACACCCGCAAGAGCCGGACAGTCACACGTTGGCACCTGGCGTCGCCGACCGCGAGCTACCTGACCACGATCGCCATCGGCGACTACCAGCGCTACCGCGACACCGGACCGCATGGCCTTCCGATGGCCTACTGGCTGCCCAAGGGCTCGCCGGACCGGTGGCTGCACATCCTGCGCCGGATGCCGCACATGCTGCACTGGTTGGAGGCCAAGCTGGGGCCCTACCCCTTCGACCGGGCCGGCGCCGTCGTCGTACCCTCGCAGTCCGCCATGGAGACGCAGACCCTGGTCACGATGGGATCGGGCGCGTTCAAGCGATCGGACCGGGTGGCCGTCGTCCTCCACGAGCTCGCCCACCAGTGGTACGGCGACAGCGTCACGCCTACGACGTGGCCGGACCTGTGGCTCAACGAGGCCTTCGCGATGTACATCCAGGCACTCTGGGAGAGCCAGCACGGCGGCCCCTCGATGGCGGACCAGGCCCTCTTCTGGACCTGGAACGACCAGTACTCCCGGAGTGGGGACGGGCCACCGGGAGCCTGGCATCGCGACCAGTTCGGTGCCAACTGCGTCTACACCTGTGGCGCCCTGGTGCTCTACAAGCTGCGCCACCGGATCGGGCCGGACACGTTCGCCCGCGCCCTGCGGGCGTGGCCACAGCGCCACCGGTTCGCCAGCGCTTCTCGCGATTCGTACATCGCCTGGCTCGACCGCTTCTCCCACGCATCGCAACGGACCCTGGCTGAAGCGGGTGCTCGACGCCGAGAACTCGCCGTTCGACTGAGGCCGGCCCGTATCCGGGCACCGTCCACCGACAGGAGTCAACGGGGTGGATGGTGCTGACTCGGGTTAGGCTCGCTCCCATGCACGAAGAGCGGCGCGGTATGGCGTTCGGCGCCGCCGCGTTCGGGCTCTGGGGTCTGTTCCCGCTCTACTGGCCGCTGCTCGAACCGGCCAAGGCCACCGAGATCCTGGCCCATCGGGTGCTGTGGTCCCTCGTCGTCACGAGCATCATGCTGGCGGTCACAGGCCGCACCGCGGCGCTGCCCGCGATGTGGCGCAACCGCCGGGTGCGCTTCGTGATGATCGGAGCCGGGCTCACCATCGGGATGAACTGGTTCACCTACATCTGGGGCGTCAACAACGGTCACGTGGTCGAGACGTCGCTCGGCTACTACATCAACCCGCTCGTCACCGTGCTGATGGGCGTGCTCATCCTCGGCGAGCGGCTGCGACGCTGGCAGTGGGGAGCGCTCAGCCTCGCGTTCGTGGCGGTGCTCGTGCTCACCCTCGAGCTCGGTCGGCCGCCATGGATCTCTCTCGTGCTCGCGTTCAGCTTCGGAACCTACGGCCTGCTGAAGAAACAGGCGGCGGTCGGACCGATCGAGGGACTGACCTACGAAGGTCTGGTGCTGGCGCCGCTGGCCCTCGCGTACGTGATCTGGCTTTCGGCGGTCGGGCAGGCCACGGCCTGGTCGCAGGGTCCCGACCACGTCGCTCTGCTCGCGACGACCGGCCTGGTCACGGCCGCGCCGCTGCTGTGTTTCGCCGGCGCGGCCAATCGGATCTCGCTGACGACGCTCGGGCTGCTGCAGTACATCGCTCCGACCCTGCAGTTCCTGCTGGGGGTGCTGGTCTTCCACGAGCCGATGCCGTGGATGCGGTGGGTCGGCTTCTCGCTGGTCTGGGTCGCTCTCGTGATCTTCACCGTGGAGTCCCTGACGGCGTCACGTCGCCGTTCCCGCCTTGAGCCAGCTCACGGCGCGGCGGTCGAGGCGGGCGTCGTGCTCGACCCTGACTGCCTCGGCGACCGGCCGGCAGCTGCGTCGTCAGCGAAGCCCCATCGCTCGTCCGAGCGCGTCACGACTGTCCACGAGGACGTCTGAGCGTGGGCCCCTGGTGACGAGCCCGGGGTCAGTCGAGGGGGAGCTCGACCAGGAAGCTGGCCCCGGCGTCGCCATCCACGTAGCTGACCTCTCCGCCCACCGCGTGCGCAAGTCGCCTCGACAAAGCCAGCCCCAGGCCCGCGCCGGGGCTGTCCGGGTGACGCTCACCTGCCGAGAACGCCTCCTCGGGACTGACGGTCCCGAGACCGGGACCGTCGTCATCGACGCGGATGCGAGCCAGGTGGGTGTCGAGCTCACCGGTGACACGTACTTCGTCGCGGTGGTATCGCAGCGCATTGTCGAGGATGGGCGAGAGAATGCGCACCGCCACCGACTCGGGCACCGCCAGCTGGACGTCGGCGATGTCGTCGGGCAGCGTCACCGTCAGGTCGCGGAGGGCGTCATGAGCGGAAACGCTGGCCAGCGCGCCCTCGACGGCAGTTTCGAGTGACACTGACTCATCGAGTCGGGCCGGGTTGCGACTCATCGCCATCAGGGTTGCGATCGTGGCGCCCATCTCGGTGGACGAGCGGACGACACGTTCGAGACTGGACCTGGCCGCCTCGTCGAGGCCGTCGCGCGCCAGTGCCAGCTCGGCCTCGCCACGTACGGCCGTCAGCGGCGTACGCAGCTCATGGGCCAGCTCGGAGGACAGCCGCTGCTCGGCACGGATCACCCGCGACACCCGCTCGAGCAACGTGTCGAGCGTATGCCCGAGCTGCGTGATCTCGTCACCGCCCGCGCCGAGGTCGAACCGGCGCGACAGGTCGTGCTCGTTCCACTCCTCCGCCCGGCGGGCCATCGTCGCCACCGGTCGCAGCGCCCGCCCGACCGCCCAACCGACGAGGCCGGTGACGCCGGCGACCACGACGACGCCGAGCAGAATGCTCACCACGAGGGCGTGCTGCTCGGTCCGTTCGTACGGCGCCAGCCGCTCCGCCACGACCAGCACCCCGGCCCGCCCACTCGACCCGTCGATCGGGGTCGCGAGCATGCGGTAGTCGCCGGTGTCGACCGTGGTTCGGCGGGTCGCCGAGCTGAGCTTGACCAGCTGGCTGCCGATCTCGGGGATCGTCGGGCTACCATCCACCAGCACCCCCTTCGCGTCGTAGATCCAGCTGCCGTCGTCGGGCACGCGCGACCGAGTTTCAAGAGGCTGCAGGGACCCTTGCGCGTCCACGAGCGTCGAGCTGATCGCGTCCGTGCGATCCGCCAGCACGCCGTCGATGTCGTGGTTGACGATCAGCGACAGCACCACTTGCAGCAGGACGGTCAGCGTGAGCATGCCGATCGAGGTGGCGATGGCCGTTCCGAGGACGACCCGTCGACGCAGGGACAGGGCCGGTGCCGATGGCCATCTCACTGGATCACGTACCCGACGCCACGCACGGTCTTGATCGCCGCAGGCGCCTCGATCTGTTCGAGCTTGGTGCGCAGTCGTCGAATGTAGGAGTCGAGAGTGTTGTCATGGACGATGGCTCCGTCCGGCCAGGCTGCCGCGACGAGCGTCCTTCGGCGTACGACTTCCTCGGGCCGGGCGATCAGCGCTGCGATGAGCCGGAACTCTGTCGGGGTGAGGACCACCGAGCCGGACGGCGAACGCAACGAGAATCGCTCCGGGTCGAGATGCAGAGCCACGGGACCCGTAGGCGTCGGCCGGGTGCGTTTGACGAGCGCATCGACGCGGACGAGGAGCTCGGCCAGGGCGAACGGTTTCGTTACGTAGTCGTCGCCACCCGCGTGGAAGCCCGAGACCCGCTCGTGCACGGCTTCGAGCGCGGTCAGGAACAGGACCGGTGCGTGCTGCCCGGCTGCGCGGAGGGCCTGACAGACATCCCGCCCGTCGGAGTCGGGCAGGCCGATGTCGAGGATCAACACCTCGATCGCACCGTCGTGCCCGAACAGCTCGACCGCCTCTCGGCCGTTGCGCGAGATCCGGACCTCATGGCCCGCGCCACGCAACGACTCGGCGACCACCCGCCTGATCGCCTCGTCGTCCTCGCACACTCCGACGGTTGCCACCCGCACATGGTGCTACGCCTGTCTGAGTAGCACCTGAACGTCGGTCAGAGGCAATTGCCCTCGCGATTGGAACGTTCTTGCACCATCACGCCGCGGTCAGGTGCAAGAACGTTCCAACCGCGCTCGGCCGGCCGGCGTCGGGCCAGGCTGGTCGCCATACGCCCGACGGACGGCTGGAAGAGGCAAGCACCCTGTTCCCAAGGAGTGTTTGCCTAGTTCACAAGCCAGCTGGCTTGTGAACTAGGCAAACGCGGAGGGCCAGATGGGTCAGGACGTGCGGGTGGTCACGAGGTCGCAGAGGGCGATGAGGGCTTCGCGGGCGGCGATGTCGGGCAGGCCCACCAACAGCGCGCGGGCGGCATCGGCGCGCCGGAAGACCTCGGCGCGAGCAAGGTCCATCGCGGGGTTTTCCCGGAGCAGGTCAAGCGCCTCGGCGTGCAGCCCGTCGTCCCCGATCGGGCCCTGCAACAGCTCGCGCAGTCGTCCGTCGCCATCGCGGTCCAGCTGCTGCGCGATCAGCGTCGGCAGGGTCGGCACGCCCTCACGCAGGTCGGTCCCGGGGGTCTTGCCGAGGTCGTCTCCGTCGGACGCCACGTCGATGATGTCATCCGACAGCTGGAACGCCGTCCCGATCTGCTCACCGAACTCGGTCAGCACGTCCTCGGTCTCGGGGTCGGCGCCGGACACACGAGCGCCGAAACGCGCCGACGTCGCGATCAGCGAACCGGTCTTGCCTGCCACCACCGACAGGTAATGACGGAGCGGGTCCTCACCCTCGCGTGGACCGATCGTCTCGCGGATCTGGCCCTGCACGAGGCGCGCGAACGTCTGCGCCTGGATCTTCACCGCGGCCGGGCCGAGCTCGGACACGATGTCGGAGGCCCGGGCGAAGAGGAAGTCACCCGTCAGGATGGCGACCGAGTTGTCCCACCGCGCGTTCGCGCTCTGCGCACCCCGCCGGAAGTCAGCCTCGTCCATCACATCGTCGTGGTAGAGCGTCGCCAGGTGCGTGAGCTCGACGACCAGGGCTGCCGGTACGACGTCGGAGGCAGTCGGATCGCCGAACTCGGCCGCCAGCACCACCAGCAGAGGACGGAAGCGCTTGCCGCCGGCATCCAGCAGGTGCCGCGCCGCCTCGTTGACGAAATCGATGTCGGAGGCTACGGCCGTCGCCAGTTCCTTCTCGATCTCCAGCAGCCGCGAGCGCACCCGAGCCTCGAGCCCGGGGTCGGCCATCGACAGACCCCAGGTCGAGTCGGACACTTCGCTCGTCATCGGCACCAGATCACCTCGTCAGCTAGCGGATGAACTCGCCTGCGTGGCGGGCGAGGTCGAACACGGGCTGCGGCACGACGCCCAAGAGGAACGTCATCGCCGCCCCGATCGTGATCGCCACTGTCGTGAGGATACTGGGCACAGCCACCGTCGGTCCCTCCCCGACCGGGTCGGAGAAGAACATGAGGACGATGACGCGGACATAGAAGAAGGCGGCCACCACACTCATCAGGACGGCCACGATCACGAGGGGCCAGGCGCCACCCGACCAGGCTGACGTGAAGACCGCCCACTTGCCGGTGAACCCGCTGGTCAGCGGTATACCGGCGAACGCGAGCAGGAAGAACGCGAAGACGCCCGCCACCACCGGGGCCTCCTTGCCCAGGCCCGCCCACCGGGAGAGGTGGGTCGCTTCCCCACCGGCGTCGCGGACCACGGTCACGACCGCGAACGCGCCGATCGTCGTGAAGCCGTAGGCCACCAGGTAGAAGAGCACCGCCTGCAGGCTGGTGATCTCCGTGCCGCCCACCGAGATCGTCTGGGTCGCGCCCACGAAGCCGGTGATGAGGAACCCCGCATGCGCGATCGACGAGTAGGCCAACATCCGCTTCACGTCGGTCTGGGTGATCGCGATGATGGAGCCGATGGCCATCGTCAGCGCGGCGATGATCCACATCATCGGCTGCCAGTCCCAGCGCGCACCGCCGAGGGATACGTAGAAGATGCGCAACAGGGCGCCGAACGCAGCCAGCTTGGTACAGGCCGCCATGAAGGCGGTCACCGCGGTGGGTGCGCCCTGGTAGACGTCCGGGGTCCAGGCATGGAACGGCGCGGCGCTGACCTTGAACAACAACCCGACCGCGACCAGCCCCATGCCGATCAGCAGCAGGCCGTTTTCACCGGACTGGTAGGAGACGGCGGTGTCGATGTCGGCGAAGGTGAAGCTACCCGCGAAGCCGTAGAGCAGCGCGATGCCGTACAGGAAGAACGCCGACGAGAACGCCCCCAGCAGGAAGTACTTCATCGCCGCTTCCTGGCTGATCAGGCGCCGGCGGCGGGCCAGCCCGCACAGCAGGTAGAGGGGCAGGGAGAACACCTCGAGCGCCACGAACATCGTGATGAGGTCGTTGGCGGCCGGGAAGAGCATCATGCCACCGATCGCGAACATGACGAGCGGGAACACCTCGGTGTGCTCGACACCCTGCGCGGACGCCTCACGCTCGGCCTCCGTGCCGGGCAAGGCGGCCGCCTGACCGGCGAAGGCTGTGACGCCGCCTTCGAGCTGACGCTCGGCGAACAACATCACGCTCATGATCGAGAACACCAGCAGGGTGCCCCAGATGAACAGTGAGGGACCGTCGACGGCGATGGCACCCATCGCCTCGACCGACCCGTGAGCAGCACCGTCGCCGTGGGTCGCGAGGTTGGCGGCGACGATGATGACACCGATGAAGGCCGCCACCAGGCCGACGAGGGCCAGCGTCGTCTGGATCAGGTAGCGCTTCGCCCGCGGCGCGAACGCCTCGACCATGACGCCGGCCAGGGCCACCCCGAAGACGATGAGCAGAGGAAAGAGCTTGTCGTACGCGATGTGCGGCGCGTTGAAGGTGGAGTCAGCAGCAAGCGTCGTCACTTCGACGTTCCCTCCGTGTCAGCGGCGACTGTGGGCGTCGGATCCTCGACACCGACGTGTTGCAGGATCGAGGACACCGACGGGTTGAGGACATCGAGCGCGGGCTTCGGATAGACCCCGAGCACGACGATGAGCGCGAGCAACGGGGCCAACGCGAAGATCTCACGCGGCCGCAGGTCAGTGATGTGCTTGGTCGACTCACGCACCGGGCCGGTCATCGTGCGTTGGTACATCAACAGGATGTACAACGCGGCCAGCACGATGCCGAGCGTGGCGAAGACGGCGGCCGTGATCGACTTGGTGAAGGTCCCAGCCAGCACGAGGAACTCGCTCACGAACGGCGACAGACCCGGCAACGACAGGCTCGACAGACCAGCGACGAGGAAGATGCCTGCCATGACGGGAGCGACCTTCTCCACGCCGCCGTAGTCGGTGATCATCTTCGACCCACGCCGGCTGATCAGGAAACCGGTGACGAGGAACAACGCCGCCGTCGAGAGCCCGTGGTTGAACATGTACAGCATCGACCCCGCCTGACCCTGACTGGTCAGCGCGAAGATGCCGAGCACGATGAAGCCGAAGTGCGAGATCGAGGTGTAGGCGATCAGCCTGCGGATGTCGTTCTGACCGATGGCCAGCAAGGCGCCGTACAGCACGGAGAACACCGCCAGCGCGATGATGACGGGGGTGGCCCAGCGCGACGCCTCGGGGAAGATACCGAGGCAGAACCGCAGCATCCCGAACGTCCCGATCTTGTCGAGGACGCTCACCAGCAGCACCGACGTACCCGGCGTCCCTTCGCTGGCGGCGTCGGGAAGCCAGGTGTGCACCGGCCACATCGGCGCCTTCACGGCGAAGGCGATGAAGAAGCCCAGGAAGAGCCAGCGTCCCGTCGTCGTGCTCATGTCGGCCTTCATCAGGTCCTCGAGCAGGTAGGACGGCCCGCTCGCCGACTTGGCGGTGACGACGTAGAGCCCGACCACCGAGGCGAGCATCAGTAGCCCGCCGAACAGGCTGAAGAGCAGGAACTTCACGGCGGCGTAGGACCGTCTGGCCCCGCCGAAGCCGCCGATCAGGAAATAGATCGGGATCAGCGTGGCCTCGAACAGCACGTAGAACAAGAACACGTCAGTCGCCGCGAAGACGCCGACCGCAAGACCCTCGAGCGCCAGCATCCAGGCGAAGAACGAGTTGACGCTCCAGCGGCCGTCGTCCGCGTCGTTCCATGACGCCAGGATCACGACCGGCGTGAGGATCGTCGTGAGCAGCACGAGCACGAGACCGAGCCCATCGATCCCGACGGCGTAGTGCGCGCCGAACGTCGAGATCCAGTTGTACTGCTCGACGAACTGGAAGCCGCCGGCTTTGTCGTACTGCGCCGCGATCACGACCGAGATGACGAGCGCGGCCAAGGAGAAGCCGAACGCGACCTGCTTGGTCAGCACGGCACCGACCGGCCCCCGCCTCGGGAGCAGCATCACCACGACCGCGCCGACGATCGGCAGCGCCGCCAGGATGGTCAGCCAGGGCACAGACATCTCGCTTCCAGTCATGAGAGCTTCACCGCCAGGAGCCCCAGCACGATGAGCGCGGAACCGCCGAGCATCGACAGCGCGTAAGAACGGACGAACCCGGACTGCCAGCGGCGGATGCGGCCGGAGCTACCGCCCACGAGCGCAGCCAGGCCGTTGACGGCACCGTCGACCCCGCGGTTGTCGAAGTAGACCATCGACCGGGTGAGGTACTGGCCGGGACGCATGAACAGGGCTTCGTTGAGCGCGTCGCCGTACAGGTCGGCACGGGCGGCCTTGGTGAACACCGACACGCGCATCGGCGCGACGGCGTCGATCCGCTCCCGCGAGTACATCATCCAGGCGATCCCCGCGCCGATAGCGACCACCACCACCGCCAGGATCGAGATCGCCGAGGCGGAGATCGGCAGCTCCTGGTGCAGCTCAGGGCCGACCACCGGCTCCAACCAGTCGACGATCCAGCCGTTGAGCAGCAGGACACCGCCGAAGACCGACAACCCGGCCAGCACCATGAGCGGGATCGTCATCACCAGCGGGGACTCGTGTGGATGCACGTCCTTGTCCCAGCGTTTCTCACCGTAGAACGTCATGAGCATGAGGCGGGTCATGTAGAAGGCGGTGATACCGGCGCCGACCAGAGCTCCGATTCCGACGAACACGTTCTGCCCGAATGCCGCCTCGATGATCTTGTCCTTCGACCAGAACCCGGCGAACCCGGGGAAGCCGATGATGGCGAGGTAGCCGCAGGCGAAGGTCACGAAGGTGACCGGCAGCATCGACCGCAGCGCGCCGTACCTGCGCATGTCGACGTTGTCGTCCATCGCGTGCATCACCGAACCGGCGCCGAGGAACATGTTGGCCTTGAAGAAACCATGGGTCAGCAGGTGGAAGATCGCAAACGCGTAGCCGGCAGGACCGATGCCGGCGGCCAGCATCATGTAGCCGATCTGACTCATCGTCGACCCGGCCAGCGCCTTCTTGATGTCGTCCTTGGCGCAACCGATGACAGCACCCCAGAGCAGCGTGACGAGTCCGACGGCGATGACCGCCGCCTGGGCGGCATCGCTCTGCGCGTAGACGAAGTTGGAGCGCGTCACGAGGTAGACGCCCGCCGTCACCATGGTCGCCGCGTGGATCAGGGCGGACACCGGTGTCGGACCCTCCATGGCGTCGAGCAACCAGCTCTGCAGCGGGAACTGTGCCGACTTGCCGCAGGCCGCGAGCAGGAGCAGCAGTCCGAGGGCCGTGGCAGTGCCGCTCGACACCTTGTCCATGCCGGTCTCGACGCCGGCCACCGTGGTCGTGCCGAACGTGGTGAACATCAACATGATGCCGAGCGCCATCCCGAGGTCACCGACCCGGTTGACGATGAACGCCTTCTTGGCGGCGACGGCTGCTGAGTTCTTCTGCTGCCAGAACCCGATGAGCAGGTACGACGCGAGGCCGACGCCTTCCCAGCCGAGGAACAGCACCAGGTAGTCCGAGGCGAGCACGAGCGTGAGCATCGCGGCCACGAAGAGATTGAGGTAGCCGAAGAAGCGGCGACGGCGCTCGTCGTGCGCCATGTAGCCGATCGAGTAGATGTGGATGAGGCCGCCCACTCCGGTGATGAGCAGCACGAACAGCGCCGACAGCGGGTCGAACACGATGGCGTAGTCGACCTGGAAGGTGCCGGCGTTGACCCAGGTGAACAGCGACTGGGTCAGCGCCTCCTCGCTGCCGCTGCGCAGGTCCAGAAAGGCGCCGACGCCGAGTCCGAACGACGCGAGCGGTGCCAACGTGCCGAGCAGGTGGCCCCACGAGTCGGTGTACTTCCCGCCGAGCAGCAGCACCGCTGAGCTCGCCAGCGGGATGGCGACGATCAGGAACAGGAGATCAGTCATCTGAGCAGGCCATCCCTAGTACTTGAGCAGACTGGCGTCGTCGACCGAGGCCGAGCGTCGCGTCCGGAAGATGGTCATGATGATCGCCAGCCCGACGACGACCTCGGCCGCTGCCACCACCATCACGAAGAAGGCGGCGATCTGACCGTCGAGGTTGCCGCTCTGGCGCGCGAAGCTGACGAACACCAGGTTCGACGCGTTGAGCATGAGCTCGATGCACATGAACACGACGATCGCGTTGCGCCGGACGAGCACGCCCACGGCGCCGGTCGAGAACAGCAGGGCAGACAACACCAGGAACGGAGTCGTGCTCATCGCTCGTCTCCTTCGGCGGGAGCGGGTTCCGGTGCCACCGTGGTCGCCGGTCGCGCCATCGTCCGGCTGGCCGGGTGAACCGCCCATGTGCGTGCGTTCGATCTGTTTGGTGTCGGCTTCGATCGCAGCCTCGACGGCGCGGTCCGCCGTGACGTCACGGACCGTACCGCGCGCCCGCATGACGCGAGAGATCGACAGTTCCGAAGGGGTGCCGTCGGGCAGCAACGCCGGCGTGTCGACCGAGTTGTGCCGGGCGAACGACCCGGGGCTGGGCAGGGGGCCGGGGTGCACGCCGTGCTCGGCGTAGTCACGCATGCGCTGGGCAACCACGTCGCGCTGGGTCGGCTTGGGGGTCAGCCGCTCGCGGTGCGCGAGCACCATGGCGCCTACCGCAGCCGTGATGAGGAGCGCGCTCGTGACCTCGAACGCGAAGACGTACTTGCTGAACAGCAGCTGGGCGAGACCCGGGATGTTGCCGTCCTTGTTGGCAGCGTCCAGACCGACAGCGGCACCGAATGTGACCTGCGTGATCCCGGCAACCACGAGGACCACGAAGAGTGAACCGACCGTGATGGCGGCAACGCGCTGACCGCGCAGTGTCTCGACCAGCGAGTCGGCGGAGTCGACCCCGACCAGCATCAGCACGAAGAGGAACAACATGAGAACGGCACCGGTGTAGACGATGATCTGCACCGCGAACAGGAACGGGGCGTCCAGGACCGCATACAGCACGGCCAGCGAGATCATCACGACCGCGAGGAGAAGGGCCGAGTGAACGGCCTTGCGCACGACCACCATGCCCAGGGCGCACGCGACCATGATCGGAGCGAGGACCCAGAACGCAATCACGCGGGCACCTCGCCCTCGCCGGGTGAGTGGGTCGAGGACGCACCGGTCCCGCGATAGTACGCGCCCTCGTCGTCGCCGAGCCGCATGGCGTGCGGGGGCTCCTCCATACCGGGCAGCAGCGGGGCCAGCAGATCCTGCTTCTCGTAGATGAGGTCGGCACGGTTGTTGTCAGCGAGCTCGTACTCGTTGGTCATCGTCAGCGCGCGCGTGGGACACGCCTCGATGCAGAGCCCGCACAGGATGCACCGGAGATAGTTGATCTGGTAGACGCGGCCGTAGCGCTCACCGGGCGAGAAGCGCTTGCCGTCGGCGTCGCTGTTGTCGGCACCCTCGACGTAGATCGCGTCCGCCGGGCACGCCCAGGCGCACAGCTCGCAGCCGATGCACTTCTCGAGTCCGTCGGGCCACCGGTTGAGCTGGTGGCGGCCATGGAAGCGCGGAGCCGTCGGCTTCTTCTCGAACGGGTACTGTTCCGTGACGACCTTCTTGAACATGGTCCGGAACGTCACGCCGAAACCCGCTACCGGGTCCCAGAGCTGTTCCTTCAAGCTAGCCACGGAGGGCCTCCTTGTCGGGCATGGGCGGAACCGGGAAGTGACCACCTTGCAGGTCGGGTGCGGGCTCCTCGTCCTCGTCCTCGCCGGACTCGGGGATGACGCCGAGGGCCAGGAAGATCACGACGGCGATGCCGGCCGCGACGAACAGGTAGCTGCGGTTGATCTGCCCCTCCAGGCTGATGGCGCGGATCGTGCCGACCGCAATGATCCAGAACAGCGACACCGGGATCAGGATCTTCCAGCCGAGCTTCATGAACTGGTCGTACCGCAGGCGGGGCAACGTGCCGCGCAGCCAGATGAACATGAACACGAAGATGAAGACCTTGGCCAGGAACCACAGCACCGGCCAGTAGCCCTGGTTGGCGCCCTCCCACAACGACAGCGGCCATGGGGCTCGCCAGCCGCCGAGGAACATCGTCGTCGCCAACATCGAGACCGTCACCAGGTTGATGTACTCGGCGAGGAAGAAGAAGGCGAACTTGATCGAGGAGTACTCGGTGTGGAAGCCACCGACGAGCTCGCCCTCGGCCTCGGCCAGGTCGAACGGGGCGCGGTTGGTCTCACCGACCATCGAGACCATGTAGATGGCGAACGACGGCAGCAGGATGACGCCGAACCAGAGGTCCTGCTGAGCGGAGACGATGCCTGAGGTGGACATCGAGCCGGCGTACAGGAAGACGGCGACGAGCGAGAGACCCATCGCGACTTCGTAGGAGATCACCTGGGCAGAGGATCGAAGCGCGCCCAGCAGCGAGTAGGTCGATCCGGACGACCACCCCGCCAGGACGATGCCGTACACACCCACCGATGCGATCGCCAGGATGTAAAGGACACCGACCGGCAGGTCGGTCAGCTGCAGCGGCGTGACGACGTTGCTGAACGGAACCTTGGCCTCGGGGCCGAACGGGATGACCGCCACCGCCAGGAACGCCGGGATGGCCGCCAGCACTGGAGCCAGGATGAAGACGAACCGGTCGGCCGCCTTCGGCACGATGTCTTCCTTGAGCATGAGCTTGACGCCGTCGGCGAGGCTCTGCAGCAGACCGAAAGGTCCATGCACGTTGGGCCCGATCCGATGCTGCATGCGGGCGACGACGCGACGCTCGAGCCAGATGATGAACAGCGTCATCAGCAGCAGGATCACGAAGGCCAGCACGACCTTGATGATGATCACCCACCACGGGTCCTGACCGAAGGCAGACAGGTCGTCGGCCGCCAGGGTCGTGCTCGAGGTCATCATCGGGCCCCTCCCTCGACGCGGACGCTGGAGCCGGCAGCGGCGCCGAGCTCGCGGTGAACGTGCGAGCCGGTCGAGCTCGTGGGCACCCAGACGACGTCGTCGGCGAGATCGCCGCTCATGACGGGGAGGCTGATCGAGCCGTTGTCGGTGGACACGGTGACCGAGTCTCCCGTGCGCAGCCCGAGACGTTCAAGCGCGGCCGGGGAGACGACCGCAACGGCTTGCTTGCCGGTCGCGGAGAGGTACGGCTCGCCGTCGACGGCGCGGCTGTCGTCGATGAGCGTGCGCCACGTCGAGAGCACGTACTCGCCGGCCGCCGGACTCGGAGGAGGTTGTGCAGCAACCGGCTCGAAGGACGCAAAGTCGCCGTCCCAGGGTCCGACCTCTGCCATCTCGGCCCATGCCCCTTCGACCGTGCGGAATCCGAGCCCGTCACCGAGTTCCTCGGCGATACCGGCCAGGGCGCGTACGTCGGTCAGGGCAGAGCTGTCGAGCACCTGGGTGAACGGCCGGAGCCGGCCCTCCCAGTTGACGAAGGTGCCGCTGCGCTCGGCGACAGGGCCAACCGGGAGCACGACGTCGGCCCGCTGGGTCACCTCCGAGGCCCGAACCTCGAGGCTGACGACGAAGTCGGCGGCATCGAGTGCGGCAAGCGCGAGTGCACGATCACCGAGGTCGTCGATGTCGACGGCGCCCACCACGAGGGCCTTGAGCTCGCCTTGCGCGGCGGCCGCGAGGATCGCGTCGGTGTCACGTCCCGGAGCTGAGGAGAGCACGTCGACACCCCACGCAGCGGCGATGTCGACGCGCGCTGCCGCGTCGGACAGCGGGCGCCCGCCGGGGAGCAGGTTCGGGAGGAGACCGGTCTCGAGCGCACCGCGCTCGCCGGCTCGCCGCGGCACCCAGCCGAGCTTGGCCCCGGTCGACGCGGCAAGAGCTGCGACGGCGCTGAGCAGGCCCGGGCTGGTCGCCGCGCGCTCACCGACAAGCACCACGCTCGAGCCGTCGAGACCGATGCGGCTGTCGCGGCCGAGCCCCTCGACCACAGCGGCTTCCGCTCCGGGAGTCGCTCGGATCAGGTTGCCCTGCAGCTTGTCGAGGCCACGCGAGGAGTGCGAGCTGACGGCGTGCACGCGGGTGCCGTGCTGCTGGACACCCTTGCGCAGCCGGAGGAAGACGATCGGCGACTCCTCCTCGGGCTCGAACCCGACGAGCAGCACGTCGTCGGCGTGCTCGAGATCGGCGTACGAGGGCGAAGGTCGCGTCGCGATGTGGGCGGCCAGGAAGGAGGCCTCCTCCTGCGAGTGCGGCCGGACCCGGAAGTCGATGTCGTTGGTGCCGATGACCGCGCGGGCGAACTTGCCGTAGGCGTAGGCGTCCTCGCTCGTCAGGCGACCGCCGGCGAGGATACCGACAGCGCTCTGCGCCGCAGCCAGCCCACGTGCAGCCACCGCGAACGCCTCCGGCCAGGACGCGGGGCGAAGCTCACCGGTCTCGTCGTCGCGCACCTGCGGTCTGGTCAGACGGTCGTCCAACCGGGTCGACACGAAGGCGAACCTGCCCTTGTCGCAGTTCCACTCTTCGTTGACCTCGGGGTCGTTGCCGGCCAGTCGGCGCGTGACCTTTCCGCGGCGGTGGTCGGTGCGCAAGGCGCATCCGGACGCACAGTGCTCGCACACCGAGGGGGTGGAGACCAGGTCGAAGGGCCGTGCGCGGAAGCGGTAGGCCGCCGACGTCAGCGCTCCCACCGGGCAGATCTGGATGGTGTTGCCCGAGAAATAGGACTCGAAGGGTTCCTTCTCGTAGATGCCCACCTGCTGAAGGGCTCCCCGCTCGACGAAGGCGATGAACGGGTCGCCGGCGATTTGCTCACTGAACCGCGTGCAGCGAGCGCACAACACGCAACGCTCGCGGTCGAGGAGCACCTGGGCGGAGATGCTGATCGGCTTGGTGAACGTGCGCTTGGTCTCGGTGAAGCGGGACTCGCCACGCCCGTTGGACATCGCCTGGTTCTGCAGCGGGCACTCACCACCCTTGTCACAGACCGGGCAGTCGAGCGGGTGGTTGATCAGCAGGAACTCCATGTTGCCCTGCTGCGCCTTGTCGGCGACCGGCGACGAGTGCTGGGTGCGCACGACCATCCCGGGCGCGACTGCGAGCGTGCACGACGCCTGCGGCTTGGGAATCGGCCGACCGTTGCCGGCGTCGGGGATGTCGACGAGGCACTGCCGGCAGGCACCGACCGGGTCGAGCAGCGGATGGTCACAGAACCGAGGAATCTGGATGCCGACCTGCTCCGCAGCACGGATCACGAGAGTGCCCTCCGGCACCGTGACCTCCACGTCGTCGACGGTCAGAGTCACCGTCTTGACGGGCGGGTTCCCGGTCTGGGTCGGCTCGGTGGTCGTCGTCATGCGGACGCTCCGGCGGTCGTGGCGGTGAACAGGGTGGCCTTGGCGGGGTCGAACGGACAGCCCCCGTGCTTCAGGTGCGCGAGATACTCGTCGCGGAAGTACTGCACGGACGACGTGATCGGCGCCGTCGCGCCGTCACCGAGCGCGCAGAAGGCCCGGCCGAGGATGTTGTCGCACAGGTCGACCAGGGTCTCGAGGTCAGCCTCCTCGCCCTCGCCGCGCTCGAGGCGCTCGAGCGTCTGGACCAACCACCAGGTGCCCTCGCGACAGGGCGTGCACTTCCCACACGACTCGTGCTTGTAGAACTCGGTCCAGCGCAGCACAGCGCGTACGACGCACGTCGTCTCGTCGAAGATCTGCAGGGCCCTGGTGCCCAGCATCGAGCCGGCCTCACCGATCGCTTCGAAGTCGAGGGGCACGTCGAGATGCTCAGCGGTGAGGATCGGCGTGGAGGACCCGCCCGGAGTCCAGAACTTGAGCTCGTGACCGTCGCGGACACCACCGGCCAGGTCGAGCAGCTCCCGCAAGGTGATCCCGAGCGGAGCTTCGTACTGACCCGGCTTCGTGACATGACCGGACAGCGAGAACAGCCCGTAGCCCTTGGACTTCTCGGTGCCCATTCCGCTGAACCACTCGGCACCGTTGGCCACGATGCTCGGCACGGACGCGATCGACTCGACGTTGTTGATCACGGTCGGGCACGCGTACAGCCCCGCAACGGCCGGGAACGGCGGCCGCAGCCGCGGCTGACCCCGTCGTCCTTCGAGGGAGTCGAGCAGCGCTGTCTCTTCGCCACAGATGTAGGCGCCGGCGCCGGCGTGCACGACGAGCTCGAGGTCGTAGCCCGAGCCGTGGATGTTCGTGCCGAGGTGCCCGGCTTCATAGGCCTCCTGCACGGCAGCCTGCAGTCGGCGTACGACGTGGAGGACCTCACCGCGGATGTAGATGAAGGCATGGCTCGCGCGGATGGCGTAGGAGCTGATGATGACGCCCTCGACCAGCGTGTGCGGACTCGCCATCATCAGCGGCGTGTCCTTGCAGGTGCCGGGCTCGGACTCGTCGGCGTTGACGACGAGATAGTGCGGCTTGCCGTCGCCCTGGGGGATGAAGCCCCACTTCATGCCGGTGGGGAAGCCGGCGCCTCCGCGTCCGCGCAGGCCCGACTCCTTGACCATCTCGATGATGTCGTCCTGCTTCTTGCCCAGGGCGGTCCGCAGCGCGGCGTATCCACCGGCACGCTCGTAGGACGCCAGGGTCCAGGCGCGCTCGGCATCCCAGTTGTCCGAGAGCACCGGCGTCAAGGTGTCGACCATCAGCTGTTGTCCTTCGTGCCGTTGCTGGTGGGCTTGGCGTCCTCATGGGTGTCAGCGTCGGACTGCTCGACCTCGGACTCCGCCTCCGCCCTGCTGGTGTCGGCCTGCTGGGCGGCGGAGACACCGCCCTCCGACGGGCCGGGCTCGGCCTCGCTGTCCCTGTCCCTGTCCCTGCTGCCCGGCGCGGTCCAGTTGCGCTCGCGGGCGAGCTCGAGGCCGACCAGGGAAGCCGCTCCGGCCGCGGGACCCTCGTCGGCCAGACCGTCGGGGAAACCGGCGAGCACACGCTCGGCGTCGCGCCACGTGACGACCGGGGCACCTCGACTGGGCTCGACCTTCGCCCCGCTGCGCAGCTCATCGACCACCCGGATCGCCGACTCGGGGGTCTGGTTGTCGAAGAACTCCCAGTTGACCATCATCACCGGCGCATAGTCGCAGGCGGCGTTGCACTCGACATGCTCGAGAGTGATGCTCGCTTCGCCGTCCTTCGTGGGTACGGTCGTCTCGTCGTTGCCGACGTCGAGGTGGCTCTTGAGCCGCTCGAAGATGGCGTCGCCGCCCATCACGGCGCACAAGGTATTGGTGCAGACCCCGACGTGGTAGTCGCCGACCGGCCGCCGCTTGTACATCGTGTAGAAGGTCGCCACCCCCGACACCTCGGCGGCGCTGATCGACAACAGCTCGGCGCACACCTCGATCCCGCGCGGTGTCACGCAGCCGTCGACGCTCTGGACCAGGTGCAGCATCGGCAACAGGGCCGACCGGGGCTGCGGGTAACGGGCCGCGATCTCCCGCAGCTCATCCATCGTCTGCTGCGAGTAGGGCGCCGAGGCAAGCTCGGAACGGGCTGCTGCTGACACGGTGGCCTGCTCCTGGGGGCTGGTCATCGGTCGACCCCGCCCATCACGGGGTCGATGCTGGCGACCGCGACGATGACGTCGGCGACCTGGCCGCCTTCGCTCATCGCCGGAGCCGACTGCAGGTTGACGAAGGAAGGGTCACGGAAGTGCGCGCGATAGGGGCGGGTGCCGCCATCGGAGACGAGGTGGCAGCCGAGCTCGCCGCGCGGTGACTCGACCGGCACGTACGCCTGGCCGGCGGGGACGTGGAAGCCCTCGGTCACCAGCTTGAAGTGGTGGATCAGCGCCTCCATCGACTCGCCCATGATGTGGCGGATGTGGTCGAGGGAATTGCCCATGCCGTCGGAGCCGACGGCGAGCTGGCTCGGCCACGCGATCTTCTTGTCGCCGATCATCGTGGGCTTGCCCTCGAGGCCTTGCAGCCGCTCGGTGCACTGCTCGACGATGCGCAGGGACTGGTGCATCTCGTCGAGGCGGATCCGGAACCGGCCGTACGAGTCGGCGGTGTCCCAGGTGCAGACGTCGAAGTCGTAGTCCTCGTAGCCGGAGTACGGCTGCTTCTTGCGCAGGTCCCAGTCGTAGCCGGTGGCGCGCAGGACCGGGCCGGTGGCTCCGAGGGCCAGGCAGCCCTCGAGGTCGAGGTATCCGACGTCGACGAGGCGGGCCCTGAAGATGGGGTTGGCGTTGCACAGGTCGGCGTACTCCCTCAGCCGCTTGTGCATGACCCCGATGAACTCGACGATCTTCTCCAGCGCGCCCGGAGGCATGTCCTGGGCGACCCCGCCCGGGCGGATGAACGCATGGTTCATGCGCAGCCCCGTGATGAGCTCGAACAGGTCGAGGCACAGCTCGCGCTCGCGGAAGCCGATGGTCATGACGGTGAGGGCGCCGATCTCCATACCGCCGGTAGCGATCGCGACGAGGTGGGAGGAGATGCGGTTGAGCTCCATGAGGAGGACGCGCATGACCTGCGCCTTCTCCGGGATGTCGTTCTCGATGTCGAGGAGCCGCTCGACCCCGAAGCTGTACGTCGCTTCGTTGTAGAAGGGTGAGAGGTAGTCCATCCGGGTGCAGAACGTCACGCCCTGCGTCCAGTTGCGGTACTCCATGTTCTTTTCGATGCCGGTGTGCAGGTAACCGATGCCGCACCGGCACTCCGTGACCGTCTCGCCGTCGAGCTCGAGGATCAGGCGGAGCACCCCGTGCGTCGACGGGTGCTGCGGCCCCATGTTGACGACGACCCGCTCCTCGGCCTCGACGTCGATCCCGGCCACGACCGAGTCCCAGTCCTGCCCGGTGACGGTGAAGACCCTGCCCGCCGTCGTGTCCTGAGCGGTGGCGTACGGGTCGCGACCACCTGACGTGCGCGTCTCGGTGTTCGCTGCACTGGTGGGGTTGGTTGTCTCGGTCATCAGCTGTAAGACCTCCGACGGTCGGGCGGGGGGATCGTCGCACCCTTGTATTCGACGGGGATTCCGCCGAGCGGGTAGTCCTTGCGCTGCGGATGACCCGGCCAGTCGTCAGGCATCTGGATCCGGGTGAGAGCCGGGTGCCCGTCGAAGATGATGCCGAAGAAGTCGTAGGTCTCGCGCTCGTGCCAGTCCGCGGTCGGGTAGACCGCCACGACGGACGGGATGTGGGGATCGGCGTCGGGGCAGGTCACCTCGACGCGGATACGGCGGTTGTGCGTCATCGAGAGCAGGTGGTAGACCGCGTGCAGCTCGGCCCCCTCCTCGTGTGGGTAGTGCACCCCGCTGACGCCACTGCACAGCTCGAACCGGAGCTCGGGGTCGTCGCGCATCGTCTGCACGACCGCGACGAGCTTCGCCCGTGCCACGTGAAAGGTGATCTCGCCCCGGTGGACCACGATCTTGTCGATCGCCTCGGCCGCGCCGTGCGGTTCGAGGACCTCGCCCAGATGGTCGGCCATGGCGTCGAACCAGCCACCGAACGGGCGCTGCGTGGCGCCGGGGATCGCGACGGGGCGCACCAGGCCGCCGTAGCCCGACGTGTCACCTGATCCGGTGACGCCGAACATCCCCGTCCGAACGTCCACGACGTCGAGGTCCTGGTGGGGCAGCGGCCCGGGGTCGTCGCTGACGACGATGTCGTCGCCGTGGAGCGACTTGTCCTCGATCGAACGCTCGTCGGCAGGCTTGTCCTCGAGGGAGCGCTCACCGACCGGCTTCTCCGGGACGTCGGCCGGCTGACCGGCGGGCGGCATCGGGGGCGGCTTCTCGTCGGTCATCGCAGCAGTCCTCGCATCTCCGAGGTGGGCTCCGCAGCGAGTGCGGCCTGCTCGTTGCGCTGCGCCTCGGCAACGCGGTTCGCGCCGAGCTTGGAGTGCTGGATGTCGTCGTGCAGCTTGAGGATCGCGTCGATCAGCATCTCGGGGCGGGGCGGGCAGCCGGGCAGGTACATGTCGACAGGCACGATGTGGTCGACTCCCTGGACGATCGCGTAGTTGTTGAACATGCCGCCGCTGCTGGCGCACACACCCATGGCGAGGACGTACTTGGGGTTGGCCATCTGGTCGTAGATCTGGCGCAGCACCGGGGCCATCTTCTGGCTGACGCGACCGGCGACGATCATGAGGTCTGCCTGGCGCGGCGAGGCCCGGAACACCTCCATGCCGAAGCGGGCCAGGTCGTAGCGCGGCCCACCCGAGGTCATCATCTCGATGGCGCAGCAAGCGAGCCCGAAGGTCGCCGGCCACAAGGAGGCCTTGCGGAAGTAGCCCGCCAGGTCTTCGACCGTGGTGAGCAGGACTCCGGACGGTAGCTTCTCTTCGATACCCATGTGCCTACCTCAGTCCCATTCCAGGCCGCCGCGCCGCCAGACATAGGCGTACGCGACGAAGAGCGTGCCGATGAACAGGACCATCTCGACGAGGCCGAAGACCTTCATGCTGTCGAAATAGACGGCCCACGGGAACAAGAAGATGATCTCGATGTCGAAGACGATGAACAGCATGGCGGTGATGTAGTACTTCACCGGGAACTTGCCGCCACCGATCGGCTGCGGCGTCGGCTGGATACCGCACTCGTACGAATCGAGCTTGGCGCGGTTGTAGCGCCTCGGCCCTATCAGGGAGCTGGCGGCGACGGACCCGATCGCGAACAGTGCCGCGAGCGCCATCAGGCCGAGAATCGGCACGTACTCACTCATCGCGTCTGCCTCCCGTCTGTCGTTGCGAGCGCGAACTGCGGTGCCCCTTGGGTGCACGCACGTTTCGCCATCCTAGAACTGCGCCTCTCATGCCGTGGGGGCGACCTTGGACAGACCGTTGACGAGGCGGTCCGTCAGGTCGCCGTCACGGGCGTCTGTGAGGTTGGCCAGCAGCTTGAGCGCGATCCGCATGAGGGCCGGCCGAGGGAGCCCGTAGCGGGTGAGGTACTTCATCACACTGGGGTTGCCGATCGCCTGCACGAAGAGGCGGCCCACTGTGTAGTAGCCGCCGTAGCGCTGGTCGAGCGCGGTGACATACCCGTGCAGGGCGCGCTCACGCCCTTCAGGCCGTCGTACGGCTGAGCGCCTGGGTCACGACGTCGGCAGCCATCTCACCGGACTCCATCGCGTACGCGATGCCTTCGCCGTTGAACGGGTTGACCATGCCACCCGCGTCGCCGACCAGCAGCATGCCGTTGGCGTAGTGGGGCTTGCGGTTGAAGCCCATCGGCAGAGCCGCCCCGCGGACCGGCGAGACCATGTTGTGGTCGCGGAAACCCCATTCCTCGGGGGTGTGGTCGAGCCAGCGCTTGAGCAGGTCCTTGTAGTCGACGTGCTGGAACGCCGAGGAGGTGTTGAGGATGCCGAGACCGACGTTGACCGTCCCGTCACCGACGCCGAAGATCCAGCCGTAGCCCGGGAGCAGCTTGCTCTCGCCCGGCTTGCCGTCCCACAGCTCGAGCCACGACTCGAGCCAGTCGTCGTCATGACGGGGGCTGGTGTAGTAGGTGCGAACCGCGACGCCCATCGGACGGTTGTCGCGCTTCTGGAGTCCCATCGCGAGGCTGAGCCGGGTCGAGTTGCCGTCAGCGGCGATGACCACCGGTGCCGTGAACGTGACCTCGTCACCGGCCTTGCGTCCGCGCTCGTCGACCGCGCGTGCGGTGACGCCGGTGATCCGGCCGGCCGCATCGACGACGGGACCTGTCACCGCGGTCTGCTCGTGCAGCCTGGCTCCGACCTTCTGGGCGTTGCGCGCCAGGATCTCGTCGAAGTCCATCCGGGTGCGGACGAGTCCGTAGTTGGGGTAGTCGGTGAGCTCGGGCCACGGCAGCTCGAGCTGATGCCCGCCGCCGACGATCCGCAAGCCGTGGTTCTTGATCCAGCCGGGCTGGTCGAGGTCGATGCCCAGCGACACGAGCTGACGTACTGCGCGCGGGGTGAGCCCGTCGCCGCAGACCTTCTCGCGGGGGAACGCGGTCTTCTCCAGAAGCAGCACGTCGAGGCCTGCCTGGGCGAGATAGGTCGCCGCGGTGGAGCCTCCCGGGCCGGCGCCCACGACGATGACGTCGGCCTGCCGTTCGGACCTGGAAGGGGCTCCGGTCGTGGCACTGGCGGTCATGGCTGGCGGTTCCTTCGGGGAGGCCGTACAGGGGCGGCGCCGGGGCAAGTGAAATTGTTCACGAGCCAGGCCCACGGCCCAGTCTAGAACCTGCCGTTCGCGGGTGCACCACCGCGTTCCCCGACGGTCGAGGTCGGTCTCATACCGTGGTCGCGGACCACCTCGGCGGTCAACCCGACTGCTCGACGAGGTCGCCGGTGGCGCGCCGCTCGAACCATCGATCGGCCGCCCAGAACGCCCCCGACAACGCCAGGACGAGCACCGTGACCACCGCGGCGTTGACCAGGACCTGACCTGTTCCGTGCTCGTCCGCGTCGAGGAAGGGATAGGGGTACCAGCTGCTGAGCCTGCCCAGGAGCTGGCGTGTAGCCGAAGTAGCCGATCGGCCACCAGATGACGGTCACGATGACGCGACGGTCGATGCGTCCCCACGGGCCGAAGGCCGCCCACCCGACGAGCGTCAGCGCCGGGGCAGACCGTAGGCATGGGTCACCTTCAACCGGCCCACGAGCCGCCGGTCCGCCACCATCGCGGCGCGATACTCGTCCCAGTCCGGATGCTCCTTGCCTGCGACGAGGCGGAACACCTCGATGAGCTCCTCGACGGTGGCGTCATGCGGATCGACTGCGGTGGCGGTGAGCTGCATGTCGCCCTCGACGACCGCGTAGGTCCACCCGCCGGCGCTCTGGACCAGCATCGAGGCGCGTGGGTCGCGGCGCAGGTTGTAGATCTTGGCGCGGTCGTCGGTGAGGGACATCCGCACCAGGCCGGAGTCGGGGTCATACGTGTAGCTGACGTTGGACAGCTGCGGACGCCCGTCGCGTTTGATGGTGGCGAGCGAGCCGACGTTGCGCTCGGCCACGAACGCGCTCAGATCTGGCTCCACTGCCATCCGATCATCTAACCCCAAAGATCCGAGATTGCCTTGCCCTGGCCTGGCAAGTCTCGGATCTTACGGACAGAACCTCAGCGAGTGGCGCGGTGGAGGGCGACGATGCCGCCGGACAGGTTGCGCCACTCGACGCTGCGCCAGCCGGAGCGCGCGATCTCGGCGGCCAGCCCGGCCTGGTCGGGCCAGGCCTGGATCGACTCGGCGAGGTAGACGTAGGACTCCGGGTTGGACGACACCGCGCGGGCGACGCTGGGCAGCGCCTTCATGAGGTACTCCGTGTAGACGGTGCGGAACGCCGGGTTGGTCGGCTGACTGAACTCGCACACGACGAGGCGACCGCCCCGCCGCGTGACCCGCAGCATCTCGGTCAGGCCGCGCGCGAAGTCGTGCACGTTGCGCAGCCCGAACGAGATCGTCACGGCATCGAACGTCTCGTCGGCGAACGGCAGCTGCGTCGCATCACCCGCGGCGAACGGCAACCTGGGCCGCGCCCGCTTACCGACTTCGAGCATGCCGACCGAGAAGTCGCACGGCACCACCGTGGCGCCGGCCAGCGCGAACGGCACGCTGCTCGTGCCGGTGCCGGCCGCGAGGTCGAGTACGCGCTCCCCCGGTTTGGCGTCAACGGCCGTCAGCACTGCACGACGCCAGCGCCGGTCCTGACCGAGCGACAGCACGTCGTTGGTGAGGTCGTAGCGCTCGGCCACCTCGTCGAACATGGCCGCAACGTCACGCGGCTCCTTGTCCAGGCTGGCTCGACTCATGGCGCCTAGCCTCGCATGCTGGGCTGCACCACTAGGTCGTAGGATCCCCCTGTGACGACCCCCGCGCCGCGATCGGCGTACGACGCCGACGCCGGGCAGCACAGCCCGCACCTCGCCCCGCTCGTGGCGCGCACGGTGGTCATCGACGACCCGGGTCCACTGATCGAGCTGCTGCCCCGCAGCGGCTCCGCTGTCGTGGGTCCATCGCAGCGACGGCCTGGTCGCCTGGGGCGAAGCCGCACGGTTCGAGTGCGCCGGCCCCGAACGTTTCCAGGCCGCCGAGCAGTGGTGGCGCGGCGTCGCCGAGCACTGCGTGGTCCGCGACGAGGCCGACGTGCCGGGCAGTGGGCTGCTGGCCTTCGGCTCGTTCGCGTATGCCGACCAGCCGGGCCACTCGGCGCTCGTGGTGCCGTCGGTCATCGTGGGCCGCCGCGGCGACCTCGCCTGGGTGACGACGGTGGGCCGCGGATCCTTGGAGCCTGCACCGCGCCTGGCCGAACAGGAGCCGGTGAACCTTCCCGGTGAGGTGCTGTTCAGTGACGGCGCGATGAGCGGTGCCAGCTGGGAGCTGGTCGTGGCCGACGCGGTCCGGCGCATCCGGGCCGGCAGCCTCGACAAGGTCGTGCTCGCTCGCGACCTGGTCGCCGAGCTCGACGAGGACCTCGACGTGCGGGCGCCGCTGGCGCGGCTGGCGGAGCGCTACCCGGCCTGCTGGACGTTCCACGTCGACGGGCTGTTCGGCGCGACCCCCGAGATGCTGGTCCGCCGGGAGCGCGGCCTGGTCACCAGTCGGGTGCTGGCCGGCACGATCCGGCGTACCGGCGACGACGAGCACGACCTGGCGCTGGCCGCCACCCTCGCACGTTCGTCGAAGGACCTCGAGGAGCACGAGTTCGCGGTCCGCTCGGTGGCCGACGCCCTGGCGCCGTACTGCCTGAGCATGAACGTGCCGGAGAGCCCGTTCGTGCTGCACCTGCCGAACGTCATGCACCTCGCCACCGACGTCACCGGCGTGCTCGACGACGCGACGAGCTCGCTGGGCCTGGCGGCGGCGCTGCATCCGAGCGCGGCCGTTGGTGGCACCCCGACGACAGACGCGGTGGCGTTGATCGCCGAGCTCGAGGGGATGAACCGCGGTCGCTATGCCGGCCCGGTCGGCTGGATGGACGTCAACGGGGACGGTGAGTGGGGCATTGCGTTGCGCTCCGCGGAGTACGACGGGAAACGGGTCCGGCTCTTCGCCGGCTGCGGCATCGTGGCCGACTCCGAGCCGGCGAGTGAGCTGGCGGAGGCGGCCGCGAAGTTCATCCCCGTGCGCGACGCCCTGACGTCCTGACGGCGGGAACCGCCTGACCTGCCGACCGAGGGAATGGCAAGGGCCCCCGCCGCGGTGGGCGAGGGCCTTGCCGTGTGGCCGGGTCAGATCTACTGCGCTGGTCAGGCCTGCGGCGCGATGCCGAACTGCACAGAGCCGGACTCGTCGACCTGCGCGTCGAGCACTTCGTTGGCCAGCGCGGCGGCAGCCGCTTCGTCGAGGTAGATCCGGGCACCGTCGGCCTCGAGGATCTGGTCGCCGGGCTGGGGGCTCTCGACCGGGGTGAGGCCGAGAGCAGCGGGGTCGGATTCCTGCCTGCTGATGCGCAGGCCGCCGGCCTCGGAGTCGGTGGTCTGTTGGGTGATCGTCTTGACGACGTCGGTGGCGTTCTCGGTCAGGGTGAGCATGAGGCTCTCTTCCGTCGATTGCATGCCGGACCTTTCCACCGTCTCTGATCCGGACGCAGGACTCAAGTCGAGATGGCGTCGGTCGGCCCGCATGGGCGGTGGGTATGACGTGGGTCACCGCGTCGGCAGGGCGCGGACCTCAGCCGTCATACGGCAGGGCAGCGGGTGGTGTGGGTGGGTGGGCGAGGCAAACCCCCTGTACACGCCGCGGATTTGCCTTGTTCACCAGCAACCTGGCTTGTGAACTAGGCAAACGCGCAGGGCCAGATGGGGGGTCAGAAGACGGCGGGGGAAGATTGGGAAAGACGGAACCCGTGACGGGAGAGCAGCGAGAGGCAGCGGATGCCCGTGATTCGGCTGGTGCAGCCGAAGTCACCGACGACCGTCGACGTGCCGTACCTGAGCACCCGGGCCCCCGGAGCAAACACGGAGTCGGTCACGCAGACGAAGGCACGCGACATCCGCTCCCGACACCGCGAGGCTCTGGCCGTAGTCCCCCCGGCAGCCGGCGGTCTGCTCGGCTCGCGATAGACGTGCCGGCGGATGTCGCAGCGCGCACCGTCGGCCGTGATCCGGCAGCCGATGTTGCGCGAGGGTGTCAGGAAGACCCGCACCGCGCCGACGACATTCGGCAGCTGACCGCGCCGTGGTGGCGGTGGCGCGTTCGTCGGCTTCTTCGTCGGAGTCGCCGAGAGGACTCTCCTGGCGTCGTGGGCTTGGTCTGCTTGCCCCCGCTCCGCGCCGACTGCTTGCTCGGCTGGTCACCGGCGGCCACGTCTGCAGCCGACCCGCACCCGCCGAGAGCCACGAGGGTCAGCACGGTGGCTCCCGCCAGAGATATCCGTACTCGTCGTGTGCCCACGTCGACCTCCCGCAGCCGCTCGGCGTTCGTCCTCGACCTCTCGAGCCTGCCAGATCATGACAGGTCAGATCGAGCGGCCTCCGACGCGTCCGGTCGGACCTGGCGCCTCAGGCGTGCTCGGCCACCCACCGCATCGGGTCGCCGAACCCGAGGTCATCGATGCCGGCTGCCGCGAGCGCCTGGACCGCCAGCGTCCGCCGATACGCCGCGAACGTCAGGACGTGGGCGATCATGCCGCCGTAGGTGAACACCTCCGGTGGGTCGCAGACCGCGTCGACGAACGTCTCGTCCAGCCTCCCCTGCTCACAGACCGTCCGGATGTGGTCGACATACGTCGGGCCGACCCTGCGCAACCTCGACTTCATCGAACTGGTGGGCTCAGCGGTCTCGACGTCCCAGTCGTAGACCTCGTTAGCAATCGCCCTGTTCCACATGTCCATCTGCCCGATCAGCCGGGAGAGCAGCGAGCGAAGGGATGCGACGTCGTCTCCGTCGTCGACCGACACCTCGATCTGCTGATCGAGCGCTCGCTGACTGCTGGTTGCTCTCGAGCCGGTCAGCCCGGTCGACGAGCTCGCCGACCAGCCAGACGTGATGCTCGACCATCCTGACGAGAAGATCCATGGACGTGACCTCTGTTCGCGCCGGCAGCCGCAGGCCGCCAGGAGGGTGGAAGTGGACGCCGTTCGGAGCGTCCAGCTGGATCGGGCGATGCGGCCGCTTGCGCCACACGGCCGGCCCGACGTCGTACGCGCGTTGGAACGCGCGCGTGAAGGCTTCGTTGCTGGAGTAGCCGGCTTCGACCGCGACGTCGAGGACGCCACGCTCGCTCGTGAGCAGCCGGTACGCCGCCCGCTCGAGCAGCACCCGCCTTCGGAACCGCGCAGGTGTCTCCCCCGCCGTCGCGGTGACCACGCGGTCGAAGTGGAACCGCGACAGATAGGCCACCGCAGCCAGGTCCTCGCCCCGGGCCTCGTGGTCGTCGAGCCTGGACGCCAGCGCATCCACGAAGGTCACGAAGGTGTCCGGCTGGCTGTTCACCATTCCATGCTCGCTTCCCCCATCGTGACGACGCTTGATCGTTCTTGCTCAGGCCCCGACGTCCCGCAGCGCGTCGGCGAGCGCCCGCCGGTGCGCCCGTGAGACAGGGACCTCCAGCACCCGGATCCCCTGCGACTGCTCAGCGAGCGCCGACTCGCAGCCGGTCGATATCGCCGACGCGTTCGTACGCCGTGCGTGTTGCCGAGCACAGCGCGGCGAGGTCGACGCCGTGCGGCGTCCCGAAGACGCGCTCGTAGGAGGCGGCGTACGCCGCCTCACCCTGCTCGAGCGTCGAGAAGATCGCTCCCCCGTCGTCGTTGGCCACCACGATCGTCAGGTCGGGTCGGGGCTCATCAGGACCGAGCACGAGCCCGTTCGCGTCATGGAGGAAGGTGAGGTCGCCGACGTAGGCGAGCGCCCGGGTCGAGTGCCGGCCGAGTGCTGCTCCGATCGCGGTCGACACGGTGCCGTCGATGCCCGCGAGACCACGGTTTCCGATGACCAGACGACGCTCGCCGGCCGGGTAGGGCGTGGTCATGATGTCGAGGTCACGGGCGGGCTGCGACGACCCCACGATCAGCAGACCTTCGGCCGGCACGGCCGTTCGCAACGGCGGCCGCGACCAGCAGCGGATATCCCTGCGCATCCGCGGCAACCGCGTCCACACCGGCGGACAGCTCCGCGTCCGCCGCCCGCCAGGCCTCGATCCAGTCGTCCGGATCGGCCCGCTCGGCCGTGGGCATCGTGTCGAGGTGGCGGGCCACCCGACCTGGATCAGTGCAGATGCCCCCTCCCCCCCGCACGGAGATGACGTCGAGGTCGGACCGCGAGAGCAGCTGTGTCACGGGTCGGGACAGCGTGGGATGCCCGGTGACGACGACCCGCTCGATATCGCTGCCGAGCCGACCGGCGACGAGCAGACGTGCGGTTCGCAACGCATGCGTGCCGGTCCGCGCACCCGACGTGGGCTCGGCGAGCAGCGGCCAGTTCGCGTGCTCAGCGAGAAACCTGGCCGGCGGACCCGCGTCGTCTCCAGCGACCACCACGGTGGGCGGTCCCGAGGGCAGCACGTCAACCTCCTCGGCGCCCTGCTGCTGCCACCGGTAGCCGGCCTGGGCGACGGGCGCCGGCTCGCCGGCCAGCGCGGTGAGGAGCGGACCGGGTTCGGGCAGCAGCGGCTCCGCGAACTGGAGGTTGACGTGGGTCGGCCCCCGCCGTCGTACGCCGGCTTGCACGGCAAGTACCGCCGCGCCGGCGTCCCCGACGGGCACGTCGACCCACGGCACCTGCTGACCGAGCAGACCCGGCTGGTCAGTCGTCTGGTTGGCGCCGGTCCCCCGCAACGCCGCCGGTCGGTCTGCCGACAGCACGATGACCCGCTCACCGACATGGGAGGCCTCGAGGACTGCCGGGTGCAGGTTGGCCACCGCCGTACCCGACGTCGTGACGACGGCGACCGGCCGGTGCGCCCCCTTGGCCAGCCCGAGGGCGAGGAAGCCGGCGCTGCGCTCGTCGATGCGCACATGCAGCCGGAGCAGCCCGGCCCGGTCGGCCTCGTGCAGCACCAGTGCCAGCGCCGCCGAGCGCGATCCGGGCGCCAGCACCACGTCGGTGACACCGCCGCGACGGAGTTCGCCGACGACGGCCACGGCGAGCTCGGCAGAGACGTTCATCGGGGCAGATCCTCCAGGAAGGCCAGGCACTCGGCCAGCCGCCGGTGCCATCGCGCGGTCGTGTCGGCGTCCGCCCGCACCGCGTCTACGGCATCGGGGTCGGGATCGACCCGGCGTACGTCGAGCTGCCCGTCGACCGGCCTCACGGAGCTGGCCACCACATCTGCGGTGAACATGGACGTGGTGGCCAGGCCGCAGGCGTAGGGCAGCTCCGGCAGCGCCGCCGCGAGGGCGACTCCGGCGGCGATGCCCACCGAGGACTCCAGGGCAGACGACACGACGACCGGCATCGCGATCTCCTCGGCGAGCCGCAGACTTGCGGGCACTCCTCCGAGCGGTTGCACCTTGAGGACAGCCAGGTCGGCGGCGCCGAGCTGTTTGACGCGCGCGGGGTCGGCGGCTCGCCGGATGGACTCGTCCGCGGCGATGGGTACGTCGACGCGCCGGCGGACCAGCGCGAGGTCCTCGACCGTGGCGACCGGCTGCTCGACGTACTCGAGGTCGAACGCGGCCAGCACTCCGATGGCGTGGACAGCCTCGTCGACGCTCCAGCCGCCGTTGGCGTCGACGCGCACCCGCCCCCCAGGCCCCAGAGCGTCACGGACGGCCGCTACCCGGCCGACGTCCGCATCAAGCGACTGACCGGCCTCGGCGACCTTGACCTTGGCGGTGCGGCAGCCGTGCGGCGCGAGCACGATCGCACGTGCCTGGTCAGGTTCGACAGCGGGCACGGTGCAGTTGACGGAGATGCGATCGCGAACGGCGGTGGGAAACGCATGGTCGGCCGCGTCGAGGGCCGCCGCCAGCCAGGCCGACGACTCCGCCACGTCGTAGTCCCAGAACGGGCTGAACTCGCCCACGCCGGCGGGGCCGGCGATCAGCACTCCCTCCCGGTGCTGGACGCCACGGAAGCGCACGTTCATCGGCAGCGAGAACACGTCGACCCGTCGACCGGCCACCTCCGTCATCGCGGCTCCGCGATGAGCTCGGCCAGCCGTCGCCTGTCGACCTTGCCCGACGCCAGCATGGGAAGGTCGTCGACGAGGACGAGGCGGCGAGGCGCCCAGTGGCGCGGATGCGCGGCCCCGACGAAGTCCCGGATCTCCGCGAGCGACGGGATGGACGCCCCCCGCTGGACCACCGCGACGATCTCGACGCCCCACTCGTCGTCGGGACCTGCCACGACCGCGGCCTGCTCCATGCCGGGCATCAGGTTCAGGCGCGCTTCAACGGTGCCGACGGAGACGTTCACGCCGCCGGTGATGACCACGTCGTCCGTGCGCCCGAGCACGACCAGCCGACCGTCGTCGTCGAGCCGGCCACGGTCCGCCGTGTGGAACCAGCCGTCGCGCAGGGCCATGGCGGTCAGGTCGGGTCGGCCGTCGTACCCGTCGAACAGGACGGGTCCGCTGAGGCGGATCTCTCCGCCCCGACCCAAGGCCACCCCGACCCCGTCGAGAGGGACCCCGTCGTACACGCAGCCGCCGCACGTCTCGCTCATGCCGTAGGTCGTCACGACGGTGACGTCATGGTGGTGCGCGAGCCTGAGCAGGTGCTCGGGTGCCGGCCCTCCTCCGAGGAGCACGACGTCGTACGCCGTGAGGGCAGCCGCGTCGGACTCGAGCCACCGGTACAGCTGGGTCGGCACGGCGGCAAGGTACCGACGCTTTCCGGTGAGCGCCGTGGTCGCGGCGGTCAGGTCAGCGTGCTCGTCGAGATGCACCGGGGCCAGCCCGGCCAGCGCCGACCGGATCAGAACCTGAAGGCCGGCGACGTAGTGCGCGGGCAGGGCCAGCACCCACTGACCCGGACCACCGATCCGGGCGAGCGTCGCGGCTGCGGACGCGCGCAGGGCGGCAGCCGAGAGCAGCACGTCCTTCGGCTGTCCCGTCGACCCGGAGGTGCGGACGGTCAAGGCAGGCGGGTCGTCGACCTCGAGCCACCGCTGGACCGCGGACTCGATCGCGCGTGGCGGCCCAGCCAGGGGGCGCAGTGAGGCGTCGGCGGTCACGCCGCACAGACTACGGCCGCCTCACAGCCGGACCCGATCGGCATCGGAGCTGCTGGCAGACTGGCTCCCGCCATGACCGAACCCACCACTCGCGCGACCCGTGCCGACTGGGTCGAGGGCGCGCGGCCACGCACGCTGCCGGCAGCCATCTCACCCGTCGTGGCCGGCACCGGTGCAGCCTTGTACGCCGACGGGTTCGTCTGGTGGAAGGCCGTCCTGGCGCTCGTCGTCTCGCTGGCCCTGCAGGTCGGCGTCAACTATGCCAACGACTACTCCGACGGCATCCGCGGCACCGACACCGACCGGGTCGGTCCGCTGCGGCTGGTCGGCTCAGGTCTGGCCGCACCGAGTCAGGTGAAAGGCGCGGCCTTCGCGTCGTTCGCCGTCGCCGGTGTGGCAGGTCTGGTCCTGGCCGCGACGAGCAGCTGGTGGTTGCTGGTGGTAGGCGCCGCCGCCATCGTCGCGGCGTGGTTCTACACCGGCGGATCCCACCCCTACGGCTACCACGGCCTCGGGGAGCTGTTCGTCTTCGTCTTCTTCGGCCTCGTCGCCGTGGTTGGGACGGCGTTCGTGCAGACCGGAGACGTCACCTCCGACGCGGTGCTGGCGGGCTGTGGAGTCGGCGCGCTCGCCTGCGCCATTCTCGTGGCCAACAACCTGCGCGACATACCGACGGACCGGGTGGCCGGCAAACGCACGCTGGCGGTGGTTCTCGGTGACCGCGGAACTCGAACGTTGTACGTCGCCCTGGTGGCGACGGCGGCAGCTCTCGTCCTCGTGTTGGCGATGAGCGAGACGCCGTGGCTGCTGCTCGGGCTGGTGTCGCTCCCCCTTGCCGGTCGCGCGTGCCGCGCCGTACTGGGCGGCGTCGTGGGTCCGCAGTTGATCCCCGTCCTGCGAGACACCGGACTGACCGAGCTCGTCTTCGCAACTGGGCTGCTCGCCGGCTACCTCCTGGGCTAGCGACCGCGAATCGTCGGCGCACCGGGATGGGCGTCGTCGAGGCGACCGAACAGGCTCTCGAGCCTGGCGTGCATCTGGCGGGCCGCGCCGGAGATCGCCACGTCCATGGTGGCCGCGTGGTGGGTGACGGCTACCGGCGCGTGACCGGCCGGCCTGGCCTCGATCATGCAGCGACTGTCGGCATCGCCCCACTTGTCGCCGTTCTCGTCGCCGAGGTGCACCTGCACCGTCGTGATGCGGTGGCCGAAAACGCCCAGTTCATCGGTGAATCTCGCGCTCGACCTCCGCGATCAACTCGGGCGCACCCGCCACGTTGTGGTCGGTACGAACCTGGATCTCCATGCGATGTCCTTCCCGTCGACCCGTTCGACAGTCCTCACTCAGAGTCTGTCCGGCGACAACGGCCCAGACCAGGGCCAAAGACCCTTCATGCCGGGACGCTTGACCTGGCTGCGGTCAGTCGTCTTCTTCGGACCGCTTGGCCTCGAAGGCCGCTTTGGCGCGGGTGGCGCGCTGGTCGACCGAGGCCGCCAGGTCGGCACGCAGTGACTTCAGCGTCGCGAAGGCCACGAGGGAGGAGATCACCATCGCGATGATGGCGGTGTACAGCGCACTCAATGCGTTCCAGGTGAGCCAGTGCCCGAACACCAGCCAGATCAGCCCGTACGCCGCTGCGAACAGGCCGATACGGGCCAGCGTGTAGACGGCAAAGACCTTCACACGGAGCACCTTCGTAGCCGGAACAGGGGACGCGGTCCAGCGTAACGAGCATCCCGACCCGGCCCGCCACCAGGCTGGGAGCAACGCCTCGGAACAGGGCTGCTGTCCAGGTGAATGTTCGACGACAACGACGTTCCGAACCGAGGTGCGCTGCTACTCAACCCATCAGCAGCTCGGCCAGAGCGACCGGATCGATGTTGCCGCCGGAGACGACAGCCACCGCAGGACCGGGCGCGCAGACCTCGGGATGCGCGAGGTAGCCCGCCACTGCCACCGCACCACTGGGCTCGGCCACGAGCTTGGAGTCCAGGACGAGACGGCGTACAGCATCGAGGATCTGCTCCTCCGACACGGTCACGACGTCGTCGACCAGGGCCGCGATGTGCGGCCAGGTCACCTCACCGACCACGGGGACCCGCAGACCGTCGGCGATCGTGCGGCCGGTCTGCGCCGCTTCCCACGAAACGCGGCGACCTTGCGCGAAACCCTCCGCCAGGTCGGCCGCGAGCTCGGGCTCGACACCGATCACCCGGGCGTTCGGGCAACGGGCCTTGACGGCGACAGCCACACCGCTGATGAGGCCCCCGCCACTCACCGGGACAAAGACGGTCGCGACGTTCGGAAGGTCGTCGACGATCTCCAGGCCGACTGTCCCCTGTCCAGCGATGACGCGCGGGTCGTCGTACGCGGACACGAAGACTCTCCCCGGTCCGGCGCCTGATCCGTTCGACCTCGGCGGCGCGCTCCGCGATGTCGACGAGCACGACGCGTGCGCCCAAAGCCAGCGTCGCCTCGCGCTTCACGTCCGGAGACTGGCGCGGCATCACGATGGTCGCTGCGACGCCGGCGTCCCGCGCCGCCCTCGCTACTGCCTGCGCATGGTTGCCGGACGAGTGGGTGATGACACCGCGGCCGCGCTCTTTGTCGGTCAGCTGGGCGACGGCGTTGGTGGCACCGCGGGCCTTGAAGGCGCCGCCGACCTGGAGAGACTCGGCCTTGAGGTGCAGCGGATGCTCAGCGCGCCCCCACCCCGTTGACAGCAGCGGCGTCCGTCGTACGGCGGCGGAGATCCGGCTGGCTGCGAGCTCGATGTCCGCGACGGTGACCAGTGCCGGACCGGGCGCCTGCGCTGCGGCCTGCGCCGGGGGGTTCGTGCCCATCCAGTCACCCTACGTGGGGAAGATCCGGCAGCGCTTGGGCGAGCCGTCTAGGCTGGAGGCATGAAGAGGTCGAATCGTCGATGAGATACCTACCCGCAGTCCTGATGATCGTGATCGCGATCTACAGCTGGGTGGAGATCGCGATGTCCGACCCTGGCCAAGTGCGCCAGCTTCCGCGCTGGGCCTGGGCACTCGCCGTTTTCGTCCCGCTGTTCGGCGCGATCGGTTGGCTCGTGTACGGCCGACCGAACGGCAGCCCGGCTGTGCAGGTTGCGCCCCGGCCCCGTCCGCGGCGCACGCTCGCCCCTGACGACGACCCGGACTTCCTCCGCAGCCTGCGCAAGCAGAAGCCGCCGCCCGAGGACCCCTCAGCGCTCACCTGAGTCGGTCCGGCCTGAGTCGGTCCGGCCTGAGTCGGTCAGGGCTGAGTCGGTCAGGGCTGAGTCGGTCACGCGTGCCGCGGGCCGGCGCGTGAGACTCACATGCCGGAGTAGGCGTGCAGTCCCGACCCGAAGAGATTGATCCCGACGAAGTTGAAGATGAACGTCGCGTAGCCCAGGAGCGCGACGTAGGCCGCCGCCCGTCCCTGCCAGCCGGCCGTGGCCCGGGCGTGCAGGTAGGCGGCGTAGGCGACCCAGGTGATGAACGCCCACACCTCCTTGGGGTCCCAGCCCCAGAAGCGGCCCCACGCGTGTTCGGCCCAGATCGCGCCGGCCAGAACGGCGAACGTCCAGAGCGGGAACGCGAAGGCGTGGACCCGGTACGCGACCCGGTCGATCGCCTCCGCTGTCGGAGTGCGCCACAGGAAGCCCGTCCGGGGTCGGTCCGGATGCGCCGCCGCCCTCGACTCGGCCCGGTTGCGGAGCAGGAACAGCACCGAGCTCAGCGCCCCCACCGTGAACGCGCCGCCGGCGATCGCGGCAGCCGAGACATGGATGAGCAGCCAGTAGGAGTGCAGCGCCGGGACCAGCGGTCCGACCGGTCGGTAGAGCACGACCACCGCAAGGCCGAGGACGATGACGAGGAAGCCGGTGACGAGCAGCCCCAGCCAGCGGATCGCGTAGCGGCGCACGAGCAGGACGTAGGCAACGGAGACCGCCAACGATCCGGTGATGGCGAACTCGTACATGCTGCCCCAGGGGACGCGCTGTGCTGCGAGTCCACGCATCACGACACCAGCCACGTGCAGAAGCAGACCGAGCACGGTCAGCGAGAGGCCGATCCGGCCGAACCGGTCGCTGCGCTCCTCGGGGGTCTCCTGATCCGCCGCAGAGGGGTCAGGAGAGGCGTCGGCTGGTGGCAGCGTCGTCGAGGCCGGGTCGGCCGTCGACGAGGCCGGCACCAAGGCCGTCGCGGCACGCGTAGGTGCGGCCGCGGTGACGATGTCTCTGGCCATCGCCCACTCGACCATGTGCGCCAGCATCGCGAGTGTGTAGACCACCGTCGCTGAGATCATGGCGTTGTTGCTCAGGTGCGCGTACGTCTCGGTCACAGCCGATCCTCTCCCAACTCGGGGCGCAAGGCCGCGGCGACGGCGTCCACATGTGCCGCCGGGTCACCGCCTGACACGCGATCGAGGGCAGCGACCTCGACCACGGTACGCCCGTCTCTGACACCGACCCGGACCCAGGTCCGCCTCGGTCGCACGAACAACGAACCGAGCAGGCCGAGGATCGCCAGCAGGACCCCCACCAGGGGCACGACCTTGCCCGGCTGCTTGTTGATCTGCAGCTTGACGAAGCGGTCGTAGCCGTCGAAGCGGATGGAACCCATCCCCTTGCCCAGGCTGGCTTTCTCGCCCTCGCGGAGCAACAACGGGCGCGCCTTGCCGCCCGGGGTGGTGAACGGCTTGAGCCGGTCCTTGTCGAGGACGTAGACCGACTGTGCGGCGCCGTCGTCGATGCCGAGGTTGCCGTGGTAGGCGATGAGCGAGAGGACTGGGTTGTCGGCGTCGGGGAACAGCGAGCACGGCTGGCCGTTGCACAACGACGCCGTCGGGAAGAAGTACCCCTCGAACCCGAGCTGCTCGGGTGCCGCGTCCGGCGCCTTGATGACGCCGTACGACACCAGCGAGCTGTCCTGCGGCAGGAAGATCACGGGGCCGGAGAAGGCGACGTTCCCGTCTCCGTCGCGGACCGTGACCCGCGGCGCGTAGCCGTGGCCCGTGAGGAACACCGAGGTGCCGTCGACGACGAGCGGGTGGTTGACCCGCAGGTCGTAGCCGCGGGATGTCGCACCCGGCTTGTCGGTGACGGTCAGGTCGGCGTCGTACGTCAACGGCGTACCTGCCCCGGCGCCCGACTTCTTCCACGACACATGGAAGTCGTCGACGTTGAAGGAGAACGGCGCCAGGTCGGCGCTGTTGAAACGAGCGCCGGGCGTGAAGTCGTCGTACTGGATCAGTGTGTTGGAGAAGCCGTCACCGGCGATGACGGCCGCGCTGCCCTTGAAACCGTAGAGACCTGTCACGGCGACACCGACGAGAACGACCAACAGTGACCAGTGGAAGAGCAGGTTGCCGGCCTCGCGGAGATAGCCCTTCTCGGCGGTGACGACGACAGCCTCCGGCGCAGAACCATCAGCGGGTTCGCGGTCGCCGTCCTGGTCGTACACGTCCACCCGCCGGCGCTGGCCCACCAGCAGGGCGCGGGCCTGCTCGGCCACCTCTGCAGGGGGCTCGTCGGTCTCCCAGATGTCGTACGCCGCCAGCCGCGACAGGTTCCGGGGAGCCTTCGGCGGCCGGGCACCGAAGGCCTTGGCGTACACGCGCAGCCGCGGGACGACGCAGCCGACCAACGACAACATGAGCAACAGGTAGATCGCGCTGAACCAGACCGAGCTGTAGACGTTGAACATGCCGATGCGCTCGAAAGTCGGCGCCAGCGAAGGGTGGCGGTCCTTGAACGACACCACGGCGGACGGGTCGACACGCGTCTGCGGGATCAACGACCCGGGAATGGCGGCAACGGCCAACAGGAACAGCAGGATCAACGCGGTCCGCATCGACGTCAGCTGGCGCCAGGTCCAGCGGGCGAACTCCAGCGGGTTGAGCGCCGGAGCCACCCGCCGCGGGTCAGACGGCTGTGACATAGTCACCCACCCAGTTCTGCACGTGCACGACCATCGCGCTCCAGACGCCGGACACGAGGAGCACGCCGACCACCACGAGCATGGCGCCACCGAACCGCATGACGGCGAGCTGATGGCGTCGTACCCAGCCGACCGCGCCCATCATCCGCCGGTAGGACACAGCCGCGACGATGAACGGGATCCCGAGTCCGAGGCAGTAGACGAAGGCCAGGAAGGCGCCTCGTGTCGGGCTGCCGCCCAGCCCCGACAACGAAAGCACCGCGCCCAGGGTCGGACCGATGCAGGGCGTCCAGCCCAACCCGAACAGCACCCCCAGCAAGGGGGCCGCGCCGAGACCGACCGCCGGTACTGCGTGGATCCGCACATCGGACTGGAGCCAGGGAACGACACCGGCGAAGACCAGTCCGAGCACGATCGTCACGACGCCCAGCACCTTGGTGAGCAACGCCTGGTGGTCGATGAGCTGGTAGCCGAGCTGGCCGAACGCGCCTCCGACCGACACGAACACGAACGAGAAGCCCAGGATGAAGAGCAACGTCCCGGTGACCATCCGTCCTCGCACGCCGGTGCTGCCGTTGGCAACGATGTCGGCGCCTGACAGGCCGGTGATGTAGGAGAGGTAACCCGGGAGCAGGGGAAGGACGCAGGGCGAGAAGAACGAGACCAGTCCGGCGATCAGCGCCACCGGGATCGCGAGCAGCACGGGACCGTCCAGGGCGGTGTCGTGGAACCACGTCCCGATCGAGGAAGCCGTGACGAACAGGCGGCGAGGGGACCAGATCGAGCATCAGGGTCCTCAGCCCGCCTTCTGCGCGACGTCTTCGACCACGCCGACCAGGGTGGACGCCGTCGTCGGTCCGGTGATGACCGCGGCGAGCTTGCCGTCCCGGTCGATCACGAGGGTGGACGGGATGGCGTTGGCGGCAACCACGCCGTAGAACTTCAAGAGGAGCTTGCTGTCCTGGTCGACAAGGCTGGGATACGGCACCTCGAAGCGACGCACGTAGGCGAGCGCCAGGGACTCGCGGTCGCGGGTGTCGATGCCGACGAACGTCGTATCGGGGAGCTGCCGCGAGGCCTCGACGAGGTCCTTCGCCTCACCCCGGCACTCACCACACCAGGCGCCCCAGACGTTCAGGACCAGGGTCTGACCGGCGAAGTCGGCGGTGTCGAGCGTGCCGCCGCCCAGCTTGTCTCCTTGCAAGGTGGGCGCGGTCTTGCGGTCGGCCGGTGCGATGAGCGTGATCGTGCCGTCGCCGCTCACGTAGCCGTTGCTGCCGGTCTGGTCGGCCCCGGCTGTCGTACAGGCCGTCGCGGTCGCGAGCACGACCACCGTGGCGAGCAGGGTGGTGACGGTCCGGGCCGGGCTACGACACATAGGTCATGCGCCGGCCGTGAACTTCTTGCTGGCCTTGACCGGCACCAGGTCGGCGGCAGGTTCGGAGTAGGCGACCATCGTGACGCGGTCGCCGGTGTAGGTGAAGGAGGTGACGCTCGCCAGGCTGCACTCGCGTTTACGCGGATCGTGGAACAGCCGCCTGCCTTCGACGAACGAGCGCACGATCCAGACCGGCAGCTGGTGGGAGACGATCAGCGCTTCATGCCCGGACGCCGCCTCGCGAGCATCGTGCATCGCGGCCAGCATGCGCACCACGACGTCCTTGTAGGGCTCACCCCACGAGGGCCGGAACGGGTTGTAGAGGTGCTTCCACGCCGACGGCTTGCGCAACGAGCCGTCCCCGACGCCGAACCGCTGCCCCTCGAACACGTTGCGCGACTCGATGACGCGGTCGTCGGTGACGATGTCGAGCCCCAGCACCTCGGCGGCGGGCCGGGCTGTCTCCTGCGCGCGCTCGAGCGGGGACGACACCAGGTAGGTGATGTCGCGGCCCGTGAGCACCTTGGCCACCCGCTCGGCCATCTGCTGACCCAGCTCGCTGAGGTGGTAGTCAGGAAGCCGGCCGTAGAGGATGCCCTTCGGGTTGTCGACCTCGCCGTGGCGCAGCAGATGGACGGTGGTCACGTCGGGATCAGCGGTGGAACCTCCAGCAGAGGCGTCAGAGCTCATCGGACCCCTTCCTGGTCGGGTCTGGCCGCGGCGGCAGCAGCAGCAGCACGCGGCAGCGCGGCCGCGATCCGGTCGATGGCGCGGTCGTCGTGCGCCGTACTCACGAACCACGCCTCGAACGCGCTGGGTGGCAGGTAGACACCCTGGTCGAGCATCGCGTGGAAGAACGCGGTGAAGCGGTACAGCGCCTGCCGGCTCGCGTCGTCGAAGTTCCGGACGACCGGCACCTCTTCTGGATCGACGAAGAACGCGCAGAAAAGGTTTCCGGCCGCCTGCATGACATGCGGCACACCGGCAGCTGCCAAAGCCTCGCCGGTCAGCCTGCTGATGAGCGCGGCCGTCTCGTCGAGGCGGTGGTAGACGTCCTCGGTGGCCAACCGCAACGTCGTGAGTCCGGCGGTGGTGGCGATCGGGTTACCGGACAGCGTGCCTGCCTGGTAGACCGGGCCGACCGGGGACAGGTGCGCCATGACATCGGCCCGACCACCGAAGGCGGCCGCGGGGAACCCGCCACCCATGACCTTGCCGAACGTCATGAGGTCAGGTGTCCAGCCCTCGACGGCTCCGTCGAGACCCCAGTGACCGGCCCGGCTGACGCGGAAGCCGGTCATCACCTCGTCACTGATGAACAGGGCACCGTGGTCGCGGCACAGCCTGGCCAGGCCCGCGTTGAATCCGGCGACCGGAGCCACCGCGCCCATGTTGCCGGCGGCGGCCTCGGTGATCACACACGCGATCTGGTCCCCGTACGCCGCGAACGCCTCCTCGACGGCAGCCAGGTCGTTGTAGGGCAGCACCAGCGTCGCCGCCGTGGACGCAGCCGGGACACCGGGCGTGCCGGGGATGCCGAACGTGGCGAGCCCCGAGCCGGCGGAGGCGAGCAGCGAGTCGACATGGCCGTGGTAGCAGCCCGCGAACTTCACGACCAGGTCGCGGGCGGTGAAGCCGCGTGCCAGCCGGATCGCCGACATCGTGGCCTCGGTGCCGGACGAGACGAGGCGCACCTGCTCGACCGGAGTGCGGGCCACGATCTCCTCGCCGAGCTCGACCTCCGGCAGGGAAGGCGTCCCGAACGACGTACCTCGCGCGACGGCCTGCGTCACGGCTTCGACGACGGCGGGGTGGGCATGGCCGAGGATCAGCGGTCCCCACGAGGCCACCAGGTCGACGTACTCGTGACCGTCGACGTCGTACAGGTAGGGGCCGGAGCCGCTGGCCATGAAGCGGGGAGTTCCACCGACCGCGCGGAAGGCTCGCACGGGGCTGTTGACGCCGCCAGGGGTCACCTCGCTGGCACGGGCGAAGAGCTCAGCAGACCGCGGGACGTCGGCGATCCCCGCAGGAGTGCTCGAGCGGTTGACGCGAACCTGGGCGGCACCGGAGGAAGTCACCGCCCCATTGTCGCCGAGCGGTCCACCCTGGACGAATCCGGCCCGGGTGCTGACAGGCATGTCCTGGTGTGTCCTGATACGTTCGGTCGTGGGGTGCATCACCTTCTGGGGCCGTAACCCGGATCCCCGGCCCTCGTTGCACCCCGGTCAGGACTGCTCGACGGAGGAGCAGCGGCACGCACCCATGGAGGACTTCACCGATGGCGCCTCGCCACCGACGCCCACCCAGGACCAACCGGTGGCAACGAGGGACGGCTCTGGTCCCGCTGGCGGTGCTCGGCGCCGCATGGGTCTTCACGGTCAGCTCTCCGATCGACGCCCAGGACATCGCCGGCGGACCCGGATCCGTCGACTCGGCGATCCCGACCGTGGCCTACGACCCGGCGACAGCCTCCACGGTGGGCATCGCGGCCACTCCTGACGAGTCGACGGCTACCACCACCGAGGGCTCGACGACCGGGGCTGCGAGTACCGACGTAGCGCCCGGCCCCACGTCGTCGGCCGACCCTGGTGCGTCGACAGGCGGTGCGAGCGACAGTGGCGGGCCGACCTCATCATCCGGAGGCGTGACACCCCCAGGTGCGCCAGGTGCCACCAGCAGCCCGGACCCGAGCGGGAGCCGCGGCTCGAGCCGCCCGACCAGCACCACTACCTCGGCGCCGTCAGCACCGGGCACGACCGGGCCGGTGGTCCAGCGCCTCGACAACGTGGCACAGGCGACGGCGTACTGCGCTCAGCACCTTCCCGGCAGCCCGACGCAGGAGATGATCACCGCCTGTGGCAAGAAGTTGGTCGGTGCGACCACGGACGAGGCCGCCCGTCTGCTGTCAGGCACGCTGGTCCAGGTGTTGACTCGGCTCGACCTCACCAGCCTGATTCCCGCCGTCCCACCGGTGGCCCTGCCCTGTCTGCCGATCATCTGCGTGTGAGCTGATCCGGACTCGGCTCGGCACCGTCGTCGAAGGACAGTACGCCAGGCAAGTCTCGTGTACCCGCCGCAGACTTGCCTAGTTCACCAGCCACCTGGCTTGTGAACTAGGCAAACGCGGAGGGCCAGAGGGGCACCAGCAAAAGGGGGCAGGTTTGGGGGGCGTTGGGCCGTGGGAAGGGCCAGCCCTGGGGGATCACTGGGGCAGCTGTGGCTGGAGGAGGGCGGCGGCTTCGGCGGCCCAGTAGGTGAGGATGATGTCGGCGCCGGCGCGACGGATCGAGGTCAAGGTCTCGAGGATCGCAGCTTGACGATCGATCGCCCCAGCGGCTGCCGCCGCCTCGACCATCGCGTACTCGCCCGACACGTTGTAGGCGGCCACCGGGACATCGGAGATCGTCGCCACCTCCCGCAACACGTCGAGGTAGGCCAGCGCCGGCTTGACCATCACCAGGTCGGCACCCTCGGCCAGATCGAGCATGACCTCACGGATCGCCTCGCGAGCGTTCGCCACGTCCTGCTGGTAGGTACGACGGTCACCCTTCAGCGACGAGTCGACGGCCTCCCGGAACGGCCCATAGAACGCCGACGCGTACTTGGCGGAGTAGGCGAGGATCGCGACCTCGCGGTGTCCGGCGTCATCGAGTGCCGACCGGATCGCGCCGACCTGGCCGTCCATCATGCCGCTCGGGCCGACGACATGGACGCCGGCACTCGCCTGCGCCACCGCCATCTCGGCGTAACAGCTCCAGCGTCGCGTCGTTGTCGACCGAGCCGTCCGCTGCGAGCACGCCGCAGTGCCCGTGATCGGTGAACTCGTCGAGACACAGGTCGCTCATCACGACCGTTGCTTCTCCGACCTCGGAGACGACGTCGCCAATCGCGACGTTGAGGATGCCGGCCGGGTCGAGCCCGCCGGAGCCGCTCGCGTCCTTGACCTCGGGGATGCCGAACAACATCACGCCACCGACGCCGGCTTCGACGGCCGCGGCTGCGGCTTTGCGCAGTGACTCCCGGGTGTGCTGGACGACCCCAGGCATGCTGCGGATCGGCCGTGGCTCCGTCAGCCCTTCACCGACGAACATCGGCAGCACGAGCTGCCCCGGACGCAGGGTGGTCTCGGCGACCAGGCGCCGCAGGGCGGGTGTCCTGCGAAGGCGCCTCGGCCGGGACTCGGGGAAGCCGCTCATGACCAGACTCAGGTGGCCCGGCGACGGGTCGGAGCACGCCGCTGGGACGGTTTCGTCACCGGTTCCCCGGCCTCGATGAGCTCGAGCCGGCGAGCGGCCCCGAAGTCCGCCAGCGCGTCGGCAAGCTCCTCCACCGATGGCTTGGGCGCGAGCACGTCCACGCGCAGGCCATGCTCCTCGCACGTCTTGGCGGTGGCCGGGCCGATGGCCGCGATCACGGTCGAGGCGTGCGGCTTGCCGGCGATGCCGACGAGGTTGCGCACCGTCGACGACGAGGTGAAGACGACCGCGTCGAACTTGCCGGACTTGATCGCGTCGCGCGTCGGCGCCGGAGGCGGAGCAGCCCGCACGGTCCGGTAGGCCGTGACGTCGTCGACCTCCCAGCCGAGCTCGTGCAGGCCTGCCACCAAGGTCTCAGTCGCGATGTCAGCCCTGGGGAGGAACACGCGATTGATCGGGTCGAGCAGGTCGTCGAACGGCGGCCAGTCCTCGAGCAGACCCTTGGCGGACTGCTCACCGGACGGCACGAGGTCGGCCCGGATTCCCCACTCGGCGACGTTCGCTGCGGTCTTGTCGCCCACGGCAGCGACCTTGAGACCGCTGAACGCGCGGGCGTCGAGACCGTACTCGTCGAATTTCTCGCGGACCGCCTTGACGGCGTTGACGGACGTGAAAACGATCCACTCGTAGCGACCTTCGACGAGACCTCGGACGGCCTTGTCCATCTGGAGCGGATTGCGAGGTGGCTCGACGGAGATCGTCGGCACCTCTTCGGGCACCCCGCCGTAGCTACGCAGCTTGGCCGACAGCGAACCCGCCTGCTCCTTCGTGCGCGGCACGAGCACGCGCCAACCGAAGAGCGGCTTGGTCTCGAACCACGACAGCGCCTCACGCATCGCGACGACCTCACCGACCACGATGACGGCCGGCTCGTGGATGCGGGCGGCGCGGACGTCGGCGGCCACGGCAGCGAGCGTGGAGACCACAGTCTGCTGCTCGGTCGTCGTCCCGATCGAGGTGACAGCCACCGGAGTCTCCTCGCCCCGGCCGGCGGCGACCAACGACTTGGCGACGTCTCCGATCGACTTGACCGCCGACAACAGCACGAGCGTCTGGCAACCCCCGTAGGAAGACCAGTCGATCTTGCTGTCGGCGACGCTGAGGACCGTGATCTCGCGCGAGGTCCGTGTGGTCAGCGGCACGCCGGCGTACGCCGGGACCGCCGTCACCGCGCTGATGCCGGGAACGATCTCGAAGGTGACACTCGCCTTGACGCAGGCGGCGGCCTCTTCGGCGCCGGTGGCGTACATCCACGGGTCACCGGAGATGAGGCGAACGACCGGGCCGGGGGTCTTCGCGTGCTTGACGACCAGCCTGGCGCGCGAGGCGTGCGTGAGTGGCTGTCCGTCCTCGCCGTAGCCGCCGTCGACCACCGTGATCTCGTCGATGCGGTCGCCGACAAGCGACGCCACAAGCCCCAGGTGCTCAGGTGACTCGGTGATGACGACCTGGGCGGCCCGGATCAGCTCGGTGGCGCGCACCGTCAGCAGACCTGGGTCTCCGGGGCCGGTCCCGATGAAGGACACCGACCCGGCAGGACGCGGGGCGGCACTCGGCTGGTCGAGGCGGGCCGTGGCTGCACGGCTCGTCGACCTGGCGGCGGCTGTCTTCGACATGTTCTGGTTCACCGTCTTGCTCTTCGAGGGTTGCTTCTTGCTGGTCGTGGTCGGCGTGGTCGTTCGACCGGTGCCTGTGGTCCTGCTCACTGCCTTGCTGCGGCCCGGGCTCGGGCCCGGGTCTGCAGATCTACTCATGACGCCATCTCCTGCATCAGGGCCGCAGCACCTTCGGCCAGCAGCTCCTCGGCCAGCCTGCGTCCGACCCCGATCGGGTCATCGGCAGGACCACCGGCAGACAGGCGTACGACATGACTGCCGTCCGGCGCCGCGACGACTCCGCGTAACCAGATCTCCATCTCGTCCTCACCTTCTGCGACATCTGCCAGTGCGCCTACGGGGGCGCTGCACCCGGCCTCCAACACCCGCAGCAGCTCTCGCTCGGCGGTGACGGCTGCGCGGCTCGCCTGGTCGTCGAGGACCTCGGCGACGGACCGGGCGAAGTCCGTTGCCGACGCGGCCACCTCGACGGCCAGCGCTCCCTGCCCGGGGGCCGGCAACATCTGGATCGGGTCGATCGTCTCGGTGATCTCGTCTTGCCGACCGATCCGGACGAGACCGGCTCGGGCGAGCACGACACCGTCGAGATCACCGGTCGTCACCCGGGTGATGCGGGTGTCGACGTTGCCACGAATCGCGACCACGTCCAAACCGAGACCGAGGGCGAGCAGCTGCGCCGCCCGCCGCGGTGACCCGGTCCCGATGCGGGAGCCGGGTGGCAGCTCGCCGAGGGTCAGCCCGTCGCGCGCGACGAGCGCGTCACGGACATCACCCCGCAGCGGCACCGCGGCAAGCGTGACCCGGTCGTCGCCGGCCGTGGGCAGGTCCTTCAGCGAGTGGACGACGAGGTCGACGTCGCCGGCCGCCAGGGCCTCGCGCACCGCCCCGACGAAGACCCCCTGACCACCGATCTCGGTCAGGGGACGATCGCTCGCGTCACCTGCACTCACGACGTCGACCAGTTCGATGTCGACTCCCAGCGCAGCAACCAGCGCATCAGCGACGAGCTGGCTCTGTGCCCGTGCGAGCGTGCTGGCGCGGGTGCCGATCCGGATCGTGGTCACTCCTTCTCACCGGCCCGGGTGACGGCCTCGACCGCAGCGGGATCGAGCGCGAAGAGCTCGGCGAGCGCGTCGGCGTACGAGGAGTCGGGCACCCGTCCAGCCAGCTGCTTGATGCGGACCGTGGGCTCGTGCAAGAGCTTGTCTGCGACCCGGCGCACGGTTTGGACGACCTCGTCACGTTGCGCCGGTGTCAGGCCCTCCAGGCGACCCCAGAGCCGGTCGAGCTCGGTCGCCACGACCCCGGTCGCCATGCTTCGCAGTGCCACGACCGTCGGCGCCACCCGTGCCGCATCGCGCGCCGCCGCGAACGCCGTGACCTCCTGGGTCACGATCGCCTTGACCGCGGCCACGTCCTCGACACCCCGCCCGTTGTGCACGCTGTCGGCGACCGCACTGCAACGGGATCAGGGTCACACCGGGCAGGTCGGCCGCAATCGGTGCCACGTCATGGGGAAGCGCGAGGTCGATGATGGCCATCGGTGCCGGACGGGACCGCTGCTCGAGGGCAGCCGACACGATCTCAGCGGGTATGACAACGCCGGTCGCGCCGGTGCACGAGATGACGAGATCGGCGTCGACCAGCTCATGTCCGAGCTCGGTCATGGCCACCGCACGGCCGTCGACCGAACCCGCAAGACGCTGGGCGTTCGCGAACGTCCGCGAGCAGATCGTGATGGTGCCGGCGCCGGCACGACGTACGGTGGCGGCCGCCAACGCAGCGATCGAACCGGCGCCGATGATGCAGACGGTGGCGTCGTCGAGTGGGCCGATGACCTCGACCGCTTCCTCGACTGCGACAGACACGATGGACTGACCGGCATGGTCGATGCCGGTCTCGGAGTGCGCGCGCTTGCCGACCCGGAGCCCCTGCTGGAACAACGTGTTGAGGGCTGACCCCACGCTCTCGTCACCCTGGCCGCGGCGAAGCGCGTCACGGACCTGACCGAGGATCTGCCCTTCGCCGACCACCATCGAGTCGAGTCCGGCGGCCACCGAGAACAGGTGGTCGACGGCAGCCTCGTCGTAGTGGACGTACAGCGACGGCAGGACCTGGTCGACCGAGGAGTCGGCGACGTCGACGAGCAGAGCAGTCAGGTCGTCGACACTGCCGTGGAAACGATCGACCTCGGCGTAGATCTCGACGCGGTTGCAGGTCGCGAGGACCAGCGCCTCACTGACGTGGTCGCTGTTCATGGCGGCAGCCCTGAGCTTCGACGCTCCGGCGTGGTCGACAGCGAGTCGCTCGAGCAGCTCGACGGGCGCACTGCGGTGCGAGGCACCCACGATCAGGATGCTCACAGCGCACCGGCCGAGAGCTCGTCGAGGGGAGACGCCGCATGCCCGTGCGCCTTGCGCTGCTCGTGGTACGCCAGGATCTGCAGCTCGATCGACAGGTCGACCTTGCGTACGTCGACGTGCTCGGGCACGGACAGCACGATCGGGGCGAAGTTGAGGATGCTGCTGACGCCGGACTCGACCAGCTGGTCACACACGTCCTGGGCGGCACTTGCCGGGGTGGCAATCACGCCGATCGACACCCGGGCCTCGCGCACGATGCTCGCGAGGTCGTCGAGCGAGGAGATCTGCAGGTCCCCCACCTGCTCCCCGACCCGGGCGGGATCGCTGTCGAGCAGGGCCGCCACCTGGAAGCCGCGGGAGGCGAAGCCGGAGTATTTGGCCAGCGCATGGCCGAGGTTGCCGATACCGACGATGACGACGGACCAGTCCTGGGTCAGCCCGATCTCCCGGGCGATCTGGTAGCGCAGGTAGTTGACGTCGTAGCCCACGCCGCGGGTGCCGTACGTGCCCAGATAGGACAAGTCCTTGCGCAGCTTGGCGGAGTTGACGCCGGCCGCGCTGGCCAGGTCCTCGCTGCTGGCCGTGCCGACATTACGGTCCGAGAGCGCCGTCAGCGCTCGCAGGTACACGGGAAGCCGGGCGACCGTGGCTTCGGGGATGCCCCGTTCCGCACGCTCGTCGCGGGCTCGGCCGCTCTTGCGGCTCCGTGCCGTGGTCATACAGAGGTCACCGTGCTCCTGGCTGCTCCCGGGGCGCTGCTCGTCGGCCCGCACTCGCGTGGGAGCGACGACTCCTGACCACTGTATGAGTTTGTGAACGTGAGAACAAAATCGTCTCACCCCGCCTTGGGTCGCAGTGATCCTTGTCACTTCCGGCCCTGCCGGTCGACCGGCGTACGTCCCGATCAGCGACCCACAGGCCTGCCCGAGTGCCGACCGAGCGGCTACCGGAGGAGAGCGCTCAGCGCAGGGCGCGGCGAAGCCGGTCGGCGTCGACCCGCCAGAAGTCATGCTGCTCGCCGTCCACGAACGTCACCGGGATCTGCTCGCCGAACTCGGCCATGAGATCGTCGTCGGCGCTGATGTCGACCTCGTCGTACGACGTCCCGAGCTCGGCACACACCTCGGCGATGACGACCCGGGCCACGTCACACAGGTGGCAGCCCGGCTTGGACAGCAGCCGGACCCGTGCGCTCACGCCAGTCCCATCGCCCGGCGTGCCTCGCCGGCACGCAGTCGGCCTTTCGCGACCTTGCCGGTCGCCGAGTGCGGGAGTTCGGTGACGACCTCGATCACCGACGGGACCTTGAACCGGGCCACCCGCGCCTCACAGTGTCGAGCCACCGCCAGCCGGAGCTCGCCGGAATCGACACCGTCGGCGGCCACCACGAACGCGACCACCGCCTCGCCCGTGCGGTCGTCGGGTTGACCGATCACCGCGCACTCGGTTACGCCCGGCACCTCGCTCACCACGTCCTCGATCTCGGAGGGGTAGACGTTGAAGCCCGAGACGATCACCAGCTCCTTGAGCCGGTCGACAAGGAAGAGGTCGCCGTCCGCATCGAGGAAGCCGATGTCTCCTGTGGCCAGCCAGCCCTCGGGCCCAGGAGCACCGTCGCCGTCGGGCCAGTAGCCGGAGAAGAGGTTGTCACCGCGTACCCAGATCTCCCCCGGGTCATCGGCATGCACCTCGCGTCCTGCTTCGTCGACGACCTTCAGCTCGACGCCGGGGAGCGCCTGCCCGCTGGAGCCCGGCTTGTGCCGGGGAGTGCCGATGGTGGAGGTGACGATCGGTGCCGCCTCGGTCAAGCCGTACCCCTGCTCGACGTCGACCCCGGTGAGCTCCTCGAAGCCACGCGCCGTCTCCAGCGCCAACGGCGCCGCACCGGACAGCAGCAGCCGGACAGAGCGCAGCTGCTGCCGCAGGTCGGCCGCGTCACGCGTCATCCAGGCGACGATCACCGGTGGCGCGACCGGGACGACACTCACGGCGCGATCGGCAACCAGCGACAAGGTGTCGGCCGGATCGAATCGTGGTCCCAGGACGAGGGTGGCGCCGTTGAGCAGGACCTGACCGAGGACCGCGTTGAGGCCGTAGACGTGACACAACGGCACCACCCCCAGCACGACGTCGTCCGCGGTGATCGGGGTGGGCCTGGTCTGCGAAGCCTGGTCTATGTTGGCCAGCAGCGCCCGGTGACTGAGCATCGCGCCGCGAGGTCGACCGCTCGTGCCCGAGGTGTAGAGCAGGACAGCCAAGGACTCGCGGTCGCGCGGGGTGACGACGGCGGCATCGTCGACCGCGAGGTCGTCGTACGCGATCTCGCCCGACTCGGGTGCGCCGCCGACGACCACCAGCAATGGTCGCTGGGCGGGGTCATGGACGGAGTCGCCCAGGTCGTTGGGAGAGTCGGCCGCTCCGGCCAGTGCGGCACGCACGGTCGACAGTGTGGTGGGGTCGGCGAAGCACAGCCGTGCTCCACTGTCCGCCAGCATGCGGGCGATCTCGTCAGCGGTGGAGGTCGGGTTGAGGGGAACCGCGACCATGCCGGCACGCAGCGCCGCGAGATAGCCGGCGACGAAGGCGCAGCCGTTGCCGAGCGCGAGCGCCACCCGCTGACCGCCCACGAGACCAGCCCGCGAGAGACCGCCGGCCAGCGCTGACACGTGCCTGTCGAGCGCCGCCCACGTCATCGTCTCGTCGGTATCACTCTGGACGAGCGCGGGCTTTTCCGGGGTCCGCTCGGCGTTGGACCGCAACAGCTCTGCCACGTTGGTCGCAGCGATTCGCACCTTCACCGCATCGAGTCTGGCACACGCTCACCTACCGGGATCGGGCGTGTCCGACCTCCTGGTAGAGCCCTAGGCTGGGGCCGTGAACGCGCCGGTTCCGTCTGATCCGTCGGCACGACTGCGCTCCCGGTCGGTGATGGCGGGGCAGGCGGCAGCGTCGACCGCCGAACTCGAGGCAGCTCTGACAACTCCCCCTGACCCGACCGCTGCTGCCTTCTTCGACGTCGACAACACCGTCATGCAAGGGGCGTCGATCTTCCACCTGGCGCGGGGCTTGCATCGCCGGCAGTTCGTCACCACCAAGGACATTGCCAAGGCCGCCTGGGATCAGGCGTACTTCCGCATCGTCGGGGTCGAGGACCCGGCAGCCGTCGCCAACGCCCGCGTCTCCGCGCTCTCGTTCATCGCCGGGCACCGGGTCGAGGAGCTGCAGTCGCTCGCAGAGGAGATCTTCGACGAGGCCATGTCGCACCGGATCTGGCCCGGGACGCGCGCACTGGCGCAGATCCATCTCGACCAGGGGCAACGGGTCTGGCTCGTCACCGCAGCCCCCGTCGAGATCGCCCGCATCATTGCCCACCGTCTGGGTCTCACCGGTGCGCTCGGCACGGTCGCGGAGGAGGTCGACGGCGTCTACACGGGTCGCCTGACCGGAGACCTCCTGCACGGAGCCGCCAAGGCCGCGGCCGTCGAGGCGCTGGCCGAGCAGGAGGGTCTCGACCTGGCTCGCTGCTCGGCGTACTCCGACTCGGTCAACGACCTCCCGATGCTGTCCTTGGTGGGCGACCCGTGTGCGGTCAACCCGGACGGTCGGCTGCGTGACCACGCACGTCGGCAAGGCTGGCGCATCCGTGACTACCGCACCGGCCGCAAGGCGGCCAAGTTCGGGCTGGTTGCCGCGGCCGGGGCCGGAGCGGTGACCGGAAGCGTGGCCGCCGCCGTTGCGCTACGCCGGAAGATCCACTGACCGCGCTCCTCGCCGTGGCTGGACAGGTGACGCGGCGTGTGACGCCGGTTACACACAGGTTCCCGCGGGGTACAGGGACGGCGTACGATCGGCGGATCGGAGGGACCCGGCGATATGTCGCCGGAGAGGGAGTTGGCATGTCTTGCGGTGATTCCGCACGCCTGACAGGACTCGACGTCCTGCGCTGCGCGGTCGCCGACATCCTCCTCGCCCGACCGCTCATGGCCGTGGCGGCCGGCGAGCCTGCCGGGCGCGGGGGGCACTCCGGTGGCGCAGCCGACTACCCGCCCGAGACCGACGACGACAGCCGTCGCCTCGCGGCGCTGGTCGACCTCGCCCGCGACGGAGACGCCGAGGCGTTCGGCCTGCTCTACGACCACTACTCCCAGAGCGTCTACCGGTTCGTGTTCTACCGGGTCAGCTCGCAGGCGTTGGCCGAGGACCTCACGAGCGAGACGTTCTTCCGGGCCCTTCGCTCCATGACCGGGTTCCAGTGGCAGGGCAAGGATTTCGGCGCCTGGCTCATGACGATCGCCCGCAACCTCGTCGTGGACCACTACAAGTCCGGACGGGCGCGGCTCGAAACGGTGACGGACGACTTCACCGGGCAGGATGCCCCCACGGCGGGACCGGAAGACGAAGTCATCTCCCGGCTCACGGCCGAGGCCATGCTCGAGGCGCTCGCCAAGCTGCCCGAGGAGCAACAAACCTGTCTGGTGATGCGCTTCCTCAACGAGAACTCGATCGCGGAGACCGCCCAGGTGCTGGGGCGCAGCGAGGGAGCCATCAAGCAGCTCCAGCTCCGAGCCGTCCGCAATCTGGCGAAACTCATGCCGTCGGGTGCCCGGTGACGGCCAGGTCGGGGTCGTTGGCCCGGGCTTGTCATAGCCCGGTTGAACTAGGCCAAGATGGCCCATTCGGGGGCCTAACTCACCCCGGCCCTCGCTCGTTCAGCCTGACGAGGGACACGAGACGGGCCTCGATGCACGTCACGCGAGGATCGGGCAGCACGAACAGAAGGGGTGGGCACTCCCGATGATGCCGTTGGCGGGCGCGCGGAGGCGCGCCGAAGAGTTCGCGCGGGCCGTGGACGGCCCGACGCGGACCGTTGCCGACGAGCACCGGGTCTTCCTCGAGCTGGTCGCCCAGCTGCGTTCGGTCGACGGCCCTTCGATGCGACCGGAGTTCGCGACCGACCTGCGCTCGCGCCTCCTCCACGCAGCGCCGGAGGCTCTTGCCGAGCCCACCCGTGCCCATGGGCGGGACGCGGCCTTGGTGCGATTCCCGGGCAGTCCTCGACGTCGGACGGCGACGGTGGCCGCGACCGCCTGCCTGATCGTCGCCACCGGAGTGGGCGTGGCTGCCGCCAGCCAGTCCGCCCTGCCGGGCGATGCGTTGTATCCGCTCAAACGCGGGATCGAGCAAGCCGAGCTCCACTTCGCCGGCTCCCAGGCAGCCAGGGGCGGAGAGTACCTCGACCAGGCCTCGACCCGGTTGTCTGAGGTGACCGAGCTCTCGCTCGCGCACGCTGACGACCCGACCACACCGGCTTTGGTCACCAAGGCGCTCACCGACTTCATCCAGGAGTCCAACGCCGGAGGGGACGCCTTGTTGTCGGCCTACACCGACGACCGGAGCGCAGAGAGCATCGCTCGGCTGCGCGAGTTCACGGCTGAGTCCGCGCGGCAGTTGGAGGCCCTGACGAACGACGTTCCGTCCGACGCTGACCAAGCCCTCGCTGACGCTGCCAACACGCTGACTCATCTCGACCAACAAGCGCAGGCGGCGTGCCCGCAGTGCTCGTCCCTGCCGTCCTTGCAGCTCTCGGCTGCCCTGAGCGACCTGCAGCATGCTTCCAGTGGATCGACCGACGGATACGGCTCGAGCGGCGGCCTCGTCGCCAGCCCCGGGGTCAAAGGCGGCTCCACGGGCCGAAACCCGTCGGCGACGACCGGCACTGCAGAAGGCCCGGTGACGATCCCGGATGTGTCGGCGGACCTCGACCCGTCCGCAGGGCGCTACTCCATCGGACCCCCAGTCCACGACCACGCCGACGCAGGGTGGCCCGCTGCCGAGCCTTCCCAGCGTGCCCACCGGCCAGACGAGCGCGCCGTCACTCCCGGTGCCGACGATCTCGATCTCGATCCCGCTCCCGACACTGCCCAACATCACGGTCCTCTCCGTCCCCCTGCCGCCCGCCCTGGGCGAGCCGACGGATCCGCTCGGCGGGGCCGGAGTTCCCTGACAGAGCACTCCCGGGTCAGCGACCGGTGGAGGGTCAGGAGAAGACGCTGCGTCGCTGGATCAGGAGCGAGTACAGCGTGTGCTGGATCGTTTCTCTGACCTGGTCGGTCACGTTGAACACCAACATCGGGTCATCAGCCGCGCCGTCCCCATAGCTGTCCGTGCGAATCGGTTCGCCGAACTCGATCAGCCACTTGGACGGCAGCGGGACCATGCCCAGCGGACCCAGCCAGGGAAAGAACGGTGTGATCGGGATGTAGGGCATACCGAGCAGCCGGGCCACCGAGGGAATGTTGCCCACCAGCGGGTAGATCTCCTCGGCACCGACGACCGAGCAGGGCACGATCGGGACCCGGGTACGCAGCGCGGCCGACACGAAGCCGCCACGCCCGAACCGCTGCAGCTTGTAACGCTCGGAGAACGGCTTGCCGATGCCCTTGAAGCCCTCCGGCCACACCCCCACCAGCTCGCCTCGCGACAGCATCCGTTCGGCATCCTCGTTGCTGGCCAGGGTCGCTCCGCCCTTGCGGGCGAGCTCACCCACGAAGGGAAGCCGGAAGACCAGGTCTGCCGCCAGTGCACGGAGGAACCGGTCGGCCTGGTCGTGCACGACCAGGCCGGTCATCAATCCGTCGAGCGGGATCGTGCCGGAGTGATTGGACACCACGAGCGCGCCACCCTCGGCAGGGATGTTGTCGATGCCCCGTACGTCGATGCGGAACCATTTCTCGGCGAGGGGTCGCAGCGCGGTCAGGAGAAACGTCTCCGTCACCTCGACGTCGAACCCGAACTCGTCGACGTCGTACTCGCCAGTGATACGGCGGCGGACGAAGGCAAGCATCGCAGCGAGTTGGCGCTCCCAGTGGGTCGCTCCGAAGACCTCGTGCGCGGCATCGACGATGGCATCCGCCACGTCGTCGGTGGACATGGCGGCCGGCTCTTCGGTGCGTGGCTTCGCCCCTCCGGCCGCACCAGAGCGGCGCTGACGTTGCTGCGGGGCGGGGCTGGGAACCTTCTTCTTTGCCCGCGACTTCGATCGTCGGTCCGCCGCTGGCGCTGTGGCTGTATCGGACCGCTTGCCGACGGGCGACGGCTGTGGATCGTCGGCGGCGTCGACCGTGTCCTGTGGTGCAGTCTGCGCAGCCGTCCGACGCGGACGGGTCGGTGCGCTTGGCGCGAGCGCCCTTGCCGCTGCACTCGGCGAGGTGCGCGAGCCGCGGCCTGGTCGGCCACGTCCGCCGATCGGGATGACGTCAGCGTCCGGCATGCGGCACCACCTTCGCCACGACGGCGGAGACCTGCTGCTCGAGATCGGTCAGGCGCTCGGCATTGAGGGGACCCGGCCGAAGCCGTTCTGCGAACGCCTCGAACGCCTCCGCCGTCGTGTAGGCAGGCTGAAAACCGAGCAGGTCGCGCATCCGCGTGGTGTCGATACCGCGACCATACGCCAGGAAGGCCGCCTGCTCCGACGACAGCTCGGCGTACCTGATGCTCGGGAACACCGCGGCGAGCGGGCCGAGCGCCATGGTGGGCACTGGAACGGTAGGGCGACCGAGCCGTCGTACGACCTGCGACAGCATCAGCACTCCGTCGCCGGCGACGTTGAACGTGCCGTCGACATCGGCCAGGGTGGCGTGGTGCAGGGCCGCCAGCGCGTCCTCTTCATGGCAGAACTGCAACCGGGGGTCGAAACCCAGCACCGTGGGAACGAGCGGGAGGGAGAAGTACCGGGTCAGCGTCGTCTCGATCTGCGGACCGATGAGGTTGGCACAACGCAGCATCGTGACCCCGACATCGGGTCGCCGCCGGGCGAAACCGCGGACATATCCCTCGACCTCGACGGAGTCCTTGCCGAAGCCCGATCGTGGCATCCGGCGCGGCGCCATGTCCTCGCTGAACATGGCGGGGTCCTTGGGCGAGGAGCCGTACACCTGCGCGGAGGACTTGACCACCAGCCGGCTCACGCCGGGCGCCTTCTGACACGCCGCCAACAGCTGCATGGTGCCGATGACGTTGATTTCCTTCATCGACGTCCGACCACCGGCACCTCCCGGTGTGGCGATGACGCTCAGGTGGACGACGGTATCGACCTCTTCAGCCGCGATGACCTTGGCGATCACGGGGTTACGAATGTCGGCGCGGACGAAGCGCACGTCGCCGAGATCGTGTCGCGGGGGAACCACGTCGACCCCGATGACGCGGTCCACGCCCGGGTCGGTGGAGATCCGGCGGGCGAACCGACCGCCGAGATCACGGCAGACTCCGGTGACCAGGACGACGCGGCCCATTGCGGTGGGTCTGCCTACTTGCCTTGGCGGCGGCGCTGGATGCGGGTCTTCTTCAACAGCTTGCGGTGCTTCTTCTTCGCCATCCGCTTGCGGCGTTTCTTGATAACTGAGCCCACGGTCTACCTTTCGGGCGTTGACTGGAGTGTCCGGTACCGACGTGGCCCTGACAAGCTGGGTTGCCGCGCGCGTGGCGCGACCGCAGAAGCCTACCCGCTGGTCGCTTCCTGACCCTATTCGGTCGTCAAGGACCCCACCAATGCATTGTTATGCAAGAAGTATGTGGTCATGACCCTGTGCCTGACTAGCCCATAGGGATGAGTCACCCTCAGCCGATCGTAGGAACCCCAATGCGAAAAATTTTCACCTGATTACGGTCAGAACCGGACAGGGTCCAACTACTCTTTGTGATTGCGCTTGCACACTCCGCTACTAACCCTCAAACTCAGAGTCGGTCCATTGAGGCCTTTGGACCAGCTACGTCCCTGGGGAGGGAAAATATATGAACGAGAAGAGCACGGAGAGCCAGGCTGAGGCGGTCGATCACACGCCGCACCGCGCCAGGCCCTTCATCAAGACCGGCGGTCGAGTGAAGCGCTCCTTCGGCACCACCGCCATCGCCATCATCGCCACTGCCGGCGTCGTCCTGCCCATGCAGGCACCGGCACAGGCAGCCTCTGCCACTCACCCGTCCAGCAGGGTATCGGTAGCCGCCTCGCTCACCGCAGCGAAGACCGGCGTGCAGAGCAAGCAAACCAAGCACCGCAAGCAGGCCAACGGAACCAAACTGCAGCGCAAGGTGTACGAAGACCGCCTGCACACCTGGGCCAACCGGGTCCGGCACGCGCACGGCGTGCGGGTCATCGCCGTCCGCCCGTGCCACGAAGGCTACGCCGAGCGCTGGACGGGCTACCTGGCCCGCAACAACGAGTTCTTCCACCAGGACCTCGGTCGCTACATGGACCGGTGCAAGCTCACCAAGGCCGGCGAGATCCTGGCCCTCGGAAGCGTCACGCCGTACCGGATGATCCAGATGTGGATGGGATCCCCTGAGCACCGCCGCATCCTGCTTGACTCGTCGTTCGGCCTGTCCGGCATCGCCGCCCGACGGGACGCGAACGGCAACTGGATCGGCTGCATCGATTTCGGCCGTCGCTGACAACGGGCCCTCCCCAGCCCCACCAAGGCACCCACGGGGGTAACGATCGACGAGGCGGGTCCCTGCTGAGGGACCCGCCTCGTCGATGTTTCCGGTGGCTTCGTCACGCACCAGTGCGCGACGCTGCACCCAAGATCAGCCTGCTTGGAAGAACGACTTCCGCAGGTACTCGTTGACGGCGTCTTCGGGGACGCGGAAAGAGCGTCCCACACGAACGGCGGGCAGATCACCTGCGTGCACCAGCCGGTACACCGTCATCTTGGACACTCTCATCACGGTGGCGACTTCTGCCACCGTCAGGAACTTGACCTCGGAGATGCCATCCCCGGGCGTGTTTGCGGCCATGACGCACCAACTTCCGGCACGGGCGCTCCTCGGCTTCCCCACCGAAGACACAATCGCTCGCGCGTCTTCGTGAGAGTAGTGGCAAATGGGGCTGATGGGAAAGCGAAGTACCGAAATCGATGCGGCTTCGGAAGCGAAAGGGCGCAGGTTATCGGCGTGTCGCTTGCAAACCGCGGCATTTCCCTCCCTCGGAAGGTGGGCCGGCTGACCGGCTCGCCCTACCCCGGTGCTCAGAAGTCGAGCGGAATGCCGTGCCAGGGGAAGACCTCGCGCCTGGTCTGCCCGACGCAACGATCGAGCCACGAGTCCGGGTTGTAGCCCTGGTCCCACGGGTCGAACCTCGGCTCCCGACCGTCGGTCATGAGCAGTGGTGCAGCACGTCCGGTGAGCTGTTCGACATACTGCTGCCACTCCGCAGGGGTGGGCAGCTGCGGATCCAGGGGGCGGCCCGCCACCACGGCGAGCAGATGCGTCCACGTCCGCGGCACGACGTCGACAACGGCGTACCCTCCGCCGCCTGTGACGACCCACCGACCACCGCAGACCTCGTGGGCCAGGTCGTGCAAGGCCAGGTGGGCGGCCCGCTGCCCGTCGATGCTCAGCATCAGGTGGGCCAGTGGGTCGTCCATGTGGGAGTCGCACCCGTGCTGGCTGACGAGAATGGTCGGCTTGAACTCCCGCAGCAACGGCGGGACGACGGCGTGGAACGCTCGCAGCCAGCCCCCGTCGGCCGTGCCCGGTGGCAGGCCGACGTTGACCGACATGCCTTCGGCGCCCGGGCCGCCGCTCTCGCTCGCCTCCCCGGTGCCCGGAAACAGCGTTCTGGCGCTCTCGTGCAGGCTGATCGTGAGCACCCGCGGATCGTCGTAGAACGCTGCCTGTACGCCGTCGCCGTGGTGCACGTCGATGTCGACGTACGCCACCTTCTCGGCTCCTGCGCGGAGCAACCACGCGATCGCGATTGCCGGGTCGTTGTAGATGCAGAACCCGCTCGCCATCTCGGCCATCGCATGGTGCAGCCCGCCGCTGATGTTGGCGGCATGCAGCGCCTCGCCCGTCCAGACCCGGCGCGTGGCCTCGACCGTCGCCCCGACGATGTGGGCCGAGGCCTCGTGCATCCGCGGGAACGTCGGGTTGTCATCGGTGCCCAGGCCGTGCGCAAGGTCCTGGTCGTGATAGTCGGTGATGCCCTTGACCGCCTCGATGTAGCGGGCCGAGTGCACCAGCTCGAGGTCGTCGTCACCCGCGAGAGGTGCCGGGACGACGTCGAGGTCGGCGAGCACGCCGAGAGCAGCTGCCAGCCGGATCGTGAGGTCGACGCGGATCGGCGCCATCGGATGCCCGATGCCGAAGTCGTACGCCGTCAGTTCCTCGTCGAAGACGAGGGTTCCCGAACCGGCCATGACGTCGACTCTAGACGGGCGCGGTCAGCGCCTATACTTCCTCGCCGTTGGCGAGGGCGCGGGACCGGTTCCGCGCGCTCTCGAGAGCGGTCATGAACGCAGCACGGACCTTGTGGTCCTCCAGCTCGCGAATCGCGGCCGCGGTGGTGCCGCCGGGTGACGTCACCCGCTCGCGCAGCACTGTCGGGTGCTCGCCGGTCTCGCGCAGCATCTTCGCGGAGCCGACCATCGTCTGGACGACCAGCTCGGTGGCCGTCGAACGCGGCAGCCCCAGGTGTACGCCGGCCTCGATCATCGCCTCGACGACGAAGAACAGGTAGGCCGGACCGGAGCCTGAGATCGCGGTGACGGCATCCTGCTGCTTCTCGGGCACCCGGATCACCTTGCCGGTGGCGCGCAGCAGGGTCTCGGCCTCCACCAGGTGCGCCTCGTCGCAATGTGAACCACGAGAGATCGCCGCCATGCCCTCGTCCACGAGCGCGGGGGTGTTCGGCATGACCCGCACCACGGGTACGCCGGCCGGCAACCGCGCCTCGATCAGTGCGGTGGTGATCCCGGCCGCCAGTGAGATGACCAGCTGGACCGGCGTGACCACCGGAGCGATCTCGTCGAGCAGGTCAGCCATGTCCTGCGGCTTGACCACGAGGATCAGGGTGTCGGCTTTCGTGGCCGCCTCGAGGTTGGACACGACGTCGATGCCGTATCGCTCGTGGAGCTCGTCCGCCCGCGCCGGCCGTCGCTCGGACATCAGCAGCTCGGCCGGGGCCCGCCCGGCGCGGAGCAGCCCCGACACCACGGTCTCGCCCATGACGCCCGCGCCCAGGATCGCGACGGTCATCGCTGTCCTCCCATCCGGCTGGGAGCCCGCCGCCATCCGACGGCGGACCACTAGCCCTTGGTGATGACTGACCTGGCGAAGAATGCCAGGTTGGACGGCCTCTCGGCGAGCCGTCTCATCAAGTATCCGTACCACTCGTCGCCATACGGCACGTAAACCCGAACCTTCTCTCCTCGAGCTGCCAGCCGCGTCTGCTCGTCAGGTCTGATGCCGAACAGCATCTGGTACTCGTAGCTGCCCTGCGCCCGCTCGTTGCTGGTCGCCAACGCCCCCGCGATCTCGATGAGTCGCGGATCGTGCGACGCGACCATCGGGTAGCCGGAACCGGCCATCAACGCCTTGAGGCAGCGCACGTACGACAGGTTGACCTCGTGCTTGTCCTGGAAGGCAACGGACTCCGGCTCCTTGTACGCGCCTTTGCACAGACGGACGCGCGAGCCCTCGTACGCAAGGTCCTTGCAGTCGGCCTCGGTGCGGTGGAGGTACGCCTGCAGCACCGCACCGGTCGACGGGAAGTCCTGGCGCAGATCCTGCAGGATGCCCAACGTCGAGTCGGTCGTCGTGTGATCCTCCATGTCGAGGGTGACCGTCGTGCCGGCGTTGCTGGCTGCCTGGCAGATCGTCCGTGCGTGGTCGAGAGCGATGCGCTCGCCGTCGCCAGGGAGCGCCTGGCCGACCGCCGACAACTTGACCGATACCTCGGCGCACCCGGTCAGACCGCTCTCGGCGAGACGCCGCAGCACCTCGACGTAGGCATCGACGGTCGAGCGCGCCTGCGCGAGGTCGAGCGTGTCCTCACCCAGGTAGTCGAGCGTGACGTGGAGCCCAGCTGAATCGAGACGCTGAGTGGCCTCGACCGCGGTGTCCACCGTCTCCCCCGCCACGAACCTCGCGACGATGCCACTGGAGACGGGCATCGAGCTCACCAGACGCTTGGTGGTGTCGCTTCGCGACAGCATGAGCAGCGAACGACGCAACAACGAAACTCCTTCGTGACGGCCCGCACAGGCCCTCGATCCTCAGGCTCCGGTGGCCCCCGCCGGTTGCACCGACGCGCTGGACAGGGTACGCCGACCGGAGCGTCGGGATGTCACTAGGCTGAGCCCAGACCACCGTCCGAGGCAAGGAGCCCCATGAGCCACCATGTGAACGCCGAGCTGGTCGCCAACGTGTTGAAGGTGTTGGTCGCTCCCGGCGACGCGGTGGCAGTCGGCGACATGCTCGTCATCCTCGAGTCGATGAAGATGGAGATCCCGGTCACCACCGAGACGTCAGGAACCATCACGGACGTCGGCGTCGCGGAGGGAGACGTCGTGACCGAGGGAGACCTGATCGCGACCATCGAGGAGAACTGACCCGGACGCGCCCCGGCGGGTCGTCACCGACACCGTAGTCAGCCGACCAGCTGGCTGCGCACGTGTAAGGCCCTCTCCAAGAGGCCGTCCAAGCGGCACTTCGCGGCACTGTCGACCGCACGGCCGACCACAGCCTCGGCACGCGCGGTGTCGCCGTGCTCCATGGCTGCCTCGGCCTCGGCGACGAGGATGTCCACCTCGACCCAGTTGTAGGAGTCGGTGACCCGGCGGCACATCGTGCCGGCGTTCGCCATCCACTCCAGCGCCGCCTCGTGATCGTGCTCCGCCAGGTGCGCCAGACCGACACTCTTCGCCGTGACGCCCTCCCAGCACGGGTCCTTCAGCTGTCGGGCCAGGGCGAACGAGGCCTCGGCGTCGGCCCGGACAGCCTGCGGGTCCTCTCCGCTGGCCAACCGGGCGTGAGCGAGCCAGGCGTCCGGCCACGGCCGGAACGCCGTCCAGTGCTCACGCTCGGCGAGCGCACGGGATTCGCGGGCCCAGGCCATGGCCTCGACGAGCCGACCCTGGACGAACAGGGTCCGTGCACCCAGACCCAGGCTGAACACCTCGCGCCGCGCCGCGCCCGCGCTTCGGCTCAGCTCGACTGCCTCCGCGAAGCGGTCGGCGCCGACCTGGAGCTTGCCCCAGTCACTCAGGTTCATCGCCTCGAAGGAGACGACCGCGGCGAGCAGCGTCGGATCGTCCACGGCAAGCTCGCCCGCCGCGCGCAGGTAATCACCCGCGCTCGACCGACGACCCGCGAGCACATCGACGTAGCCGAGCTCAGCGAGTGCCTTCGCTGCCGTGCCGTGGGCGCCGACCGCGGTCGCCAGTTCGACAGCCGCTCCGAGCAGAACCGATCCCTCGTCGTCGTACCCCTGGACGGCATGCACGAGGGCGGTGCCGAGCTCCAGGAGACAGCGGCCGAGCACGTCCTTGTCTCCGGACGTCTCGGCTGCTGCCGTGGCCGACCGTAGGCACTCGATGCCTGCGTCGGACGCACCTGCCGACAACGCGGCCAGGCCCGCTTCGCACAGTGACAGGGCGGTCGCCCTTGCGGAGACGCCGGGGATCGGCGCGGAGACGGCCGGTCGTGCCGCGGCACGAATGGCCGGGGTGGCGTCGAGTCCCAGCTCATCGACGAACATCGTCTCGCTGGTGCTGGCCTGCCGTGCTGCAGCGGACACGTCGCCTGACGCCGCCAGGGCCTTGACCAGCAAAACGTGCGAGCCTTCCTCCCACGGTGCCCGCCGCACCATCGCGCTCGCCAGCATCACCGCCTTGTCGAACGCTCGGCCCGCCAGCGCGCGGAGTGTGGCCTGGCGCAGGGCCGACAACACTTCGGCGTCTACCCGTTGTCGTTCGATGAGCAACCAGGACTCGAAGCCCGGCGACCCACGCACTTGGATGCCTTCCAGGAACTGACCTTCGGGGATCTCCTCCGGAACGGCACCACTCGCGACCTCGTGTACGTCGAGTCTCACCTCGGCGCTGGTTGGCATCGAGAGCGGATTGCCCTCGAAGGCGCCGGCCAGGTGGGCTCGGCGACGGAGCTCGGCCAACGACCACCGCAGCGCACCGAACGGATCGTCGGCCTCGCTGAACAGCTCCCCGACGAGGACCTCTCGCGACACGGGATCTGCCGAGCGCGCCAACCGGCCCAGCAGGGCCCACGTCTTGTGTCCCCGCGGGCCGGCGACCGGCTGGCCCTCGAGTTCGAAGCCCGGTTTGCCGATCAGGCGGATCCGCAGCACGCCACTCAATCTACTGAACTCACCCTGCGAGGGCGGGTTCGGAAGATCCCCGCAACCGCGTCAGGAGCCGTGCACGGCTCTCCTGCGTGAGATCACGAAGCAGGGCGCCGTGAACGATGCCGAAGGCCCGCAGTCGGGCCATCTCCGAGCCCTCCCAGTCGGCGAGAGCCGCAGCAGCACCTGGACACAGGTCCCGTGCCGCCGTGGCCAACGCGTCGAGGACCCAGAGCTCGCTGACCGTTCCGCGCTCGGCGATGTCGTAGGCGACTCGGTCCAGGGTTCTGCTGAGGTCCACCGAGGTGGTGTCATAAGTGTTCATGCCGAGAGCGTCCGCCCCGGCCGTGTGACGAAACGGGTGACGACTGGACAGCTTCGCTGAACTTCTCGTTCGGCGAAACGGACTTTCCGGCTCCAGACGGTTCAGGCCGTACGTCGTCGCAACGTGGCGGCGCCGAGGGCGAGCGAGGCCACGATGAAGCCGACGATGACCAGCAGGTCGACCCCGTAGCCGCCGGTCATGTCCGCCGACTTCTGCAGGCTTTGCATCGCGTCCACCGCATAGCTCAGCGGCAGGACGTCGGAGACGACGTTCAAGGTTCTGGGTAGGTCGTCACGCGGCACGAACAGGCCGCACAGCAGAATCTGTGGGATCACGACAGCTGGCATGAACTGGACTGCCTGGAACTCCGTCTCGGCAAACGCCGACACGAACAACCCCAACGCCGTACCGAGCACCGCGTCGATGACCGCGATCAGACCGAGTGCCCAGACCGGCCCGACGACGTCGAGGCCGAGCAGCCCCACGGTCAACGCCACGGCGAGCAACGCCTGGGCGAGCGCGGCGAGACCGAAGGCGATCGCGTAGCCGAGCAACAGGTCGAGCTTGCCCATCGGCATCGAGAGCAACCGCTCGAGCGTGCCCGACGAGCGCTCACGCAGGGTGGTCACCGAGGTCACGAGGAACATCACGGTGAACGGGAACATCGCGAGCAGCGGTGGGCCGGAGCGGTCGAAAGCGGCGGCATTGCGATCGAACATCCACCACAACAGCGTCAACAGGACACCTGGCACCACGAGCATGAGAGCGATCGTGCGCGGGTCGCGGCGTAGCTGCCGGAGGACGCGAGCCGCGACGGCGGCAGTGATCCGTGGATTCATGCCGGGCGCCTCTCGACCAGCGCCAGGAACGCCGATTCGACGTCCTCGGTGCCGGTGCGGCTCAACAGCTGGTCGACGGTGTCATCGGCAATCAGCTCACCCGCGCGCATGAGCAACAGCCGGTGGCAACGTTCGGCCTCGTCCATCACATGGCTGGACACGATGATCGAGGTTCCCCCGTCCGCAAGCTCGGCGAACATGGCCCACAGCTGGTTTCGCAGCACCGGGTCGAGCCCGACCGTGGGTTCGTCGAGCACCAACAGGTCAGGTCTGCTCAGCAGCGCTGCGGCCAACGAGACCCGGGACTGCTCGCCACCCGACAACCGCCCGACCACGTCATCGACGTGCTCGTCCAGCCCTACCTCGTTGACCACACGCCGGATAGCGGACCGTTCGACGCCGAGCACGGCACCGAAGAACGCGAGGTTCTCGTGGACGGTCAGATCGGCGTACACACTGGGTGCCTGCGTGACGTAGCCGACCCGGCGGCGCAGCCCTGGACCGCCGGCTGCTTGGCCCAGCACGGTGACCGTCCCGGACCTGACGATCTGCGCACCGACGATCGACCTCATCAGTGTCGTCTTGCCGCAACCGGACGGGCCCAGCAGTCCAGTGATCTGACCGGTCGGCACCGTGGTCGACAGGCCGGAGATCACCGCCCTGTCACCGCGGACGACCTCCAGGTCAGAGATCGTGATGGCCGGCGTCGTCGAGATCATGCGCTCCATGATTGGCCGAACTGGCCGCGAAGACCAGCACCGAGGTCAACGGCCGCGTCGCCGCCCCGCGCGGACGACCCCGTCGCCGACCGACCGTTGGCGCGCGGCCGCGGCGAAAGCGGGATCCGCAGCGGCGAAGTGCAGCCGCGTGAATGCGAGAGACTCCGCCAGGTCTGCCTGGCGGATGGCCCTGCTCTGTGCCTTCCGGGTGTTGATCTCGACCACGACGCTGCCGGCGTACCCCTGACCGGCCAGGAGCTCGAGCAGCTCCGCGCACGGTTGGTTGCCGTGGCCGGGCACCAGGTGCTCGTCCTTGGCCGAGCCGCTGCCATCAGCAAGATGGATGTGACGAAGTCGGGGTCCGAGCTCGGTGACCATCCGGATCGGATCGGTGCCTGCGGTCGCGCTGTGGGAGAGGTCGATCGTGACGTTCGCATAGGGCTGGTCGACCGGGTTCCACCCGGGTACGTAGGCCTGGAGCTCACGCTTCGACGCACGCCACGGGTACATGTTCTCGACGGCGACGGCGATGCCGGTCGCGTCCTCGATCTCGGCCACGCCCTCGATGAACCGGCGCGCATAGTCGCGTTGCCACCGGAACGGCGGATGGACGACGACGGTGTCCGCTCCCAGCGCCGCAGCCATCGCGGTGCTGCGCTGCAGCTTCCCCCACGGCTCCGTGCCCCACACACGCTGGGTGATGAGCAGGCACGGCGCATGCACGGCGCAGACCGGGATCTGGTGATAGTCGACCAGGTGTCGGATCGCGTCGACGTCCTGGCTGACGGGGTCGATGCCGACCATGACCTCGACCGCGTCGTAGCCGAGCCGGGCCGCCAGCTCGAACGCGCTCGCCGTCGACTCGGGATAGACCGACGCCGACGACAAGGCCACCCGAGCGGCCGGGACCTGGACCGGACTGGCCGGGCGCTTGGGACGTCGGCGGGTGTCGTCGCTCACCTGGTCAGCCTAGGCACGCGCACCGGAACGGCAGCCGGCCCCCTCCCCGGGGCCTTCACAGCGTGTCGAGCTTCTGCAGGATCACACCTTCACGTAGCGCCCAGGGGCAGATCTGCAGCTTCTCGATCTTGAACAGGTCCATGACAGCCTCGGCAACCATCCCACCGGCGACCAGCTGATGCGCACGGGCGGCCGAGACCCCGGGCAGGTCAGCTCGCTCGGCGCTGGTCATCGCGGCGATCTTGGGCAGCCACTTGTCGAGGTCGGACCGGGTGAGCATCCGGCGTACGAACGGCCCGTCCTCGCTCGGGGCTGCGCCGCAGACACGCGCCAGCGACCGGAAGGTCTTGGAGGTGGCGACGGTGTGATCACCGACGCCGGCGCGCAACAAGGGTCCCGCGTCATGGGCGATCTGGGTACGAATGTGTTTGCGCAGCGCCCTGAGCTGCTCGGCAGTGGGCTCGTCGTCCGGCAGCCACTCCCGGGTCAGCCGGCCCGCTCCGAGCTCCAGCGACTGGCAGACGTCCGGTCGCTCGTCGTCGCCGGCCGCGATCTCGAGCGAACCCCCGCCGATGTCGAACACCGCCAACCGCCCCGAGGACCAGCCGAACCACCGTCTGACCGCAAGGAACGTCAGTCGGGCCTCGTCCTCGCCGGCGAGGACGACCAGGTCGACCCCTGTCTCGTCATGCACGCGGGCGAGGACCTCGTCAGTGTTGCTCGCCTCCCGGATTGCGGACGTGGCGAAGGCCATCACGGACTCGCACCCCTGGTCCTCGGCCTCCTGGAGCGCCACCTTGATGAACGAGACCAGCGAGTCGACACCTTGGTCGGACAGTGCGCCCTTCGAGGTCAGGTGCTCGGCCAGCCGCAACGCCTGCTTGGTCGACGAAGCCGGCAACGGCGGAGCGCCACGATGGGCGTCGACCACGAGCAGATGCGCGGTGTTCGAACCTACGTCCAGGACGCCTTCTCTCATGGGTCGAGGCTAACGCCCGGCGAGGCCCTGCGGCACCGTTGACGAGAGCGACCTAGGGTGGACGCGTGCCAGAGGTATCCCCCGACTTCCCTCGCGCGTTCGTCGAGTTCGACGATCCGAGCGATGAGTCCCAACGTTTCAAGGTCGACCTGACCTGGTTGACGTCGCGCTGGAGCTGCATCTTCGGCGCCGGTTGCCAAGGCATCTACGCAGACCGGCCCGACGACGGCTGCTGCACGCTGGGGGCGCACTTCTCCGACAAGGCCGACGAGAAGCGCACCCGTCAGTTCGTCAAGCTCCTGGGCCGGGACGACTGGCAGTTCCACGACGTGGGCACCCAGAGCAAGAACGCCTGGATCGAGACCGACGAGGACGGCGAGCGCAAGACCGCCGTCCACGAGGGGGGCTGCATCTTCCTCAACCGCCCCGGGTTCGCGGGCGGAGCCGGCTGCGCCCTGCACGGCTGGGCGCTGCGCAACGACCACCATCCGCTCGAGACCAAACCCAACGTGTGCTGGCAGCTGCCGATCCGCCGGTTGTTCCGCGAGGTCGAGCGCGGCGACAAGACGTCCTACACCGAGGTGACGATCACCGAGTACGACCGGCGAGGCTGGGGCGAGGGCGGTCACGACCTCGACTGGTACTGCTCGGCGAACAGCGAGGCGCACATCGGCACCGAACCGGTCTACGTCAGCAACGGGCCGGAGCTCGCCGAGCTGATGGGCAAGGCAGCGTACGACGTGCTCGTCGACCACTGCCGCGAGTACGAGCGACGACGCTCCCAGCTCACCCTGCACCCGGCCACCGCTGCCGCCGGCACGGCGCCATCGCGGGCAGCCAAGGGCCGCGTCCGCACGACTGGCCGGTAACCGTCGTCGGCCGACCCCGGTGGCTCAGCACGGATCAGCAGCGGCCACAATGATGCGCATGCATCTCGACCATCTCTCGTTCGCTGTCGGCCCTGACGGCCTCGACGGCACCACGGAGCGGTTGTCTGAGCTGCTCGGCGAATCATTTGTCGACGGGGGCGTCCATCCTCGGTTCGGGACCCGCAATCGCGTGCTCCCCCTGACCGACGGGCAGTACCTCGAAGTCGTCGAGGTGCTCGACCACCCCGCTTCCGACAAGGCGCCCTTCGGCCAGGCGGTGCGCGCCCGATCGGCGGCCGGTGGCGGCTGGCTCGGTTGGGTCGTCGCCGTCGACGACCTCGCGCCGATCGAGAAGAGGCTCGAACGTGAAGCGGTGCCAGGCAACCGCCACCGTCCCGATGGCGTCGAGCTTCGCTGGAAGCAGGTCGGAGTCAAAGGCTTGCAGGCCGACCCACAGCTGCCGTTCTTCGTCCAGTGGGAGAGTCCCGCCGCGCTGCACCCCTCGGTCGGCTGCTCCGGCAAGGTCTCGCTGAGCAAGGTCGAGATCGCCGGTGACTACCAGCGCGTGGCCGCCTGGCTGGACACGCCCATCGAGCACCGCATCGGCGAGTTCGAGGTCGAGTGGGTGGCCCCGAACGGCACGCCCGGGATCGTCGCTGCCACGTTCACCACGCCTGCCGGCTCGATCCGGATCTGACCGGCGGCTGACAGCCGCCGCTGTGACGTGATGGCCGGGCCGCCAGACCTCCCCCGCGGCATCAGCGCCGGCGCTGTACCGAGCCCGAACATCTGGAACGACCCCGCGACGTACGAGCTCGAGAACCGGGCCGTCGACCCAGCGGGGGTCATCGAGCAGACGATGGCGTCCATCCGCCCGTATGCCGGGGCAGTCCTTCTCGACATCGGCTGCGGAACGGGTTTTCACCTACCCCGCTTCGCCGCCACCGCCGCGCAGGTGATCGGGATCGAACCCCATCCGGCACTCGCGCTGGGAGCGCAACGGCGTATCCGTGGCCTGTCCAACGTCGAGGTGCGCAAGGGTGTGGCGCAGGCTCTGCCTGTCGACCCGTCGAGCATCGACGTGGTGCACGCCCGCTGGAGCTACTTCTTCGGGCCGGGGTGCGAACCCGGCCTGATCGAGATCGACCGGGTGCTCCGTCGCGGCGGGGCGGCGTTCATCATCGACAACGACGCCTCGACGAGCACGTTCGGACGCTGGTTCAGGTTGGCGCACCCGACGTACGACCCCGCGGGCGTCGATGTCTTCTTCGCCCGACATGGCTGGACCAACCACCGACGCACGATCCGGTGGTCGTTCGGCCGCCGCGCGGACCTGGAGGCCGTCGTCGGCATCGAGTTCGCGCCTGACCTGGCAGAACGGATCCTGGCCGATCATGCGGGGACCGACGTCGACTACGCGATCGTGATCCGCGCCAAGCTCACCTGAGCGACATCCCGGCGTGGCAACGAGGGTTGTCGGCGCCAGCACCTAGCGTCTTCCCCATGGCCAAGACATCACCACGCAGACCCACCGAGACCTACCGCTGCGGAGAGTGCGGGTGGACCTCGATGAAGTGGGTCGGCCGGTGCGGTGAGTGCCAGGCCTGGGGGACGATCGAGGAGGCAGGCGCTCCGAAGGTCACGCACGTGAAGGCCGGGCCGGTCACGGCCGCGGCCGTGCCGATCTCGCAGGTGCGGTCCGAGGCCGCCACGGCGCAGTCCAGCGGGGTCTCCGAGCTCGACCGCGTGCTCGGCGGCGGCATCGTGCCGGGCGCGGTGCTGCTCCTGGCCGGCGAGCCGGGCGTCGGCAAGTCCACCCTCCTTCTCGAGGTCGCAGCCCAGGTCGCACGCGGCGGACAGCGCACGCTCTACGTCTCGGGCGAGGAGTCCGCAGCTCAGGTGCGGCTGCGGGCAGAGCGCACCAACGCGCTCGAGGACAACCTCTACCTTGCCGCCGAGACCGACTTGTCGGCCGTGCTCGGCCACATCGACGCGGTCAAGCCCGATCTGCTGGTCATCGACTCCGTCCAGACGATCGCCACCGCCGACATCGACGGAGTGGCCGGGGGCGTCACCCAGGTCCGGGCAGTCACGGCCGCGCTGGTCCGCGTGGCGAAGGAGCGGCACCTGCCGACGTTGCTGGTCGGCCATGTCACCAAGGACGGATCGATCGCGGGCCCGCGGGCCCTCGAGCACATCGTCGATGTCGTCCTGCAGTTCGAAGGCGAACGCAACACCCGGCTGCGGCTGCTACGCGCAGTCAAGAACCGCTTCGGCCCCGTCGACGAGATCGGCTGCTTCGACCTCTCCGACGGTGGCATCGTCGAGGTCGCCGACCCCACCGGGCTGTTCTTGTCCAGGCACTCGGAGCCCATGTCCGGCACCTGCGTGACCGTGACGCTCGAGGGCCGGCGTCCCCTGCTGGCCGAGGTACAGGCGCTCGTCACGCCCAGCCCGGTGCCTTCTCCCCGCCGCGCCGTCAGCGGTATCGACTCGGCCAGGCTCGCCATGCTGCTCGCTGTCCTGCAACGCCGCGTCGGGCTCGGCGTCTCCTCCGCCGATGTGTACGCCGCCACGGTCGGCGGTGCATCACTGCGTGGACCGGCTTCAGACCTGGCCATTGCCGTCGCCGTGGCCAGCGCCACCGTCAACACACCGGTGCGCGAGGCCACGGTGGCCATCGGTGAAGTGGGGTTGGCTGGTGAACTACGCCGCGTACCCGACATCGGACTCCGTTGCAGTGAGGCCGCGCGCCTGGGTTTCCGCTACGCCGTCATACCCAGTCATCACGACGTGCCGCACGCGACGATTCCCAAGGTCGACGGCATGACCCTCATCGAGTGCCACAACCTCGACCGCGCACTGACGGTCCTCGGCATCGCTCATCAACCGGTGCCGCAGGGAGGCACCGACCTTTTCATCGTGTGAGGCAGCGGACCGCGATCGCCAGTCGTGCCCACTGCACGCCCTACACTGAACCCGCGCATCAGTGGAGTCATCAGAGGGGAACACGTGGCAGGCGGCGACAGGCACAAACCCGGGGCACGGCTGCGGGCAACCATGGCGGCGGTGGCACCCGGCACCGAGCTCCGTGAAGGACTCGAGCGGGTGCTTCGCGGCCGTACGGGCGCACTCGTCGTCCTGGGCAACGACCGCACGGTCGAGTCGCTCTCGACGGGTGGGTTCGTGCTCGACATCGACTTCACCGCGACTGCCCTGCGTGAGCTGGCGAAGATGGACGGCGCGATCGTGTGCGACCGTGAGGCCGCACGCATCATCCGTGCCGGCGTCCACCTGATGCCGGACTCCGCCGTGCAGACCCAGGAGACCGGCACCCGGCACCGTACCGCCGACCGCGTGGCCAGGCAGACCGGGTTTCCGGTGATCTCGGTGTCGCAGTCCATGCGCACGATCGCGCTGTACGTCGGGGACATGCGCTACGTGCTGGAGGACACCGGCTCGATCCTCTCGAAGGCCAACCAGGCGCTGGCGACCCTGGAGCGCTACAAGATGCGCCTTGACGAGGTGTCCGGCACGTTGTCGGCGCTCGAGATCGAGGACCTGGTGACGGTCCGCGACGTGGCGTCCGTGGCGCAGCGGCTCGAAATGGTGCTGCGGATCGCGACCGAGATCGAGGACTACGTGCTGGAGCTCGGCACAGACGGCCGACTGCTCTCGCTGCAGCTCGACGAGCTCGTCGCTGGTGTCGACCACGAACGCGAGCTCGTGATCCGCGACTACCTCCCCACCGGGCGCCGGGCGCGGACCGCTGACTCCGTGCTGGCCGATGTCGATGCACTGGGCTCGGCGGAGCTGCTCGACATCGCCACGGTCGGTCGAGCGCTCGGCCTCGGTGGAGCCGAGAGCCTCGACAGCGCGGTCAGCCCGCGAGGGTTCCGCTTGCTCGCAAAGGTGCCGCGGCTGCCCGGGGCGGTCGTCGAGCGCCTGGTCGACCACTTCGGCACGCTCCAGAAGCTGCTGGCTGCCAGCATCGACGACCTGCAGGCCGTCGACGGAGTGGGTGAGAGCCGCGCCCGCTCCGTACGCGAAGGGTTGTCCCGCCTCGCCGAGTCCTCCATCCTCGAACGCTACGTCTGACCTCACCTGGCCCTAGGCGTTTGCCTAGTTCACAAGCCAGCTGGCTTGTGAACTAGGCAAACGCCCTTTGGGTACAGGGCATCTGCCTGGTGGAGACTGCAGGAAGGTGGTGCACAGCGCACGGTCCGGCCGTATGCCGCTCGGACGTCACTTCGCCTTGATGTCGAAGTACGCCTTGTGCGGGTCACCACCGATGAGAGCCGCCTGCACCCAGTACCCACCCGGTGTCGGCAGCGTGTCGACGGGCTGGCAGTTCTGCGCCGACCGCCGCCCGTTCCAGTGGAACTCGTACGCCGTCGGCGGATCGGCCCGGACGACGACCTCCTTCGCGCGAAGCAGGTCCGGACAGTCATCACTCGACCACACCACATCCGCCCCCGAGGTCACCCGCACGACCAGGTCGTCCGGCGTGATGGCCAGGGTGCAGGCCGGGCTCTCGGTGCTGGTCAACAACAACGTGGCGGTGTTGGGCTCGCCCGGAGCCGAGTCGGCCACGTCGATCTCCACACCGACACCGGTCGGGCTGCACGTACCGGTCGGCTGCGCCAACGGAGTCTTCTTCGCCTTCGTGGGTTGGCGCGGCTTCGTCGAGCTGCCCGAGCCACCTGATTGGCCGGGCTTGTTCGACCGGCTCGTCGAGCCCGACTCCTGCGCCTTCGTGGTCGCGGCGGGCTGTTGCCGGGGCTGCTGCACGGGCGCGGTGGACGCACCCGGGCTCGACGGCGACGACGTCGCACCGGCGGAAGACGCCGCGGACCCCTTCGGCTCAGCGCTTCCCGAGCCGGCCAGCAACCACCACACGACACTGATCACCAGCACCACGGCGAGCAGCAGCACGAGCCGCCGCACCCAGTACACCTTGGGCGGCAGCGGTCCCGCCGGCCGCATCATGGTGCTCATGTGCCAACGCTAACGTGGTGTTCTGGCGATTCGTGGCAGCGCGCCGAACAGCCACAAAGCCGCTGCGTACCGGCCCCCACGCCACTCACGGAAGGAACGCGCGTGCACCCGATCGACGTTCCTCACCTCCACCGTCGAGTCCTCACCTGGTATGACGACCACCGACGCGCCCTGCCGTGGCGCGAACCAGGGGCCGGCGCCTGGGCCGTGCTGGTCAGTGAAGTGATGCTCCAGCAGACCCCGGTCGCGCGGGTCCTGCCGGCGTACGACGCCTGGATGTCTCGGTGGCCGGCGCCGTCTGCGCTCGCGGCGGAACCACCCGGAGAGGCGGTTCGGATGTGGGGACGCCTCGGCTACCCGCGACGCGCACTCCGCCTGCATGCCGCAGCCACCGTGATCGACCGAGACTACGGCGACGTGCTTCCGGCCAGCTATGCCGAGCTACGCGCCCTCCCGGGCGTCGGCGACTACACCGCCAACGCCGTCCTCGCGTTCGCGTACCGCCAACGAGCACCCGTCCTCGATACCAACGTCCGCCGCGTGCACGCGAGGATCATCAACGGCGCCGAGTTCCCGCCGACGGCGGTCACCGCCGCCGAACGCGGCGCGGCCGAGGCGCTGCTGCCGGCCGCCAGCGAGACCGCGGCCACCTGGAGCGTCGCCGTCATGGAGCTCGGAGCGCTGATCTGCGTGGCCCGTGCGCCGAAGTGCGCCGCGTGTCCGGTGGCTGAGCTGTGCGCGTGGCGGGCGGACGGTTATCCGCCCCATGCCGGACCGCCGCGGCGCAGCCAGACCTACTCCGGCACCGACCGGCAGTGTCGTGGCCGCATCCTCGCGCTGCTCCGGGCTACCGACGACTCGGTCGATCCGGCCGGCATCCGCGCCACCTGGCCCGACGAGCCGCAGCGCGACCGTGCCCTCCAGTCCCTGCTCGACGACGGGCTCGTCGTACGGCGCCCGGACGGCACGCTCGGCCTGCCGTGATCCTCTCGGTCAGGCACAAGCCCGCCTCGGGGTCGAGCCGTTGAGCCGTTGAGCTATCACGCCTCTTCACCTTCGCTCTCGCATCCGCTGCCGTCGTCCTGGCGCTCGGCACCGCCGGAATCGCCGTGGCAGACACCATCACAGGCACCTCGGGTCCGGACACGCTGCACGGCACACCAAACGACACGATCCGGGGGCTGGCCGGCAACGACATGACCAGCGGCCGCGGTGGCGCCGACCGCCGGCGCGGTGGCGCGGGCAAGGACATCATGGCTGGAGGCACCGGCCCGGACCTCCTCCGTGGCGGCGCCGGCTTCGACACGGTGTTCGTCGAGGCCACAGCAACGACGAGATCGAGCCCGACTGCGAACGCGTGATCGTCGCCCGCTGAGGGGACCGGACCCAGCGACGCACGTCCACCACGACACCGCGGACATGCGAAAGCCCCCGCTCACCAGCGTGAGCAGGGGCTTTCGAGGTCAGCCGTGACGTCGTGTCACGGGGTCGGCGGCGGCTGCACGGCCTCTTCGACCGGCGGAGCGTCGGGCAGCTCGGACTTCGGCGTTCCGCGGAACGTGAACGCCTGCTCGGTGCCTTCGCCCTCGACGTCGACGAGCACGATCTGGCCGGGTCCGACCTCGCCGTACAGCATCTTCTCGGCGAGCACGTCCTCGATGTCGCGCTGGACCGTCCGCCGCAGCGGGCGAGCTCCGAGCACGGGGTCGAACCCGCGCCTGGCCAGCAGCTCCTTGGCCGCCGTGGTGAGCTCGAGCGCCATGTCGCGGTCCTTCATCCGGATCTCGACGGAGTCGATCATGTAGTCGACCATGTGGATGATCTCGTCCTGCGTCAGCGGCGGGAACACGATGATCTCGTCGACACGGTTGAGGAACTCCGGACGGAAGTGCTGCTTGAGCTCGTCCGACACCTTCGCCTTCATCCGGTCGTACGAACCCTGCTGGTCGCTCGACTGGCTGAAGCCGAGGTTCATACCCTTGGCGATGTCACGGGTACCGAGGTTGGTCGTCATGATGATGACCGTGTTCTTGAAGTCGATGACCCTGCCCTGCGAGTCGGTCAGCCGACCTTCCTCGAGGATCTGGAGCAACGAGTTGAAGATGTCCGGGTGGGCCTTCTCGACCTCGTCGAACAGCACGACGGAGAACGGCTTGCGGCGGACCTTCTCGGTCAGCTGACCGCCCTCTTCGTAGCCGACGTAGCCCGGAGGCGATCCGAACAGCCGCGACACGGTGTGCTTCTCGGAGAACTCGCTCATGTCGAGCTGGATCAACGCGTCCTCGTCACCGAAGAGGAACTCGGCCAGCGTCTTGGACAGCCACGTCTTTCCGACGCCGGACGGGCCGGCGAAGATGAACGAGCCACCGGGGCGCTTGGGGTCCTTCAGACCGGCGCGCGTACGACGGATCGCCCGCGACAGCGCCTTGATCGCCTCGTCCTGACCGATGACGCGCTTGTGCAGCTCGTCCTCCATCTTGAGCAGACGGGTCGACTCGGCCTCGCTGAGCTTGACGATCGGGATGCCGGTCGCGGTGGCGAGCACCTCTGCGATCAGCTCCTCGTCGACCTCGGCGACGACATCCATGTCGCCGGCCTTCCACTGCTTCTCACGCTCGCTCTTGGCGAGGATCAGCTTCTTCTCCTCGTCACGCAACGAAGCCGCGAGCTCGAAGTCCTGCGCGTCGATCGCGCCCTCCTTCTTGCGGCGGACGTCGGCGATCTTCTCGTCGAACTCACGTAGGTCCGGCGGCGCGGTCATCCGGCGGATGCGCAGCCGCGAGCCAGCCTCGTCGATGAGGTCGATGGCCTTGTCCGGCAGGAACCGGTCGCTGATGTAGCGATCGGCCAGCGTCGCGGCGGACACGAGCGCCTCATCGGTGATCGTGACGCGGTGGTGTGCTTCGTAGCGGTCTCGGGCAGCTCGGACTTCGGCGTTCCGCGGAACGTGAACGCCTGCTCGGTGCCCTCGCCCTCGACGTCGACGAGCACGATCTGGCCGGGTCCGACCTCGCCGTACAGCATCTTCTCGGCGAGCACGTCCTCGATGTCGCGCTGGACCGTCCGCCGCAACGGGCGAGCTCCGAGCACGGGGTCGAACCCGCGCCTGGCGAGCAGCTCCTTGGCCGCCGTGGTGAGCTCGAGCGCCATGTCGCGGTCCTTCATCCGGATCTCGACGGAGTCGATCATGTAGTCGACCATGTGGATGATCTCGTCCTGCGTCAGCGGCGGGAACACGATGATCTCGTCGACACGGTTGAGGAACTCCGGACGGAAGTGCTGCTTGAGCTCGTCCGACACCTTCGCCTTCATCCGGTCGTACGAACCCTGCTGGTCGCTCGACTGGCTGAAGCCGAGGTTCATGCCCTTGGCGATGTCACGGGTACCGAGGTTGGTCGTCATGATGATGACCGTGTTCTTGAAGTCGATGACCCTGCCCTGCGAGTCGGTAAGCCGACCTTCCTCGAGGATCTGGAGCAACGAGTTGAAGATGTCCGGGTGGGCCTTCTCGACCTCGTCGAACAGCACGACGGAGAACGGCTTGCGACGGACCTTCTCGGTCAGCTGACCGCCTTCTTCGTAGCCGACGTAGCCCGGAGGCGACCCGAACAGCCGCGACACGGTGTGCTTCTCGGAGAACTCGCTCATGTCGAGCTGGATCAACGCGTCCTCGTCACCGAACAGGAACTCGGCCAGCGTCTTGGACAGCCACGTCTTTCCGACGCCGGACGGGCCGGCGAAGATGAACGAGCCACCGGGGCGCTTGGGGTCCTTCAGACCGGCGCGCGTACGACGGATCGCCCGCGACAGCGCCTTGATCGCCTCGTCCTGACCGATGACGCGCTTGTGCAGCTCGTCCTCCATCTTGAGCAGACGGGTCGACTCGGCCTCGCTGAGCTTGACGATCGGGATGCCGGTCGCGGTGGCGAGCACCTCGGCGATCAGCTCCTCGTCGACCTCGGCGACGACATCCATGTCGCCGGCCTTCCACTGCTTCTCACGCTCGCTCTTGGCGAGGATCAGCTTCTTCTCCTCATCACGCAACGAGGCCGCGAGCTCGAAGTCCTGCGCGTCGATCGCGCCCTCCTTCTTGCGGCGGACGTCGGCGATCTTCTCGTCGAACTCACGCAGGTCCGGCGGCGCGGTCATCCGGCGGATGCGCAACCGCGAACCAGCCTCGTCGATGAGGTCGATGGCCTTGTCCGGCAGGAACCGGTCGCTGATGTAGCGATCGGCCAGCGTCGCGGCGGACACGAGCGCCTCATCGGTGATCGTGACGCGGTGGTGTGCTTCGTAGCGG
>CAVQJX010000032.1:0-124311 GCA_963712935.1 uncultured Actinomycetota bacterium
CCCTCGGGAGTCTGTGCGGAATCGGATGTAGTCACAAGGATCACCTCAGCACGCCGATGGCAGCCTGACAACCGTGGGTCGTCTCACTCGAGGTACGACGGACGTGGCCGGGGCCGCCGTACCTCGTCGGCTCGATGGTCAGTGGGCTATCGCCTTCTCGGCCCCGGCGCCGGTCAGGGCTCGCACCTCGAGCTCGTCGTACCAGTCCTCGGACGCCGTTTCGCGTGACGAGATGGTCCCGAGGTAACCCAGGAGGAAGCCGATCGGGATCGAGACGATGCCCGGGTTCTCGAGGGGGAACCAGCTGAAGTCCGTTCCGAGGCCGAACAACGAGGCGCTCTTGCCGGTGAGCGGATCGACCTTGCCGGAGACGACGGGTGAGAAGAACACCAGTACGACAGAGGACACGAGGCCGCCGTAGATGCTCCAGACTGCTCCGCGCGTGTTGAAGCGACGCCAGAACAGGTTGTAGATCAGCGAGGGCAGATTGGCCGATGCGGCGACCGCAAAGGCAAGCGCAACTAGGAATGCGATGTTGAGCTTCTGCGACGGGATCGCAAGCAGGATGGCAATGGACCCGATGACGAACGCCGCCCCACGTGCAACGTTGACCTCCTGCTTGTCGGTGGCCTGGCCTTTCTTGATGACGTTGCCGTAGATGTCGTGGGCGACCGACGACGCCGACGTCAGGGTCAGACCGGCGACCACGGCCAAGATGGTGGCGAAGGCCACCGCGGCTATCAACGCGAGCAGGATCGCACCGCCGAGCGAGCCGGCGCCGCCGCCGACCTCCTCCGCGAGCAGGGGGGACGCGAGGTTCCCCTTGCTGGCGCCGACCGCGCTCTCGGGACCGGTGTCGAGCAGAGCGGCGGCACCGAAACCGAGCACCAGCGTCATGAGGTAGAAGAAGCCGATGAGGCCGATCGCCCACAGCACCGAGGTCCGCGCGGTCTGGGCCGTGGGCACCGTGTAGAAGCGGATCAGGATGTGCGGAAGTCCGGCGGTACCGAGCACGAGTGCGAGCCCCAGGGAGACGAAGTCGATCTTGGCCGTCGTGCTGACTCCGTACTTGAGGCCAGGATCGAGGAAGTTCGGCTTGCCCGTCTTGTCGACGGCCGCACCGAGCATCTCGGAAATGTTGAAGTGGAAGTGCAGCAGCACCAGGAACGTGATGAGGATCGTGCCCGTCATGAGCAGCACGGCCTTGACGATCTGGACCCAGGTGGTGCCCTTCATCCCACCCACGGTGACGTAGAAGATCATCAGCAAGCCGACCCCGACGATCACCCAGTTCTTCGCGTTCTCGTTCGTGACGCCGAGCAGCAGGGTGACCAGCGCGCCAGCGCCCACCATCTGGGCAAGCAGGTAGAAGATCGAGACGACGACGGTCGACGTGGCCGCCGCAGTGCGTACTGGCGTCTGGCGCATGCGGTAGGCCAGCTGGTCGGCCATCGTGAAGCGACCCGAGTTGCGCAGCAGTTCGGCGACGAGAAGGAGGGCGACCAGCCAGGCCACGAGGAATCCGATGGAGTAGAGGAAGCCGTCGTACCCGGACAGCGCTATCGCTCCCGAGATTCCGAGGAACGACGCTGCCGACATGTAGTCGCCGGCGACGGCGAGCCCGTTCTGCGAGCCCGTGAAGGAGCGGCCGCCGGCGTAGTAGTCAGCGGCGCTGCGGTTCTGGCGGCTGGCCCAGAACGTGATCCCCACGGTGACGACCACCACGGCGATGAACAACGACGCGGTCAGGCCCTGATGGGTGGAGCCTGCAGCGAGGGTCAGGGAACCGGACACGCTCATCGGTCGACCTCCTTCGTGTACGCCGCTTCGATCCTGTTGGCGATCGGGTCGAGCTCTCGGGTGGCGTGCCGGGAGTACAACCAGGCGATGAGGAACGTCGAGGCGAACTGCAGCAGGCCGAAGACAAGGGCAACGTTGATGTTGCCGACGATGTCGGTGCTCATGAAGCCGGTGGCCCAGTTGCTGCTGACGACGTACAGCAGGTACCAGAGCAGAAAGGCCACGGTCCAGGGGATCGCGAAGCCCCGATAGCGCTTGCGCAGGACTTGGAAGTCCTCGCTGGCATGGAGCTCGCGGTAGATCGCGTGGTTGGTTTGTCGGACGTGCGCCGTCTCTTCGCTCATGCCTCCACCTCGGGGTCGCGGGTGATGGGTGCCGTTACGACCGGATTGTAGGGGGGTTGTGACGAGTCCGCAGGTTTCGCGAGCCCGGCGAGGGCTTCCGATGGCTGCGGCCGGTCGGATCAAAGTCCGGCGGGTAGGGACCAACCGTGCGCCGCGCGCCGCAGCCGCGTGGTCTCGATGACGGCCTCGATGTCGAGCGGTCCGTAGATGTGGGGGAACGGATCATCTGAGCCGGGTACTTCGTCGAGCCGCCACGGGGAGGTGAGCCGTTCGGTGTCGATGTGCAGCAGGACGAGCTCGTCGAGGTCGGCGTAGAAGGCGTCGAGGACCAGTTCCAGCTGGCTGGCCCGGCTGGCGTGGATGAAGCCGACCTCTTCCAGAGTCGCCCCGCGCGTCGACGTCTCGTAGCGCCCCTCGCGCACGGCGTCCGCCCAGTCAGCCGGCAGCGCGGCGTGGAAGATCAACACCCGATCACTGTGCCACCGGTCGGTACGTGTCCGTGACACTGGTGACGTGGAGATCGTGAGCCGGATGTTCGACGAGCTGGACCCTGTAACGGCGTACCGGCTCTGGGAGCTGCGCTCGATCGTGTTCGTGCTGGAGCAGGAGTGCGTCTACGTCGATCTGGATGGCCGGGATGTCGAACCGGGCACGCGGCACGTGTTCGCCGTGGAAGGCGGGCGACCCGTGGCGTGCCTGCGGGTCCTGGACGAGCCGGACGGATCCGCGCGGATCGGGCGCGTCTGCGTGGCGCGATCACACCGGTCGGCCGGTCTGGCCGGACGGCTGATGGACCGGGCGCTGAGCGACATCGACGGGATCGTCGTGCTGGATGCGCAGACCTACCTCGAGGCCTGGTACGCGCGGCTGGGTTTCGTCCGGACCGGGCCGGACTATCTCGATGACGGGATCCCGCATGTGCCCATGCGTCGTACTCCCTGATCGAGTGACCGAGGCGGCAGTGCGGGGCTCGGCCGCCGGGTGCCCAAGGCAAACCCCTTGTTCGCAAGGGAAATCTGCCTCGTTGAGAAGCCATCTGGCTTGTGAACTAGGCAAACGCGGAGGGCCAGATGGAGGAGAGGGTCAGGTGGGGGGTGGTGGAAAGGGCCAGATGGAGGAGAGGGTCAGGTGGGGGGTGGTGGAAAGGGTCAGCGGAAGTCGACGAGGAGGCCGTCGTCCAGGTCGTCCTCGTTGACGGGGTCGTCGTTCGACCAGGGTTGGAAACCGTGCCCGGGGTCGCCAGCCAGCCGGGACTGCCCGGGGTGGCCGGGGGTGCCCGGGCGGAACGGGTCGAGCGGATTGTCGACGGGTGGCTCGGTGAGCCGGTCGCCGGACCCGCCGCGGTCCTGTGGCTGCGCCAGCACCTTGGACCGGTAGCAGTAGGTGTTCCACGGCAGCAGCATCCCGTCCGGCCCGCGTCCGTATGAGTCGTAGATCGCGCCTACCTGGTCGAGGACCTCGCGGCGGCTTCCCTCGCTCATCGTGGCGACCGCCGACTGCGACGAGCAGAACCCGAGCAGGGACCGACGGTCCATCGACTGCCAATGACGCACCACGCGATCGGCACTCGGAGCGAATAGGTCCGAGTCCGCCACCGGGTCGCGGTTCGCGTTGTTGTCTCCCCACCCGATCAGGCTGAACACCTTGCGTACCCACGGCACCTTCTGGTCGGCCCTGTTCCACACCACGGCCAGCACCCCGCCCGGCCGCAGCACCCTGGCGATCTCCGGAAGGGCGCGTTCACGGTCGAACCAGTGGAAGGCCTGAGCGACGACGACCACGTCGAAGGACGCGTTGGCCATCGGGAGATCCTCCGCCGAGCACGTCGTGCACCGAGCACGGGGGACGGCCTGGGCCAACAGGTCCAGCATCTGCTCCGACGGATCGGTCGCCGTCACGTCATGGCCGAGGGCCACCAGCCGCTCGGTCAGCTTCCCGGTGCCTGCGCCGAGCTCGAGCACTTGCGCAGGCGCGTGCCCCGCGAGCCACTCGACGGCGTCGGCGGGGTAACTGGGACGGAACTCGGCGTACTCCGCTGCGACAGAGCCGAAACTGGCGGCGCGAAGAGCCATGGGATCCGTCTCCCGGGCCTCGTCGGCGTCGTCGTCCATGTCGCGAGGTTATCCGACAGGGCGGGGTCTTTGCGGGACGCTCACGGGCGGGCGGCGCAGAGGTGCTGGGCCGACCACTGGCGCATAGCCGCAAGGTTGGGAGATGAAGACCCCTTGTCCCTGGGTGATCCCGGGCAGCCGGTTGTGAAAGCTGTCGACTTGATCGGTGGAGATGGTGCCGGTGACCCGGCAGCGGGTCTCGGACGGAATGGGCGGCCGGGGGGTCGCGCCGAGCAGGTGCAGGACGTGAAGCACCTGACGCAGCGAATCTGCCGGTACCTCGGCCTCGAACTCGCTGACCGGCGAGCACACGGTCGTGCACGCCTGTGCCAGCGCGCTGGCGAACACTCGCATGGTGAGTTCGCGATAGTAGCCCGCCGGTGGAGTCGGAGCAGAGAACCGGGCGTGGATGAGAGTCACGCGGCAGTCGGTCACCCGCCACCCGAACAGGCCCCGCTCGAGCGCCATGGGCAACGTCTCCTCGATCGCGACGTGGAAGGACGGGATCAGGTAGCCACGTTCGACCGCGATGCCGTACTGGAGCCCGGACCCGGCAGGTCCGGGCTCGACTCGAAGGCCCATGGACGCGTTCCCGGTCCGCACCTGCTCCAGGGCCTCACCGACTCCGGTCACGCGTTCGACGCACACGGTGCGAGTCGGCAGGAAGTCGGCCGCGACGCCGTACTCCGAGTCGAGCCGGAACGCGATGACCTCCTTCTGGACCTCGCCGTAGACGCTCACGGTGATCTCCTGGTCGCGGTCGTCGAGACGGGCGTCGATCAGCGGGTCCTGTTCCGACAGCCGTTGCAGGGCGACGAACAGCCGGGGTCGGTCACCGGGATCGCGCGGCTGAACGACGGCCTCGAGCCCCGGTGACGGGAAGTAGCGCCCGCCCCGCGAAGCGTCCCAGCGACCGAGCTGGTCCCCGATCGCCACGTCGGCCAGACCGCTGATCGTGACGATGTCACCGGCGTTGGCCGCCTCCGTCGTCGGTTCGGCTCCGTGGCTGAACGTTCGCACCCGGGTGGCCAGCACCTGGCGCTCGGTCACCGCGCCGGTCGGGGAGCGGTGGTGGATGGTGATGTGCTCGCGCGGGCTGAGGGTTCCGGCATACAGACGTGCGTAGGTGAGGCCTGGTCCTTCGACCCCGCGTTCGACCTTGAACACGGCCGCGTGCAGCTCGGCGGCAGGGTCCGGAGCCGGGGCGGGGAGGAAGCGGGGGAGCGCGTCGATCAGGTCTGTGACACCGGTGCCAGCGAGCGCCGACCCGAAGCACACCGGGTGCAGTTGGCCGGTGGCCGTGCGGTCGGCCAGTGCCGACGAGGCGGCGGCCGCGGTCATCGGTAGATCCTCGAGGTAGCGCCGCAGCACGTCGTCGTCGAACTCGGCAAGCCGTTCGGTCAGGTCCTCGACGAACTCGTCACCGTGGCGACGTCGGACGGTCGCGGCTCGGGTTCCCAGCTCGACGGGACGCGTCAGGGCGACCGCGTCACCGGTGACGGCCTCCCGGATCGCGTCCATCGTCGGCTCGTACGCCGCGCCGATCCGGTCGATCTTGTTGACGAAGATCAGGAAGGGGATGTGAAGACGTTCGAGGATGCGGATCAGGACGCGAGTCTGGGACTGGACGCCCTCGACGGCGGAGACCACCAGGACGGCGCCGTCCAGCACCGCGAGGGCGCGCTCGACCTCGGCGACGAAGTCGGAGTGGCCCGGGGTGTCGATGAGGTTGACCTTCAGATCACCGATCGTGAAGGCCACGACGGCGGAGCGGATGGTGATGCCCCGTTGGCGTTCGAGCGCGTCGGAATCGGTGACGGTGTCGCCGTGGTCGACGCGGCCCAGGTGGGAGCTGACCCCGGTCTCGTACAGGAGACGCTCGGTCAGCGTGGTCTTACCGGCGTCGACATGGGCGACGATCCCGAGGTTGAGCGTGGGCATGGTGGGCGGCTGCCTTCTGGTTGCTCGGATGGCTGAAAGCGATCTGTCCGAGCAGTTGCCGCATGTCCGTGCTCCTTCTGTCGTCTGGACCTCGGTGGTCCTCTTGTGAGGCTAGCCGGGCGCGTGGCCGGTGGGCGAAGGGTTTTCGTCCCTGGCACCTAGGCTGAGCCGGGTGCTGACTGCTGACGACGTACGCCGCTGGGTGGGGCTGGAGGGCGTGCCGTCGGCGCTCGTGGCCGCCCGTGACGCGGTCGACGTCCTGCTGCGCGACCGAGGGCTGCGCCGTACGACACCGGAGCTCACCGCAGAGTCGCTGCTCCGCGGAGCGGCCGCAAGCGCCCGGCTCGAGGGAAGAGACATCGACACTGGACGACCTACGCAGTGCCGACGGCGACCCGCTGGCGCTGGCGACGGCGCGTATGAACGCCGGGCTGCTCGCACTGGTGCCGGTCGTGCAGCGTGCACCTGTCCAGGCGATCGCTCGGTTGCACACGCTGGCCGCAGCGGGGTTGGTGGACGACGCCGAGCTCGGTCGTCCGCGGCCGGTCGACGGAGCCGCCGCCCGCTTGCAGGCGTTGTCGGCGGTGCTGCTCGCGTCGACCGACGTGCCGGCGATCGCGCTGGCCGGGATCGCGCATGCAGAACTGATGACGGCCGCGCCGTTCGCGATGGCCAACGGTGTCGTGGCGCGTGGTCTCGAACGACTGCTGCTGGTTGCGCGCGGTGTCGACCCGACGTCGATGGTCGTCCCCGAGGCAGGCCACCTGGCGCTCGAGCCTGCCTACCGCGCCGCGCTCACCGCGTACATGGAAGGCGGGGCGGCCGGTCGCCGGGCATGGTTGCTCCACGTGGCCCAGGCGACGGCCACGGGAGTCGAGGCGAGTCCGTTACGGAGCGGCACGCCGCGCGACACGCCGTGACCTCTTCCGTTGGGACGCTGAACGGCGTACAAAGGAAGTCACAACTACAGACCCGCACATGAGCCAGGTACCCACGCGGTGACCCACCCTTCATGAGGGCAGTCGGTTTCGGGACACTCCCGGGGCGACGTTTGAGGACCTGCACGCCTGGTAGCCCGTGCTCATGTGTCAGCGGCGGCGTCTTCCTTCCGAGGGCGCCGCTCGCATGTCCAGAGGGTCCGCCGAGAGCTCAGGTCCGGCGAGAACGGCGCATCGACAACACCACGACTGCCGCCGCCGCGACACCAGCACCGACTGCCACTGCGGCCAAGGTCGCGGTGCTGGGCTGGAAGGGCACCCGCCGTCGCAGCTGCACCGGCCTGACGAAGTCGAGAATCTGCCACCCGCGTTCGTTGGCGGCCCTGCGCAACGCCCGGTCCGGGTTGACGGCATACGGGTGTCCGACCGTTTCGAGCATGGGGATGTCGGTCGAGGAATCGGAGTAGGCGTACGACGCGTCGAGGTCGTAGCCCTCCTGCTCGGCCAGCTCTCGCATCGCCTCGGCCTTGTTGGCGGAGTACGCGTAGAACTCGATCTCACCGGTGTAGCGGCCGTCCTGCTGCACCATGCGGGTGGCGATGACCCGGTCGGCACCGAGCATCTCGCCGATGGGTCCGACGACCTCGAGGCCGGACGTCGACACGATGACCACGTCATGGCCATCGAGGTGGTGTTGCTCGATGAGGTTGACGGCCTCGTCGTACACCAGCGGGTCGACGATGTGGTGAAGCGTCTCCGCGACGATGTCCTTGACCGTCTGGACATGCCAGCCCGCGGCCTGCTCGGAGAGGTAGCGCCGCATGCGCTCCATCTGGTCATGGTCAGCCCCGCCGACGAGGTAGACGAACTGGGCGTAGCCGCTGCGCAGCACCGACCGACGGTTGATGAGCCCGCCCTCGTAGAAGGGTCGGCTGAACGCGAGGGCGCTCGACCTGGCGATGATCGTCTTGTCGAGGTCGAAGAACGCTGCCGGCCTGCCGGAGATAGGTGGCATGTGGGCCCTCCTCCCGGTTCGTCGGACCTGCACCTTTGTCGTCCCTCTTGGGCGTGCGGTGTCGAGCATACGGGCCGACGCATACGGGTTGCGTTTCCTCGCAGGGGTGGGGGTATTGTGACGTCAGGACCAGCGGCACCCCCCCTCGTCGCTGGACCTGTGTGGGTCGATTCCATCCCCCCCGGAATCGAGACCCATCTGCGGCCCCCGGTACCCCCCCACCGGGGGCCGCTTCATGTCTCCAGCCGCTGTCCCTGGGCTGTCCCCAACCATCCCGCCACGCTCCGGCTGTCCACAGATCGGTACGGCAGGACGTGCAGGCCGTTGCTCGCGGAGCACGGTGTCGCCATGACCCTCGACCCGGCTGGGGCCAGTGACACGGCTCCGCTTCTCGTCACGACCGACGCCGATCTCTCCGAGACAGTGGTGCGTCTGTCCGCTGCCGCGGGGGTCCAGCCCGTCCTGCTCGGTCGGGTCGACGAGTGCCGGGCTCGCTGGCGGACGGCCTCCTGCGTGCTGTTGGGTCGCGACGCGGCGGCTGAGATCGCTGCCGGCGGATTGCCCCGGCGGCCGGACGTGATCATCGTCTGCGGCGAGCCGGACTCCATCGACGTCTGGCGCGACGCCGTCGGGATCGGCGCCGCCAGGGTGGTCCGGCTGCCGACCGATCAGGAGTGGCTGATCCGCTGGCTCGGCGACGCCTCCGACGGTGCCGGTGCCGCCCGGGTCGTAGGACTCGTCGGTGCCGGAGGTGGCGCGGGTGCATCGACGCTCGCCACGGCGTTGGCCGTCCGGTCCGCGCGGCAGCGTCAGACGTGCCTGATCGATGCCGACCCGCTCTCGGGTGGGATCGAGCTCGTGCTCGGCAGTGAGCACCGTGACGGCCTGCGTTGGTCCGACATCGCCGTCACGGTCGGCCACGTAGGTTCGGCCGCCTTCCGGGCCGCCCTGCCGGAGCATCGAGGAGTCACAGTGCTGTCGTGGGCGCGTGGGGCGTCCGCGCCGGTCGAGCCCACCACCATGCGCCGGATCCTCGATGCCGCCTCGCGCAGCTTCGAGCTGATCGTCCTCGACCTGCCGCGCCGGTGGGACGATGCCGCCGCCGAGGCCTTGCACCTGTGCCAGCACGTCCTCGTCGTAGCGACAGCAGATGTCCGTTGCGCCGCGGCGACGGCAGCCCTGTTGCCGTCCCTGGAGCGGCACGCAGCCGGCCTCCACCTGGTGGTGCGGACCGCCAAGACCTCGGCGATCAGCCCGGAGTCGATGGCCGACAGCCTGCGCCTGCCGCTCGCGGCCGTGCTTCCCACCCGCCGTGGGGTGGCCCGAAGCATCGCCGACGGCCTTGGCCCTCCCGGGACCGGCGCCTTGATGGCGCGGTGCGATCGGTTGCTCAACCGCCTCCTGACCGGACCGGTGGCGGCATGACGGTCGACCGGCAGATCCTCGACGACGTCCGCGACCGCCTTGCTCGCGACGGTGGTGCAGTCACCCCGGCGGCCGTCGCAGACGCGTTGCGGGCCACCCGCAGTCTGGTCACTGATGCGGTGGTCCTCGAGGTCCTCGATGCTCTGCGTCGCGACAGTCTGGGGGCCGGCCCACTGGATCCCTTGCTGTCCCTGGACGGCGTGACCGATGTCCTGGTCAACGGGCCGGACGAGGTCTACGTCGACGTGGGGTCCGGCCTCGAGCTGACCTCGGTGCGATTCTCCGACGATGACGACGTACGCCGCCTTGCCCAGCGTCTCGCGGCGGCGGCAGGACGGCGTCTCGACGACGGGTCCCCGTATGTCGACGTTCGCCTCGACGACGGGACGCGTCTGCACGCGGTTCTCGCCCCGCTGTCCCGACCGGGCACCTGCCTGTCGCTGCGTGTCCCGGCACGGCGGATGTGGACTCTCGACGAGCTGGCGGCCGCCGGCACGGTCCCGGGCTCCGCGGTCAGCCTGTTACGTGACGTCGTTTCGGCACGTCTCGCCTTCGTCATCACCGGAGGGACCGGCAGCGGCAAGACGACTTTGCTGAACGCGCTGTTGTCCTCGTGGCGCCGCACGAACGCGTCGTCGTCGTCGAGGACGCCGGGGAGCTGCGGCCCGACCATCCTCATGTCGTCAGCCTCGAAGTGCGGCTGCCCAACATCGAAGGGGCGGGCGAGGTGTCGCTGCGCACGCTGGTCCGACAGTCCTTGCGGATGCGGCCTGACCGGCTCGTGGTCGGCGAGGTGCGCGGTCCCGAGGTCGTCGACCTGCTCGCCGCGATGAACACCGGTCATGAAGGAGGGTGCAGCACCGTCCATGCCAACTCGGCCACGGACCTTCCGGCCAGGTTCGAGGCGTTGGGTGTGACCGCTGGCCTCACCCGGGACGCCGTCAGCGCGCAACTCGCCGCAGCCGTCGACGTGGTGCTGCATCTGCGCCGCGATGGCGCCGGGCAGCGGCGGTTGACGGAGGTGGGCGTCGTCCACCAACCCGGATCCGGCCCGGTCCGGGTCGTCCCTGCGGTGTCGTTCCAGCCGGGCGGGGCGCCGGTGGTCGGACCGGGCGCCGAGTTGCTCGACGACCGACTGCAATCGGCCGGCCGTCGGTGACCCCGTTCGCCACGGCGGCCGTCGTCTTTGCCGCGCTCGCCGCATGGCTGGGCACGGGGACTCGTGCCGTAGACCCGACGTCGCACCGGCTCCGGTCGGCGAGGTCGGTGTTTGCCGTGGCTTCGCTGGCTTGCTTGGTACCGCTGGGTGCCGTCGCCGCTGACGGACCGGGCCAGGGGTGGAGCGCTCGTGCCGGGCTGGCGGCCAGCGGCACCGTTGCCGTCGCTCTGGTCGTCCGCCGGCTGCTGGCTCAGCGACGAAACCGCGAGGTCCGACACGCGAACCAGCTGGCGGTGATCGGCCTCTGCGACGCGCTATCGGCTGAGCTGCGAGCCGGGACACCCGCCACCCAGGCCCTCGCTCAGGCCTGCGGCCAGCGCGCGGACTGGTCGCCACTGCTCGTGACGTCTCACCTCGGGGGAGACGTCGCAGGCGGCCTCCGTGGCCTGGCCGATCGACCCGGCCAGCGTGGACTCGCCGCCGTGGCAGCCGCCTGGGAGGTCTCGGCCCGGTCTGGTCTCGCCCTGGCTGACATGCTCGACCGCGTCGCGGAGGTGCTCCGCGACGAGCAGGACGCGCGTGGCGAGGTCACGGCCACCCTCGCGCCGGCACGGGCTACGGCGAAGCTGCTTGCGGGCCTTCCGGTGTTCGGCCTCGTCCTCGGTTCATCGATGGGGGCTCGGCCCCTGCATGTCCTGCTGGCCACGCCATTGGGCATCGGCTGCCTGGCGAGCGGCGCGGCCCTCGCCGTTCTCGGAGTGCTGTGGGTTGAGCACATCGCTGATGCGGCGGAGGACTGAATGCCAGGCGCTCTGGTGCCGGCAGCGCTGACTGCTGCGGCGACCTGGCTCGCGTTCCCGCCGGTGCGCTCCCGACCGGCGCGGCGTGCTGTCGGCGAGACCGGGCCGCCACAGCCTTCCGACGTCCACCCGGCAGGATTCGTCGAGGATCCTCGGAGACGTGCCGCGTTGTGCGCCGTCGCTGCCGGCGTGGTCGGCTGGGCCGCGGTCGGCGTGTTGGCGGCGCTGGCCGGGGTGGTGGCAGGTCTGGTGGTGTCGAGGTGGCTGGGCAGGCTCGAGCCGCCCAGCGTTGCGCGTGACCGCGCCAGAATCGAGCGAGACCTCCCGCTGGTGGTCGACCTGTTGGCCGCCTGCGCCGACGTGGGGTTGCCGGTGCAGTCATCCGTGGCTCCGGTCGGACGAGCTGTCGGCGGCCCCCTGGGCGCGAGGTTGCTGGACGTGTCCGCCCGACTCGAGCTCGGAGCCGACCCGGTCCTCGTCTGGTCCCGGCTCGGCGACGATCCCGCGTTCGCAGGGCTCGGGCACGCGATGATGCGGGCGCATCGATCCGGTGCCCCCGTTGTTGACGTCCTCAGTCGATTGTCCGCGGACCGCCGTCGAGACCTTCGCACGCGGAGTCAGGCGACGGCTCGCGCCGTAGGGGTGAAGGTCGCCGCACCACTGGCTGCCTGTTTCCTGCCCGCCTTCATGCTGATCGGTGTCGTGCCGACGATTGTCGGCGGGCTCTCTCACCTCGGGCTTTAGCTCCGCTCCCCAGCTCACTCCATGTCGGGCGGCCGTCAACAGAAGTCGTACGCCGCGCGGGCGCCAGCCGAGTCTCCGGTTGTCTGGCAGCACTTGTTCACCTCGTCGTCGCTCTGATGACCGACTGAAGGGATCTGCCATGTCACGCACTCTTGCCCGGCCAAACCCCGCCGCCCTCGCCCCTCCCCGTCGCGCCCTTCGCGACGAGGCCGGGATGAACACCGCGGAGTACGCGGTGGGGACGGTTGGGGCCTGCGGGTTCGCCGGCCTCCTGTACCAGCTGCTCACCTCCGACTTCGGGCGGAGCCTGCTCGAAAACCTGTTCAACAAGGTGACAGACCTGTTGCCGTTCTGAAGCCGTGCGGTGGGTCGGGAGGGCGGCTCCGACGTCACCCGACCCACCGCGTCCCGCGAAAGGCCACCCATGACGTCACTCTCGTACGACCCGCCGGCGAGCGCGCCTCGCAAGCCCGACTCCGAACGCGGGTCGGTCACCGCCGAAGCCGCGCTCGTCCTTCCTCTCATGGCCGTCTTCGCCATCAGTCTGATCTGGCTGATCTCGATCGGGATCGCCCACGTGCAGGCCGTCGACGCGGCTCGCGACGCGGCACGTGAACTGGCGCGCGGTGGAGACGACGCCGCCGCTACAGCGCGCGCGCTCGAGACAGCGCCGGCTGGGTCTCGGGTCGAGGTGGGTCAGGAGGATGGCCTGGCTCAGGTCGAGGTGAGCTTTCGCAGCGAAGCCGCCGGGGTGGTTGCTCGTGCCGCTGCCGTCGGTCGACGTGACGGCCACGTCGGCGGTGGCGGTCGAAGATCAAGGTCTCGGTCGATGACCGTCCGCGGTTCCCCCACGCTGGTGGCGACGTCATCCCCAGCAACCACGACAGTCTCAACAGCCAAGCCCACCACAGCAGTCAGTGCTGTCACGGCGGTTACGCCTCGGTGTGGGCGGTCGCGTGGATCGGGTGCCTCCTGGCGGTGACCGGGGCCGCACTTCTCGTGGCCGGCGTCGTGGCCCGACAACATCACGTCGACGGCTCAGCCGACCTGGTCGCACTGTCGGCGGCGGGGGCACTTCACGATGGATCGAACGCCTGCGAGATGGCGTCCCGGGTCGCGGCAACCGACCTGGTCAGCCTGGGAAAATGCCGGCTCGACCACGGCGACGTGATCGTGGAGGTCACCGATCGGGTGGACCTGCCGCTGGGTCTGCACCTCGACCTCGTCGGCCGGGCCCGGGCCGGGCCTGTGTCGGAATGAGTCGATGTTGTCGAATGTGTGCAAGAAATCGAGGCTCTACCGCGAACGCACCAGCCGTGCAACGATGACGAGACGTGTGGGACCACGTGACCTTGAGACCAACAGTGCGACGAAGGCGGGGTTGGGTGGCCCCTTGTCTCCATTGACTGGGAAAGCCGAGCCGCCGAATGGGCAAGTTGACGAAACTCCATCTCGTGGTGGGCATCCCCGCGTTCGGCGTCCTCCTCCTTATCGGGCTCGGCGCGAATGTCGCCTCGGCTGAGCCGGTGCCAACCGGCACGGTGCCGACGGACACCTCGACCCCGACGGTCACCTTGCCGACGGACACGCTGCCCACCGTGATCCTCACGACAGATCCCACCACCGCTACTTCGTCATCGCCTCCGCCGACGTCCACTGCTCCGACGTCGACCGGCCCAGCGACCACATCGACGGCACCCTCCACGTCGACCACGTCCTCGACCACGGCTCCGAGCACGACGTCGAACCCGACCACGCAGGGCACGACCGCGAACGACATCGTCGCCGCAGAGCCCCATCCCGACCCAGATCACGATCACCGGCCCGAACGGCGGTGTCCAAACGATCTCGCAGGACTCCTCGGCACCGCTGCCGGCTCAAGGGCTCTTCCTGGGTGCCGCCGTGGGTGGAGCCGACAAGTCCGGCCGGGCGACGACCGGTGCCGGCTCAGCTGGTGGGGGGTCGAGCACCGTGCCTCCAAGCAGCAGCGACCTGGTCACGCCCGCAAGTCTCGAGACCGAGGCCCTCGCCAGCGGACCAGGTCCGACTCAGATCCTGATCGTGACTCTGCTCGCCGTCGCCGCACTGACCGGCCTCATCTACGGCTACACGCGCTGGTACGACGCGCACCGCTGACGCGCTCGTCCATCAGCGCGCGTCGACAGGCTCGTTCAGCGCTCAGGCGGTGCCGAATCCCCGGTGGTAGACGGCTGCACCGGATCTGCATGCTTGCCGGTCTCCGCATCTGCCTGGGCGCGCTCGTCGGCGGCCGCTTCGCGTTCCCTCCGCGCTGCTGATTCGTTGCGTGCGGCGCGGTCACGAAGTTCACGCATCTCCTGACGGCGCTGGCGTGAGCGTGCCAGCCCCCCGCGCAGCAACCACAGGCCGATGACAGCCACCAGCAACGTCGCTGCCCCCGTCAGGAACATGCCTGCGGCATCGGTGTTGACGGTGAACGAGCCGAAGTCGAGGGAGACGTCAGCACCGCCACGGGCGATCGCACCCACGGTCACGGCCACGGCAGCGACGAGGATCAGAAGTCCGAGGACGATCATGGGCGCGTCTCCTCTCGAGCCGACAGGCTCGGTCAAGCGGGATGGCGCGGTCATGGTCACGACCGGCTCCATCCTGCGTCTCTACGGTATCGACACTGTGCTCGACCCGCGAGGCGAGCAAGCCTCCTCGTCCGGGTCAGCCATCGCGGTCGAGATCACCCCTGGTGCTCGAGGAGCACGTCGAGCAGCCGGATCGCACCGCGCTTGTCGAGAGGGCTGTTGCCGTTGCCGCACTTGGGCGACTGCACGCACGACGGGCATCCCTCATCGCACTGACACGCGGCGATTGCTTCCCGGGTGGCGGTGAGCCACTCACCCGCTGTGTGGAAGCCGCGCTCTGCGAAGCCGGCGCCGCCGGGATGACCGTCGTACACGAAGACAGTGAGCTGTCCGGTGTCCTCGTGCAACGCGGTCGAGACCCCGCCGATGTCCCAGCGGTCGCAGGTCGCAAACAGCGGCAACAGACCGATCGAGGCGTGCTCGGCCGCGTGCGCAGCACCTGGTACGTCACGGGGGTCCACGCCGCTGGCCTCGATCTGTTCGGGAGTCAGCGTCCACCACACCGCTTTGGTCTGAAGGTGCCGCGGTGGCAGGTCGAGCGGCTCCTCGCCGAGAACCTCACCGGTCGCCACCCGCTTCTTCAGGAACGACACGATCTGCGACGACACCTCGACCGCGCCGAAGGTCAGCTCGGCGTCGCCCCACGAGTCCGTCGTGATGCTGGTCAGGATGCGGATGTCGGTGAGATCGCGAGCGCTGGTGGAGTAGTCCGGCTCGGCGAGCTCGACGACGGCGACATGGTCTTCGAGGTCGAGCGAGGCGACCAGGTAGGTCTGGCCGAAGTGCACGTAGACCGCACCCGCGTGGACAGTGGCATGGGCTGACGAGGCGTCGACGGTACCGACCAGCCGACCGGTCGAGCCTTCGACGATGCGGACCGGGCTGCCCCCGGTGGAGCGGATGTCGGCCAGGTCAGCCGCTCGGTCGCGTCGGGTCCAGAACCAGCCGCTGGCCCGGTGGCGCAGGTAACCCGCGTCCACCAGGGACGCGAGCAACTGCTCGACGTCGCCGTCGAACACGTCGAAGTCCGCCTCGGTCATCGGAATCTCCTGCGCAGCGGCGCACAGGTGTGGCGCCACGACGTAAGGGTTGGCCGGGTCGAAGACGTTGGCCTCGACCGGTGCCCCGAGAAGCGCCTCAGGGTGCGTGACGAGGAAGGTGTCGAGTGGGTCGTCGCGCGCCACGAGGATGCCCAGTCCGCCCTGGCCTTCACGACCCGACCGACCGATCTGCTGCCACATCGATGCACGGGTGCCCGGGAAGCCGGCCATCACCACGGCATCGAGACCGTCGATGTCGATGCCGAGCTCGAGGGCGTTGGTGGCCGAAACCGCCAGCAGGTCCCCGCTCCGGAGTCGCTCTTCGAGCTCGCGCCGGTCCTCGGGGAGGTAGCCGCCGCGGTAGGGCGCGACGCGCTTGGCGAGGTCGGGATCGACCTCGTGCAGCTTGGCCTGCGTCTGCAGCGCCACCGACTCGGCTCCGCGCCGACTCCGGACGAACGCGAGGGTGCGGACTCCTTCGGCGACCAGATCGGCGAGCAGGTCGGCGGACTCGGCGGCCGCCGACCGGCGTACGGGAGCCCCGTGCTCGCCGTGCAGCGTGGTGAGCGGCGGCTCCCACAGGGCGACAGCGGTCGTGCCGCGAGGAGAGCCGTCGACGTCGACCGCCCGGACGTCCGTACCGAGCAGACGGCTCGCGGTGATGTGGGGTTCGGCTGCGGTCGCCGAGGCGAGCACGAAGGTCGGCCGGGCGCCGTAGTGGGCGGCCACTCTGCGCAGGCGGCGCAGGATCTGGGCGACGTGTGCACCGAAGACACCGCGATAGTGATGGCACTCATCGACGACCACGTAGCGCAGCGAACCCCAGAAGAGCGACCACCGAGCATGCGAGGGCAGCATCGTGCGATGCAGCATGTCGGGGTTGGTCAGCACGTAGTTGGCGTGGTTGCGCGCCCAGTCGCGCTCCTCGCGGGTCGAGTCGCCGTCGTACGTCGTCGCCCGGACACCGGGTACGTCGAGGCCGCTGACCGAGTTGAGCTGATCGCGCGCCAGCGCCTTCGTCGGGGACAGGTAGAGCACGGTGTCGCCGCGGGCGCCGGGGCGCTCGACGCTCTGTGCGATGGCGGACAGCGCCGGGAGGAGATAGGCAAGCGACTTGCCGGACGCAGTCCCGGTTGCGACGACGGTGTGCCGGCCGCTCCAGGCAAGCTCCGCTGCCTCGGCCTGGTGGCTCCACAAGGCGGCCACGCCGCGGGTGAGGTAGGCGTCGACCAACGCCGGGTGTGCCCAGGTCGGCCAGGGCGCGACCCGGGCTTCCCGCGCTTCGCGCAGTTCGAGGTGAGTGAGGCGATCACGGCGCGCAGAAGAGGCAGCGAGGCTCAGCGCCACCGCCTCTGGGTCGAACGCTCGTCCTCTGGTCACCACCGCACATCTTCCCACCGCTGACCCACAGTGTCGGAGTCGTGGTTGAATGTGACCATCGAGGCCCGGCGATCAACCGATCTGCGTGGGTGCACCAAGGAGGCGTTCGTGGACCTGTCGTTGGACAACAGGGCAGATGGTGAGCGCATGGTCGTCGACGTCGGCGGCGAGATCGACGTCTACACCGCGCCCAAGCTGCGCGAGCGCCTGGTCGAGCTGATCAACTCCGGCCACTACCACCTGATCGTCAATCTCGAGGGCGTCGACTTCCTGGACTCGACCGGACTCGGCGTCCTGGTCGGCGCGCTCAAGCGCGTCCGGGCCCATGAGGGGTCCCTGCTGCTGGTGTGCACCCAGGAACGTCTGCTCAAGATCTTCCGGATCACCGGGCTCGCCAAAGTTTTCCCGATCTACGACTCCGTCGAGGCCGCCGCACAGGCCTAGGGCGCATCCGGGACGCCACGACCGGGGTGACCCCAGACGTTTCGTCCCCGCCGTGATGTCGCTAGACTCCGGCGGTCTTGTCTCGTGTGAGCGGCATCACCGTTTCGCGCGGCCAAGTTCTGACCACTGACCGACCACCTGTGCACCGTCTGGCGTGCGCGGCAAACGTACACGGGCCTGTGGGCTCACTGGAGGTAGCGGATGTCCCGGCTCAACCTCGCCGAAAGCGGCGTGGATGTGTCCCTCTCGAGCGGCAACACCACTCTTGTGGTCATCGTGGCCGCCATCGCCCTCGTGGCGCTGGCTATGGGCTACATGTTCCGGCAGGAAGTGCTTGGCGCGCCCGAGGGCACCGAAAACATGAAGACGATCGGGCTTGCCGTCGAGGAAGGCGCACAGGCCTACCTGACCCGTCAGTTCAAGACCCTGGCCGTCTTCGCCTCCATCGCCTTCGCACTGCTGTTCGTGCTTCCCGGCGACGCCAGCATCCGGATCGGGCGCTCGTTGTTCTTCGTGCTGGGTGCCGGCTTCTCGGCCACGATCGGCTACCTCGGTATGTCGCTCGCGGTCAAGGCGAACGTCCGCGTGGCCGCTGCAGCTCAGACCACCGGACGCGACCCGGCCATGCGCGTCGCGTTCCGGACCGGTGGCTTCGTCGGAATGATGACCGTCGGGCTCGGACTGCTGGGCGCCTCGCTCGTCGTGCTCATCTACAAGAGCAACGCCCCCTCCGTTCTCGAGGGCTTCGGCTTCGGCGCCGCCCTGCTGGCCATGTTCATGCGTGTCGGCGGCGGTATCTTCACCAAGGCCGCAGACGTCGGCGCCGACCTGGTCGGCAAGGTCGAGCAGAACATCCCCGAGGACGACCCGCGCAACGCCGCCACGATCGCTGACAACGTCGGCGACAACGTCGGCGACTGCGCCGGTATGGCGGCCGACCTGTTCGAGTCGTACGCCGTGACGCTGGTGGCCGCCCTGATCCTCGGCAAGGCCGCCTTCGGCGCCGAGGGTCTCGTGTTCCCCCTGATCGTGCCGGCGATCGGCGCGCTCACCGCGATCATGGGTGTCTACCTGTGTCGTCCCCGCGAAGGGGAGGGTGGCCTCACCACCATCAACCGCGCGTTCTACATCTCCGCGGCCGTCTCGGCGGTGCTGTGCGCCATCGCAGCCTTCGCCTACCTGCCCTCGTCGTTCGACAGACCTGACGATGGGGACCAGCAGCAACAGCGACCTGACCCAGATCCTGGCCGCCATCTCCGAGCCGGCTACCGGCGACCCGCGGCTCATCGCGGCGGTCGCCGTCATCATCGGCATCGTGCTCGCGGCACTGATCCTGGCGCTGACCGGCTACTTCACCGGCACCGAGTACCGCCCGGTCAAGGACGTCGGAAAGACGGCCCTCACCGGCCCGGCCACCGTGATCCTCTCCGGTCTCTCGGTCGGCTTCGAGTCGGCTGTCTACACCGCGCTCGTGATCGGGGCCGCTGTCTACGGCGCGTTCCTGCTCGGCAGCGGCGTCATCGTCGTCTCCCTGTTCGCGGTCGCGCTGGCCGGTTGCGGCTTGCTGACCACGGTCGGTGTCATCGTCGCGATGGACACGTTCGGTCCTGTCTCCGACAACGCGCAAGGCATCGCCGAGATGTCCGGTGACGTCGATGAGAAGGGCGCGGCGATCCTGACCGAGCTCGACGCTGTCGGCAACACCACGAAGGCGATCACCAAGGGCATCGCGATCGCGACGGCCGTGCTCGCGGCCACGGCCCTGTTCGGGTCGTTCACCGACGCCGTCACCCAGGCAGCTGTCGACGCAGGCGCGTTCGCCAATACGGACATCACCTTCGCCGACACGCTGGCCAACGTCGGCGTCCTCAACGTCGCCAACCCGTCCAACCTGGTCGGTCTGCTCATCGGTGCCTCGGTCGTGTTCCTCTTCTCCGGGCTGGCGATCAGCGCCGTCGGTCGCGCTGCCGGCGCGGTCGTGTTCGAGGTGCGCCGCCAGTTCCGCGAGATCCCCGGCATCATGGAGGGGACCGGTCGTCCGGAGTACGGCAAGGTCGTCGACATCTGCACCCGCGACTCGCTGCGCGAGCTCGCGACACCGGGTCTGCTGGCAATCCTGGCCCCGATCGCGGTCGGTTTCGGCCTCGGTGCCGCTCCGTTGGGCGCCTACCTGGCCGGCGCGATCGGCACGGGCACGCTCATGGCTGTGTTCCTCGCCAACTCCGGTGGTGCGTGGGACAACTCCAAGAAGCTCGTCGAGGACGGCCACCACGGCGGCAAGGGTTCGCCCGCGCACGAGGCGACGATCATCGGTGACACCGTGGGTGACCCGTTCAAGGACACTGCCGGTCCGGCGATCAACCCGCTGCTCAAGGTGATGAACCTGGTCTCGCTGCTCATCGCGCCGTCAGTGATCGCGCTGTCGGTCGGCAAGGACGAGAACGACCCGCTACGGATCCTCATCGCCGTCGTCGCTGCGCTCGGCATCGCGACCGCGGTGTACATCTCCAAGCGTCGGCCGATCGCCATCGGTGACGTCGACACCCAGCCCGCGGCCACGACGACCACGGTCTGACCGCAGGCGACTGACCCACCGAGGTCCTCGAACGCCCTCCGTCCACCCGGTCGGAGGGCGTTCGGCATCTCCGGGGTTCTAGGATCAGGTGTTCGGCACCTGGCCGTCGCACGAGGAGGTCACCCTGTCCCGCACGGTCTTCCTGCACGTGGGCGTCGCCAAGACCGGGACGACGTACCTGCAGCGGCTCCTGTTCGCCAACCGCGACCTGTTGCGCTCCAACGGCGTCCTGTACCCCGGTGAACGGCCGGTGGCGCACTTCCTGGCGTCGATGGACCTGCGCGGCGCGGGGTTCGGTGGGCACGACTACCCCGGGGCGAAGGGGATGTGGGCGACGGTCGCCAAGGAGGTCAACCAGTACGCCGGATCGGCCGTGATCTCTCACGAGACCCTGGCGCGGACCCGGCGGAAGGTGATCAAGCACGCCGTCGACAGCTTCGACACCGATGACGTCCGGGTAGTGCTCACGACGCGAGACCTGGCGCGACAGATCCCCGCCGTCTGGCAGGAGAACGTCAAGAACCGCAACGACCAGAGCTATGCCGAGTTCCTGCACGACGTGCTCGTCGGTGTGGCGCGGAAGCGGCCTCGGCCGGGACTTCCCGACATCGTCCCGGCGTCCTCGTTCTGGCGACCGCAGAACCTGCCCAACCTCGTCAAGCGCTGGTCGCACGTCGTCGGACCGGGCAACGTCATCCTCGTCACCGTCCCACCCCCGGGAGCCCCCAGGGACGAGCTCTGGAACCGCTTCGCCACGGCCACCGAGCTGCCTGACCTGCCCTACACGTTCGAACTCGAGAGCGAGAACGTCTCGCTGGGTGCTGCGGAGGCGGAGCTGCTGCGGCGGATCATCCCGCACGTCGGTTCCGAGATCGACTGGCCCAAGTGGGAGAACCGGGTGAAGCGCCGCTTTGCCGAGCGCACGCTGGCGCCGGCGAGGACCCAGGGCCGCATCGTCGTGCCGGAGGCTTGGCACGAGGCCGTCACCGAGCTCTCCGAGCAGATGATCACGACGCTGCAGGTGCCGGGCATCCAGGTCGTCGGCGACCTGGACGACCTCCGCCCTCGTTTCGAAACCGCCGACGGGCCGCTGCCTGACGAGGTGACCGACACCGAGCTGCTCGAGTCGGCACTGGTCGTGCTGGCGAAGATGGCTGGAGCCGCCCCCGCACCTCCGCGTTCCATCCGGCTCGCCAGCCGGGGTGTCGCCGACCGGCTCAAGGAGAAGTTCCGTCGTGACTGAGCGGATCTACATCCACATCGGGGCGCCCAAGACCGGGACCACGTACCTGCAGGAGGTGTTGGCCACCAACCGGCAGGCGATGAAACGGGACGGTCTCCTCTACCCGAAGCTGCCGGGCATCGCCCATCACAGCGCGCTGTGGGACCTGCGCCAGATGTGGAAGGAGCGCGAGTTCAACGTCGAGGTCCGCGGACACTGGGATCGCGTCGTCGCGAAGGTGACCGCATGGGATGGGCCGGCCGCGCTGCTGTCGAGCGAGCTCTTCGTCTATGCGCAGCAGGACGAGGTCGTGCGCGCCCTCACGTCCTTCGGCGACATCGAGGTTCACGTCATCTACACCGCCCGCGATCTCGTCCGCCAGGTACCGGCCGTCTGGCAGGAGCGGCTGAAGAACCAGCACACCATGCGGTACGACGCCTTCGTCTCCGACGTGATCGGTCGGTCCCGCTCAGGCATGGCCAAGAGCTTCTGGCTGGCTCAGGACGCGCCGAAGGCGCTGGCCCGTTGGTCCCACGGGCTCCGGCCCGAGCACGTCCACGTGGTGACGATGCCGCCATCGGGGTCCGCCCCTGACCAGCTCTGGAACAGGTTCGCGTCCGTGGTGGGGCTCGACGGCACGCAGTACGTCGCCGACGTGCCCGCGACCAACACGTCGTTCGGCGCCGTCGAGGCCGAGGTGTTGCGGCGCCTCAACGAACGTCAGGCCGGCGAGCTCGGTGCCGCCGCCTACCGCCGGGTCGTCCGCTACGGCTTGTTCGACGTGCTCGACCGTGTCGTCCCCGACAAGACCCGCATCACGTTGAGTCCTGAGGAGCATGCGGCTCTCGTCACCCGCAGCGACAGTCTCGTGGCCGACCTGCGGGCCGGTGGCTTCGACATCGTCGGTGATCTCGCCGACCTCACGCCCGCACCGTTCTCGCCTCCCAAGGGCGAGCAACGCCGCCCCGGCGACGTGACCGAGGCCGAGGTCAACGATGCCCTTCTCGACGCGTTGTTCGTGGTGCTGAGGCGTGGAGCGAAGAAGAAGGCCGAGCCGGCCCTGGCCCCGGCAGGCGACAGCGACGAGTCGGAGGCCACGCCCGACTAGCGATGAAGGAGCCCGAGCCGACGCAGGATCTTGCCGACGCGACCACGCGCCCGCCAGTAGAGCTCGACGACCCGCTCACGCGGCGCCGGTGCGTGGGGAGCGATCCCGTTGGCCGCGCTCTCGAGCTCGACGATCGTGCGGCGCTGGCGGCCCGCGTGCTGCAACAGCCCCGTTGCCGCGCGGATGGCAGCGGTGGCCAGGTCGGCGTCGGTGAGCTCCGTGGGTGAGACATAGCCCTCGTGGTCGGCCGCACGAGGCAGGAGCTCCTGGAGATCGCCTACGACGGGGTAGCCGGCCGCCTCGAGCTCGGAGACCAGCCGCCGCGAGCGCTCCATCACCCAGTCGAACCGGCCGGGCGGCAACAGCAGCTTCGGTGACTGTCCGCCCAGAACCTGCTCGGCCAGCAGCACCCGGACGAGGGGGTCGTAGTTCTCGGGCGGCATGCCCTGGACGTCAGCGTTCATGCGGCGTACGAGCTCCGTCTCGGCGACGCCCATCGACGGGTTGGAGCTCGATGTCACCGCGTCGTAGGCGTCTGCCTCGAGACCGGTCACCTGGCAGAACCGGCGCCAGAGCGTGTCCTTGGGCGCGCCCGGCGGCGGCAGCGTCACCACGTGGATCCGCTGCGCGGGTACGACGGCAGACCACCGCTCCAGTACGTACGCCGCATCATGCATGCCCCAGAACATCTCGCCGAAGGGGGCCGGAGCGTCGAAGCCGAGGTTGATGAGGTCGTCGACGAAGGTCTCGAGCGTGACTTGGTGCTTGTGCTTGATGTGCTCCTGCCAGTCGGACACCAACTGCCGTGCGAAGTCGCGGGCGGAGAAGATCACGTGGACCTCGGCCGGTCCGACGCTCGCCACACCTGCCGCGATGCGATCGGGGGAGGCGCCGCCGAGCAGTTCGTTGGACACGATCACCGTAGAGCCGGACCACTGGGCGGCACGGTCGGCAACCGTCTTCCACTCGCCCTTGAACGCGGTCGCGCGCTGGCTGCCCCAACCGGCGCCACGGAAGTCCTGCATCGAGCGGAACGACTGACCATGGTCGTCGTAGGGGTAGAGCACGCCGGCGGCAGCCAGCGCTTCCTGGTTCTGCAGCAGCACGTGCTGGAGATACGTGGTGCCCGTCTTGGGAGCGCCGATGTGGAAGAAGACCCGCTTGCGATCCGGCGCGCGCGCCGACTGGTCCTGGCTCACGATGCCCCCTGGCCACGGCGTTGCAGCTTTCCGAGCAGCACGCGCGCTCTGTCCCCGGCAGCGCTGTCCCTTCGCTCGGTCTCAGGGAGGATCTCGGCAAGTAGGCTCACCGCCGCGTGAGCGACTTTGGCGCTGGCTGCAGGCGAGGCCTTGCCGAAGCCCTCGTCAGCGGGCCGGAGGTCGGTCAGGTCGCCGATGACGTCGTACGGCGCGCTCTGCAGGCCGGTGATGATGGCCTCGGCCCGGCTCAGCACAACCTCACGGTGACGCAGCGGCACCTTCTGGCGCCGGCCACCGGTCTGGCTGTCGGCGAGCAGGTTGAACCGCCGCTTGACGGTTCGCTCGTAGGTCGGCCAGTCGAGGTCGTCGGGAAGTTGCGAGTTCAGCTGTCGCAGCACTTCGGACCACACGACGCTGAGGGACGCATTGCTCCGCGCCACGTCGAGGTCGAGCCCCGACCCGTCGACCCCGACGGCGGAACAGAACCGCCGCCAGAGCAGCTGTCCGCCCGAGACGGTCGGCGGTGGCAGCGTGACGACGTGAATCCGGTCAGCGGGGACGTGCTTCGCCCACCGCGCCAGGACCTCGAGGGGTTGCTGCGATCTCCAGAACCCACGGTCGGACGGGGCGGCCGGGTCGAGGGTGATGTCCAGGAAGCGTTCGAAGGAACGCGTCCGGCGGTTCTTCAGCCCCTCTTGCCAGACCGCGGGCAGCTGCCGCGCCAGGTCCCTGGCGCCGTACACGACGTGGACCTCGGCGGGGGCGAGGCTCTCGACAGCACGCCCGACCTGCTCCTCGTTGGCCCCGGCCAGCACCTCGTGGGTGATCACGGAGCTGTGCTCGGTCGAGCGCGCCTTGGCGGCGAGGCGGTCCCACGCGCCTGGGACCGCGGGGTCGTCGTGGCCGCCGAACGAGATCGCGCGCAGGTCCAGAGCGGCGTGGAAGTGGTCGACGAGCTTGGTCCCGGGCACGCCGAGTCCGCGTTTGGCCAGCGTGTCGCGGTTGAGCCACAGCACGTCCTGGATGAAGGTCGTGCCAGTCTTGGGCGGGCCGACATGCAGGTAGACGGCTGGGGGACGAGCGGGCACGGGTTCATCGTAGAGGCGTGGCCCAGATTGGCGACCGGCCGTGGCAGGGCGATACCGTGGCGGAGCCGTGACTACCCCTTTGAGGATGAACTTGTGACTGACACCACCACCGAGACCGCCATCAGCGAGAAGGCAGACACCCTCGACGACGCCGCACCCGTCGAGGTCGCCACTGGTGTCGCCTCCGCGGTCGAGGCCGTGGCCGGGGACGCTGTCGAACCCGGCTGGCGCATCGTCCAACGCACGATCATCCGCGCCGACCAGGACCTCGACCTCCGCCCGTTGTACATCAACGGCCTCTCCGGATTCGGTGGCGCAGCCACCGGCTCCCGCCAGTCGGGCGCCGAGGACGAGCCCGATGTCGAGGCGCAGGTCCGTGGCAAGGGCGCCGGCCAAGAACCAGTACGACGACACGGTGGGTGAGGCCGTCGAGCCCATCGGGGCCTTCGGCACCGTCACGGACGCCGGCGCGATCGCGAAGCCGGAGCTCCGCCTGACTTTCGGTACCTACTTCAATGCTTTCCCGGCGAGCTACTGGCGGCGCTGGACCGACGTCCGCACGGTTCGGCTCACAGCGACCGTGTCGGGGCCCGGGACGCTGCTGGTCTACCGCTCGACGGCCAAGGGCCACGTGCAGCGTGCCGACTCGGTCACGCTCACCGGGGCCGACCACCAGAGCGTGGCCGTCGACCTGCCGCTGAAGCCGTTCATCGACGGAGGCTGGTACTGGTTCGACATCGAGGCCGGTGACGAGCCCTTCACGCTGCACTCCGCCCACTGGAGCGTCGAGACCGATCGCACCACGCCGGGGACCGTCTCGATCGGGATCACGACGTTCAACCGTCCGGACTTCTGCGTCGACCAGCTCGTCAAGCTCTCCGAGCAGCCCGACGTGCTCGCGATCCTCGACGAGGTCATCGTCGTGGACCAGGGCAACCAGAAGGTCAAGGAACATCCGTTGTACGCCGGGACGGCTGCCGCCCTCGGGTCGAAGCTTCGGCTGATCGAGCAGGGCAACCTCGGTGGGTCCGGCGGCTTCTCGCGCTCGATGGACGAGGCGACCGTCAAGGGCGCCGCCGACTACGTCCTGCTCCTCGACGACGACGTCGTCTGCGAGCCCGAGGGCATCCTGCGGGCTGTCGCCTTCGCCGACCTCGCCAAGAAGCCGATGCTCGTCGGTGGCCAGATGTTCAGCCTCTACGACCGGACCGTCATGCACGCGTACGGCGAGACCGTGGCGAAGTGGCGCTGGTTCTGGGGACCGGCGCCGAAGACCAAGCACGGGCACAACTTCGCCCAGAAGTCGCTGCGCTCGACGAAATGGCTGCACCGCCGCGTCGACGTCGACTACAACGGCTGGTGGATGTGTCTGATCCCCACCCAGGTGATCCGCGAGATCGGGCTGTCGCTGCCCATGTTCATCAAGTGGGACGACGCGGAGTTCGGGCTGCGGGCCGCCGAGGCGGGCTACAAGACCGCCACGATGCCCGGTGTCGCCGTCTGGCACGTTCCGTGGCACGAGAAGGACGACACGATCGACTGGCAGGCGTACTTCCACCGTCGTAACCGCATCATCGCGGCGCTGCTGCACTCGCCGTACGACCGTGGCGGACGCCTCGTCCGGGAGAGTTTCGAGACCCAGATCAAGCATCTGCTGTCGATGCAGTACGGGCCGGCCGAGATGGGGCTGATGGCGATCGAGGACATCCTCGAGGGGCCCCAGCGGATGCACCGTGACGTGCGCCTGCGGCTCGGTGAGCTCAATGCGTTGCGCCGGCGCTACGACGACTCGATCTCCGAGTCCGATCTCGACCGGTTCCCCCCGGCTCGTCGCAAGAAGCCGCCGCGCAAGGGGAAGTCGCCTTCGACGCCGGTCGGCCTGGTCGGGCGCGCGAAGACGATGGCGCTCGGCGGCATCCGTCAGGTCATGCCCGTACGGGACCTCTCCCGGGAGCACCCGGAGGCCAACGTCCCGCACGTCGACCTCAAGTGGTGGCTGCTCGCGCAGTTCGACTCCGCCCTCGTCTCCTCGGCGGACGGCACGAGCGCCGCCTGGTACAAACGCCGCCCTGAGCTGGCGCGCGACCTCGCGACGAGGTCTGTCACGCTGCATGCACGACTTGCGAAGGAGTGGCCGAAGCTGTCCGAGCAGTACAAGCAGGCACTGCCCGAGCTGTCCTCGCCCCAGACGTGGGCGGCGACGTTCGAGGACTCGCTGGGCGACCGTTCCTGAGCCGCGCGGTTTGACTCACGCGTTACCGTTCTTCGCGGCGCTGTGTCAGGCTCGCCGGACGGAACGGTCTGACCGAGAGAACCAGGAGCACCATCCCCGTGGCTGATGATGGACACAAGCTGGTCATCGTGGAGTCGCCTGCCAAGGCGCGCACGATCTCCGGCTTCCTCGGACGTGGCTACGTCGTGGAGTCGTCGATCGGTCACATCCGCGACCTGCCCAACAACGCCGGCGAGGTGCCGGCGAAGTACAAGGGCGAGCCGTGGGGGCGCCTGGGGGTCAACGTCGACGACGGTTTCACCCCCGTCTACGTCGTGCCTCGCGACAAGAAGGCCCAGATCACGAAACTGAAGTCGCTCCTGAAGGGCGCCAACGAGCTCTACCTCGCCACTGACGAGGACCGCGAGGGCGAGGCGATCGCGTGGCACCTCTTCGACGAGCTCAAGCCGACCGTGCCGGTCCGGCGGATGGTGTTCCACGAGATCACGCCGGAGGCCATCGCCGAGGCGGTGTCCAACCCACGTGACATCGACCAAGACCTCGTCGAAGCACAGGAGGCGCGGCGGATCCTCGACCGTCTCTACGGCTACGAGGTGTCGCCGGTCCTGTGGAAGAAGGTCATGAGCGGCCTGTCCGCCGGTCGCGTCCAGTCGGTGGCGACCCGCCTCGTCGTCGACCGCGAGCGGGAGCGTATGGCCTTCCGTTCCGCGGCGTACTGGGATCTCGAAGCGACGTTCGACGCCGGCGAAGGGAAGACACCTCAGACGTTCCCGGCCAAGCTGACCGGTGTCGACGGACGACGCGTGGCTCAGGGCCGGGACTTCTCGTCGTTGGGCGAGCTCAAGGGCAGCGACGTGGTGCACCTCGACGAGACCCGTGCGGGGGCCTTGGCCCAGGCGCTGCGCGACCAGGCCTTCGCGGTCCGGTCGGTCGAGGCCAAGCCGTACCGCCGTTCGCCGTACGCCCCTTTCCGGACGACGACGCTCCAGCAGGAGGCTTCCCGCAAGCTCGGCTACGGCGCCTCCCGCACCATGCAGATCGCTCAGCGGCTGTACGAGAACGGTCACATCACTTATATGCGCACCGACTCGATCACCCTGTCCGGGACCGCGATCACCGCGGCTCGCGCGCAGGTGAGCGAGCTGTACGGGCGCGAGTACCTGCCCGACTCCCCGCGCACCTACCAGAGCAAGGTCAAGAACGCGCAGGAGGCGCACGAGGCGATCCGCCCGGCCGGTGAGCACTTCCGTACCCCGGCGCAGACCGGGCTGCACGGTGACGAGTTCCGTCTCTATGAGCTGATCTGGATGCGCACCGTGGCCTCTCAGATGCGCGACGCCGAGGGCCGGTCGGTGTCCGTGCGCATCGCGGCCACCGCGACGAGCGGAGAGGCCTGCGAGTTCTCCGCCAGCGGACGTGTGATCACGTTCTACGGGTTCATGAAGGCGTACGTCGAGGGACGCGACGACCCCGAAGCCGAGCGTGACGATCGCGAGACGAGGCTTCCCGATCTGGCCGAGGGTGACGCGCTGACGGTCGCGGAGCTCGGCTCGGCCGGTCACGAGACCAGGCCACCGGCCCGGTACACCGAGGCGACCCTGGTGCGCGAGCTCGAGGAGCGTGAGATCGGCCGGCCGTCGACGTACGCATCGATCCTCGGCACCATCCTCAACCGCGGGTACGTCTACAAGAAGGGCACCGCACTGGTGCCGGCCTGGCTCGCGTTCGCCGTCGTCCGGTTGCTCGAACGCCACTTCGCGCGGCTCGTCGACTACAACTTCACGGCGGGTATGGAGGACATCCTCGACGAGGTCGCCGCCGGCCGCCGCGACTCCACCAGTGAGCTGGCCGGGTTCTACTTCGGTACGGCCGAGCAGCAAGGTCTCAAGACCATCGTCACCGAGCTCGGCGACATCGACGCGCGTGAGCTCTCGACGTTCGAGATCGGCGAAGGAATCGCCCTGCGGGTCGGACGCTACGGACCGTACGTCGAGGACGCTGACGAGCAAGCGCGCCAACGTCCCCGAGGACCTGCCGCCGGACGAGCTGACGTTGGAGAAGGCCAAGGAGCTGCTGGCCAACCCGTCCGGCGCGGAGCACGAGCTCGGCATCCGACCCCGAGACGGGGCGCATGATCGTGGCGAAGAACGGCCGGTTCGGCGCGTACGTCACCGAGGTGCTCGGCGAGGATGCCCCGAAGTCGGCGAAGCCGCGCACGGGGAGCCTGTTCGCCTCGATGTCACTCGACACCATCACGCTCGAACAGGCGCTGACCTTGCTGACCCTGCCTCGCGTCGTGGGGGTCGACCCAGCGACCGACGAGGAGATCACCGCACAGAACGGCCGCTACGGGCCCTACCTGAAGAAGGGCACCGACTCCCGTTCGATCGACGCCGAGGAGCAGCTGCTGACCATCACGCTCGACGAGGCGCTGGCGATCTACGCCCAGCCGAAGCAGCGTGGGCGGCGGGCGGCGGCCCCACCCCTGAAGGAGCTCGGGCCGGACCCCGTGAGCGGTACCCCGGTGGTCGTCAAGGACGGCAGGTTCGGTCCGTACGTGACCGACGGGGAGGTCAACGCGACCCTGCGCAAGGACGACTCGGTCGAGACGATCACGATCGAACGTGCGGCCGAGCTGCTGGCCGACAAGCGTGCCAAGGGCCCCGCTCCGAAGAAGCGGGCGGCCAAGAAGGCGACGGCCAAGAAGGCGACGGCGAAGAAGACAGCGGCGAAGAAGGCGGCAGCCAAGAAGGCCGCGGCCAAGAAGTAGGGCCGGCTGCACGAAAAAGATCCGCCCAGCTCCGAGGAGCTGGGCGGATCTTCGAGTCAGTCGGCGAAGCGCAGCCCGCGAGCGGGCGCGTGTCGACCGAACGTCAGATGACGCGGACGTTCTCGGCCTGGAGGCCCTTGTCGCCCTGCTTGACGTCGTACTCGACCTTCGCGTTCTCGTCCAGTGACTTGTAGCCGTCGGACTGGATTGCCGAGAAGTGGACGAATACGTCCGGCTGACCGTCATCCTGGGTGATGAAGCCGAAGCCCTTCTCGCCGTTGAACCACTTAACTGTTCCTTGTGCCATGTTTGTGCTGCTCCTTGGTGGTGGCGCCGGCCTTGTGCCGATGCCTTGCTGCGTGCAACAACTTTCCCACGTGCGCCGCACAAGACATGTGGCCTTGAAAGGCGAAAGGCGCCAAGAGGATGACCCACTGGCGCCAAAAACGTGCGGGGACTGCTAACTGCAACTGTCGATGAGACTATCACCTCTCGGGCCAACCGTGATCCCCGCAGTGCGCGTGGCCGGGCGCCGGCGCCGACCGACCGTCAGGACCGCCGATCCGGACGCCCTAGGCTGAGGCCGTGTCGAACGTCCGAGCCATGCGTCCCGGCGCGGGCGTGCTCTCGATCACCTCGTTTCGGAGGCTCTGGATCGGGCTGGGGCTGTCCAGCCTGGGCGACTGGCTCGGGCTGCTCGCGCTCACCGCACTCGCGAGCTCGTTGGCCAGCAACAGCTATGCCAACCAAAACTTCGCGATTGCCGGCGTCTTGTTCCTCAGGGTGCTGCCGGCGGTCGTGCTGGGTCCGTTGGCCGGCTACATCGCCGACCGGCTCGACCGCCGCCGGACCCTGATCGTCGGCGACATCCTGCGCGGGTTGGTGTTCGTCACGATCCCGATCGTCCACACCCTGGCGTGGGTCTACATCGCGACCGTGATCATCGAGGCGATCACGCTGGTGTGGCTGCCGGCCAAGGACGCCACCATCCCCAACTTGGTGCCGCGCGACAAGCTCGAGGCCGCCAACCAGATCTCGATCGGGACCACGTACGGCTCGGCTGTCCCCGCCGCTGCGATCTTCGTGCTGCTGTCGCTGTCGACGAACGCCCTCAACGCCGCCTTCGGTTGGGTCGATGCGGCGGTCACGATGGCGCTGGTCTTCAACGCCGCCTCGTTCATCGTCTCAGGGATCGTCATCTCCACCCTGACCGATATCCCTCGTGGACCCGCCATCGCGCGGGAGGACCGGCAGGGGATGTTCGCGGTCATCCGGGAGGGGTGGTCCTACATCGCGCGCACCCCGCTGATCCGCGGCCTCGTGATCGGGATCGTGGGTGCCTTCGCCGCCGGTGGCGTCGTCGTCGGCCTGGCCCGGGTCTACGTCGGAGACCTGGGCGGCGGGAACCCGGGGTACGGCCTGCTCTTCGCCAGCGTGTTCACCGGCCTCGCGATCGGCATGTGGCGTGGCGGCCGCCTCCTCGTGGCAATGTCGAGACGGCGGCTGTTCGGAGTCTCCATCATCGCGGCCGGACTCCTGCTCGCCGGCGTCGCCCTGGTGGCCAACCTCGCGGTCGTGACCTTCCTGACCTTCCTGCTCGGCTACTTCGCGGGGACTGCCTGGATCACCGGCTACACACTGTTGGGCCTGGAGGTCGAGGATGCCCTCCGTGGGCGAACCTTCGCTTTCGTCCAGACGCTGATCCGGCTCGCTCTTGCGCTCGTGCTGGCGCTGGCTCCTCTGACGGCGGGGCTCATCGGAACCCACCGCTTCGTCATCAACGACGAGGCGGTTCTCGACTACAACGGCGCCGCCATCACCATGTTCTTCTCGTCGTTGGTGATGATCGTCGTCGGCGTGCTGTCGTACCGTCAGATGAACGACCGGCCGGGTACCACGATCCTGAGCGAGCTGAAGAGGTCCTTGATGGGTGAGCACGGCGTGTACGCCGACCATGGTGTCTTCGTGGCCCTCGAAGGGGGCGAAGGCGCCGGCAAGTCGACGCAGGCACGCCTGCTCGCGGACTGGCTCACGAGCCGGCGGCTACGACGTCGTCCTCACCCACGAACCGGGCGGCTCCGCGGTGGGGCAGCAACTGCGGCAGATCCTGCTGTCGCCCGAGACGGGAGCGCTCGACCACCGGGCCGAGGTCGCTGCTGTACGCCGCCGACAAGGCCGAGCATGTCGAAAAGCTCGTCCGGCCGGCCCTCGCGCGCGGCGCGGTCGTCATCACCGACCGCTACGTCGACTCGACGCTGGCCTACCAGGGTGCAGGTCGCGACCTTCTCCCGCTCGAGGTCGAGCACATCGCCCGTTGGGCGACCGCCGAGCTGCGCCCGCACCTGACGGTCCTGCTCGACGTCGATCCCCAGCTCGGACGCGGCCGGTTCGACACGCCGGACCGGATCGAGGCGGAGGCGGCGGACTTCCACCACCGGGTGCGCGACTCGTTCCTCGAGCTGGCAGCCGCCGATCCCGAGCACTACCTCGTCATCGATGCCCGGCTGCCCATTGAGGAGATTGCGACAGCCGTCCGCGTCCGGCTGACGCCCGTGCTCACGCTTGCCGACCGCCACGAAGGGGCCGATGCGTGAGCGTGTGGGACGACCTCGTCGGTCAGGCTCGCATCGTCGAGCAGCTGCAGGCGACGGTCGCCGGTGCCGCGCGGGCCCTCACCGGTGAGCCGGGCACTGCGATGACCCATGCGTGGATCTTCACCGGACCACCTGGCTCGGGACGCTCTACCGCGGCCCGGGCGTTCGCGGCCGCGCTGCAGTGCGAACGAGGCGGGTGCGGTGAGTGCCTGGCGTGTCGCACGGCCCTGGTCGGATCACATGCCGACGTCACGCTGATCAGTACCGAGGAGAGTGTGATCAGGGTCGGCGCCATCCGCGAGTACGTTCGCCGGGCCGCGCTGGCCCCGGCCGGTCGACGCTGGCAGGTGATGATCGTCGAGGACGCCGACCGGCTCAACGAGTCGGCCGCTGACGCCTTGCTCAAGAGCATCGAGGAGCCGCCGCCGCGCACGGTGTGGATGTTGTGCGCTCCCACGGTCGAGGACGTCGTCCCCACGATTCGCTCGCGCTGTCGCGCCCTGGTGCTGCGCACCCCGTCGACCAGGGAGGTCGCGGCCCACCTCGAAGAACGTGACAGCGTGAGTGCTGCGGTGGCCAGCTTCGCGGCGCGGGCCTCACAGGGGCACATCGGTCGTGCCCGGGCGCTGGCGCGCGACGAGGCCGCCCGCAACCGACGGCGCGAGGTGCTGGCCATCCCGACCCAGCTCACCGACCTCGGCTCCTGCATGACGACGGCTGCCAATCTCATCGACGCCGCCACCGAGGAGGCCAAACCACGCAGCGATGCACTCAACGCGCGCGAGCAGGCTGACCTCGAGCTTGCCTTCGGCGCTGGCACCCGCGGCATCAAGTCGACCGGCTACGCCGCCGCCAGGAAGGAGCTCGAGGGCCATCAGAAGCAACGTGGCAAACGTATGGTCAAGGACGCGGTCGACCGATCGCTCATCGACCTGGCGTCGTTCTACCGCGATGTGCTGTGCCTGCAAATCGGGGCCGACACCGAGCTCGTCAACGAGGAGTTGAGGCGCGAGATCGCTACGATGGCGCGAGGCACCACGGGTGAGGTGTCCACGGGGCGGCTGGCCGCGATCTTCGCGGCACGTGAGTGGCTCGAAGGTGAGATCGCACCTTTGTTGGCCTTGGAGTCCTTGATGATCTCGCTGAGGGGCGGACCAGCATGAGCGACACGTCAGGTGGCGGCGGTTCGTCGTACCCCGAAAATCCGGGCCAGGGCCAACCGGGCGCGGGTTCGCCTACGCCCGTCCCGCCACCGTTCCCCCCGCCGGCTGGGCCAGGACAGCCGTCCTACGCTGCCCCTGGCCAGGGCTACCCGCCGGCACCGGGGCAGGGCTACCCGCCACCGGGGCAGGGCTACCCGCCACCGGGGCAGGGGCCGGGTGGCTACCCCGGATATCCGGGCTACCCCGGCGGGGGCTACGACGACGGTCCGACCGGATGGAGTGCCTGGGCGATCGCCGCGTTCATCGTCGGACTGATCCTCCCTTTGATCGGCATCCTCATCGCCATCCCGCTCGGCATCGTGGCGCTGGTCAAGATCGGCCGCGCCCGTCAGCGCGGCAAGGTGCTGGCCATCGTCGGCATGGTGTTGTCGGTGCTCTGGTGGGTCGGTCTGATCGCGCTCGGTGTCTGGGCGGTGAGCCAGCAGGCCGGCCGCGACGACAGCGGCGCGATCACCAAGGGCGGGCCGCATTCCCTTCGGCGACATCCGCGAGGGTGACTGCATCTCGATCCCTGGGTCGAGTGGCGCCGAGAACATCGACACGTTCAAGCTCAAGGCTGTGCCGTGCGCCGAGGCACACAACGCCGAGGCCGTGGCGGTGATCCGCATCGACAGCAGCGCCTACCCCGGACAGGCAAGCCTCGATGACCAGTCCGTCCAGCCGTGCGTCGATGCTGTCTCGGCCCTCCCGGCCGTGCAAGGTGGTGGATATGAGCCGTATCGCCTGATTCCCACCGAGGGGATCTGGAGTGATGCGGCCGGCCACCGCGTGCTCTGCTTCGTGGTCAAGTCCGGATTCGAGACCTTCACAGGGTCCCTCGCGCGCTGACCGGGCAGGTTGGCCGTCGGCGGGTTCGTGGCCCTCAGGCTGCGTGGGAGCCCCCGGACGGGGCTGGATCGCCACGTACCCTTGCCGGGTGACCTACGCCACCTCTGGGTTTCCGCACCGTCTCCGCGGTCTGGCCGCCATCGCCGTGTCCGGCCTACTCGTGCTCACCGGCTGCGGCGGCGCGCAGGACGTTTCGGGGGGCAAGCCCACCCCGTCCACAGGCTCCGACACTGCGTCGGGTGGGCCCACCTCGCCCGGACCCTCCACCGGCACCGGGGGGCTGCCGCAAGGTTTCGGTGCCGGCCCGGCCGGCACCGGGTTGACGCGGTTCTACGACCAGAAGGTCTCGTGGACCTCGTGCGACGGGGGTCAGTGCGCGAGCATCTGGGTGCCGCTGGACTACTCCGACCCCAACGGCCAGGCCATCACGATCAAGGCGAAGCGTCAGGTGGCCACCGACCCGGCGAAACGTGAAGGCACCCTGCTCATCAACCCCGGCGGCCCGGGCGGCTCCGGTATCGACTACCTCGGCTACATCGGTCTCGCGAAGAGCATCACGGCGGCCTACGACGTGCTCGGCTTCGACCCGCGCGGCGTCGGGCAGAGCACCCCGGTCGACTGCATCAGCAACTCCCAGCTCGACACGTTCGTCGCGGCGGACCCGACGCCCGACTCACCTGCAGAGATCACAGCAGCTCCAGCAGCTGGCGAAGTCGTTCGCCGCCGGGTGCCTGGCGAGGTCCGGACCCCTACTGGCGCACGTGTCGACGGTCGAGGTGGCCCGCGACATGGACATCATCCGCGCGGTCGTCAGCGACCCGAAGCTCAACTTCTTCGGTGCGTCCTACGGCACGTACATGGGCGCGACGTACGCCGCGTTGTTCCCCAAGAAGGTCGGCCGCATGGTCCTCGACGGAGCCGTGGACCCGCTCGCGGCTCCGCGACAGAGTGCGGTCGACCAGGCAGCCGGCTTCGATGACGCATTGACTGCCTACCTGGCGTACTGCGTCGGCCAGGGCAACTGCCCCCTCGGCACGTCCGTCGACGCCGCCCGTAACCGCCTCATCGAGCTGTTCAAGCAGCTCGACGCGAGCCCTTTGCCGACCTCGAGCGGGCGGAAGCTGACCGAAGGTTTGGCGTTTCTCGGGGTCATCGTCCCGCTCTACAGCCGAGACAGTTGGACCTACCTGACGCAGGGGCTGAAGCAGGCGGTCGACGGCAGCGGCGACACGTTGTTGTTCCTGGCCGACTTCTATGCCGATCGACAGACCGACGGGAGCTACGCGAACAACTCGCTCGAGGCGCAGTCGGCGGTCAACTGCCTCGACCACCCGGAGAGCGAGTCGCTGCGCCAGATCGAGGCCGGCCGCCAGGATTTCACCGCCCGGGCGCCCGTGTTCGGCCCGGTCGCGATGTGGTGGCCGTACACCTGCTCGAACTGGCCGGTCAAGCCGACCGAGCCGCAGCCCGACTTCTCGGCCAAGGGCGCTGCGCCCATCGTCGTGATCGGCACGACCCGAGACCCGGCGACGCCGTACGAGCAGGCGGTCAAGCTCGCCGATGAGCTGCAGTCCGGCGTCCTCCTGAGCCGTGACGGGGACGGTCACACGGCGTACGGCTCCGGGAACGTGTGCATCCAGCGCGCGGTCGACACCTACCTGGTCGACGGGACGCCACCGCCTGACGGAACGACCTGCTGAGGTCATGAGCAACGCCGAGGCCGACCGCGAGCTGGTGCTTCCTGCAGGGTCGAGGGAGCAGGCGTCGACGTTCGAGCGTCTCGAGCCGAGGGCCGTGTTGCTCGGTCCCCGGCAGGAGGTCCGGCGAGTGCTCCCCAACAAGCACCGGCGGATGATCGGCGCATGGTGCTTCGTCGACCACTTCGGCCCCGAGGACATCACCAACCAGGTCGGCATGAGGGTGGCCCCGCATCCCCACAGCGGGCTGCAAACAGTGAGCTGGCTCCTCGAGGGCGAGATCCAGCACCGCGACACGCTGGGCAGCAACGCCATCGTGGTTCCCGGCCAGCTCAACCTGATGACCTCCGGGCCGGGGATCGCGCACTCCGAGGAGTCGCCGCCGGGACACTCGGCGCTCATGCACGGGGTTCAGCTGTGGGTGGCGCTTCCCGACGGAGCACGCCACGATGCGCCGCGTGCGTTCACACAGTACTCCGACCTCCCGGTGCTCGGACGGGACGGCATGCGGGCCACGGTGATCCTCGGTCGCCTCGAGGACGTCGAGTCACCGGCCACGACCTACACACCGATCGTGGGCGCCGAGCTGGTCATCGACGGCACCACCACGGTCGAGCTGCGGCCGGACTTCGAGTACGGCGTGCTCGCGATCGACGACGGCGTGGTCGTCGCGGGACACCGGCTGGCGGCGAGCGAGATCGGCTACGTCGGCGCCGGCCAGGATCGGCTCGAACTGGGCGCGAGCCGGGGCACGACTCGAGCCCTGCTGCTGGGTGGCGAACCCTTCGACGAGGAGCTCGTGATGTGGTGGAACTTCATCGGCCGCAGCCACGACGAGATCGTGGAGTTCCGACGTCGGTGGAACGACGGGGACGCCCAGTTCGGTGAGGTGGTCGGCTTCGACGGAGACCGGTTGCTGGCCCCGCCGATGCCGAACACCCGGCTGAAGTCACGCGGCCGGTCCCGCTAGCCCCCCCGCGAATTGCGGGAGGGTGCAGGTCCTCGACGGCGTGTCGTCCTGCGCTTTCCCGCAATTCGCGGAGGACCGGAGGTCAGTGGGCGGGGGGCTCGTCGTCCTGCGCCTTCTTGTCCTTCGCGACCTGGGCGTCGTCGACCACGATCGGGCGCAACCAGGCCCAGCCCAAGAAGAAGACTCCCAAGGCAGCGATCCCCAGCCCCGCCCAGAGGTTGGCGTTGATGCCGTCGGCGCGGGCGAGCTCGGCATCGCTGGCGTTGAAGATCCCCATCGCGATCAGCACCAGCCCGTAGATCAGGAGCAACGCCCCGATCACGTTGCGGATGTCGAACCAGCCGGCCTGGTGCCGTCGCGTGGACGTCGCGGACTCGTCAGCGGACATGATGGGCTCCGATCAGCGGAAGGCGAGGTTCAGGACGATGACGAGGCCGAGCGAGACGCCCGCCAGCTTCGTCGGGGAGAGCCACCAGTGCGCGGCCACGGACGACCCTTCGGTGAAGTCGGACTTGGGCGTGAGTGAGTACACCAGGCCGCGCAGCTCTGACTCCGGCTTGGGTCTGGTCAGGCCGGTGACGACCACGCTGACGACGATGTCCACCGCGAAGGCGGTGCCGGCCGCGACGAAGCTGGCGCCCTGGCCGCTGAGACCGAGCACCCCGGTGCTGAGTCCGCCGAGCGCGTCCTGGCTCAGGACGGCCACCACGATCGCAGCCAGGGTCCCGGACACGAGGCCGGTCCAGCCGGCCGTAGCCGTCATCCGCTTCCAGAACATGCCGAGGATGAACGTCGCGAAGAGTGGTGCGTTGAAGAAGCCGAACAGCGTCTGGAGGTAGTCCATCAGGTTGCTGTAGCTCGATGCCAACGCTGCGGTGCCGATCGCCAACACCGTGGCGACGACCGTCATGAGGCGTCCGACCTTGGTGTAGTACTGGTCCGGCTGGTCCGGGCGGACGTAGTCCTGCCAGATGTCGTAGCTGAAGACGGTGTTGAAGGCGGAGATGTTCGCCGCCATACCGGCCATGAAGGCAGCGAGCAGCCCGGCGATCGCCACCCCAAGGAGCCCGTTGGGCAGCAGGTCGCGCATCAGCAGGAGCAGAGCGTCGTTGTAGTCGATGCCTCCGCCGCCGGTACCGCCGGCCTTCTTGTAGGCGGCCAAGTCGCTCACCGCGACCGCGGCGATCATCCCGGGAATGATCACGATGAACGGGACGAACATCTTCGGGAAGGAGCCGATGATCGGTGCTCTCCTGGCTGCGCTCATGTCCTTGGAGGCCATCGCGCGCTGCACCTCGACGAAGTTGGTCGTCCAGTAGCCGAACGACAGGACGAACCCGAGGCCGAGCACGATGCCCACGACCGAGAGGAACGACGAGCTGAACGCGGTCAGCGACGTGCCCGGCCACGACGCCAGCTGGCCGTCGGTGCCGGCCGCAGACATCTTGTCCGTCAGCCCTCCCCAGCCGCCGACCTTGTGCAGCCCGAGCAGCGTCAGCGGCAGCAGCGCCGCCACGATGATGAAGAACTGGAGCACCTCGTTGTAGATGGCAGCGCTCAACCCGCCCAGCGTGATGTAGGACAGCACGATGACCGCTGCCGCGATCGTGGACACCCAGATCGGCCAGCCGAGCAGGCTGTGCACGATGGTCGCGAGCAGGTAGAGGTTGACGCCGGCGATCAGGACCTGCGCGACCGCGAAGCTGATCGCGTTGACGAGGTGCGCGGTCGGGCCGAAGCGGCGCAGCATGAACTCGGGGACGCTGCGCACCTTCGAGCCGTAGTAGAACGGCATCATCACGACGCCGAGGAAGAGCATGGCTGGGATGGCGCCGATCCAGTAGTAGTGCATGGTCGGCATACCGATCTCGGCGCCGTTGGCCGACATCCCCATGATCTCGACAGCGCCGAGGTTGGCGGAGATGAACGCCAGCCCCGTCACCCAGGCGGGCAGCGACCGGCCGGACAGGAAGAAGTCGAGGCTGGACGACACCTGGGTGCGAGCCAGCAGGCCGATTCCCAGCACGAAGACGAAGTACAAGGCGATCAGCAGGTAGTCGACGACGTTCGCGTCGAGGCGCAGTGATGAGCCGGCAGCGGCGGTGAGCACGATGTTCCTCCGGGAGGGTGCGTCCAGGATGGGGGGTTGACCCGCGGACCGACGTTACCGAGGATCTCGTGATCCTGCCGACGAGGCTGCTGCTGGATGCCGACCAGATGTCACCGCCCCCGATCGGATTTGGGGCGGCTCAGCGCGGCTTGGTAACCTCTCACGTCGGCCCCGCGGGTGTTGGGGCTGCGCCGCCTTAGCTCAGTCGGTAGAGCGTCTCACTCGTAATGAGAAGGTCGTCGGTTCGATTCCGACAGGCGGCTCCAGGTTCGACGGACTAGCCGTCGATCGAACGGGCCGGTCCTGTCGCGCGCTTCTCATCTGGCAGGGCTGCTGCTGGACCTTTCCGGCCGGCTTGCGAGCGCCGCCGGATCGCAAGGGTCACTGCGATGACCGCGCCCAGCCCGATGAGCGTGGCGAGAAGCGCGCCGCTCCCGGCATCGGTGACAGAACGGGACAGGAAGCTCTGGAAGCGGAGCGCGTTGTCGATGACGACGTCGTTGGTCGTGCTTCCGGCCAGGACCCGGATCTCGAACCAGCCGTACCACGTGACGTAGGCCCCGGCCACGACGAGCATCGCCCCGCTGAGCCGTCCGATGAGGGCGCTGGCACCGCGCACACGGCGTACCAGCGAGGCCTGTGCCATCGCGGCTGCGAGGGCGAGGACGAGGACGACGGTCCCCATCCCGAGCGCGTACGCGACGTAGGAGCCGACGACTTGGGGGACCGAGCTGCCACGCAGGGTGGTAGAGGTGACGGCGAGGAAGGGTCCGATCGTGCAGGACAGCGAGGCCAGCGCGAACGAGACCCCGTAGCCGACCTGGGACCACCACGATGCAGCAGGTCCGGCACCTCGGCCGGCGAGGCCGGGAACGGTGAAAGTGCGGCCGGCCAGGAGCCAGCCGCCGAGCAGGAGGAGCGCGGCGCCGATGACGATCGTCAGGTAAGGCAGGTACCGCTCGACCGACAGTGCCAGCGGTGTCACGACGACACCGAACGTGCCGAAGACGAGAACAAAGCCGATCGTCATACCGGAGGTGAAACGGAGTGCTCGGAGGACGGCCGCTCCGGCTGGGTCCCGTCCGGGTCGGTCGGCACCAGCGGGCGAACCGTCCGAGACAAGCAGCGAGAGGTACGCCGGCAGCAGCGCGAAGCCGCACGGGTTGAACGCCGCTACACCACCGGCGAGCAGGGCCAGGGCCAGGAGTCCGGTGTTCATCTCGACGGCGTCAGCCGGCGACGAGCGGCTGGATCATCTGGCGCAGGCTGTCGGCATCGAGGCTCCCGCCGAAGAAGCTCGCTTTCCCAGCGCTGTCGACGAACACGAACGACGGCTGCGCGACAACGCCGAAGCGCTGCCACAGAGATCCGTCGAGGTCCGCCACGTGGTCGAACCCGCTGGTTCCGGTCTGCGACACGAACTCTTTCATCGCCCCTACGTCTCCACGGCCTGGAACGCCGAGGAAGGTGACCCTACCCTCGTACTCCGCCGCGACCGTGGCAACGTCGGGGGCCTCGGCTCGACAGATCGTGCACCAGGGCGCCCAGAACCACAGCACGACCGGTCCCGTCTCGGACGCAGCGTCAAACGCCTTTCCCGCCAGCGTGGTTCCCGTGAAGTCCAACGCGCTCGGCCCGGACGCCGATCCGGAGCCGTTTCCCTGGCCGGCGGTCGCATCCCCGTCAGAACCCCTGTGGGTCTCGGCCGTCGGGGTTGTCGAGGTCGAGCCGGTAGAGCATGCGCTGACCGCGAACAAGGCGGCCAGCAGCAACGGCAACAGTCGAGGTAGTGCCTGACGGGCTGGACGGTGCGGCATCGGACTCCCTCGGTGGCGGTGACTTCTCACGAGGGAAACCCGCTGAGTCAGCGGGATCGTTCCCAGACCGCGCTCGGGCTGAGAAATGGCATGCTGGTCAGGAGGAGATCGAGGAGTCCGTCCGACCGGAAGAAGGCGTTTCGTCCTCCGGGAGGGCGTCCTCGAAGGCTGCTCTCATCCGCAGGTCGTTGGACGGATCCGCGACGGCGCAGCAAGAGCGCAGCTTCACCCGGCCGGTCAACCCGCCCACGAGCAACACCACGAGGACAAGTCCCGCGAGACCTCCGATCACCTCCGCCATGGTGACCTCACGGTTGGATGACCTTGGTCGCAGGGTTCGACGCCGCCCACGCGAACCAGAACGTGTCGAGGTGGTTGATGGGTCGTAAGGCCGTCCCCCGCAACGGCCCGTCGATCGCCTGTCCGGTAATGCTCCACGTCGATCCCGTCTCTTCGTCGGTGAACCATCCATCGTCGGTGGCGCTGAACGTAAGGACATCTTGTCCCACGCGGGCCTCGAATGCACCCGTCGCGCCGATGTCCCGGCCCCCTGCGACGCCCGGCCCGTCCAGTGCTGAAGAGAGGCCCGCGGCCAACCACAGCGTGACCGGCCGACCGTCCAGGGTCAGGGAAACCACGCCGCCATCGAGCAGGGCGTCCTGCCGGATGGCGACGACATCTGAGCCCTCCGCGAGCCCGACGACCCGGGTCATCGGCTTGAGGCGGTCATCCGTCTCACCATCGAACAGGAACGGCGTGCCATCGGGATCGTCGTAGCCCACGTAGGGGTTCGTGCCATAGGAGCGATCGAACCCAGTTTCGCGACTGAGCACCCACCCATCGGGATGCTGGCCGACCCACTGGCTCCAGGACAACATCTGCACCGGCACGAGCGTGAGGTCCTCACCCGTCAGATAGCCCGCGATCGCGCGATGCTCGATCTGCGACCAGAGTGACTCGGTCTGGCGGTCGTACATGACGAGGGCCGACAGATAGAGCTTGCCCGACGTTCCGAAGCTGAGCTCCCGGTCACCGACCCGGCGGTCGAACGCGAGCGCTGAGTTGCACAGGGGGCAGTAGGTGACGGTCACGGGTGAGCCGGCGACTGAGTCGTTGACGATCTCGTGCCAGATCATGACTTGCACGGGGTAGGCCCGGTGCTCCTGGCCCAGGTCGAGTGCAATCACGGCTTCGTCGTCGGCGATCCACCGCACCACATCAGCCCTCTCGAACGTGGGCTGGTCGATCGCTGGGATGCCGTCAGGCGGCGGCCCCCCGGAGCGAATACGGTCAGGATCGACGAGCGGGGCGGGAAGATCAGGGTTCTCGAGGAAGTCCAGGGCCGACGGGACCGCCTCGCGCGGCGCCTCGCTCACCTTCTCCAACACGACGGGGGCGGAGCCAATCGGAGTATCCCGGGCGACGTCGTCACGAGCGGGGGACCTGTCAGGTCCAGCCGAGCACGCGGCCACGCCCACCATCAGCAACCCGGCGGCCACCGTTGACTGCCTCCGCCACCGGCGCCTGCTCGGGCTGGCTGCGGAGCGGCCGCGGAGGGGCCAGAAGTTCCATGGCACTCGACCTCCATCGCGTGAGGAGATCCGCTGCTCAGGACAGGGGAGCTCTCACTGGGAAACCCGCCGGGCGGCCCAGTGCATCCCCTGGTCCAGGGAGCTCTGGTCGGTCGTGACGGGAGCGGGATGACGTCGGTGTGTCACCGTCCCGGAGCAGGCCGTTAGGACACGCGGAGGCGGTGACTCACAGCGACGAGCGGGACCGAAAACCGCCATTGTGCTGGGACTTTGCCAGCCCCAGACTCGCCTTACCGGCGAGTCAGGAGGACGCAATGCTCATTGCGATGGTGTTGCTGTTCGGCGCGGGATACATCTGGCGCCTGGTCCCTGACAACACGACCGGCAGCGCCCTGATGATCAACCGGACGATGGCCCTCACCTACCTCTTCTTCGGGGAGCTCGGGCTGATCGCTTGGCTCGGGGTCTAGTTTCCCCGCTGCAGTCCGCCCGACTGCTCCTGGATCGATGCCATTTCTGTCCACCTCAGCCGAACGGATGACCCCGGTGGCTCCGAATCGCTCGGTCCTGGTCGTCGTCCGGGCCATTTCGGTCGCGAACGCTGGTGACTGCCTGCCTACGCTCCGTACCGTCTTGACTTCGGGCATGCCTCCGTACGGGGCGCTCGCTGCGTGGTGTAGCGAGCACACGGCCCTGAGGAGCACGGATGTCGACGATCGACGAAACCACGATGCCGCGAACGGCCGGCCGCTCAACCCAGGACGCCTGGGCGCAGTCGCATGGTCACGCGAGCGCCACGTCCGTCGTCCTCCAGTCTGTCCGCGTCCTGGCGTTGGCGCTGGCACTCGCCGGCCTCGTCTTCGCCGGCTTCACGGCCGCGCAACACCTCCCGACCGGGGTCGGCATCGTGCTCGGCTGGCTGCTCGTCAGCTTCGTGGCTGCGCCCCTCGTCGGTTTCGTGCTCAAGGCGGCAACGACCGACAACGCTCCCCTTGCTCCGCATGCCCAGCGTGGACAGGCGCCGAGCGAATCGACGCGCGGCTAGGCGGCACAGCCCTTTGCTTCCCGTTCGGCAGACCGCCGGGTGGGAGATCGTGGAACTCGACCGGTTACGGCGGTTCCACGAGCAGTACGACGCCGCGCCTTCACTGCCCGCGGGGACGCTCGCCGGCAGCTCTTTAGCCGGGTTTCCCAACCCGTTGGAGGCCGGACACCGCCGTCGTACCGGACGGGCGCCCCGCATCACGTGGGGCGCCCGTACCGTGCCCGGACACCTACACAGGTGCCGGTCAGAAGTTGATCATGTGGCCCTCGATGCCGTGCACCGCTTCCTTGAGCGCCTCGCTGAGGGTCGGGTGGGCGTGGATGTTCCGTGACACCTCGGCCGCGGTCAGGTCCCACTGCTGGGCGAGGGTGAGCTCGGGGAGGAGCTCCGTGACATCGGGGCCGATGAGATGGGCGCCCAAGAACTCACCGTGCTCTGCGTCGGCGATGATCTTGACGAAGCCGCCGGAGTCGCCGAGGCCGTGCGCCTTGCCGTTGGCCGTGAAGGGGAACTTCGACACCTTCACCTCGTGGCCACGTTCGGTCGCCTGGGCCTCGGTGTATCCGAAGCTGGCGATCTGCGGCTGGCAGTACGTCGCCCGCGGCACCATGGCGTAGTCGATCGCCATGGTTTCGGCACCCGCGATCGTCTCGGCGGCCACGATGCCCATCGCCTCTGCGTTGTGCGCCAACATCAGCTTGGCCGTCACGTCGCCGATGGCCAGGATGCTCGGCACGTTCGTGCGCATGAACTCGTCGATCTCGACCGCCTTGCGGTCAGTGAGCCGAACTCCGGTGTTCTCCAGACCGTAGCCTTCGACGCGCGGCGCGAAACCGATCGCCTGCATGACCTTGTCTGCTTCAAGCGTCTGCTGCTCCTCGCCGCGAGTCACGGTGACCGTGACCTTCTTGCCCGGGTCGCCCGAGTCGTCGATGGCGTCGACCCGTGTGGACGTGAGTACCTGGACGCCCAGCTTCTTGTAGCGCTTGGCGAGCTCGGCCGAGACTTCCTCGTCCTCGAGCGGGACAAGCCGGTCGAGATACTCGACGATCGTCACCTCGACGCCATAGTTGGCCAGGACGTACGCGAACTCGACGCCGATCGCGCCCGCGCCCGCGATGATGATCGAGCCCGGTAGCTCCTCGGTCATGATCTGCTCTTCGTAGGTGACCACGCGTTCGCTGAGGCTGGTGCCGGGCAGCAGGCGGGTCGTCGCTCCCGTCGCCAGGATGCAGTGGTCGAAGGTGAGGGTCTCCTCGCCACCTTGGCCCAGCTGAACCTGAAGGGTGGTGGCGTCCCGGAAGGTCGCATGGCCCTCGAACTCGGTGATGTCGTTCTTCTTCATCAGGTAGTGGACGCCCTTGACTCGGCCGTCGGCCACCTTGCGGCTGCGCTGGTAGGCCGCGCCGTAGTCGAAGGTCACCTCGCCCGAGATGCCGAACGTCTTGGCGTCGGCGTGGAAGATGTGCGCCAGCTCGGCGTTGCGCAGCAGGGCTTTGCTCGGGATGCACCCGACGTTCAGGCAGACGCCTCCCCAGTACTTCTCCTCGATGATGGCGGTCTTCTTGCCCAGCTGGGCGGCGCGGATCGCGGCGACATACCCGCCCGGACCTGCGCCGAGCACGACAACGTCGAAGTGAGAGCTCATGGTCCAAGACTATGGGCTCTGCGGTGGCGCGGCTTGGCGCCCTCTGGCCGGTCCCGCTCCAAAGGCCAGCAAGGCAGATGTGGGGTCCGCAAGCCGGATTTGCCTAGGGCACAGGCCAGCTGGCTTGTGAACTAGGCAAACGCGGAGGGCTAGGTGAGCACAGCGCGTGGGGAGGGAGAGAGTCAGGTGGAGGCGTTGGACTTGCGGTCGCGGACGGCCTCATTGCGGTAGGTCTTGATCGAGTAGATGAGCAGGCCCCAGGCCACCAGGCCCGACAGGATGATCCCGCTCCCCGTCGTCCATCCACCCAGCGGTAGCTGCGGACCGATGAACCAGATCTCGGGGATTTCCGGGTCCAGCCACCAGAAGAGACCGACCGCGAGCACCGCCGTCGCGCTGAGCATGCTGAGGGCGATCCTTGGGTAGGTCGCCACGCCCTGCTTGGCCGCTGCGATCGCCCTGTCCTTGACGGGTTCGACATGGCGTTCGGCCCACTCGTACTCCTGCGAGAGTACGACGAGCCCCGCCAGCAGCAGCAGCAGACCGGGTCCCGGGAGTACCAGTGCGGCGGCACCGGCCAGGACCAGCAACCAGCCGAGAAGTGTCACCCAGGTCTTGCGTGCCATCGGCGGGAGTCTCCTCAGAGGTCGGCTGGTCCGCTTGACAGGGAGCCTACGGCACCGCCGACGGGCCTTCGAGTAAAGAGGACCTTCGCCGGTTCCGGTGCGTACGGGATCGGTGCAAGATGGGGGCCAAGCCCCCGGGGAGTCGAGCGTGATCGCCAAAGGACCGTGATGAGCCGCTACATATATGACTTTGCAGAAGGAAACGCCCGTCAGAAGGACCTGCTCGGCGGCAAGGGCGCCAACCTCGCCGAGATGACGAACCTCGGCCTGCCCGTGCCGCCCGGCTTCACCATCACGACGGAGGCGTGCAAGGTCTACCTCGAGACCGGTGCGGTGCCTGCCGAGCTCGACCACGAGGTCGACACCCACCTCGCAGCGCTCGAGGAGACCATGGGGCGCACCCTGGGCCAGGCCGATGACCCGTTGTTGGTCTCCGTGCGGTCCGGTGCCAAGTTCTCGATGCCCGGCATGATGGAGACCGTTCTCAACGTCGGTCTGAACGACGAGTCGATCCTCGGGCTGGCCAAGATCTCGGGAAACCCGCGATTCGCGTGGGACTCCTACCGGCGGCTGCTGTCGATGTTCGGGGCCACCGTGCTCGGCGTCGAGCGTGAGCTCTTCGACGACGCGCTCGACGAGCTCAAGGAGAGCCGGCAGGTCACCACCGACCTCGAGCTGACGGCCGACGACTTCGAAGAGCTGGTCGCGACGTACAAGAAGGTCATCGTCGACCAGACCGGGGGAGAGTTCCCGCAGGCACCGCGTGAGCAGCTCGACCTGGCCGTACAGGCAGTCTTCTCCTCCTGGAACACAGACCGTGCCAAGGTCTATCGCCGCCAGGAGCAGATCCCTGATGATCTCGGCACCGCCGTGACCATCTGCTCGATGGTCTTCGGCAACCTCGGGGACGACTGCGGGACCGGTGTCTGCTTCACCCGCGATCCTGCGTCTGGTCACCAGGGCGTGTACGGCGACTACCTGCCCAACGCCCAGGGCGAAGACGTCGTCTCCGGCATCCGCAACACGCTTCCGCTGACCGCTCTCGGTGAGACCGACAAGAAGTCGTACGACGAGCTGCTCGGAATCATGGCGACGCTCGAGACGCACTACAAGGACATGTGCGACATCGAGTTCACCGTGGAGCGCGGCAAGCTCTGGATGTTGCAGACCCGGGTAGGCAAGCGCACCGCAGCCGCCGCGTTCCGGGTGGCCATGCAGTTCGTCGACGAGGGTCTGATCGACCTGGACGAAGCGCTGAGACGCGTCACTGGGGCGCAACTGGCCAACCTGATGTTCCCGCAGTTCGACAAGAGCGGCGACCTGACCCTGATCGCGACCGGCATGGCGGCGAGCCCCGGCGCCGCGGTAGGGAAGGCTGCGTTCGACTCCGCCACCGCTGTCGAGTGGGCAGCCAAGGGTGAAGACGTGATCCTTGTCCGCCGCGAGACCACACCCGACGACCTGCGCGGCATGATCGCAGCCAGAGGGATCGTCACGAGCCGCGGCGGCAAGACCTCACACGCTGCCGTCGTAGCGCGCGGCATGGGCCGGACCTGTGTCGTCGGTGTCGAGGCGCTGCGCGTCGACCCGCGCGAGCGGACCTTCACGACACCGGACGGTGTCCACGTGGCCGAGGGCGACCTGATCTCGATCGACGGATCGACCGGTGAGGTCTACACGGGTGCGGTGCCGGTGACCGAGAGCGTCGTGGTCGAAGCGCTGCTGGCAGGGGACCAACCGTCGTCCGGCGGCCGTCGGAAAGGCGGGAGCCAGGACGAGCAGCTGGTGCAGGCCGTGTCGTCCTTGATGGACCACGCGGACCGCACGAGACGGATGGGTGTGCGCGCCAACGCCGACACTCCTGAGGACGCCCAGCGGGCCCGCGACTTCGGTGCGCAGGGCATCGGACTGTGCCGCACCGAGCACATGTTCCTGGGCTCACGTCGCAAGATCGTGGAGCGCGTGATCCTCGCCAACAGCGACGAGCAGCGCGAGAGGGCACTCGAGGAGCTCCTGCCGCTGCAGCGCGAGGACTTCCTCGGCATCTTCGAGGCCATGGACGGACTGCCTGTCGTCGTTCGGCTGCTCGATCCTCCCCTGCACGAGTTCCTACCCGACCTGACCGAGCTCTCGGTCAAGGTCGCCGTCGCGGAGGCGCTCGGCAAACCGGATGCGGAGGCGGCAGCACTGCTGAAGGAGGTCCAACGCCACCACGAGCAGAACCCGATGCTGGGCATGCGCGGTGTGCGGCTCGGGCTCGTCGTGCCGGGACTGTTCCTGCTCCAGGTACGCGCGATCGCCGAGGCGGCCGCGCAGCTGATGAAGGCCGGCAAGGATCCACACCCCGAGATCATGGTGCCGTTGGTGGCGGACGTGAAGGAGCTCGCCATCATCCGCGCCCAGGCCGAGGAGACGATCGCCGAGGTCAGCCGTGAGGTCGGCCAGGACCTGAGCTTCGCCATCGGGACGATGATCGAGCTGCCGCGCGCGGCTCTGACGGCCAAGGAGATCGCGCACGAGGCCGAGTTCTTCTCCTTCGGGACCAACGACATGACCCAGACGACGTGGGGATTCAGCCGCGACGACGTCGAGGCAGAGTTCTTCCCGCACTACATCGACGCCGGCATCTTCAACGTGAGTCCGTTCGAGACGCTGGACGTCGCCGGGGTCGGGCGGATCGTGTCAGTGGCGGCGTGGGAAGGCAAGGAGACCCGCCCCGACCTCGTCGTGGGTGTTTGCGGTGAGCATGGGGGCGACCCGGCATCGATCCACTTCTTCGAGTCGATCGCGCTGGACTACGTCTCCTGCTCCCCGTTCCGTGTTCCGGTGGCGCGGTTGGAAGCAGGTCGCGCTACGTTGACGGTGGCAGACTCCGAGTAAGCAAAACTGACTCTCGAGGTCACGGACCGTGCCATCGCAATGTCGCTCCCGTTATATATCAAGGGATTCATGGACGGATCCCTAACCTCGTGTTAAACATGGCCCACGACCACGCATCGGGTCGATGATCGGTGGGGCAGCATCCCGTTGGGCTGTCTCTTGGTAGGGCGCTGAGGTTGAGCGACGCGTCAGTCGAGTCGTCGTTCGTGAGATCTCCGCGTTCGAGTGCCTGTGGGGGGCGCCCATGAAGGAGATCGGGATCGTAGATCACAATGACCCGGCATTGCGCGCGGAGTTGGTCGCGCTCTGTCATGACATTCGCCAGAGCGTTGCCGCCGGACTGCTGCTTTCAGCGCCCCGCCCCTTCAGTGAGTTAGCCACCGATGACAATCGGGTGCGGGAACTGATCCACGCGCAGTTCCGTGCCATCGACGAGCTCGTGGCGTCCGAGCTGGACGAGGACGGTTCACGACCGACCACGATCGACCTCGGCGGCGTGCTCGGGGACTGCGCTGCTGTCGTCGCGATCCGCTACGGGGTTGTCGTAGACCAGAAATGCCAGGGCAGCATGATGATGTTCGGCGACCCGGTGCTGGTGCGCCGTGTCTTCTCGAACATCCTCGACAATGCTGCTCGCGCGGCTGGTGCTGGTGGCACGGTGACGATTCGAGGCCGGCGACGATCCAGCGAGGTGCGCGTCGAGGTACGAGACACAGGCCTCGGCTTCGGTCACATCCCGGCCGGTCTGGGTCGAGGTCTCAGCATCGTCGAAAGCGCCTTGCGGGCCCAGCGCGGTCATCTCGAAATCGTGTCCGATGACTTGGGCGGAACCCTTGTCAAGGTACGGCTTCCGATCGAGACAGTAGGCATGGCGTCATGAGAGTAATTCTCTGCGACGACCACGCCATGTTGCTGGACGCCTTGTCGCATGCGCTCGAGCTACGGGGCGAATCCGTCGTGGCCACGGTAGGTGACCCGAATCAGCTCCTCGACGTGGTACGTCGCGAGACACCAGACGCCTGCTTCCTCGACGTCGCGTTCGAGTCGTCGTCTGGGCTCGACGTGGCACGCGCCCTCCGGCAGGAGCACCCCGCTGTTCGCATCCTGCTGCTGACCGCGTGGGCGGACGAATTCGTCTGGGCTGCTCTCGACGAGGGAGTCGTGGACGGGCTCGTCAACAAGACGTGCTCGGTCGACTCCATCCACGGTGCCCTGCGGCGTGCCCTCAACGGAGAGCGCGTGACCGAAGGGTGGCGGCGCACGCCGCCAATTCAGAGCGCACCGCATGTACTGGAGCGCTTGACCAACCGCGAACGGCAAGTGCTTGACCTCATCGTCGATGGACTCGACACCGGGGCAATGTCACGACAGCTCGGCGTCTCGGAGAACACCGTGCGAACCCACGTCCAGGGCGTGTTGCGAAAGCTCAGCGTCCATCAACGCACGAAGGCAGTCCAGATCGCGCTCGCGCACCGGCGATCGCTCACAGGCGAGTCGACCAGCGTCCGGCAGCAGAAGCCGGCTGCGTTCCGATGAGCCCCGGGCGATCGCTGGGCGGCCTGCGAGTGTCACTGCTGATCGTCGACGACCACCGTTCGTTCGCTGAGGTCATGGCAGCGCGCCTGCTGATGGAACCGCACATCCAGCACGTCGAGCTGTCGTTCTCCGTCGCCATGGCGCGGACCATGATGCGCCGCCGTGTGTATGACCTCGTTCTGCTCGATCTGTGCCTGGAAGGTGAGTCGGGTCTTGATCTGCTCTCCGCCCCGAGGGCCGGAGAGCACCCGCTGCCACCTGTACTCGTCCTGTCGGGAGTGTCCGACGTGGATCGCACGGTCGCGGCGTTGGAGCGCGGCGCGCTGGGATGGGTTCCCAAAGGCAGCAGGGTCGACATCTTGCTGGACGCCGTGGATCGCGCGCTGCAAGGTCGCGGCTTCCTGCCCGAAGCGATGCTGCTGCCCGTGATCCGCCGGCTGATGCAGGAGCGAAGGAGTGCATCGGTCGGGCAGACGTTCGTCGATCGCCTCACACCCCGAGAGCGCGAGGTGCTGCAGTGCCTGGTGGCGGGGATGACGCGCGCCGAGACCGCAGCACACCTGTTCGTTTCGCCCAACACCATCCGCACCCATGTGCAGAACATTCTCAACCGGGCTGAGGTCCATTCCACCGTCGCCCTGGTCGCCATGGCGCGACAGGCAGGGGTGACCGAGATCGTGAAGGAAGAGATCAGCTAGCTGCGTTTCAGCCCAGGTTGTACTCGGCTGGTCCGAATGACGTAGCCGAACTCGTCCCTCAGCACGGCCCTCCGATGCCGGGCACTCCGTAGGTTCAGTGTGGAACCTGGGGAGGGAAGAATGCTACGAGACGCCGTTCACGACGAGGCGATGGCACCCGGACGCACCCTGGCCGACACCCGGCCCAAGGACGTTCCGTTCGCCGACTGCTACATCACTCCTGAATCGATTGCAGAGGCCTCACGCGTGTTGGCCAGCGGCTGGGTGACGACAGGTCGTGAGGTCGCGGCCTTCGAGGAGGAGTTCGCCAGCGCCGTAGGCGCTGCCCACGCTGTCGCCGTCTCCTCCTGCACGCATGCGCTGGAGCTGGCCCTGACGACGTTGGAGTTGGCGCCTGGAGCGAAGGTGCTGGTGTCGTCGGTCACGTTCTGCGGGGCCGTGCACGCGATCCGCCACGCGGGTCTGCAACCCGTGCTCGTCGATGTCGACCCCGTGACCGCTCTCCAGACGCCGGAGCTCACGGCGCGAGCAGTGGCCGACTGCGGCGGCGTAGCCGCCATGATGGTGGTGCACCTCACAGGCGCCCCGTGCGACGTTCCCGCACTTGCTTCCGCAGCTGGTCTTCCGCTGTCGCATGTGGTCGAGGATGCGGCGCACGCGCTGGGCACGTACGTCCACGGAAGACCGGTCGGATCTCAGTCCGGCGCCACCTGCTTCAGCTTCTACGCGACGAAGAACCTCCCCATCGGCGAGGGCGGGATGGTCGTCACCGAGGACGCCGACCGGGCTGATGCACTTCGGCGAACTCGGCTGCACGGCATGTCGGCCGACGCCTGGCGTCGATACCTCCCGGGTGGATCCTGGCGGTACGACGTGACCCATCGCGGCCTCAAGGCGAACATGACCGACGTGCAAGCCGCCATCGGGCGCGTTCAGCTTCGTCACTTCGACCACTGGCAGCAGCGCCGGGCGGACCTGGCTGCGCACTACGACGACAGGCTGGCCGATGTCACCGGCATTGCCACTCCTGCGCGGCCGTCGCAACCGGATGATCGACATGCCTGGCACCTGTATGCGATCCGGGTCCGGCCCGTCGGCCGAGTTTCGCGCGATGACGTGATCGCCTGCCTGGCCGCCAAGGGGATCGGAACCTCGGTGCACTTCATTCCGATCCATCGCCTCAGCTACTTCCACGACCTCGTGGAGCGTCCGCGCAGTGGGCTGGGCGGCGCAGACTCCGTGTTCCCTCAGCTGCTCTCACTGCCGCTCTATCCGCGACTCTCCCATGACCAGGTCGACGACGTCTGCGACGTACTCATCGACAGCATCGGCGCCGAGGGCAACCGAAGGACGTATCCACGATGACATCCGAAATGACCGCTCCGAGGCCAACGACCGTCCCGCACCAGCGTGGCGAACGACTCCGAGCGGTGATCGTCGGCGCCGGGTCAGCGGGTCGAGGGCTCGCCCGCGATCTGGCCGGCGCGACCTCGTTCGGTCTCGAGCCGATCGGCTTCCTCGACGACGACCCGCTGAAGCAGCAAACCGAGCTCGATGGGCTCGAGGTCCGCGGCACACTCGACGAGCTGGCTGACGTCATCGACCGAGGCAGAGTGGATGTCGTCCTCATCGCCATTCCCTCGCTGCCTACGGCTGAGGTCCGCAAGATCGCCCTGCGAGCTGCGGCCTGCGGAGTCAGTGTCCGGCACCTGCCGCCGTTCCTGGCCGCGCTCACGCGCGAGATCGCCGGCAGTGACCTTCGCACGCTCCAGATCGGAGCGCTGATCGGTCGGCAGGAGATGCACGTAGTGAGCGGGAAGGTCTCGGCCGTGCTCACTGGCAAGCGCGTCCTCGTCACAGGTGCTGGTGGATCCATCGGCAGTGAGCTGTGCAGACAGGTGCACGGGTTCAACCCCGAGTCGGTCATCATGGTCGACCACGACGAGTCCAACCTGCACCGGCTCCAGCTCGACCTCTGGGGAGAGGCGCTGCTCGACACGGCATCCATCGTCGTGGGTGACATTCGTGACCAGGAACGCTTGCACCAGATCTTCCGCGAGCATCGTCCCCAGGTCGTCTTCCACGCCGCGGCGCTCAAACACCTGCCCGTGCTCGAGCAGCATCCCTGCGAGGGTGTGAAGTCCAACGTGATCGGCACCGAGAACCTCGTGCGTGCTGCGGTGGAGCACGACGTCGAGAAGTTCGTCTTGATCTCGACAGACAAGGCGGCAAACCCGTCCTCGGTGCTGGGCGCGACGAAACGCCTGGCCGAGCTGGTTCTGGGGACCTACCAGACATCCACCACCAGCCTTTGCGCGGTGCGGTTCGGAAACGTGCTCGGAAGTCGTGGCTCACTCCTGCATGTGCTGCGCGAGCAGCTCAGCGCGGGACTCGCCGTCACAGTCACAGATCCTGATGTGACCCGTTTCTTCATGACGATCGAGGAGGCGGTTGGTCTTGTGCTGCAGGCCGCACGGATGAGCGCAGGCGGCGCGACCTACATCCTCGACATGGGCCAACCGGTACGGATCGTGGACCTGGTTCGCAACTTCGCGGACATGCTGAACATCGGAGAAGTGGACTTCCGGTACACCGGTCTACGCCCGGGAGAGAAGCTCGAGGAGGAGCTGTGGGGGCTGGGTGAGGAATGTCTGGAGACCGACCACCCACGCATCTCGATGACCTTACTGCCGCCGGCCTCACCAGGCTTCCGAGCCAACCTGCGCGACTTGTACGACGCCGCGCACCACAACCGGGCCGATGAGGTCTTCGGCTTTCTCCGGAAGCTGGTACCGGAGTACCGGCCTGCAGCCGAGCGCGCATGCGTCGCCATCACCCACGTTCCCTATCCCGACGACTACTGATCGAGAAGACAGCACTTGCCATGACAGCGTTCTCCCAACCTGATACCCCCTTCGTCCGCGTCTTCGACGACATGCCCTTTGCCCCCCGGGTATACGACGACTCGACGCTGCTGCCGGCAGACCCCGAAGTGCTGACCGCACTGAGCCGTCGCGTCGAAGGCGCGGACCTCGCCGCTCCGCCCGTCGTCCTTCCCGACTTCCATCACAAGTCCAAGATGGAGCTTCCGTCGAGTGTGGCAGTGGCGACGCAAGGAACCATCCGGCCCACGCTGACGGGGTCATCCGTGAACTGCGGCATGGCGCTGATGTCACTGGACCTCGAACCACCCGACGAACGGTCTCTGGCTGCGTTCATGCGGGCCGTGCGCGAGCACTACCCCTACCCGACGCGCGGAAGACGGGACCTCCGCGTGTCCGAGGTCATCAGAGCGGCAGGTGAAGGAGCCGGCTTCGCCGCCGAACGGTGGGGCACTCCTGACGAGGACATCGAACGCATCGAGGAGTCAGGGCGGCTCGACCTCGAACCCTACGGTGGAATCGAGAGGTTGAAAGCCGAGCTGCCAACCCTTGCTGTGTGGCTTGCGTGCTATCGGTTCGGCACTGTCGGACCGTCCAACCACTTCGTGGAGCTGCAGCGTGTCGAGGAGATCTTCGACGAGCAGACCGCGGCCGAGCTCGGAGTTCGTCAGGGCCAGCTGACCATCCAGTATCACGGTGGCGGCGGTGTCTTCACCGGCGAGATCGGCAGGCTCTTCGGCCGACGCAAGGACTACCCGCAGCAGATTCGGGCGGTCAACAAAGTGCTCAAACCATGGTTCCACCTGCGCACGGCTAGGTCGATGGCCCAGCTTCGCGAGCGGCTGGCCCTCTACTTCCGGGACGGCTGTCCACCGGTCGACCTCGACAGCGACGAAGGCCAGCGGCTGATGCTGGCGAACTCCGCAGCCATGAACTACGGCTTCGCGTTCCGCCTGGCGACCTATGCGACGCTGCGTCGGATCGCTGCGGAGACCTTCGGCGGTGCTATGGGCAGACTCGTCGTCGACTCGCCCCACAACAGCATCTACCCCGAGCAGCTCGAATCTGGAATGGCGCTCGTGCATCGGCACAACTCATGCCGCGCGTTTCCTCGCGAGCGCATGCCTGCAGGCACCACCTTCGCGAAGACAGGACAGGCGGTGCTGCTTCCCGGGACGCACCGGACATCGTCATACCTCGGTGTCGCTGGTGAAGACGGAGCCGACAGCCTGCACTCGGCCTGCCACGGCGCCGGATCGGTCGTCGCCGACCTGCTGAATCGCGGGATCTCCGGCGCGGACCCGATGGGCCGTTCCACGCTTCGCTTCCGGTACGACGACGGCGGACCGACGTCGGTGAGCCAGGTGGACGACCAGGGCGTCAACGCTGCGCTTTCCGTGTTGGTCAGGAACGGACTGGTCCGCCCGGTAGCCCGAATGCGACCGCTCGCGGTCCTTCACTGACTCTCAGGAGGGGAAGCCATGACGATCGATGAAGTATTCGGCCGGATCGTACGCGCGCACGTCGTCTTGTTGACCGTGTGCATTCTGGTTCCGATCGCCTTTGTCGTGTGGTCGGGGCGAGACGCTGCGCCGATGTGGGACGCCAGCGTCCGGATCCAAGGCAGTACCGACGCTCCGGTCTCCGCTACCGAGGCGGACGGTGTCAGCTCGCGCGTACTTGCCCTTGCCACGACCCCCGCGCTCGTTGGCGAAGCGTTGCATGAGGCAGGTGTCCAGGACCAGCCCGCCGCATTTGCCGAACACCGGGTCTCGGCTCAGCGTCTCGGTGAGTCGCCGGTGGTCGAGCTGTCCGTTCGCGCTGACGACCGCGCGGCCGCCGCCGCGATCGTCGCATCGTTGGGCAGGCAGGTCACTGAGTTCATGAACGACGGTGACCGCGCCCACTTCACGAAGGTCGTGCAAGCTCTGGACGAGCAGATCGTCGCCGCGCAAAGCCTGCGCTCCGAACTCGTGACGCAGCTCGCCTCAGCCGGACCCTCCAAGACCGTTCGGTTGAACGCGCAGTTGACGACCTCGGAGAGTGCGCTGGCCCAGATGGCTCAGGAAAGAGCGTCGCTGACGGTGACCGACGCCATGCGAGGCAGAGCGGTCGTGGTCGACGGCACCGATCCCACGGTCGAGAGGGTCCCCGACAGTATCGTGCCGCGAGCCGGGCTCGCTCTCCTGCTCGGACTCATCGTGGGGCTCACAGCAGCTGCAGGTCTTGAGGTTCTTCGACCCAAGATCCCCACCGGTCGTTCTTTGAGCCAGCTGCTGGAGGTGCCGTTCCTCGGCACGGCTGCCACCGGGCGCGGGCTCAGCCAGCTCCCGGCGATGATGGCCCGCGCAGCCCGCCGCCAGGGACTGTCGACCGTCGTCCTCGTCGGCGTTGGTCCGGCCTCCGAGAAGATGGCGGCGACGCTGATCACGTCCGTTCAGGAGCAGTCGGACGAGCCGTCCGAGGTCTCGAAGAGGTCGTCCCAGAACGGAACCTCGACGCTGAACGCGAGCCAGACTGGCGTGAAGAAGCAGAGCGCCCGCAAGAAGAGGCAGGCCGAGCGGAACGAGGATCTGTCGGGATCTGCTGGTCGCGGCGGTTCGGCCGTCGCCGTCAAGTCGCGTCCGGCCACCGGATCGCTGCTCGGTACCGGTGCCATGGGATCGTCCGCCCGCCCGGGGCTCGCGGTCGGCACGGTTCGATTCACGACGCTCGCCGACCTCGAACCAGCCGACGAGGCTCGCGCAGGAGTCGTCCTCGTCACGCCAGGCCGGATGCCCCGCTCCTGGCTGGACCTGGCCCAGGACGTCCTGACCGCAGGGCAGTGGCCACTCCTGGGAGTCGTGGAGACGCCACGCAGCCGCACATCTCGGCGCCTGACCAAACAGACAGCAGCTGGTGCCGGCGATCGGGGGCGGTCCGCGTGACCGATGGCATTGCATTCATGACCGGCGGGAGGCTCGTGCAGCTTCGCGGTTTCGACCCCCGCATGCGGAGTGTGCTCCTGGAGGCGGCTGGGGTGGACTCGCTCGGTGAGACGTCACCGACAGGCACAGGGCACGAAGCCGTCCTGGCGCAGTCGCCGGACGTCACGGTCACGTTCGAAGGGATGCGGCGACGGTTCGATGTATCCGGCTGGGAGACCGTCACCCGCGGTGCCTGGCGCGACGGGGACGGTCGTGCGGTCATCGAGGACCTGGGCCGGTCCGGAATCGATCAACTCGTTCGCGTCGTCGACGGCCGGGTCGACGTCAGGGTCCGCATGCTGCCGACCGTCGCCGAACGGCTCGTGCGGCGCCTGCTGCCCATGCGATCACGAGTCCTGGCCGCCCAGCTCCTCCTGCACTATCCGATCATGTGGGCGGGGTGTCTCGATGGACGGGCGCCCTTGCACGTCTCCGTCGTGGATCTGGACGGTGTGGTTGTCATGTTGGCGGGCCCTGGAGGCGTGGGAAAGTCCACGCTCGTCGCACGGGCGATCGCCGATGGTGCCGTCGCGACCTGCGACAACTTAGCCATCTGCAACTCCCTCGAGGCCGCAGGTGTGGCCGAGCCATTGCGTCTCTCCGCGGGCAGTCTTGCGGGTCGACGGACCACGCACGCTCGGCGCGAGGTGGCCTGGCCGCAACGCGCCGACCGGCTTCGCCCCGACGTCGTCGTCGTCGTGCGTCGGGGTACCGGAACCCCAGGTCTTCGACCCGTCGGACCGGACCGCGCGCGTCGGGCACTGGTCGCGGGCACCTTCTCTGCCGGCGAGCTGCGCCGTTTCTGGCCGCTCGTCTCGGTGCTCTCGCTTGCCACCGAGTGCGGGCCTGCGCTTCCTCCGGTGGACGAGGTGGCAGGTGAACTGGTGAATCGGCTCCCTTGCTATGAGCTGCAGCTCGAGGCGGCGCCGGGACAGCGCCTGGCGGACTCCCTGCGGGATCTCGCCGGCCACGCCGGGTCAGCCGCCGGTCTGAGGCAGGCCCCGTGACAAGAGATCAGCGAGTCCACGTGGCTCAGGTGGTGACCCGGTTCATCGCCGGTGCAGGCGGGGTGGCGTTGCGCGGTGCCGCCGGCCTGGACCCGGAACGGTTCAGGGTCACCGTCATCACCGGCGAGGGCGGTCGGCTGCTCGACGAGGCGGCACGGCTCGGGATGAAGGCGGTGCTCGTTCCCCAGCTGGTGTCGCCCATCTCGCCGCGCAACGACGCCATGGCCCTCAAACAACTCACCCGGCTGTTGGGCGAGGGTCAGTTCGACGTGGTGCACACCCACAGCGCGAAGGCTGGTGCGCTGGGGCGGGTTGCGGCCCATCGGGTCGGTCTGGGGCGAGTGGTACACACCTACCACGGTTTCCCGTTCCACCAGTTCCAGTCGCGGCTGCACCGGACGGCTTTCATCCAGGTGGAGCGCCGCCTCGCCAACCTCACCCATGAGGTGCTGGCGATAGGCTCCGGCGTTGCCACCGAAGCGATCCGGCTGGGTCTTGCCGACCCGACTCGCCTGCGGACCATCACACCAGTGGTGGACGGCCACGTCGTCCGGATGAGCCCGGCAGCACGTCTCGCTGCGCGTAGACGTCTGGGTATCGCACCCGACAGCCTCGTCGTAGGAACAGTAGGCCGCCTCGACTTCCAGAAGGCCCCCGACGACTTCGTCAAGATGCTCGATGCGCTGGAGCACAGGGCCGCCGTTGGCGTGTGGGTCGGAGACGGGCCCGAACGAGCGTCGACCGAGGCGCGGGCCCGGACGTGTGGGCTCGGCGACCGTCTCAAGCTGCTCGGCGACCGCGATGACGTCGCCGAGATCCTCCCGGCGTTCGACGTGTTCGCCATGACCAGTCGCTACGAGGGGTTGCCCTGCTCCGTGGTCGAAGCCATGCGATGCGGGGTGCCCGTCGTCGCTACGGCGGTCAACTCGGTGCCAGACCTCGTGGTGCCGGGGGAAACCGGGTTCCTGGCGCCGCCTGGTCGGCCGGAGTTGACCGCCAGGTCGGTCGACTTCCTGTTCCGGAACCCTGGCGTGGCTGCCCGGATGTCGGCGGGTGGACGGGCGCGCACCGAACGCGGCTTCGACGTGAGCGACCTCAGCAAGGTACTCACCGAGGTCTACACCGGAGTATCCGCTCCCTTGAAGCACCTCACGGCGGTATGACATGGACACCTTCCCTGTGCTCCACCGGGCCGGCGTCGCCCGTTGCGAGGTCGAGCCGGCGGTCGCGAGCTGGCGTTGGTTGTGTCCGCCAGGAGCCACCGTGTTGTCGGCCGTGGCGGGTGCGGAGCCAGTGAACGCGCTGCCAGCCGGGGCCATGGTTGTTCTCGTGGACCAGCGATTCGGAAGTCGACGCCGGCTACGTCGCCTCGCAGCGCAGACGGGCGTGCGCATCGAGCGTGAGCTGATCGTGCTGCCCACGCTGACGAAAGCCGTGGTGGTGGTGGACGACGCACCGGAGGCGGTGCGGCACTTCTGGAATCATGTCGCCACGGTCCCACCGGGTCTGGCGATACTGGCGCTACCGGCCCGACTCGCCGTCTCTATCGGTCGTTCGCTTCCTTGGACATGGACAGGGCTGGCCCCGTCCCACATCGTCGTGGGGCGGCGGCAATGAAACGGGGTGCTGGTTCAGACGAGGCCGGGAGCCCGGCGGTTGCCTTATCCCTGGCACAGCCAGCGGGGCTTCGTATCCGGGATGTCGGCGAGCTTCTCTCGGACAGCAGTGCCCGCGGCGTGTTGATCAGCGCCTCGCGCGATCCGGATGCCAAGGCGACTTTCATGGCCACGCCGGCGGCCGGCTCTGCCGGGCTGGCGCTGAAGATCCCGACGACGGCCGGCGCAGCCATCAGTGTCGCACGCGAGGCCGAGATCCTGCGTGAGATGCACGGACTCGGGCTGGGGCCGATCGAGGAGACCATCCCTAGGTACGTCGAGTGTCGTCAGCTCGATGGGCGGCACGTGCTGGTGTCGACGGCCATGTCCGGGGTGCCCATGAGCGTCGGCTACCACCGGTGGCCGCACACGGCCCGCCGTCCTGCAGTCGCCGAGGACTACTCGCTGGCGCTGTCCTGGCTGACCGTCTTTCAGGAGGAGTCAGTCTGCGGCGAGCGCCAACTGCGGTGGGGCACGGAGGTGGTGGAAGCGATGTCGCAACGGTGGCACGGTCACGCCGACCTCGACGAGGCCCTGCAGCACGTGGGTCCGGCCGCCGAACGTCTCGGCCTTCTCGACGTCGTCCAGACCGCTGTCCACGGCGACTTCTGGTTCGGCAACATCCTCGTCGACGAAGGGCGGGTCAGCGGCGTCATCGATTGGGAGAGCGGCGCCGCTTGCGGCGAGCCACTGGCGGACGTCGCGCGCTTCGTGTTGAGCTACTCCCTCTATCTGGACCGGCACACGCGAGCAGGTCGCCGGGTCCTCGGGCATCCAGGTCTGCGGCGGTCGACGAACGGGGCGGGGATCAGCTATGGGCTGCTCGGCAGTGGCTGGTACCCGCAACTCGTCCGCACCGAGCTGACCCGTAGCCTTCGCCGACTCGGACTCCCCGCGACCCGGTGGTACGACATGGCTCTGGTCGGGATTGCCGAGGTGGCAGCGACCGGCGGCGACGACACCTTCGCGGCGGAGCATCTGACCCTGCTCGCTTCGTTGCCGCCCTATCCGAGGCCTGTCGGCACATGACCACGGTGATCGCCGAGCAGCCTCGCACCTTCACTCCGAAAAGGGTGAGGCGATCAGACTGGGTAGCTCGTGCCTGCGGACTGGGTGGGGCTTCGCTGCCCTTCCTGGCACCCGCCGGGCCGGGCAACACCGGGGTACCCGATGTCGCCATCGGTCTGTCGATCTTGCTAACCGTCATGTGGGTGACGCGCGAAGGCCTCCCGATCGGCCTGCCGTACGCCTACGGCACGGGTCTGCTCGTGCTGGGGGGCGCGCTGGGGGCGGCTGTGGCCCAGGCCCCGGGATCGGTCGCCTTCGTCCTGGTCCAGGACGTGTTCCTGCTCGCCTGGGCGGCGGTTCTGGCCCTCGGCTGGCGGGACCCGGGCATCATCACGGCGGTCACCCGGGCCTGGTGCACGGTCGCCTGTCTGTACGCCGGCGTGATGGTGGTGGCCTACGTCGGGGGCGTCACCGCGATCGCGGGAGTCAACCCAGCCGATGGGGTGCGGGCGTCGTACACGTTCCCCGACCCGAACCTGGCAGCCAATTACCTGGTCGTGTCGTTCTTCATGGTGCGGGCCTGCCAGTGGCCGCACGGTCGGTTCGCTCGCTACGCCGGGTACACCGCTCTGCTCCTGGCCATCGTCTTCACCGGCTCGAACGGAGCCGCGGTGGCGCTTGTCGTGGGGACGGCGTTCGCAGTGGTGCTCAAGGCCGCCGTGCGCGAGGGCACTGCCCGCGTGTTGATGACCGCGGGACTTGTCGCGAGTGTCGCGACTCTGGTCGTCGGCTTCGTGCTCCCACGCACCGACCTGACGGCGATCCAGGAGCGCGCCGCCAATGGCATTCCGCTGCTGCGTGACTCGATCGGTCGCTCGAATCTTTCCGGAGAGGAGCGCGTCACGCTTGTCCAGGAGGGCTTCCTGCTGTGGCAGCGTGGTGATGCCGCAGGGTACGGACCTGCTCGCACCAAAGCCACCCTCAGCGACTCGCAGGCCCCCTACGTCAAGGAAGCGCACAACGACTATCTGGCCACCTTGCTCGAGCGCGGCGTCATCGGAACCATCGGTTTGCTCATCCTGATGGCCGCTGCCGGGATGAGGTGCGTGCGCCTGATACGCAACGGGTTGCCGCCACCGTTCGACGTGGCGGTGCCGCACATATGGGCGCTCGTGGCGATCGGCCCGGTGATGGCGACAAGCGCGTTGTTCTACGAAGTGCTGCACTTCCGTCACCTGTGGGCCTGGCTCGGCATCGTGGCGGCCCTCGAACTTGCGGTCCGGCGCGGGAACAGGCGGACGTCGTGACGGGCGTCGCGCCTCTCGAGCGCGCCAGACAGCTGCTGCTGGGTGGCCTCACCCGCTCGGTGTCCAGGAACATCACGGCGAGGCTGCTCGCCATCCTCGGTCTGACGTTGTCGACCATCTTCATCGCCCGTAGCAGCGGAAGCAGTGGCGTTGGCGTGTATGCGCTCCTCAGAGTCATGCCTGGGCTGTTCGGTGTGCTCGCCGTGTGCGGACTGCCGGGAGCTCTGGCCTTCTTCTTGTCGCCCCCACGACGGGACAGGGCAGGGATGTGGCCGACCATCCTGGTCGTCATGGTCGTTGGGTCGGCGGTCGGCGTCCTGGCTTGGCTGGCCCTCGCGCCGATCCTCGCGCACACGTTCTTCCCCGGTGACAGCAGCCTCCTCATCGGCCTGGCGAGCGTCACGGTGGCGAGCCAGTTGTTCCTCACGGTGGGGAAGACGGCACTCCAGGGCCTTGAAGACCGTCGCGGAAGCGACACAGTCATCGCTGCCGAGGAACTCGCTTTCCTCCCGTGCTTCGCCATCGCATTGGCGGGCGGTCTGAACGGCACTGCCGCGGTGCTCGTCGGCCTGGCCGGTGCCGACCTGGTGGTCGGGTTGGACGCCTGGCGTCGCGTCTCGCGCAACCTGGGTTGGCGACGTGGCGGGTTGGCGCGGGAGCCCCTGGGCTGGTGGGGAAGACCGGACCGGGCGCTGGCCCGACAGATCGTGTCGTACGGTCTGCGCGGGCAGGTCGGGGGTGTCATCCTGCTCCTGAATCTGCGTTTGGACTTCGCGATTCTCGGCGCTATCGCAGGTCCAGCCGTGCTCGGGTCGTACGCCATCGCATCGAAGTACGCCGAGCTGCTCAAGCTGCCAGGGGTAGCTATCACCTGGGTGACGTATCCGAGTCTTGCCAAGAACAAGCCCCACGAGATGGCACGCCGGGCCCGAGCCATGCTGAAACCAGCGGCCGCGCTCGTGGCGGTTGCCGCGGTTCCGCTGCTCTTCCTGGCTCATCCGGTCCTGGTCGTGCTCTACGGCCGTGAGTTCGCATCGGCAACGGGTCCGGCCCAGATCCTGATCCTCGGTCTGGTGCTCTCGGGCGCGTCGGGGGTCGCAAGCGGTTTCCTCTACGGTCGGGGTCGACCGGGCGCGAACTCGCTGGCTCTGGGGGTCGGCCTCGTCGTGACGCTCGTCCTCGACCTCTTGCTGATCCCGAAGTACGGAGTGACGGGCGCGGCCTGGGCGTCGACCACCGCCTACCTCGTGGGTGACGCCATCCTCGTGACGATGCTGCTCGCCATGAGCGCTCCGGCAAGACGAGCCCCGTCGCTCGACACGTTGGAGACGGTTCGGTGAGAACGGTCAGGTTCCATGCGGTCACCGCGGCAGTCGCGGCACTGCTGGGTCTCGCGATGGGGTTGCTCGGCGTGTCGGATCCGCAAGGCGGCGGGGCAGGGTCGCCGCCCGCTCGTCCGACCGAGACAGGCGGATCGACAGTCCCGGTCCCCGTGAGCGGCGATCAGTACGTGCGGCTGGCGGCGATGTTGCACGAGCGAGGGGTCGATGTCTGGTTCGAGATCGATCTGGTCGCTGCTTGGCAGCAGGGCGACCAGGCCTTCCAGAACGCGATCGACCGGATGCGCGTGCTGGCTGGTGTCCCTGGCGTGGTCGGCTTCAAGGTGGCCGATGAGCTGGGCTACAACGACGGCATCAGCAGCGTCCACGAGGCTCGGTCGTTTCTGACCGACGCAGCACGGGCGATTGCCGACGTGGCGCCGGGTGACGAAATGCTTGTCGACATGGTCGTGCCCGAACTCGGCTGCCTACCCTGGCGCCCGGGCTTGGCCGAGCAGGCCTGCGCGGCCAAGGCCGTGGCGGCCCACCCAGCGGCGTCGATCAACGCCGTCCAGGGCTATCTCGAGGATGGTCTGGTCGACCGGCTCGACCTGAGCAGCGGCCTGCTCGCGGCGGAGACCTATACCGGCTGGGGCCTCGACATCCAGATGGCCCAGCAGGAGGCCTGGTCCTATGTCGAGAAGGCCGGCTGGGCCGCTCACACCGTCCTCCAGGCGCGCAAGGCGTTGGCCGCGACCGGCGGCTACTCGGGCACGGAGGTCGACGCGCGAGCGGATGTGGGGCTGTTCGTCGACCAACCCGTCCAGCATGGCGCACGTGCGGTCGACATCTGGACCTGGCGACAGACCTATGACGGCGAGACCGTCAGCCTGCTCGCCGACGGGTCCGAGACGAACCCGCTGTGGCAGCAGCTCCTCGAGCGGCGGCGACACGGCTACTCCTTCATCACCCACATGACACCGAGCTCGATGGCCGGCTCCTGGGTCCGCTCCTGTGATCTCGCCGCGCAGGTCTTCGGACAGGTCTTCGTGGCCGCCGGCACAGGCTGAGGGAAGGGCACAGATGAACCTGACGTGGCGATCAGCCGAGCGAACGGTCTCGGTTGCGACCTCCCTACGCGTCCTACGCAGGCACCCGTCGGGAAGTGGGATGCCGAAGTCGGCCCAGCCGTGTCATCACATGCTCCTGGCGCGGGAGGGCCTGCGGGTGAGCAGGGCTCGCCGACTTCTCGACGTGGTCGTCGTCAGCGTCGCGCTCGTGCTGCTGACCCCGGTCCTGGCGGTTGTTGCCCTGCTGGTGCTGGTGGTGTCTGGACGTCCTGTGCTCTACCGGCAACTTCGCGTGGGCGAAGCCGGCGTCCCCTTTGAGCTGGTCAAGTTCCGCAGCATGACGGCGTCGACGAACGGACCCACCGTCACGGCCGCTGACGATGTGCGCATCACGAGACTCGGTCATTTCCTGCGCCGCACGTCGCTGGACGAGCTGCCACAGTTGCTGCACGTCCTGTCCGGGAAGATGACTCTCGTGGGGCCGCGGCCGGAGAGCGCTGAGCTCGCGGCGCGATATCCACCGTCGTGCCGGATCTTCCTGTTGGCGAGGCCCGGACTCACCGGCCCGGCCCAGCTGGCCTACCGCGAGCGATCCGCGGTTCCGCCGGCCGGTCGGGATGTGGAGGACTGGTACCTCGACGTGCTGGTTCCGCTGCGTTGTGACGCGGACCTCGAGTACCTGACACGGCCGACGCTGTGGCGGACCCTTGGGTTCTTGTGGGCGACGGCGTTGTTCGTCCTCGGAATGCAGGACCGACAGCGCACGGTCACGAAAGCCGGCGGACTTTCCGAGAGCTGAGCGTTCACCGCGCGGTACCGGGGGAGAGCTGAGAAGCGATCCCGGAGCGGATTCAGCGAGCCGCGGACGAAACGAGGTCGCCGGCTGGATCGATGAGCAGCGGCTCACAGCGGGCGTTGAGGCAGTCGCCCGACCTCAGGTCGAACTCGAAGTTGTGGCCAAGGCAGCGGAGAACACCGTCCTTCACGACCGCGGTCTCGGCCAGGTCCTCGCCCGCGTGCGGGCAGTACCGGCTCACGCGAAAGCTACGGTCCCCGTCAACGACCGTGATCATCTCGCTTCGATCCCGTTTGGTCTCGTAGGCCTCGACGGCCCGTAGAGCGGCCAGGTCGGCGTGCTTGAGCAGCCCGACGAGGTAGTCGTTGTAGTGGTCGGGTTCGCGTCGCGCCGATAGCCGGAGCGACAGCAAGAGCTCTTCCCAGCGCGTCTCACCCGTCACCACGCCGTCCAGCCACCGCGCGTCGAGACGAATCCGGTAGCTCGGATCGGCGCAGCGGCCAGTGAGGTCGACCGAGACCTTCGACGGACCGATCATGGTGTCCCAGACCCCGCCGGCCTCTCCGGCAACCTCCAGGCGCAGGGTGATTCCGACCCGCGCCAAGAAGTAGCCGGACAGCGTCCCGAGCGTTTCCATGTGCTCGGCGAACCGCTCGCCGAGCCGGCTCGTGGCAGGCGGGTCCGGGTGCGCAGCCCATACAGCCGCGATCTCTGCGGCCCGGCGGTCGGCGTACTCCTCGAGGTATCGGACGCGTGCGCGTCTGCTCGTATCAGCTCTGAACTCAGTCCAGCGGTCGAGCCTTCGCTGAGTGTGTGTCGAGACCTCGTAGTGCTCGCCCGGCAGCAGGTAGTGCGAACGTTGCTGCGGCAGATGTTGCCGGAGCCAGTCCAAGGCCTCGCCCTGATCCGGGAACACGCTGCTCGGTGATCGCAGACCGTTGTGCTGGAGCAACGTCGGATCAAGAAAGCACGGCGGTCCCGCGTAGGGCAGGACTGCACCAGGAGCAACGGAGCGAACCAGACGGGTGACGGCCTTGAACTTTCCGATCCGCTTCTGCTCGCTGATCGTGGCGAGCTGTTCGGGCGGGTATTCGTAGCACACCGGATGCCATGAGGCACCCGACATCTGGACCGCCATCAGATCGATCGGTCGACCCGCCTCTTCGACCGCCCTGCGGATCTGTGCCACCGAGATGCGGGCGTCGTTCGTGTGCAAGATCGCTTGTCCGCTGACGTGGAACAGGACAGCAGCGTCGTGGCTCATCGGGCACTGTTCCGGAATCACGGTGAGCCAGTCGTCGTGTGGACCCGTGCCACCGCCGGCCGACAACGGGAATCGCTCCCACGGATCCAGCACCGTCAGGTCGAGGATGCCCGCACCGCGCAGCCGCTGCTGGAGGATCGTCGATGGATAGCGTGGGACGACGACGCGCACAGCCTTGGGCATCGAGCCCAACAAGGTGAGGTCGAGGTGGTCGAGGTGCTCATGCGACACGACGACGACGTCGGCGTCCAGCAGCGGCCGCGGCCCGTCGGCGATGAAGCGGTTGTCTGGAAACGGGAACCACGACCCCAGGAACGCACCTCCGGGACTCACCCAGGGATCGGCGAGCACGCGGACCGTCGGAGTTTCGATCCGTAGCCCCGCGTGGCCGAGGGCGGTGACTCGTGGCCCGTCCATATCTCCCATCGTCGCCGCGCACGGGTGGCCCGCGATCCCTCAAGGAGACCAACGTTCATACGTCGGAGGGATGAGGCCGCACGGGGTCGGTGCGAGCGCGAACCGTGCTCAGACCGGTTCGGGCAGCACGCGGTAGAGGCGGTAGAACGTGGGCGTCCACCCGAAGGACATGAAGGCACGCGAGGACTCGAGGTTGGTGGCGGCCCAGTCGCAGATGGCGTGGTCGAAGCCTTGCTCGCGTGCCCAGTCGAGCAGCGCGGACGTCAGCGATCGCCCGACGCCTTGGCCGCGCGCACTCTCGGCCACAACGACGATGCCGAAGATGGCTCCGCCGCTCGGTGCACGCAAGTCACGTTTGCGGTCGTCGGTGATCTCGCCGTAGCCGAGGTGCTTGCCGTCCAGCTCGGCGACCAGGGCGCACACTGACGGTTCCTCGAGGAACTCGCGTTGCTCACGGACTGCCTCCCGCACTGACGGTGTCGGCATGGGGCTGAAGGCCGGTGAACCGCGGAGGTGCTCGGTCAGCACCAGGTCGGCGAGACCCGCGGTTGCCGCCTCGTCCGGACCTATCCGGCGCATCACGATGTCGTCGGAGCTCGGGTGACGGTGGAGCGGCGCCGTGTCCCGCAGGGCCCACGTGTGTTGGATCCCGAAGCTCGTGACGAACCAGGGCCAGAGCAGGTCGTGCACCGCCGGGGCGTGGACGACGTGCTGGCGCAGCCCGGCGTGCACCCAGTGCTTCGCAGCATGGGCGTACAGACTGCGCGTTGTCTCAGCGTCGGTCGCGGCATGGTCGTTCAGGTCCGACCACGCGAAACCGGCCCGATGCCCTTCGGTGATCGGGGTGTAGCGCAGATAGCCGACGAGCTCTCCGGCACGGCAGGCGACGAATCCGCGGGTACCGGCAGCCGTCTCGAGGAGCAACTGACGTGCGCCGTCCTGGTCCAGCTCTGGGAGGGCGAGGTTGGACTGACGGTGCAGCTTGTGCCGTGCGGCCAGCAGGTGCGCCGCATCGTCGAGGTGTTCAGGCGACCAGGACGCGAACTCGAGCTCGACGGCGGTCATGGGTCGAGGGTAGAACGTTCAGCGGCGACCTGACCATGCGATTACGGTCCGGTCAGCGGCGCAGGTACGCGACGATGCCGTTGCGCAGCCCGTGTGCGTACACGTGGCTGCGGTAGCGCTGTGAGGTCATGTGTGCGGCGTCGATCCCGTTACGCATGTTGCCCAGCTCGACGAGCACGATGGGTACGTTGCTCCAGTTGAGCGTCCCGAGATCGGTGCGTACGTCGTATCCGTCACCTCCGTAGGCGTTGGACACGCGCGCACCGGCAGAGACGAGTCCGTGCTTGACTCGAAGGGCGAAGGCGCGGGACGAGCGCCGGATGTCGTCTGTCCAACCCTTGCGGAGCCCCGGCCGGATCACGAAGAAGCCGCGAACACCGCGGGTGGCCCCGTCGCCGTGCACCGAGACGGCGACATCGGCATGGACGCGGTTGCCCGTGCGGCCGCGGACGTTGATGCAGGGACCCCAGTCAGCACGGGAGTTGGTCTGTCGAGTGAGGTAGACAGTCGCACCGCGTGCCTCGAGCTGCGCCTGCAGCGCCTTGCTCACGCGCCAGGCGAACGTCGCCTCCGGGAATCCGCCGTTGGTGGCTGTTCCGGTCGTGTTGCAGGCCTTCTTGAATCCGCCGGCGTTGACCAGCCTGTTGATCTGCCGTGGGTGGTTCGCGTTGCCGAGCTGATGGCCAGGGTCGATGACGACGACTTTCCCCCGCAACGGCTTTGCGCGAGCTGCCGTTGCGGCGATGCCGTCGACCGGGCCGGGCTGCATCGTCGGGGTACGTCCCGTCGCCTGGGATGCGTCGCCGGTGGCTGGGCTCCCTGCAGCGGAGCCGGCGAGGGCAAGGGCGACGACACCTACGCCCACCACGACCGCTCGCATCCTGATCATCGGACCAGGGTAACTGTGCGGCTCGCGTCGATCGGGGATTGATCCGATGCGTCGCTGTCCACTCTGGCAACCACCTCAGCCTGGGTGGACACTGTGTACATAGGCGCGGCGTCGGGTGGCACCGAAGGATGGTGCGATCCACGCCGCTCGGCGTACACGATCGACGAAGGAGCACGGGTGAAGCAGATCGGGCATGTGATCGCCGGTACGACGGTGGGGTCCTTCGACCGAACCGCCCCGGTCTACAACCCGGCGACCGGTGAGCAGACCGCCGAGGTGGCGCTGGCCTCGGTTGCCGAAGTCGACCAGGCCGTGGCAGCGGCCAAGGCGGCGGCGGTCGAGTGGCGGATGAGCAGTCTGGCCACGCGCACCCGGATCCTCTTCGCGTTCCGCGAGCTCCTCAACGAGCACCGCGACGAGCTGGCCGCGCTCATCACCGCCGAGCACGGCAAGGTGCTCAGCGATGCCGCCGGCGAGGTGGCTCGTGGCCAGGAGTGCGTCGAGTTCGCCTGCGGCATCTCCCAGCTGCTCAAGGGCGGTCACTCGACGCAGGTGTCCACCGGTGTCGATGTGCACGAGGTCAAGCAGCCGCTCGGCGTCGTCGCGGGAATCACGCCGTTCAACTTCCCGGTGATGGTTCCGCTCTGGATGATCCCGAACGCGCTCGCCTGTGGGAACACCTTCGTGCTCAAGCCCAGCGAGAAGGACCCCTCCGCGTCCCTGCTCATCGCCGACCTGCTGCGCCGGGCCGGTCTGCCGGACGGCGTCTTCAACGTGGTGCACGGAGATGCGGTGGCAGTCAACGCCCTGCTCGACCACCCGGACGTCGAGGCGGTGAGCTTCGTCGGGTCGACGCCGATCGCCCAGCACGTGTACGAGCGGGGGACGGCCGCGGGCAAGCGCGTCCAGGCTCTCGGCGGGGCCAAGAATCACATGGTGGTGCTGCCGGACGCCGACATCGACATGGCTGCCGACGCGGCGGTGTCAGCGGCATACGGCTCGGCGGGTGAGCGCTGTATGGCGATCTCCGTGGTGGTGGCCGTCGGTGACGCGGGCGACCGGCTCGTCGATGCCGTCAGCGCGCGCATCGCCAAGCTGCGCATCGGACCGGGGACCGACCCGGACTCCGAGATGGGTCCGCTGGTGACGAGGCAGCACCGCGACAAGGTTGCGTCGTACGTCGACATCGCCGACCGGGAAGGGGCAACCGTCGTCGTCGACGGACGCGAGCAGGAGTTCGACGGGGACGGGTTCTTCCTCGGGGTCAGCCTCGTCGATCATGTGACCCCGGCGATGGACGTGTACCGAGACGAGATCTTCGGACCCGTGCTGTCAGTGGTTCGGACCGACTCCGCCGCCGACGCGATCGAGATGGTCAACGCGAACCCGTACGGCAACGGCACCGCGATCTTCACCCGTGACGGCGGTGCGGCACGACAGTTCTCGCAGGACATCAACGTGGGCATGGTCGGTGTCAACGTCCCGATCCCGGTACCCGTGGCGTCGTACTCGTTCGGGGGCTGGAAGGCGAGCCTGTTCGGGGACTCGCACATGTACGGCCCTGAGGGTGTGCACTTCTACACCCGCACGAAGGTCGTCACCAGCCGGTGGCCCGACCCGGCGACCAGCCAGGTGGACCTCGGATTCCCCACCCACCACTGACCGAGCGCTCTCGCCTCAGCCGCCGCTGGCCGGCACAGGCGGTAGCTTGCCGCGCGTCGCGGTGAGCCAGCAGTCGGCGGAGCGCTCACCGGTCGACCACGCGTCGGCGTTCTCCGGGTAGTAGGCGTCGACCGTGCGGTGACCCACGAGCTGGTCGGCGGCCGTCGCGGAGGCGTTGCAGGCGTTGGTCGCCCGGTCGGACACGTCGCCCGGGAACTTGTCGTCGGGGGTGCCGATGGCCGGTGCGATCGTGAGCTCCTGGGCCACGTGCGCCTGGTCGCACGGCGTGTAGGTCTGGTCGACGCCGGCGTCGTACGGCTCGTTGAGACACGCCTGGAAGGGCACCGGCACTCCTTCGCTCAGCGCGTGCTTCAGGGACTCCCTCAGCACCTGGTAGCCGGCGCCACCCTGCGTGGAGTTGCGAAGCAGGACGTCGCACCGGTACCACGACCGGTCGTCCGGCTCCCACAGCTGGACATCGAGCCGGCTGTTGAAGTCCTGGCCGAGGAAATCCGCCTGGGCCTCACGGCAGGGGGCCAGCGCAGCGGACGACTCGGGCGGCGGGGTCGAGCTGACGAACACCGTCTGGGCGATGTGGTTCTCCGTGCACGCGACGGGCCTGGCCGATGCCTCGGTGAAACAGTCACCCACCGCCACCGTCGGTCCGCCGACAGACCCTTCCCCGCTGGACGATCCCGAGCAGCCCGTCAGCGTCAGACAGCAGGCGACGACGATCCCCACGGCGCCTGAGCGCAGCAGCCGACGACGTTCGGCAGGGTGGGGCACTCGGTTGCGGCCTTCCTGGTGGGCGCGGGATGCCTCATCTTAGGAGCCAGGGCAACACCGCGAGTCCAAGGGCTGCGGTGAGCATCGACCGAGTCCCCCCACGTCCACGGGGCCGGCTCCGCCCAGGTACGCCGGGTCGCGCCGGCGAAACCACGAGCGTCCATGGCCATGGCCGTGTCCCCGGTCTGACGTAGCGAGACCACGAGCAGGGCAAAGGCGCTGGCCGCCGAGCCGCGAGCCCGTCGTCGGAGGCCGCCGTCGAGCCCGAGTCCGCGCGCCCGCCGTGCACGTTGGATGGTCTGCCACTGGTCGAGCGTCGCGTCGAGTCTTTGCAGCGCGGCCACAGAGGCGACCACGGTCCGCGCCGGGAGCCGGAGTCGCTGGGCCAGATGGTCACCGAGCTGGCTGGGCTGGATCGACGGGGTGAGGAGGGCAGCGGGCAGCACGATGAACAGAATGCGGAGCCCGGCACCGAGCGCTTCGTCCGCGTCGCGGCCGCCGTAGAGCCAGGTCGAGATGAGGATCGACGTGGCGGCAACGAGTCCGAGCACGAGCCTGCCTGCACTCGAACGTACGTCGCGGGCCAGCCAACCGAGCACGAGCAGCTCGGCGCCGAGGCAGAGCAGCCCCTGCCGGGCGTTGTCGATGGCAAAGGCTCCGGCGACAGGAATGAGGCAGGCCGAGCAACCTCGACAACGGGCCTATGCGGCCGCTCAGGTCGGTCATGGCCGCTCCGCGCCTCGCGAGGCAAGCGTGAGCCGGTCGCCACCGAGCAGCTCCACGGCGTCCGAGTCATGGGTGGCGAGGCATACCCCGGACCCGGCTGCCGCAGCTCCGTCCAAGGCGGACACCACCACGGACCACGTCAGGCGGTCCTGCCCCACGGTGGGCTCGTCGAACAGGGCGGCTGCGGGACCGTGGGCGAGGGCCGCAGCGACCATCAGGCGCCGTTGCTCTCCGCCGGACAGGTGGTGCGGGCTCACATCGGCCAGAGCACTGAGCCCGAAGGACTCGATCAGGCCGTCGACGCGCGGCTCGAGCCACTTGAGGTCGCGGCCGGTGGCGCGACCGGACGCCAACACCTCGTCCCGCACCGACGAGGCAACCATCCCGGCCTCGGCCACCTGGGGCGTCCAGGCCAGCCGTGCCGCCAGGTCGCGCGATCGCCAGCGCCACGGTTGCCGGCCTTGCCGCGTCGCGAGCTCGGCTGCAGCGACGACGTCGCCGGAGCTGGGCCTGGCCAGCCCTGCCAGCAACCCGACAAGGGTCGACTTGCCGGCGCCGCTGGGTCCGCGGATGGCGAGGGTCCGACCTGCTCGCACGGAAGCGTCGATGCCGTCGAACACCTGCGTGACCGTTCGGCGACGGCCGGGCAGGCGGGACGTCAGTGACATCGCGAGGCGATCTGCGGTGACCACAGCGTCCGGAACAGGCTCGAGCGGTGCCACGAGGTGGGGTCGAGGGGGCTGCAGGTCGGCACCGGGGCATCGGGCGTCCAGACGCCGAGGGCCGCGAGTGCGGTTCCGTGGACGGCCAACACCTCGCCCGGTGGGCCATCCGCGATCAGCTCACCACCGGGTCCGAGGACGACCAGCCGGTCGGCGAAGTCGAGCCACGGTCCGATCCGGTGCTCGACGACCACGAGCGTCGTGCCTCGTGCCTGCACGCTCGCGCGGACCGCCTGGCGCACCGATGCCGCGGTCGGCTCGTCCAGCATCGACGTCGGCTCGTCCAGGAGCAGGACCCGGCTGCCCAGGGCCAGACCGCCGGCGAGGGCGAGGCGCTGGCTCTCGCCGCCGGACAGCGCACGGGTCGGATGATCCGCGTCATACGGAAAGGACGTCTCGGTGAGCGCGGCGCGGACGCGCCGCCACAGCTCGTCGCGCGGCACCCGCAGGTTCTCCGGGCCAAAGGCCACATCCCGGCCCACCGACTCGGCCACGACCGCGGCGGAGGGTTCCTGGAGGAGCAGCGCCACGTCTCCGGGCTCCTGCCCGGCCGGGGTCCCGTCGACGAGCGCGGTTCCGGACAGGTCGCCGTGCGAGGCGGTGAGCAACAGCCCCGACATCGCTCGTAGCAACGTCGACTTTCCGGCTCCGCTGGGACCGGCCAGCACGACGCGCTCGCCGGCGCCGATCGTCAGATCGAGGTCGGCGAGCACCGGTGTGCGACGACGGGACGGCCGCCAGGTGAGTCCTGTCAGCGCGACCGCAGCGCCGCCGGCCCGGGATGGGTCAGACCGGTTGATGGTCGGCGGCCTCGCGCCCGGCCGGCAGCGCGTCGACCGCGCCGGTCGCCGCCAGCGCCCGCGTCAGCGCCCAGCCCCCGAGACCCGCGACCACCGCTCCTGACAGCACGAAGAAGCCCAGGTAGCCGAGCTTGAACCCGGCGGTCGTGCCCTGCCAGTAGGCGTGCCACTCGTAGAGGAACTCCAACGATGCGGCCAGCACGCCACCCAGCACGGCGACCGGCCAGGTGAAGCGTCGGAACAGGAAGACCGCCAGCGCAAGCTCGACTCCGAGACCCTGCAGCCCTCCTGAGATCAACGTGGCCCAGCCCCACTCGTTGCCCAGCAGGGCCTCGACCGCAGCAGCGAGGAGCTCGGCGAACAGGGCGGCGCCCGGGCGGCGGACCACCAGGCCGCCCACGACGCCGGCGATCAGCCACGGACCACCCAACAGCCCGACACTGGGGCCGAGCACGCCGGAGAAGCGGGGTGTAGAAGGCGCTGTAGGCAGCGCTCCAGCCCCAGTACGCGACCCCGAAGACGACGCCCACCATGGCGGTGGACATCAGGTCGATGCTGCGCCAGCGCGCGGCGGGGGCCCGACGAGAGGCTGTGTCGGCTCGTGGCTCGGCGTCACGTGTGGTGTTGCTCATGCGGAAACCTCCCGGGTAGGGAGGGGAAGCAGTGTCACTGCTCGAGTCTCGACTCCCTTCGCCGGTATTAGCCGGATCAGGTTCGAGGGTCTGCGGATCGGCCGCACTCTCAGCGCTTGGGGCGCTCCCCTGTCGTTGCCGTCACCTTACCGCGGCCGCAGCGAGCGCATCGGTGATGGCGGTCCGGGGTTTACGATGGGGGGCACGCCGGTCGCCCGTGACAGGACGCCTGTGACCGCGTGAGCCTCTTCAGAAGGATGGGAAGTTCCATGACGCGTCGGGCCTACGGCTTCGCGGTCGGCCTTGCCGTCGCTGTCGGCCTCCTGGCGTGGGTCGCGTCCTACCGGCTCAACATGCCGCTGCGTGACCCGGACGGCCTCGCGGGGCCGTCGTACATCCGACTCCCGCTCATCGTGATCCTGTTCTTCCTCAGTGACGTGGTGCCGCGGGTGCTCATCACCAACCGGGGCTTCAAGAACTTCGTCCCCTCGTTCAAGGCCTACACCAAGCTGCGCTGGACGGGCAGCCGGGTGGCGCTGGTCGGCGTCGGCCTGTCGACCTTCTACGTCGTCTACGTCGCCTACCGCAACCTCAAGGGGTTCCTGCCGTTCGTGCGGACGGACACGTTGTACGACGACGTGCTGCACCGACTGGATGTGGCACTGATGTTCGGCCACGACCCGGCGGTCGTGCTGCATCACGTCCTGGGCACCGGCATCGCGGCGTACGTCCTGTCGTTCGTCTACATCATCTTCTTGACGTTCGTGCCGGTGAGCCTCGGTGCTGCCTTGGTGTGGTCGAAGAACGTCGCGACCGGGTTCTGGTACGTCACGGCCTTGTGCGTCAACTGGGTGCTCGGCACGCTCAGCTACTACTGGCTGCCGTCGCTTGGCCCCTTCTACAAGAACGGCGCCTTCAACGAGCTCCCCAACACGGCCGTCACCTCGTTGCAGCACGCGCTGCAAACCGGCCGGCTGCGGGTTCTCGAGGACCCGAACGCCACCAGCTCGATCCAGAGTGTTGCCGCGTTCGCGTCGCTGCACGTGTCGATCATCTTCACCGCAGCGTTGATCTGTCATTACGTCATCCCGTCGCGCTGGGTGCGGTGGGGGATGTGGTTCTACTTCGTGCTGACGACGCTGTCCACCGTCTACTTCGGCTGGCACTACCTGCTCGATGACCTTGCCGGGCTGGCGATCGGGTACATCGCCGTGTGGATCGGGGCGAAGACCACCGGGCACGTCATGGGCGTGCAGCGGCATCGCCCGCACGCGGGCGACGGCGTCATCGGTGTCTTCCCTCCCGACCTGAGCAAGCCCGACGACGATGAGGCCGTGCGCGACGACGCGGAGCCGATCGACACGGGCGATCTTGCCGAGCTCGGCGCCAAGCGGAGTCTGCTCAGACGCAAGCACTCCGCCCCGGCGGATCCCGTCGGGGCGGCCGGCGACGAGGCCGTGACCACCGATGTCCGGCCCGACACGGACGCGTCCGATGCCAAGGACAACGCACCGGCATGAGCCAGAGCCCAGGCCCCGACCCGGACGGTCACGTTCCCGAGCTGGTCCACCTCGACGTCGACCAGCACGTCGCGACCGTGACGCTTGACTCGCCGGACAACCGCAACGCGCTCTCGCGCCGGCTGGTTGCGCAGCTCACCGATCACCTCGCGGCGGCCGATGCGGCGGACGAGATCCGCGCCATCGTCCTCACGCACACCGGCGGCACCTTCTGCGCCGGTGCCGACCTGGCCGAAGCCGTCGAGCTCGGGATGGAGCACGGCACGAGGTCCCTGCTCGGTCTGCTGCGCACGGTCGTGACCCTGGGTACTCCCGTGGTCGCGGTCGTCCGCGGCCATGTGCGCGCCGGCGGGGTCGGACTCGTCGGGGCCTGCGACCTGGCGCTGGTGACCGAAGACTCCACGTTCGCGTTCACCGAGGCCCTGCTGGGTCTCACCCCGGCGATCATCTCGTTGACCACGCGCAGTCGCCTGCACGACCGGGATGCGGCGGTGAAGTACCTCACCGGCGCCACCTTCGACGGCGCCGAGGCAGCCCGGAGCGGTCTCGTCACCGCGGCCGCACCAGCTGACCAGCTGGAGGAGCTGCTGGCAGCACAGGTGGCTGCCCTGCGTGCGGTCTCGCCGCAGGGCCTACGGGAGACCAAGGCGCTCCTCAACCGACCTGTGCTGGCGCAGATCGACAGTCAGGGCGACGCGCTCGTCGAACTGTCGGCACGGTTGTTCGCCTCTGAGGAAGCCCGTGAGGGTATGACCGCCTTCCGCGAGCATCGCAAACCTCGCTGGGCCTGACCGAGGCTGGCGCGACCGCGCGGGTGCTGGTTGGCTGTCGGGAGGCTGCATCGACGAATCACCCCTGGAGACACCATGACCACCCGCGACATCCCGTGGACCCCCGGTACGCCGTGCTGGGTCGATCTGATCGTCAAGGATGTCGACCAGGCGGCCAGCTTCTACGGTGAGCTGTTCGGCTGGGAGTGCCAGGAAGGTTCAGCGGAGGCCGCTGGCTACCGGATGTGCCTGCTGGGCGGTCGGCCCGTCGCCGGGATCGGTCCGGGGCCGCAGAAGTTCGAGATGCCCAGCGTGTGGTCCACCTACCTCGCTACCGCGGACGCCGACGGCACCGCTCGACGGGTCATGGAGGAGGGCGGCAGCCTGCTGATCGAGCCCTTCGACGTGCTCGATGTCGGCCGGATGGCTGTTGGTTTCGACCCGTCAGGGTCGGCCTTCGGGCTGTGGGAGGCGAAATCCCACATCGGGGCGAACGCGGTCAACGAGCCCGGCGCGCTCACCTGGAGCGAGTGCATGACGAGGGACTACGACGCTTGTCAGGAGTTCTACGGAGAGGTCTTCGGCCACGAGTTCAACGAGATCGGGGATGGCTCGTTTCGGTACGCCACCATCTCGGTGCAGGGTCTCGTCGTCGGTGGCATCGGTGAGCTCACCTTCTCGATGCCGCCCGACGTGCCGTCGCACTGGATGACGTACTTCGCCTCCGATGAGGTCGACGTGACGGTGAAGCGGGCAACCGAGCTGGGAGCCGTGCTCCGGACAGGTCCGATGGACACCCCGCATGGTCGGCTGGCTGTGCTCGAAGGCCTCGAGGGCGAGGTCTTCTCCGTCATCACCGTGGCTGGCCGCGAGCCTGCCGGGGGCTAGTCACCGCCACGTCCGGGCCAACCGGCCGCGACACCCGACCGCTGTTCGGAGTGTCCGCCGGCACCGGCTCAGCGGTTCGGTCCGCGGTCGTATCGACCGTCCGGACAGTTTTGTGTCGTTCTGAGGACAACCATCGCACCCCTTGGGAGTCTCGAAGAGCAGGGCCACAAAATACGTCATAAATACCTTCAAATGGGACACCAACAAATAACAACGGTGTAGTTCGTCAACCCGACACGCCGTGGTGCCAGAGTTTTTTCTGTGAAAGGTGTTCCGTATGGGGCTAAAGATGGCTACGGTCCTGGTTGGCAGAGAAGGGCCCGGCCACCGGGGAAGGGTGGCCGGTCGCTTCATCCAGACCGAAGGGATCCACGTGTCGAGGCGAGTCCGGGCTCAGCTGGTGGCGATGAGCGCTGCCGCGGTCCTCACGATCGCGCTGAGCCCCCCGGCTCACGCCGACCACAACGGCCATGGGCACGGGACCGTCGTGCCGAGCAAGCAGGACGTTCTCGACGCACAGCAGAAGGTCAGCGACACCCAGCGCTCGGTCGCCTCGATCCAGGCCGACCTGGCCACGGCCAGCGCGCAGCTCGATGCGCTCAACACAGCAGCCGAGCGGGCTGCGGAGACCTACAACGGGGCCTTGTTCCAGTGGCACGACTCCCAGGCGGCGGCGATCACAGCCCGTCACCGCGCTGAGGAAGCGGCCGGGAAGGCCGAGGTCGCCCGCTCCCAGCTGGCCGGCTTCGTCATCGGTCAGGAGACCGCCGGCACCGAACTCACCACCTTCAGCACAGCCCTCACTGCCGGCGGGCCGCACGACCTGATGGTGAACATCGCCACCAGCGACGCATCCTCGCAGGCGTACGACGCTCAGTACCAGGCCTGGAGCGCCGCGAACCAGCTCGCGAAGGTCTACAAGGGGCAGGCCGAGGACGCGCTGGCCGCGGCGGCCGACGCCAAGGCGGCGGCCAAGAAGGCACGGGCCGCGGCCAAGACAGCCGTCCTCCTCCAGCAGAACGCGGTGGTCGCGATCGGCAACCAGCGGGCTTCGCTGATCAAGGAGCTCGCCCAGGCCCAGCACATCTCGGTGTCGCTCGCCGCCCAACGTCAGAGCGGGCTCGAGCAGCGCCGGCAGGCACGGCTCGCCCAGGAACGGCGCATGCAGGAGGAGGCCCGGGTCCGCCATCAGCAGCGGGTCGAGCACCGCCGGCAGATGCGCGAGCGTCGCCAGCACCAGACTCCGACGCCCACACCGACGCCCGCACCGGCTCCGCCACCCATCGACCCCACGCCGCCGCCGCCGAACGCAACCGCCGCGCAGCGCGCCGTCAACTTCGCCTACAACCAACTCGGTGACACCTACGTCTGGGGTGCCGCTGGACCGGACTCCTGGGACTGCTCCGGCCTGACCATGGGCGCCTGGGCCGCCGGTGGCGTCGCGCTACCGCACTGGTCGGTCGCGCAGTACGCCGCAACCACCCCGATCGGCGTGGATCAGCTGAAGCCTGGAGACCTGGTCTTCTGGGCCGATGACGCGAACGACCCCAGCACCATCTTCCACGTCGGCCTCTACATCGGGAACGGAAACATGATCCACGCCCCCCGGACCGGGGTGCCCGTCAAGATCGAGAGCATCTGGGACTGGGAGACGCCGGACTTCTTCGGTCGACCCCACCGGTCCTGAGAGAACGAGACGAGAAACACAGGCGTCAGGACGTACGCAGGGACAGCCGGGTAGCGGTGCTCGGTAGCCGTACGGAACGGCCTGATGTGGGCGGCCACACATCCCTGATGTGTGGCCGTCCTCTTTGTCGTGATGGCACGCTGGCACCATGACCGCCGAGCCGCGCGAGCCGTCCGCACCCGACCCACTGCTGCTCACCGCGTACCTCGACGCGCCCTATCCCGACGTGGCCGCCGGCGTTCGTTCGGAGCTGGCCAAGCACGCCGACATCCTCGACCACCAGCTCGAGGAACCCCGCGACGCCTTCCGTCAACGCGTCCTCGACACGTTGCAGCTGATGATCGAGACCAAGCAGACCGGTCTCGGCTTCCCGACCGAGTATGGCGGGGGCGGTGACGTCGGCGCATCGATCACCGCGTTCCAGAACCTCGCGTACGGAGATCTGTCCCTGCTGGTCAAGGCAGGGGTGCAGTTCGGCTTGTTCGGAGGGGCCATCCTGCACCTCGGATCGAAACGCCATCACGATGCGTACCTGAGGGACGTGGTGACCGGCCGGACGCTGGGGTGCTTCGCCATGACGGAGACGGGACACGGCTCGAACGTCCAGGCGCTCGAGACCACCGCGACGTACGACCGGGAGGCAGGCGAGTTCGTCATCGACACGCCGACCGCATCGGCGCGCAAGGACTACATCGGCAACGTGGCGGACCACGCCCACCTCGCCGTCGTCTTCGCTCAGCTGATCGTCGGCGGTGCCTCCCGCGGCGTCCATGCCCTGCTGGTCCCGGTCCGCGACGGGGACGGCACGGTGCGACCCGGCGTCACGGTCGAGGACAACGGTCCGAAGCTCGGGTTGAAGGGTGTCGACAACGGCCGGCTCACCTTCGACTCCGTCCGGGTCCCGCGCGAGGCACTGCTCAACCGGTACGCCGACGTGGATGAGCAAGGGACGTACGTCAGCGCGATCGACAGCGACGACCGACGCTTCTTCACCATGCTCGGCACCTTGGTGCAGGGCCGCGTGAGTGTCGGGGGCGGTGCGCTGAACGCGGGCAAGGTGGCGCTGACGATCGCCGTGCGCTACGCCAACCGCCGTCGGCAGTTCGGTCCTCCGGGACAGCAGACCGAGGCGACCCTGATGACGTATCGCAGTCACCAGCGGCGCCTGTTGCCGTTGTTGGCCCGGACCTATGCGCTCAGCGCGGCCCAGCAGGACCTGGTGACGATGCTGCACGACAGCTTCAGCGCGGCCGACGCGCCGCAGGACAACCGCCGCGTGCTGGAGGCCCGGGCTGCCGGGCAGAAGGCGCTTGCGACCTGGCATGCCACCGAGACCATCCAGATCTGCCGCGAGGCCTGCGGGGGAGCGGGCTACCTCGCCGAGAACCGGTTCGCCGCGCTGAAGGCGGACACTGACGTGTTCACGACGTTCGAGGGCGACAACACCGTGTTGCTCCAGCTGGTCGCCAAGGGCTTGCTCACCGAGTTCCAGCAGAGCTTCAACGACCTCGACCCCAAGGGTCTGGTGCGGTTCGTGGCGTCCCAGGCGGTCGAGACCGTCGTGGAGAAGGCGGCGCTGCGACAGCTGGTAGAGCGGCTGCGCGACGCTGTCCCCAGCAAGGACGACGACGCGGGCCTGCTCGACCTGGACTACTACCGCGGTCTCCTGCGCTGGCGCGAGACGCACATGCGCAACGGGCTCGCCCGACGGCTCAAGCGCGGCATCGACGAAGGACGCGATGCGTTCCAGGTGTTCGCGTCCTGTCAGGACCACGTGGTCGCGATGGCGCGTGCCCACGTCGAACGGGTGGTGCTGGAGTCGTTCGCAGCCAGTATCGAGCGGGCCGACGAGCAGGTCCGGCCCGCCCTGGAGCGGCTCTGTGACCTCCATGCCTTGTCCACGATCGAGGCCGACCGGGCCTGGTTCCTCGAGCACGGACGGTTGTCGTCAGCACGCTCGAAGGCCATCACGGCCATGGTCGGGCGCCTGTGCGAGGAGATCGCGCCGATCGCCGAGGCGTTGACGGACGGCTTCGCGATCCCTGAGGAGCTGATCCGCGCCCCGATCGCCCGCCGCGACTGACCCACGCGGCGCTGGGCGGTAGAGCACCACCTTCGGCGGTCGAGCCCCTACGGCGTGTGCCCCCTATGCGCCTGTCCTCAGCACGCGGGACGAGGAGCGCGCGGACCGCGGCAGATGAATGCGCTGGGTCCACAGCCGAGATGCAGGCGTCGCCGAGCGCATCGGTGAGTTTCGATGTGGTCGGACCGAGGATCAGGCGGTTCTGGTCAGATGGGCTGGTCGGCACGGAGTTCGGGGACGAGCGTAGTCATGACTTCCTCGAAGACAGCGTCCTCGTGTGTCGCCTGCGCATCCCAGTTGCGCGGCCAATAGAGCACGAACTCGTCGATCTCGATCCCCTGGTAGCGCTCGACCATCTCGCGGAAGCCTGACACCGATGCCCACGGGGTCAGGGGTGGGTAGCACACCAGCGAGTGCCGGATCGACCGCACATCGCGTCCACGCGTCGTACACAGCTCGGCGAGCAGCTCCGCACGTTCGCGTGTCACCCGGTAGAACTGGTCCTCGGTGTCGATCCCGTTCCCGCCCCAGGAGCTCCAGCCGTCGGCGAACTCCGCGGTGATCCCGAGCATCTTCGGCCCGTGTGCGGCCACCGTGATCGGCGGCCGCGGGCGCTGCGCTGGCAGAGGGATCGTCTCGGCTTCCTCACAGCGGTAGAACTCACCCTCATAGGTCGTAACCTCCTGACGCAGCAGCAGGTCGGTGAGCTGGACGAACTCACGGAATCGCCTCACCCGCTCCCCCGGGGACCAGTCGACACCCGCCTGTGTCGCGCCAGCGGCAGGGTCACCGACACCCAGGGCGAGCTCGACTCGGCCATCCGACATGTGGTCTACCGTCATCGTCGCCTTGGCCAACGTCACAGGGCTGCGGAAGTAGAGGCTCGAGATCAGCGTCCCCACCCGGATCATCGACGTACTCAATGTCAGGTCCACCAGCGTCGCGGGACCGTCGAAGATCGGATGCCGCACACGGTCCGGCTCGACCACCGTGTCGACGTTCCACATCACATCGAAGCCCAACTCCTCGGCTCGTCTCCACCGCTCGCGCAACTCGATCAGCGGGAGGTGCTGGTACTGGTAGGCGCAGAAGCGCAACTCAGCCATGGGATGTCCTCCTCGCCCGGCGCGTCTCGCGACCCACACAACGGTAGTGGCGACTGGCACGCGAGCACGAGGATGACTCCTCGAGCGCCCTCAGGTTCCGACCGCGCTGACTCAAAGTGCATTACCGGAGCTTCGCGTTTCGATCCAACATCGCGGCCGGACATTGGCACGACCGAGCGGATCGCGGCATGCCCGGATGTCGCGTACCCGATACTGGAGGCGTGATCGAGCAGCCTGTTTCCGTCCGCCGAGAGACGCTCGCAGTTGCCTTGCGCGACAGCACTGATCCTCTTGCCCTTGAGGCGCTGGAAAGCCTCAATGCCGAGGTGCCGGAGGAGGTGCCGCTCTGGGACTGCGAACGGGCCGACCTACTCGCCACCTACCAGGAGCGTGCGGATCGCGGGAGGCGCGGCGAGGGACCAGCGACTCGCCGGACCGACGAGTACGTCGCGGTTCTGGCCGCGTCCTCGACACCCGACCGCGTGGGAGAGGTCGGCTGGGCGAGTGGGCCGACGTACTACGTCACGCTTCTCCAAGCGGCGAGGGTGTTGGCGATCTGCACCGTTGCCCGTGCGGTCTGGCCAATCGGCGAAGGTTTCGCGGGCTGGCACGCATTTGGCACTGGTTCCGGATTCAAGGACGTTGATCTCATCAAGAACGCGCTGGAGGTGATCGGCAGCGACGCCGACCCGCATGCCTTCCGCCCACTCCGACTCGACGAAGTCACTTGCGGACCGCCCAAGCCGGAGAGTGCGGACGCTTGGTACGAAGCCAGTACGTTGGTTGGCGTAGAGGTCGCAGCGTTCGATCACGCACGAGCGCGGTTGTATCTCACTCGGCGCTGACATCCATCAACCCGAACGCTCATCGGCGTGAGCGTGCGCCTGTGCGAGCCCGAGAGTCGGCCATCGAACAGGACACCCAGCTAAGCGGTCGAGCCCCTCGACCAGCTCAGAACAGGCTTGCCGATATCCCGGTGATTCGACAGCTCAGGACCGGCATGCCGGGACCCGGAAACCGTTGTGCACAAGGTCAAAAATGTCTGGGAACCGTCGGACATGTCAGGTAGAATCGAACACATGTTCGATATCGACCTCAGTGCACTCGACGAAATAGCGACCCTGTCGTTCGTCGAGACCGCCCGCGCCGCCGCTGACCGGATCGAAGTCGACATTCTGAAGGCTGCCGCGCATTGGGCTGACCTGCAGAGTGAGCTCGCCCGCGCCACGAGCCCGCTGTTGCCCGGGTCGGAGAAGCTGGTCTCCTTCGGCGGCGACGGCACCCCGGGGGTGGCGGAGTTCGCACCCGCCGAGCTCGGTGTCGTCCTCGCGACCTCCTCCAGCGCCGCGGAACGGCTGGTCGGTGACGCCCTGGATCTGCGCCACCGTCTCCCGAAGCTGTGGGCGCGGGTCGTGGCGGGTGAGGTGAAGCCGTGGATCGGCCGCCGGACCGCCGAAGCCACCCGCCACCTCAGTGTCTGAGACACGTGGCGGTGGTGGATCGTCGGATCGCCGAAGTACGCCCATGCGCTGTCGTGGGGACGGATCGAAGCCATCATCGCCGCCTGTTGGATGGAGTGTGACCCCGACGCTGCCGCCGCAGCCGATCAGGCGGCGCAAGGATCGTTGGGGGTGTGGGTCAAAGACCAGTCCAACGAGCCCGGCACCCAAGAGATCTTCATCCGGGCCGAAGCACCGGACGCGTTGCGGTTCAACGCCTCCATCGGCGGCCTCGCCACCGGCCTCGGCGCCCTCGGCGACACCCGCCCGGTCGATGTGCGGCGGGCGGCGGCGGTGGGGATCCTGGCCAACCCCCAACATGCCCTGGACCTGTTCGCCGAGATCGACACCGCCGCCGGCCACCCCGAACCGTCCGATCTCCAGTCCAGTGACCCTGACACTCCGCCGGCTCGAGTGCGGTCGGGTGAGACCAAGCCGGTGGACACCCGGCCGGATGTCACCTTGTACGTCCACCTCACCGACCAGGCTCTGGTCACCGGTCAAGGAGTCGCCAGGGTCGAGGGCATCGGCCCGGTCACCGTCGACCGGGTCCGCAGCTGGCTCGGCCATGCCAACGTCGTGGTGAAGCCCGTCATCGACTTGAACAATCAGGTGTCGGTCGATGCCTATGAGATCCCCGACCGGATCCGCGAAGCCGTGCACCTGGCCATCCCGGTGGACTGCTTCCCCTACGCCACCTCCACCCGCCGTACCGGCGACATCGACCACACCATCCCCTTCGTCCAACCCGACGAGGGCGGGCCACCCGGCCAGACCGGCGTCGGCAAGCTCGGCCCCATCACCCGCTTCCACCACCGCGTCAAAACCCACGGCGACTGGCAAGTCGCCCAACCCTTCACCGGCGTCTTCGTATGGCGCACACCCCACGGCCGCTACTACCTCGTCGACCACACCGGCACCCACCAAGCCACACCCGCCCGTCCGGCACTCCCGGCTGCCTGAAATTCCCTCGATCTCGACAGGCTCGCTCAGCGGGTTCTCGCCGCGATCGACTGCGAGATTGTCCTGGCCAAGCGCAGCCCCATACCTGCGCAGGCTCCCAGTCTGCGGTCTGGCCTGGTGATCTCGGCGGGCTCGACTCAGCGGGCCAGGCCTGATCAGGTAGGAGTGGTCGGTCCTACGGGCGGCGGGGCGATGCGTCAGTGGCCGCCGCGGCCGGTGCCGTGCGCCGTAGCCTCGCCCGGCTTGGCGCCCGGAGCGGTGAACATCGTGCTGACACCGGCGCCGTGAGCGTCGATGTGTCGCTGCTGGGAGGCCCGGACCTCGGCCTCGGCATCGACGCGGCCGACCCAGCTCGCACCCTCGACGGACTTGCCCGGCTCGAGATCCTTGTAGACCTCGAAGAAGTGCTGGATCTCCAGCCGGTCGAACTCAGGCATGTGGTGGATGTCGCGCAGGTGCTCCTGGCGCGGGTCGTTGAATGGGACACAGAGCACCTTGTCGTCGCCGCCCTTCTCGTCGGTCATGCGGAACATGCCGATGGCTCGCGCGCGGATGAGACAGCCAGGAAACGTCGGCTCGGGCAGCAACACGAGAGCGTCGAGCGGGTCACCGTCCTGACCAAGGGTGTCGTCGATGAAGCCGTAGTCGGCGGGATACTGGGTGGCAGTGAACAGCGTGCGGTCGAGTCTGATGCGACCCGACTCGTGGTCGACCTCGTACTTGTTGCGCTGTCCCTTGGGAATCTCGATGGTGACGTCGAAGTCCACGCTTAGTTCCTCATCATTCTGGAGGTCGTCCTGTGTCTCGTCTGGCCCGGTCCGGATGCCGATGCGCATGCCGCGCGGGCTCTCCGTCCCTGGCCGGTGGTCCGCCTGTCGGCCCGGTGCACGGGCGCTGGCACTAGTCTCCCCTACGGACCTGACTTTGTGTATTTACCGAGGAGGCGTAGGTGCGTTGTCGTGACAGGGGTCACCTGACGCGCACAGTCCCCGGCGAACGCGGCAGCATCATGCACAAGACCGCGTATGGTCTGGTCGCCTTGGTGCTCCTGGCCGGAGTCGCCGTGCAGCAGGGCTGGCTGCCCGATCTCAGCCAGGTCCAGTCGGTCCGCACTCCAGGACTTCACCGCCTCCCTCGGGTCCGGGTTTGTTGCTCTCCGAGCCAGCCGCGCCGTCGGCGGTCCTCGACCCGGCAACCGGCGAGGCGCGCCCCCGCCCTGCCGTCGTGCAGAAGCTGCTGGCGGCCGCAGCGAAGAAGCCCCTGCTCGGACGCCAGCTCGGTCTGGTCGTCGAACGTCTCGGGTCCCCACGACCGCTCATGCAGATCGACGCTTCGACCCCGGTGACCCGGCGTCGACGTTGAAGCAGTGGGAGCGTCAGTGGCCGCCGCGGCCGGTGCCGTGCGCCGTAGGCTCGCCCGGCTTGGCGCCTGGAGCGGTGAAGACCGTGCTGACACCGACCCCGTGAGCGTCGATGTGTCGCTGCTGGGAGGCCCGGACCTCGGCCTCGGCATCGACCCGACCGACCCAGCTCGCACCCTCGACCGACTTGCCCGGCTCGAGATCCTTGTAGACCTCGAAGAAGTGCTGGATCTCCAGCCGGTCGAACTCCGGCATGTGGTGGATGTCGCGCAGGTGCTCCTGGCGCGGGTCGTTGAATGGGACGCAGAGCACCTTGTCGTCGCCGCCCTTCTCGTCGGTCATGCGGAACATGCCGATGGCCCGCGCGCGGATGAGGCAGCCAGGAAACGTCGGCTCGGGCAGCAGCACGAGAGCGTCAAGCGGGTCACCGTCCTGACCGAGGGTGTCGTCGATGAAGCCGTAGTCCGCGGGATACTGGGTGGCAGTGAACAGCGTGCGGTCGAGTCTGATGCGACCCGACTCATGGTCGACCTCGTACTTGTTGCGCTGTCCCTTGGGAATCTCGATGGTGACGTCGAAGTCCACGCTTGGTTCCTCATCATTCTGGAGGTCGTCCTGTGTCTCGTCTGGCCCGATCCGGATGCCGATGCGCATGCCCCGCATGCTTTGCCGTACCTGGCCGGTGGTCCGCCTGTCGGCCCGGTGCACGGGCGCTGGCACTAGTCTCCCCTACGGACCTGACTTTGTGTATTTCCCGAGGAGGCGTACGTGCGTTGTCGTGACAGGGGTCACCTGACGCGCACCGTCCCCGGCGAACGCGGCAGCATCATGCACAAGACCGCGTATGGCCTGGTCGCCCTGCTGCTCATGGCCGGAGTCGCCGTGCAGCAGGGCTGGCTGCCCGATCTCGGCCAGGTCCAGTCGGTCCGCACACCGGGATCTTCACCGCCTCCCTCGGGTCCGGGTTTGTTGCTCTCCGAACCAGCCGCGCCGCCGGCGGTGCTCGACCCGGCGACCGGCGAGGCGCGCCCCCGGCCTGCCGTCGTGCGGAAGCTGCTGGCGGCCGCGGCGAAGAAGCCCCTGCTCGGACGCCAGCTCGGTCTGGTCGTCGAGCGCCTCGGGTCCCCACGACCGCTCATGCAGATCGACGCGTCGACCCCGGTGACCCCGGCCTCGACGTTGAAGCTGCTGACCAGCATGGCCGTCCTGCGAGAGCTGAGCCCTCAGCACCGGTTCTCGACGAGCGTGGTGCGAGGCCGCACCGCGCGCTCGATCGTGCTGGTCGGCGGCGGTGACCCGCTGCTGACCGGTGCCACCCCGAGCCAGGCCCAGGCGTCATACCCGGCGCAGGCTTCGCTGCAGAGCCTGGCGGAACAGGCCGCGAAGAAGCTTCGCAAAGGTGGCGTACGCCGGGTTCGGTTGTCCTACGACACGTCGCTGTTCTCCGGCCCCGCCGTCAATCCGACCTGGGAGCCGTCCTACCTCGCCGACAACGTGGTCAGTCCGATCACGTCCCTGTGGGTTGACGAAGGCCGGGCGGTCAGCGGCTACGCGCAGCGCGTGCCCGACCCGGCGGCGGAGGCCGCAACGCGTTTCGCCGCCTTCCTGACCAAGGCAGGGGTCCGGGTCACCGGTGCTGCGAAGCCGGGCCGGGCTGCCAGGACGGCGCCTCTCGCCAGCGTGGAGTCGGCGCCGCTGGCGCAGATCGTCCAGCACGTGTTGGAGGTCAGTGACAACGAAGGAGCGGAGGTCCTGCTCCGCCAGGCGGCCATCGGCGCGGGCCGGGCGGGCTCGTCCCGGGCCGGGGTTGCCGTGATCGAACAGCAGCTCAACGAGCTGGGCATCGATGGCGCCGGGGTCACCATCCATGACGGCAGCGGCCTGTCCCGACAGGACAAGCTGCCCGTGCGGGTGCTCGCCGACGTGTTGCAGATCGCCGCAGGCGAAGACCACCCCGAGCTCCGGCCGCTGATCTCCACGCTGCCGGTGGCGGGGTTCACCGGGAGCCTGGCCTACCGTTTCGTCGAGGAGGCGCCAGCAGGTCTGGGGGTCGTGCGCGCCAAGACCGGCACGCTGACAGGCGTCCACGGGCTGGCCGGCATTGTCACGACGCCACAGGGCACGCCGCTGGTGTTCGCATTCGTGGCAGACCGGGTTCGGCCGTCGAAGAAGTACGCGGCACCGGCGCAGCTGGACAGGATCGCCGCCCTTCTCGCGACGTGCGCCTGCTGACGAGCGGGAACTGTCAGCGCAGCCGCGTCGTCACCCAGCTCATCGCTGCGCGGATCGCCACCCGTGACTCGTCAGTGTCGTCGACCTGGTCGAACCCATGGTGTCCGTGCGGTACATCGATCACGTCGAGCCGTGCTCCGGCCTCGGCGGCAGCCGCCACGAACTCGGCAACCGTCTCGGCAACCTCGTCGCGTTCGCGTCCGACCCTGGTGAGCAGGAGCGGCAGGTCAGCCGCGGACATCACCGCGTCCGCCATCGTGACAGGAGCCACCGGCAGGTCGTCGAGGGGTCGGCACAGCGGGTAGGACGCGGCCACCCCACGCAACCACGGTTCGGGGCGCGACATCCAGCGACCGAGCAGCGCGCCCGCCCCGGAGAAGCCCCACACGACGATCCGGTCCGGGTCGACCCCAGGATTCGTCCGGGTCGACGCGACGACGCGCTCGATCTCACGCTGCGCGCTGGGCCAGGCCTCGACGCTCGAGAACGGATGGTCGAACGTGACGCCCACGAGTCCCGAGCGGGCCGCCCAGGCGCCGTACGCCCGGTAGCTCGGCCACTCACGCGGCTTCGGCTCGAGCCAGTCGGGCACCGGACCGCCGTGCACGAACACCACGGCGGGGGCCGGTTCGCCCGCCGCCGGGAGGTACCAGTCGAGATTGCCCTCGCGGACCGGCTCCCACGCGTTGACGGGCAGCACGAGGGGACGCAGGAACGCTGGGCTCTCGGGCGGGGACTCGGCCATGGTCCCTCATCCTCCCTGGGCGCGGAACCCGTTGCACGGGGATTTCCTCCGCAGGCCGCGTGGTCCGCACCCCGTACGGTGGGTCCATGGCAGACGAAGCGCAGACCTCCGCCGCCGATGGATCGGACGGCCACAGCGGCCAGGACGGCCACAGCGACCCGGGCGGCCACGGCGACATGGTCGACTGGGACCTGGCCGTCACCACCGCCAAGCGGTTGATGAAGCCCGGCCCGGAGGTCAGCCACGACGAGGCGCGCCAGGTCGTCGCCGACCTGCGCCGACTGGCTGCTGAGTCGGAGGACCATGTGCGGTCCTTCACTGGCCTGCACACCGAGTCTGCAACCGCACCGGTGCTCGTGGTCGATCGCGGCGGCTGGGTCCAGGCCAACGCCGACGGGTTCAAGCAGGTACTCCGACCGCTCATCGTCCGGATGCGCGAGAAGCGTGGGGAGCCGGGGGCGGTGACCACCGCCATCGGGTCGCGGGTCACGGGTCTGGAGGCAGGCGGTCTGCTGGCCTACCTGTCCAACAAGGTGCTCGGCCAGTTCGACCCCTTCTACAGCGGGCCCGGCCCGGCGGGTGTCGCCCACGGCGGCCGGCTGCTGCTGGTGGCCCCCAACGTTGTCCACGTCGAGCGCGAGCTCGCGGTCGACCCTCACGACTTCCGGCTGTGGGTCTGCCTGCACGAGGAGACCCACCGCGTGCAGTTCACCGCGGTGCCGTGGCTGCGCGAACACCTGCTCACCGAGATGGCTGGGCTGTTGCAGAGCGCGGAGCTCGACCCGGCCAAGCTCGCCGCGATGATGCGCGATGCCATCGAGAGCGTAGGCAAGCTCGTCCGGGGTGACGACGATGTCTCGCTCCTCGACGTGCTCCAGACCCCGCAGCAGCGTGCGGTGCTCGAACGGCTGACGGCTGTGATGTCCCTGCTCGAAGGCCACGCGGACGTCGTCATGGACGGGGTCGGACCGGACGTCGTGCCGAGCGTCGACAAGATCCGGGCGAAGTTCACCCAGCGGCGCGCAGGCGCCGGCCCGCTGGACCAGATGGTGCGGCGGCTGCTGGGCTTCGATGCCAAGCTCCGGCAGTATCGCGACGGCGCGCACTTCGTGCGAGGGGCCATCGAGAAGGTGGGCATGGACGGGTTCAACGCCGTCTGGGACCAGCCGGCCAACCTGCCGACCCGCGACGAGATCGCTGACCCTGCGCTCTGGGTCACCCGGATCCACGGCTGAACCACCACCGACGGGCGATGAGCGAGGCACTCGATCCAGCGGTGGCAGCAGTCCGCCGTGCGGTGCGCCTCGCCCTCCGCGACCTCGGGCCGGGGGCACACGTGATCGTCGCCTGCTCGGGAGGGGCTGACTCGATGGCTCTCGCCGATGCCGCGGTCTTCGAGGGAGCCCACGCCGGCTGGGTCGTCGGCGCGATGGTCGTGGACCACGGCCTTCAGGAGGAATCAGCCGCGGTGTCGCGTGACGTCGCCGGTCGGCTGGCGGCGCTGGGCTGCGATCCGGTCGCGGTGGTCCCGGTCCAGGTGGGCCGTTCCGGTGGACCCGAGGCTGCGGCGCGGGAGGCTCGGTACGCCGCTCTGGAGCAGGCCGGTGCCGCCGATGACGCCACCGTCCTGCTCGGCCACACCCTCGATGATCAGGCCGAGACCGTGCTGTTGGGTCTGGCCCGCGGGAGCGGCACGCGGTCGCTGTCAGGGATGGCGGCAGCAACGGGTCGCTTCCGCCGACCACTGCTCGGGGTACCTCGGGCGCTGACGGCACAGGCCTGCGCCGCGCGTGCTCTGACGGTGTGGCACGACCCCCACAACGACGACGACCGTTTCACCCGCGTGCGCGTCCGCCGTGACGTGCTCCCGCTGCTCGAGGAGGCGCTCGGCCCAGGTGTGACCGAGGCGCTGGCTCGGACCGCCTTCGCGGCGCGGCTGGACGCGGACCTGCTCGACGAGCAGGCCGAGCAGCTGCTCGACGCGGCAGCGGACGCGACCGGTGCGCTCGATGTGACGACCCTGGCGGACGCGCCGGCGGCACTTCGGCGGCGGGTGCTGCGACGCGCGGCGCTGTCGGCAGGCTGCCCGAACCGCGACCTCTTCGTCGTCCACGTCGACGAGCTCGAACGGCTGGTCGAGGACTGGCGGGGTCAAGGCCCTCTCACGCTGCCCGGCGGAGTGCTGGCCGCCCGCGACCAGGGCACCATCACCTTCACCCGGGCGGCTGTGGGACGCTAAGGCGTCTGCAACCGGACCGTCGCCTCGACGAGGTGGCGCCACGTACTCGGACTCGTGCGGAGAACTGCTGTGGATGTCAGCCACGTCGAGAAGGACCTGAGCCGGACCCTCATCACCGAGGAGCAGATCCAGCAGCGCCTGGGCGAGCTGGCTCGCGAGATCGAGTCCGACTACGCCGGAGCCGACCTGCTCCTCGTCGGTGTCCTCAAGGGCGCCTGCATGGTGATGGCCGACTTGTCGCGCACACTCAGCCGCCATGTGTCGATGGACTGGATGGCGGTCTCGTCGTACGGGTCCGGCACGACCAGCTCCGGAGTGGTCCGCATCCTGAAGGACCTCGACACGGACATCTCCGGTAAACACGTGCTCATCGCCGAGGACATCATCGACACGGGCCTGACGCTGTCGTGGCTCGTGGCCAACCTCGAGTCGCGCGGCCCTGAGTCGGTGAACATCTGTACATTGCTGCGCAAACCGGACGCGCAGCAGATGGCGGTGGACGTGAAGTACGTCGGCTTCGACATCCCGAACGAGTTCGTGGTCGGCTACGGCCTCGACTACGACGAGCGCTACCGCAACCTCCGCTCCGTGGCGACGCTCGCCCCACACGTCTATACCTGAGGCACGGTGCCGAGGCGGTCGGTCGCCTTGCGGCGCCACCTCGGTCAATCGGACAAATTTGCCTCGGTTTTCCACGGGCGTGTACGCCGATTTGGTCCGTAGGTGACAATGGATGCACCCGAGTCGTTCGAGCTGGTAGGAGGCACGGGGCCGTCGGCCCCGGTACACAAGCGTGAAGCGTTGGTTCCGTGGACCCTGGCTCTGGGTCGTTCTCTTCGCGATCGTGATCCTCATCGTCATCGATGTGGTCTCCAACCGGGGCGGCGCGACCGAGGTCCCGACCTCGCAGATGATCTCCACGATCAAGGAAGGTGGCGTCAAAGAGGTCACCCTGGTCGACGGCGACCAGCGCATCACCGCCACCCTCGACGACGGCAGCGAGATCACGTCGCAGTGGATCTTCGCCCAGGGCCCGACCGTGGCCAAGGTGGTGCAGACGGCTGTCGACGACGGCAACATCTCGAAGTCCTACAACTCCGAGGTCCCCAAGCCCAGCATGCTGTGGAGCTTCCTCGGGACGATCTTCCCGATCTTGTTGATCGTGCTGTTCTTCCTCTTCATGATGAACAGCCTCCAAGGCGGGGGCGGACGGGTGATGCAGTTCGCCAAGTCCAAAGCCAAGGTGGTCAGCAAGGACACCCCGAAGACCACGTTCGCCGACGTGGCCGGGGTCGACGAGGCGATCGAGGAGCTCCACGAGATCAAGGAGTTCCTCCAGCAGCCTGCCAAGTTCCAGGCCGTCGGCGCGAAGATCCCCAAGGGTGTGCTCCTGTACGGCCCGCCCGGCACCGGCAAGACGTTGCTCGCGCGTGCCGTCGCCGGCGAGGCGAGCGTTCCGTTCTACTCGATCTCCGGCTCGGACTTCGTCGAGATGTTCGTCGGCGTCGGTGCCTCCCGGGTGCGTGACCTCTTCGAGCAGGCCAAGGAGAATGCTCCGGCCATCGTGTTCATCGACGAGATCGACGCCGTCGGTCGGCACCGCGGTGCCGGTATGGGCGGCGGGCACGACGAGCGAGAGCAGACCCTCAACCAGCTGCTCGTCGAGATGGACGGCTTCGACGTTCGCGGCGGCGTCATCCTGATCGCGGCGACCAACCGACCGGACGTCCTCGACCCTGCCTTGCTGCGACCGGGTCGCTTCGACCGCATGGTGGGCGTGTCCGCGCCCAACATGGACGGCCGCAACAAGATCCTGAAGGTGCATGCTCGCGGCAAGCCGATCGCCAGCGGCGTCGACCTGCTCGCCGTCGCCCGCCGTACGCCGGGCTTCACCGGGGCAGACCTGGCCAACGTGCTCAACGAGGCCGCCCTGCTCACGGCGCGCAAGGACCGCAAGCTCATCGACAACGAGATGCTCGACGAGGCCATCGACCGCGTCAGCATGGGGCCCCAGCGTCACTCACACCTGATGAGTGAGCAGGAGAAGCTCATGACGGCGTACCACGAGGGCGGCCACGCCTTGGTGGCGTCGGCCCTGCCCGGCACCGATCCCGTCACCAAGATCACCATCCTGCCGCGCGGACGCGCCCTCGGCTTCACCCAGGTGCTGCCGGACTCCGACAAGTCATCGATCTCGCGCAACGAGCTGCTCAACCAGCTCGCCTACGCACTCGGTGGTCTCGCTGCCGAGCAGCTGATCTTCCACGACCCGACCACCGGATCGTCGAACGACATCGAGAAGGCGACCAAGGTGGCCCGGGCGATGGTGACGTCGTACGGCATGAGCGAGCGGCTCGGCGCGGTCAAACTGGGCGAAGAGAACAGCGAGCCGTTCCTCGGTCGCGACTTCGGCCACACCCGCAACTACTCCGAGGAGATCGCGGCCATCATCGACGAGGAGGTCAACAAGCTCCTCACCAATGCCCATCAGGAAGCCTTCGACATCCTGGTGGAGAACCGCGACGTCCTCGACCACCTCGTGACCGAGCTGCTCGAGCGGGAGACGATCGACCGCAAGGGTCTGGGCGAGGTGTTCGCCGACCTCCGGATGAGACCTGAGCGTCCCGCGTGGACGGGTTCCGAGACCCGGATTCCCTCCACGCTCCCACCGGTCGCGGTGCCGGCCAACGCCAACGGCACCCGCCCCGAGCCTGCTCCCGAGATCACCGTCGGTCCTGGGACCGAGACCGGGGGAACCGGCGTGAGCCAGGGTCCCCCGACGGCGCCGCCGGGTGCCCCGCCGTCCGGCCCTCCGCTCGGCCCGACCATGGGCTCGCAGGACTGACCTCGGCATGGCCACCGCGCGGATCGATGGCGTCGACGTCCAGGAGGACTTCACCGGCGGCGACTTCGACCACGACAGGGTCGAGGCAGCTGTTCGCGAGCTGCTGATCGGGATCGGTGAGAACCCCGACCGCGACGGGCTCCGCGACACCCCTGGGCGGGTGGCCCGTGCGTATGCCGAGACCTTCGCCGGCCTGCGCATGCGCGCCGAAGACGTCCTCACGACGACCTTCGACATCGGCCACGACGAGCTGATCCTGGTCAAGGACATCGAGGTCTGGTCGATGTGCGAGCACCATCTCGTGCCGTTCAACGGGGTTGCCCACGTCGGCTACATCCCGAGCTCCGAAGGCCGCATCACCGGCTTGTCGAAGCTGGCCCGTCTGGTCGACGTGTACGCCCGTCGTCCTCAGGTGCAGGAACGGCTGACCACGCAGGTGGCGGATTCGCTGATGCGGATCCTCAAGCCCCGAGGTGTGATCGTGATCTTCGAGTGCGAGCACCTGTGCATGACCATGCGCGGTGTCCGCAAGGGCGGCTCCAAGACCGTCACCAGTGCGGTGCGGGGGCAGTTGCGCGACCCCGCCACCCGGGCCGAGGCCATGAGCCTCATCATCGGGTGACCGCCACCTAAGGCAGAGTAGGGGCATGGTCTTCGATGCGCCGCCGCGCTTTGTCGCAGGACTCCCGCGTCCTGCGCGGACCCTGGTCATGGGCGTGGTCAACGTGACGCCGGACTCGTTCTCCGACGGCGGTATGTGGCTCGAGCCCCGCGCTGCCGTGGCGCATGGGGACCAGATGCTCGTCGAAGGCGCCGACCTCGTCGACGTGGGCGGCGAGTCCACCCGCCCCGGCGCCGAGCGCCCGAGCGTCGACGAGGAGCTGTCCCGGGTGATCCCGGTCGTGGAGGCCCTGTCGCAGCAGGGGGCTGTCGTGAGCATCGACACGATGCGCAGTGAAGTGGCCCGGCGCGCGGTCGACGCCGGCGCCGTCGTGGTCAACGACGTGTCGGGCGGCTGTGCCGATCCCGCCATGCTGGCGACGGTGGCCGGACTCGGCGTGCCGTTCATCTGCATGCACTGGCGGGGCCACGCGACGACGATGCAGACCCAGGCGTCGTACGACGACGTGGTGGCCGACGTACTGGCCGAGCTGCGTACGCGGGTCGAGGCCGCCCGCGCGGCCGGCATCGCGGCCGACGCGCTGGCCGTCGACCCGGGCCTGGGGTTCGCCAAGACCGGAGATCACAACTGGACCCTGCTGCGCCGGCTCGACGAGTTGCACGCGTTGGACTGCCCGGTGCTGGTCGGGTCGAGCCGGAAGGCGTTCCTGGGCGCGCTGCTGGCTGGTGACGACGGCCAGCCCCGTCCAGCGATCGACCGGGACCACGCCACGGCGGCCCTGTCCACCCTGGCCGCACTCGCGGGGGCGTGGTGCGTCCGGGTGCACGACGTGCGACCGTCCCTCGACGCCGTCAAGGTGGCCGCCCGGTGGGCCCAGGAGACGCGAGTGACCGAGGGGCTCGGGTCGTGACGGCAGCTGACCGGGATCGGCTCGACGAAGTGCTGGAGGCGCATGCCGCCTTCTACGCTGCCTTCGAGAAGTCGGACTTCGACGCCATGGAGGCCATGTGGGCCGAGGACGAGGGCGTCGTGTGCGTCCATCCAGGCGCCGAACCCATCCGCGGCCGCAGCGCGGTGATGCGGTCCTGGCTCGTGCTGATGGCCGGAGCGCCGTACATCCAGTTCTTCCTCACCGACGTGCAGGCCTCGGTCGTGGGCGACATCGCGTCGGTGACCTGCACGGAGAACGTGCTCTCCGCCGGCGCGGACACCCCGGTCGGGGTGTTCGCGGGCGGCAGTGCCGCCGCCACCAACGTGCTGAGATACACCTCGCAGGGTTGGCGGTTGTGGATACATCATGCGTCACCGGTACTGTCGAGCACGGAACCGAGCCAGGAAGATTCGCCATGACCTCCACTGCATCTCCCTCGGGCGTGAGGCCGGACGACCGCCTCTCGCTCCGGGGTCTGCGCGGCCTGGGTCACCACGGTGTCTTCGAGCACGAGCGTCAGGACGGGCAGGAGTTCGTCGTGGACGTCGAGCTCGGCCTCGATACTCGGGCCGCTGCTGTGGGCGATGATCTGGCTGCCACCGTCCACTACGGCGAACTGGCGGAGCGGTTGCACACCGCTTTGACGTCCGACCCGGTCGACCTGATCGAGACCCTGGCCCAGCGACTTGCCGAGATCTGTCTCGCCGAGTCACCGGTCACCTGGGTCGAGGTCACCGTCCACAAACCCCACGCACCCATCACCGTCCCGTTCGACGACGTGTGCCTGACTATCCATCGGAGCCGAGATGACTGAGACGCCCAACCCGCACATCATCGACCCCGACACCCTGACCGGTGAGATGCGGCCGATCCGGCCCGCCGTCATCGGTCTCGGCAGCAACGTCGGTGACCGGTTGGCCAACCTGCAGGGCGCGGTCGACGCCCTCGCCGATACGCCCGACGTCCACGTGGTCGCCGTGTCATCGGTCTACGAGACGAAGGCTGCCGGGGCGCCGGAGGGCTCGCCGGACTTCCTCAACGCCGTCATGCTCGCCGACACGACGCTGGCGGTCACCACACTGCTCGACCGGGCGATGGCGGTCGAGGCTGCCTTCGGGCGGGAGCGGGCCGAGGCGAACGCGCCGCGCACGTTGGACGTCGACCTGATCGTCGTGGGCGACCGGCTCTCCGAGACCGACGAGCTGGTCCTGCCGCATCCGCGCGCCCACGAGCGAGCCTTCGTCCTGGTTCCGTGGCTCGAGATCGACGGGCACGCGCAGATCCCCGGGAAGGGCAAGATCGCCGATCTGCTCGCCGACCTCGACACCTCGGGCGTCGTACGCCGAGGCGACTTCGAGCTCGAGTCCTGAGCCTGTTCCTACCGTGTCACCTCGTTCGTCGCCGCGTCGACCGCAGCAGGATCCGCCGCAGGGCACGATCATGCCCACGCCCTTCCGGGTGCTTGCCCTCACGTTCATCGTCGGTGGACTCCTCGGCTATGCGATGGCGGTGCTGTCGGAGCAGCTGAGCTCGACCTCCACTGCACCGCGCGTGCAGTGGACCGCGGTGGTCGCGCTGGCCGCCATCGCGGTCGCCAACGTCGTCCTGGGGTGGTGGACCTACTACGTGGTGCATCGCGAACGACGGCGGATGGACCCGCATCTGGCGGTCAGCTTCCTGCTGTTCGCGAAGGCGAGCTCGGTCGTGGGCGCATTCGTGGCAGGTGGTTACAGCGGCTTTGTCCTGCATTTCGTCGACCGGATGGACGCTGAACTACCCCGCGAGCGAGTGATCCGGGGCATCGTGGCCGCTGTTACTGGAGTGGCCATTGTGATTTCTGCGCTTTTGCTTGAGCGCGCCTGCCGCGTTCCGAGGGACGACGACGAATAGCATGTCCGGCATGTCTGTTAGCCGACGAAACCAACGCAGCCTACGAGTTTCCGTGGCGGTGCTGCTGCTGGTCGCAGCCGCCGCCGTGGTCGTGTTCTCGGTCTCGACGTCGACGTCCACCGGTGCCGCCGCCATCGTGTCGCTCCTGTTGGGAGCGTCGGCGTCGCGCCTGGTCTACACCGAAGTGACGCACACGCGCCGGGCTGCGGCCCGCGAGCGCGCGGCTCTCTCGCGGGAGTTCGGCGAAGCGATGACCAGGACGCACACCGAGCATGCTGCCTTCACCACAACCATGACCGAACGGATCGCCCACCGCGACTCGGCGATCATCGATCTCAACGGCACCATCAGGCTCGCCGAGCAGCGCGCCGCGGAGGCCGAGAACGAGGCGCAGCTGGAGGGCAAGCGCGCCAGCGAGGCCGAGGAGCGGCTGTCGGCGATGTTCGAGGAGTTGCTCGTCGACCAGCCGCCGCTGCTGGTGCCGGAGGAGGAGGCGCTGGCCGGTGTCGGTATCCCCGAGGCCGCCGACCTGCCGACGATCATCGACCTGCTTGCCTGGGAGAGCCGCGCCCACGAAACCCTGCTCGAAAGCCGCCGCCAACAAGCCTGACCCTCCGCGTTTGCCTAGTGAACAAGCCAACTGGCTTGTTCACTAGGCAGATGTGCTTTGGGGACTGCGGGTTTGCCTTGCTGGCCGCCCGAGGACTGAAGCTAGTGCAGTGGCCCCGTCGAGGACACGTTCACGTCGGCCAGCTCGAGACCTTCGTGGTCAGCACCTACGGACCGGCGCAACGCCTCGTGCAACGTGTTGGGCGTGAGTACGCCGAGGAACTGCGCGCCTTCGAGCACCGCCACCCACCCGGCGTCCCACTGCAGCATCGTCGCGAGGGCATCCTTGAGCGAGGCGTCCTTGTCGACCCACGCGTCCATCCGCTCGGCGCGGTCGGCAACGATGCCAGGGCCGTCGCAGTGCTCCGCCGCCACCCAGCCACGCAGGTTGTCGTTCGCGTCCAACACCACTGCCCAGCGGGCGTCCTCGGCGTCCATCGACAGATGCGCTTCCGCCAACGTGTCGGTGTCGTGCACGACCGGCGGCCGGACGAGGTCGATCGCCTCGATGGCGGTCACAGCCAACCGGCGCAACCCTCGGTCGGCGCCGACGAACTCGGCGACGAACTCATCGGCCGGCTCGCCGAGCACCCGGGCCGGGGTGTCGAACTGCGCCAGCCGGCCGCCCGGCTCGAAAACCGCCACTCGATCGCCGAGCCGCACGGCCTCCTCGATGTCGTGAGTCACGAACACGACGGTCTTGGCGAGCGTGTCCTGGATCTCCAGGAACTGGTCCTGTAGCCGGGTCCTCACGATCGGGTCGACCGCACCGAACGGTTCGTCCATCAGCAGCACGTCAGGGTCTGCAGCCAGGGCCCGTGCCACGCCAACGCGCTGCCGTTGCCCGCCGGAGAGCTGATGGGGGTAGCGATGCGCGAACGTCGCCACGTCCAAACCCATGGTCTCCATCAGCTCGTCGACGCGTTCGTTGGTCCGCTTCTTGTCCCAACCGAGCAGCTTCGGAAGGGTGGCGACGTTGGCCCGGATGGTCTGGTGCGGGAACAGGCCGATCTGCTGGATGACGTAGCCGATCCGGCGCCGAAGCTCGACCGGGTTGATGTCGGTCACGTCCTGGCCGTCGAGCTCGATGCGGCCGGAGGTCGGCTCGATCAGCCGGTTGATCATCTTGAGCGTCGTCGACTTCCCGCAGCCGGACGGACCGACGAGAGTCACCAGCTCACCTCGTGGCACGTCGAGTTCGAGCTGCTGGACCGCCACCGTTCCGCCGGGGTACGTCTTGCCGACGCCCTGCAGCCGGATCATCAGATCTTCGGTAGCGTTCATGCCGTGACTCTACTGGCAGCCGCCGCTGCCCACCTGACGAGCGACGTCGTCTCGTCAGCGACCGTCCACACGGCCGGTCCGGCATCTCAGACCGACGTCTCCACCCCGCAGTGCTACGTCGACAACGCCTGGATCTGTGGGCGCTACTGGGTCCAGTACCGCTCCGACCTCGTCGACGCGACGGTCCAGCACGTCTGGATCACGGTGGTCTCGGTGGCACTCGGACTGGGCGTGGCATTGCCGCTCGCCTTGCTTGCCCGGCGTTTCCGTCGGTTGGAAGGGCTGGTCGTCGGCGGCACGACGATCATCTACACGATCCCGTCGCTGGCGCTGTTCTCGTTGCTCCTGCCGTGGACCGGTCTCACCCCCACCACCGTCATCATCGGCCTGGCTCTGTACTCGCTTGACCATCCTGGTGCGCAACGTGCTGGCCGGTCTGCAGGGTGTCCCCGACGACGTACGCGAGTCCGCCTTGGGTTGTGGCTACGGCCCTCTCCGCCTGCTGTTCAAGGTCGAGCTGCCGTTGGCGCTGCCGGTCATCATGGCTGGCCTGCGGGTCGCCACCGTCTCGACCGTGGCCCTGGCCACCATCGGCTCGATCGTCGCGTATGGCGGCCTGGGCAACCTGCTGCTGCTCGCCGTAGGCAACCAGTTCAAGGCCCAGATCTTCGCGGCGAGCGTCCTGTGCGTGGCCCTGGCCGTCGTCCTCGACCTCGTGCTCGTCGTCGCCCAGCGGCTGCTCACGCCGTGGACACGTTCAGGGCAGGCGGTCTGACATGTTCGTCGACGCGCTCAGGTATCTGACCGACGGGAACAACTGGTCCGGGACCAACGGCATCGGCACGTTCTTCGTGCAGCAGCTGCTGCTCACCGTCACGAGCCTGGTGGTCTCCGTTCTGCTGGGCCTTCCGATCGCGCTCTACCTCGGGCATCGCGGACGCGGTGGGTTCATCGCGGTCAACGTGTCCAACGTCGGCCGGGCCGTGCCCGTCTTCGCCGTCCTGCTCGTCTTGTCGATCGGGCCGGTCGGCGCCGCCGAGTTCGGGCCGTACGGGCGCGCCGGCCTGGCCACGTTGATCGCCCTGGTCCTGTTCGCTCTCCCGCCCATCATCACCAACGCGTACGTCGGTGTCCGCGAGGTCGACCGCGACATCGTGGAGGCGTCTCGAGGGATGGGCATGAAGGGGTCGCAGGTGTTCTTCGGCATCGAGCTGCCGCTCGCCATGCCGGTGATCCTCACCGGCATCCGTCTCGCCCTCGTCCAGGTCTGGGCCACGGCCACGATCGCGGCCCTGGTGGCCGGTCCTGGTTTGGGGCGAATCATCACTCGTGGCTTCGCGCAGCAGCGTACGGCCGAGGTGGTGGCCGGCGCGATCCTCGTCGCTGTCGGCGCTCTGGTGCTGGAAGCCGTCGCGGTGCTTGCCGAACGCACACTCGATCCTATGCGTCGCGCGCGCCGTCAGGCATCGTGATGCATTCGTAAGCACCCGTCTGCTTGCGGGTGTCGGTGCGGGGTGCTTCGGTAGGGACGGGTACCGCCCATGGGTGCCCATCGGACACGCGCGCGCCTCGGCTCGCGGGACACAGAAGGTGGTACACCTCATGAGGATCCAACGCATCATCGGCATCGCGCTTGCGGGCATCACGCTCGCCGCGGCCGCCGGCTGTGGCAGCGACAACACGCTCGAGAGCCAGGGCGGCAGCACGACAGGAAGTGGTGACAAGGGCAGCGTGACCGTCGGAGGTCAGGACTTCACCGAAAGCCGCATCCTGGCCGCGATCTACCAGAAGCTGTTGGAAGGGGACGGCTACAGCGTGACCACCAAGCTGGTCACGACCCGCGACGTCTACATTCCCGAGCTGAGCAAGGGCAGTGTCGACATCGTGCCGGACTACCTCGCTGGGATCACCGACTACCTCAACACCGACGAGAACGGTGCGGACGCTCCGCTGGTCTCGAGCAACGACCCCGCGGCGACCCTGGCCGCGCTCAAGCCGCTGGCGGAGAAGAAGGGGATCTCGATCCTGCCGCCGTCAGACGCGACGGACCAGAACGCGTTCTTCGTGACGCAGAAGTTCGCCGACGACAACAACCTCACGACATTGTCGGACCTTGCTGGTCTCGGCCAGCCCATCAAGCTCGCCGCTCCCGCGGACTGCGAGGGGCGTGCCGACTGTGAGGGCGGGTTGAAGGACGTCTACGGCATCGACATCACCAGCATCGTGCCGCTCGACTTCGCCAGCGCCCAGATGAAGGAGGCGGTCAAGAGCGGCGAGGTGCAGATGGGCGAGACGGGTACGACGGACGGCACCCTCGCCGATGCCGGGTTCGTCCTGCTCGAGGACGACAAGGGCATCCAGCCGGCACAGAACCTGACCCCGGCCGTCAACGCCGACTTCCTCAAGGCCAACCCTGACCTGACGCAGCTGTTCGACAAGTTGTCAGCGGCCCTGACGACCGACGATCTCGCCACGATGAACGCCAAGGTCGACGTCGAGCGGCAGAAGCCCGAGGACGTCGCGGCTCAGTTCCTGTCCGACAAGGGACTGGTCTGAGAGCGAGACTAGCTCAGGCTGCGTTCGAACTCGGCCAGGAACGCATCCTTCGGGAGGCCCGGAGGGCACCGCGGCATCGATCGACGAAGCCACGATGCCCTCGGCCTCCGCGTACAGCCGGACGTAGTCACGCCGGAGCGCGTCGAGCATCGCCGCCTGCGCTGCGTCGTCGTCGCCCTTCGCAAGCTTGCGCAGCTGGGTCCAGGCCTCCTCGGCGAGATCGCGAACCGGTGCGATCACGCCGAGGTCGTCCCACCCGCGGTGGCTGCCGCGCAACGAGGGACGGACGAACTCCTCGACGCGCCGCAGGTCGGCCGTCTTGGCAGCACTGATCGAGCGGAGTCCCAACGCAGTCGCCCATCGGACGAACCACACGGGCCCAGTCCTCGAGCAGATCGTCGTACTCGATGAACGTGCGCAGCGACCCTCGGGTGGCGCGCTCGGTGAACAACATCAGGTTGATCCAGGCCGCCGTGCGGTTGGTGTTTCCTGCCGGGCCCGGATACTGCTGCGACTTGCTGCTGACCACCTCGGTGGGGTGACGCAGCATCGTGGCGAAGCTGGGCTGCGCGCCGGTTCGCAGCACGCCCGCTCGCCACATCCCGAGGAACCAGGACAGGCGAGGATCCTTGATCACGAGCTCGTCGGCCTGCTCGAACTGCAGCTCTGAGCCATTCGAAGAGCAACAGGCGGGCTCGCGGTTGCGCTGAGAGCCGCGTCGTGGTGAACCACGCCTCAGGGCGGGCGTCGGACACCTCGACCAGTTCTCGCCGCAGCAGCCGGTCGTTGAACTCGACGACCCAAGCGGGCTCGGAGAATCCCAACGGGTTGCTGCTGTCCGTGCTGATCTCGGGCTGCGGCACGTACAGGCCGAGCTGGGCGGCAATGCCGGCGAGCAGGCTCGTGCCGCTGCGACCCGACCCGGCCACCATCAGCACGCGCCTGTTGCTCGCGTCGGGGAGCTCTTCGGTGGCCACCGTGGCCGCCTCGGCAGGGCGGGCAGCTCGCGCAGGCGTTGCCGCGCCGTCGATGTCGACCGCTTCTTCGGTGTCGGCGGGTTGGCGCACGCCCTGCCGTACCTCCGGAGTTTCGAGCAGCTTGCCGCCGGGCCCCCGCCGGTCAGGATCGATGGGGAGCTCCCCAGGCGTGACCGGGAACTCCAGCCCGCCCACGAAGACCGGCCGATGCGACTGCGGCAGCCACCGCTCGGTGACGTAGTCGATGACGTTGACGCCGGGCGGAGCCTCGATGCGCTCGATGTCGCCGAGCTCGCGCCACCGTCCCTCGGCGAGTCCGTGGAAGACCTCCCACTCGCGACGTTTGCGGCCGGTGCGGATGCTGTCGGCGAAGGAGTCGGGTGCGGTCCAGTGTGCGAACTCGTCGGAGTCCAGGTACTTCAGCTCGACGCAGAGGCCTTCGGGCAGGCGCAGTCGCGTGATGTCCTCGGGATGCAGCCTGAGCTCCCACTCGAACGCCTTGACGTGTCCGTAGCCGGACGCCATCGGGAACACGTAGGGCTCGATGTTGGCCGTGCCGCGGTCGAGATACGCCACCGACTCGCTCTCGACGAAGAGCGGGTGCCGCGGGATCGTCACCAGCACGTCGCCGTCGAGCTGCCAGCCGAGATCGCGCAGGATCGCAACTCCTTCCGGCGTGAGCACCATGTCGCCGTCCCACTTCATGGAGTACGTCGTGGAGACGTGTGAGAACGACCAGTTGTAGAAGTACGCCAGGCTGTGCACCGAACGGTCGGGGGTCCACAGATGCTCGAGGCCACACCGGCTCACGTCGAACGGATAGTCCTTGACCACCAGGCGATCGGACAGCCCGAGCTCCGCGGCGACCTGTCTGGCGACGTCGGCTGTCCCGTCGTCGGACTGGTTGTCGACGACGACGACGCGGTCGGTGGCGAGGAGCATGCCGGGCAGGACCCGGGGCATCGACCGCGACTCGTTCTTGACCCGCAGCACGGTCGTGATTCCCGGTGTCAGCTGCTGGTTGAGCCAGGGCCACGCGACGTCGAAGTCGTCGTGACCCTCCAGGTTGTGCATGACCGGTGAGGTGTCCGGAGAGGTCACCGGCCACCACCTCGCAGGCGCGCGATACCGGCGCGCGCACGGTGGCGTACACCGGCCGGGATCTTGGCCCTGAAGCCGTGGGGGATGAGGTGGGCGAAGCGTTCTGCTCTGCTACGGGCGAGTGCCCGCTTGGCCGGCGTGGCAGCGGGGTCCGGCCTCGTCCGTCGAGCGGCAATGACTGAGGACATCGCGACGAGCTCGGCGTCGTGGTAGAGCCGGGCGTAGGCCTCGCGCAGCTCGTCGAGTCTCTTGTGCACGAGCTCTTCGTCGGACGTCGGCTCGACCAGCGTGCTCAGCTGCTCCCAGGTGTCATCGGCGAGAGCGCGGAGGGTGTCTGGGACCTCGATGTCGCTCCACCCGATCTTCACCCGGCGAAGGCTTGGGTCGACGAACTGGTGCACGCGACGGATGTCGTCGGTCGCGGCGTTCTCGATGCCGCTCAGTCCGAGTGTCTCGCCGGCGCGGTACAGCGCCGTGGTCCAGTCCTCGAGGAGTGCGTGATAGCTCACGAAGGCACGTCGGCTCGACCGGGTCGCGTGCTCGGTCTGCAGCATCATGTTGACCCAGGCGGCGGTTCGGTTGCTGTCGGCCATCCGTCCGCCGTAGTAGCGCGACTTGCTGCCCACGACCTCAGACGGCGGCCGGAGCATGGTGACGACGCACGCCGCGGCGTCAGCGCGCTCGGCCGCCTGCTGCCACATCGGCAGGAACCAGGCGAGCCGCGGGTCCTTGATCACGATCTCGGTGGTGAAGGCCGCCTCCGCCTCCACGAACTGCGCGTCCACCCATCGGTCGAGCGCGGACTGGACGCTCTCGGTGACGGCTTCCTCGGCCAGGCCCCACGCCGTCGGTCGGGCGTCGGAGGCATGGACGCCGGCACGGCTCAGCAGGGCGTTGTGGAGGTCCACGACCACCTGGGGTTCGCCGAAACCACGCGGGTTGCTGTTGTCCGCGGCAACCTCCGGCTGCGGGACATAGAGCCCGAGCTGGCGCAGGATGCCCGACATGGTGCTGGTGCCGCTGCGCCCGGAACCAGCGACCAGCACCAGCCGCCGCGGCTGCTGCCGCCAGTGCTCCGACGGCGTCGCTGCGTCGCCGGTCTCGTGGTCATGCATGGTCCGTATCGTACGGGGATCGGGCGAGCCCAACGAATTCACACCCGAGCCGCGAGGGGCCCGTCGGCACGGGTGGCCGCGGTTGGATTCGGCCGGTCGTCTAGCTCGTCCGCATGGCCGTCTGCTCGGCCGCAGCGTCGATCCAGGACTCGAGGCGTGCGTTCTCGACTTCGAGCTCCAGGACCCTGAGCCGGCGGCCCTTCGCGGTCTTGGCGTGCTTGTGCAGCTCTTCGATGCGTGCGTGGGCGCCGCACAGGGCACCGATCGGGTCGAGTCGACCGGCGGCCTGGTCCGACCAACTCTCGAGCGCTGCCGCGTCGGGGCTCGACGCCAGCGGCTCGTAGCCCAGCTGCGTGAAGTCGTTGGCGTAGTAGGTGTTGACGACGGCCGCCGTCTCGTCGTCGTACAGCGCCCGGTGGTAGCGGAGCAGGCTGCGGTTCTCCTGCTGTCCGGTGACCGTTTGCACGTCAGGACCCAGGTGCTGCTCGACCAGTCGCGTGGTCTCGTCGAGGGACTCGAGGCGGCCTACATGGGTCAAGGGGGGCGCAGCCGCGATGAAGTCGGTCTGCGGACCCCAGTGCGCGTCGTACGGCGGGTTGTCCGAGACAAGTGAGCGCACGAACGCACGGAAGTCCTCGACGACCTCGTGCGGTTCCGTGGGGATCCTCGGGAACCACGCCTCGTCACCGAAACGGCGGGTGAAGCCCGGTTCGCGCAGGAGAAGCTTGGACTGCCAGGCCGACCACAACCTGGTGGCCGGGTCCCGCACAGTCGTGAAGCGCAACCACGAGTCGTCGGCAGCAATCGCGTCCTTCTGCTCGTCCGTGAGCGAGCTCCAGCGCAACGGATCGGGCCACGCCGACATCGTGTGGATCGTCATGGCCGGGGACACGGCCCCAAGGACCGACCTCTCGAAACGGCGAGCCTTCAAGCCGGCCACCCGGGCGAGCATCCAGAGCAGTGAGGTGCAGCCCGCCTTCAGCATGGGGACGAACACGATCTTGCGGTTGGGCAGGACGATCGTCCGGAATTCGACGTGATGCTGACCAGGGAACTTGTCCTCGGCCTCCTCGGAGTCGTCGTCCTCGGGTTCTTCGGGGTCGTCGTCGAAGGGGGGCTGCTCCCGCTCGGCATCGTCGTCGGACTGCTCCTGCTGCGCGATCACCCGCACAGTGTAGGGGTGTGCGGGTGCACGGAACCGTGTGGTGCGACGGTCACTGGAACGGGTCCATGCGCCTCTTGGCGGCGGTCTTCTCGATCGCCGCCCGTTCGTCGCCGGCGTTGGTCAGCATGCGCGCGATGAGTGCCTTGCCCTGCGCTGCCTCCCCCATCTGCTTGAGCAACGAGGCCGCGACGTAGGTCTCTGGATATCCGTACGCTGGCGTCAGGTCCTGGCCCCACGTGGTCATCGCTTGGACGACACCGTCCCGCCCGACCAGCTTCTGGTCGGGTGCGTACAGCGTGAAACGGTCGAAGCGCTTCTTCACGTGCCAACCGGGAACCTTGCCGTCCCACGGCACCTTCACGCCGTCACAGACGACCGACGTCGAACACGGGCTGTCGAGCAGGAGGACGAGGACGGGGCCGGAGAGCGGGACCGTCCGGGGATGCCGCATGAGCGTTGACACCTGGCCCACGAACGGGACGTCTCCCATGTAGCGCGGTATGCCGGAGAAGGGCTGGCGCCACTGTCCAGCGACACTGACCGTGTCGTAGAGGACGATCGCGTGCGGCGAGAGGTCATGGGTCAGGACCTGGGCGGCCTGTTGGAAGTCCGGAGCCTCCTTCTTCGTCAGCACGTTGGCGGTTGCAGGGAGCTGAGACAACACGAGTGCTGCGACGAACGTCCCCAGGATGGCCCGCGAGCGTACGGACCACTGTTTCGCGGCGGCGACCAGTGGGGCGCAGAGCGCAGCGACGAGCAGGGTGATGGCCGGTACGAAGAAGATCGCCATGCGGGTGCGATAGGGGCGAACCTCGAAAGAGAACGGGTTGAGGAAGTGGTAAGCCAGGGCGAAGACCACGGGCGCCGCGAGGAGCGGCCAGAAGAACCACCATTCGGCGAGGCACCGTCGAGCCGACGGAATGGCCACGACGGCGACCACCGCGACCACGAGCAGCGGCCACCATGGCGTGTAGTGGCTCATCAGCGGCAGGAAGCCGGTGAAGACCTCGTGGACGCCGTGCGGGAACCGACGCACGAAACCACTGGGGCTGAGGTCGAAGATCTTGGACGACTGGTGGGCCAGGACGCGGAAGAGCGGATAGCCGACAGCCGCGATCGCGACGGCCGGGACGGCGATCAGCGGAATCGCCAAGTGACGAGGCAGTCGGCCGCGCCACAGCCGCCAGACCGTGAAGATCAGCGTGACACCCAGGAAGACGTTGGGCTCGGGGACCCGGGTCGCGGGCATGGCGACGGCGCTCAGCCCGAGCACGACGAGCCATCGTCTGTGCCGCGTCTCCTCGAACATCATGGCTGCGTAGACGTAGACCAACATCAGCATCAGCGGGAGCGCATAGGGGCGCGCGTAGCCGCTGTAGCGAATGAGCAGCGGCGAGATCGCCATCGCCCAGGCGGCGACGACACCGGCGTAGCCGATCCGCAGGCGGCGCAGGATCAGTGACATCACGATCAGCATCACGATCCCCGCGATGACGGGAACGAGCCGCTGCCTCAGTTGACCCACGCCGAAGACATGCTCGACCGCAGCGCCGAGCAGTGGGTCGATCGGTGGTTGGCGGGTGGCGTGGATGATCTTCGAGATGTCTCCGGTGCCGTACGGCGCGATCTGCTGGATCTCGTTCTGGTTGTACGGCTGCGTGTAGGCGGCGACGACGATCAGGGCCGTGCCGACGATCGCGGCGGTGGCGTACCCGATGAGCTCCGCTGTCCCGGCTCGGAGCGGACCAGAGGAGGACGAATCGGACCCGGACAGATCGGTCTGCGAAGGAAGTTCCTCGGCGGTGCGGATGATGAGGGCCTTTCTGGTCACGCGTCAGCAAGAGCGCGGCAGACTCTACCCTTGGTTCATCGTCTGAGTTACCACGTGAGCGGCGTGCCTAAGCCGTGGGTGTGAAACCGCGCTTCGCCGCGTCGGCTCTGAGGTCCTTCGCGAGAGCCGGGCCGGCGGCCTTGTACAGCTCCGCAAGGGTCTTGGCCGCCCGCCCGGGCTGGCCCATACTGCGCTGCAGGGATGCGGCCGCGAACGCCGCGACCCCACCCACCTCGGGCCCGAGTTTCTGCGACAGTGCGAGCAGCCCATCAGCCGCCGCCGCCCTGCCGGTGGAGGTCCGGCGGGGTGCATAAAGGGCGAACACATCTGCGGTCCCGACCAGGCGCCACCCCTGCACACGTTGATTCCAGGTCGTGAGTCCGGGGGCGCAGATCGAACCCGTGCAGTCTCCATCGACCAGCAGGTAGATGTCCGCGCCGTTGGCAACTTTCTCCGGGTGACGCAGCAGCTGAGTTACTTGGAGGATGCTCCGCCCATCCGCCAGATAGCGCGACGTTCCCTGGAAGGTGATGTGGTAGCTGCCGGGTGGCCCGGGACGGTCGAACAGCACGATGTCGTCGGCCGACACCTGGTCGTTGACGAGGGCCGCAGCGGCACCGAAGTCGGGTACGTCCGGCTCTGAAACCGTCGCGTGGAGCGCGGGCAGCTGCGCGCATAGGGTCACTGCAAAGGCCACCCCGGCACCTGCCCGGACCCAGGTCGTCATCAAGGTGTTGTTCCAGCACGCCGATGCCAGGGCCGCCATCGCGAGGATGATCGGTGGGGCGAAGAAGTACGCCGCCCTCGTCCGGTAGGGCAACGTGTCGAAGTTGACCGAGGACAAGAAGTGGTAGGCCAGCACGAAGACGATGGGGGCGGCCGTCAGCGGCCAGAAGAACCACCACGTCGCGAGGATGCGACGTGACGCCGGGACGATGAAGGCCAGTGCGACGAGGCTCAGCGTCAGCGGCCAGAAGGGGATCGCACGGCCCATCAGCGGCAGGAAGCCTTGGGTGAACTCCTCGAAGCCCGTGGGCAGTCGGTCGATGACGTGCGAGGGGTGCGGGTCCCAGAGGCCAGGAGCGCTCTCGGCGAGAGACCAGACCATCGGGACGCCGGCGAACAGCAAGGCCATTGCTGCTAGCACGGCTGGAGGGATGGCGCGTCTCCACTCGATCCGGTGGCGCATGGCCGAGACGACCATCGTGGCGATGACCGTGAGGAGGAAGACAGTGGGCTCGGGTACCCGGGACAGGGGGAGTGCGACAGCGGCCAACCCGACGAGGAGCAGCCAGCCGCGTCGGCCCGAGGTCAGCCAGCAATGGGTCACGACGACGAACACGAGCATCAGACAGAGCGGCAGCGCATACGGCCGTGTGTATGCCGAGTAGCGCACGAACAGCGGCATCGTGGCGAGCAGCCACAGCGCGGCCGCCCCGGCGACCCCGGTACCGACGCGCCTCAGCAACCAGGCCAGCAGGACCAACGTGCAGATGCCTGCGATCGCCGGCACCAGCCGCTGCCTCATCTGACCGACGCCGAGGAGGTGTTGGACGATCGCGCCCAGCAACGGGTCGAGAGGTGGCTGGCGGGTGCCGCTCACGATCTCGCCCACGGAGTCGCTCCCGTAGGGCGCCATCTGTAGCAGCTCGTTCTGGTTGTAGGGCTGCCTGATCGACGCGAGGACGATGACTACCGCTCCGGTCAGGACCGCGCCGGCGTACACCCACAGGTCGCGGCCGCTCGCGGGCAAACGGGCAGGTTCGGCCGTCTGCACCGGTGGTCTCGCGATCACCGGGGCCGCGCTGGTGAGGGTACTCATGTCCCTATTGTCGCGTTCTTTTGTCAGGCATGAGGGTCATTTGTCAATGTCTCCTACAACGAAGAACATCGAGCCCAGGATGGCGACCATGTCGGCCACGACCTGCCCGGGAAGCATGGTCGGCAGCACCGAGATGTTGTTGAACGAGGCTGACCGGAGCTTCAGCCGCCACGGCGTCTTCTCACCCTTCGACACGAGGTAGTAGCCGTTGATGCCCAGCGGGTTCTCGGTCCAGGCGTAGGTGTGGCCCTCCGGCGCCTTCAGGATCTTGGGCAGCCTGACGTTGATCGGCCCCCGTGGCAGCGCGCCGATCCGGTCGAGGCACGCGTCGGCAAGGTCGAGGGACACCTTGACCTGGTCGAGAAGCAGACCGAACCTGGCGTGACAGTCACCGGAGGTGCGGGTGGGTACGCGAAGCAGCCCGTCGGCCGCCAGCTCGTCGTAGGCCAGGTACGGGTCGTCCCGCCGCAGGTCGAAGTCGACTCCGGACGCGCGCGCGATGGGTCCGCTCACGCCGTACTGGGCGATCGTCTCGGCAGAAAGGACGCCGACGCCGACGGTGCGCGCTCGGAAGATCTCGTTGCCGAAGATGAGCTCCTCGATCTGAGGAAGTCGCCGGCGAACGGCCGATACCGCGGCCGAAACCCGTTGCGGCCAGCCGGCGGGAAGGTCCTCCTTGAGACCACCGACCCGGTTGAACATGTAGTGCATGCGGCCGCCGGAGATCTCCTCCATCACCTCCTGGATCGTCTCCCGCTCGCGGAACGCGTAGAAGATCGGCGTGATGGCGCCTACCTCCAGCGGGTACGAGCCCAGGAACATCAGGTGGTTGAGCACCCGGTTGAGCTCCGCCAGCAGCATCCGGGTCCAGGTGGCTCGCACCGGGACCTCCATGCCCAGCATGCGCTCGACAGCCAGAACCACACCGAGCTCCGACGAGAAGGCCGACAACCAGTCGTGACGGTTCGCGAGCACGATGATCTGCCGGTAGTCGCGGACCTCGAAGAGCTTCTCGACGCCGCGGTGCATGTAGCCGACGATCGGCTCGCAGTCGACGATCCGCTCACCGTCGAGGGTCAGCCGCAGCCTGAGGACGCCGTGGGTCGCGGGGTGCTGTGGCCCGATGTTGAGCACCATGTCCTGCGTCGCGAGCTCGGTGCCGGGACCTGTGCCACCGCGCTCGTGACCGTGGAAGGCCTCCGCGCCGGCCCCGATGCCGACGATCCGCTGCTCCGTCACATCGTCATGCTCCCACGCCGGCCTGTGCAGTACTCCGGGAGAGCCTCAGCCGAGCTCACGGACCACGCGGGCCGGGTTGCCGGCCGCGACGACGCGTGCCGGCAGATCCTTGGTCACCACCGATCCGGCGCCCACCACCGTGTCTGCGCCGATCGTCACTCCCGGGCAGATGATCGCTCCACCACCGATCCAGACGTTGCGACCGATCGTGATGGGCTCGGCCGTCTCCCACTTGGCTTCGCGGCGGTCCGGCTCGACCGGGTGGACCGGTGTCAGGAACTGGACGTTGGGACCGATCTGGCAGTGGTCCGCGATCGTGATCGTGGCCACGTCGGCGAGCTGGCAGCCGTAGTTGACGAAGACCCCGGCGCCGACCCGCACGTTGGAGCCGTAGTCGACGTAGACCGGGCTACGGACCTCGACCTCGTCGCCGACCTGGCCGAGCAGCTCCACCAGGAGCTCCCGCCGGGTCAGCGTCTCGGTGATGCTGGTGGCGTTGTAGCGCTCCATCAGCGCCTGCCGTTCGCGTTGCAGGTCGAGCACCGCTTCGTCGGTGATGTACCACTCGCCGCCGGACATCCGTTCGATGTTGTCGCTCATCCTGTCGACACTAACGACCGACCCCTGCCAGGGCGTCGCCCGCTTCCCGGTCTGCGCCGTGCCGCCCCAGCACCCAGTGCAGGTCACCGAGACCAGGTGATGCCAGCAGCTCCCCGGCCTCCGACGAGGCAGACAGCGCATGGACGTAGCCCACCGGATCCGACGTGGCCAGCGACAGGTCCGGCCTGTTCGCGGTGAGGCCGAGGTCGCGCAGCAGGTCACGCTGCCGGCCGACGGTGGCTCCGACCCCCGCGGCCAACGAGTCGATGGAGACATGAGCGGTCAGGTCATGATGTCCATCCAGGGACAGCGGAGTCTCGTGGCCGGCGCGGTAGGAACAGATCGTGCCCAGGACGGGGCGGTAGTCCCGCAGGTGTCCGTAGTCGATGGCGAGGCTCGCGCCGGACGTGATCCGCCCGCAGGCACGCTGCCAGAAGCGGTCGCGGGTCAGGCCCACCTCGGCCCTGTCTCCGCTCTGCTCCAGCGGCCACCAGCGATCGAGCCAGTCGACCAGGGCGGTGTCGGCGAGGTCACCACGTCGTTCGCGGCCGCTGTCCGGGTCCACCTCGATGATGCGGATCGCGCCCGAGTCGTCGCGCTCGACGACATCGCAGGGGACGTTGTCGAGCAGCTCGTTCGCGAAGAGCAGACCCTCGACCCGGTCGGGAAGCTCGGCCACCCAGCTGATCGAGGCGGGCAGGTCTTCGGGTCGCGGCCGCACCTCGACCGCGGTCAGGCTGAGGTCGGGCGCCACGGCAGCGAGGTGTCGAAGCAGCTCGCCGTTGCCGGCCCCGTAGTCCGTCACGCCTGTAAGTCGCTGCCGGCGTACGACCTGCAGGACGGCTCCGGCGAACAGGGCGGACGCGTGCACCGAGGTGCGGAAGTGATCGCCGGGGACGGCCGTACGGTAGAAGCCGTCGGGACCGTAGAGCGCCTGCTGCCAGGCGTCGCGCCAGGGGACCCAGCGCTCGGTCAGACGTTCCACGCCGACAGGTCGCGGCCGAGCCACTCGGCGAGGCGGTCGTTGCAGGGACGGAACTCCTCGACCAGGCCGGCCCTGGTGGCCGGGTCCATCGGCGGGTAGCTCCCGGCATTCTCGTTCTCGTTCTTGCTCTCCTCGGCGCGCCTGGCGCGGCTGACCTCCCAACGCTCGATGACCTCAGCGGAACGCCCGGGATCGACGCCGACGAAGGAGAACACGCCCTCGATCGTGGACTGCACGTCCTTGATCAGGTCGTCGAGAGTGAGCACGTACATGCGGTCCCTACCGTAGTGACGCTCCAGGTCGACGAGCTGGTCGATGTAGCGCCCGCGGTCGAGGTAGGAGTGGCGGATCAGGTGCCGGCGCTTCCCGCTCGCCAGTCGGCTCGGTTCGAGTGCCACGGCCTCTTCGAACGTCGCCACGTCGTCGTACTCGAGCCGTGACGAGTGCCAGAAATGGGAGTACGCCCGTTTGACCGGGTCACGCAGGATGATGACGAGCTTGACCTCGGGCAGCGTCTCGAACATCCGCTGACGCGCATAGTCGTAGTACATGTAGGTCGGCGTGGCGTCGCAGATCTCGACCTGTCCGGGCTTGGGCTCGAACTGAGCCTTGTACCAGTCGATCCCACGTTCGTAGTGCCAGTCGAAGAAGTGGACCTCCTTCTTCTTGAAGACGTGAGTCTCCGGGTGAAGGCGGACCAGCGTCGAGAGCGTCGACGTGCCGCTCTTCTGGGCCCCGGGGATCAGGAACGTGGGGAGGGGCATCAGCGTCCTTTGAGCTGCGGTGGCGGGTCCGCGCGACGTGCCGTGCTTGACGATGGGTGGCTCATCGTAGCGCGCACCCGCGCCGTCGCCATGGGTACGTAGCTGCGCACCGGGGTGCCCAATAGGGTGACGCTGTGTTGCCCCGGCTGCTCCGCCGTACGCTCGGAACGCTGAGCGTCGTCGTCCCCATCCACAACGTGGAGCCGTACCTCGCCGAGTGCCTCGACAGCATCCTGGCCCAGACGTATCGCGACCTCGAGGTCATCCTGGTCGACGACGGCTCGACGGACGGGTCGCCGGAGATCGCCCGACGGTACGCCGCACGACGTCGAGGGTGGCGACTCATCCGGACCGAGAATCATGGGCTGGGAGCGGCCCGGAACCGAGGCGTTGCCGAGGCCACGGGTGAGTACCTCGCCTTCGTCGACTCCGACGACCTGGTACCGGAGGACGCCTACCGCGCGATGGTCTCGACACTGGCCGACAGCGGGTCGGACTTCGTCGTCGGCTCGGTGCAGCAACTCGTCGACGGAGAGCTCGTCGAGCCGGAGTTCATCCGGCGTGGCGTCGAACGGCGCAGGATCGGGATCACGGCAGCCGAAGAACCCTGGATCCTGCGGAACGTGTTCGCCTGGAACAAGGTGTTCCGCCGATCGTTCTACGAGGGCGCGGGGATCCACTTCCCTGAGGGCGTCCGCTACGAGGACCAGCCGGCGATCATGCACGCCTACCTGACCGCCGACCGATTCGACATCATCCGGCGACCTGTCTACACGTGGCGGGTCCGTTCCGACGGAAGCTCGATCACGCAGCGGCGAGCAGACCTGGACGACCTCGAAGACCGCCTGACGACGAAGCGGCTGACCACGGAGGTCGTGCGCACGTACGGGGACGAGACCGTGCTGGACTTCTGGGGACGGCTCGCCCTGGTGGGGGACCTGCCCGTGTACTTCGAGCAGATCCCGGCTGCCGACGACGTCTACTGGCAGCGACTGGTCTCGGGTCTGCGCGAGCTTCTCGAGGGTTTCCCGCCGGTCGAGTCGTCCATGCTCCGTCTGCCGCAGCGGCTGATCGGCTGGCTCGTCACGTCCGACCGCCGTGCCGATGCCGAGCGGGTCCTGGCGTGGATCGAGGCCCATCCAGGGCCGTTGTCGTTGCAGGTCCGAGGTGACCGGGCAGTGCCGACCGAACTGCCGATCGTGTCCGACGCCGGTGCCGATGTTCCGGCGGACCTGCGTGGGCTCGGAGCGCACGAGCTCGACTTCGACGCGCGGCTGGTGGACGCCCACTGGGACGACGCGTCGTTGGTCGTCACCGGGTGGGCACTCATACGTGGTGCCCCGACGCCTGGCGTCGAGACGGCCATCCGGACGTCGCTGCGGGCCGGTGCTGATGACGACGATGTCTGGCTGAGTGGAGAGGTGGCACGGTTCTCCGCCCCCGCGGCCACCGCCTGGGTCGCGCGCGGTGACCAGGTCTACGACGACAGCGGGTTCGTCGCCCGGTTCGATCTGGCGGACTGGGCGGTCGGTCCGGCGGAGCCACGTACTGTCCTCTCCCTGGACGTCTCGGTGGACGTGGCGGGGATCCACGGAGGCGGGCACGTGCGGAGCGCGTCCCCGGACCTGGACCTCGAGCGGCTGCCCGAGACGTCGTTCGCGCGACTGGAGTGGCAGTCCGGCGCGGGCCTGGTCGTCGTACGGCGTGTGAGGTAGCCCACTTCTCGTGGCATATCCCCCCAGGTGAAGCCGGCGCTATCGTTGAAGGTGGCCGACAAGGCCTCTTCACTCGCGCGAACGTCCGGTACCCCGCACGGGACTGGAACCGAAAGGCGAACATGACCATGTCACGTGGTTCAGCAGGTTCAACCGGCCCCAGCCGCTCGACGAGCCTCCCTTCGCTGGGCGTCATCGGCGCCGGACGCGTCGGTGCCGTGCTCACCGCCGCCCTGCACCAGGCCGGCCACCCCATCGCCGCCGTCGCTGGAGAGTCCGACGCTTCGCGGACCCGGATCGAGACGCTGCTCCCGAGCGCCCGGATCGACAAGCCCACCGCTGTGGCGAAGTCTGCCGACATCCTGCTCCTCACCGTCCCCGACGACGCGCTCGACAACGTCGTCCGGATGTTGGTGGCGTCCGGCGCGATCCACCCCGGCCAGTACGTCGTCCACACCAGCGGACGACATGGCACCGACGTCCTGCGCCCGGCGATCGACATCGGCGCACATGGCATCGCCCTGCACCCTGCCATGACTTTCACGGGTACCGATGTCGACCTCGACCGGTTGCCCGGGTGCACCTACGGCGTCACCTGCGCGGCTACCGAGCAAGAGTTCGTCCTCGAGCTCGTCGGGGCGCTCGGCGGCCGGATCGCCTGGATCGACGAGGACAGTCGGGCGCTCTACCACGCGTCCCTCGCGCACGGCGCCAACCACCTCGTCACGCTCGTCTCGCAGGCGATGGAGGTGCTCCGTGTGGCCGGTTCGACGGATCCGGCAGCGACCCTGCGACCGCTGCTCACAGCGGCGCTCGACAACGCCCTCGACTACGGCGACGCCGCGCTCACGGGTCCGATCGTCCGCGGAGACGTCGAGACCGTGAAGGCCCACGTCAACAGCCTCGCAGCGTCGGGGCAACCGCGGTCGACCGTCGAGTCGTACGTCGCGATGGCGCGGGCCACAGCAGACCACGCGCTCGCCGACGGTCGGCTCGAGCCGCGCCGGGCCGACGCGATCAACGAGGTCCTCGCGGCCGCGCTGACCGACGCGCTTGGCTGACCTCGTCTGGTCCGAGGACGTCATGACCGCACCATCGATCGCACGTACGCGCGCCGAGCTCGCCGACCTCGTGGGCGGGCGTGCCGGATCCCAGCGACCCTCGGTGGTCCTCGTCCCGACGATGGGAGCACTGCACACAGGCCATGCCCGTCTGCTCGACGTCGCGCGCGGTCGAGGCGAACTGCTCATCGCGTCGATCTTCGTCAACCCGCTGCAGTTCGCGCCCGGCGAGGACCTGGACCGCTACCCACGCACCTTCGACAGCGACATCGCGATGTGTGCCGAGCACGACGTCGACTTCGTGTTCGCCCCGACCGTCGACGAGGTCTACCCGGGCGGTCCTGCGGAGGTCGTCATCGAGCCCGGTCCGTTGGGGACGGTTCTCGAGGGAGCAAGCCGGCCCGGACACTTCCGCGGTGTGTTGACGGTGGTCGCCAAGCTGTTCGGCCTCGTGGGCCCGGACGTCGCAGTCTTCGGCGAGAAGGACTACCAGCAGCTCGTGCTGATCCGGCGGATGGTCGACGACCTGTGCATGCCGGTCGAGGTGGTCGGGAGCGAAACGGTTCGGGAGGACGACGGCTTGGCGCTGAGCTCCCGGAACCGGTTCCTGTCGGAGTCCGAACGCGCTACTGCCCTGGCGTTGTCACGCGCGCTGCGCGCCGGCCGGGCCGCGCAGTCGGAGGGTGCGGACGTCGTACGCCGTGCGGCGCAGGCCGTGCTCGCCGCCGCGACCGGGCTCGACCTGGACTACCTCGCCGTGACAGACGAGGCCCTCGGACCTGAACCAGCGGACGGCCCGGCCCGGCTGCTCGTGGCGGCCAGGGTGGGCGCTACCCGGCTCATCGACAACGTCTCGCTGCGACTCGGCAGCTGAACCTTCGGAGGCACAGACGATGTACCGCACCCTGATGAAGTCCAAGCTCCATCGCGCCACGGTGACGGAGGCGGACCTGCACTACGTCGGATCGGTCACGATCGACGCCGACCTCCTCGATGCCGCCGACCTGCTCGCCGGCGAGCGCGTCCAGATCGTCGACGTCACCAACGGAGCACGACTCGAGACCTACACGATCGCGGGTCGACGCGGCAGTGGCGTCATCGGCATCAACGGCGCAGCTGCCCATCTCGTGCACCCGGGAGACGTCGTGATCCTGATTGCCTACGGTCAGTTCGACGACGTCGAGGCACGGGCGTTCGTCCCGTCAGTCGTGTTCGTCGACGAGCACAACGCGATCGTCGACGTCGGCCTGTCCGCAACCTTCGTACCCGACGCGCCGGCAGCTCGGGGCCTGTCGGCTCCACCCGCCGTCGTGGGATGAGACAGGGGCCACCGTGGCCGCCTTGACGTCGACCGCGACAATGACCGCGTGACCACCGTTGAGCTCACGCTCCCGCAGAAGCTGTCTGCCGGCGAGCCCGGCTGGCAGTCCGAGACCGATGTCGTCGTCATCGGGTCTGGCATCGCGGGTCTGACGACCGCCCTCCGGGCCAGTCGGCTCGGCCGCGTCACGGTCGTGACCAAAGATGTGTTGTCAGCCGGCTCCACCCGTTGGGCGATGGGTGGGGTAGCGGCAGCGATCGGCCCCGGAGACAGTCCGCAGCAGCACCTCGACGACACGCTCGTCGCCGGTGCAGGTCTGTGCGACGAGGACGCTGTCCGCACGCTGGTCACAGAAGGCCCGGCAGCGCTTCGCGAGCTGATCGACCTCGGGGCGATGTTCGACACCAACCCGCTGGGTGAGCTGCAGCTGACGCGTGAGGGCGGCCACCACCGTGACCGCATCGTCCACGCCGGCGGGGACGCCACCGGTGCGGAGATCCAGCGCGCTCTCGTTGCCGCGGTGCTGCAGGCGCCGACGATCACCGTCATCGAGCACGCGTTGGCGCTCGACCTGATCCCCGGTGAGGGTGGTGTCGCCGGCGTGACCGTCCACGTGCTCGGTGAGGGCGAACGCGACGGCGTCGGTGCAGTCCTCTGTCGAGCGGTGGTGCTGGGGAGCGGCGGGTTGGGACAGGTGTTCTCGTCCACCACCAATCCTTCGGTCTCCACCGGTGACGGTATGGCGCTTGCACTACGCGCCGGGGCCCGGCTTCGCGACATGGAGTTCATCCAGTTCCACCCGACCGTGTTGTGGCTCGGCACCGAGTCACGGGGGCAGCAGCCGCTCGTGTCCGAAGCCGTCCGCGGCGAAGGTGCATTCCTCGTCGACGACGACGGGGTGCGCTTCCTGCAGGGCCAGCACGAGCTCGCCGACCTGGCGCCTCGCGATGTGGTGGCCAAGGCGATCATGCGGCGGATGCGCGAGCAAGGGCGCGAGCACATGTGGCTCGACGGGCGGCAGCTCGGCGAGGAGACATGGACCACCCGCTTTCCCACCGTGCTTGCTGCCTGTCGGGACCACGGCATCGACCCTGTGACCGAGCTGATCCCGGTCGCACCGGCGTGCCACTACGCATCGGGAGGGGTCGCGACGGATCTCGACGGACGCACGACCGTGCCGGGCCTGTACGCGTGTGGTGAGGTCGCGTGCTCGGGTGTCCACGGGGCGAACCGGTTGGCGTCGAACTCACTGCTCGAAGGGCTCGTGTTCGCCCGTCGGATCGCCGCAGACCTCGAACGCCACCTCCCCGTTCAGCGGACTCCCGTCGTCGACCATCGCGTAGCGGGGGCTGTTTCGGGCGACGTCATACCTTTGCTGCGTGAAGGCATGACGCAGCACGCCGGAGTGCTGCGCGGCGCCTGGGGATTACAGGCCGCGGCCCTGACGCTGACCGAGCTCGCGAGGACGCCTGCCGATGCTGTGGGGCCGGAGGCCTGGGAGGCCACCAACCTCGTCACGGTCGCCGCGACGGTCGTCGCCGCCGCGACGGTCCGGGAAGAGACGCGGGGAAGCCACTGGCGCGAGGACTTCCCCGATGCTGCGGACGCCTGGTCCCACCACCTCGACATCCGCGCACGCGACGACAACGGACGGTACGGGCTCGAGCTGATCTCGTCCCGGCGCCGAGCCCTCGCTGCTCGACGCGGGCTACCTCAACGACCTCGTGCGCGCCGCCCTCGAGGAAGACCTCGACGGTGGCGTGGACGTCACGACCGAAGCCACCATCTCTCCAGAGACGATGGCCATCGGCGACTTCGTGGCGCGCGCGGACGGCGTCGTTGCCGGGCTCGACGCCGCCGAGGCAGTGATGCGGACGCTCATCGGGCCCAGCATCCTCGTCGAGCGTCACGTCATCGACGGTGCGCACGTCTCCGCCGGCGACGTGCTGATGACCGTGCACGGACCAGCGCGGGCGCTGTTGACCGGTGAGCGGACGGCCCTCAACCTGCTCTGCCATCTGTCCGGCGTCGCCACCGCAACCCGACATTGGGTCGATGCGGTGTCCGGAACCGGTGCCCGCATCCGGGACACCCGCAAGACCATGCCCCTGCTCCGGTCCTTGGAGAAGTACGCGGTGCGGTGCGGCGGCGGCGTCAACCACCGGCGGTCGCTGTCCGACGAGGCACTGGTGAAGGACAACCACGTCGTCGCGGCCCGCGGCCTTGGTGAGGCCTTCCGGCGAGTGCGCAAGGAGTTCCCCGACGTGCCCGTGCAGGTCGAGGTCGACACCATCGACCAGGTCTCCGAGGCGATCGAGGTGGGCGCCGAGTCGATCCTGCTCGACAACATGTCGACCGACACCATGCGCGCGGCCGTCGAGCTCGTCGCCGGGAGGGCGCGGCTCGAGGCCAGCGGCGGTCTGAGCCTCGAGGACGCTCGCGCCGTGGCCGAGACCGGCGTCGACTACCTGGCGGTCGGGGCGCTGACCCATTCGGTGCGCGCCCTGGACATCGCCCTGGACCTGCGCTGATGAGCGTCCTGTGCGTGAGCGTCCGCAACGAGCAGACCACGTTCGGTCTCTTCGAGGGCGCGGACCGGGTGGCGCACTGGCGGGTGTCGACCGAGCTTCGGCGTACGGCGGACGAATGGGGACTCGTCGTGAGTGGGCTCACGGAGCACGAGTCCGGGCCGCAGTCATCCGACGTGACGGGGTTGTGCATCTCCTCCACGGTTCCGGCCGTGCTGCACGAGCTGCGTGCGATGACGAGCACGTACTACCCGCAGGCAGCGGTGCTGGTCATGGGGCCCGGTGTCAAGACGGGTCTGCCCGTCCACATGGACAACCCGCGAGAGGTCGGTACTGACCGGGTGGCGAACGCGGTGGCTGCCGCGGCGCGGTGGGGCGGGCCAGTGGTGGTCGTCGACCTCGGCACCGCGATCACGTTCGACGTGGTCGACGAGACCGGCCGCTACATCGGCGGGGCGATCTCGCCCGGTGTCGGCATCTCGGTCGAGGCGCTGCGGCGCCACGGCGCCCAGCTCCGCCAGGTCGAGGTCGAGCTACCGAGATCGGTGATCGCCAAGAACACGATCGAGGCCTTGCAGTCCGGTGCCGTCAACGGGTTTGCCGGACTCGTGGACGGGATGGTGACCCGGATCGTCTCCGAGCTCGGAGGACCGCCACCACGCGTCGTCGCGACGGGCCACCTGGACTCCGCGGTCGTCGCTGCCTGCACCACCCTGACGGACGTCGAGCCCTACCTCACCCTCGACGGGCTTCGGCTCGTGTACGAGCGCAACCAGCGTTGAGCCGACCCCCGTGCAGCGATCATCTGCCCTGGTCGCGGCCCGATATCGCGCTGAGTCACCGGGTGGGCATGCCGTAACCTGTGGACCATGAACGAGCCTGTCGAGCAGTCGCAACCTGCGCCGGGAGATGACCTCCCCGAGCAGATGCAGGTGCGCCTCGACAAGCGCCACAAGATGATCGCGCGGGGGCTCGATCCCTACCCGATCTCGGTGCCTCGCAGCCACGAGCTCGTCGATCTGGTGGCGACGTACGACGCCGAGCAGCTCGGTGCCGACCACCACACCGGGGATCACGTCGCCGTCGCCGGCCGGGTCATCTTCCTCCGCAACACCGGCAAGCTCTGCTTCGCCCGGCTCCGCGGCGGTGACGGCACCGAGCTCCAGGCGATGTTCTCCCTCGCCGACCTCGGCGAGGACTCGCTCGCCGACGTCAAGGCGCTGGTCGACCTGGGTGACCTGATCGCTGTCCAGGGCGAAGTGGTCACCAGTCGGCGAGGGGAGCTGTCTGTGCAGGTCGTCACCTGGCAGATGGCGGCCAAGGCGATCCGGCCGCTCCCCAACGAGCACAAGCCGCTCTCCGACGAAGGTCGCGTGCGGCTGCGGTATGTCGACATGATCGTCCGCCCGGAGGCGCGCCAGATCGTGCGGGACAAGGCAGCGGTGCTGAAGTCCCTGCGGGCGACCCTTGATGGCCAGGGCTTCCTCGAGGTCGAGACGCCGGTCCTGCAGCTGACCAATGGGGGAGCGAGCGCGCGGCCGTTCGCGACACACCTCAATGCGTTCGACCAGGACATGGTGCTGCGGATCGCGCTCGAGCTCGATCTGAAGAAGGCCATGGTGGGTGGTGTCGACCGGGTCTACGAGATCGGCCGGACATTTCGTAACGAAGGCATCGACTCCACCCACGCGGCGGAGTTCTCGATGTTGGAGGCCTACCAGGCCTATGGCGACTACAACACGATGGCCGACCTCATTCGTCAGCTCGTCGTCAACGCTGCCCGCGCGATCGGTCGCACGGAGGTGGTCGGGCGGGACGGCAGCGAGATCGATCTCGAAGGAGAATGGCGGCACGCGTCATTTCTCGACCTGGTCTCCGAGGCGGTCAGCGAGCACATCACTGCCGACACCTCCGCCGACACGCTGCGCGGTTATGCCGACAAGCATGAGGTGACATTGCAGCCCGGATGGGGCGCGGCTGACATTGCGCTCGAACTCTACGAAAAACTCGTCGAGCACACACTGATCGCGCCGACGTTTGTCCGCGACTATCCAGAAGCCGTCAAGCCGCTCGCGAAGCGACACCGCAGTATCGGTGGTCTCGGTGAGGCTTTCGACCTCATCATCAACGGGGTCGAGCTGGCACCGGCCTATTCCGAACTGAATGACCCGGTCGTGCAACGCGAGCGTTTGGTGGCGCAGTCGCTGCTCGCCGCCCAGGGAGTGGCAGAAGCCATGGACCTGGACGAAAACTTCCTGCGTGCGCTCGAGTTCGGCATGCCGCCGGCCGGCGGCATGGGAATGGGCATCGACCGGCTGGTCATGTTGCTGTGGGGCGTGGGAATTCGCGAATCGATTCTCTTTCCGCTCCTTCGCCCCGAATAAGGGCACAGATAAGACCGATTTCCTGATTCCTCTGCCGGGCCGAATGCTATTCTCTGGGTCATCATTCTTGCCTTTGCCGAATCAAGGAGTTGTCCATGGCTCAGCGCGTGCACGTCGTTCTCGAAGATGACCTCGATGGCAGCAGTGCCGACGAAACAGTGATGTTCGGTCTGGACGGCGCGAATTACGAAGTCGACCTTTCTGCAAAGAATGCAGCGAAGCTGCGGGAAAGCCTTGCGCAGTACGTCGCGGTCGGTCGGCGTGCCCAGACACGCGGCCGCCGGGCGGGTCGTGGTCGTTCGGCTGGGACGAACGCGTCCGAGGTCCGCGAGTGGGCGCGCGCCAACGGCTTCGAGGTGTCGGACCGGGGTCGGGTCCCCGCAGAGGTCAAGACCGCCTACGAGGCCGCCCACTAGCCGACCGGCCGGACCACGCGCTGCCCTACTGGCAGCGCAGCGACGTGTTCGCCTTCGGCGTAACGCCGGGGGAACATGCCGCCTTACCTCGGGGTTGAACACGAAGTCCCGCCGATTGCCGGCGAGCTTCCCAGTCCGCCCGCCGATCCCAGCAGTGCACCGCGTCCATCGCGGGGGACGGTTCAGGCGGCCGGGGGTTGGCTCTCCGACTAACATGGGGCGCAACGCACTACCGAGGAGCGATCAGTCATATGTTCGAACGGTTCACCGACCGCGCGCGGCGCGTCGTCGTTCTGGCACAAGAAGAAGCCAGGATGCTCAGCCACAACTACATCGGCACCGAACACATCCTCCTCGGCCTCATCCACGAGGGCGAGGGAGTCGCCGCCAAGGCGCTCGAAAGCCTGAACATCTCGCTCGAGGCCGTTCGCGCCCAGGTCGAGGAGATCATCGGTCAGGGCCAGCAGGCGCCGAGCGGTCACATCCCGTTCACCCCGCGCGCCAAGAAGGTGCTCGAGCTCAGCCTTCGTGAGGCGCTGCAGCTCGGGCACAACTACATCGGGACCGAGCACATCCTGCTTGGCCTCATTCGTGAGGGCGAAGGCGTCGCCGCTGGTGTCCTCGTCAAGCTGGGAGCCGACCTCAACCGCGTTCGCCAGCAGGTCATCCAGCTCCTGAGCGGCTACCAGGGCAAGGAGACGGCGACGGCCGGGGCTCCCACGGAAGGCGCCCCCTCCTCGTCGCTCGTCCTCGACCAGTTCGGCCAGAACCTCACCCAGTCGGCCCGAGAGGGAAAGCTCGATCCGGTCATCGGCCGCGACAAAGAGATCGAGCGCGTCATGCAGATCCTGTCGCGGCGGACCAAGAACAACCCGGTGCTCATCGGGGAGCCAGGCGTCGGCAAGACGACGATCGTCGCCGGTCTGGCGCAGAACATCGTCAAGGGCGACGTGCCCGAGACGCTCAAGGACAAGCAGATCTACACGCTCGACCTCGGTGCCCTCGTGGCCGGATCCCGCTACCGCGGTGACTTCGAGGAGCGGCTCAAGAAGGTGCTCAAGGAGATCCGCACGCGCGGTGACATCGTCTTGTTCATCGACGAGATCCACACGCTCGTGGGGGCAGGGGCGGCCGAGGGCGCGATCGATGCGGCGAGCATCCTCAAGCCGATGCTGGCGCGGGGCGAGCTGCAGACGATCGGCGCGACCACCCTCGACGAGTACCGCAAGCACCTGGAGAAGGACGCAGCGCTCGAGCGGCGCTTCCAGCCGATCCAGGTGGCCGAGCCGACCATCGCGCACACCATCGAGATGCTCAAGGGTCTGCGGGA
>CAVQJX010000033.1:0-171939 GCA_963712935.1 uncultured Actinomycetota bacterium
GCGATCATCGTCAACGCGGCTCGCGGCGGCATCGTCGACGAGCACGCACTCCATCTCGCCATCAAGGACGGCCTGATCGCCGGCGCCGGACTCGACGTCTTCGCGACCGAGCCGTGCACGGACTCGCCGCTGTTCGAGTTCGAGAACGTCGTCGCCACCCCGCACCTCGGTGCCTCCACCGACGAGGCGCAGGAGAAGGCGGGCATCGCCGTGGCCCAGTCGGTGCGGCTCGCCCTGAGCGGCGAGCTCGTCCCGGACGCCGTCAACGTCCAGGGCGGGGTCATCGCCGAGGACGTCCGGCCCGGCATCCCGTTGACCGAGAAGCTCGGCCGCATCTTCACCTCGTTGGCGGGTGAGGTCGCCCAGCAGCTCGACGTCGAGGTACGCGGAGAGATCACGCAGTACGACGTCAAGGTCCTCGAGCTCGCGGCGCTGAAGGGCGTCTTCAGCGACGTCGTCGAGGAGTCGGTGTCGTTCGTCAACGCTCCGCTGCTCGCGGCCGAGCGTGGCCTGGCGGTGCGCCTGGTCACCGAGCCCGAGAGCTCCGACCACCGCAACCTCGTCACGCTGCGGGGGACGCTGGCCGACGGCAGCCAGGTGTCGGTGTCGGGGACGCTCGTCGGCATACACCACCGCGAACGTCTCGTCGAGATCAACGGGTACGACGTCGACCTCGAGCCGACCGAGCACCTGGCCTTCTTCACCTATGTGGACCGGCCGGGCATGGTGGGGGCGGTCGGCCGCATCCTGGGTGATGCCGACATCAACATCGCCGGCATGCAGGTTGCCCGGGACCACCGTGGTGGCCACGCCCTGGTCGCGCTCACCGTCGACAGCGCGATCCCGTCTGCCGTTCTCGACGAGATCGCCGCCGAGGTGCAGGCGGTCGTGGTTCGCGCCGTCGAGCTGTCCTGACCCCACCGGTCAGGCGCGGGCGGTCAGGCGCGGGCCGCGATGAGCACGGCCGAGTCGGGGGCCACCATCACCTCGACGGTCGTGAAGCGCTCGTCGGTGAACCACTGCTGGCGCATGGTGTCGACGCGGCCTTCGTACATGGGCGGCCACGTCTGGCACGGCGTGAAGTCGTCGAGGACGACGAGCCCGCCGGGGCCGAGCAGGTCAGCGACCGCGTCGATGCCCGACTGCTTGGCTTCGCGGACGTCGAGGAACAGCAGCGAGAACGGCGCGTGGTCGCGCAGTGAGCCCCAGTCGCCGGTGATGACCTCGACGCGTGGGTCGTCGGCGAACAGGTCGGTGACCGCTTCGGCCAGGCTCGGGTCGAGCTCGGCGGTCACGATGTTGCTGCCCTGCCGCGCGCCGGTGGACAGCCAGGCTGCGCCGACGCCGCAACCGGTCCCGCACTCGCCGAGCTGGCCGGACCGCCCGGCGGCCAGCGCGGCCAACAGGCGGCCGGTCTCGCTGCGGCTGGAGGTGACGAAACCACGCCGTCGCGACAGGTCGAGAGCCGCGGACACGATCGGGGGCAGGTCGACTGGCGCGGTCACGTGCCCGAGTGTGTCACAGCCCGGCACGGACGGATTCGTGGCAGAAAGGCGGTCTCAAATGACAAGACGATCGTCCAAATCGCTATCGCACAACGAGATCCATCCGTAGGCTGGCCTCATCATGCGGTTTTACGTAGCCATCCTTACTTGCCGCGGCGGGGCCTCTTAGGCCAACTCCTCGCCGCGGAGTTCAGGCGTTGGCCGACCGCGTTGCCCGAGGAACCGCTCCATGCCGATCGCATTCGGTTCCCGTTGATCCCCTGAGTATGTCGAAGCGCTACCGCGCTCCAGCTCTGCATCATGACGCCGGTCGTCCAGCTTGGCTGCCCGACACCCGACAGCACCCATCTCCAGCTGATCTCAGCTGGCCAACAGACGCGGAAGAGTGACCTGATGTACGACATGTACCCCGAGTGGGGTCCTGCCCAGCACGACGACGACTACGCCGCCTACCCGACCTATCCGGCCGGTCCGCCCCAGCCCGTCCAGGAGTCCATGGATCTCCGCGACCACGGCGGAGAGCGTCCTGACGACAACTAGCCCGCAGCCGGACGCATGGTCTGCTCGACGCCCTAGGGTACGGGCATGACTCCCGCGATCCGGTTGGCCGTCATCGGTGGTGACGGCATCGGCCCCGAGGTGACGGCGGAGGCGGTCAAGGTCCTCGAGAGCGTTGCCGCGATCGAAGACCTGACCGTCTCCCGCACCGACTTCGCCCTCGGCGCCGAGCACTGGAAGTCCACCGGCGAGGTCCTGCCCGACGCCGTTCTCGACGAGCTGCGCGTCCACGACGCGATCCTGCTCGGCGCGGTCGGCGGACGGCCGGGCGACCCCGCGATTCCGCCGGGACTGCTCGAGCGTGGGCTGCTCCTGCGGCTGCGCTTCGAGCTCGACCACTACGTCAATCTGCGTCCCGCGCGTGTGTACCCCGGCGTGCCCACGCCGCTCGCCAACCCCGGCGAGGTCGACTTCGTCGTCGTCCGCGAGGGGACCGAGGGTCCCTACGTCGGTAACGGCGGCCGGCTCCGCGCCGGTACCCCGGCCGAGGTTGCGACCGAGGTCAGTCTCAACACTGCCTACGGCGTAGAGCGCGTGGTGCGCGACGCCTTCACCCGCGCACAGCGCCGGCCTCGACGCAGGCTGACGTGGGTGCACAAGACCAACGTGCTCGTGCATGCAGGTGCCTTGTGGAGCCGCGTCGTCGCGGAGGTGGCGGGCGACTTCCCCGACGTCGCCGTCGACTATCTGCACATCGACGCGGCGACGATCATGCTCACCGTGGACCCTGGCCGGTTCGACGTCATCGTGACCGACAACCTCTTCGGTGACATCCTCACCGATCTCGCGGCCGCGGTGACCGGCGGCATCGGCCTGGCTGCCAGCGGCAACCTCAACCCGGCGGGTACGACACCGAGCATGTTCGAGCCGGTGCACGGGTCCGCCCCGGACATCGCGGGCCAGCAGGTGGCCGATCCGACGGCGGCAATCCTCAGCACAGCCTTGCTGCTCGACCATCTCGGTCACAGCAAGGCGGCTGCGCGCGTCGAGCAGGCTGTGCTCGACGATCTGACGGCCAACGCAGGAGCCAAGCGGCGTACGAGCGAGGTGGGAGACACTATTGCCTCCCGGCTGGCTCAGGGGTGAAGTACGTTAAGCCCATGACGTCGTCTCACATTGCGATCCAGCGATCGAGCGCGCCTCTGGAGGCTGCGCGCCGGCAGGAGATCCTCGAGCAGCCCGGTTTCGGTCTCCACTTCACCGACCACATGTTCGTCTCCGAGTGGACACCCGAGGATGGCTGGCACGATGCGCGGGTCAAGCCGTACGGGCCGTTCAGCGTCGATCCGGCGAGTTCGGTGCTGCACTACGCACAAGAGATCTTCGAGGGCACGAAGGCCTATCGTCGCGACGACGGATCGGTGTGGTCGTTCCGGTTGCGGGCCAACGCCGAGCGTTTCCAGCGGTCGGCACACCGCCTCGCGCTGCCCGAGCTTCCCGTGGACGACTTCGTCGCCGCCGTCGAGGCTCTCGTCAACACTGACGTCGACTGGGTGCCGTCCGGCGGTGAGAAGTCGCTCTACATCCGTCCGTTCATGTTCGCCTCCGAGGTCTTCCTCGGTGTCCGACCGTCGAAGCACGTCACGTTCGCGGTGATCGCGTCGCCGGCTGGACCGTACTTCGCCGGGGGCGTCAAGCCGGTGACGCTCTGGCTCAGCGAGGAGTTCAACCGGGCGGCCCCGGGCGGCACCGGAGCCGCCAAATGTGGTGGCAACTACGCCGCCAGCCTGGTCGCCCAGCAGGAAGCGATCGACAACGGCTGCGACCAGGTCGCGTTCCTCGACGCCGTCGAGAGCCGGTACGTCGAGGAGCTCGGCGGGATGAACCTCTTCTTCGTGTTCGATGACGGGACGCTCGCGACCCCCGAGCTGTCCGGCTCGATCCTCGAAGGTGTGACCCGTTCCTCGATCATGGAGATCGCCGACGAGCTCGGCCACAAGGTCGACGAGCGCAAGGTGTCGATCGATGAATGGCGCGACGGCGTCGCCAGCGGAAGCATCACCGAGGTGTTCGCGTGCGGAACCGCCGCCGTCATCACCCCCGTGGCCTCACTCAAATGGCGCGGGGGCGAGGTCTCGGCACAAAGCGATGCCCGCCTGGCCAACCAGATCCGGACGCGGCTGCTCGACGTCCAGTACGGGCGGGCCGAGGACCAGTACGGCTGGATGCACCGCATCGTCTGACTGCGCGAAGAAGCAGCCGGTTGTCCGTTGGCTGAGACGGCGTATCCCCGGTTGGGCGTCGGGAGTGCCAGACTGCAGGAATGGTTGGCACGAGCTCGATTATCGGCCCCTAGCGCGACGGATCTCCCGCCGCGCTGACCTCTCGTTCCCACGGGGGGTCTTTTTGTTTCCCGACCGCCCTAGGACACCGCATGGTTGCCACCCCGAGCACCGATGCCACATCAGACCTCCAGGTCTACGACACGACGCTGCGCGACGGAGCACAGCAGGAAGGTCTGAACCTCTCGGTCGAGGACAAGCTGCACATCGCGCGGCACCTCGACGACCTCGGGGTGGGGTTCATCGAGGGAGGATGGCCCGGCGCCAACCCGAAGGACACCGAGTTCTTCCGACGCGCCGGAGCGGAGCTGAAGCTCGAGACCGCCACGCTCACCGCCTTCGGTGCGACCCGGAGGGTCGGGGTCGAGGCGGGCGCCGATCCGCTGGTCCGTGCGCTGAGCGAGTCCGGGGCAGCCGTCGTCACCCTCGTCGCCAAGAGCCATGACCGACATGTGGAGCTGGCCCTGCGTACGACGCTCGAGGAGAACCTCGCGATGGTGCGCGACACCGTCGCGTTCCTACGGGACCGGGGTCAACGCGTGTTTCTCGACGCTGAGCACTTCTTCGACGGCTACCGCGACAACCGTGCCTACGCGCTCGAGGTCCTGCTGGCGGCGGCCGAGGCGGGCGTGGAGGTCGTCGCGCTGTGCGACACGAACGGCGGCATGCTTCCGCCTGAGGTGGCCGATGTCGTCGGTGACGTGTTCGACCACCTTGGCAGGCACGGGACCCGCGTCGGCATCCACTGCCACAACGACACCGGCTGTGCCGTGGCCAACACGCTCACCGCCGTCGCGGCGGGCGCCGCCCACGTCCAGGGCACCGTCAACGGGTATGGCGAGCGCACCGGCAACGCAGACCTCATCTCGGTCGTCGCGAACCTGGAGCTGAAGCTCGGGCGGTCAGTGCTGCCCAGCGGGCGGCTGCGAGAGGCCAGTCGCATCGCGCATGCGGTGGCGGAGGTGACGAACGTGACGCCTGCCTCGCGGCAGCCGTACGTCGGTGCCTCCGCCTTCACCCACAAGGCTGGTCTGCATGCGAGCGCGATCAAGGTCGATCCGAACCTGTACCAGCACGCCGACCCGCAGTCGGTCGGCAACGACATGCGGCTTCTCGTCTCGGAGATGGCAGGGCGGGCGTCGATCGAGCTGAAGGGTCGCGAGCTCGGTTTCGACCTGTCGGCCGAGCCCGACCTGGTCACGCGGATCATCGAACGGGTCAAGATGATGGAGGCGGCCGGTCATACCTTCGAGGCGGCGGACGCGTCGTTCGAGTTGCTGTTGGTCGAGGAGGTCGAAGGAGTTCGACCGTCGTACTTCGACGTTGAGTCGTGGCGGGTGATCACGGAGTCCTCGCCCGCAGACGAGGCCGTTTCGGAGGCCACGGTGAAGCTGCGCGCCGGTGGCGAGCGGATCGTCGTCACCGGGGAGGGCAATGGCCCGGTCAACGCCTTGGACGAGGCGCTGCGCCGGGCCATCGGCCAAGCCTTCCCCGAGGTGTCCAAGCTCGAGCTGATCGACTACAAGGTGCGGATCCTGGACCAGGGTCACGGCACCGACGCCGTGATCCGGGTGCTGATCGAGACCGCGGACGACACGGCGTCGTGGGTCACGGTGGGCGTCGGCCACAACATCGTCGAGGCGTCGTGGCGGGCGCTGGTGGACTCCGTGACGTACGGGCTGCGCCGGGCGGGTGCCGCGAGCTGACCGCCGAGGCTCAGTGTCCGGCTGGGTTGCCGAAGGGTGGTGGCCCGACGATCACGATGGCGCCGGTCTCCTCCGCCACCTGAGCGATCCGCTTGAAGTCGACGACGCGTTCGGCCGTCTCGGCGGGGTCGCTGGCGTTCATGTAGAACTCTTCGCCGTCGCCGGGCGTCTGGACGCACAGCATGCGTGCGGTCGGCGTCTTCACCATGAAGGCGTGGGGGACGTTCCTGGGGATCACCGCGACGCCGCCGGCGCCCAGCACAGTCTCTTCGCCGTCGATCACGAGCTTGATCTCCCCGTCGAGCATGCAGAACGTCTCATCGGCGTCGGGGTGGAAGTGCATCGGCGTGACCTTGCCGCCCTCGAGGTGGTCCTCGAACATCAGCATGGCGCCGTCCGTGTCCGCGCAGGTGGCCTTCCAGGTGAAGACCCCGCCGCCGGCGAACCAGCGCTGCTCTCCCTCGCCGGCCTGACGGATGGCGGCGGTGCGGGTGGGGGTGGGGATCGTGGCGGTCATCGCGGCTCCTCAGGTTCGTGGGACTTGAGTCCCATAACGAAACTACGGTACCATGAACGGTATGTCAACGTCGTACGAGAAGGTCGGCCGAACCCGGCAGAAGCAGCGCACCCGCGAGGCGCTCGTGTCGGCCACTCGACACCTCATCGAGCAGGGCGAGATCCGCGCCCACCGTGGAGCAAGCCGCCGAATACGCCTCCGTTTCGCGCACCACCGCCTACCGGTATTTCTCGAGCCAGCATGCGTTGCTGGTGGCGGCGCACCCCGAGATCACAGCCTCGTCGCTCCTGCCTGACGTCGCGTCCGACGGGAGCGACCCGGAGGCAAGGTTTGCCAAGGCCGTGGTCGGGCATTCGTCGACATGGTGCGTGGACACGGAGCCGCAGTTGCGCGCCATGCTGCGCGTCTCCCTGCAGGAGCCGGGCTCCAAGGAGCTGCCCCTGCGGCAAGGGCGCGCCATCGGCTGGTTCGAGGAGGCATGGAAGGGTTGCCGCTGGCTGCCCCGAGCGGCGGCGGCTGGCGCAGGCGGTCCGTAGTGCTGTCGGTATCGAGTCGCTGATCTGGCTCACCGATGTGGGTGGTCTCTCGCGTCCCGAGGCGGCCGCGACCATGCGCTGGTCGGCTCAGGCACTGCTCCGAACCGCCCTCGCCGAAGGCGCGCCGCCAAAGCGCTGACGCGCTACGACCCCCGGTGGCCATGGGCGGTCGTAGAGTCCGATCATTCGCGTGATCAATGCGGCGAGGAGGACAGACGTGAAGATCCTGCGGCGGGTCGTGGTGTTCGATGCCAGTGATATCGACGGGGAGAGCAGGTTTTGGGCGGGTCTCCTGGGCGGCACTGTGCACCGCGACGACTACTGGCACAGCATCGTGGTCGACGGCGAGTGGGTCATGGGCGTGCAGTATGCGCCCGACCACGTGAAGCCGGTGTGGCCGAGCGGTCCACAACAGCAGCAGGTGCACCTGGACCTGCACGTCGACGACCTGGAGGCCGCCGCTCAGCTGGCTGTAACTCTCGGTGGTCATCAACTGCAGGCTGCCAGAAGCCCTGCTGACAATCCTGACGGCGACGAGCTGTTCGCAGTCTATTCCAGTCCGGCGGGCCATCCGTTCTGCTTCGGCCTCCACTGACCTGCGGTCAGTTTTGCTTGCCCGCGGGCAGGCGCCTGGCGGGTAGGTGCGTCGCGGCTCGTCCCTGCGTGGACGGTCGCCGCTCACGGCGGTGTCGCGGAGAAAGCAGCGATAGCCCCTCGACGGGCGGGACCGCTGTGGATCGGAGTCTCGACTGCCGGGTCGTCCGGGTTAGCCGGGTCGGGGTTTGAAGCGTTGGTGGCGGATGGGTCTTCGTTGCGGGTCGATCCGGTCTGGTGGGATGACTTCGGTGATGCCGTCCGGTGCGAGGACCAGGTCCCATTCGCCTTGGTGGATGAGGTGGTGGTGGAAGCTGCAGAACAGGCATCCGTTGTCGATGTCGGTCGCGCCGCCTTCGCTCCACGGGATCCGATGGTGTGCCTCGGTCCAGGCGGGTGGCCGTTCGCAGCCGGGGAAGACACAGCCTCGGTCGCGGGTGGCGAGGGCGAGGCGTTGGTGGCGGTCGAACAGTCTGCGGCTGGTGCCGAGGTCGAGGATCTTGGACTCACCGGACAGGACGATCGGGAGGAGGCCGGCGTTGCAGGCCAGCCGTCGGGTCTCGCCGATGGAGATCGCTGCCACCGGTGTCCAAGGTGGCTTCCCCGGCGCCGGCTCGCAGTTTGGTCTCGTCGACGGTGACCACGATGGTGGCGTTTGCGACGCCGTGTTGGGGGTGTCCGTCGGTGGGGAGGTGTTCGATCAGCTCACACAGGGCCTGGCCGAGGCGGTTGCCGTACGGCAGGTCCGCAACGCTGGTGTCGGTCGTTGCGTCAGCGGTCGCGTCGGTGCCGGTCCGGTGGCGACCCGGCTGGGTGACGTGTGGGCTTCGAGGTGTTTCGTGAGCATGCCGAAGGTCAGGTTCGGCAGCGCGAACCGGCCGCGGGCGATCCCGTCGGCACCGAACTGGCCGGTGAACCAGGCTGAGGCCAACGCTTTGCGTTCCTGGGCGGCGAGCTGCTGCTCCAGGGTCTGGTCGACGGTGTCGGGGTCGATCGACCTCGACCAGATGGTTCGCCGCCACCTGCAGCTGGCGTGAACGACAACGTCTTGCGCATGGGTCAGCAGGTCTGCCTGCGCGGCCTCGACCCGGTCCGGATCCATGGTCGGGTGAGAGCCGGTTGACCGCGGCCGCGACCACCACGCCTTGTTCAGCCGACACCTCACCGGCGGCGACGGCGCGACGGGTGGGTTCGGTCAGCCCGGTGGTGCCGTGCAGCTGCTTGGCAGTCCGGACCGTCCGGGAGGCTTCACCGGCCGACATCCGGTGCGCGGTCATCAGGTGCGCCCTCGTCGAAGAGGCACCGTAGCGGTGGGGCAGGTTGCGGTCATCAGCCTCGGCGACCAGCCGGGCGGTCATCTCGTCGAGCTGTGCCTTCGGAACGCCAGCACCTCACTGAGCCGGCTGTCGAGCCGCTTGTCGTCCAACGACCAGGTGGGGGTGTCGACCAGGCCTGCGAGGTCACGACGCACGCCCGCGAATACACCGCCGAAGGCATCATCGATGCCTACGGTCGGTGGCGGTCCTGCGTCGTACTCATAGGACAAACCTAGAACCCGCCACCGACAGTTTCTGATCGCCGCCGACACCAGGACCCGTTATCCACAAGGGATTCAGAGAAGTTCCGATCCGGGGTGACGAAGGTCAGTGTTTCGGTCGAACTCGGGATCCGGATCGGCGCGGCAACCAGCCTCGCTCGTTCCTCGCTCGGCGGCCAGGCCCCTCCACGCCGACCGATCCGGTCCCTGCCGTCCGCTCGCCACCGCTTCCCGCCGAACCCCACTGATCGACAGGCTGGACCGTCGGGATTGGCTCGAACGCCCGGAGAACGGGGTGTCGACAAGCTATTCCTGGGGTGGGCAGCCCCCCGGCGAAAGTCCTATTCACCGGTCGTGGTCACGCTGACTCAACTTGCGAGAGGACCGCATCGCAGACGGCGAGCAGACGCTCTCGCAACACATTGGAACGCTCTGCGAAGTCACGCTGATGCTCCACGTACGCGGCCTTGCCGGCGACCGTCTCGATCGGGATGGGCTCGACGCCCAGGCGGCGAAGGTCATAGGGCGCCGCCCGCATGTCGACCTGTCGTACCTCGCGGGCCAGCGCGAAGCAGTCCGCCACCAGCTCCGACGACGTCAGCGGCGCCAGCTTGTAGGCCCACTTGTAACAGTCCATCGCGGCATGCAGGCAGCCCGGCTGGTCGAGCTCAGGTTGCCTCTCCCGGGTCGGCGCGAGCAGGTTGAGCGGCCTGGCCGGCGGAGTGAAGAACCGATAGGCGTCGTAGTGGCTGCACGTGATCCGCGACGACTCGACCACCTCGTCGGTGCGCTCGTGGCCGAGCCGCAGCGGGTACGACGCATGGCGACGGTCCTCCGCCGACTGCCGGTAGACCATCGCCCACTCGTGCAGCCCGAAGCAGCCGAAGACCGCAGGTCGGGAGGCCGTGGAAGCCACCAGGTCGCGGATCCACTGCACGGCGCCGTGCCGCTGCCGCACCAGGCCGGAGTCGATCCGGGCGCCCGAGGTCGAGACTTCATACCCCGACCGGCCGTCGAAGACGGAGACGTCACCGGTCAGCTCGACGCCGAGTCCCGGGTGCCACCGGCGCAATGAGGCCGGCCGGTAGGAGTAGTACGAGAACAAGAAGTCCTCGACGGGATGAGAAACCCCGCGGCTGCGACGCTCGAGATGGGGTGAGATCCACTCGTCGACCCGCTGCTCGTGTGCGGTCTGCCGAGCTCGCCACTGCGGCTCGGTGAGGACCAGCACGGGTGCTCCGGACATCTCGCCATCGTAGGCGGCTCGCGGCCGCGCCACGTCGTCCCTCGGGCAGCAGGCGCCACACCGACGGCAGGTAGGCTCTGCCCCCGTGAGGATTGCGCGATACACCACCGGCGAGGAACCCCAGTTCGGCGTGATCGGCGGCGCAGGCGGCGAGGAGATCATCGCCACCGTTGTCGGCGACCCGCTGTACTCCGGCGTCGAGCTGACCGGCGAGCAGGTCTCGTTGGCCGACGTACGACTGCTGGCGCCAGTGATTCCGCGGAGCAAGGTCGTGTGCGTCGGCCGCAACTACGTGGCGCACGCCGAGGAGCTCGACCACGATGTGCCCACCGAGCCGCTGGTCTTCCTCAAGCCGAACACGTCAGTCATCGGTCCCTTCGACCCGATCGTCTACCCGACACAGAGCGAGCTCGTGCACTTCGAGGGTGAGCTCGGGGTCGTCATCGGACGGATCTGCCGCGACGTGCCCGCCGAGCGCGCAGCTGACGTGATCTACGGCTACACGATCGGCAACGACGTGACGGCGCGCGACCTGCAGGAGTCCGACGGGCAGTGGGCCCGGGCCAAGGGCTTCGACTCGTTCTGCCCGTTGGGGCCGTGGATCGAGACAGATCTCGACCCGTCAGCGCTGGCGATCCGCACCGAGCTCAACGGCGAGCTCATGCAGGACGGCAACACGAGCCTGATGATCTTCGACGTTCCGACGATCATCGCCTACATCACGTCGTTCATGACGCTGCTGCCCGGTGACGTCGTCCTCACGGGGACACCGTCGGGCGTCGGCCCGATGCAGGCGGGCGACGACGTGTCTGTCACCGTTGAGGGCATCGGAACGCTGAAGAACAGGGTGGTCTCTCGTGACTGAAGGCGGCACGTCCGCGTCGCATGCCTCGATCGACGTGCTGGGCGACCTCGCGCCTGAGCAGGTCCGACTGCGGTTCGCGCCGTCGCCGACCGGCTCGCTGCACGTCGGCAACGTGCGCAGTGCGCTGTTCAACTGGGTCTTCGCCCGCCACTTCGGCGGCCGGCTCGTGCTGCGGATCGAGGACACCGATGAGGCCCGCAACACCGAGGCCGGGGTCGCCTCGGTTGTCGACTCGCTGCGCTGGCTCGGCATCGACTGGGACGAAGGTCCCGAGGTGGGCGGCGACCACGGTCCCTACCTGCAGTCCGAGCGGCTCGGCACGTATGCCGACGTCGCCGCCAAACTACGCGCCGCCGGCAAGGCCTACGACTGTTACTGCTCCCAGGAAGAGCTCGAGGAACGCCGCGAGCTGGCCCGCAAGGAGGGGCGCACCGCCGGCTACGACGGGCACTGCCGCGAGCTGACCGCCGACCAGGTGGCGGAGTACGAGCGCGAGGGGCGCAAGCCGGTCCTGCGCTTCCGGATGCCCGGCACCGAGATCCGGTTCGTCGACCTCGTGCGCGACGAGATCGTCTTCCAGCCCGAGCACGTGCCCGACTACGTGTTGGTCCGTGCCAACGGGCACCCGCTCTACACCCTCGTCAACCCCGTCGACGACGCGTTGATGGAGATCACGCACGTCCTGCGCGGTGAGGACCTGTTGTCGTCGACACCGCGGCAGATCGCGTTGTACGACGCGCTGCTGGACATCGGGATCGGGCGCGGCGCACCGCGCTTCGGCCACCTGCCGATCGTCATGGGCGAGGGCAACAAGCGGCTGTCGAAGCGGGACAAGGGTTCCGGCCTGGCCGACTACATCGAACGTGGGTTCCTCCCCGAGGGAGTTCTCAACTACCTGGCCCTGCTCGGCTGGGGAATCTCCGATGACCGCGACGTCTTCACCATGGCCGAGATGATCGAGGCGTTCGACATCCGGCGCGTCAACCCGAACGCGGCCCGCTTCGACATGAAGAAGTGCGAGGCGATCAACGCCTCGCACCTGCGCGCGCTGGCGGTCGATGACCTCGCCGACCGTGTCGTCCCCTACCTGCAGGCCGCTCAGCTGCTCAGCGACGAGCTGACCCCGACCGAGCGCGAGACCCTGACCGCAGCGGCGCCGCTCATCCACGAACGGATGACGACGTTGAGTGAAGCCGTCGACATGATCGGCTTCCTCTTCGTGGCGGATGAGGCGTTCACGATCGATCCGGACGACGCGGCGAAGCTGCTCGATCCGGCGGGGATCGACATCGTGCGGACCTCCCACGACGCGCTGCAGTCCCTCGATACCTGGGACACGCCCTCGATCGAGGCGTGCCTGCGCCAGAAGCTGATCGACGACCTCGGCCTCAAGCCACGCATCGCGTTCGGGCCGGTTCGGGTCGCCGTCACCGGGCGCCGGATCTCGCCGCCCCTGTTCGAGTCACTGGATCTCCTCGGCCGCGACCGCTCCCTCGCGCGGTTGGCAGCGGTGACGTCCGCATCCGCGTGATGCGCCGGGCCGATGTCTGAGCCGCCGGACCCGTCACGCTGGAGCCGGCCAACGCCGGTAGGACCGCCGGTGCGCTGGCTGCGCCCGCCGCCGGGATATCCGCCACCGCCTCCTCCACCGCCGATGCCGCAGTCGGTCGCGGGTCCGCCGGCCGCGGCGGTCCCGGTCCAGTACCACCGACAGGTCCAGCGCGAGCGTGGTGCCTGGTGGCGGTTGCTGGCCAGTGTCCGTCTCGGCCGCCGTGGGGTTGCTCGCCGGCACGATCATCGCGGTCGTGGTGGTCTTCGTAGGTGCGCGGGCGTTGGGCTTCTCGGACTTCACGTTCGACATCAACAACGGCATCGACGCCGGCGAGATGCTGGCGACGAACCTCGGACTAGCACTCCTCATCCCGCTCGCCTGGTTGCTGTACTGGCTGATCTACCGGCGCCAGCCGCGATGGCTCGCGTCCCTCCGGCCGGGTCTCCGCCTGCCGTGGTTGCTGAGGTGCAGCTGGATGGCGGCCGTCGTGTGGTCGCTGTTCCTCGTGCTCGGCACGGTGGCGGCGTACTCCGAGCGGAAGAATCCGGTCGACAGCGCCGTGATCTGGTTCCTCGTCGTGGTCCTGCTCACGACACCGTTGCAGGCGGCCGGTGAGGAGTACCTCTTCCGAGGTCTGGTCCTCCAGTCGCTCGGTGCGACGCGACTGCCGACCTGGGCGTGCTGCGTCGCCTCGGGCGCCATCTTCGCTACGGCCCACCTTCAGTTCGCGCCGCCGCTCTTCGCAGACCGGTTCCTGCTCGGGGTGGTGCTCGCCTGGCTCGCGATCCGCACGGGTGGGCTCGAAGCAGGGATCGCGATCCACGCGGTGAAGAATCTGGCCGCGCTGATCCCGGCGGCGCTCATCGAGGATGTGACGGACGCGCTCGACCCCAGCGGCGTCACCTGGTTGCCCTTCGCGCTGGACGTGGCACTGCTTGCGATCCTCGTGCCCTGGCTGTCGGCGTCGTACCGTCGGCGGGTCAATCGATAACGTTTCGACACGATCCGCAACTGATCCCCCGTCGGCGGCATCTCACGAGACATGAGCACGATGACCTCCGCGCGCCCGACCGCGCCCGACGACGTGACCCCCGATGCCGACCGGTTGGCCATGCTGACGAACCGCCGACCCCGCCGCTCCGAACGGCACCCCGCGTCTCTACCCGCTCGCGGTGCGCTACCACCGGGCTCGTCGCCGGATGCAGTGGTGGGTGAATCGGACGCGCTGGGCGAGGAGCGTCGAGAGCGAGCCGCTTGGGGTGCGCGTCACCCGGCACAACTCCCTGCTGTTGCGTCAGCTCGGCGAGTCCGAGATGCAGCTTCAGTACAACAAGGTCACGAACCTCAGGCTGGCCGCAGCCTGCGTCGACGGACTGGTCATCAGACCGGGCGAGACGTTCTCGTTCAACCACGCAGTCGGGAACTGCACCCGTCGGCGCGGCTTCGTCGAGGGCATGCGGCTGTCGAATGGGGAAGCGCGCCCCGGCGTCGGCGGCGGCATCTGTCAGCTGGCGAACCTCATCCACTGGATGGTGCTCCACTCCGGGCTGACTGTCACTGAGCGATCCGAGCACTCCTTCGACCCGTTCCCGGACAACGGACGGGTCCTGCCGTGGGGGAGTGGTTGCAGCATCGTCTACAACTATGTCGACCTCTGCGTGCGCAACGACACCGAAGCGACGTTCCAGCTGCGCGTGCAGGTCGGTGAACGCTATCTCGAGGGAGAGCTGCGCTGCGACCGTGAGTTGCCTCACTCCTACCGGGTCTATGCAGCCCACGAGCAGTTCTACCGGCTGCGCGACCAGTACTTCCGGGCGAACCAGCTGTGGCGCAGTGTCATCGACAAACGCAGCGGAAACCGGGTGCGGGAAGAGCTCGTCCGCGACAACTGTGCGCTGGTCAAGTACGTTCCCACAGGCGTGGACGTCGTCGAGGTGGCCTGAGCCGACGCTCGACCTCGTTTTGGAGCAGACGCGACTGCTCCGGTATCGTCTCCCCTCGGCAATCGCATCGATCGCAGGTGCGATGGCCGCGCACCAACCATGGGGTATGGGGTAATTGGCAGCCCGGCTGGTTCTGGTCCAGTTAGTCTAGGTTCGAGTCCTAGTACCCCAGCGATGAGAAGACTGGAGTGACCCTCTAGGCTCTCGTCCGCTCGATGGCCCCGTTGTGTAGTGGCCTAGCACGCCGCCCTCTCAAGGCGGTAGCGCGGGTTCGAATCCCGTCGGGGCTACCATCGAACAAGACGCCTTCCCGTTTGCTGGGGAGGCGTCTTTTCTTGCGCGTGTGCGGGGTGCGGTCGGCGGCGTGTGGCACGCCGCGCTCCGCTGACGGCGGTAGCGCGGGTTCGAATCCCGTCGGGGCTACCATCGAAGAAGACGCCTTCTCCGGTTTGGGGAGGCGTCTTTTCTTGCGCTTGTGCTGGGTGCGGTTAGCGGCGTGTGGCACGCCGCGCTCTGCTGACGGCGGTAGCGCGGGTTCGAATCCCGTCGGGGCTACCATCGAAGAAGACGCCTTCCTGCCGGTTTGGGGAGGCGTCTTTTCTTGCGCTTGTGCTGGGTGCGGTTAGCGGCGTGTGGCACGCCGCGCTCCGCTGACGGCGGTAGCGCGGGTTCGAATCCCGTCGGGGCTACCATCGAACAAGACGCCTTCCCGTTTGCTGGGGAGGCGTCTTTTCTTGCGCGTGTGCGGGGTGCGGTGTGCGGCGTGTGGCACGCCGCGCTCCGCTGACGCCTGGCCAGCCTGACGGCCGCTGACCTAAAGTCGTCTCATGGCTGCTCCGAGCCTGTTGCCTGGCCGAGCCGGCGCCGGTGAGCCGTCCTACCGGGACGAGCTCGTCGAGCTGGTCCGCCTCATCGTGACGGCCGGAATCCCCGTCGGCGTGGTGGTCGCCGGGCTGGGCAGCCGGCTGGCGATGCTCCTCCTCCGGGTCACCTCGCCCGACAGCGTTCGAGGGGTGACCAGCGATGACGGTTTCACGATCGGCCAGGTCACGCTGGGAGGCACCTACAACCTGTTCGTGATCGGTGCGGCGGTCGGTGTCATCGGTGCCGCCGCCTACATCGCGGTCGCGCCGTGGCTGGTCGGACCGACCTGGCTCCGACGCACCACGGTCGGACTGACGGCCGGGGTGGTCGTCGGCTCCCTGCTGGTTCACGCCGACGGGGTGGACTTCGTCCTTCTCACGCCCCGTTGGCTGGCCATCGGACTCTTCGTCGCCCTCCCGGTGGTCATGGGTGTGGCGCTGGCGATCGCGCTCGAGCGTGCCGCGCGTCCGGACGCTTGGGCGGCGCAGGGATCGCGCCGGCTGGTTGTTCCCCTGGTGTTGACGCTCGTCTTTCTTCCGAGTCTGCCCGTCACGCTCGTCGTCGCCCTGATCGTGGCTGTGCTGCTCCCGGTACGACGGGCACTCCAGCGACCGATCCAGGAATCCGCGATCGGCACATTTCTGGTCCGCGCTCTGTTCCTGACTGTTCCCTTGGGCGGTTCGATCGCGCTCGGCCAGGACCTCACGGCGCTGTACTGAGTGCGCTGTACTGACCGCCCTTCGCGATGTCCGAAACCCGCGAGGCTTTGTCGGTGCGGTGCTGTTTGATGGAGCCATGACACAGCGATCGCTTACGCCGCGTCGCGACGACACTCCGTCTGCGGGCGTCGTCGACGACGCCGAACGTTGCTACCGCGCCGTCCAGGGCCGCGACCGTCGGTTCGACGGAGTCTTCTACACCGGTGTCCGCACCACTGGCATCTACTGCCGCCCCTCCTGCCCGGCGATCACCCCGCAGCGCAAGAACGTCGTCTTCTTCGTCACCGCCGCGGCGGCCCAAGGCGCCGGCTTCCGAGCGTGCCGACGGTGCCGCCCCGACCTCACGCCAGGATCACCCGAATGGGACGTGAAGGCCGATGTCGCCGGTCGCGCGATGCGCATGATCGCGGACGGCGTGGTCGAGCGTGACGGGGTCGAGGGCCTCGCACACCGCGCTGGCTACACCTCACGCCATCTCAACCGCGTGTTGAGTGAGCAGCTCGGCGCGAGCCCGCTCTCGCTCGCCCGCGCCCAGCGCGCGCACACGGCGCGCATCCTCATCGAGACCACCGACATGGGATTCGCGGACGTGGCGTTCGCGGCAGGCTTCGCCAGCGTCCGGCAGTTCAACGCGACCATCGCGGAGGTTTATGCCGCCACACCCACACGCTTGCGCGCTCAGCGTCGGCAGCCCTCGACCGCCGCGTCATCCGCGAACGGGCTGGTGACGGTCTCCCTGGCCGTGCGGTCACCCTTCGACGCCACGGGAATCCTGGGCTTCCTCGCTGCGCGTGCCGTACCCGGTCTCGAGGCGGTCTCCGCCGATGACCCGTCGCCCTCGTACGCTCGCACGCTGCGGCTGCCACACGGTCATGGGTCCGTGGTCCTGACGCCGACCGCTGAGTCGGTGACCTGCGCGCTCTCCCTCGGTGACCTGCGTGACCTGGCTGCCGCTGTCGAGCGGTGCCGACGGTTGCTCGACCTCGACGCCGATCCTGTTGCCATCGACGAGCACCTCTCGAGCGACCTGGCGTTGCGGCCATGGGTGCAGAAGAGCCCAGGCAAGCGCGTACCCGGACATGTCGACGGTTTCGAAGTCGCGGTCCGGGCTGTCATCGGTCAGCAGATCTCGGTCGCGGGAGCGCGCACGATCGCCGGGCGGCTCACCAGCGGCATACGGTGATCGGATTGACGGATCCGACTCGCAACCGAGCACTGACGCATGTGTTCCCCGACGCCGAGACACTTGCGGCGGCCGACCCGGATGCGTTGCCCATGCCACGGTCGCGTGGTCGTGCCCTCGTCCGTCTCGCGCTGGCGGTCGCCCAGGGTGAGGTCGTCCTCGACCGGGGCGCAGACCGGGCGGACATCCGCTCTGCGCTGCTGGCTCTTCCGGGGATCGGGCCGTGGACGGCCGACTACATCTCCATGCGTGCCCTTGGCGACCCCGACGTCTTCTTGGGCACCGACCTCGGTGCCCGACAGGGCCTTGCCCAGCTGGGGATCGATCCCGACGATGCGGCGGCACGGGATCGAGTCCTGGCGGCCATGGCGTTCTTACGCCCTCATGCACGTGTGGTCTGCCCTGTCCGGCGCGACCGGAGACCGACCTTCACCTGACAATCGAGACGAGGTATTGAGATGACAGCCACGATGGTCATGACGTCGCCGGTGGGTCCGCTGGAACTGCGGGCGGACGCTGGTCTCGTGACGATGATCCTCTTTCATGACGAGATGCCCGACGTCGTGGGCGACAACGGCGAGGACCAGCCCGTGCTCGTGGCCGCGCGTCGCCAGCTCGACGAGTACTTCGCCGGCGAGCGCCACGACTTCGACCTGCCCCTCGCCGGGGCCGGTACCGACTTCCAGCAGCGCGTGTGGGGGAAGCTGCGCGAGATCCCCTTCGGGCAGACGGCCTCGTACGGCGACATCGCGCGACGGCTCGGCATGCCACCCGGCGCCTCGCGTGCTGTCGGCCTTGCCAACGGCGCGAATCCGATCGCGATCGTGGTCCCGTGCCACCGTGTCATCGGCGCAGACGGCTCGCTGACCGGCTATGCCGGGGGGATCGAGCGCAAGCGTTTCCTGCTGGGGCTCGAGTCGTCGATGGCAGCCCCAGGGCAGTCTCTTCACGTAGCGGCGCACCTCACGGCGATGTCATTCGCCGTGGCGGCGCAGGGACTCGCTGAGCCGCTCGGCTGCGGCGAGCACGGCCGGGGCGTGCATGCGCCCGGGTTGACGCGTCATCCGCTCCAACGGACCCGAGACCGACACAGCGGCGATGACCTTGCCCGACGGTGATCGCACACCGGCCGACACCGACGCTACGCCGGCTTCCCGTTCACCTACGCTCTGCGCCCAGCCGCGTCGCCGGATGCTCGACAACGCGGCGGCGTTGAACGCGGCTCCGTGCAGGCCGCGGTGCAGCCGGTCCGGGTCCTCCCACGCCAGCAGGATCTGCGCGGCGGAGCCGGCCAACATGGAGAGCTGGCTGCCCACGGGGATCGAGTCGCGCAGCCCGGCAGGTCGCTCGGCGGCGGCGACGCAGATGCGGTGCTCTCCTTGGCGACGGAACAGCTGCGCAGACTCGCCGGTGATGTCGCGCAGCCGAGCCAGTACCGGGCCCGCTGCAGCGAGCAGCCGGTCCTCGCCTGCGGCAGAGGAAAGCTCACCGAGCCGGGGACCGAGCATGAATCGGCCCTGCATGTCGCGGGCGACGAGCCGATGGTGCTCCAGGGCCACGGCCAGCCGGTGTGCCGTCGGACGAGCCAAGCCGGTCGCGGTCACCAGGCCGGCGAGGGTCGCGGGACCTGACTCGAGTGCCGACAGGACGAGCGCGGCTTTGTCGAGAACTCCGACTCCGCTAGAGTTGTCAGACCTGTCCATGCCTCGATACTGCCGTCTCAGATGATGAAACGCAAATCAGGAGCAGAGAATGTCGCCATACTCCGCGAGCGGCCCGCGAACCCTCGCCGCCAAGGTCTGGGACGACCACGTCGTCCGGCAAGCGACCGGAGAGCCTGACCTCCTCTACATCGACCTGCACCTCGTGCACGAGGTGACGAGTCCGCAGGCCTTCGACGGGCTGCGCCAGGCCGGTCGCGGCGTACGTCGGCCCGACCTGACACTGGCGACCGAGGACCACAACATCCCGACGATCGACGTCGACAAGCCCATCGCCGACCCGGTCTCTCGCGCCCAGGTGGACGCCTTGCGGGCGAACTGCAAGGAGTTCGGCATCAAGCTGCATTCCCTCGGAGACGTCGAGCAGGGCATCGTCCACGTCGTCGGACCTCAGCTCGGTCTGACTCAACCTGGTACCACCGTGGTGTGCGGCGACTCCCACACCTCGACACACGGGGCATTCGGGGCACTGGCCTTCGGGATCGGGACCAGTGAGGTCGAGCATGTTCTCGCTACCCAGACACTCATGCAGGCACGACCCAAGACGATGGCCGTCAACGTGCGAGGGCCGCTAGCCGCCGGGGTCACGGCCAAGGACCTCGTGCTCGCCTTGATCGCCCAGGAGGGAACCGGCGGCGGGCAGGGGTACGTCGTCGAGTACCGCGGAGAGGCGATCTCCGCGCTCTCGATGGAGGCTCGCATGACCATCTGCAACATGAGCATCGAGTGGGGAGCGAAGGCCGGCCTCATCGCACCTGACCAGACCACGTACGACTACCTCGAGGGACGTCCGTTCGCGCCCACCGGCGCGGACTGGGATTCTGCCGTTGCCTACTGGTCGTCTCTCGCGACGGACGACGGTGCGGCCTTCGACAGGGAGGTCGACATCGATGCGGCCGTGTTGACCCCGTTCGTCACCTGGGGCACCAATCCGGGGCAGGGGGTGCCGCTGGGAGCCGCCGTCCCCTCGCCGGAGGAGTTCACGGACGAAGGCGATCGCGTAGCGGCTGAGCGAGCCCTGACGTACATGGGGCTGTCCGCCGGGACACCGATGCGTTCGATCGAGGTCGACACCGTCTTTCGTGGGGTCATGCACGAACGGCCGCATCGAGGACCTGCGCGCAGCCGCAGCCGTGATCGAAGGCCGACACATCGCCGACACCGTTCGCATGCTCGTCGTGCCGGGTTCGACCCGGGTCCGACTCCAGGCAGAGGACGAAGGTCTCGACGTCATCTTCAAAGCGGCGGGTGCCGAGTGGCGTGGCGCCGGCTGCTCGATGTGTCTGGGCATGAACCCCGACCAGCTCACGCCGGGGGAGCGCAGCGCCTCCACCTCCAACCGCAACTTCGAGGGTCGGCAGGGAAAGGGCGGACGCACTCACTTGGTGTCTCCTCTGGTCGCTGCCGCGACGGCGGTGCTCGGACGGTTGTCCAGTCCCGCTGATCTTCCCGAAGGAGAGGACGTCTGACATGGAGAAGTTCACCACCCACACCGGAACCGCGTTGCCTCTTCGACGCAGCAACGTCGACACGGACCAGATCATCCCGGCCGAGTACCTCAAGCGCGTGACGCGTACGGGTTTCGAGGACGGTTTGTTCGCGGCCTGGCGTAACGATCCTTCGTTCGTGCTGAACGACGCCCGAGTACATCGGGGTCAGCGTCCTGCTTGCAGGGCCGGACTTCGGAACCGGCTCCTCACGAGAGCACGCCGTCTGGGCCTTGCAGGACTACGGGTTCAAGGTCGTCGTCGGTTCACGCTTCGGTGACATCTTCCGCGGCAACGCCGGCAAGTCCGGTTTGCTCGTCGCGGTCGTCGATCCCACTGCCGTCGAAGCACTCTGGTCTGTGGTCGAACGCGATCCGGCGACGATGGTCACCGTGGATCTCGACGAAAAAGTTGTGCGAGCTGGTGAGGTCGAAACATCCTTCGAGATCGACGACTACACCCGCTGGCGACTCTTGAACGGACTCGACGACATCGGGATCACCTTGACCCACGAAGCCGATATCGCTTTGTACGAAGGGGATCGGGCGTCGTTCAAGCCAGCAACGTTGTAGGGGCGGGGCCCTTGCAAGACGGCCGCTTCATCCCGGCAGTCACCTTCTCGGACGTGCGGATGCGCTGAGGTTCCCACAAAACTGCGGATGCTGATTGGGTGTGTCGGCCTGTAATGCGGTTCTATGGTGAATAGCGTTTTGACCAACGTCGAGCATGGGCTCGACTGGTCCGAGTTCATGAAAGGGAAGTCCCTTGAACAAGAGTCAACTCATCGAGGCCCTGTCCAACCACTTCGAGGGCAACAAGAAGGCTGCGCAGCACGCCCTCGAGTCTGTGCTCGACACCATCGCTCGCGAAGTGGCGAAGGGTGAGAAGGTGGCGATCACCGGCTTCGGTGCCTTCGAGAAGGTCGTGCGTCCGTCGCGGATGGTCCGCAACCCACGCACGGGCGAACGAAGCCGCGCCAAGAAGACCGCGGTGCCCAAGTTCCGTGCTGGAGCTGACCTGAAGGCCGTTGTGTCGGGTGCCAAGAAGCTTCCCAAGGCCGCAGTGGCTGCAGCGAAGACGGCGACGTCGACCAGGAAGACCACGTCGGCACCGGCGAAGAAGACCACCGCGAAGAAGACCACCGCCAAGAAGACGTCGCCAAGAAGGCTCCCGCCAAGAAGACGGTGGCCAAGAAGGCTCCTGCCAGGAAGACCGCGACCAAGAAGACGGTGGCCAAGAAGGCTCCCGCCAAGAAGACCGCGGCCAAGAAGTCGGCAGCAAGGAAGACGGTGGCCAAGAAGGCCCCCGCCAAGAAGACCGCAGCAAAGAAGGCGCCGGCACGCAAGACCACGGCCAAGAAGGCCCCCGCCAAGAAGGCGCCGGCACGCAAGACCACGGCCAAGAAGGCCGCGAAGAAGCGCTGACCGCACAACACCGCAGAGAGGCCGGACCCGATGGGTCCGGCCTCTCTGCGCTGAGTGGGGCAATCGGGACGGGCGGTCTCAGCGGGGTTCGTCGAGCGTCACGATCGTCAACGCGCTGATGACGTGGTCCGTCACGGTCATCCGGACCCGCTGGCCTGGGCGCAGCAGACGAAGTCCGCTGGTGCTGAACGCATCGGCGCTGAACGGTCAGCTCGGTGCCGTCGTCTGTGACGACCGTGCCCGACCGCGTGCGGTCGTCGTATGCCCACACGGTGCCTTGTCGGGTCATCTCGTCGTTCACCCCGGTCACGGTAGCGGCTCGATCCGGTCGAGCCGGAAGCGCGCCAGGACAGCACACGTATGACGTCCGACCCCGAGCCGCACCGCGTCCCACAGGTCGATCTCGGTGTCGACATCACGGCGCAGTCGTTCGAGGCCGGGAAGCTCCAACTCCACTGCACCACTCGCTTTGTGCGCCGCCCGTGAGTGCCGGCCGAACGACGGTGAGAGCCGTTCACCCCGAGCCGCCAACAACGTCGTACCGGTTCCGGCCGAGTCCGACACGAACCACCGACGTGCCGGTGCGGCGCTCAAGGCGAGGCCCAGGACGTCGGACCGTAGGGCGGGCAGGTCACCGGTCAGTGCGACGACGCCCGTGGAGCCATCCGATGCGGCGACATGGTGGGCGCCATGGACGAGTGCGGCGTTGAGTCCCGAGTCGGGGCCGTCGTCGACGACCTCTGCGCCCACGTCGACGAACCCGCCGGGGTCAGGGTCGTTCGTGATGACCACGACCCGCCGTACGCCGGGCGTCATGACTGCGGCTGCAGCAGTGTCGAGAGCGAACGCGCGCGCCAGCGCCTGTCGTGCGTCATCGGGCAGACCGTTCAGGCGTGACTTGCCGATCGTGGTCTGCTTGACGGGGATGATGATCGACCAGACGGACAGGTGCTTCGTCGGATCTGGCGTCGATGGGGGAGGTGACATCCCTGTCGATCTTGCCACCCGGCTCGACATGGTCCGGCCCAGTGGACAAAACTGTCTGCCTGCGACGACCGATGGCGGGCGCGCGACAAAGGGGTGAAAGTGGCCAGGCACAGGCGGGGGTGGGCGTTCACGTTCTTCGTCGTCGCGCTGCACCGGCCCATGATGCTGCTCACGAAACGCGACTGGCGCGGCACCGAGCACCTCCCCTCCGATGGGGGCTGCGTGCTGGTGAGCAACCATGTCTCCGAGTTCGACCCGGTCCCGTTCGGGCACTTCGTGTACGACAACGGTCGACTGCCGCGCTTCCTCGGGAAGGCCGAGGTGTTCGCCGTCCCGATCCTCGGGAGCATCCTCAGGAGTGCGGGACAGATCCCCGTCTACCGCAAGTCCCTGGACGCCGCGAAGGCGTTCAGCGCCGCCGTCGAAGCCGTACGAGCGGGGGAGTGCGTGATCGTGTACGCCGAAGGCACCATCACGCGTGACCCGGATCTGTGGCCGATGGTCGGCAAGTCAGGAGCCGCTCGCATCGGCCTCACCACGGGCTGCCCGGTGATCCCGTGCGCGCAATGGGGGCCGCAGGAGGTGCTGGCGCCGTACTCGCGACGGCCGCGGCTGTTGCCCCGCAAGACGATGCGCATCCGTGCCGGCGCTCCGGTCGACCTCGACGACCTGAGGGGCAGGAAGCTGACCCCCGCGGTGCTGCACGAAGCCACGGCGCGGATCATGGCTGACGTGACAGGACTGCTCGAGGACATCCGCGGCGCCGAGGCGCCGGCGATCCGCTTCGACCCCAAGGTTGAGGGCGTCGCCGAGACGGGCAACCCCAACAAGCCCCGCCGGACACCCAAGAAGGGAACGAGCGAGTTCTGATGCGCAAGGTCGCGGTGTTCGGTGCAGGGTCCTGGGGGACTGCCTTCTCGCTGGTGCTGGCCGACGCGGGCAACAACGTCGTGGTGTGGGCGCGTCGTGAGGAGCTGAGCGAGTCGATCAACGCCGTGCACGAGAACCTCGACTACCTGCCCGGGGTGGCTCTTCCGGACACGATCTCGGCGACGCACGACCCCGAGGAGGCGCTGGCGGATGCCGACATCGCCGTGCTGGCCGTCCCCTCGCAGTCCCTGCGCGCCAACCTCGAGGACTGGGCCAAGCACATCCCCGACGACGCGGTCGTGATGAGCCTCATGAAAGGTGTCGAGGTCGGCACTTCCAAGAGGATGAGCGAGGTGATCGCGGAGGTCGCGGGCATCGGACCGGAACGCATCGCCGTCTTGTCGGGCCCCAACCTCTCGCACGAGATCGCGGCACGTCAGCCGGCCGCCGCCGTCATCGCGTCCACCTCCGAATCAGTGGCGGAGCATCTCCAGGATCGGTGTCACAGCCCCTCGCTGCGGCTGTACACGAACACCGACGTGGTCGGCTGCGAGCTCGGCGGTGCGACGAAGAACGTGATCGCGCTCGCGGTCGGCATGGCCGTGGGCCTGGGCTTCGGCGACAACTCCACCGCGACGGTGATCACGCGCGGGCTCGCGGAGACGGCCAGGCTGGGCGAAGTCGCTGGGCGCTGACCCGTACACGTTCTCGGGGTTGGCGGGTCTGGGCGACCTGGTGGCGACCTGCTCGTCGCCGTTGTCGCGCAACCGGACCTTCGGCGAGAAGCTCGGACAAGGCATGAGCGTCGACGAGATCGCGGCGTCGACACGACAGATCGCCGAGGGCGTCAAGTCCTGCGAGTCGATCAGCGACCTCGCCCATCGCCATGATGTCGAGATGCCGATCGTCGAAGCCGTGGCCGCCCTGGTGCGCGGCGAGACCACGCCGCAGCAGATGTTGCAGGCCCTCATCTCCCGGGCCACCAAGCCCGAACGCGCCTGACGTCTCCTCTGATCCTCCGCGTTTGCCTTGTTAACAAGCCAGGTGGCTTGTGAACAAGGCAAACGCGCCTTGGGCACTGCAGGCCTGCCTCGCTCACCTGACGCTCTGCCCCGTTTCGCCGGTATGACGCCACCGTCGGACGGACGAGGAGACGCCGCCGTGCGAGATGCCCGGCCTCAGTCGGGGACGGGTACCACAGGTACCGCGTCCAGGGCGGCCTCGAGATCGAACCAGAGGTCTTCGACGTCCTCTATCCCGACGCTCATCCGGATGAGGTTCTCCGGGATCGTCGGCGACTCCCCGGCCCAGCGACGCCGCCGCTCCATCGACGACTCGACTCCACCGAGGCTCGTCGCATGCACCCATAGACCGGTTGCGTGGGTCACGACGTCGGCCGCCATGGCGCCTCCGCGTACCTCGATCGCGATGACCCCGCCGAAGCCCGGGTAGCGAACCCGATCGACGGCGGGGTGCCCCTCCAAGCGGCGTACGAGCTCTTGAGCGTTCGACTGGGCTCGCTCGACCCGCAGGTGGAGCGTGCGCAGCCCGCGCAACGCGAGCCAAGCCTCCAGCGTGCCGGGCAGTGCACCCACCACTCGTCGCTTCTCGTCCAGCGCATGGTAGATCTCGTCCGAGGCTGTCACCACGAGGCCGATCATCGCGTCGGAATGGCCGGCGAGGTACTTCGTGCCGGAGTGGACGACGAGGTCGGCGCCGAGGCCGAGCGGCCGCTGCAGCAGGGGAGTGGCAAAGGTGTTGTCGACCACGACCCGGACGCCGGCGGCGGCGGCCCCTGTGCAGAGCGCGCCGATGTCGGCCACTTCGAGTGCTGGGTTGGTTGGGCTCTCGATCCACAGCAGCGCGACGTCCTCGTTCAGCGCAGCCAGCACGGCCTCGGTATCACCGATGTCGACGAGGACCACCTTCACCAGCCCGCGCGCCTCGAGGGAGGCCAGCTGCGCAAGCATCCCCTGGTAGCAGTGCCGGGACACGACGACGGTCTCGCCGGGCGCCACAAGGTCGAGCACGGTCGACGCGGCCGCCATCCCGGAGGCGAACGAGAGCGCCCGCCCACCTTCGAGCGCGCCCACTGCCCGTTCGAACGCTTCCCAGGTGGGGTTGGCGTATCGGCCGTACTCGCGCTCACCACCGGCGACATAGGTGGATGCCATCGTCAGCGGCTCGTTCAGCGGCTGGTCGGGCTCGGTGGGCGGCCGCCCGAGCTTGACGGCCAGCGTCTCGGGGCGCCAGCCCGCATCGGGGGCAGCGGGTTCGTCAGGGATGCCGATGTTGCCGTCGTGGTGTGGGGTCACCACACCATTGTGAGGCAGATACGATCGGCCGGATGAGCGCCTCCCGCAAGCCCCGCGTCGCCGTCGTCTTCGGCGGTCGCTCCGCTGAGCACTCGGTCTCGTGTTCGACGGCCGCCAGCGTGCTGGCAGCGATCGATCGCGACGCGTACGACGTCGTACCCATCGGCATCAGCACGGAGGGCAAATGGGTGCTCGAGTCCGGCGACACCGAACGACTCGCCCTCACAGCCGCACAGACGCCCGCGGTCGACGGCGCCGCGGCCGCGGTGGTGGTCAGCCAGGACCCGAGCCGGCGTGAGATCACGGTCGTGGAGCCCGGCCAGACTCCGGCCGAGCTCGGTCAGGTCGACGTCGTGTTCCCGTTGCTCCATGGGCCGTGGGGCGAGGACGGCACGATCCAGGGCCTGTTCGAGGTCGGTGGGATCCGGTACGTCGGCTCCGGGGTCCTCGCCTCGGCTGTCGGGATGGACAAGCACTACATGAAGGTGGTCCTGGCGGCGGCCGGACTCCCGATCATCCCCTACGTCGTCGTCAAGCCGCGAGAGTGGAAGGACGACCCGGCAGCGGCCCGCGAGGCCGTCGCGTCCCTGGGCTACCCGGTCTTCGTCAAACCAGCGCGAGGCGGGTCGAGTCTCGGCATCACCAAGGTCACGACCAGCGCTGAGCTCGACGCTGCGATCGAGCACGCGCGCGAGTTCGATCCGAAGGTGCTCGTCGAACCGGCTGCCGAGGGCGCCCGGGAGATCGAGTGTGGCGTGCTCGAACGGATCGACGGCGGCGTCGACGCGAGTCAGGTGGCTGAGATCACCGGCTATGGCGATCACGAGTTCTACGACTTCGCCGCCAAGTACCTCGGCGAGGAGGGCGTCACTCTCGACGTCCCGGCGGACTTGCGCGATGAGGTGACCGGACAGGTCCAGCAGCTCGCGGTGGCGGCGTTCGAGGCGTTGAGCTGCGAAGGGCTGGCCCGGGTCGACTTCTTCGTTGGCCGCGACGACAAGGTCGTCATCAACGAGATCAACACGATGCCGGGCTTCACCCCCGCGTCGATGTTTCCGCGGATGTGGGCCGAGTCCGGCGTCGATTACCCCGAGCTGGTCGAGCGGCTGATCAGTCTGGCGTTGCAGCGCACCACCGGACTGCGCTGAATCACGCGCCGAACGCCATACGCCATACGCCATACGCCATGCGCCATGCGCCATGCCGCCGAAGAGCGGAGTGCGAACGAAGTGCCCGAGGCAGATGCAGAGTCCCCGACCGAGATGTGCCTAGTTCACCGGCCAGCTGGCTTGTGAACTAGGCAAACGCGGAGGGTCACTGGCAGGGGTGCTCCAGGGGAATGGTGCGTTGGATGGGGCGCGCCAGGGCGGTGAGCGGGTCAGCCGCGGAGCGGCCCTGGACGTCGGGCACCGACACCTCGACGTACGCCGCCCGACCGATTGTGGTGAACATCATCGTCCCCGTGACCGGCTCGTCACCGGAGACCTCGCGGCCGTTCTGCGTGGCGAGCCAGCCGACGCCGTTCACCTCGAAGCACGCGGACGTGGCCACCAGCGCAGCCGGACGCTGCACACCACAGCGGAGCACGGTGGGCGGATCACCCCACGCTGCCGCTGTTCCGTCCGCGGGCGTGACGTCGCGCGCATCCTCACCGAGCACCGTGGCCGGGAGGTCGTCGATGAGGGCCGCGCACTGCTCCCTGGCCGTACCCGTCGGTGAGGGCGCGGCTCACCTCGACGGCACCGTTGCCCGACCCGCAACCCGCCAGGGACAGGAACATGCCCACCGCCAAGCCCGACGCCAGCCAGTGGCGGAGTGCCAACCTGAGTGGGCCGGTCAGCACGACGCCCCCGGCACGCAACGAAGCGAGACAGGGGCGGACATGCGACCAAGGCCGAGTCACGGGCAACTCGACGGGTGGTGGCGTCAGATATGGACGACGGGGCAGGTCAGGGTACGGGTGATGCCGTCGATCGACTGCACGCGTGCGACGACGAGCTTGCCGAGCTCGTCGACGTTGCGCGCCTCGGCCCGGACGATCACGTCGTAGGGTCCGGTCACGTCTTCGGCGAGCGTGACGCCCTTGACGCCGGCGATGGCCTGGGCGACCTCCGCGGCCTTCCCGACCTCGGTCTGGATGAGGATGTAAGCCTGAACCACCACTAGGGCCTCCTGCTGGGTCGGGTCCGTGTCCTGGAGCGGTCATCACGCTACCGCTCCGTTAGGTTGTCACATCCAGCGGTACGGCGAAAGCGAGGGAAACTCCCATGGGCCAAGCACTCCAGGGCAGCCTGGGCGACATCGGTGAATTCGGACTCGTCAACGCCCTCGTCGAGCGCTTCGACACCGCGACCGACAGCCGGGTGGTCGTCGGACCCGGCGACGACGCTGCCGTGATCGCCCTCGGTGCGGCGTCCGGTGGGCAGGTGGTTGCGTCGCTCGACATGCTCGTCCAGAGCCGCCATTTCCGGCTCGACTGGTCAAGCGCGACCGACGTCGGCCACAAGGCGGCAGCCGAGAACCTCTCCGACATCAACGCCATGGGCGGACGCGCGACCTGTCTGCTCGTCGGCCTCGCCGCCCCGGCTGAGCTCGAGGCCCAGTGGGCGCTCGACTTCGCCGACGGACTCGCCGCCGAGGCAGCCCAGCGTGGGAGCGGTCGTCGTCGGGGGAGACCTCACCAGCGGCGACGTCATCACGATCTCGATTGCCGTCCTCGGAACCTGCGAGCACGGCGTCGTACGCCGCTCGGGCGCGCAGCCAGGAGACGTGGTCGCGCTCGCCGGGCGGCAGGGCTGGGCCGACGCAGGTTTCGCCGTCCTCGGGCGCGGCTTCCGGTCTCCGCGGGTGGTCGTCGACGCACATCGCCGGCCCGAGCCCCCGTATGACGCCGGGCCACAGGCCGCGCAGGCGGGGGCGACCGCGATGATCGACGTGAGCGACGGCCTGCTCCAGGACCTGGGGCACCTGGCCACCGCCAGCGGCGTCGGCATCGACATCACCACGGCCGGCTTCGACGTGCCGGAGCCGCTGCAGGCGGTGGGTGCTGCGCTCGGCGTCGACCCGCTGCGGTTCATGCTGACCGGTGGCGACGACTACAGCCTGGCGGCCACGTTCCCCGCTGGGACGACACTGCCCAAACCGTGGCGGCGCATCGGGGTGGTGCTGAGTCAGGGCCCGGGCCAGGTCACCGTCGACGGTGGGGAGTACGACCAGGCCGACGGCCACCAGCATTTCCGGTAATGGGGTCGCGCGACAGGCCATCAGGGGCAGAGAAAACCCCCGAAACCTGTCGGTCCCGGGGGCGGAGGGGCTGATTGAGCCGGTCCCCGCGGCTTCGCCGCCGGGACCGTCCACTAGCGAGTGACCTTGCCGGCTTTCAGGCAGGAGGTGCAGACGTTGAGCCGCTTCGGCGTACCGTTGACGACCGCGCGGACCCGCTGGATGTTCGGGTCGAAGCGACGCTTGGTGCGGCGGTGCGAGTGCGACACGTTGTGGCCGAACTCGGGGCTCTTGGCGCAGATGTCACAGACGGCGGCCACGGTGTACTCCTGGAATCACGGGGATCAGATCAACTGTCGCGCTGCTGTCCGGCCGACGTACCGCACACAAGCGCGGTCACGACCCACAGGGCAACCGGGCAAGAATAACGGATCGGCCGCACCGGACGCCAATCGATGCCTGGCACCGAGGCGGGTGGGGGCGGCCAGGATGATCCGGCTCGCAGGGGGGACGGATAAGGTTTGCGCGTGACCGACCCTGCCGCACCTGCCGCCTCGGGGGGCTCGTCAGGGGACGCCGTGGCTGCCGTGGCGCTGGCACTGCTGGAGCACTGGTGTGACGTCACGCTCGAGGCGCTCGGGGTCGCCCGAGAGGAGATCGACGCCCTCAACGTCTACCCCGTGCCGGACGGCGACACAGGCACCAACCTCTACCTGACGTTCGAGGCCGCCCGGCAGGCGCTGGTCGACGCTGAGCCCACCACCCTGGTCGGCGCACTGACCGTCTTCGCCCGGGGTGCACTGCTGGGTGCGCGCGGCAACTCCGGCGTCATCCTGTCCCAGCTCATGCGCGCCGGTGCTGACCAACTGCTGCGGGGTGATCCGCGCAAGCCCGGTCAGCTGCTGGCCGACACGCTCACCCTGGCATCCACGGCCGCGTACGACGCGGTGGCGACGCCTGCCGAGGGCACTATCCTCACCGTGGCGCGCGCAGCGGCCGAAGCCGCACAGGCCGCCGTGCCCGAGGCACCCGAGGACCTCGCGGCCCAGATGGGGTACGTCGTCCGGGCAGCGGCCCGCGCCGCCCGCGAGGCACTCGAGCACACCCCGGAACAGTTGCCGATCCTGGCCGCGGCCGGAGTGGTCGACGCCGGCGGACGCGGCTTGTGCGTGATCCTGGACGCGGCCGAGGAAGCGTTGACGGGGCAGCGTCCCGCAGCCCGGTACCAGCGTCGTGGCCAGCTGCCCGTGCCGATCCAGACCGCTGCCGACCTCTCCGCGGACGGACCGGCCTACGAGGTCATGTTCCTGCTCGACGCTGACGACAGCTTGATCCCGGGCCTGCGACAGCGGCTGGCGCCGCTCGGTGACTCACTGGTCGTGGTCGGCGGCGACGGGCTGTGGAACGTCCACGTGCACGTCGACGACGTCGGCGCCGCGATCGAGGCCGGTCTCGACGCGGGGCGGCCCTATCGCGTCCGCGTCACCCACTTCGCCGAGCAGCTCAGCCAAGCCGCGGCAGCGCGGCGGCGGGGCGGCGCCGGCGCCGAAGGCGGCCCGGCCGGGCCACGCGGGGTCGTGGCCGTCGGGGCCGGCCCGGGGTTGCGCTCCCTGTTCGCACAGGCCGGCGCGGGCGTCGTACCGGGCGGTCCCGGTCGGCGCTGCTCGACCGGAGAGCTGCTCGAGGCGATCCGGTCCACTGGGTCTGCCGAGGTGATCCTGTTGCCCAACGACGGGGACACGATCGCCGTCGCCGAGGCGGCGGCACAGGCTGCCCGTGACGAGGGCATCCGCGCTGCGGTGATCCCTACCCGCGCGCAGGTGCAGGGCTTGGCCGCCGTCGCGGTGCACGACCCGGCGCGGTCCTTCGACGACGACGTCGTGTCGATGACGTCGGCAGCCGGTCACGCTCGGCACGGTGCGGTCACGGTTGCTGCCAAGGACGCCATGACCATGGCCGGTCCTTGTCGGCAGGGTGACAGCCTGGGCGTGGTCGACGGTGACTTCGCCGTGGTCGGCGGCGACCTCGACGACGTCGCCATCGACGTCGTCACGCGGTTGTTGTCCGGAGGCGGTGAGATGGTCACTCTTGTGACCGGTGCCGGAGCTGCAGGGGCAGCGACCGCCGACGGCGACGAGCCCGACGGCAACCTCGTCGGCGACGCCGCCGTCGACCTCGCCCGCCTCGTCGATCGGGTGTCCACACACGTGGCAGCGCTGCGTCCCGACGTCGAGATCGTCGTGTACGACGGGGGCCAACAGCGATACCCGCTGCTCATCGGGGTCGAGTGATGGCTGCCAGCCGCACCGGACCCCACACGCCTCTGCGTGGACTCGTGGGCGCCAAAGCCGCCGCGGCCTTGCGCGACGTCTTCGAGATCGAGACCGTCGGACACCTCCTCGAGCACTACCCGCGACGGCTCGAGGAGCGCGGGGAGCTCACCGACTTCGGCCACCTGGCGCTCGACGAGCACGTCACCGTGCTGGCCAAGACGAGGAGCGTCAAGAGCGCGAGGTTCAAGCCCAAGGGGGGTGGGCGGCTGTCGACCCGCACCTCGGTGGTCATCACCGACGGGCAGCGTGACCTGGTCTGTACGTTTTTCGGCCAGCACTGGCGCGACAAGCAGCTCCCGCCGGGAACCGTCGCACTGTTCAGCGGCAAGGTCACGGTGTTCAACGGGCGCCGCCAGCTGACCCACCCAACCTGCGAGATCCTCGGCAAGGGCAGCGACCTCGACGAGTTCGAGGGCGTCGTCGCCGAGAGTGAGGCCTCGCGGTTGCTGCCGATCTACCCGGCCAGTTCTCAGATCACCTCGAAGATGATCATGGACTCGGTCAAGCTGGTCCTGGCCGCTGTCGACACGCTGCCCGACCCACTTCCGGACGAGGTCCGCCGTGACCACCAGCTCATGTCGTACGACGAGGCCATCCGGGGCATCCACCGACCCGAGAGCCGCGAGGAGTGGCAGCAGGCGCGTCGCCGACTGCAGTATGACGAGGCGTTCGTGCACCAGACCGTCCTCGCGCAGCGGCGTCGGCTCACTCGCGAGCTCCAGGCCACGCCGAGATCTGGTCGCCCGGGGGGACTGCTCGACCGGTTCGACGCCGCGCTGCCGTTCTCGCTGACAGCGGGCCAGCGCGACATCGGAGCCGACATCAGCACAGACCTCGTCCGCTCGTACCCGATGCACCGGCTGCTGCAGGGCGAGGTCGGATCCGGCAAGACCGTGGTGGCGCTTCGCGCGATGCTTCAGGTGGTCGACTCCGGTGGTCAGGCAGCGTTGCTGGCCCCGACCGAGGTGCTCGCCCAGCAGCACTACCGTTCGATCCTGACGCTGCTGGGCCCGATGGCCGAGGGCGGCATGCTCGGCAGCGACGACCAGGCCACTCGGGTCGCCCTCGTCACGGGGTCGCTGTCGGCATCGAGGCGTCGGGGGGCACTGCTCGACGCGATCTCCGGCTCGGCCGGGATCGTGGTCGGCACCCACGCCCTGCTCGAGGAGACGGTGCAGTTCGCCGAGCTCGGTCTCGTGGTGGTCGACGAGCAGCACCGCTTCGGTGTCGAGCAGCGCGCCGCGCTCACGAGCCGGGACGGCGCAGTCCCGCCACACGTGCTGGTCATGACCGCGACCCCGATCCCGCGCACGGTCGCCATGACGGTGTTCGGCGACCTCGACGTGTCCACCCTGCGTGAGATGCCTCAGGGCAGGGCCGAGATCCAGACGGTCGTCGTTCACGTCCAGGAGACCCCGGAGTGGCTCGACCGGGCTTGGCAACGGCTAGGCGAGGAGGCGACGAAGGGACATCAGGCCTACGTCGTCTGTCCCCGGATCGGCACCGAACCCGAGTCCGAGTTGCTGGAGCCGGTCGCCGACGACGCCGCGGAGAACGGAGCCCAGCCCGCGCGACGCCCACCGGTCGCGGTCACCCAGGTGGCCACGATGCTGACCGAAGGGCCCCTGGCGGACCTACGGGTCTCGACGCTGCATGGGCGCCTTCCTGCCGACGAGAAGGAGGCCGTCATGAGCGATTTCGCCTCCGGCGACATCGACGTGCTGGTGGCCACGACCGTCATCGAGGTCGGTGTCGACGTCCCCAACGCCTCCGTCATGGTGATCATGGATGCCGACCGGTTCGGTGTCTCGCAGCTGCACCAGCTGCGCGGCCGGGTCGGTCGCGGCGAGCTTCCCGGACTCTGCCTGCTCGTGACGGATGCGGATGCGGGTTCACGGTCGCGCGCACGACTGGCCGGCGTTGCTGCGACCACCGATGGCTTCGAGCTGTCACGGCTCGACCTCGAGAACCGTCGCGAGGGCGACGTGCTCGGTGCCAGTCAGTCGGGTCGGCGTTCGAGCCTGCGGCTGCTCTCGGTGCTGCGAGACGAAGACGTGATCGTCGCCGCCCGGACGGCTGCCGACGCCGTGGTCGCCGCGGACCCCGAGCTCGCCGACCACCCAGTCCTGGCTGCTCGAGTCGAGGAACTGACCCGCACCGACCAGGCCAGCTTCCTGGACAAGTCGTGAGCCGGATCATCGGCGGGTCGGCCCGGGGCCGCCGTCTCAAGACGCCGCCGGGGACCCGCACGCGGCCGACGGCGGACCGGGTGCGCGAGGCGCTGTTCTCCTCGCTCGAGTCAGAGCTGGGCACGCTGGCCGGGGTGCGCTTTCTCGACCTTTTCGCCGGCTCCGGTGCTGTCGGGCTGGAGGCCAGCTCGCGGGGAGCCGGATCCGTGGTGCTGGTCGAACATGACCGGGCCACGGCCGCGCTGATCCGCGCCAACGCGACCGCGCTGGGCCTCGAGCACGCCACCGTGCACGCGATCAAGGCCGAGCGCCTAGGCGAAACCCCCGCACAACCAGCCCGGAGCCGGCTTCGACGTGGTCTTCGCCGATCCGCCGTACGCGATGGAGACGGAGGCCGTCGGGGCAGTGCTCACGGGTCTGCTCCACGCGGGTCTTGTCTCCGACCACACGGTCGTCGTCGTCGAGCGTCCGCGCCGCGGCAACCCGTGGGTGTGGCCGATGGGACTGAAGGGGATGCGCGAGAAGCGCTACGGCGAGACAATGCTCTACTACGGTCAGGTCACCGGGTCGCCAGACTCCCGACCAGGGAGCGGGCCCGGCACCGTGGGGTGATCACCCCTGTGGTGACGCCGTGCGATCGAGCCGCTGATCAAGGAGCCCACCATGCGTCGAGCCGTCTGTCCCGGTTCGTTCGACCCGCCGACCAACGGTCACCTCGACATCATCGGTCGCGCCGCGAAACTCTTCGACGAGGTGACGGTCGCCGTGCTGGTCAACCCGGCGAAGAGCGGGCTGTTCACGGTGTCGGAGCGGCTGACCATGCTCGGTGAGGCGGTCAGCGAGCACGACAACGCCAAGGTCGAGTCGTTCGAGGGGTTGTTGGTCGACTTCTGCCGCGACCACGACATCGACGCGATCGTCAAGGGTCTCCGCGCTGTCAGCGACTTCGACTCCGAGCTCCAGATGGCACAGATGAACGCCTCCCTGAGCGGCGTCGAGACGGTGTTCGTCCCCACCAGTCCGGAGTGGTCGTTCCTGGCCTCGAGCCTGGTCAAGGAGGTTGCTCGATTTGGCGGGGACGTGTCGGGCCTCGTACCGTCGTATGTTCTCTCCCGCTTGACCGAACGCCTGCGTGCAGCCGACGAATGACAAACCGGGAAGTGAACAGCGCAGGTGGGCCGCCGCAGGCATCATGGGGGTAGGACCCGCGGCCTCTGTGAGTATGAGCCACGGACGGGGACGGATGAAATGAGGCCACTTCGGTGGATGTGCAAGAGCTGATCGGACGCCTGCGGGCGACGATCGAGGGCGCGCGGTCGATGCCGATGTCGTCCTCGGCCGTCATTCACCGCGCCGAGGTGCTCGATCTGATCACCGAGCTCGAGAAGGCCGTGCCGGCGGCGTTCGAGGAATCCTCTCGCGTGTTCTCCGAGCGCGATGCCCTGCTGGCTGAGGCCGAACAGCGGGCAGCCCGCATCATCGAGGAGGCCAGCTTCGAGCGTGACCGCCTCGTGTCCGAGACCGAGGTCTACCGGATCGCGGTGCGCCAGGCCGAGGAACTGCGCGACACCGTCGAGCGCGAGTGCGCCGGCCTGCGCCACGAGACCGACGAGTACGTCGACACCAGGCTGGCCAACTTCGAGATCACCCTGAACAAGACGCTCGAGGCTGTCTCGCGCGGTCGCGACCGGCTGTCGGGACGGCACGAGCTCGACCAGGGCAGCCTTGACAGCCTGGCCTCGCTCGACGACTCGACTATCCCGCCCCTCCCGCAGCACTGAGTCACGACGCGACCGTCCGGCGTCGCTGCTGGCCGATTTGAGGCGAACGACGGGCACCGGTTACCCTAGGCAGGCTGCCTTCTCACGAAGGGAGCGTCTGTCGTGTCCGACAACGAAAGTCCCAAAGCGATGCGTCTCGACCCGCGTTCGCCGTTCGTGATCAACACTCACGACCTCGGCCGACGACCCGGCTCGATGCAGACGATGGAACTCACGCTGCCGGCTCCGACAGACCTCGGTATCGAGTTGCTCGGTGTTCCCGAAGGATCGCCCGTCGAGCTGGACCTCCGGCTCGAAGCGGTCATGGAGGGGGTACTCGCGTCCGGACGGGCGTGGGTCACGCTGACCGGGGAGTGCGCACGGTGCCTGGAGCCGATCGAGGACGACCTCGAGGTCGAGCTGCAGGAGCTGTTCGTCTATCCGGAGAGTGAGGCCGAGGAGGACGAGGCGAGTCGCCTGGATGGCGAGTTCCTCGATCTCGAACCCGTACTCCGGGACTCGGTGGTGCTTGCGCTGCCGTTCCAACCCGTGTGCCAGCCGGACTGCGAGGGCCTGTGCTCCGAATGCGGAGTGCGGCTGATCGAGCACCCCGGCCACGCGCACGAGGAGAGCATCGACCCCCGGTGGGCGTCGCTTTCGACCATGACGACGACTGCATCACCCAGAGACGAGACCGGCCGCGCCCACGCGACCGGCGAAGACGAGGAGTAACCGTGGCTGTCCCCAAGCGGAAGATGTCGCGCAGCAACACGCGCCACCGCCGTTCCCAGTGGAAGGCGGTCGCTCCGTCGCTCGTGACGTGCGCGAACCCTGCCTGCGGGTCCAAGCATCTGCCGCACCGCGCCTGTCCCGAGTGCGGGCAGTACGGCGCCCGCTCAGACCGGCGTCAGGTTCTCTGACGTCTGCGGCAGCAGCGGGGGCACAGCCAGTGGACCCGATGGACGACGAGCACCCCCCACGCGCAGAACTCTGTGCGTCGCTGGGGGTCGACGGGCTTGACCCTGACCTCCTCGACCGCGCCCTGACGCACCGCTCGTTCGCGTACGAGAACGGCGGGTTGCCGACCAACGAACGCCTCGAGTTCCTCGGCGACTCCGTTCTCGGCGTCGTGGTCACCGAGTCGCTCTACCTCACGCACCCCGACCTGTCCGAGGGACGGCTGGCCAAGCTCCGCGCGGCCGTCGTCAACGCCCGGGCCCTGGCCGACGTGGCCCGCACGCTCGGACTGGGTGACCACATCATGCTGGGGCGTGGCGAGATCTCGACCGGCGGACGAGACAAGTCATCCATCCTGTCCGACGGGGTCGAGGCACTCATCGGGGCCGTTTACCTCGACCAGGGCTTCGAGGCCTCCGCCGCCATGATCCACCGATTGTTCGATCCGGTCATGGATGCCGCCGCCGTGCTCGGCGCTGGCCTCGACTGGAAGACGAGCCTGCAAGAGCTCTCGGCCGACCACGGGCTCGGCGTCCCGGAGTACATCATCGAGGACAGCGGACCCGATCACGAGAAGACGTTCGAGGCGCGGGTCCGCGTCGGAGACGGCATGTACGGCCACGGGACCGGGCGGTCGAAGAAGGAAGCCGAGCAGCAGGCGGCCGAGACGGCCTGGCGGACGATCCGGCAGGCCCACCCAGACGTCGACGGTCGTGCCCCCCAACCCTTCGAGCTCGAGGGCGACGAAGGGGTGGACGAGGCGGACGTCGACGCCACCGCCGGCTCGCGCGACTGACGGTCGACCCCGGTGCCGGAGCTGCCCGAGGTCGAGGTCGTCCGACGCGGCCTCGCCCACCATGTCGTCGGCGCCACCGTCGAACGCGTCCGTGTCCTTCATCCCCGCTCAGTGCGCCGCCATGTGGCCGGCATTGCCGACTTCGAGGCCCAGCTGGCCGACCAGCGCATCGCCGCCGTCCGCAGACGAGGGAAGTACCTGTGGCTCGCGCTGGACTCCGGAGACGCCGTGCTCGGCCATCTTGGCATGAGCGGCCAGCTGCTGGTCCAGCCTCGGGGCGCCGCCGCAGAACGCCACCTGCGGGTGACGTTCGAGCTCGACGCGGACCGTGATCTGCGCTTCGTCGACCAACGCACGTTCGGCGGGCTCCTGCTCTCTCGCGACGGCGCCGAGCTTCCTGCGGAGATCGCTCACATCGCCCGAGACCCCGTCGACGACCTCTTCGACGACCAGGGTTTCGCTGCCGCTCTCCGCCGCCGCCGTACCGGGCTCAAGCGCGCTCTGCTCGACCAGACGCTCATCTCGGGCGTCGGGAACATCTACGCAGACGAGGCGCTCTGGGTGGCCCGCCTGCACTACGCGCGGCCGACGGAGACGCTGACACGCACCGAGATCAGGCGGGTGCTCCAGGAGGTTCGCGCCGTGATGGCACGTGCCCTCGTCGCCGGCGGTACGTCGTTCGACTCGCTGTATGTCAACGTCAACGGCGAGTCCGGCTACTTCGACCGCTCGTTGGCCGCCTACGGCCAGGAGGGGCGACCCTGCCCGCGCTGCGGTACGCCGATCCGCCGCGACGCGTTCATGAACCGATCGTCGTACACGTGTCCGACCTGCCAGCCGCGGCCGCGACGCGCTCGCTGGTAGTTCTCAGACCTGCCTACGGCGCTCCTGGGCGACAGCCGAGGGAACGGAGCCTTGCGCGTCGATGGGCGTCCACGCCTCGGTGCGTACCCACTGGGATCCGCAGCCGGTACACGCGAAGAGCGGGAGCTCCTCACCCGTGACGGTCGACCACGTCGTGCCGGTAGGCCGCCAGGCGCAGCTGGATTGGCAGGGCCAGACCGCCAGCCTCGGCACGTCGGCAGGCAAGTCGCTTTCACGGTCGGACATCGCGGCCATTGTGCCGCGGTGCTGAGAGTCCTCTGAATCTGCCCGCCTGCAGGTTGACCACGGCGCCGCGCGGTGTCACTCTTGAGGGAGCAACGACGCCACCGCTGAGACTTCGGCCCGCCTGTCACCTCCGGCGCCCCGATACCTGCGGTCCCCGTATGAGCGTTGTTGAAGACTGGTTGCTCTGGAGGCATCATCCATGGCCAAGGCTCTCCTTGGATACGTCGGTGGCGACACCCGCCTGATCGACGACAATCAACGGCTCCGCCGCCGTATCGCTGACCTCGAAGCCATCGTTCTCCGCCTACAGGCCGAGAACGACGCGCTGGCCGCCCGAGTACACGAGGGCGACCTGCTGACGGTCCCCGACAGCATGCACGAGCGGACTGCCGCGCACGCTTGACGTGCTGGGTCTGTCCGACCCGGATCGCGTGAGCGCACTGCGCCCAGGCGACGCGGTGCTTTCGCGGTATCGGCGTGACCTATCACACGTTGTCTCGTTAGAGCGGGTTCAACCCGTTCTCGACGACGTTGGAGGCACACGCCGTGCGCCGCATCCTCGCCCGCCCCGTCCTGGCCGTGACCGCAGCCTGCGCCGTCACCTGCGCTGCCGCCGTCCCCGCCTCGGCCCATGACTCCGACCGGCACCGACTGACCGAGATGTCACAGTTGTACGGCGGAGGAGTCAATGTTCCCTTCGCGGCCAGCGACAACGTCCAGCTCGTCGACAGCGTGCCCAAGGCCGGCGCCATCTCCGGGGTGTTCTCGCCGTCGGCGCCGTACTTCTACGTCTCGAACATCGACTCGATCGACGTGTACGACGTCAGCGACCCGCTGCATCCGTCGCTGACCGGCGTGCTCCCTGACCTGGTCTTCGAGAACGAGGCCATGAACTACGGCGAGCGCACGCTGAAGAGCGGCAAGACGATCCGGTTCGTGCTCGTGGGCGTCGACCTGACACAGGCCTCGCCCGGCGACATCAACCACTCGAACCCGAGCGGCAAGAACGAAGTCATCCTGGTCGACGTCACAGACCCGACAAACCCCTACATCCGGTCGCGCGTACCCGCCACGACGTTCACCCACACCGTGGCGTGTGTCCAGGTCCGGGCCTGCACGACGGCCTACACGGCAGGCTCGAAGGGGTCGTTCTCGATCATCGACCTCGGCGACCTCGACAACCTCCGCGAGGTGGACTCCGATTCGACGGCCGACGGCATCCAGCCGTTTGCTTCGCCGGCAGCCGGGCCCGGCGGCCCCCTCGAGTCCGGACACAAGTGGAACTTCGACAACGCCGGCTACGGCATTCACACCGGCGGCGCGGGAGCGGCGATCTTCGATGTCAGCCACCCGCGGAACCCGCAGCTCGTCACGACGACTGGTGATGCAGGGGTGACTCCCGGCTGGAACGACTTCATCCTGCACAACTCCGAGCGACCGAACGCACGCGCCTTCAATCCGCACTCCAGCCCGGCGGTAGCTCACGGCAACGTCCTGCTGGTCACCGAGGAAGACTACGAACAGACCGACTGTGCGAAGGCCGGCTCGTTCGAGACCTGGAAGATCACGACGCTGGACGGCACCGCCTCGGCGGTCAGACCGCTGGACAAGATCAACCCGGTCACCGAAGGCGGAGGCGGCATCTCGCCACCGCAGTACGCGTTCTGCTCGGCCCACTGGTTCGACTACCACCCCTCCGGCATCGTGGCGCTGGCCAACTACGGCGGCGGCCTGCGGCTGATCGACGTGCGCGACCCGCAGCACCTCAAGCAGTACGGCTATGCCACCTGGGGGGCCTCGGAGGTCTGGGATGCGTACTGGGCCCCCAAGCGCGACCAGCACGGCAACGCGACCGGCTCGTCCAACATCGTCTACACGGTCGACCTCGTACGCGGTCTCGACGTGTATGCGGTCGACCTGCCCGGCAAGGCGGGCAAGGCCGCGGCGATCCCGCTCACCGGCCACACGTTCGACGCCGGTCGCGACGGTGGGGCTGCCGCCGTCCTGCTGGCAGCACTGCTGGGCGCTTTCGCGCTTCGACGCCGCCTCGCCCACCGGCCCAACGCCCCGCTCACGGCTGCCTGAGGCGGCGCCAGGCTCTAGGCTCGCCGGATGACGCTGCAGCTCGAGCCGATGACCGAAGCCGAGTACGCCGGGTGGCGCGACGATTCGGTGGCCGGCTACGCCCAGGAATTCGTCTCGTCGGGAATACTCGATGTGGAGGCTGCGGGGGAGCGGGCGGAGAAGGACTTCGCACAGCTGTTGCCCAACGGGTTGGAGACTGACAACCACCTGCTCTGGACGGCTCGGGTCCAGGGCGAGCCGGTCGGGACGATCTGGGTGATGCTCGCGCCCGAGCGGCAGCCGCCCCACGCGTTCGTCTACGCCCTCGATGTCGACGCCGCCCACCGGCGACGCGGCTACGGCCAGGCGATCATGGAAGCAGCCATGCAGGAATGCCGAGATCGCGGGATCGCGACCATGGGGCTCAACGTCTTCGGCCACAACGACACTGCCCGGCGGCTCTACGAACGACTCGGCTTCCGGGTGGCGTCGACCTCGATGGTGACCGAGCTCTGACTGTTCGCCAAGGGATCTCCGAACGCCGCCGAACCATGCGTCCACAGACGGCGTGGTGCTGCTCGGGCAGACCCCCCGGCACAGGTAGGCTCCTGACTGGTCTTCCCCATGACCGAACCTCGGCGCACCGATTCGCGTGTGCCCCCGAAGGAGCAGCGCGTTGTACCTCAAGAGCCTGACGCTGCGCGGCTTCAAGTCGTTCGCTTCCTCCACGGCCATGCCGTTGGAGCCCGGCATCACGTGCATCGTCGGACCCAACGGGTCAGGCAAGTCCAACGTCGTGGACGCGCTGGCCTGGGTGATGGGGGAGCAGGGCGCCAAGTCGCTGCGCGGCGGCAAGATGGAGGACGTCATCTTCGCCGGCACGTCCGGGCGGCCGCCGCTCGGCCGAGCCGAGGTGCTGCTCACGATCGACAACTCCGACGGTGCCCTCCCGATCGAGTACACCGAGGTCACGATCTCGCGGACGATGTTCCGCAACGGCGGTTCGGAGTACGCGATCAACGGACAGATCTGCCGCCTGCTCGACGTCCAGGAGCTGCTCAGCGACTCCGGCATCGGTCGCGAGATGCACGTCATCGTCGGCCAGGGGCAGCTCGACCAGATTCTGCATGCCTCGCCCGAAGACCGCCGCGGCTTCATCGAGGAAGCGGCAGGGGTCCTCAAGCACCGCAAACGTAAAGAAAAGGCGATCCGCAAGCTCGACGCCACCGAGGGCAACCTCACCCGGCTGTCTGACCTGCTGAGCGAGATCCGCCGCCAGCTCAAACCGCTGGGCCGGCAGGCCGAGGTCGCGAAGCGGGCCTCGGTCGTTCAGATGGAGGTCCGCGACGCACGGGCTCGCTTGATGGCCGACGACGTCGTGAGCGCACAGCAGTCGTTGCAGCAGGAGCTGGCCGACGAGGACTCGTTGCTTCGCCGCCGGCAGGAGGTGGAGGGCGCGCTCCAGGCCGGTCGTGAGTCCGAAGCCTCGCTCGAGGACGCGCTGAGATCCGATGCGCCTCTGCTCGCCCAGGCCCAGGACACCTGGTTCGGTTTGTCCGGGATCCGCGAGCGGCTGCGCGGCACCGCCAGGCTCGCCGCGGAGCGGGTTCGGCAGGTCGCCGACGAGCCGGCAGACGAGCGTCCCGGGCGAAACCCCGACGAGCTCGAGGCCGAGGCCGACCGGGTGAGCGCCCACGAGCGTGAGATCACCGCTGAAGTGGCCGGGCACCAGGAGACGCTCGACGGCGCCGTCGCACACCGCGCCGACGTCGAGCGGGCGCACGTCGACGAAGACCGTCGGGTGGCCGGACTGATCCGGGCGGCCGCTGACCGTCGTGAGGGGCTTGCCCGCCTGACCGGTCAGGTCAACTCCCTGAAGAGCCGGGCCGCGGCCGCCGAGGACGAGATCGGCCGGCTCAACGTGTCGCGGGCTGAGGCCGTCGAGCGGGCGGAGCGGGCCCGGCACGAGTTCACCTCACTCGAGACCCGCATTGCCGGCCTCGACGCCGGCGAACAGGGCCTCGACGCCGAGCACGAAGGCGCGGCTGCCCTGCTCGAGGACATCGACGCCCGGTTGGCCAAGGTTCGTGACGAGGCGCAGACCGCCGAGCGTGAGCGGGCTGCCCTCGTGGCGCGCAAGGAGGCGCTCGAGATCGGGCTCTCCCGCAAGGACGGCACCGGAGCCCTGCTGGCAGCCACCGAGGCCGTCTCCGGACTGCTCGGGTCCGTCGCCGCACTGTTGGCGGTGCGGCCGGGCTACGAGACCGCGATCGCGGCCGCGCTCGGCTCCGCGGCCGACGCCGTCGCGGTGACGGACGTCGACGCAGCGCTCAGCGCCATCGGCCACCTCAAGGACGCCGACCTCGGACGAGCGGGGCTCGTTCTGGGGACCCCCGAACGAGCCGATGGCGACGACCATGACTGGCCCGGGCTCGACGGCGGGGCGGCGTATGCCGTCGACCTCGTCGATGCACCCGAGGCGTTGCGTCCCGCGCTGGCCCGCCTGCTCTTCAAGACGGCTGTGGTCGACGACCTTTCCGCTGCCCGTCAGCTCGTCAACGATCTGCCGGACGTCGTCGCCGTGACCCGCGACGGCGACCTCATCGGTGCCCACTTCGCCGCCGGCGGCTCGAGCTCGCAGCCCAGCCTTCTCGAGGTCCAGGCAGCGGTCGACGAGGCAACCGACGCGCTCGTGACGGCAACCGCTGCGTGCGAACGCCTGCGATTCGAGGTCTCGACGCTCGAGAACGAGCGACAGGAGGCCCAGGGCCGGGTCGACGTCGCTTTGGCCAAGCTCCACGAGTCCGACGCCACCCTGGCCGCGGTCGCCGAGGAGCTGGGTCAGCTCGGCGCTCTCGCCAGGGCGGCCAAGGCCGAGGCAGAGCGCATCGAACAGGCCATCGCGACGGCCGAGGCCGCTCGCGACAACGACGTCGCCGGATTGGCTGATCTCGAGGAAAGGCTGGTGTCGGCGGCGGATGCGCCCGACCACGAGCCCGACACCACCGAGCGAGAGCGACTCGCCGACGCCGCCCGGTCCGCGCGCCAGACAGAGATGGACGCGCGGTTGGCGCTCCGCACCGCGGAGGAGCGCGCGCGGGCCCTGCACGGCCGCGCCGACGCCCTGCGCAAGGCCGCCGAACAGGAGCGGGTGGCACAGGCGCGGGCCAAGGAGCGGCGTGAGCGCCGCATCCGGGAGGCGCGCGCCGCAGACGCTGTCGGTAAGGGTGCGCATGTGGTGCTGGCCCGGCTGGAGCGGTCCCTGGCCGACGCGGTCCAACGCAGATCTGCCGTCGAGAGCGCCCGGGTCGGACGGGAGACCGAGCTGTCGGCCGTCCGAGCCCAGCTGCGCGAGCTCGAGACCGAGATGGCCAAGCTCACCGACACCGTCCATCGTGACGAGATGCTGCGTGCTGAGCAGCGGATGCGGATGGAGCAGCTCGAGAGCCGCTCGATCGAGGAGCTCGGGCTCGACCTGGCCGCCCTCGTGGCCGAATACGGTCCCGACCAGCTCGTGCCCGCGTTGCCGGCCCTGCCTGACGAGCACCGAGACGTCGAACCCGAGCCGAAGCCCTACGTGCGCGAGGAACAGCAGAAGCGGCTTCGTAGTGCGGAGCGCGCGCTCGCTCAGCTGGGCAAGATCAATCCGTTGGCGCTGGAGGAGTTCTCGGCTCTGGAGGAGCGGCACAAGTTCCTCACCGAACAGCTCGACGACCTCCGCAAGACCCGGCGCGACCTCCTCGACATCGTCCGCGAGGTGGACGAGCGCGTCGAGCAGGTGTTCACGCAGGCGTACACCGACGTCGAGCGTGAGTTCGAGGACGTGTTCAGCCGGTTGTTCCCCGGCGGTGAGGGCAGGCTGGTGCTCACCGACCCGAGCAACATGCTCGACACCGGGATCGAGGTGGAGGCCCGGCCGCCGGGCAAGAAGATCAAGCGGCTGTCGCTGCTGTCGGGAGGTGAGCGCTCACTCGTCGCGGTGGCCTTCCTCGTGGCGCTCTTCAAGGCCCGACCGTCGCCGTTCTACATCCTCGACGAGGTCGAGGCGGCGTTGGACGACACCAACCTCGGCCGGTTGCTCGAGATCTACGAAGAGCTGAGAGAGAACTCGCAGCTGCTCGTCATCACCCACCAGAAGCGCACGATGGAGGTCGCGGACGCGCTGTACGGCGTCTCCATGCGGGGCGACGGCGTGTCGACGGTGATCAGCCAGCGGCTGCGCGAGCCCGAGAGCGCCTGAACCCACGTAATCTCCGTCACATCCGGGCGACGGTCACGCTCACCAGGCGTTCTGTCGGGGTGGGCGGCTCCGCGAGCGTGTCACCATGGAGGATGGCGGTCCGGCGATCCGGCTGCTCCACGCACCAGAGGAGTCCCTGCACCCATGTTCGTCATCAGCCTCGGCCTGCTCGTGATCCTCGCGCTGGCCGCCCTCGTGACCTTGTACGTCGCGTTCCCCCACCGCGGTACCGACATCCCGCACGCCGAATGGCTCTCCGACGCGATGCTGAAGTCGGAGCGGAAAGTGAACGAGAAGCTCGTCGAGCTCGACGACCGAGTCACGCAAAAGGTCCACGAGCGCACCCGCGGCTGACCTCGGCCGACCTCCTGTCTGGGAGGATGGTCCACCGTGACTCTTATCATCATCATCCTGCTGGCCATCCTCGTCGTGGCTCTGGCTGTCGGAGCCGTCCTGGTCGCCTCGACGCGAGGCAAGCGGGCCGGTCGACCCGACGGTGCCCTCCCCGCACCCAGGTCGCCTGCGCCTGACGGGGGGACCCAGCCGGCCCCGGGCGAGCCCACCCCGCCGGCGCAGCGTGTCGTCGCACCCGACGACGTCGCCGCGGGTGCGCCGACGGCCGTGCTCGACCTCGAACGGCCCGAACCGGCTGCCGGCCGACTCCACCGGCTGCGCGCTCGGCTCGCCCGCTCCCAGTCCACGCTCGGCAAGGGTCTGCTGGCCTTGCTCTCGCGGGAACGGCTCGACGAGTCGACCTGGGAGGAGATCGAGGACATCCTCCTCGCAGCCGACCTCGGCGTCGCGCCCGCGATGGAGCTGGTCGAGCGGCTGAAGACCCGCATGCGGGTCGAGTCCGCGACTCAGGACCAGGTGCACACCTTGCTGCGCGAGGAGCTGATCGCCCTCGTCGACCCCACGCTCGACCGGACCCTGCACTCCGACCGGGTCGACGGCAAACCGGGTGTCGTCATGGTCGTCGGCGTCAACGGGGTCGGCAAGACCACCACGGTCGGCAAGATCGCCCGCGTGCTGGTCGCTCAGGACAAGGACGTCCTCCTGGGGGCGGCCGACACGTTCCGAGCCGCGGCCGCCGACCAGCTCACCACCTGGGGCGAGCGGGTCGGTGTTCCCACCGTGCGCGGTGACGAGGGATCAGACCCGGCGAGCGTCGCCTTCGAAGCGACGAAGGCGGGCGTCGAGGCTGAGGTCGACACCGTCCTCATCGACACGGCCGGGCGCTTGCACACCAAGACCGGGCTGATGGACGAGCTCGGCAAGGTCAAGCGGGTCATCGAGAAGCAGGCGAAGGTCGACGAGGTGTTGTTGGTCATCGACGCGACGACCGGCCAGAACGGCCTGACGCAGGCGCGCATCTTTGCCGAGGTGGTCGACGTGACCGGCATCGTGCTGACCAAGCTCGACGGTACGGCCAAGGGCGGCATCGTCGTTGCGGTCCAGCGCGAGCTCGGCGTTCCGGTCAAGCTGGTCGGGCTCGGCGAGGGCGCCGACGATCTCGCACCCTTTCGACGCGGCGGAGTTCGTCGACGCCCTGCTCGACGGCTGACCCACGCTCGGCGCGTGGGTCAGCCGCACTGGTGGGGGTCAGGGCAGCGTGTAGTGGATCGTGACGAAGGTCTTCTTGTCGTTGTGCGGTGCGTTCTGCGCTGTCAGGGTGCCTTTGGCGCCCGCGAAGCGGCCCGCACCGCCGGTGACCCGACCGACGTAAGTCGTCTGGCTGGTGTTGTGGACGCGCGCGAAGAGAAGGCCGCCCTTCCTCGTGACAGCGATGTAGATCTGCACGGCTTGGGTGCTGGGGTTGTAGGTGCCACTGATCAGGTCGTACCCGACGAACTTTCCGTGGTTGCGGTCGATCTCGGTCCCGGCGAACCCGGTACGGCCGACACCGTGCCCTTTGTCGGAGAAGGCCACGAACTTGAGGGTGTGCGTCACGGGAGCGGCGTCGGCCGACCCGACGAGCCCGGCGCCGGACAGTGCCGTGGTGGCGACGAGCGCCGCGCCGGCGGCCATGGCGAGGTTGCGCTTGCGAGGAGAGCATTCGAAGTCCTTTCGACTCGGCGCGAAGTTGCGCCGTCGGTATCTTCGTCGTCGTTTGTCCGACGTGAAACCATCCGAAGTGGTGATATCTACAGGTGCAGAACGTCCCGTTGGGCTATGACGCGATAGTCAGGACGGTGAGCCTGCGTCGACGCGGGCTCAGTCCGACGTCATGGCCCAGCGGATCGTGTTCGTCAGGGCCAGCCCCGCCGCCCGCACTCCCACGCTCTCGACCACCGGCAGGTAGGGCAGCCGCAGCGGCCAGCGGGACCACACCGGCATCAGCGCGACCGACGCAGCCGCCAGCACGCCGTACCCGGGGCGGAGCGGAAGCGGGACAGGCGGGTTGAACAGCATGAAGCGAGCAGCCGACCGCGCCTCCTTCGTTCCTTCGAGCTCCGGACGGTACGCCGCCAGCTGTGCACGCATCTCCGCCTCGGTGCGCGGTGCGTCGACGACGCCGAGCGCCTCGGCGACCCGTGCGGTGTCGGTCACGTAGCCGTCGCGGCCGGCCTGGTCGAGCGGACGTGCGCCGTACGTCGTGTGCGCCAGCAGGAAGCTGTCGACCTCGACCAGGTGGACCCACTTCAGCAGGTGTGGGTCGGACGCGGCATACGAGCGGCCGTCCGGCGCGCGCCCGCGCACCCGCTCGTGGATCGCCCTGATCCGGACAACCATCACCTCGGCGTCCTCGGCGGCGCCGAAGCTGGTGACGGCAAGGAAGTGGCTGGTGCGCTGGAGCCGTCCCCACGGATCACCGCGGTAGCCGGAGTGGCCGGCCACCCCGGCCATGGCCAGCGGGTGCAGCGACTGGAGCAGGAGCGCGCGGAGGCCGCCCACGAACATCGAGGCGTCGGCATGTACTTCCCGGATCGGGCGGTCATCGGCGAACCAGCGTGGCCCGTCAGCAGTCGCGATTCGGTCGCGTCGTGCCGGTCCCTCGGGGCCGGCGACCCGCGCGAAGATCTGCTGGCCCAGCCGGTCCCGTATCCCCGCGAGTGACCCGAATGCGAGGCCCGTGTGCCCCGCTCAGCCACGGCGGCCGTAGCTGGCGGCGCGGTCTCAGCTGTCTCCGAAGGGGGCTGGTCACGCGGTCCAGTAAACCCGGTCGCCCCAAACCCCCTCGTCCCCCGCTCCTCGGGGCAGCAGCAGTTCACGCGCTCGTAACACACCTGCGCGAACTGTCACGCCAGCGCAACACGACGCGTCGCCTCATGAAACGTCAGCCCGCCAAGGTGAGGGCACTGCTGCACCACCGGACCGAGGTGGTGCGTTCCTGCCCCCTGATCGACAGGACCATCCGGATGGACATCAACACAGGCGACACCGCCTGGATCCTCATGAGCTCCGCGCTCGTGCTGCTCATGACCCCTGGCCTTGCCTTCTTCTACGGCGGCATGGTCCGCTCCAAGTCCGTGCTCAACATGCTGATGATGAGCATGTTGACGATCGGCATCGTCACCCCGCTGTGGGTGCTGTTCGGCTTCTCGCTGGCGTTCGGCAACGAACACGCCAACGGCTTCATCGGCGACTTCAGCGCTGTCGGTCTGAGCGACATGCTCGACAAGGTCGCGGTCAACGGTGGGGAGTACCCGATCCCGATCCTCGTCTTCGCGGCGTTCCAGCTGATGTTCGCGGTGATCACGCCCGCGCTCATCTCGGGAGCGATCGCGGACCGGGCCAAGTTCAGTGCCTGGGCCGTCTTCGTCGCGGTGTGGGTCACCGTTGTCTACTTCCCGGTTGCGCACTGGGTCTTCGGCTTCGGCGATGCGGACGGCAACGGGGCCGGTTGGCTGGCCAAGTGGGGCGTGCTCGACTTCGCCGGCGGTACTGCGGTCCACGTCAACGCCGGCGCAGCCGGTCTCGCCCTCGCGATCGTGCTCGGCAAGCGGGTGGGCTGGCGTCGGGACCAGATGCGCCCGCACAGCCTTCCGCTGGTGATGCTTGGCGCCGGACTGCTGTGGTTCGGCTGGTTCGGCTTCAACGCCGGCTCGGCCCTCGGTGCGAACGGCGCAGCCGCGATGGCCTTCATGAACACCCAGGTCGCCACGGCGACTGCGATGCTCGGCTGGCTGCTCGTCGAGAAGATCCGTGATGGTCACCCGACCACACTGGGCGCTGCTTCCGGAGCCGTCGCCGGCCTCGTCGCGATCACGCCCTCGTGTGCCAGCGTGACCCCGGTGGGTTCGATCGCCCTCGGGACTGACCGCCGGCGCGCTGTGTTCGTACGCCGTCGGTCTGAAGTACCGGCTCGGCTTCGACGACTCGCTCGACGTCGTCGGGGTCCACCTCGTCGGCGGTGCCGTCGGCTCCATCCTGATCGGCCTGCTGGCCGCGCCGAGCAGCGTCGCCGGCGCCACCGGCATCCTGTACGGCGGCGGAGCCGACGGGTTCAGCCTGCTCGGCAAGCAGACGGTAGCCGTGTTGGCCGTCGGCAGCTTCTCGTTCGTGATGGCCTTCATCATCGGCAAGCTGATCGACCTGACGATCGGCTTCCGTATCGAAGAGGACGACGAGGTGGTCGGGGATCGACCAGGTCGCCCACGCGGAGACGGCGTACGACCTGCACCAGGCGTTCGGCGGCGCGCGCACCGGCCTGGTGGCGCCGACACCCGCATCGGAGAAGGAGAAGGTGGACGCATGAAGCTCATCACCGCGGTGATCAAGCCGCACAAGCTGGAGGACGTTCGCGCAGCACTCGAGACGTTCGGGGTGACGGGCATGACAGTCACCGAGGCGAGCGGTTACGGGCGACAGAAGGGACACACCGAGGTCTACCGCGGGGCGGAGTACGACATCTCCCTCATCCCCAAGGTGCGCCTCGAGGTGCTGGTCGAGGACGACGAGTCGGAGGACATCGTCGGTGTCATCGTCAAGAGCGCGCAGACCGGCCGCATCGGGGACGGCAAGGTCTGGGTGTCACCTGTCGAGACCGTGGTCAGGGTGCGGACGGGTGACCGGGACTCCGACGCGGTCTGAGCTCCGGCGGGCTCGATCCGCCTCGGCCGACGAGAGGCTGCGCACGCTGTGGGACCAGGCCCACCGGGACCTGGATCTCCCCACAGCGGGCGCAGCACTCGTCGCGGTCGGCGGGTACGGTCGCTCGGAGCTCTCGCCCTGCAGCGACCTCGACCTGGTGCTGCTGGTCCGCGACGGGTACGCCGACAGGGCCTTGGCGGCGTTGGCCGAGGCGCTCTGGTACCCGCTGTGGGACGACCACGTTCGCATCGACCACGCGGTGCGGACCGAGACCGAGCTCCGCTCGGCCGCGGCCGACGACCTGCGCGTCGCGCTCGGGGCGCTCGACCTGCGCACCGTGGCTGGTGACAACACGTTGACGGTGCGGGCGCGGAGCACCTTGCTCACGGACTGGCGGAGGGCGGCCAAGCGGCGTCTGCCCGAGCTGGTCGACGCGACCCGGGACCGCTGGTCGCTTGCTGGGGACCTGACGCATGTCACCACTCCGGACCTGAAGCAGGCTCGCGGGGGACTCCGCGACGTCAGCGTGCTTCGTGCGATGCTCGCGAGCTGGTTGGTGGACGTGCCGACCGCGGAGCTCGACCGGTTGACCCATGAGCTCCTCGAGATCAGGGACGCACTGCACGAGACGACCGGGCGCCATACGGACCGGCTGGTGGCCGACTTCGCCGAGGACGTGGCGGCACGTCTCGGGCTTCCGGAGGTCGACGCGCTCAGGTCGAGCCTGATGGGGACGGGCCGTGCGATCGGTCATCTGACCGCAGTGGCGCTGCGCAATGTCGACTGGCTGCTGAGACCGGCGCGCGTGGGTCCTCGGCGGCCCGTGCTCGACGTCCTTGCGCCAGGCGTGGCGGCGTACCGGGGCGAGGTCGTCCTCACCGAGCGGGCTGACCCGGCCCGAGACCCGCTGCTGGCGTTACGGGCCGGTGAGGCAGCGGCCACACACGACCTCGTGCTCACCGACGTCGCGGCGGCCCGGCTCGGGCGGGACCTGGCCCCGATGCCCGTGCCCTGGCCCGGAGAGGCTCGGGGGCTCTTCGGGCGCATGCTCGGGTCGGGTCCTGCCCTCGTCGACGTCTGGGAGAGCCTGGACCAGTACGGGGTCATCGATGCGCTCATCCCGGAGTGGAAACGAGTGCGCCACCTGGCACCTCAGTCGGCGGTGCACCGATTCACGGTCGACCGGCACCAGGTGCAGACCTGCGTCGAGGCAGCACCGCGGTTGAGCCAGCTCGACCGTCCCGACTTGTTGGTGGTGGCGGCGCTGGTGCACGACATCGGCAAGGGAGACGAAGGCGACCACAGCGAGATCGGTGAGCTCATCGCTGCGGACGTCGCCGGTCGGATGGGGTTCGGCTCGGCCGATGTCGGGGTCATCGCGCGGCTGGTCCGGCACCACCTGCTGCTGGTGCAAGTGGCGGTCAGCTCCGACCTCGACGACCCACGTACGGCGTCTGCCGTGGCCGGAGCCGTCGAGGACATCTCGACCTTGGACCTGCTGGCGGTGCTGACCGAGGCCGACGCCCTCGCGACCGGGCCGAAAGCCTGGTCACCCTGGCGCAAACAGCTCGTCGACACGCTCGTGGAACGCACCCGGCGGCAGCTTCACCTCCATCTGGTCTAGTCCCGAGGGACCGCAGGGCGTCGACGGTCCGGCCGCTCGGTTGCCTGGCGCTGATGCAGCGGTGCAGGCTGGAGGAATGACCACCACGCTGGACCTTGCGCGCGACTCCTTCCGGCAGCGTGCGTGGGCATCGGCGCGGGCCGGGTTCGAGGAGGCCGAACGTGAGAGCCCGCTGGGCTGCGACGACCTCGGTCACCTCGCCCTGGCGGCGTACCTCGACGGCGACAACCGAGCGTGTGTCGACGCGTGGGCGCGGGCTCACCGGACCGCGCTGGACGAGGACGACGCCGAGCTCGCAGCCCGTTGCGCGTTCTGGGCCGCCTTCGTGTTCATGAACGCCGGCGACATGGCCCAGGCCGGGGCCTGGCTAGGTCGGGCCGAGAAGCTGGTCGAGGCTCTGGCCGGCGACGGCGTGGCCGCGGGCCTCGTGCTCCTCCCGAAGGCCGTGGGGTGGTTGCAGTCGGGCGACTACGGCAAGGCGGAGCCACGCTTCGCCGACGCGGCTCGGATCGGTGACCGCACCGGCGATGCCGACCTGCGGACGCTCGCCGCACTCGGCCAGGGTCAGGCACTGGTGGGGACCGGCAGGGTCGAGGACGGGCCTGAGCCGGCTCGACGAGGCGATGCTGAATGTCACGGCCGACGAGGTCAACCCGCTCGTCGCCGGGCTGGTCTACTGCGCGGTCATCGAGAGCCTGCCACCAGGTCTTCGACATCGAGCGTGCCCAGGAGTGGACCGGTGCGCTCGTCCAGTGGTGCGACTCCCAGACCGGGCTGGTGCCTTACCGCGGGCAGTGCATGATCCACCGCGCCGAGCTCATGCAGCTGCGTGGCGAGTGGTCTGAAGCCCTTGTCGAGGGAGAGTCGGGCCCTGCAACGGCTGAGTGACCCTCCGAGCAGCATGCCGCCGGTGACGCTCACTACAGGCTCGCGGAGCTGCACCGGGTCGCGGGTCGGTTCGACGCGGCGGAGGAGCAGTACCGCAGAGCGAGCGAGTGGGGCCGCGAAGCGCAGCCGGGTCTGGCGCTGTTGCGCCTGGCTCAGGGGCGGGTCGAGGTCGCCTTGACGTCGGTGCGTCGGGTGCTGACCGAGGAGACGAGGGCGTTGACCCGTTTCGAGCCGCTGGCGGCCATGGTGGACATTGCGCTCGAGGCCGGCGACGGTGGCCGAGGCCGCGGGCCGCCGCAGATGCGCTTGTCCGCGGCGAGCGCAGGCCTCGACAGGCCCTACGTGAAGCCATACCTGGTGGCCTTGTGCGCCGCGGCTGAGGGTTCGGTGCTCCTGCGCGAGGGGAGCCCGCGGGAGGCGGTGGGCTTGCTGCGCACCGCCTGCTCGACCTGGCGTGAACTCGAGCGCACCGTACGAGGCAGCGCGAGTGCGGGTCCTCCTCGGGCTTGCCTGTAAGGAGCAGGGCGATCTCGACGGTGCGGAGCTCGAGTTCGAAGCGGCTCGCACGGCGTTCATGTACTGGGGGCCGAGCCCGATCTCGAGCGGCTGTCGCGTCTCACCGGTGCGGCTTCGCCGCCAGGAGGTCTCACCACGCGCGAGGTGGAGGTTCTCAGGCTGGTGGCGTCCGGAGCGACGAACCGCATGATCGCCGAGGAGCTGGTCATCAGCGACAAGACCGTGGCCCGCCACGTGAGCAACATCTTCCTCAAGCTGGATCTCTCCTCGCGGGCCGCGGCGACCGCCTACGCGTACGAACACGGCCTCGTGGTCCCGACCTGACGCGATTGTCAGTCGCCCTACATAGAACTACCCATGCCGGCATTCGGCAGATGGATGGTTCACCCGACGCGGGCGGCGTCCCATCCTTCCTACCTTTCAGGGAACGGAAGGGAGTCATCATGACCACGACAGAACAGTTCGACACGATCATCATCGGCGCGGGACAGGCCGGGCTAGCGACCGGATATCACCTGGCCAGGCAGGGACAGAAATTCGTCATCCTCGAAGGGCACGACCAGGTCGGTGACGTCTGGCGGAAGCGGTACGACTCGCTGCGCCTCTACACACCGTCGCAGTACAACGGCCTGCCCGGGATGCCGATGCCGTTGCCGAGATGGAGCTTCCCCGGGCGGGACGACATGGCCTCCTACCTCGAGAGCTATTCGTCGGCATTCGACCTCCCAGTGCGTACCGGGGCTCGCGTCGACGGACTCGCCAAGGCGCACGGCCGCTACATCGTCTCGTGCGGAGAGCAGCTCCTCGAGGCCGACAACGTCGTCATCGCGAGTGGCGGCTGGCAGCAGCCGAAGACTCCGGATTTCGCCGTCGAGCTCGACCCGCAGATCTGTCAGCTGCACTCGAGCGCGTACCGCAATCCAGATCAGCTCCAGGAGGGTCCGGTACTCATCGTCGGCTGCAGCCACTCCGGGGCAGACCTCGCCCTCGAGCTCGCAGAGACGCACCAGGTGACGCTTTCGGGGCCGGTCCGGGGCGAGATCCCCTTCGACATCGAGGGCCGTGTGGCCCACCTGGCGGTGCCGTTGCTCTGGTTCGCCGCCAACCACGTGCTGACCCAGCGCACGCCGATCGGTCGCAAGATGCGCGCAGAGGTCCGCCAGCAGTGGCGGTCCCCTCCTGAGAGTGAAGCGCGCCCACCTCGAGGCCGCCGGCGTGGCGCGCTTCGACGCGAAGACCGTGGCCGTCCAGGATGGCAAGCCGGTGCTGGAGGACGGGCAGGTGCTCGATGTCCGCAACGTCATCTGGTGCACGGGGTTCGGCAAGGACACCACGTGGATGAACTTCCCGGTGAACGGAGCTGACGGTTGGCCCGCCCAGCAGCGCGGCGAGTCCCCGGATCACCCTGGTCTGTACTTCGTCGGGATCCCGTTCCAGTTCGCGTTCGCGTCGATGCTGGTCGGGGGCGCGGGGCGGGATGCCGAGGAGGTGGCCAGGCGGATCAACCGGTCGATGTCGCGGCGCAGGAGCACCCCGTCCGCCTCACAGGATGTGAACGCCGCTCCCGTCGGCAGGTAGGCTTGCCCATCGACGTACCCAGACCGTCATGGTCTGCCGGCGGCCCGCACGCGGTGGTCGTCAGGCCCGGTCGACCTAGTCGACATCGCAACCGCCCACCTCGAGGACGACTGATTCGTGTTCAACACCCTGCAAGACCGGCTCGCTGCCACCTTCAAGCACCTGCGTGGCAAGGGCAGGCTCTCAGAGGCGGACGTCGATGCCACCTGTCGCGAGATCCGGGTCGCGCTTCTCGAGGCGGACGTGGCACTGCCTGCGGTGCGCGAGTTCATCGAGCGGGTCCGTGAGCGCGCCAACGGTGCCGAGGTCAGTGAAGCGCTCAACCCTGCGCAGCAAGTCGTCAAGATCGTCAACGACGAGCTCATCACGATCCTGGGTGGTGAGACGCGGCGGCTCAGGTTCGCCAAGACGCCGCCATCGGTCATCATGCTGGCCGGTCTGCAGGGTGCAGGTAAGACGACTCTGGCGGGCAAGCTCGGGCTCTGGCTGAAGGACCAGGGCTTGAGCCCGCTGCTCGTGGCGGCCGACCTCCAGCGGCCCAACGCCGTCACGCAGCTCCAGGTCGTCGGTCAACAAGCCGGCGTCCAGGTCTTCGCCCCCCAGCCCGGCAACGGCGTCGGAGATCCCGTTCAGGTGGCCCGCGATGCCATCACCGAGGCACGGCGATCGCTGTACGACGTCGTCGTGGTCGACACGGCCGGCCGCCTCGGTATCGACGCCGAGCTGATGAAGCAGGCCGCTGACATCCGCGACGCGGTCCAGCCGGACGAGACCTTGTTCGTCGTCGACGCGATGATCGGCCAGGACGCCGTCACGACCGCGCAGGCCTTCCTCGACGGCGTCGGGTTCAGCGGCGTGGTGCTCTCCAAGCTCGACGGCGATGCCCGCGGTGGTGCTGCACTGTCCGTCGCGCAGATCACCGGGCGGCAGGTCATGTTCGCCTCCAACGGCGAGAAGCTCACCGACTTCGACGTCTTCCACCCCGACCGGATGGCGTCACGGATCCTCGGCATGGGCGACATGCTGACGCTCATCGAGCAGGCCGAGAAGGCGTTCGACGCCGATACGGCCGCCACAGCCGCGGCCAAGCTGCAGGGGAAGGGCGGCGAGTTCACCCTCGACGACTTCCTGCAGCAGATGCAGGCCGTGCGCAAGATGGGCTCGATGTCGAAGATCATGGGCATGATCCCCGGCATGGCCCAGTTCAAGGACCAGCTCGCCAACTTCGACGAGCGGGAGATCGACCGCATCCAGGCGCTGATCCTGTCGATGACCCCGGCTGAGCGCGACAACCCGAAGATGATCGACGGGTCACGTCGCGCGCGCATCGCCAAGGGTGCCGGCCGATCGGTGAGCGACGTCAACCAGCTGGTCGACCGCTTCTTCGAGGCGCGCAAGATGATGATGTCGATGGCCGGCGGGGGAGGCGTGCCGGGGATGCCGGGGATGCCGGGCATGGGTGGCAAGCGCACCAAGGCCAAGCAGCAGGCTCAGCAAGGGCGCAAGAAGCGAGGCTCGGGCAACCCCGCCAAGCGGGCGGCCCAGCAGAAGACAGGTGCTCCTGCCGCGAGCACCGCCGACAACGGCGCGGCGGCCTTCGGCTTCGACCAGGCCGGCCAGACCCCCGAGCTTCCCGAGGGCTTCGAGCTCCCCAAGGACCTCAAAGACCTCCTCTGACGTCTCCTCCTCCCCATCCCCGCGAATTGCGGGAGAGGGCAGGTCGACACGCCGTACAGGCCATGCACCTTCCCGCAATTCGCGGGGCGACGGTGGTCGGGTAGCGTCGCGAACATGCCTGACAACCCGGACAGTGCAGTTCTCAAGGCCAGCGGCGTCATCCTGCCCAGCGGCGAACGCCGTGACCTGTTCGTCGTCGACGGCCACCTGACCTACGACGCCGGACCGGCCACAGCCGACGCCACGTCCATCACCGACGACCTCGGCGACACCTGGATCGTGCCCGGTCTCGTGGACGCGCACTGCCACATCGGGCTCGACGAGCACGGCGCCGTCCCGGACGACGTCTCCGAGGCGCAGGCCATCGCCGACCGCGACGCGGGCACCCTGCTCGTGCGCGACGCGGGCTCGGCCGCAGACACCCGCTGGATCGACGCACGCGACGACCTGCCCCGGGTCATCCGTGCCGGCCGCCACCTGGGCCGCCCGAAGCGCTACATCCGTAACTACGCCCATGAGATCGAGCCCGACGAGCTGCCGGCGTACGTCGCGCAGGAGGCACAGCGCGGCGACGGCTGGGTCAAGCTCGTCGGCGACTGGATCGACCGCGAGGTCGGTGACCTGGCGCCGTGCTGGCCTCTCGAGGCGCTGCGGGCGGCGATGGACATCGCCCACGCGCACGGAGCCAGAGTCACCGCGCACGTCTTCGGTCACGAGGCGTTGCCCGACCTGTTCGAAGCCGGCATCGACTGCATCGAGCACGGCACCGGACTCACGCCGGACCTGATCGACACGATGGTCGCCCAGCACATCGCGTTGGTGCCGACGGTCAAACAGCTCGATCTGTTCCCTGACTACGCGGCCGCCGGGGAGGAGCGCTTCCCGGCGTACGCCGCCCGGATGCGGGACCTCCACGCGCGCCGACAGGACACCCTCCGGGCCGCCTACGACGCCGGTGTGGCGATGTATGCCGGAACCGACGCCGGGGGAGTGCTGCCGCACGGCCTCATCGCCGACGAGGTGCTCGCGCTGGCCGGCATCGGAATGAGCCCCACGGACGCTCTCGGCGCGGCGTCGTGGCACGCCCGGCCCTGGCTCGGCCGCCCCGGTGGCAACCTCGACGAGGGTGACCCAGCGGACTTCGTCGTGTATGCCGCAAACCCCCTCGAAGACCTCGCGGTGCTCAAGCACCCCGAAGCGGATCGTCTTGCGAGGAGTGGTCGTCGGCTGAGGCCGCTGCCCGTTTGCGGCGGACATCGATGGTTGCGAGTGGTTCGTGCACAACAGTGGGCGATTGCGTACCCCCCGAACGGGTCATTGCCCATAGGCAGGTGGGTCTAGTTCCCTTGTGAGCAGCGTCGGCGAGAGGAGCTCGAATCGTGCGGAGTTGTCCCCAGTGCTCCGCGTCATGCTCCGAGAGCGCAAAGTTCTGCCCCGAGTGCGGGTTTTCACTGGCAGTCCGGCTCTGCCCGCACTGCGGTGTGCCGGCCGCAGCCGGGAAGTTCTGTCCGAGTGTGGTGGTGCGCTCGATGGGGCCGGCACCGCCCGGTGGCGCCGGCCGTCGCTCCGGTCCAGCCGCCGGCCGCTGCTGTCTCCCGGTCGCCGAACGCCGGATCACGACCGTCCTGTTCGCTGACCTCGTCGGGCTTCACGACGCTCTCGGAAGGGCGAGATCCCGAGGACGTCCGCGAGTTGCTGTCGAAGTACTTTGCCGGCGCTACGACCGTGGTGAACCGCTACGGCGGAACTGTCGAGAAGTTCATCGGTGATGCGGTGATGGCGGTCTGGGGTGTGCCGGTGGCGCACGAGGACGATGCCGAGCGAGCGGTCCGGGCCGGCCTCGAGCTGGTGATGATGACCCAGACGCTCGGTGAAGAGAACGCGGCGCCTGGCCTGACGATGCGCGTCGGGCTGGTGACGGGAGAAGTGGCGGTGACCCTGGGGGCCACCGGAGAGGGCATGGTGGCCGGTGACGCGGTCAACACTGCGGCTCGCGTGCAGACAGCTGCCGGTCCGGGGCAGGTCTGGGTCGACGACACGACTCGATCGTTGGCTGCCGCGGCAATCACCTACGAGCCCGCGGGTGAACACGAGCTCAAGGGCAAGGCGCTGCCGGTCCGGTTGTTCCGGGCACTGTCGGTCGTCGCCTCAGTACGCGGACTGGAGCGAGTCGACGGCCTCGATGCGCCGCTGACGGGTCGCGATCGTGAGCTGCGCCTGGTCAAGGAGTTCTTCCACGCAGTGCAGGAGGGCAGTCGTCCTTCGTTGGTCGTCGTCGAGGGCGAGGCAGGCGTTGGCAAGTCGCGTCTGGGCTGGGAGTTCGAGAAGTATGTCGACGGGCTTTCCGCCGCGGTCGCCTGGCACCGCGGGCGCTGCCTGGCGTACGGCGACGGGGTGGCTTTCTCCGCTCTGGCTGAGGCGGTGCGAGCACGGCTGGGTCTGACGGATGCAGACAAGGGGTCGATCGTCGACGAAAGGATTCAGGCGTCCCTTGACCGGTGCGTGCCTGACCCCACAGAGCAGGCCTGGATCCGCCCCCGGCTGGCGGTCCTTGTCGGCGGCACGGAGGCGGGCGGGTCGTTCAGTGCTGACGAACTGTATGCCGCCTGGGCGGCCTTCTTCGATCACGTGCGAGACGGTGACGCCGTTGTGCTGGTGATCGACGACGCCCACCACGCCGATGACGGCCTGTTGGGCTTCCTCGAGCATCTGCTGTCGACGGCCAGCTTCCCGATGTTCGTGATGGCCCTGGCTCGGCCTGGGCTGATCGTCCGCAGGTCTGAGCTGGCCGGCAATCGCCGTACGACCGTGCTGCACCTGGATCCCCTCGGCGCCGATCACGATGTCCACCCTGCTGGACGGCCTCGTGGCAGAGCTGCCTGCGGATGTACGTGCGGCTCTCGTGGAGCGGTCCGAAGGCATCCCGCTGTACGCCGTGGAGACGATCCGGGGGCTGATCGACCGGGATCTCGTCATCCCGTCCGAGGGCCGGTACGTCCTCAGCGATCCCGACCCGACTCGAGCTCAGCGGCCTCGCGGCGCCGGCCTCGCTGCAGGCGCTGGTCGCGGCGCGGCTGGACGCCCTGTCGGTCGCCGAGCGGCGCGTTGTCGCGGACGCGAGCGTCCTCGGGATGACCTTCAGCGAGGAGTCCCTGGCTGCTCTCGCTGCCGACGTGCCGGATCGCGATGACGTGCTCAGGAGCCTGGTCCGCAAACAGATCATCAGAATCGAAACCGACCGATTCAGCGCCAGCCGCGGTCAGTACCGTTTCGTGCAGGCGGTCGTCCGCCAGGTCGCGTACGACACGCTCTCGAAGCGCGACCGCAGGGCGCGGCACCTCGCCGTCGCTGCCCATCTGGAATCCGACTTCGACCAGGCCGATGACCTCGCCGCCGTGGTGGCCCAGCACTACCTCGATGCCCTGGCGAGCTCTGCTGCCAGGTGATGATGATCGGCTGGAGCTGGTTGCTCGAGCGACGCAGCTTCTCCAACGAGCAGCTGAGCGGGCCAAGGCGCTGGGCGCATCCCGGGAGGCCTTGCGGTACCTCCTGCAGGCCCTCGAGCTGACCGACGACGACGGCGCCGACGGGAGGCCGCCGTTGCTGTCGGCAGCCGCTGATACCGCGAGACGCGCGGGCGAGCATCAGACGGCGGTGGAGCTTGGCGACCGCCGCCATGGAGGCGTGGGAATCTGTCGGCGACGATGTGGAGGCAGGACTGGCAGCCCACACGCTCGCCAACAGCATGATTTGCCGTGGGCGAGAGCCACCGGGGTCTCGAGATCCTGCTGCGGTCACTTCGACGCACTGAAGGATCGGCCCGACGCCGACGAAGCTCTGTTGCTGATCACGCAAGCTCCTCGCCAACATGTACTTGAACGTCGGTGAACCTGACAGGGCAGACCAGTACTTGAACAAGGCACTACGGCTCGCCGAGGCCCGTGGTGACAAAGCACAGCTCTCGCTGCTGTTCGGCGTCATGTCCCGCTTGATGCAGTCCACGGGCGCCCCTTATGCCGCCAGGATCCTCTCCGAGGCACAAGTCAGCCTGGCTCGCGAGATAGACGACCCGTTTGCGCTGTGCGCCGGACTCACGTCGGTGGGAATCGCCTACATCCAAAGTGATGTCGCGCGCGCCGTCGCGTGCTACCGGGAGGCAGTAGAGGCAGGACGACGTTCGGGTGTCGCCCAGGCCCGTCAGGGTGCGGATGTCAACCTGGCCATCGGACTCTGGATCAGCGGTGAGTGGGGCGAGCTGCCTGCTTTCATCGCGCGCTGTCAAGAAGAGTTCTTCGACGCCGTCGACGTCATGGTTGTGGCCGTGGTCGAGCGCTGGCTCTTGGCGGCGCGCGGCGTCGAGGTGTCGGAGTCGCTCCCGTCGTTCAACGCCGAGAATCCATCGGACCGCTCGTGGCTCGAGGCCGGGCGGATGTTGGAAAACCTCAGAACGGGTAGCCAGGCGGAGGCGGCTGACGCAGCGGAGGCCACGGTCGACTATGCACTCGCTTGGAGCGGTCTCGGTGACGACTTCATCCATCTCTGGCCGCCCGCCGTGATGGCAGTGATCGCCGCGGGTCAGCTGGAGCGCGCGGCGGACTTGGTCCGCCACGCCGAGGACGCGCCCGAGTGGGCTCAAGGAGCGGGCGCTCAGCGCACACCTCGCCCACCTGAACGGCCTGTCTGGCAATCGCGCGCGGTGACCACGCGGAGGTGGAGTCCTCGCTCACCACCGCCATCAAGGGGTTCGAGACCTACGGATCCGATTGCGCTGACCGCCCGGGCCCGGGCGGACCTCGGACGATGGTTGATGGACCAAGGGCGTGCTGGGGAGGCCGAGCCGTTCCTCGAACAGGCGCGGGCCGCGCTTCGAGCAGCTCGGCGCCGACGGCTGGCTCCGGGAGTACGGTCTCGCGAACCACGGTGCGGCTGCGGAGAAGCAGACCACCGCCTGATGGGCCAGGTCCGCACCGGGATCAACGAAACGGCGGACAGGCGATCCGTGCGGTCTTCGCGAATCCGGCGCTGCGTCGTATCAACCTGGCGCTTCGAGCGGTTCGATGATCGGCGACTGGGCAGCGTCCACGGCCATCGCCGTGTGGGCGTACCAGGCCGGTGGCGCCGGCCTCGTCGGTGTCTGGGGGGTCGTCCGCCTCACTACGATGGCGGTTGCCTCCCCGTTCGCCTCGGTGCTGAGCGATCGCTACCCACGCAAGACCGTGATGGTCGCGGCGGACCTCGCACGGGTCGTCCTGATCCTCGCCGCGGCTGCCGTCATCTCCGGCTCGGGACCGCAGTGGTTGGTGATCATGCTGGCGACACTGGCGGCGATCGGGTCGGCGTTCTTCCACCCGGCCAAGGCCGCGTTGATGCCGAGCCTGGCGCAGTACTCCGGTCGAGCTCGCAGCGGCCAACGGGGTCAGCAGCACGGTCGAGAGCCTGGCGTTCTTCGTGGGGCCGGCCATCGCCGGCACGCTGCTGGTGTTCACCGGGGTCTCGCCGGTGCTCGTGTTCGACGCTGCCACGTTCCTGTGGTCGGCACTCCTCGTGTGGGGCGTCCATCCGCCGCAGCGTGCAGCCGAAGTCGACCTGGATGCTGCCTCCCGCAGCGACGGTGAACTGCCGGACGATCCGGAAACCCCAGGCTTCCTGCGCGAGTCGATGGCCGGCTTCCGGGCCATCGCCACGAACCGTGACCTACGGCTGGTCACTGCGCTGCTGTGCGCCCAGACCGTCGTCGCAGGCGCCTCCGTCGTGTTCGTCGTGGCCGTCGCGGTCGACCTGATCAACCTCGGCCCGCAGGGCGTGGGATACCTCGAGTCGACCCTGGGCATCGGTGCGCTCACGGGCGGCCTGCTGGCGATGGCCCGCGCCAGCAAGCAGCGGCTGGCCGTCGACTTCGGTGCAGGCGTGATCCTGTGGGCGTTGCCGTTGCTGCTCCTCGCCGTCTGGGCCAACCCGTTGGCAGCCTTCGCCTGCATGCTTCTCATCGGCATCGCCAATCCGCTGGTGGACGTCAACTTCGACACGATCGTCCAGCGCGTCACGCCCAACCACGTCATGGGTCGCGTGTTCGGAGCGATCGCCTCTGCCTTCATCGCCGGAATGGCGCTCGGGGCCGCGCTGATGCCGATCCTCATCTCCACGGTGGGGTTGCGGGCCGGGCTGGCGATCATCGGCGTCTCCGTCACCCTCCTGGTGCTGCCGTTCTTGCCGCGACTGCACCGGATGGACGGCCTGCTGCAGGCCCCCGAGGGTCTTGCGTTGATCCGAGGGCTGCCGATCTTCGCCCCGTTGAGCCAGCCGATCGTCGAACGCCTCGCGCTGGCGCTGCGGCGGATCGAGGTGCCGGCAGGGACCGCCGTGATCACCGAAGGCGACGTCGGCGACCGCTTCTACATCGTCGAGTCGGGGCGCGTCGAGGCGACCTTCCACGGTGAGCACCTGTCGTATGCCGGCCCGGGTGAGCCGTTCGGCGAGATCGCGCTGCTGCACGACGTGCCGCGCACAGCCTCGGTGACCACCGTCGAGCACACCGTGCTGCGGTCGCTGGACCAGGATGTCTTCTTGGCCGCCGTGACGGGCAACGCCCAGGCGCTCGACCGGACCCAGGCGCTGGCCAACCTTCGCATCCCCACCGGCGAGCGGGTCGACGAGCGGGCCGGATAGCACCCGAACCGGCCCGTCGACCCCTCAGCCCCCCGTCAGGTCTCCGTCAGGCCGCCTTGGTGCCGAGGTAGCCGTTCGGGTCAAGCACGTACTTGCGGGACGCACCCTGGTCGAACTCCTCGTAGCCACGCGGGGCATCTTCGATCGGGATCGTCGTCGCGTTGACCGCCTTCGCGATCTGGACGCGGTCGTTCAGGATCGCCATCATCAGGCCGCGGTGGTACTTCATGACCGGGCACTGGCCGGTCATGAAGCTGTGCGACTTCGACCAGCCGAGGCCGATTCCGATCGAGAGCGAACCCTGCTGGGCGGCCTCGTCCGCCGCGCCGGGGTCACCGGTCACGTACAGGCCCGGGATGCCGATCCCACCACCGGCTCGCGTGACATCCATCATCGAGTTGAGGACCGTGGCCGGCTGCTCCTTCTCGGCGTCGGCGCCGTGGCCGCGCGCCTCGAAGCCCACAGCGTCGACACCACAGTCGACCTCGGGGACCCCGAGGATCTGCTCGATCTGGTCCTTCGGGTCGCCCTTGCGAGACGTCGACGGTCTCGCAGCCGAAGGTCGTCGCCTGGTTGAGCCGGTCCTTGTTGAGGTCGGCGACGATAACGACAGATGCTCCGAGCAGCTGTGCCGAAGCTGCGGCCGCGAGACCGACCGGCCCGGCACCTGCGATGTAGACGGTCGAGCCGACCTCGACACCTGCCGTGACACAACCATGGAAGCCGGTCGGGAAGATGTCGGACAGCATGGTCAGGTCGAGGATCTTGTCCATCGCCTGGTCCTTGTCGGGGAACTTCAAAAGGTTCCAGTCGGCGTACGGCACCACGACGTACTGCGCCTGACCGCCGACCCAGCCACCCATGTCGACGTAGCCGTAGGCGGACCCGGGCCGGTCCGGATTGACGTTGAGACAGATGCCGGTCCTGCCCTCCTTGCAGTTGCGGCAGCGGCCGCAGGAGATGTTGAAGGGTACGGAGCAGAGGTCGCCCTCCTTGATGAACTCGACACCCGGTCCGACCTCGACGACCTCACCGGTGATCTCATGGCCGAGGATGAGGCCCTCGGGCGCCGTCGTGCGGCCGCGTACCATGTGCTGGTCACTGCCACAGATGTTGGTGGCCACGGTCTTGATGATCGCTGCGTGGGGAAGCTGCCGTCCCACGTTGTCGGGATTGACGCCGGGCCCGTCCTGTAGCTCGAACGTGGGGTAGTCGATCTCCTGAACCTCGACCTTGCCGGCGCCCATGTAGGCAACCGCCTTGTTGGATGTGTTGGTGTCAGCCATCTGCTCTCTCCTCTGAATGCCGGTTCGATGCCGTGGCCGCCGGTCCTGGGGAGCCGCTGGGCGCCGGCATCGTCGCGCTGGAGCGCCTGAGTTTGTCGTTCCCGGTGGTCCGCCGCGTAAACAGTCGGGCCAGGTTTCGGGGCCGGATGCATCAGTTCCAGAGGCCGGACGGGCCTCAGTTGGAGTTTGTCGGGCTTCTCGTGGCAGAATGTGGGCCGACTTCGAGCCGCGTCGGACCCTCTCATTCCGCCGCGCTCGGATCCTTCGCGAACGAGCCCTGGTCCCCACCCGGGTACGCCGTTCGCACCCACACCAGACATCGAGGAGACACCACACCCGTGGCCGTCAAGATTCGCCTGAAGCGGATGGGCAAGATCCGTCAGCCGTACTACCGCATCGTCGTCGCCGACTCGCGCACCAAGCGCGATGGTCGCGTGATCGAGGAGATCGGGAAGTACCACCCCAAGGAGGACCCCAGCTTCATCGAGGTCGACTCCGACCGGGCTCTCTACTGGCTCGGCGTCGGCGCCCAGCCGAGCGAGCCCGTCACCGCCATCCTCAAGGTGACCGGCGACTGGCAGAAGTTCAAGGGCGAGGCCGCCCCTGAGCCGATGAAGACCGCCGCGCCGAAGCGCGACAAGACGGAGCTCTTCAACGAAGCTCTCAAGGACGCGCAGAGCGAGCCGAAGGCCGAGGCGTTGACGCCCAAGCGCACCACCAAGAAGGCTGCGGCCGCTCCCGCCGAGGAAGCCCCTGCTGCTGAGGCTGCTCCGGTCGAGGAGGCGCCTGCTGCTGAGGCTGCTCCGGTCGAGGAGGCGCCTGCTGCTGAGGCTGCTCCGGTCGAGGAGGCTCCGGTCGAGGAGATCTCACCCGTCACCGACGCCGCCGCCGCCGACGAGGCCGTGGCCGCGGACGCACCCGCCGAGGCTGTAGCTGACGCTGACGCTGACGCTGACGCCGACGCCGACAAGGCCTGAGCGTGCTGACCGAGGCGCTGGACCATCTGGTCCGTGGCATCGTCGACAACCCTGACGATGTCACGGTCCGGACCCGCCAGCAGCGCGGCCGCAACCCCCGGTTCGGAGGTGGCGAGACGCTCGAGGTCAGGGTCAATCCCGATGACCTCGGGCGCGTCATCGGCCGCTCGGGGCGCACCGCCACCGCGCTGCGCACCGTTCTGCAGGCCCTGTCGGGCAAGGACAACATCCGCATCGACTTCGTCGACGTCGACCGTCGCAGATAGCGGTGGACCTCCTCGTCGGCAAGGTGGGGCGGGCACACGGGGTCCGGGGTGATCTCACGATCGATGTCCGCACCGACGAACCGGACCGGCGGTTCGCCACGGGGACCGTCTTCTCGACTGCCCGTGGCACCCTCACCGTCGCCTCCATGCGTTGGCACAGCGGCCGGCTGCTCCTGCGTTTCGACGAAGTCGCCGACCGTAGCGCCGCGGAAGCACTGCGCGGCGCCGAGCTGCGGGCCGAGATCGACCCGACCGAGCGTCCGGACGACCCCGAGGAGTTCTACGACCACCAGCTGGTCGGACTCCGGGTCGAGACCGAGGACGATGGCACGCCGGTCGCCGTGGGTGAGCTGGTCGAGGTCCTCCACCTGCCGGCGCAGGACCTCCTCGTCGTACGCCGTGCAGACGGTGGGCCTGATGCTCTGGTGCCCTTCGTCAGCGAGTTCGTCCCGACGGTCGACCTGACCACCGGCCGACTGGTCGTCACCGACCGGATCGGACTGCTGGCCACGGAGGACGACAGCGACGACGACGCCGCGGTCGACGAGACCGTTACCGGCTCCGCGCCGGGGAGCCCGGGCGTCTGATGCGCATCGACGTGGTGTCGATCTTCCCCGACTACCTCGCTCCGCTGAAGCTGTCGCTGCTCGGCAGGGCCCGTGACGCGGGACTGGTCGATCTCCGCACCCACGACCTGCGTCGATGGACCCACGACCGGCACCACACCGTCGACGACACCCCGTACGGCGGCGGCGCCGGGATGGTGATGAAGGCGGAGCCGTGGGGTGAGGCGCTCGACGAGATCCTCGATTCAGAACCCGGGCTCGCTCCGGTGCTCGTGGTGCCTTCGCCGTCGGGGGCCCGGTTCGACCAGTCGATCGCCGCTGCGCTCAGCGCGGAGGACTGGCTGGTGTTCGCCTGCGGTCGGTACGAGGGCATCGACCAGCGGGTGATCGACCACTACGCGGCGCGTGGTCGCGTCCGCGAGGTCAGTCTCGCTGACGTGGTGCTCAACGGCGGCGAGGTGGCGGCCATGGCGATCATCGAGGCGGTCGTGCGGCTGCTGCCGGGCTTCCTGGGCAACCCGGAGTCGCTGACCGAGGAGTCGCACCTCACGGGCAGCGGCGGTGGCCTCCTCGAGTACCCCGTCTACACCAAGCCGGCGAGCTGGCGCGGGCTCGAGGTGCCGGACGTGCTGCTGTCTGGCCACCACGGCCAGATCGAGAGCTGGCGGCGAGAGCAGGCGGTCCGCCGTACTGTCGAACGGCGACCGGACCTGCTGCCGCCCACGGCGCTCCCCGCTCCGGGCGACGACACCGGACCGCTTGATGCCTTCGAGCTGCGTGTGGCAGTGCCGGCCGATGCCGCGCAGCTGCTCATACTGCAGCGCGCCTGCTGGGTCGTCGAGGCCCAGGACAACGACATGCTCTTCCTGCCGGCCCTGACCGAGTCCCTCGACGACGTCGTCGAGGGGCTGCGCAGCTGGGTCACCTGGATGGTCTGGGCCGGGCCACGCCTGGTCGGCTCGGTGCGGGGTCAGCAGGTCGGTCAGACCTGGGAGATCGGCCGGCTGATGGTGGCCGAGGACCTTCGAGGACGCGGGCTCGGGCGCGCCCTGCTCGAACACATCGAGGCATCTGCTCCGGCCGACGTCACCGACTTCGCTCTGTTCACCGGTGCCAAGAGCGCAGGCAACCTGCGGCGCTACCGCAAGGCCGGCTACCGGGCGGCTGCCGCCGACGAGGCGGGTGTGGTTCGTCTCACGAAGACGCGTCGCGCCGGTTCCTGACCAGTCCACCGATTTCTCACCGCGGCGTGGCCTGTGGCAGACTTGGGGGTCGGCGTCACGCGCGTCCGGTCCAGGCTGTCAAGCCCAGACCAAGCCCACACTGCCTCAGGGGTTCGGGCTGCATGGCGCGAGCGCCCTTCATGACCAGCAACTCCTGACTCCGCGTGAGTGACCTGTGGCACTGACGAGAAAGCGACCTGACATGACCAACACCATCGACACGCTGGCCGGCGGCGTCCTCCGCGACGACATCCCCGAGTTCCGGGCCGGTGACAGCCTCAAGGTGCACGTCAAGGTCGTCGAGGGCAACCGCTCGCGTATCCAGATCTTCCAGGGCATCTGCATCCGGATCCAGGGCTCCGGTGTCGGTCGCACCTTCACGGTCCGCAAGGTCAGCTTCGGCGTCGGCGTCGAGCGTACGTTCCCGCTGCACACGCCGATCATCGACAAGATCGAGGTCGTGACCCGCGGCGACGTCCGACGGGCCAAGCTCTACTACCTGCGTAATCTGCGCGGCAAGGCCGCCAAGATCAAGGAGCGCCGCGACGCGCCCGTCGCCCGCTGAGGCGGGTGTTCCTGAACGACGCTCAGCGGATCCCCCGCTGCGTTAGGCTCAGGAAGTGAATCCGGTTCCCCCCGAGGGTCCTGCGCCGGCCGCGGAGTCGGACGTCGACCACGCTGGGCCCGGACCTGACGACGTCGCGGTTCCGGTGGCTGCAGAGCCACCGTCCAGCATCCCGACGCGGCACCGGCCACGGATTCACCGGTCCGGGCGACGCAAAGCCACGACTCCGCGCAAGAACCTGCCGCTGTGGCAGGAGTCGCTGATCCTCGTGGGCACTGCCCTGATCCTGGCCCTGCTCATCAAGACGTTCTTCGTGCAGGCCTTCTACATCCCGTCCGGTTCCATGCGCGACACGCTGCGCGTCAACGACCGGATCCTCGTCGAGAAGTGGTCGTACTGGTTCGGCGGCGACGTCCAACGGGGTGACATCGTCGTGTTCGACGACCCCGCCAACTGGCTGGGCGAGGAGGACGTCCGTACCTCGACCGGGCCTGTCAGCAAGGTTTTGTCGACGGTCGGTCTGTATCCGACCGGAGGACACCTCGTGAAGCGGGTGATCGGGGTGGGCGGTGACGAGGTCGCGTGCGTCGACGGCGCAGTCCAGGTCAACGGCGCACCACTGCAGGAGTCCTCGTATGTCACTCTGCCCACGAACGCATGCACCGGCGCCTTCGACGTGACCGTTCCACAGAACCGGTTGTGGGTTATGGGTGACAACCGCGACCACTCAGCCGACTCGCGGGTCCACACCGGCGACCCCGGTGGCGGCTTCATCCCGGTCAACGACGTCGTCGGCAAGGTTTTCGTCGTCGTCTGGCCGCTTGACCACTGGACGTTCCTGCACCGTCCGGGGACCTTTTCCAACCCGGCGCTCGACCGTGCGGCGGGTCTCGTGTCAGGTTCTGCACCCCTCGGGCTAGCGTTGCTGGGGTGCGGGCCGTTGGTCCGCCGTATTCGACGACGACCAACCAGAACCGAGGACTGATGCCCGAGGAGACCACCCGCTCCGGGCCTGAAGCCCCCGAGTCCGTTCCGCCCGAGGCAGAGGGTGGCGACCGGAGTGCCGGCACCAGCGTGACGGACGCCGCGGTCCCGCCGGGCGACAGCGACGGTCCTGGCCACAGCGGGCGGTCCACCGGGGACGGTCCAGCCCGTCGCACCGGACGGTTCGTGCGCGAGCTCGTGATCATCGTGGCGATCGCGCTGATCGCCTCGGCCCTGCTGCGTGCGTTCGTCGTCCAGGCGTTCTACGTACCCTCGGGTTCGATGCTGCCCGCCATCCAGCTGCAGGACCGCATCCTGGTCTCGCGCATCGGTGACGTCGAGCGCGGAGAGGTCGTCGTGTTCGAGGATCCGGGTGGGTGGATCCCCGCTGCTGAGCAGGCGAAGCCACCCGGCTCGATCCGCAAGGCTTTCGAGTTCGTGGGCATCCTGCCGGCATCCGGGCACGAGCATCTGGTCAAGCGCGTCATCGGGCTGCCTGGCGACCACGTCGTGTGCTGCGACGCAGCAGGGAAGCTCACGATCAACGGCACGGCCGTCGACGAGTCCGGGTTCATCGCTTCGGGCAAGGCCCGGGCCGACAACGTGTCCTTCGACGTCGTGGTTCCCCAAGGCCACATGTTCGTACTCGGCGACAACCGCTACGTCTCCGGCGACTCCAGCCGCCACCTGACCGGGCAGGATGCGTTCGTGCCCATGAGCCTGGTCACGGGCCGTGCGTTCGCAGTCATCTGGCCGTTCTCGCACCGACACTTCCTGGGCGTCCCATCGGCGTACGACGGCGTCCCCGCCGGGCAGACGCCACCCGACAAGGGTGTGATCACTCCGGTCAAGCCGGATCAGGGACAATGATCGAGCGATGAGCCCTCTACCTCGTGGAAGCACTGTCAGACGCGATGCCGGGCTGTACGGCTACGAACGCGCGCTGCGCCGGGCCGGGCTGACGCCGATCGCAGGAGTCGACGAGGCCGGACGAGGCGCCTGCGCCGGCCCGCTGGTTGCCGGGGCGGCCATCCTGCCCGACGGCGCACGCGGGATCGTTCCTGGCCTGGCCGACTCCAAGCTGCTCACGGCCAAGGCGCGTGAACGATGCTACGACCAGATCGTCCGACGCGCCGAGGCGTGGTCGGTGGTCGTCATCGAGTCCACGGAGTGCGACGAGCTCGGTATGCATGTGGCCAACATCGAGGCGCTGCGCCGCGCGCTGGCCCGACTCGACACGCGTGCCAACTACGTCCTGACCGACGGGTTTCCCGTCGACGGTCTCGGCGTTCCCGGTCTCGCGGTCTGGAAGGGTGACCGCGTGGCCGCATGCATTGCGGCGGCCAGCGTGCTCGCCAAGGTCACCCGCGACCGCATCATGATGGATCTGCACGACGTCTATCCGGACTACGACTTCGCGGTGCACAAGGGCTATGTCACCAGGGAGCACCAGCGGGCGCTGCAGGCGCATGGTCCGTGTGCCGAGCACCGGCGTCGCTTCGTGAATGTCAGGAGGGTCGAGGGCGGTGGTCGTGAGCTGGTCCTGACCGGGCAGGAACTCGAGCCACACGAGCAGGTGGAGATGTCGCGATGAGCGCTGAAGACCTCGAGAAGTACGAAACCGAGATGGAGCTCCATCTCTACCGTGAGTACCGCGACGTGGTCGCTATCTTCAAGTACGTCGTCGAGACCGACCGACGGTTCTACCTGTGCAACGCCGTGGACCTGAAGGTTCGCACAGAGGCCGGTGACGCGTACTTCGAGGTCACGATGTCCGACGCCTGGGTCTGGGACATGTACCGCCCTGCTCGGTTCGCCAAGAACGTCAAGGTGGTGACGTTCAAGGACGTCAACATCGAGGAGCTCGCGAAGTCCGACCTCGAACCGCCCAAGCCCTGACCCGAGCCTTCCTCCACAGCCCCAGCTGAAGGCGTCGTCCTTCCACAGCCGGGTTCGTTTCTACGCCCTGCCCCCCGCACCACCTCCACGGTGGTCGTGGAGGTGGACCCATGACAACGACCCAGGCCCAACGCAAGGCGCTCGGCGACTTCGGTGAACGTGTCGCCGCTCGATTTCTGGCCGATCTCGGGATGGTGGTTCTCGACCGCAACTGGAGATGTCCGGCGGGCGAGATCGACATCGTGGCGCTCGACTGCCGCGAGCTGGTCATCTGTGAGGTCAAGACGCGTACGAACAGGCGGTTCGGTACGCCGTTCGAGGCGATTACCGCCGACAAGCTGGCGCGTCTGCGCCGACTCGGCTACCGCTGGGCCGAGGCGCACCGGGGGCAGGTGCACTACACCCGGATGCGGATCGACATGGTCGGCGTCGACGCCGGCTCGCGCGGCGCCGCGTCCGTCGAGCACGTGCAAGCGGTGGCCTGAGTGGCGACCGGGATGACCTACTCCGTCGCCCTGGACGGAGTCACCGGCCGGGTGGTCCCGGTCGAGGCCGACATCAGCGACGGCGTCTCCGGCTGGTCCTTGTCCGGGATGCCCGATCCCAGCGTGACGACCGCCCGCGACCGCTGTCGTGCCGCGCTGATCAACAGCAGGTTCCGGTGGCCCGATCGACGTCTGACCGTCGCGCTCTACCCGCCCGACGTCCCGAAGGTGGGCTCGCACTACGACCTGGCCATCGCCCTGGCGCTCCTGGCGGCCGACGGAAGGCTCGTGGCCGACTCGCTTCGTGAGACCGCCGTGCTCGGTGAACTGGGGCTCGACGGGAGGCTGCGCCCGGTGGCGGGCGTCCTGCCGGCAGCCTTGACCTCCGCGGCGGCCGGGTTGGCTCGTATCATCGTGCCGGAGGCGAACGCCAGCGAAGCCAGACTGGTCCCCGGGTTGTCAGTAACCGCCGTCCGGACCCTGCGCGAGTGCGTGGCGGTGCTCACCGGCGAGGATCTCGGCGCCGACGACCTGCTACCGCCCCTGGCGGAGTTCGAGCCGGTCGACAGCGGCTGGGACGACGTCGACGATCGTGATCTCGCCGACGTCCGTGGCCAGACACAGGCGAGGTGGTGTGTCGAGGTGGCGGCGGCCGGTGGACATCACCTGTCTCTCGAGGGTCCTCCAGGGGCGGGCAAGACGATGCTGGCTGAGCGTTTCGCCCCGCTGCTGCCCGACCTGACGCTCGACGCGGCGATCGAGGTGAGCCAGATCCACAGCGTCGCCGGCCTCCTCTCCCGCGAGCGTCCCCTGCTGACACGTCCGCCGTTCCTCTCCCCGCACCACAACGACACCGTGCCTTCGGTGGTGGGCGGGGGCGGCAAGGTGATCCGCCCGGGCGCGATCAGCCTGGCGCACCGCGGCGTGCTGTTCTTGGACGAGGCACCGGAGTTCAGACCGACGGTTCACGACGCCCTCCGACAACCCCTGGAGAGTGGGCGAATCTCGATCCGGCGGGCCGAAGGAGCCGCCACCTTTCCAGCCCGCTTCCAGCTCATCCTGGCGGCCAACCCGTGCCCCTGCGGCGGCGAAACGCTGCACGACACCTGTCGATGCGAGGCGATGAAGCGGCGCCGCTACCGGCAACGCATCAGCGGTCCCGTCCGCGATCGCATCGACATCGTCCACACGGTGATCCCGGTGTCCCCGGCCGAGATGCTGCAGCCGATCGGGTGGCGAGGGACGACGGCAGCGGTCCGGGACCGCGTGCTCGCGGCGCGGCAGCGACAGGACAAGCGGTTCGACGGGATGCCCTGGACGGTCAACGCGGTCGCACCGGCGGCCGACTTCCGTCGGGTCTGTCCGGTGAGCGACGAGGTCAGCGGGGCGGTCGGTGACGCTGTCGCGAAGGGTCACCTGACCCAGCGCGGAGCAGACCGCGTCGTCCGCCTTGCCTGGACGCTCGCCGACCTGGCCGGGCTCGACCGACCCGGAAAGGACCAGGCAGCCGAGGCCCTGCACCTGCGCACGAACGGCGATGCAGGTGCGTCCTATCGATCAGCGGAGGTGGCCTGAGCCGTGTCCGACCGCAACGGTGCCGCGGTTTCCCCTGCCGAGCGACAGGCCCGGATGGTCATGACCCGGGTGGCTGAGCCCGGCGACGTCGATGCCTGCGCGCTGGTGCATCGCCACGGTGCCGAGCCGCTTCTTGCGCGACTCGCGGCCGGCACGACAGACCCTGCCTCCACCAGCAAGGTCGCGGGCTGGGCCGACCGGCTCGGTGAGCTCGATGTCGACGAGATGGTGATGGCCGGCGACGGCGTCGATGCGCGGTTCGTCTGTCCTGGCGATGCCGAGTGGCCGACCCAGCTCGATGACCTGGGGAATCTCGAGGGTGGCAACGGCGATCGTCGAGGTGGCCGACCGTTCGGGCTATGGGTCCGCGGTGCCGGCAACCTGCGCGCGCTCGCCGGGCAGAGCGTCGCCATCGTGGGTGCCCGGGCGGCGACATCGTACGGCGAGCATGTCGCAGGCGACCTCGCGATCGGCTGCTCCGTTGAAGGGTGGACGGTGGCGTCCGGCGGCGCCTACGGCATCGATGCGGCCGCGCATCGGGGCGCACTGGCGGCCGACCGCGCCACCGTCTGCGTCCTGGCGGGCGGGATCGACCGGCTCTACCCAGCCGGTCACGCTCCGATGCTGCGACGCATCCTCGAACACGGATGCCTGGTGAGCGAGGCGGCGCCGGGCTGCGCCCCCAGCCGGAGCCGGTTCCTCGTCCGTAACCGGCTCATTGCCGCCCTGACCCAGGGCACCGTGGTCGTTGAGGCGGCGCTGCGCAGCGGGTCGCTCAACACGGCCCGCTGGGCTGACGACCTGCTGCGTCCGGTGATGGGCGTGCCCGGCCCGGTCACGTCGGCGGCCTCACGCGGCGTGCATGAACTCCTCCGCGTGGCCGCCCTGCTGGTGACCGCCGCCGACGAGGTCATCGAACAGCTCTCGCCCGCGGGGACTGGATTGGCCGTACGCCGCGAAGAGGAGCCCCGACCGGCTGACGCGCTGAGTCGTGAGACCCGACAGGTGCTCGATGCCGTACCCAGGGTCGAGGCCGCCTCGAGCGCGTCGATCGCCCTGGTCGCCGGACTGCCCCGGCCCACGGTCGTCGAGCGCCTTCGTTGGCTTGCGGAGGCGCAGTGGGTCGACCAGCCCGCGACCGACCGGTGGTGCCAGTCGGCTTCGCCGCCACGATGACGACACGCACCTGACGCTGGCAGCGCGACCTGCCCGTTTTCGTCACCCACGGCTGACACACTGACGAGATGGCGCCCGCGTTCGATGAGTTGACTGAGGCGAACGCGGCGATCCTCAGCGACTACGAGCGTCACCTGGTCTCCGAGCGGGACCTTTCGACGCATTCGGTCCGGGCCTATCTCGGCGACGTGACCGACCTGCTCGAGCACCTCCAGCGCCTGGGCTGCAGCGGGCTCGCCGACGCGGACCTGCGGTCCCTCCGCAGCTGGCTGGCCAAGCAGCAGACTCTCGGCAGGTCCCGCACCACGCTCGCCCGCCGTGCGACTGCGGCTCGGGTCTTCACTGCCTGGGCGTTCAAAACGGGACGAGCACCGCGCGACGCGGGCGCCCAGCTCGGCAGCCCCAAGCCGCACCGCGACGTTGCCGGAGGCGTTGACGGCTGCCGATGCCCGGGCGCTGCTCGACCAGGCTGGTGCACTGGCCGCCGACACGGGTTCGATGGGTGTGCGAGACGCAGCCATCCTGGAGGTTCTGTACGCGACCGGCATGCGAGTCGGGGAGCTCACGCGGCCTCGACGTCGATGACGTCGACCACGACCGTCGGGTGGTGCGCGTCTTCGGAAAGGGCCGTAAGGAACGCGCCGTGCCCTATGGCCTGCCCGCGGCGCACGCCCTCGACCGCTGGCTCCGAGCGGGTCGGCCCGATCTGCTGCGGATCAGGAAGCGGCCCGGCGCTTTTCCTGGGTGCACGCGGAGGTCGTATCGACCCGCGAACGGTGCGCACGATGGTGCACAGGAGGTTGGCGGAGGTCCCCGGCGCACCTGACCTTGGCCCGCACGGGCTGCGCCACTCAGCGGCCACACACCTCCTCGAAGGGGGAGCGGACCTCAGGACCGTCCAGGAGCTGCTCGGTCACGCGTCACTGGCCACGACCCAGATCTATACGCACGTCACCACGGAACGGCTGCGGGCGGCCTATCGTCAGGCCCACCCGCGCGCCTGACACCAGCCCTTCGGTCGTGGGAAGCGTGCTCTGAAGCCGGCGTACTGGTCCGGGACCGCTGGCTGGGTCCGGACCCCTGCTCGGAAGCGGCTGCAGCGGTTTGAGTCGGATCTCGACGGCGCCGAGCAGGGTCAAGGGGTCGAGGTAGTGCCGTCCCCGGCGCGCGCCGAGGTGCAGGCACGTTTCTGGAAGGCAGTGCGACCCGACCTGGGTGAGACGACCCAGCACGTCGCCGACGTCGACCTGCTGGCCGGCACGCACCTCTGGGAGAACCGGCTGGTACGTCGACCGGAGCGGGCCGTGGCGTACGGTCACGACGCCACGACCGCCGACGAACCCCGCGAAGGCCACGGTGCCGTCATCGACTGCGAGCACTGCCTGGCCGACCCGGCCGGTGAGGTCGACGCCGCGGTGCCCGGGGCCCCACGGGTCGGCCGGCGGTTCGAAACCGCGCTCGACCGTCGGAGTTGGCCGCAGCGGCCACTGCCACGCGCCGGCCCCTTCGTCGGTGGCATTGCCCGCCGTGAGTCGTCCCCACGTCATGAGTGGGAAGGCGATCACCATGACGAGCAACGCCAGCAGTGTCGCGGCCACGAGGGTGGGCAGCCTGCGCGGTCGAGGACGCAACGTGGAGGTCATCCGGTCAGCCTGCGCGTCGGGGGCTCGCAGGGTCGCCATGCCTGACCAGGCTGGGGACAGCCGACCGCGAGGAGCCCGCCTGGGGAGAGCCTCTGCCGGTTCGATTAGCAGCCGGGATTCCACTACACTGGCGGCAGCGACCCGTCCATGCGGGTCGACTTCGCACGCCCACTGACCGCAGCCAGCTGCGGGTGAGCACCGTGGTCTCCTCCGGGAGTGGTGTTCGCGTGAGCGTCAGGGTTCCGTCCGGACCGGTTTCTCGACCACGTCGAGGCACGGTGCAGGCGGAACGACCAACCGAACCGCGGTGTCCTGCACCGCACAGAGGTGCTCGCACGCGAGCGCCAAGGAGGAATCTCGCACATGGCCGTCGTGACCATGCGCCAGCTGCTCGAGAGCGGCGTCCACTTCGGGCACCAGACCCGTCGCTGGAACCCGAAGATGAAGCGATTCATCATGACCGAGCGCAACGGCATCTACATCATCGACCTGCAGCAGTCGCTCGCCTACATCGACCGCGGCTACGCGTTCATCAAGGGCGCGGTGGCATCCGGCGGAAACGTGCTGTTCGTCGGCACCAAGAAGCAGGCGCAAGAGGCGATCTCCGAGCAGGCCAAGCGCGTCGGCATGCCGTTCGTCAACCAGCGTTGGCTTGGCGGCATGCTCACCAACTTCCAGACGGTCCACCAACGTCTGCAGCGCCTCAAGGAGCTCGAGGAGATCAACTTCGACGATGTGGCTGGGTCCAGCCGCACGAAGAAGGAGCTCCTCCAGATGAAGCGCGAGAAGGACAAGCTCGACCGCACGCTCGGCGGTATCCGTGACATGGCCCGGGTCCCCGCGGCCGTCTGGATCGTCGACACCAACAAGGAGCACCTCGCCGTCGACGAGGCGCGCAAGCTCGGTATCCCGATCGTCGCCATCCTCGACAGCAACTGCGACCCGGACGTCGTCGACTACCCGATCCCCGGCAACGACGACGCGATCCGCTCCGTGACGCTGTTGACGCGCGTCGTGGCCGACGCCGTCGCCGAGGGCCTGATGGCCCGTGCCGGCGTCAAGAGCGGCGCCGAGGTGACCGGTGAGGAGCTGGGTGCCGAGGAGCCGTTGGCCGAGTGGGAGCGCGAGCTGCTCGGCGGCCAGGCCGATGAGTCTGCCGTGCAGGCCACCGGCGGTGACACCGCGACGACGGAGACGCCCGCCTCGGAGTCCACCGGGGCTGCGGTCGAGGCGGCCGAGCAGTCGGCCCCCCAGGCTGCGGACGCGGTTGCCACACCAGTGACCGAGCCGGCCACCGCTGAGGCCATCTGCCGCTGAGGCGCCTGCCGCTGAGGCGCCTGCCGCTGAGGCGCCTGCCGCTGAGGCGCCTGCCGCTGAGGCGCCTGCTGCTGAGGCGCCTGCTGCTGAGGCGGGCGAAGACAGCACCACCGCCTGACCCTGGTCGGTGATCCGCACCTGGATCACACCCCGCTCAGCTGCCCGGCCTCGACGCCAGGCCAGGCAGCCTGACCCCAGCCGGACATCGAGGAGGTCGCCCCACGGGGCGACCTCCCGGTCCAGACCACTACGAGTTCTCACGTTTGTGCACGGCGCAAGGAACGGATGAAGATGGCTATCACCGCCGCAGATGTCAAGAAGCTTCGCGACGCCACAGGCGCCGGGATGATGGATTCCAAGAAGGCACTCGAAGAGGCCGAGGGCGACTTCGACAAGGCTGTCGAGGTGCTCCGCGTCAAAGGCGCTGCCAAGGCAGCGAAGCGCGGCGCCGAGCGCACCGCGTCGTCCGGACTGGTCGCCAGTTCTGGCGGAGCGCTCGTCGAGTTCAACTCCGAGACCGACTTCGTCGCCAAGTCTGAGGGCTTCATCGCCCTTGCCGACGAGATCGTGGCAGCCGCCGAGAAGGCGAAGGCCGCCGATGCCCAGACGCTCAGCGACGTCGCGCTCCCCACCGGGAAGACGGTCGCGGAGGCCATCGAAGCGCTCGCCGCTGTCATCGGCGAGAAGCTCGAGCTCGGAAGGGTCGCCTACTTCGACGGCAACGCGACCACCTACATGCACCGTCGCTCCAGCGACCTGCCGCCGGCCGTCGGCGTCCTGGTCGCGTTCGACGGCGACAACGAGGACGCTGCCCGCGGCATCGCCATGCAGATCGCTGCCATGCGACCGCAGTTCGTCTCCCGGGACGAGGTGCCGGCTGACCTGGTCGAGAAGGAGCGCATGATCGCCGAGGCGACCGCTCGTGAGGAAGGCAAACCCGAGCAGGCGCTGCCCAAGATCGTCGAGGGGCGCCTGAACGGCTTCTTCAAGGACGTCGTCCTGCTCGAGCAGTCCTCGGTACAGGACAGCAAGAAGTCGGTCAAGGCTGTGCTCGAGGACGCAGGAGTGACCGTGACCCGGTTCGCGCGCTTCGAAGTGGGCCAGTAGGTTCTGACCAACCGCAGATCGTCGAACGCCCAGGAGGCCGGATCGTGGAACTGACGGACCCCATCGGTACAGGGGGCTCAGGAGACCCAGGAACCGAGCCGCTCTCGCCGTCCGGCCACCAGGCGCCGCCGTACCGGCGGGTGCTGCTGAAACTCTCCGGTGAGGTCTTCGGCGGTGGTCAGGTGGGTGTCGACCCCGACGTCGTGCACACCGTCGCGAAGGAGATCGCAAGTGCTGCTCGCGAGGGTGTGCAGATCGCCATCGTGCTCGGGGGCGGCAACTTCTTCCGCGGCGCAGAGCTCCAGCAACGAGGGATGGAGCGGGCCCGTGCTGACTACATGGGCATGCTCGGCATCGTGATGAACTGCCTCGCTCTCCAGGACTTCCTCGAGAAGCAGGGGATCGAGACGCGGGTGCAGACCGCGATCACGATGGGCCAGGTCGCTGAGCCCTATATTCCCCGTCGCGCCATCCGGCATCTCGAGAAGGGCCGTGTCGTGATCTTCGGCGCCGGCGCCGGCATGCCGTTCTTCTCCACGGACACCGTCGCCGTCCAACGCGCGCTCGAGACCAAGTGTGAGGTCGTCCTGATGGGCAAGAACGGTGTCGACGGCGTCTACACCGCCGATCCGCGCAAGGACCCGTCGGCCACCAAGATCGATCGGCTGACGTACTCCGACGCTCTGCAGCAGGGTCTGCGCGTGGCCGATGCCACGGCATTCGCACTCTGCATGGAGAACAAGCTCCCGATGGTCGTGTTCGGCATGGCCGGTGAGGGCGCGATCGCACGGGCCGTCCTAGGTGAGAAGATCGGCACGTACGTCGGCTCGGACTAGGAGCCGGCCGTACCCACGAGCGCGGTTGCGCGCGCAGCCACGACCGCGATGACGAAGGAGCACAGGCGTGATTGACCAGACCTTGCGCGAGGCCGACCAGAAGATGACCAAGGCGGTCGAGGTGGCCAAGGACGACTTCGCCTCGATCCGGACGGGGCGAGCCCACCCGGCCATGTTCAGCAAGCTCACGGCTGACTACTACGGCACCCCGACCCCGTTCCAGCAGCTGGCGTCGTTCAGCAACCCCGAGCCCCGGGTCGTGACCATCAACGCCTACGACAAGCAGGCACTCGCCGCCATCGAGAAGGCCATCCGAGACTCCGACCTCGGCGTCAACCCGACCAACACCGGTGACAACCTGCGCGTGGTCATGCCGGAGCTCACCGAGGAGCGGCGCAAGGAATACATCAAGCTCGCCAAGGCGAAGGCCGAGGATGGGCGGGTCTCGGTTCGCAACATCCGGCGGCATGCCAAGCAGGTCCTCGAGCGCGGCCAGAAGGACGGTGAGGTCAGCGAGGATGAGGTCACCGGCGCGGAGAAGCGACTGGACGGCATGACCAAGAAGCACGTGGACGAGATCGACGAGCTGCTCAAGCACAAGGAAGCAGAGCTGCTCGAGGTCTGACGGCAGACCTTCCCGAGCTCATGCAGACCTTGCCCACCGACACGTTCACCGCCAAAGAGCCGAGCGGGTCGCGACCTCCCGGCGTCGATCGCCGTCTCGATCGCTCTCGTCGCCCTGATCGTGGTCTCGCTCGTCTTCGTCAAGGACCTGTTCCTCGTCGTTGTGGGCGTGGCCATCCTCGTCGCCCTGTGGGAGCTCGGCCGCGCGCTTGCGCGCAACGGCACCGAGATGCCGACGATCCCCTTGTGGGCCGGCGCCGTCTCGATGATCGTGGGCGCTTACTACGGGGGACCGGACGTCCTGGTCGTCGCCTTGGCAGCCACGACCCTGACGTGCATCTTGTGGCGGATGCCGCGTGGACAGGAGGGCTTCGTCCGTGACGTCACGGCAACGATCTTCGTCCTGGTCTACGTCCCGTTCCTGGCGTCGTTCGTCGCGTTGCTGCTCAGGCCGGACGACGGTGTCCGTCGCGTGCTGACCTTCATCGCCGTCACGGCTGCCTCGGACATCGGGGGGTACGCCGTCGGGGTTCTCTTCGGCCGCCATCCGATGTCCCCGGAAATCAGTCCGAAGAAGTCATGGGAGGGTCTGGCCGGCTCCGCTGTCGCTTGTATCGGCGCCGGCGTGGCCTCGGTGGTGTGGCTGGTGGACGGCGACTGGTGGGTCGGCGTGGCGCTCGGGGTGGTCGTCGTCATCGCCGCGACGTTGGGAGACCTGGCCGAGTCACTGATCAAGCGCGACCTCGGCATCAAGGACATGAGCAATGTGCTACCCGGCCACGGCGGGATCATGGACCGCCTGGACTCCCTGCTGGCGACCGTCTCGGTCGTGTGGCTCGTGCTGCACTTCCTGCTGCCCGCCGTCTGAGCCCCTCAGCGTCTGGGCACCGGCCGGGGGTTGCTGGCGATCACCACGGTGTTGCTGAGGTAGATCTCACCGTTGTAGTCGGCACAGGTGACGATGGCGAGTCGCTCGGGACCGGTCTGGTCGAAGACCTTGCCAGCCTTGGTCGCGAGCAGACCCTTCCGGTAGGTCCTGACCGAGGTGATCGTGTAGCGAAGGTTCTGCCGGCTGCGCTGCAGCGTCACCCGGTCGCCGACCTTGACCGCGGCGAGGTTGTTGAGCGCCCCGCCACCCGTGTGCACCGTGTGACCGGTGATGATCGTCGTGCCGTAGCCGTCGCCGGGTCGCGAACCGGCAGCCCACCAGCCGACGGTCGTGTAGTCCGACGGTGGGGTGAGGGTCAGCGAACCATCAGTGCCGATCGGAGAGACGGACGCTGAGACGCCGATGCTGGGAAGCACCAGACGTTGCGGCGGAGTGCGCAGCAGACGTGGTGGACGTTGGGCCTTGGAGCTGCCGGCCTTGCGGTGCTTCTTGACAGCCTGCCGTTGATGCCCGGGCATCCGGTGGATGTGGTTCGGACCGGTCCTGACATGTGCGTCGAGGTTGGCTTCGGCGACGCTCGCCGATCCGTCATGCCAGGTGATGGCAGACAGACCGGCGAGCGCCAGACCGACAAGTACTGCTAGCGGGGCGTAGACCCTACGCCTCATGCTGTCCACGACGGCGCATCAGCGCGAACGCTCCGCCCGCCGCGACGGATAGACCACCGAGGATGCCGATCGCTGACATGACGTGCGAGGACGAACCTCCGCTCGACGGAGGACCGCTGATTCCGGCCTCGACGGCGGTGGGAACCGGACGGGTGCTCTCGGTCGGCAGGACCCGCGTGGTCGTCGTGCGGGTCGACTCAGTGGGCTTCACCGGAGTGGTCTCTGTCGTCTGCGTCGTCGTCGGCGCCGTGGTGGGCACGGTCGTCGTGTGCGTCTCGTTGACGTCACAGCTCACGATGCCCACGGCCGCCTCGAACAGCTCCTTGGGAGCGGTGTAGGTGACGAAGACGTCGCTGGACGTCGTAACGCCGGATCCAGGCGAGGTGAACGACCAGGTGTAGTCACCGGTCTGTACGCCGGGGTGGGTGACACCGTCGACGCTGAGGGTCGCGCTGCTGGCCATCGTCGGACCGGCGAGGTTGAACTCCCAGGTGAGGATGCCGTCTTCACAGGGCAGGAACTCAGAACCTGCTCCGCCCCAGGCCTGCGTGTAGCTGGCGTCGTCGAGGGCCGCGGGAGCCGTGCTCGCCGAAGCCTGCGACAGTGCACCGAAGCCGGCAATGACGACCGCGACGGCTGCGGCGAGGAAGTACACCATGCGTTTCATCTGACATCCCCCAAAAAGGACCGAGAACGGTTCGTGGATACGACCACGAATGAGCGAGAGCGCCTAGCGTACGGGACGTCATGGCAGGTGGCACCGGGGTATTCCAGGAAATCATCCTTTCTCATACACACGGTGATTGTGCTCGTCACGCAAACAGGGAATTCGTGCGGGCGTCAGCTGCTCATGGTGGCCCTCTCCACGATCGCTGGGACGCCTGTGGAGCAAGGGATCTCCCGCCTGTCGGGGTAGGCGGTACCTCGCGCCTCGAGAGGGCAGGAGCCGGGAGGGATGGCCGGGTTGGCAGGGCCATTTTTACGGAGTGTCGTTGTTCATTTACCCTAGGTAATTACGCTGATTCAACTCATCGTAATCGCGCAATAACTAAAGGTAAAACAAAAGGCGTTCAAGCGTCCGATGAAGCGGCGTCGAACGTGTCCAGCCCGAGGTCGAACCGAGCCGACCCGGACTGCTCCAGGGCGGCGCTCCACCCCGCGCGGCAGCGGTCCGTCCCCGAGCAGCCCCAGCGTCGTCCGGGCGGCGAAGTCGCGCCACAGCCCACTGCGGTCGAGGAGCGCGTGCTTGGCCCCGGGCAGCTCGAAGCGCGCGACCGTGTGGCCCATGCGACGCAGTCGCTCGGCGTACTCCCGGCTCAGCGGCGACGAGGTCATCCGGTCCGAGGTGCCGTGAGCGATGACGAACCGCTGATGGTCCCGGCGAGGGGGTACGGGCTCGTTCGCAGGGAGCCAGGGTGCGAGCCCGCACACGCCGACGACGGCCGGATGGTCCGCGGCGGCGAACGCTGCGCGTCCACCCATCGAGTGGCCGAGCATCGCGATCGGGAGGTGTGGGTGAAGCGCCGTGAGCCGGTCGAGCGCCCATCGGGTGTCGGCAACCGGGTCAGGAACGCCCGGACCTGGGTTCCACCCGCGCAACCGGTACCGCAACAGGTAGACAGCACAGCCGACGGAACGCCGGCGGAGGGCCCACGCGAAGTCGAACATCCGCAGGTAGGACAGCTGCAAGGGAGAGGTGGGCACGTCTCCCCGCTCACGACCGCCGTGGAGGATGAGAGCCACCGAGGTGGTCTCGTGGCCACGGGCCGGACCCCCACGGATCGTGGGCTCGGAGGGTGCGTCGCGCATGGCGTCCATCATGACGGACGGCCCCAAACGGCCCGTCCGAGACCGGCATCCCGTTGCTGACTGGCGTGGTCTTCTCTAGGGTCCCCTCATGACCCCACGCTCACACTCCCGTCACTACCGAGCCCTAGCCGTGACGTTCACGGTCGTTGCAGTGGCTGCTGCCTCGACGTTGCCGGCCGCTGCCGGGCCCGCAGCCCGCCCGCAGCGCGCCGCGGCCTCGTCCTATGCCTGGCACATCACTCCCACCGGAAGCTCCGATGAGTTCCGAGGACTCTCGGTGGTCAGCGAGCGGACGGTGTGGGTGAGCGGCGAGGCGGGCACGGTGCTGCGCACGACGGACGGCGGCGCGACCTGGCAAGACGTCTCCCCGCCGGCGGCAGCCGGGATGGCGTTACGTGACATCGAGGCGTTCTCCCGCAACCGAGCTGTCGCGCTGGCCATCGGAACCGGAGAGGACTCGCGGATCTACGCGACCCGCAACGGCGGGCGCACCTGGACGGAGACCTTCCGCAACCCTGACCCCAACGCCTTCTACGACTGCATGGCATTCTCACCGGACGGGTCGGGTCTGGCGATGAGCGACCCGGTCGGCGGCTACTTCCAGCTCGCTCGGACCACCGATCGGGGCCAGAGCTGGCAGGTGTTCACACCGGCCTCGATGCCGGCTGCGCTCGACGGTGAGTTCGGGTTCGCCGCCAGCGGCACCTGCATCGTGTCCCAACCGGGTCACCGCTACTGGTTCGCCAGCGGCGGCGTCGCCCAGCCGCGCGTCTTCCGGTCCAAGGACGGTGGGGAGCACTGGACCGTCACGGCCGCACCGATGCGCGGTGGACCGAACGCCGGCATCTTCTCGTTGGCGTTCCGTTCGGCGCACGAGGGAGTTGCCGTGGGAGGCGATTACACCGACGACACCAACGGAACCGATGCTGCCGCGACGACGCGAAGCGGCGGCCGCCACTGGCAGGCGTCTGGTCCGCTGGGCGGGTATCGCTCGGGTGTCGCCTACATCCCCGGCGCGCCGCGTACGTTGGTCGCCGTCGGCCCGACGGGCAGCGACGTGAGCACCGACGGCGGTCACACCTGGACGACGTTCGACGGCGATCGCTACGACGGCATCCAGTGCCGGCCGCGCGCCTGCTGGGCCTCGGGCACCGATGGACGTGTCGCCGTGCTCGAACGCAGCGGTGGTACCACCTGACACCGGGACCTGTCCGTCAGCCCGCCCGCTGGCGAACCGCTTCGTAGACCGCGATCGCGGCTGAGGTCGCGACGTTGAGGCTGTTGACCCGACCCATCATGGGGAGCTTGGCAGCGGTCGCGTCAGGGCCGGTCCGCTCCGCGTCGAACCACAACGCGCTCACGCCGTCGTGCTCGGCGCCGACCACGATGGCAGTCGGCCGGGTCAGGTCGAGGTCAGTCACCAGCACGTCGGTGTCGGGGGTGGCGATGACGATCCGGATCCCCTGTGAGCGCAACCACGTCACGACCTGCTCGGCGCCGGCGGCAGCGACCGGTAAGGCGAACAGCGTGCCCTTGCTGGCCCGTACGACGTTCGGGTTGCCCCAGTCGGCCACCGGCGACGCCGAGATGACGGCATCGACGCCGGCGGCCTCGGCCGTCCGGAGCATCGCGCCGAGGTTCCCCGGCTTCTCCACCGCCTCGCAGACGAGCAGCAACGGCCGGCGGCCGACGGCAGTCGCCGCCTCCAGCACCGGCTCGAGATCCGCCAACGTCCGCGCGGGATCAGGCACGACGGCGAGCCAGCCATCTGGTGACTCGCGGTACGACGCCTTCGCGAACGCGGCTGCCCCCATGGTGACGACCTCGGCTCCGAGCGAACGAACCCGGTCGACGATCGCCGCCGCGTCCTCGCCGAGCAGGTCAGGACAGGTGGCCAGCAGCCGCGGACGAACTCCCGCCTCGAGGGCCAGCACGAGCTCGTCGTGGCCCTCGACGACGGCGACCTGCTCGTCATCGCGCACCCGACGCTTGCGCAGGGACAGGAGCCACTTGACCCGCGGATTGGCCGGGCTCGTGATCTCGCCCGGATGTCGGCTTCGGTCTTGCCGATCGGGTACGTCGTCCTGGGTCACGTGCACGACCCTAGCCGCGAGGACTCCTGCGTCAGCGGCGTCTGGCTAGGGTCGACCGATGCACCTGCACCTGGTCCGCCATGCGCCGCCGCTGATCGACACCGCGGTGCCCGCATCGAGGTGGCCGCTCGACCCGGCCCAGCTCGCACGCTCACGCCGCTGAAGGCCAGTGGGGTCCTGCCGATCCTCGCGGCCACCTGGTGCAGCTCGATGGAGCCCAAGGCGATGGCGACCGCTGAGCTGCTCGCCGCAGCTACGGATGTGCATCACCTGGCCGAGCTCGGCGAGGCCGCCCGCCCGGCGTGCTGGTCGGAGCGGGCCGAGTTCGAGGCCACCGTCGAGCGCTCGTTCACGAGGCCCACCGAACCCGCGTCGCCGGAATGGGAGACGGTGGACGCCGTCCGACGCCGCCTTCTGCGAGCCTTCGACGACGCGGTGCTTCCCTTGGCCGCCCGCCGCGGTCATGACGATGTGGTGCTGGTGGGCCATGGGACGGCCTGGACCGTCCTGGTCTCGGCCCTCACCGCGGGCTCACCGGATCTCGACTCCTGGCGGGCGATGACGATGCCGGACCACTGCCAGCTCGAGGTCGAGGTCGGCCGACCGACATCCCGGGCAGGGGGGACCTGGCGAGCCCGTGTCCTGCGTCACTGGGGTGACTGGCGGGCGGCGGGCGACGACCGTCCCGCGTGAGAGACTGGCAGAGCCATGTCTGAGTCTGCTCCGACGGCGCCGAGTGAGTCCGAGGCGGCCAAGCCGCTGCCCCTGGTGTTCGACGAGCCGCGCCGCGCCAAGAAGCCGCCACGTCACCTCGCCGACCTCACTTCCAGCGAGCGCAAGGCCGCCGTCGAGGCCGCGGGGCTTCCCGGCTACCGCGCCCGCCAGGTGTCGCACCACTACTTCTCCCGACTCATCGACGACCCCGCAGACATGACCGACCTTCCCGCCGACCTGCGCGAACCGCTCGCGACCGCGCTGCTGCCGGAGCTGATCACCCCGGTGCACACCATGGAGGCGGATCGCGGGACGACCCGCAAGACCCTCTGGCGCCTGCATGACGGTGCGCTGGTCGAGTCAGTGCTCATGCGCTATCCCGGCCGCGTCACGATGTGCGTCTCGTCGCAGGCCGGCTGCGGGATGGCTTGCCCCTTCTGCGCCACCGGACAGGGCGGGCTGCAACGCAACATGAGCACCGGGGAGATCATCGAACAGGTGCTCGCCGGTGCGCGCTCGTTGGCCCGCGGCGAGGTGCCGGGCGGTCCCGGCCGGGTCTCCAACGTCGTGTTCATGGGTATGGGGGAACCGATGGCCAACTACAACGCAGTGATCGGATCCGTACGACGAATGACCGAACCCGCACCCGACGGCCTCGGCATGTCGGCGCGCGGCATCACCGTGTCCACCGTCGGACTGGTGCCGCGGATGCTCCAGCTGGCAGACGAGGGCATCCCGGTCACCCTGGCGTTGTCGCTGCATGCGCCCGACGACGAGCTGCGCAACGAGCTCGTGCCGATCAACACCCGCTGGAGCGTGCGGGAGGCGGTCGAAGCCGCGTGGACCTATGCCCGCGTGACGAAGCGGCGCGTCTCGATCGAGTACGCCATGATCAAGGACATCAACGACCAGGCCTGGCGGGCCGACCTGCTCGGCGACGTGCTCACGTCGTACGGCGACTGGGGATGGGTCCATGTCAACCTGATCCCGCTCAACCCGACGCCGGGGTCCAAGTGGACGGCCTCCCGTCCGGAGGACGAGCGTGAGTTCGTCCGGCGACTCGAGGCCAAGGGCGTTCCGACGACGGTGCGGGACACCCGCGGTCGCGAGATCGACGGCGCCTGCGGCCAGCTCGCGGCGACCCAGACCTCATGAACGCGACCGACTACGACGCCGAGGCGCCCCACTACGACGAGACCCGCGGGGGTCAGGCGCGCGCGGAATCGGCGGCGCACGCGATCGGATCCATGCTCCCGTCGAGCCGCGCCCTGGTCATCGCGGACATTGCCGGGGGCACAGGCATCGTCGCGGCCGCCCTCGCGACGCAGGGGCGGCGCGTCGTCGTCCTCGATCTCTCGACCGGCATGCTGCAGCAAGCCGCTCGACGTCTGCCCGGCTACCAGGTCCGCGCCACGGCTCTGGCGCTACCGATGCGGGACGCCTCTGTCGACGTCGTGACGTGTATCTGGTTCCTGCACCTGCTGGAGCGCCACGACGACCTGGTCACGGTGGTCGGCGAGGTGGCCCGGGTGCTGAAGCCAGGCGGCCGGTTCGTGACGACGGTCGACAAGGATGCCGCGTGCGGCACGACCCGAGACCGCCCGCCGACGGATCACCGCGAGCGGGTCGAGGCCGCCTGTCAGGACAGCGGCCTGAGGTACGTGGGTAGCACGGAATTCGTCGGGCACGGCCAGCGCAGCGAGTCGTCGGATCCCGTGTACGTCCTGAGCGCGTTCTCCAGGGGCTATCGCTGACCCTCCCGGTCGCGGACCCCCTCGAAACCAGCACCGATCTCAGCCACGCAGCCTGCTCACGACCTCGTCGACGGAGTCGACCAGATGGACCGCGCCCTGCATGGCTCGTCCGTGTGCCAGTTTCGACAGCAGCGGCCACGCTGGTACCTCGTGAGTCCAGTGCTGGACACCCACGAGCACCATGGGGGTGACGGTCGCGGCGTCGGAGTAGAAGTTCTCGCACGCGTCCTGGAAGATCTCCTGGGCGGTGCCGGCGGCGCCGGGCAGGAAGACGATGCCCGCACCGCAGTGGCGCAGCAACGTGTCCTCGCGGAGCGCGTTCTGGAAGTACTTCGCGATCGACGTCGCGAACAGGTTCGGTGGTTCGTGCCCGTAGAACCAGGTCGGGATGCCGAGGCTCTGCACGCCCTCGCCATCGGTTTGGACCTTCGTGCGGACCCCGAACGCCGCTCGCGCCCAGTGGGTGATGGAGGGCCGGAAGTCCGGCACCGCGGCCAGCTCGTGCAGGACCTCGTCCACCAGGTCTTCCGGCCCGGCGGAGACGAAAGCGCCGAGGTTGGCGGCCTCCATCGCACCAGGTCCGCCGCCGGTCACCACGTGGTGACCAGCGCGCGCGAGGAGGCGACCGAGCCCGACCGCCGAGCGGTAGGCGGCTTCGTCGCGGCGCAGATCGTGGCCGCCCATGACCCCGACAGCACTCGTGTCGACGAGCGCCTCCTCGAGAGCGTCGTCGATCGCGTGATCGTGGAGCGCCGCGGCCAACGTATGGGCTACGTCGCGTCGATGGCCGCGTGACCATGCATAGCACTGGGCATCCGGCGTCGACTCGTATCGACGTTGCATCAGACCGTCGTACAGCTCGTCGGGGGAGTAGAGCGAGGCTCGGTAGGGGTCAAACGGAACTCCGGTGATCTCGGGGAAGATCAGGGCGCCGCCCTTGCGCAGGTGCTCGTCGGCCCGGTGGGACACGGTGCAGCCGAGGAGCAGCGTTCCCTGAGGGTCCAGCGCGAGCAGTGCACCGGTGCGCTCCGTCAGGTCGACGTCCTGGACGCGCCACCCGCGCATCGACGTCGCTCCGGCCTCGATGAGTCCGTCGAACTGTGCGAGCGACTCGACCTCGATGGTCCGTCCGTGCGTGCGCGTCACGCGGCGAGCGTAGCGGTCGACGTCACCAGGCCTGAGCCAGCAGCTCGGCCAGCAGCTCGTCAGCGTCGACCGCGAGTCCGCGCGAGGTGAACCAGGCGCTCACGTTGCGGCAGTCGCGGTGGAGCAGGTCGACTCCGTTGTGGTTGCTGACGATGTCGATCACCTGAGGCACGTCGATGATCACCAGCCGATCGCTCTGCACGAGGATGTTGTACGGCGACAGGTCGCCATGGGCGAGGTGCCGACGGGCCAGCACCGCCATGGCCTCTCGCAGCTGTTCGAAGTACGACTCGACCGTGGACCGGTCCGGACGCACCTGCGCCAGCCGCGGGGCGGCGGCGCCGTCGACATCGATGAACTCCATCAGGATCTCGGTGCCGTCGATCTGGACGGGATAGGGGACCGGAACTCCGGCAGCCCACATCGACGACAGCGCGGCGAACTCATGGTGGGCCCACTCACCGGCCTGTACCTGCTTGCCGAAGGCCGTTCCTCTGGCCGCGGCCCGCGCCTCACGGCTCTTGCGGATGCGGCGACCTTCGGTGTACCCGGCGTCGCGATGGAACTGACGATGGTGCGTGCTGCGGTAGCGCTTGGCGGCCAGCAGCGTGGTGCGGACCGGGTCGCCGGGCACGCCACGCTCGAGCAGGAAGACATCGGCCTCTTTGCCGGTCTTCAGGACGCCGAGCTCGGTGTCGACGGCACCGTCTTCGGTGATCACCCACGCCGGCCGCGGCTCCGGTCCGTGGGCGCCCTTCTCGACCGACGACCAGGTCGACCAACGTTGGTCGTCGTCAAGGGCGTCGAGTGGTTGGAACGTGAGGCCGGCGGTCTGCTGGTGGCCGGCGGAGTCCGTCAGGGACTCAGGTGGTTGGACATGCATGGGTGGTGACTCCTCGAGCGAGCCGAGGCACCACCGCCGCGATCAGCGGGGGAGAGACCTCGACAGGGAAGGGACGCAGTCGTGCGACCCCAGGACCGGGGTGGACATCTCGACGCCTCCTTCGCTCGAAGCCGATGACACGGGCAGCATGCGGACGCTTGGCGTCCCTACCGGTGTCGCCCCCACAGCGTGGCAAACGCGGGGAGCGATGGCAATTGGTTTTCGGCCGCGGGTCCCGTCGACGAGCCCCGCTAATTCTTGCGGTTGTGTGACAAACCTCTTCAACCCGCGTCTCGGTATTGCGGGTATCCCGATCAGGGCGCATCCTTCTCGATGCAAGGACCAGTGCAGACGCGACCGGGCCCGGGAGGCAGCCAGGTCGCAACCACCGAACCAGGAGGTTCACGCGTCACCCCGCCCATGTGCGGGACCACTGGGAGATGGCTTTCCATCTCATCCTTGCCAAGGAAGGTACGAAGCATGACTTCGTTGCTGCGTCATCGCCGAACCCGGGCGGCCATCGCCGCCTTCGCCTCATCCGCGTTAGCACTCGGAACGGCCGCTGCCCTGCTGGGAGCCGAGTCGAGCACCGCGTCCAGCCACCGCGAAGCTCCACTGCTGCTCTCAGATCCGCAGGTCGACAACACGGACGTCTACGCGTTCGTGAGCCCGGACCGTCAGGGGACCGTCACGCTCGTGGCGAACTGGATCCCCTTCGAAGATCCGGCCGGGGGTCCGAACTTCTACCCGTTCGCGACCCAGGACGGGGCTCGCTACAACATCAACATCGACAACAACGGTGACGCCAAGCCCGACGTCACCTACCGCTGGACGTTCCGTTCCAGCTACCGGAACACGAACACGTTCCTGTACAACACCGGCCAAGTCACCAGCCTCGGTGACAAGGACCTCAACTTCCGGCAGTACTACACCCTGACCAAGATCAACTGGAACAAGGGCAAGCACGGCCACTCCAGCACGTTGATCAGGAACGGTCGCGTGGCGCCGTCCAACGTCGGTGCGGCCTCCATGCCGGACTACACAGCCCTGAGCGACGCAGCCGTCACACACTTCGGTAGCGGGAACCGTCGATCGTTCGCCGGCCAGGCAGACGACCCGTTCTTCCTCGACCTGCGCGTGTTCGACCTGCTGTACGGCGCGAACCTGAGCGAGACCGGCAACGACACGCTGTCCGGGTACAACGTCAACACGCTTGCACTGCAGGTGCCCAAGGGCGACCTGACGCGCGGCAAGGACCCGACGATCGGCATCTGGAGCACCACGGACCGTCGCAGTGTCAAGGTGACGAACCCGGGCAGCCAGTCGTACAAGGGCAAGTTCGTCCAGGTCTCGCGCCTCGGCAACCCGCTCGTGAACGAGGTCGTGATCCCGGTCGGGCTCAAGGACGCGTTCAACTCGCTGAAGCCCCAGGATGACGCGAGCGTGAAGCCCGCGGTCGACAAGGTGCTTCATCCTGAGGTGCCCAAGCTGATCGAGAAGATCTACGGCATCAAGGCACCCAAGGAGCCGCGCGACGACCTGTTCAGCGTGTTCCTGACCGGTGTCAAGGGTCTCAACATGCCCAAGGGCAAGGTGCAGCCGGCTGAGTTGCTGCGCTTGAACACGTCGATCAAGCCCAGCGCGAAGCCGGACCGCCTCGGCGTGCTCGGCGGCGACACCGCCGGGTTCCCGAACGGGCGACGGCTCGCTGACGACGTCGTCGACATCGAGCTGCAGGCGCTCGAGGGCGCCGTCCGCACCGGCACCCTGGTGCCAGGTCTGACCGATGGCGTCGACACGAACGACCTGCTGTTCAGGCCGCACTTCCCGTACGTCGCGGTCGCGCACTCCGGCTCCGACACGAGTCCGGGAACACCCAAGGCGGGGACGAGCCAGTCGGCGTACACGGCGGCACCGGACCGTGCCCAGCTGGCTGCCTCGACGCAGGTGGCACCGGTGACGACGTCGGCGTCGCCTACAGAGGCTCCGCTGGCGCTGATCGTCGCCACGCTGGGTCTCGGCCTGGGCGGGCTCGGCGTGGTCCTGGTTCGCCAGGGCCGTCGCCGGAGCGTCGTCCGGACCGGCTGAAGGAACCCGGCGGTGCGGCTTGCTCCCTGAGCGAGCCGCACCGTCGGCCCTCGACCGTGGTGCCGGGTCCATCCCCCTGCGCCACGGTCGGGCCCCGGCCATCCCACTCCTCTTTGAACACGAAAGGCTCGTCATGACAGGAGCTCGGTTCCTCCGCCTCGGTCTCGCGGCCGTGTGCTTGAGCGTGCTGCTGGTCCTCGTGTCGGCCGTCCTCTTCACGCGATCCGACTCAGCCAGCACCTCAGCCGCTCAGTCGGGGACCGGTCGCCGCGTCCGAGGTTGCCACCTCCGGGGACCTGTCCGCGACGATCGCCTCGCTCCAGTCGAGGCTCCAACGGCTGCCATCGGACTCCGAGTCGTGGGCCGCGCTCGGCGCCGCCTACGTGCAACAGGCCCGCATCACCGGCGATCCGAGCTACTACCCCAAGGCGGCCGGTGTGCTGGCCCGCTCGCTGAAGGAGTCGCCGACGGACAACGCGGCCGCCCTCACCGGCGAGGCGGCCCTTGCAGCAGCACGGCACGATTTCCAGGGCGCCTTCCGGCTCACGTCGAAGGCCATGGACATCAACTCCTTCAACTCGGCGACGATGGCCATCCAGTTCGATGCCCTGGTCGAGCTCGGACGCTACGACGATGCGCTTCGCGCGTTGAAGCGGTACGCCGGTCTCAAGCCCGGCGTACCGGCGTACACCCGGATCTCCTACAACTACGAGCTGCACGGGAACCTCCAAGGAGCCAGGTACGCGATGAGGCGTGCGCTCGACATCGCCTACTCGCCAGATGACCGCGCCTTCGCCCTGTTCGAGCTCGGCGAGCTTGCCTGGAATGCCGGTCATCTCGAGGAGGCGTCGTCGCTGTACCGGCAAGGTTGGCGCGCGGACCCGACCTACGTGGCCAACCTCTACGGTCTCGCCAAGACCGATGCGGGACTCGGCCGGACCGACCGCGCGGTCCTCCGCTACCAGGACGTGATCAACCGGCTGCCGCAGCCCACGTACATCATCGAGTACGCCGACCTGCTCACCTCCCTCGGCCGCACCGACGACGCGGCCGCACAAGCGACGCCTCATCGATGCCCAGCAGCGCATCTTCCGCGCTGCCGGGGTCAACCTCGACCTGGAGCTCGCGCTCTACGACGCATCGCACGGAAGACCGCTGCGGGCGCTGGAGCAGGCGAGGCAGGCCTGGCACGAACGCAAGAGCATCTTCGTGGAGGACGCCTACGCCTGGGCGCTGCACGTCAACGGTCACGACCGCGTCGCGCTGCGGCACCTGGACTCCGCCGAGCGGCTCGGCACCCGGAGTGCGCTGTTCGCCTTCCATCGCGGAATGGTCCAACGCTCTCTCGGCGATCGGGCCGCGGCGGTCGCGTCCCTCCGCGAGGCGCTGGCGATCAACCCGGCGTTCAACCCAGTCTTCGCGACGCAGGCTCGGCAGGCCTTGCGGGCCCTGGGGCGGGGGGAACTGAGATGACTCGTCGCTCTCGCACGTCCCTGCGCCGACGTGCCCTGCTCTTCACCGTCCTGGTGGCGGGCTGGTGCTCGGACCGGCGTACTCCGCGAGCGCCCACCCGCTCGGGAACTTCACGATCAACCACTTCAACGGCCTGCGCGTGACCCCGACGGCCATCAGCGACAACGCCGTGATCGACTCCGCCGAGCTCCCGACGATCTCCGACCGCGACACGGTCGACGGCGACGGCGACGGCGACGTCACCTCGGCCGAGCGCGCGGCGTACGCCGTCGACCGCTGCGGCACCTTCGCGGACCAGCTCGTGCTGACGGTGGGCGGGGTGCTCACGCCCTGGACCGTGACGCGGACGAGCTATACCTACCGGCCGGGCGCCGCCGGCCTCGAGACCAGCCGTCTCGAGTGCGGCCTGGAGGCGAGGGTCGACCTGACGTCGCCCGCCCGCATCACCTTCGACGACCGCTACCTGAGCCAACGGATCGGCTGGCGGGAGATCACCGCGGTCGGCCAGGGCGTCAACCTCGGCGAACGCAACGTGGCCACGCGGAGCATCTCCGACGAGCTCCGCGCCTACCCGAACAACCTGCTCACCTCCCCCCTCGACCAGCGATCGGTGACGTTCGACGCCAAACCGGGCGCTGACTCCGGCGGGTCAGCGCTCCCGACCGTGTCGGGGGCCGGGCCCTTCTCGTCGATGCTGGCCGGCGTCACGACGCGCCTCGACGGCCTGGTGGGTGGACGGCACATCACGCTCGGGGTGGGGCTGCTCGCGGTGCTCCTGTCCTTGCTGCTCGGTGCCTCTCATGCGGCGCTGCCGGGGCACGGCAAGACCTTGATGGCCGCGTACATGGTCGGGACCCGGGGTACCCCGCGCGATGCCGTGCTCATCGGCGCGACGGTCACGCTGGCGCACACCTCGGGTGTGCTCGTGCTCGGACTGTTGTTCAACGCGTCCGCCTCGTTCGCCGGGGAGACCGTGCTCGCCGTGCTGGGGGTGATCAGCGGTCTGCTCGTGGCCGGAATCGGTGTGACGCTGGTGCGGGGCGCCTGGCGACGGCACCGGGTCAGCCGGGTCGACGAGCTGTGGGGCCACGGTCACGGACACGGACATGGACATGGACATGGGCACGGGCACGGGCATGCGCCAGCCGCGGGCCACGACGATCGGCCCGCGGACGGCGAGGCCGTCATCGGGGCGAACTCGTCAGGCACCCTTGTCCTGACGTCCGCTCCCGTCAGCCGAACTGAGCACGCCCACGCCCACGCGAAGAGCGAGCAGGGGTTCCGACGGATGACCCTGATCGGCATGGGACTGGCCGGCGGCCTGGTGCCGAGTCCGTCGGCCCTGATCGTGCTGCTCGGTGCGATCGCGCTCGGCCGGACGGTGTTCGGCGTCGGCCTGGTGCTCGCGTACGGCATCGGCATGGCCGCGACCCTGACGACGATCGGTTACCTGGTGGCCAAGCTGCCCGGTCGGCTGCACCGGCTCCGGCGGTTCTCCACACATCCGTTGCTGTCCCGCCTCGCCACGGCGGGCCCCGTGCTCACGGCCTGCCTCGTCCTCGTCGTCGGGCTGGCGCTCGCCTGGCGCAGCGCGAGCCCATTGGTTTGACCAGCGAGGCAGCCGTGCCCCACGACGGATGACCTCCGGCCCAGGGCTTGGCAGGATGGGATCGAACCGGGTCCCCGGGCCGGAGGAGGCGCCATCATGAGCAGCTACCGCGCAGCGTACGACGCAAGCGTGCGAGACCCCGAGACGTTCTGGCGGGAGTGCGCCGGTCTCGTCGACTGGTTCAGCAAGCCGTCCGACATCCTCGACCGTTCCCGTCCACCGTTCTACCGGTGGTACACCGGAGGGCGTCTCAACACGTGCTACAACGCGCTCGACCGGCACGTCGTCAAGGGCCGCGGCGACCAGACGGCGTTGATCTACGACAGCGCGGTCACCGGGCAGGTCAGAACGTTCACCTACGCCGAGCTGCTGGAGGAGGTCGCCGCCTTTGCGGGCGGGTTGGCCGGTCTCGGGGTCGCGCCGGGTGATCGCGTCGTCATCTACATGCCGATGATCCCTGAAGCCGTGGTGGCCATGCTTGCCTGCGCTCGACTGGGGGCCGTGCACTCAGTGGTCTTCGGCGGCTTCGCCGCAGCCGAGCTCGCGGTTCGCATCGATGACGCCCAGCCCACCGTGGTGGTGTCGGCCTCGTGCGGCATCGAACCTTCCCGGGTCGTGGCCTACAAGCCGCTGCTGGATGTGGCTCTCGACCTCGCCACTCACCGCCCGGCGGCCGTCGTGGTGAAGCAACGTCCTGAGCTCGAGGCCGAGCTCGATCCAACTCGTGACCTCGACTATGCCGTGGTGCTCAAGGCCGGCCGCGACGACCCGGCTCCGTGCGCCGACGTGGCCGCAACCGATCCGCTCTACATCCTCTACACCTCCGGGACCACCGGAAAGCCCAAGGGGATCGTCCGCGACAACGGCGGCCACGCGGTCGCGCTGGCCTGGTCGATGCACAACATCTACGACGTGTCAGCCGGGCAGGTCTGGTGGACGGCCTCCGATGTCGGTTGGGTGGTCGGACACTCCTACATCGTGTACGCGCCGTTGATCGTCGGCGCCACCACGGTTCTGTTCGAGGGCAAACCGGTGGGTACGCCGGACGCCGGGACGTTCTGGCGGGTCATCGAAGACCATGGCGTCCAGGCGTTGTTCACGGCGCCGACGGCGATCCGCGCCATCAAGAAGGACGACCCCGAGGGTGACCACATTCGGCGCTACGACGTCTCCAGCCTGCGCCACCTCTTCCTGGCGGGCGAGCGGCTCGATCCCGAGACCTACCACTGGGCATCCGACCAGCTCGGCATCCCGGTGGTGGACCACTGGTGGCAGACCGAGACCGGTTGGCCCATCGTGGCCAACCTCCGCGGGTTGGAGCCGATGGAGATCAAGCCGGGGTCGCCGACGGTCCCGGTCCCGGGCTACGACGTCGTCGTGGTCGACGAGAAGGGTGAGGAGGTCCCTCCCGGTACCGAAGGAGCCATCTGCATCCGCCTGCCGCTGCCGCCCGGCACCCTCCCCACGCTGTGGCACGACGATGACAGGTTCGTCTCGTCCTATCTGAGCGCTTTCGACGGCTACTACCTCTCCGGCGACGGCGGTTTCGTCGACGACGACGGCTACGTGTTCGTGATGGGACGCACCGACGACGTGATCAATGTCGCCGGCCACCGCCTCTCGACGGGGTCGATGGAGGCGGTGCTGGCCGCACATCCTGATGTGGCCGAGTGTGCGGTCATCGGGGCTGCGGACGCTCTGAAGGGTCAGCTGCCGCGGGGCTTCGTGGTGCTCAAGGCCGGGCACGAGGTCGACGAAGCCACGCTGGCGGCGGAGCTCATCGCCGCAGTCCGAGACCAGATCGGCCCGGTCGCGGCGTTCAAGGACGTGAGCGTCGTACCGGCGCTGCCGAAGACGAGGTCGGGCAAGATCTTACGCAAGACGATGCGTCAGATCGCCGACGGAGACGACCCGGCGGTGCCGTCCACGATCGAGGATCCGGCCGTCCTGGACGCGATGAGGCAGAGCCTGCGCCGGGGCTGACGACGGTAGTGGTCGATAGCCCGATAGCCCGATGGCGCGGGTGTCCAGAGGGTGTCTGAGCTATTGCCCGGTTGTCCTGACTCTGCTCAGATGGCGGTATGAAGAAGCTCATCAATGACCCCGCCGACGTCGTCAAGGACGCTCTGCTCGGCATCGAAGCCGCTCACGGTGACCGCGTCCGTGTAGATCACACGAACAAGATCATCTACCGGAAGGACGCTCCCCGAAAGGGCAAGGTCGGCCTCATCTCGGGCGGTGGTTCCGGACACGAACCCATGCACGGAGGATTTGTCGGCCTCGGCATGCTCGACGCAGCGTGCGCCGGCGAGGTGTTCACCTCGCCCGTGCCCGACCAGATGATGGAGGCGACCAAGGGCGTCGACGGCGGTGCCGGCGTGCTCCACATCGTCAAGAACTACACCGGCGACGTCATGAACTTCGAGATGGCCGCTGAGATGGCCGAAGCCGACGCCGGCACCGAGGTGAAGGCCGTTGTCACCGACGACGACGTCGCCGTTCAGGACAGCCTCTACACCGCCGGGCGCCGAGGAGTCGGCGTCACCGTCCTCCTCGAGAAGATCGTCGGTGCAGCCGCCGAGGAAGGCCGCTCGTTGTCAGAGGTCGCCGACCTCGCCAAGAAGATCAACGACAGTGGACGCAGCATGGGGATGGCGTTGACGTCCTGCACCGTGCCAGCGGCCGGCAAGCCGACGTTCGACCTGGCCGACAACGAGATGGAGGTCGGGATCGGCATCCACGGCGAGCCCGGCCGGAAGCGGCTGCCGCTCGCGCCGGCCAAGGACGTGGCTGCGCTCCTCGTCGACCCGATCCTGGGCGACCTGCCGTACGGACAGGGCGACTCGGTGATCGCGTTCGTCAACGGCATGGGCGGCACACCGCTCATCGAGCTCTACATCATGTACAACGAGGTCAACCAACTGCTCAGCAAGGCCGGCATCACGGTCGCACGTTCGCTCGTCGGCGACTACATCACCTCCTTGGAGATGGCCGGCTGCTCCGTGACGTTGCTCAAGGTGGACGACGAGCTCGTTCGTCTCTGGGATGCACCGGTCAACACGCCCGGTCTCCGCTGGGGCGCGTGAGCATGGGGTTGTCCGTTGACGACATGAGTTCCTGGGTCAAGGCGTTCGCCGAGGTCGTGCACGAGAACGCGGGGATGTTGACCGAGCTCGATGCAGCCATCGGCGACGCCGACCACGGCAGCAACATGGATCGCGGGATGAAAGCCGCCTCCGCTGCGCTGGACGAAGGGTCGTTCGAGACGGCTGACGCGTTGCTCAAGAAGGTCGGCATGACCTTGGTGAGCACGGTGGGCGGCGCAAGCGGGCCGTTGTACGGAACGTTCTTCCTGCGTTGTGGGACCGCGCTGGCGGGGGTCGACGACATCGATGCCGCTGCCTTCGGCGCTGCGTTGCGTGCCGGTGTCGATGGTCTCGTGGCGCGCGGCAAGCCGGTGCTCGGAGACAAGACGATGTATGACGCGTGGGCTCCCGCGCTCGACGCCTACGACGCAGCGGTGTCTGAAGGGTCGTCCCTGGCCGAGGCCTTGCGCGCGGCTGCGGACGCCGCGGCCAAGGGGCGCGACGAAACGATCCCGATGGTGGCCCGCAAGGGCCGTGCGAGCTATCTGGGGGAGCGGAGTGCAGGGCACCAGGACCCAGGGGCGACGAGCACGACCCTGCTCGTAGAGGCGGCAGCAAGCGCGCTCTCGTGAGGCTGCCATGATCGGCATCGTCGTCGTCTCACACAGCCGGGCCCTCGCCGACGCGACTGTCGGCCTCGCTCGCGAGATGGTCGACGCCACGGCTGCGCCGAGCATCGCGGTGGCAGCCGGCCTGGACGAGACGACGTTCGGCACCGACGCGACCGCGGTGTCGGCCGCGATCGAAGAGGTGGACTCACCGGACGGAGTCCTGGTGCTGCTCGATCTCGGCAGTGCCGTGCTCAGCGGCGAGATGGCTCTGGAGTTCCTCGATCCCGACGTCGCCGGTCGGGTCCGGCTCTCCAGCGCACCGCTGGTCGAAGGGCTGGTCGCCGCCGTGGTGCTGGCGTCCACCGGGGCCGATCTGGACGCCGTGGCGGCCGAAGCCGAGTCGGGGCTGCTGGCCAAGCAGTCACACCTCGATTCCGGTCAGGCAGCAGGCCCGTCTGCCCCTGAGGGTGAGGCGGCGCGCCCGGACGCCACCACCGAGGTCACGGTGTCCAACCCCCACGGCCTGCATGCCCGTCCCGCAGCCAAGGTCGTCACCCTCGTGCACGGCTTCGACGCGACCGTGACGCTGCGCAACCTGGACACGGGAAAGGGTCCAGTCGCCGCGGGCAGCCTGAGCGCGGTGGCGACCTTGGACGCAAGGCAGGGTCATCGGCTCGAGGTGGCGGCCTCCGGGGCACAGGCCGCCGAGGCGCTGCGGGCCTTCGAGGACCTGGCCGGGCGTGACTTCGACGACGTACCGGTCGCACCGTCTTCGCTCCCGGCCGGGGAGGCGCCTGCGGCTGGGAGTGGCCTCGACCTGGCCATGGGACCCGCTCTGGTCCTGAGCGCCTCGGTCGACACGTCTGCCTACGAGCCAGGAGACGTCGACACTGAACGCGCCGGCTCGGCCCAGGCGGTCGAGGCGGTGCGGACGCGGCTCGAGGAGCTGCAGCGGCGTACGGCCGAAACGTCCGGACCCGAGGCGGCCGACATCTTCATGGCCCAGATGGCCCTGCTCGACGACCCCGAGATCACCGCGCCCATCGACGACGCGATCGCAGCGGGGACACCTGCGCCGCAGGCCTGGCGCGAGCGGCTGGACGCCGTGGCCGGGCAGTTCGACCTGCTTGCCGATGCCTACCAACGGGAGCGCGCGGCCGATGTCCGGAGCGTCCAAGCAAGTGTGCTGCGCGCACTGACCGGTCAGGCGGAAGCCGAGATCGACACGGGTGGTCAGCCCGTGATTCTCATCGTGGAGGAGCTCGACGCCGCCACGGCTGCCTCGATCGATACTGACGCCGTGGCCGGCGTGGTCACGATCGCGCGGGGCACGACCGGGCACGGGGTGATCGTGGCCTCCTCGCGCGGTATCCCGCTCCTCACCGGTGCCGGTGCCGATGCCGCCGAGGTCCGTACGGGGCAGCTCGTGTCCTTCGACGCGCGCAGCAACCGTTTCGTCGCCGACGTGAGTGAGGAGGAGCGGCAGCGTTTCCCCGACCTCGTGGCCGAGCGCCGGAGCGAGCGCGAGCAGATCGTCGCGGCGGCTCAGACCCCGGCGTCGACCCGCGACGGGACCAGGATTCCGGTGTTCGCCAACCTCGCCTCGATCGCCGACGCCGAGAGCGCGAGCGCCTATGGCGCTGAGGGTTCCGGCCTGGTCCGGACCGAGGTCCTGTTCGGTGAGCGGGCGGTCGCACCGACGGTGTCAGAGCAGGCGGAGACGTTCGTGGCCCTGGCCAAGTCGTTGGGTGGTGCACCGTTGACCATCCGGACGTGGGACATCGGTGGCGACAAGCCGCTGCCGTTCCTCGCCCAGGAGGTCGAGGCCAACCCGTTCCTGGGCGAGCGCGGGCTGCGCGTGTTCCGACGTCGCCCGGAATTGTTGCGTGACCAGCTCACTGCGATCTGGCGGGCCGCCCGCGAGACACCGTTGCGGGTCATGTTCCCGATGGTCACCGAGCCGGCAGAGGTGGCGTTCGCGCGCGACCTGCTCGCTGCCGCTCGTGGCGACGCGGCCGGTGTCGAGATGCCGGTCGGGATCATGGTCGAGGTACCCGCGGCCGCCCTCACCGTGGAGTCACTGGCCGCCGGCCTCGACTTCGTCAGCATCGGGACCAACGACCTGACCCAGTACACGATGGCGGTCGACCGCGGCAACGACGCCGTGGCGGAGCTGGCCGATCCGATGAGTCCGGCCTTGCTCCGCCTGATCGACCGTGTCTGTCGGCACCGTCCGCCGGGCGTCGAGGTCGCGGTCTGCGGAGACCTGGCGAGTCGCCCCGGCGTCGTACCGCTGCTGCTCGGCCTGGGCGTCGACGAGCTCAGCTGTACGCCGCCGCGCGTACCGGAGGTCAAGCAGGCCGTCCGTGCGACCGACCTGGCTTCGGCCCGGGAGCTGGCCGCCGCCTGCCTGGCCGCCCCCGACGCCGCCACCGTCCGCGCCCTCCTCGCTCGTTGACCCGCGGGTTGTGGGGCGTTGACCCGCGGGTTGTGGGGTGTTGACCCGCGGGTTGTGGGGTGTTGACCCGCGGGTTGTAGTCCGTTGAGCCGCGGGTTGTGGCGCTGATCAGGGCGCGGCAAGCTGCTGGGCCAGACCCACGACGTGACCTTGCGGATCTGCGATCAGGGCGAAGGCGACTCCGGGCACGGTCACCGGCTGCTGGACCACCCAGCCGCCGAGGCGGGCGGTGTCGGCGATCGCCTGGTCCATGTCGTCGACGCCGACGAAGAAGGTGACCAGGTCGTCAGCGCCCTGCAACGGGCTGATGGCGGTGTACAGCGCGTCCGGCACTCCGGTGTCCACGAACGTGTAGCCGGGGAAGGCTCCTTCGTCGGGGTAGGTCCAGCCGAACAACTCTCCGAAGAACGCTCGGGTCCCGTCGGGGTCGCTGGAGCGGATCTCTGCATGCACAATCGGGTGACCCATAACGGCCCTCCATCGTTGGTGGGGCCACATGGTGCAGCCCTCACCCGTACGACGAATGACCCGGGGGCGAATCGACTCGCGCTGCCCGAGTGCTCAGTGACCGCCGACCAGCGGCGACATGGCGCGCGCGATGCGCGACGGCCGTCCGGTGAGGCCCTCTTCGTGGTCGGCGAGCGACATCGCGCGCAGTCCTGCGTTGACGCCGAGCCACCGCAGCGGCTCGGGCTCCCACCGACGCGAACGATGGTCGACCCACGGCAGCTCGACGAGTTCGGACGGCACCTGCCGGATCAGGTCCGCCAGGGTGCGTCCCGCCAGGTTGGTCGTCGTCACGCCATCCCCGACGTAGCCACCGGCCCAACCGATACCGGTCGTCCGGTCCAGGCCGACGGACGCCATCCAGTCCCGAGGTATGCCGAGGGGGCCGCCCCAGGTATGTGTGTAGCGCACCTCGCGAAGAGCCGGGAAGAGCTCGGTAAGCGTGGCCCGGAGTTCGGCGAACACCCGTTCGGCCCGGTCGTACTCGGGCGACACCGACGACGCGAAGTGGTACGGCGCGCCGCGTCCTCCGAAGACGATCCGGTCGTCGGCTGTCCGCTGGCCATAGATGATGAGGTGGCGGTGGTCGGTGAACGTCGGTGCATCGGCCAGCCCGATCTCGTCCCAGGTGGCCAACGGCAACGGCTCGGTCGCGACCACGAGCGAGTACACCGGCACGACCTGGCGGCGACGACCAGGGAGGCCTGGCGTGTAGCCCTCGGTCGCCCGGACGACGTACTCAGCCCGGACGTTGCCTCCCGCCGTCGTCACCAGGCTCGGCGCGAGTGCTGTCACCGCGGTCTGCTCGTAGATCGCGACGCCGCGTCGTTCGACTGCGGTGGCGAGTCCGCGGACCAGCTTGGCCGGATGGATCCGGGCACAATGCGGCGTGTACGTCGCTCCGAGCGCGCCCGTGGTCGCGGCCATCTCCGCTGACTCACGCGCGGACAGCAGGCGCACGTCGTCGACGGTGTCACCCCAGGCCTGCGCCTCGTCGACCTCGTGGCGGGCACGTTCGAGCTGGGCCTTGGTCCGGGCGAAGGCAACCGTCCCCCCACGGTGGAAGCCGCAGTCGATGCCCTCCTCGTCGGCGACGCGCTCGATCTCGCTGATGCTCGCCCGCATCGCTGCTATCTGGGCATTGGCAGCTTCCGGCGAGGAGCCAGGGAGCCTGGCCAGCTTGGAGCGGGAGCTCGGGAAAAGCGCGGAGGCCCAGCCGCCGTTGCGGCCCGAGGCGCCGAAACCGGCGATGTCGCGCTCCAGGACGGCAATGCGCAGGCCGGGGTCAGCGGCCGCGAGGTAGTAGGCGGTCCACAGCCCCGTGAACCCCGCTCCGACGATTGCGACGTCGACGTCCAGGTCGGTGTCGAGGGCGCGGCGAGGGAGGAGTGGGTCCCCGCAGGTGGCATGCCACAGGGACAGGTCGGCGTACGAGACCACGACTCAGCGGACTCCCCACGAGTAGGTCTGCTTGTGGAGCTTGAGGTAGACGAACGACTCCGTGCCGCGGACGCCCTCGATCGCGCGGATGCGCTTGGACAGCAGCTCGAGCAGGTGGTCGTCGCTCTCGCAGACCACCTCGACCATCAGGTCGAACGATCCCGCGGTCACGATGACGTAGTCGACCTCGGCCATGGTCGTCAGGGCTTCGGCGATGGGTTCGAGGTCGCCCTCGGCGTGGATGCCGATCATGGCCTGACGGGCGAAGCCGAGCTGGAGCGGATCGGTGACGGCCACGATCTGCATGACCCCGCTGTCGAGCAGCCGCTGCACACGCTGCCGGACGGCCGCCTCGGACAGGCCGACGGCCTTCCCGATGGACGCGTAGGGCATCCGGCCGTCCTTCTGAAGCTGGGCGATGATGCCCTTGGAGACCTCGTCGAGGACCGGATGTGTGCCGTTGTGGCGTTGAGTCACGGGCCCATCTTGGTAGCGAAAGGGTAAGTTGCGCAAGCAAAAACCTTCAGATTCCGTTGCAGACGCGCATCGCACCGATGGAATCCCTTGTCATGGCGACCGTCGTCTGACAGGATCGCGTCCACTGGATCAGGAAGAAGGATGATCCAATGGATGGTGCCGGGAAACACGAGCGATCGCAGGCCATCACCGCGCCGCACGATTTCTCCGAGGAGCGTCGCTTTCCGCCATGGCGCTGGCGGCCGGGCTGACCGGCTTGCGGAACTACGGGTGCCAAGGTCGCACCCGGCTCCTGCAAGAGCGAGGACTTCTCCGCCACCCAGCCCACTTTGCAGTTCTCGAACTGGCCCCAGTACATCGACCCGATCAAGAAGAAGGACACCTCGCTGAGAAGTTTCGAGGAGCGAGACCGGGATCTCGGTCAACTACATCCCCGACATCAACGACAACGAGACGTTCTTCGCCAAGGTGTCGCCAACCAGCTCGCCGGTCGTGAAGCCGACGGGACGCGACATCTTCGTGCTGACCGACTGGATGGCGGCGAAGATGATCGAGCTCGGCTGGATCCAGAAGCTCGACAAGTCTCGAGATGCCCAACGTCGATGCCAACATACTGCCGTCGCTGAAATCCCCGGGCTGGGACCCCAAGCGCGAGTACAGCGTCCCTGGCAGAGCGGCATGACCGGGATCTGCTACAACAAGGAGCTGACCGACCCGGTCGGCAGTTTCGACGAGCTCCTCACGCGCCCCGATCTCAAGGGCAAGGTCGACCTGCTGAGCGAGATGCGCGACACGATGCTGTTCATGCTGCTGCTCGAAGCGAGCGGACCCGAGGACTTCACCCGCACCGCAGTTCGAGGCCGCTATCGAGCGCTTCAGAAGGGTGTCCAGAATGGACAGGTCCGGCGCTTCACCGGCAACGACTACGTGGAGGACATCGAAGGGTGGCAACATCGTGGCGTGTGAGGCCTGGAGCGGTGACGTCATCCCCCTACTCGGCGGCGCGAAGTTCGAGTGGGTTCCGCCGTCCGAGGAGGGTGTCGCGATCTGGAGCGACAACATGATGGTTCCGAACACGCGCCGACACAAGTCCAATGCCGAAGAGCTCATGAACTTCTACTACGACCCGGTGAACGCGGCAAAGCTGTCGGCCTGGAACTACTACTTCTGCCCGGTGGCGTGGGCGCCGCAGGAGTACATCGGCCAGTTCGACAAGCAGCGGTCGGGAACAGCCAGTTCATCTTCCTCGACCGAGAAGACCTGGCGAACGGTTACTGCTTCATGGCGCTCGGCGCCAAGCGGAGCGAGCTACAACAGCGTTCAACAGTCAAAGGTGCTGACACCCCCCGGCACGACAGTGACGGTGATATGACGGAGAACAGACAGATGGCATGATCGAAGCACAGTGGCAAGGATCTGCGGCTCGTCAACGTAACCAAGACGATTCGCTGACTTCGCAGCTGTGACGACTTGAGCCTGACGGTGCCGGCAGGGATCGTTCTTCGCGCTGCTGGGACCGTCCGGCTGCGGAAAGACCACCACGCTGCGCATGGTCGCCGGGCTCGAGCAACCGACTAGGGGGCAGCTGTTCATCGGTGACGAGGAGATCACGCGCCTCGAGCCGTACAAGCGCCCGGTCAACACCGTGTTCCAGTCCTACGCTTGTTCCCCCACCTGACGATCTTCGAGAACGTGGCCTTCGGACTGCGGCGGCGGGGTCGTCAAGGACTGGCAAGGACAAGACCGTGCAGGAGATGCTCGAGCTGGTTGAGCTCGACCGATTTCGCGGCCCGCAAGCCTGCGCAGCTCTCGGGTGGTCAGCAGCAGCGCGTCGCACTGGCCCGGGCCCTGATCAACAATCCGGGTGTCCTGCTCCTCGACGAACCCCTGGGTGCGCTCGATCTCAAGCTGCGCGGCAGATGCAGATCGAGCTCAAGCAGATCCAGACCGAGATCGACATCACCTTCGTGCACGTGACCCACGACCAGGAAGAGGCCATGACGATGGCCGACACCATCGCGGTCATGAACCAGGGGGTCATCGAGCAGATGGGAGCCCCCGGGGAGCTCTACGAGAACCCGCAGACGACGTTCGTCGCCAACTTCCTTGGTCAGTCCAACCTGGTCATGGTCGATGTGGTTACCCAGACGGGGGAGTATCACGCAGGTCAGCTGCCACAGTGAGAAGTTGGTGGTGCCGAGCGAGCGCGACCACAGCGGCGGTGGAAGGGCTGGCTTGGGGTCCGACCGGAGAAGATCTTCGTCAGCGCTCCCGAGGGCGAGGACCACGGCGACGCCAACGTGCTGACGGCGGGCGCAGTCAGCGACGTCAGTTTCGTCGGGGTGAGCACGCAGTACCTCGTCCGGATGCCCTGGGGGCAGGAGCTGATGGTCTTCGAGCAGAACACCGGACAGCGTGAGCGTTTCCGCAGTGGCGATGACGTCGAGCTCGCCTGGGACACCGCCCACACGTTCCTGCTCGATCCCGACCAGGACGCCGAGGCTGGAGTGACTCGCGAGGAGGACCTGTGAGCGTCGCGCCCGAGGCGCCAGCAACGGCGCCCGTCTGACGGAGAGGCGAGCCGACGCAGAGGGTGGGGCTGGCTTCTGATGGTTCCGGGCATGATCTGGCTGGCGGTCTTCTTCCTCTTTCCGACCGTCCAGCTGTTCTTCACGTAGTCTGTACGACCCGAGCTGGGTCCTTCGAGCACGGCTACGAGACTCACGTGGCACTTCGCGAACTACTACGACGCGATCCGGGACACCTACAACCTCTTCGTGCGGTCGTTCATGTATGCCGGTATCGCGACCCTCGTGTGCTTCCTGCTCGCCTACCCGCTGGCGTACGCCATCGCGTTCAAGGCCGGGCCGGTGGAAGAACTTCATGCTGGTGCTCGTCATCGCGCCGTTCTTCACGAGCTTCCTGCTGCGGACGCTGTCCTGGCAGTCGATCCTGGCCGACCGCGGCTCCGTCGTCGACAGCTTCTCAAGACGCATGCGATCTGCTGCCGGATGACGGACGTCTGCTCGCAACGCCGTTCGCCGTGATGGCCGGTCTGATCTACAACTTCCTGCCGTTCATGACGCTGCCGATGTACGCAGTCCTCGACAAGGTGGATCCGCGCCTGATCGAAGCCGCGTCCGATCTGTACTCCAGCCCGTTCACGGGCTTGCGCAAGGTGACTTTCCCGCTGTCGCTTGCCCGGCGTGGTGTCCGGCACCCTCCTGACGTTCATTCCCTCGTGCGGTGACTACATCAACGCTGAGCTGCTGGGCACACCCCGGCAGTTCATGGTCGGCAACCGGATCCAGGATGCGTTCCTCACCGAGCAGAACTATCCGCTGGCAGCGAGCCTGTCGATCATCCTGATGGTGATGGTGCTGCTGATGGTGATCGTCTACATCCGTCGAGCCGGGACGGAGGAGCTCGTCTGATGGCCGCGACCACTTCGTCGCGACACCTCCAACGGCCTCCCGGCCCAGGGCGTCCACTCGCGGCTTCCGGCGGTGGGTATCGGATCACATCGTGCTCTTCATCGGGATCTCGGTGCTGGTCTACACGTTCGTGCCGATCGGTTACATCATCGCGTTGTCGTTCAACCAGCCGTCCGGCCGCTCGGCGACAGCACAGTTCGACTCGTTCACCTGGGACAACTGGTCGACCATCTGTGAGCCGGACGGGCTGTGCACCGCGCTCAAGCTCAGCTTCCAGATCAGCATCACCGCCACGATCCTGGCCACGCTGCTCGGGACCCTGATGGCCTTTGCGCTCGTCCGGCACACGCTTCCGAGGACGAGCCACCTCGAACCTGGTCATCTTCCTGCCGATGGCCACACCTGAGGTGGTGATGGGCTCCTCGCTGCTCGCCATGTTCGTGGCCCTCGGGTTCGACGGCGTCCTCGGATTCGTCGACGATCGTGATCGCGCACGTGATGTTCTGCTTGTCCTTCGTGGTGGTGACCGTGAAGGCTCGCCTGACCGGGATGGACTCGCGCTTGGAGCAGGCGGCGATGGACCTGTACGCCAACGAGTGGCAGACGTTCCGACTCGTGACGCTGCCACTCGCTATGCCCGGGATCATCGCCGCCTCCATGCTGGCGTTCTCGTTGTCGTTCGATGACTTCATCGTCACGAACTTCACGTCCGGTCAATCCGTGACATTCCCCTTGTACGTCTACGGGAGCAAGCTGAAGGGCTTCCCGCCCCAGTTGTTCGTTGTCGGGACGATCATGTTCTTCATCTCGTTCGTCTTGGTCATCGGTGCCGAATTGTGGCGCCGGCGGCGTGCCAAGGTCTGACCTTGCAGGGCAGAATGGCGGCATGAGCGATCCGGTTCGCGTCATCAGGCGGGACGATCTCGTCGAGGCTGACCCCACCCCGGGCATGATGCGTGAGCGCGCCTTCGAGGTCCCGACCCTGTGGGCTGGGCGGGTCGAGACCTCGCCCGGCGCCGTCAGCGGCTGGCATCACCACGACCGCAACGAGACGAGCCTGTTCGTCGTGGCGGGCGTACTGCGGCTGGAGTTCGAGGGGCACGAGGGCTTCATCGACGCTCGGGCCGGCGACTTCGTCCACGTGCCGGCGTACACCGTGCACCGCGAGAGCAACCCGACCAGCGACGTATCGGTCGCCGTCATCGCCCGAGCTGGTGGTGGGACGCCGACCGTCAACGTGGACGACCCGCGCCCGTCCGCGCAGCGCTCCTGACCCCTGCGCCGTCGTACGATCGGGCTGTGTCGCCACGCACGCGCAAGGCCAGCATCGAGGACGTGCACGAAATCGCGCTGTCCATGCCGCACGTCACCGTTGATCAGCGTGCGAGTGAGAACCCCGTCTACCAGGTCGGTCGCAAGTCGTTCATCTTCTTCCGAACCCCCCGTCCGGATGCCGTCGACCCCGAGACCGGCGAGCGCTATACCGACGTGATCGTCTTCTGGGTCGGTTCGGCGGCCGACAAGGAGGCGCTGGTGCAGGACGAGTCGTCGCCGTTCTTCACCACACCGCACTTCGACGGCCACCTGTCCGTGCTGCTCCGCGCATCGCGGATCGGGGAGCTGACTCGGGCAGAACTCACCGAGGTCATCCAGGACGCGTGGCTCGCGCGCACGTCGCCGGCTCGCGCTCGGCAGTGGCTCGAAGAGCATCCATGACCTCGAGGGCGACGACATGAGCGACACCACCGACCACGGACGCATCCGCCGCGCCTTGGCCGAGGCCAAGCGTGCGCACGAAGCGGCCACCGAGGCCCTGCGACGGGCAGAAGAGGCGGCCGTTGCGGCCGGAGCGGAGGTTGTCGCCCACCCCGATGTGATCACGGTCCAGCGGATCAACGTGGTGGAGCCCGATGGCACGCTCAGACTCGTGATCACCAATGCCAGCCAGCTCCCTGGGCTGATCCTGCGTGGAGAGGAACACGCCCACCCCAACCGGGAGCCAGCTTCGGGCCTGATCTTCTTCAATGACGAGGCAACAGAGATGGGTGGACTCACGTTCGGCGGACTTCGCTCCTCCGGTGGCTACTCGAGTGGGGTGCATCTGAGCTATGACAACTTCGAGCAGGACCAGGTCGTCGTGCTCTCGTCGAGCGACGATGGTCGCGCCGCCCGGGTCGCTCAGCTGGAGTTCATCGATCGGCCCGAATGGTCGATCGTCGACCTGGTGCGGGGCCTCGAGAAATCCGTCGGCGATGGAGCCGATCGGGATGTGGAGATCATGTCGGGGCAGGAACCCGCCCGGCGGATGCGCTTGGCCCGCGAGGCCGATGGGTCCGTTGGGCTGACGCTCGCCGACGCCGACGGACGACCGCGGATCGTGCTGCACGTCGCCGCCGATGGTGTGGCCGCCATCAAGGTGCTGGACGAAACCGGCGGTCCCATCGCCGAACTGCCCGACCGCTGACCGAGGGTCGATATCGGGTTTCAGGCAGCCGGCCTTGCAGGCGGCGCTGGTGGGTGCCGGTGTGGTCGACCAGGAGATACCGGCCGGTCGGGGTGCGCCACACGAAGACGCCGGTGAAGGGTTGTACGACTTGCCAGTGGCCGTGGGTCTTGACCCGGTGGTGGAAGCGGGTGATGGGGCCGAGTTTGCCGAGGCCGGTCTGGCCCGGTGGTCCACCCTCATCGGGTTTGACGAAGGCGATGGTGTGGTCGATGTCGCCGGTGCGGCGGGTGGAGGTGGCGTGGGGGAAGCAGTCGACCGGGATGGCCAGGTGGATCGCTTCGCGGATCCGGTCGGGGATCTCATAGGCGTCGACCGGGATCTGGTCGTTGAGGTCGATCACCGGTTTGACGGTCACGTTGGTGTGGCCGAGCCAGGACCGGACCCGGTCGATGGTGACGGGTCCGACCTGTTCGACTCGGGCTACTCCTTGACCGGTGACCAGGGCTTCGTCGGTGAGGTGGACATACAGGGTGACGTCCGGGCCGGTGTCGACCCGGGGAGGTCTGGCTGTCTGCGGTGTCGGCTGCCCGGTCGCCTCGGCTACGTCAGCGAACAGGTCCAGGGCAGCCTGGGGCCGGGCCAGGATCCCGACCGCCGCGGCCCGGCGGGCGTCCTTGCCCCGGCTGTCTCCTAGTAGACCGAGCCCGTCGGCGGTGCGGTCGACGGTGGCGTCGAACCAGATCGCATCGGGTGCTTCGGCCCGGATGAAGATCTCGCCGATGCCAGGCTCGGAGGGCTGGTCCTTGACCCACACCCCCAACGATCCCTGCGCCGCTTTGTCGGCTTCAGCGGCAGCCTCGGGGTCACACTCCAGCCAGCACGCGTGGATGATGGCTTCGATCCGGCCCCACGACAACGAGTGGGCGTACTTCGCGATCCTGCGGTCCACCACCGCGGCGGTCTCCACCGACAGGTGGCGGGTGGCTTCGGCGGTCCGGCGGCCGATCCACGGCTTCACCTCACCCGCCACGACCCGGCCCACAGCCGCGGGAGACGGTGCCGCAGATCGAGCGCGTCCCCGACCAGCCGCTCCGCCGCCGTGGTCGAGGTCGCCAGCACCACGCCGAGCTCGGCGGGTGCGAACTCCGCCACCGCAGGTGTCCCGTCCCCACCGAACAGCACCAGCTGCTCCGACCCGGGCAGCAGCGGGCTGGTCGCCCGGGCGAGCTCACTGTGCAGGTCAGCCCAATGCGCGGCCGCCTCCAGCAACCTGACCTCGCCTTGTTCGACCGCCGCACGGGTGGTCTCGACATACGACAGGGTCGCTATCTCGTCGAGTGCGCTGAGGTGAGTGTCGAACATGTGTTCGATTCTATCCGACATGTCCGACAGTGCCCAGACATTTTTCGCCTTGTGTACAACAGTTTCCGGGGGTCTCGACAAGCCTGTCGGAGGAAGCTCAGATCTTGGTCGACGCCTCCGTCAGCACCGAGCGGAGGATCTGCTCGATCTCGTCGAAGTGCTGCTGGTCGCAGATCAACGGCGGTGAGAGCTGGACTACCGGGTCGCCACGGTCGTCGGCGCGGCAGTAGAGGCCGTTCTCGTAGAGCGCCTTGGACAGGAACCCGCGCAGCAGCTTCTCGGACTCTTCGTCGTTGAAGGTCTCCTTGGTCGCCTTGTCCTTGACGAGCTCGATGCCGTAGAAGTATCCGTCGCCGCGGACGTTGCCCACGATCGGGAGGTCGTAGAGCTTCTCGAGCGTGGATCGGAACGCGTCCTCGTTGGCGAGCACGTGCTCGTTGATGTGCTCACGCTCGAAGATGTCGAGGTTGGCCATGGCCACGGCGGTCGACACGGGGTGGCCCCCGAACGTGTAGCCGTGCAGGAACGCCGCATCGCCCTTGGCGAACGGCTCGAACAGTCGATCCGTGGCGATCATCGCGCCGAGCGGCGCATAGCCGGAGGTGATGCCCTTGGCGCAGGTGATCATGTCGGGCTGGTAGTCGTAGCGCTCGGCGCCGAACATGTGGCCGAGCCGTCCGAACGCGCAGATGACCTCGTCGCTGACGAGCAGGACGTCGTACTCGTCGCAGATCTCGCGAACGCGCTGGAAGTACCCCGGCGGTGGCGGGAAGCACCCGCCGGAGTTCTGGACTGGCTCGAGGAACACGGCGGCGACCGTGTCGGCGCCTTCGTTCTCGATGGCGACGGCGATCTGGTCGGCCGCCCAGCGGCCGAAGGCCTCGGGGTCGTCACCGAAGTGCGGGGCGCGGTAGATGTTGGTGTTCGGCACTCGGAACGCGCTCGGCACGAGTGGCTCGAAGGGGGCCTTGAGGGACGGCAGTCCGGTGATCGACAGGGCGCCCTGGGTGGTGCCGTGGTAGGCGATCGCGCGGCTGATGACCTTGTGCTTGGTCGGCTTTCCGGTCAGCTTGAAGAACTGCTTGGCGAGCTTCCAGGCGGTCTCGACCGCCTCGCCGCCACCAGTGGTGAAGAAGACGCGGTTCAGGTCGCCTGGTGCGTACGACGCGATGCGCTGTGCGAGCTCGATCGCGTTCGGGTGTGCATAGCTCCAGAGGGGCATGAAGGCCAGCTGTTGCGTCTGCCGCGCGGCGGCCTCGGCGAGCTCGGTGCTGCCATGGCCGAGCTGGCTGACGAACAGGCCGGCGAGTGCGTCGAGGTAGCGCTTGCCGTGGGCGTCGTAGATGTACGGACCCTCACCACGGACGATGATCGGGACGTCTGCGTGTTCGTAAGACGACATGCGGGTGAAGTGCATCCACAGGTGGTCACGCGCGGACTGTTGGAGCGCGGCATGGTCCAGTCCGGTGCTGGCAAGGCTCTGGTCGATCGACATGACGGTCAGTCTGCCCCATGATTGAGCGACAAGGCAAGCGAATCCGTGGTCAGATTCCAGATCACGGCGATACTGCGTAGTTGCAGACTAGCGCAAACAACGAAATCCGTCGCGTGTCCGGTCTGTCCACTCTGCCTGCCAGGCGCCAGGCAACCGAACGGAGCGCCCAGCAGGTCCTGATAGGTGAGGGAGCCAGTCCGGGCTCCCGTGACACCGAGGGGGACCGATGCCTGCGCAGTCGGAACGCGTCCGCACCATCCCCGTCCGCGCTGCGGGGCGCAGCCTGGCAGGAGAGGATGACGCGGTGATCGATCGGGGGAGCGCACGTGGGACGTTCGAGGAGTTCGTGACGGCACGGTCGGGGGGCCTGCTCCGCACGGCCTACCTGCTGACCCAGGACAGTCATCTCGCCGAAGACCTCGTGCAGACGGCCCTCGCCAAGGCCTGGCGGTCCTGGGGTCGGGTCGAGAAGAGTCCCGACGCCTACGTGCGCAGGATCCTCGTCAACACCTACTCGACCTGGTGGCGGCGGAAGTGGAACGGGGAACATCCAACCGATGATCTCCCTGACACCGAACACTCAACGAATGATCCCGCCGACCGCGGTACGACGCACGACGTGCGGACCGCCCTGGCGCGGTTGCCCAGACGACAGCGCGCCGTGGTCGTCCTCCGCTTCTTCGAGGACCTGAGCGAGGCCGAGACGGCACGCCTGCTCGAGTGCAGCGTCGGCACGGTCAAGAGCCAGTCCAGCAAGGCGCTGGCCAAGCTGCGGATCGATCCGAGTCTGGCCGTCGCTGATGAGGACGCCCAGCCAAGCCGTGACAACGAGGGGGTAGCCCGATGAACATCGACGAGCTCAAGCAGACGCTGTCCCAGGTCGCCGACGAGGTCGACGACCGCGGTGGACTCGACCGGCTGGCCGGTGTCGACCACAAGGTCGCGACCAGGCGGCGCTCGATCGCAGCCGGCACGGCCGTGGCGGCGGTGATCACGATCGCCGCGGTGGCGATCGCGCCGAACCTGCTCGGCGGCTCCGAGCACGCCGCCAGCAGACTCGAACCGTACGCAGACGTCGCCGCTTCCCACCATCACCGACCGGGGTACGGCGTTCTACACGTCGCCGGGTGGAGCAGCACTGCTGGGACACGTGGTGGCCCAGCCCGGCCAGCGCGAGGTGTCCTTCACGTTCACGCCCAAGACCCTCAACCTCACGTGGGAGCAGTTCTGTTGGGACCCGGACCGGTCGCGTGGAGGGCACGGCGCCGACTACAGCACGTTCATCAACGGCCATCCACTGGGAGGATCCACGTGTGCTGGTCGACCGGACGGCCCGATCGCAGGCACCTCGTCGTTCGGTGGCGGATCCCCGCACAGCAACGCCGCGGGTTGGGCCCGGCTGGGCGTCCGGGTGGGCAAGCCGTCCACCTTCACCGTACGGATCACGGAGCACGCCGATCGCTCGGTCGCTCCTCAGCTCGGCGCGGCGGTCTACGCCCATGCGCCCCAGGAGCACAGCGCAGGAGTCTGGTACGACCGCCAGATCGTCTACCTGGGCCACACCTACGATGCCGCGGTGATGAAGTCGGCCACGGTGTCCGGCCGGCTCACGCGCGTGTCCGTCGACCTGCCACCGTCTGACACGAAGCTCTACGTCTACCAAGGCGTGACGCATCTGAAGGGTCAGCTCAAGCTCGTCACGGGTGGGGGCAGCGGCATCGGGCTCCCACGCCGGCAGCCTCGGTGGTGGCACCGGAGACCTCGTCGACTCCGATCAACGCTCCGTCACAGTGTCGGGATCGAGCAAGGACGGCAAGTCCACGGGCACGATCTACGTCGTCGTCTACCAACGGGTGTAGGAAGGCGTCGATCGGTTTAGGCTGGGGGTATGCGCTTCCCGTCGAGCCCGACTTAGGTCCTACCGCGCAGGTTCACGCTGCGCGTCCTCGCCTATCACGCGTCCAGGGATCTCGTCCCGCTGTACAGCGTCTACGCCTTGCTGTTCGGAGACCACGGCGTCTCCACGGGGCAGATCTCGACGCTGTTCATCATCTGGTCGTTGACCTCCTTCGTCTTCGAGGTGCCCTCCGGCGCCTGGGCCGACACCATCGACCGCCGCCTGCTGCTCGTCCTCTCGGCCTTGGTCTACGCCACCGCGTTCAGCGCGTGGATGTTGTTTCCGACCTATCCCGGCTATGCGCTCGGCTTCGTCCTGTGGGGACTGTCGAGCGCACTGATGTCAGGAACCTTCGAGGCCGCGCTGTATGACGAGCTCGTCGACCGAGGAGCTGAGGCGGCATACCCCGGCCTCATCGGGTGGGCGCACTCCACCGCGATGATGGCCAACCTCGTTGCCACGGTGGCGGCGGCGCCGTTGCTCGCGATCGGCGGCTACGGCCTCGTCGGCTGGATCTCCGTGGCCATCGCAGGTGGGCAGGCTGTGTTGGCCGCGAACCTCCCGTTCTCGCTCGCGGCGCGCAGGCCGAACGGGTCGCACCAGTCTGTTGGCCGAGACCGAGGCGCTGACGGGGCGGTACGTCTCGATGTTGCGTGCCGGCACCCGGGAGGCGTCCAGGTCGGTCGACGTGCGTCGTGTCGTCCTCATCGCCGCCTTGCTGGTCGGGCTGACGGCGTACGACGAGTACTTCCCGCTGGTCGCCCGGGATCATGGCGTCCCGACGTCGACCATCCCCCTGCTCATCGGGCTGGCCGTCATCGGGCAAGTCGTGGGAACCGCCCTGGCCGGACGTACAGCCGGCATGCGGTCGACGCACCATCGGCGTGGTGGTCGTCACCGGTGGCGGCCTGATCTCGCTGGGCGCGCTCGTCTGGCCGTACGTGGGTTTCGTCGCCATCGCGGTCGGATACGGACTGCTGAACAACACGATGATCGTCGCTGAGGCCCGGCTCCAACAGGTGATCGCCGGCCCGGCACGCGCGACGGTCACGTCGGTCTACGGTCTCGCGACCGAGGTGGTGGCGCTGGCCGTGTACGGCACGTTCGCCGCGGCCGCCGGCTCGTGACCGTGCCGACGCTCGTGGCGCTGCTCGGAGTCCCGATCGTGGTCATCGCCTGGTCTGCCGGACGCTGGTTCCCCGGACCGCCCACGATGCGGGCCGTCGAGGTGGCTTGATCTCGACAGGCTCGATCAGTGAGGTGGCTCAGCGGAAGGCGGACTCGCCGGTGAGGGCTTGCCCGATGACGAGCTGGTGCACCTCGGACGTGCCTTCGTACGTCAGGACCGACTCGAGGTTGTTGGCGTGACGCATGACCGGATACTCCAGCGTGATGCCGTTCGCCGCCAGGATGGTCCGGCACTCGCGAGCGATCGCGATCGACTCCCGAACGTTGTTGAGCTTGCCCAGGCTCACCTGCTCGTTGCGGATGCCCGTGCCGTCCTTGAGTCGGCCGAGGTGCAGTGCCAGCAGCATGCCCTTGCCCAGCTCGAGGGTCATGTTGGCCAGCTTCTCCTGCGTCAGCTGGTATGCCGCCAGCGACTTGTCGAACACCCGGCGGCTCTTGGCGTAGTCGATGGTCACCTCGAGGCAGTCGCGGGCGGCCCCCAGCGCGCCGAAGACGATGCCGAACCTGGCCTCGGACAGACACGACAGCGGCCCGCCCAGACCCTTCGCCTCCGGGAGCATGGCCGACTCCGGAAGTCGCACGTCCTCCAGGATGAGCTCGCTCGTCACCGAAGCCCGCAGCGACATCTTCTGCTTGATCTCAGGCGCCGAGAAGCCCTTCGTGCCCGTCGGGACGACAAAGCCGCGGATGACGCCCTGGCCCGAGTCTGCTGAACCCTCGTCCGTGCGTGCCCACACGACCGCCACGTCGGCGATGGCGCCGTTCGTGATCCACATCTTGGTGCCGTTGAGCACCCAGTCGGAACCGTCACGTCGCGCGCGGGTACGCATGCCGCCGGGGTCGGATCCGAAGTCGGGCTCGGTCAGACCGAAGCAGCCGATCGCCGTACCGGCCGCCATCTGGGGCAGCCAGTGCTCCTTCTGCTCGTCGCTGCCGAAGCGGTGGATGGCGAACATCGCCAGCGAACCCTGGACCGACACCAGGCTCCGGACCCCGCTATCAGCTGCTTCGAGCTCGAGGCAGGCGAGTCCGTACGCCGTCGCGCTGGTCCCTGCACAGCCATAGCCGTCGAGATGCATGCCCATCAGACCCAGTGACCCGAGCTCCTTCGCCAGCTCTCGGGCGGGCAGGCTGGCCTCTTCGTACCACTGCGCGATGTGTGGCCTGATCTGGTCGTCACAGAACCGCCGGACGGTCTCGCGCATGGCGCGTTCTTCGTCGTCGAGCAGGCCGTCGATCCCGAACAGGTCGAGAGGTGCGGTGGACGCGTTGGTTGATTTCGACACGAGCGCTCCAGAGGTCGAGCAGTGGACACCTTCACCTTAGAGGGAACGCGCCCCGACGATGCGCCCGGTCGGCTGCCTCGCCGCAGCGACACGGCGGCGTGGGGGCGGGATTGCGTGCACCAGGGGTGACCGCCCAGTAGGGTGCCGATGTGGCGACGACGACCGACGGGGGTCAGGATGCCGACACGGCCTCTTCCGACGCTGCCCACGCGGCCGTCGACCTCCGCGGACTGACGCGGCGGTTCGGATCGGTGACGGCCGTCGACGACATCGACCTGACGATCCGTGATGGCGAGTTCTTCTCGATGCTGGGGCCGTCCGGATCGGGCAAGACCACGGTACTGCGCATGATCGCGGGCTTCGAGATACCCGACTCCGGAACCGTCCGGCTCGACGGCGTCGACGTGACCCGGCAGGCCCCCTTCGAGCGCAACGTCAACACCGTCTTCCAGGACTACGCGCTGTTCCCCCACATGAACGTGCGCGACAACGTCGCCTACGGCCTCCGCGTGCGGGGAGTCGCCAAAGCCAGGCGTCGCGAGCTCGCCGACGCCGCTCTGGCGAAGGTCCGGCTCGACTCCCACGGCGACCGCAAGGCCAGCCAGCTGTCGGGCGGCCAGCGGCAGCGGGTCGCGCTCGCTCGCGCCCTGGTGATCGAGCCGAAGGTGCTGTTGCTCGATGAGCCACTGGGTGCCCTCGACCTGAAGCTGCGCGAGGAGATGCAGGTCGAGCTCAAGGTCCTGCAGCGCGACGTGGGTATCACCTTCGTGTTCGTGACCCATGACCAGGACGAGGCGCTGACCATGAGCGACCGGATCGCGGTCTTCAACAACGGACGTATCGAGCAGATCGGGTCAGCCGCAGAGATCTACGAGCAGCCGGCGAGTTCCTTCGTGGCCGGCTTCGTCGGCACCAGCAACCTCATCACGGGCGCCGCGGCCAAGGCCTTGTTCGGGCACGAGGGCACCTTCAGCGTGCGGCCCGAGAAGATCCACATCGACCCACGATCTGCGGTCGCCGGAGGATCCCGGCGTCACGTCGGTCAGGGGAACCGTGGCGGAGGTGGTCTACGCGGGCGCGTCCACGCGCTTCATCGTCGACCTCGACGCCGGAGCACGACTCGTGGCAGTGCAGCAGAACCTGCAGTCGTCATCGACGGACGTGCTCGACTATCGCGACAAGCCGGTGCAGCTCAGCTGGCGAGCCGAGCACTGCGTCGCGATCGACGATCATCCCAGCCGCTCTACGTTGGAGGACTCATGACCGCAACACACCCGCGACGGATCGGTCGTCGTACGGCCACGCTCGCTGTGCTCGCCTCACTGGCCCTGGTGGCCAGCGGTTGCGGCACGTCGAGCGACAACACGACCTCTCAGCCCGGAGCCGGCGGCTTCAAGGCGCCCGACATCCCGATGGCAACGTCGGTGGGCAAGGGCGAGGGGAAGCTCAACGTGCTGGCCTGGCCGGGGTACGCCGAGTCGGGCAAGAACGACCCGAGCGTCGACTGGGTCACGCCGTTCGAGGAGAAGACCGGCTGTCAGGTCAACGTCAAGGAGTTCGGCACCTCCGACGAGGCAGTCAGCCTGATGCACTCCGGAGGCTACGACGTCGTGTCCGCATCCGGTGATGCGACGCTGCGGCTCATCGCGGCCAGCGACGTGCAACCCATCAACACCGACCTCGTCCCGAACTACACCGACATCTCAGCGTTCCTGAAGGACAAGGACTTCAACAGCGTCGACGGCCAGATGTGGGGCATTCCGCACGGCTGGGGCGCCAACCTCCTCATGTACAACAAGGACGTCGTCAAGCCGGCTCCCACCGACTGGAACGCCGTGTTCAACGTGCTCCAAGTCCTACGCCGGCAAGGTGACGGCGTACGACTCGCCGATCTACATCGCCGACGCTGCGCTCTTCTTGATGAACACCCAGCCGAGCCTCGCCATCAAGAACCCCTACGCGCTCGACCAGCGCCAGTTGCAGGCTGCCGTCGACGTGCTCAAGACGCAGAAGGCGAGCATCGGCGAGTACTGGTCGGACTACACCAAGGAGGTGCAGGCCTTCAAGAGCGGGTCGTCGGTCATCGGGACCACCTGGCAGGTGATCGCCAACCTGACGGAGGGTGACGCCCCCGTGGCCACGGTCTTCCCGAAGAGCGGTTCGACAGGGTGGTCCGACACCTGGATGGTCTCGTCCAACACCGACCACGTGAACTGCTCGTACATGTGGCTCGACTGGATGGCGAGCCCGAAGGTGCAGGCCCAGGTCGCCGAATGGTTCGGTGAAGCGCCGGCCAACCCGAAGGCGTGCCAGTACACGAGCGCTGGCTTCTGCAAGAACTACCACGTCACCGATGCGGCGTACTCCAACAAGATCTACTACTGGGTGACGCCGATCAAGGAATGCCTGGACGGACGGACCGACGTCGACTGCACGGACTACAACGCGTGGACGGACGCGTGGACCGAGATCAAGGGCTGACATGACCTCGGCGTCCCCGCCGGCGAGGCGAGAGGTCGAGCTGCCGCGGTCAACCTGGCTGCGGCGGGCCTCGGCTTTCTCGCATCGCCACGGGGGTGCCCGGGTCGCCGGGCTGGTGGCCGCGCCCCTGCTCTGGCTGGGCCTGATCTACCTGGTCGCGATCGTCGCGCTGTTCGTGACGGCCTTCTGGCGGGTCGACTTCGGGGTGACGGTCACCAGGGAGTGGAACCTCGACAACTTCCGCAAGCTGTACGAGCAGGATGTGTACCGCACGGTCATCATCCGTACGATCCTGGTGGCCGCCTCCGTCACAGTGATCGACGCCGTCCTGGCGCTCCCCATCGCGTTCTACATGGCCAAGATCGCCCGGCCGGTGGTGGCGCGGATCCTGGTGGTCGCGCTGTTGACGCCGCTGTGGGCCAGCTACCTGGTCAAGGCGTTCGCCTGGCGCGCGATGGTCACGCCGGGTGGGGTGCTCGAGTCGGCAATCGGCTGGACGCCGGGCTTCGGGGTGACCTCGGTGACCATCACGTTGGCGTACCTGTGGCTGCCGTTCATGGCGCTGCCGCTGTACGCCGGCTTCACGAAGCTGCCCGACTCGCTGCTCGAGGCGAGCAGCGATCTGGGCGCGAAGCCGGCGCGCACGCTGCGGACCATCGCCTTGCCGATGATCGTCCCGTCGCTGATCGCCGGCTCGATCTTCACGTTCTCGCTGTCGCTGGGTGACTACATCGCGGTGAAGAACGTGGGCGGTACCACCCAGATGCTGGGCAATCTGGTGTTCGACCGTCAGGCCACCGACATCCCGTTCGCGGCCGCGCTGGCCACCGTATCGGTGCTGATCATGGTCATCTATCTGTCACTCGTGCGTCGTACCGGCGCCTTGGAGAACCTGTGAGTACGCCGGGGTTCCGCCTCTCGCGCGGCAGCACCTGGGGTCTGCGCGCCCTCGTCGTGGTCGTCCTGGCGTTCATCTACGTGCCGCTTGAGCGTGGTCGTGATCAACTCCTTCAACTCCGACAAGACGTTCTCGTGGCCGCCACGCAGCTTCACCCTCGAGTGGTGGCGGCGGGCCAAGGACAGCTCCGGAATGATCAACGCACTCCAGGAGTCGGTGAAGATCGGTCTCATCGCCACCGTGATCGCGCTCGTCCTCGGCACGCTCGCCGCGTTCGCGTTGACGCGGCACCGTTTCTTCGGGCGGGAGGCGGTGTCGTTGCTGATCGTGCTCCCGATCGCTCTGCCGGGCATCGTCACGGGCATCGCGCTGAGCAACGCGTTCACCACGATCCTCGGCGTCGGGCTGTCGATCTGGTCGTTGGTCATCGCGCATGCGACCTTCTGCATCGTGGTGGTCTTCAACAACGTGGTAGCCCGGCTCCGGCGCTTGGGCGGCAACATCGAGGAGGCCTCGATGGACCTCGGGGCGACGCGGCTGACGACGTTCCGACTCGTCACGCTGCCGAACCTCGGCGGGGCACTGGTCGCTGGTGCGTTGCTGGCCTTCGCGCTGTCGTTCGACGAGATCGTGGTCACGACGTTCACCGCGCCCCCCGACATCCAGACGCTGCCGCTGTGGATCTACAACAACCTGCTGAGCCGACAGCAGGCGCCGATCGTCAACGTCACCGCGGCCGCTCTGATCCTGGTGTCCGTCCTGCCGATCTACCTCTCCCAGAAGATCTCCGGCGACGAGTCCGCCGGCCGCCTCTGACCTCCTCCGGCTCATCACCCGTCCCGGTCCAGTTGTCAGGCCCACCCCTGTTGCCTACCTGGCCCTCCGCGTTTGCCTAGTGCACAAGCCAGGTGGTTGGTGCACTAGGCAAACGCGGCTTGGGAACACCGCATCTGCCATGCGAACCTGACCACATCGGGTGAGTGGGAGCCGATCGTACGACGAAATGCGTCGATTATCTGGTCAGGCACTGGCGTAATCGACCGTCGCGCACTAGTTTTACCCGTGGAATCAGTCCGTCATATCGAGGCGATCAAGGGGCCACATGACCACCCGGACACTCAAGAACGTGATCAACGGCGAACTCGTGGACAGCGCCGACGGACGTACGTCGGCCGTCGTCAACCCCGCCACAGAGGACGAATACGCGGCGGCGCCCGTGTCCGGCGCGGAGGACGTCGACCGCGCCATGCAGGCCGCGAGCAAGGCCTACGAGACCTGGCGCGACGCGACGCCCGCCGACCGGCAGCGAGCCCTGCTCAAGCTGGCCGACGCCATGGAGCAACGCGCCGACGAGTTCGTCGCGGTCGAGAGCGAGAACACCGGCAAACCCCTGGGGTTCACCCACTCAGAGGAGCTGCCTCCGGCCATCGACCAGGTGCGCTTCTTCGCCGGGGCGGCCCGGGTCCTCGAGGGACGGTCGGCGGGGGAGTACCTTGCCGGCCACACGTCATACGTCCGACGTGAGCCCATCGGTGTGGTCGCGCAGGTTACCCCGTGGAACTACCCGCTGATGATGGCGATCTGGAAGGTCGCGCCCGCCCTGGCGGCGGGCAACTGTCTGGTGATCAAGCCCTCCGACACCACGCCCGCCTCGACCTTGCTGCTCGGTGAGATCGCGCAGGAGTTCTTCCCACCGGGTGTCTTCAACGTCGTCACCGGCGACCGTGACACGGGACGTGCGCTCATCGAGCACCCGATTCCGCAGCTCGTGTCGATCACCGGTTCCGTACGCGCCGGTATGGAGGTCGCCAAGTCCGCCGCCGCTGACCTGAAGAAGACCCACCTCGAGCTCGGCGGCAAGGCGCCGGTCATCGTGTTCGACGACGCCGACATCGAAGCTGCCGCCGAGGCGATCGCGGGGGCCGGCTACTTCAACGCCGGTCAGGACTGCACCGCAGCCACCCGCGTGCTCGCCGGTCCGGGCGTGCACAACGACTTCGTGGCAGCGCTCACCGAGCAGGCCAAGAACACCAAGACCGGGATGCCCGACGACGAGGACGTGCTGTACGGCCCCGTCAACAACGCCAACCAGCTCGCTCGCGTCAGCGGCTTCATCGACCGGCTGCCCGACCACGCAAAGCTCCAGGCCGGCGGTCACCGCGTTGGTGACAAGGGGTACTTCTACGCCCCAACCGTGGTCTCCGGACTCCACCAGGACGACGAGGCCGTCCAGGACGAGATCTTCGGCCCGGTTATCACCGTGCAGCAGTTCTCCGACGAGGACGAGGCCCTGCGGTGGGCCAACGGCGTCCAGTACGGCCTCGCCAGCAGCGTCTTCACCAAGGACCACGGACGGGCCATGCGGATGGCACGCAGCCTCGACTTCGGCTGTGTGTGGATCAACACCCACATCCCTATCGTGGCCGAGATGCCGCACGGCGGGTTCAAGCACTCCGGGTACGGCAAGGACCTGTCGATGTACGGGCTCGAGGATTACACGCGCATCAAGCACGTCATGTCCGACATCACCGTCTGATCGACGTCCCGTGGGCGCCTGACTGCGTTCTCGATCAGTCGCGCTAGCCCGCTAGCGCTTCCTTCCTCGGCCTTGTCATGCACTCCACGGGACGCCGCTCACGTCCCCTTGCCTCTTTTGAACCTGCTTGGCTGAGGTCGATGTTGATCGGGAGGCTTCACGGGGCTCTGGTTGTAGCAACCTGATGGAAAGGGCATATATGAAGATCTTGCTGGTGGGTGCGGGGGGCGTGGGGGCGGCGTTTGCGGCGATTGCGGCGCGGCGGGAGTTCTTCGAGCGGCTGGTCATTGCCGACTACGACCTGTCCCGTGCCGAGAGGGCGGCCACCGCCGACGACCGGTTCCACGCCGCGCACGTCGATGCGTCGGATGCCGCGTCCGTCGAAGCGCTGGTGCGCGAGCACGAGATCACGCACGTGATGAACGCCGTTGACCCGCGTTTCGTGATGCCGATCTTCAATGGCGCGTATGCCGGGGGAGCGGACTACCTCGACATGGCGATGAGCCTGTCGCGGCCGCACCCGGACGCGCCATACGAGCAGACCGGTGTGATGCTCGGCGACGAGCAGTTCGCAGCGGCCGGCGACTGGGAGTCTGCCGGGCGTCTGGCACTGGTCGGCATCGGCGTCGAGCCTGGCCTGTCTGACGTGTTCGCGCGGTACGCCGCCGACCATCTGTTCAGCGAGATCGACGAGCTCGGCGTACGGGACGGCGCCAACCTCACCGTCGACGGCTACGACTTCGCGCCGTCCTTCTCGATCTGGACGACGATCGAGGAATGCCTCAACCCACCTGTGGTCTGGGAGAAGGACCGTGGCTGGTTCACGACGGAGCCGTTCTCCGAGCCGGAGGTCTTCGAGTTTCCCGAGGGCATCGGTCCGGTCGAGTGCGTGAACGTCGAGCACGAAGAAGTGCTGCTGATGCCGCGTTGGGTGCAGGCCAAGCGGGCCACGTTCAAGTACGGACTCGGTGACGAGTTCATCGACGTCCTCAAGGTGCTGCACAAGCTCGGTCTCGACAAGACCGACAAGCTCCGGGTCGGTGGCGTCGAGGTCAGCCCGCGCGACGTGGTGGCCGCGAGCCTGCCGGACCCGGCCACGCTGGGCGACAAGATGCGGGGCAAGACCTGCGCGGGGTTGTACGTCACGGGCACCGGCAAGGACGGGCAGCCGCGGGCGACCTACCTGTACCACGTCGTAGACAACGAATGGTCGATGCGCGAGTACGGCCACCAGTGCGTGGTCTGGCAGACGGCGGTCAACCCGGTCGTGGCCTTGGAGCTGCTGGCGAACGGGACCTGGTCGGGTGCGGGCGTGCTCGGCCCGGAGGCGTTCGACGCCGTACCCTTCCTCGACCTGCTCACCGCCTACGGATCCCCCTGGGCCCTCGAAGATCGTTGAGCCGTGAGTTGTGGCTCCTTGAGCCGTGAGTTGTGGCTCCTCGAGCCGTGAGTTGTGGCTCCTCGAGCTGCGGGTGGTCGGAATGCTGAGGGTGCATCCTTGGTTGGCTTCTCGACGTGAGCACCTCTCGTGACAGCACTGTCCGTCCGTTGTCCCTGCTCGACTTCGTCGACATACCGCCGGTTTTGTCGGCGTCGGAGGCCATGGCGCGGACGGTCAGGACGGCGCAGGCGGCGGACCGGCTCGGCTACAAGCGCTTCTGGATCTCGGAGCACCACAACTTCGAGGGGCTGGCGAGCAGCTCGCCGGAGATCCTGATCAGCCACGTGGCGTCGGCCACCCGGACCATCCGGGTCGGAGCCGCAGGCATCATGCTGCCGAATCACGCGCCGTTGAAGGTCGCCGAGTGGTTCAAGACTCTCGAGATGCTGCACCCGCGTCGTATCGACCTGGGTCTTGGAAGGGCACCGGGAACCGACCAGGTCACGGCATACGCGCTGCGCCGTTCGCGCGAGTCAGCGGGTGCTCCCGACTTCCCTGAGCAGGCTGCCGAGCTGATCGCGTTCCTCACCGACGAATGGCCCGAAGGGCACCCCTTCGCCACGGTGCGGGCCACGCCGGTGGTGGACGGTCAGCCCGAGCTGTTGATGCTGGGCTCGAGCGGTTGGGGCTCCGCCTTCGCGGCCGTCAACGGGATGACCTCGGTGTTCGCGCACCACATGAGTCCCGAGCTGGCGGTCGATGCGTTACAGGCCTACCGGCGCGACTTCCGGCCGTCCGAGCTCGGCAGCGAGCCGCGCGTCATCGTGTCCGCGCTCGCCCTTGCGTCGCACGACCCCGACGTCGTAGCAGACTTCCGCGCCGGCTGGACCCTGGGCATCCGCTTGATCCGCCGCGGCGCCAAGCGGAGACCCACTCCTGGTGAGATCCGGGAGTTCCGGACGTCGTCGGAGTACGCCGAGATCGAGCCGACCCTGCAGGGACGCCTCTTCGCCGGGCCGCCCGACGTCGTTGCCCGCGACCTGGCGGCGCTCGCCGACGCAGCCGGAGCCGATGAGCTGACGCTCGTAGCGCCGTCGCCTGACCATGAGGCCAAGATCGAGTCGCTTGAACTCCTTGCCAAGGAGTGGGGGCTGGAGTCGCGCGACGCCTGACAGCGCCACCCGGCTTCACGGTTCATGGGGCCACAACTCACGGTTGATGGGGCCACAACTCACGGTTGAAGGGGCTACAACTCACGGTTGAAGGGGCCACAACTCACGGTTGAAGGGGCCACAACTCACGGTTGAAGGGGCCACAACTCACGGTTCAACGATCGAGGGCGGTGGTGATGGCGGCGGCGAGGTCGTCGACTTCGGAGTCGGTCATCACGAAGGCGGGGGAGACCTGGATGCCGCCCGCACCCACAGCACGGGTCGCCACGCCGTGCGATCGCAGCGCCTTGGCCAGGGCCATCGCCTCGGCCGGATCAGCGAGCTGAATCGCGGCCAACGCGCCCGTCCCACACCGGACCTCGACCACGCGGTCATGATCGGCCAGCGGCGCAAGCCGTGTGGCCAGGGTCGACTCGAGGCGAGCCGATTCGTCCAGCAACTTCTCACGTTCGAGGATGTCGAGGTTGGCCAGCGCCACCGCGGCCGCCGCGGCATGCCCGGAGTACGTGTAGCCGTGCCGCCACCACACCCCGGCATCCGGCTGGAAGAACGGCTCGGACACCTTCGGCGCGATCAGGACGGCACCCATAGGCAGGTAGCCCGACGTCAGACCCTTGGCCGTGGTGATCATGTCAGGCTCGAGCCCGAACCGACCGCTCGCAAACCACGCGCCACCGATCCGCCCGTATCCCGTCACGACCTCATCCGCCACGAACAGCACGTCGTACTCCGTGCACACTTTGCGCACATCGGCGAGGTAGCCGTCGGGCGGTGGGTAGACGCCGCCGGCGCCGATCACGGGCTCGCAGAAGAAGGCGGCGACGTTCTCCGGCCCGAGGCGCTCGATCGTCGTGCGGAGGTCACCGGCGTCGTCCCACGCGACCGTGGCGCTGTCGTGCACCAGCTCGCCGTAGCCCTCACGGTTCCCCGGGATCCCGGCGATCGAGGTCCCGGCGTAGTGCATGCCGTGGTAGGCCTTCTGTCGCCCGATCAGGTACCGGCGCTGCGGCTGACCCAGCTCGTTCCAGTACCGGCGGGCCAGCTTCGCCGCGGTGTCAACGGAGTCCGAGCCACCTGAGGTGAAGAACACCTTCGACCCCGGCACCGGGGCGATCCCGGCCAGCCGCTCCGCCAGCGCGACGGTCGGCTCGGTCACGTAGTCGCCGAAGGTGCTGTACGCGGCCATCTTGCTCATCTGCTCGGCCGCGACCTCGCCGAGCTCCGCGCGGCCGTGTCCGACGTTGGTGAACCACAGTCCCGCGGTGGCGTCGAGGTAGCGGTTGCCGTCCGGGTCGTAGACGTAGCTGCCCTCGCCGCGCGCGATGACGAACTCACCGCTGCGTTCGACCGCTCCCATGTCCGAGAACGGATGCCATAGCGCGCCCATTGCTGCTCCTTCGCAGATCGAGACCGGATCCTGAGCAACGTATCCCACCCGTCGCGGGCAGGCGCACCGACGTCGGCGTCACATCCCAGCCGGGCGGGTCGTGCCCAGCCCTTCGAGCCGGTTGGGTAAGACTGGACGCATGATTGTCGTCGAACGGCTGACCAAACGTTACGGGGCGCACGTCGCCGTCGACCACGTGTCGTTCACGGTCGAGCCGGGCACGGTGACCGGCTTCCTCGGCCCCAATGGCGCCGGCAAGTCCACCACGATGCGGATGATGGTCGGTCTGACGCCTCCGTCGGGCGGTGGCTCGACGATTCTCGGCGTTCCGTATGCCGATCTCGCCAACCCCGGCCGCAGGGTCGGGGTGCTGCTCGACGCATCGGCGCAGCATGCCGGCCGCACCGGTCGCGAGGTCCTCAACCTGGGGGCCATGGTCATGGGCCTGTCCGACGCCCGCGTCACCGAGATGCTGACCCTGGTGGGCCTGAACGACCAGGAGGCCAAGCGCCGCGTCGGCAACTACTCCCTCGGAATGCGGCAGCGACTGGGCATCGCCCACGCTTTGCTGGGTGATCCCGAGGTGCTCATCCTCGACGAGCCTGCCAACGGTCTCGACCCTGCGGGCATCCGCTGGATGCGTGGCCTGCTCCGGGGCTTCGCGGAGCGCGGCGGAACCGTCCTGCTGTCCTCGCACCTCATCCACGAGATCGAGGTCATCGCGGACGAACTGGTCGTGATCGGGACCGGAAAGATCGTGGCCCAGGGTTCGAAGGAGTCGATGCTGACGGCTGCCGGCACCCTCGTCCGGGGCCTCGAGGTCGAGGCGCTCGCTGCGGCCTTGCGGTCGGCCGGGCTGACGCACACCGCCCAGCACGATGGCTCGTTCGTCGTCCAGGCCAGTACCGAGCAGGTGGGGAGGGCGGCCCTCTCAGGGGGGATCGTCCTCACCGAGCTCACGAATGCCGGCTCGGGCCTCGAAGACATGTTCCTCGAGCTGACCGCAGCCGATGCCCGCGAAGAGGTGGTCTCATGAGTGCCCAGACATCGACCCAGCCTCCGGTCCGTGAGCCGTCACGCGACCTGCAGCGCGTTCCCTTCGTGCGGCTCGTGCGTGTCGAGCTGCGCAAGTCCTACGACACGAGAGCCGGCTTCTGGCTGCTCACCGCGATCGGCGGGATCACGGCGATCGCCGTCGTCATCCTGTTGTTCGTGGGCAAGCAAGGTGACCTCACGTTCGACAACTTCACCGCCGCGACCGGTATCCCACAGGGGATCCTGCTGCCGGTCCTGGGCATCCTGCTCGTCACCAGCGAGTGGACCCAACGGACAGGACTCGTGACGTTCACGCTCGAGCCGAACCGGCTACGTGTTGCTTCCGCCAAGGTGTCGGCTGCGGTCGTGCTGGGGCTCATCGCGGTGGCCGTGGCGTTCGCGGTCGCGACCCTGGCCAACCTGGCCGGGATGGCGATTCGTAGCGGGAGCGGTGACTGGTCCTTCGGCATTGCTGGCTTCGCCGACATCACGATCCTGCAGCTGCTCGGCATCCTGGGCGGACTGGCGTTCGGCATGCTGCTGCTCAACAGCGCGGCGGCGATCGTGCTGTCCTTCGCCGTACCGACGGTGATCGCGATCCTCTTCGCCTGGGACAAGATCGCTTCTGCTGCCCCCTGGGTCGACCCGAGCACGGCGCAGGGGCCGCTTCAGACGCACACGATGACCGGTGAGGATTGGGTGCATCTCGCGGTCAACACGATCATCTGGGTCGTGCTACCCCTGGCACTCGGTGTCCTGCGCATCATGCGTAGCGAGGTCAAGTCCGCCTAGTCGTCAGGAGACGTCTGCGAGGGCTTTCTCGAGCACCGTCAGGGCCTCGTCGATGAGCGCGTCGGAGATCACCAACGGCGGCAGGAACCGGAAGACGTTGCCGAAGGTGCCGCACGTCAGCGTCAGCACACCCTCGGCGTGACAGGCTTTGTTGACGGCCGTCGCGGCCGCGGCGTTCGGGGTGTCGGTGCCGGGCTCGACGAGCTCGATGGCGAGCATCGCACCGCGGCCTCGCACGTCACCGATCACGGGGTAGCGTGACGCGAGATCGCGGAGCCGCCCGAACATCAGGTCGCCGATGTGGCGGGCGCGAGCCGCGAGATCCTGCTCGCGCATGGTGGCGATGGTGCCGAGCGCAGCGGCGCAGGCGACCGGGTTGCCACCATAGGTGCCGCCCAGACCGCCGGCCTTGACGGAGTCCATGATCTCGGCGCGCCCCGTGACGGCCGCGAGGGGGAGACCGCCGGCGATGCCCTTCGCCGTGGTGATGAGGTCGGGTACGACGCCTTCGTCGTCACACGCGAACCAGTCGCCGGTCCGGCAGAAGCCGGTCTGGATCTCGTCGGCCACGAACACGACACCGTTGTCGGTGCACCACTGAGCCAGCCGCGGTAGGAAGCCGGCAGCAGGGACGACGAAGCCGCCTTCGCCGAGGATCGGCTCGATGACCAGGCAGGCGACGTTGTGGGCGCCGACCTGCTTGTCGATCATCGTGATCGCGCGCTCGGCTGCCTCCTCGCCCGACATCTCCGAGGTCTCGCGGAAGGGATAGGACATCGGAGCGCGGTAGACGTCGCCGGCAAACGGCCCGAAGCCGTCCTTGTAAGGGACGTTCTTCGACGTCATTGCCATCGTCAGGTTGGTCCGACCGTGATAGGCGTGGTCGAAGACGACGACACCGCGCCGGCCCGTGTGCGTGCGCGCGATCTTGACGGCGTTCTCGACGGCCTCGGCGCCGCTGTTGAGCAGCACGGACTTCTTCGCGTGGTCACCCGGCGTCAGCTCGTTGAGCTGCTCGCATACCTCCACGTAGCCGTCGTACGGAGCCACCATGAAGCAGGTGTGCGTGAACTGGGCGACCTGCGCGGTGACGCGCTCGACGACGGCCGGGGTGGCGTTGCCGACGCCCGTCACGGCGATACCTGACGCCATGTCGATGATGGAGTTCCCGTCGACGTCGACGATCACCCCACCTCCTGCAGCGACGACGTAGACCGGCAGCGTGACGCCGATGCCGTCGGACACGGCCGCCTCTTTGCGGGCCTGGAGCTCGCGCGAGCGCGGGCCGGGGATCTCGGTGACGATGCGCCGCTCCTGCGGGAGCGTCGGGCCGCCTACTGGGGTGTCGGACATGGCCTCACAGTACGGCGCTGGTGACCGTTCTGGGGCGGCTTCGATCCGCACAATCACGGTCGCCTCGCTTGTACGCTGTGGACAACCATTCCCGCATGGATGAGGTACGGATGTCTGCGACGCTGCGGCTGCTCCTGCGCCGTCCCGAGCTCGGGCTCACCCTGCTGGTCCCGGACGACCCGCTGGCTGGCGAGGACGCTGGCACGTTGGACCGACCGATCCGCTGGGTGGCGACCAGTGAGCTCGGCGACCCGACGCCATACCTGCAAGGTGGTGAGCTGCTGCTCACCAACGGGATCGGCGTGCCCAAGTCACGTCCGGCCATCGACCGGTATGTCACGCGGCTGGTCGACGTCGGCGTCGTCGGCATGGGTTTTGCGGTCGGGACCGTGCACGATGCGGTACCGGCAGGACTCGTCGCCAGCGCCCGCAACCGGGGTTTGCCGCTGGTGGTCGTTGCAGAGCCGGTTCCGTTCATCGCGGTCGGGGAGGCGGTCTCGGAGCTGCTGGCCAAGGAGCAGTACGGCGAGATCGCTGCGGCCTACGAGGCGCAGCAGGAGATCACGCGGGCCGCGCTTCGACAAGGGGCGGCCGGGGTGGTGGCTCGGCTCGCGCGAAGCACCGGTGGCTGGGTCGTGCTCCTCGACCCGCACGGTGATGTCGTCGAGGCATCGCGGCGTACCACCGCGGCTGAGCGCGAGAGCTGGCTGCCCGACCTGGAGCGGCTGCGCAGCAGAGGCCCGGCAACCGCGACGACCGTCGACGCGGGTGAGCACCGCACGATCCAGTCCTTGGGCGCCTCCGGTCGGGTGCGCGGCTATCTCGTCACCGGAGTAACCGGCAGGGCTGCCCCGACCACGGCGCACCGTGCTCTCGTCAACGTCGCCGCGGCGCTGCTCACGTTCTCACTGGCCCATGAGGGCGGGGCGCGCGACCGGCTTGCCCGGAGCGCGCTCATGACACTGGCGATGCGCCTGCCGGAGCAGGTCACGCCCCTGCTGCCGGATCTCGCCGGACCCGTCTTCGAGGCCGGCGAGCTCTGGGTGGTCGCCGCCGGGGGAGCGCCGGCGGACCTCGAGACCTGGCACCAACAGCTCGAGGACGAGGGACGCTCGCACTGCTTTCCGTGGTCGGAGCGCGGTGGCGACGCCAAGGCGAGCGCAGCCAGGTGGGCAATCGACTGCAGACCTGATCCTTGTCGCCGTGTCCGACGAGCATGAGCGCGACCGCCTGCTGGACCTGCAGCGTCCCGCTGTCACCCTGGGCGCCAGCGAACGCGTCGCCACGGTGGCGCTGGCAGCGGCTCGTGACCAGGCGATCAACAGCCTGCGCGTCGCGGCGACCAGGAGGGTGCCGAGCCTGAGCTTCTCCGACCTCGGACGCCTCGGGCTGGCGGCGGTGGTCGACCCCGAGGCGGCGGCAGCCTTCGCAGCTGCAACGCTCGAACGGCTCACGGCGTACGAGCGGGCTTCGCACGTCGAACTCCTCGAGAGTCTGCGCGCATGGCTGGGACACCACGGGCAGTACGAGCCTGCAGCCGCGTCCCTGGGGATCCACCGCCACACCCTGCGTTACCGCGTGCGCAAAGCGTCCTCGCTGATGGGCCGCGACCTCGACGACCCGGCGGTCCGGATGGACCTGTGGTTCGCCTTGACTGTCCAGAGTGGACAACCCTGACGCTCGGCTCATCCTGACCGTGACACGGCACGGTTTGCCTGGGGGCACTAGCGTCGGGGTATGACGCGAGCATTCCCCATGTGGATCGCCGGCAAGCAGGTCGACGGACCCGAGCCTCTCGAAATCACCAGCCCCTACGACGGACGGGCCGTCGGTACGACGTCGTGGGCCAGCCCCGAACAGGTCGAGGACGCGGTGGCGTCGGCGGCTGCGCTGGCTGACGAGGCCGCCGCGCTGCCGATCCACGTCCGCGCGGACGCGCTGGCGCATGTCAGCGGCCAGATCGCGGCACGCGCCGAGGAGATCGCGCAGCTGATCACGGCCGAGAACGGCAAGCCGCTGTTCTGGGCCCGAGGTGAGGTCGGTCGCGCCGTCTCGGTGTTCCGACTCGCCGCCGAGGAGGCGCGGCGATGGTCGGGGGAGGCCATGCGCCTCGACACCGACAAGGCTGCAGCCGGCCGCCTGGCGTACATCCGCCGGGTGCCGAAGGGGCCGGTCCTGGCCATCTCACCCTTCAACTTCCCGCTCAACCTGGTCGCGCACAAGGTCGCGCCGGCCATCGCCGTCGGCGCCCCTATCGTTCTCAAGCCGGCGCCGAAGACCCCGCTGTCGGCGCTGCTGCTCGCCGAGATCGTGGCCGAGACCGACCTTCCGGCCGGCATGCTCAACGTCGTCAACGTCCAGAACGACCAGGCCGGCGAGCTCGTGGCCGACGAGCGGCTGCCGGTCATCTCGTTCACCGGATCCGGTCCGGTCGGCTGGTCGATCCAGAAAGCCGTACCGCACAAGCACGTGACGCTGGAGCTCGGCGGAAACGCTGCCGCGGTGATCTGCTCGGACTGGACGTCGGACGCGGACCTCGAGTGGGCGTCCACGCGCATCGCGACCTTCTCCAACTACCAGGCAGGGCAGTCCTGCATCGGCGTGCAGCGGGTCTACGTAGCCGAGTCGGTGTACGACGACTTCAAGGCCCGCCTGGTCGAGAAGGTCCAGGCACTCAAGACCGGCGACCCCGGTGACGACGAGACCCAGGTCGGCCCGGTCATCAACCTCGAAGCCGCCGAGCGGATCGAGGCCTGGGTCAACGAAGCCGTCACGCAAGGGGCCACGGTGTTGACCGGCGGTGGCCGCGACGGCGCAACCGTCGAGCCGACCGTGCTGGAGGGAGTCGCGTCCGACGCGAAGGTGTCGTGTGACGAGGTCTTCGGGCCGGTGGTGCTGATCGAGCCGGTCGCCGATGACGCGACAGCGTTCGCCAAGGTCAACGACTCGGCGTACGGCCTGCAGGCGGGCGTCTTCACCCATGACCTGCAGACGGCCTTCCGCGCACACCGGGACCTCGAGGTCGGCGGCGTGATCGTGGGCGACGTGCCGAGCTACCGGGCCGACCAGATGCCGTACGGCGGGGCGAAAGAGTCCGGCGTGGGCCGCGAGGGCGTCCGCTACGCGATGGAGGACTACACCTACGAGCGGGTGATGGTGCTCACCGGACTCGACCTTTAGCAGACTGCTGCCGGCGGAATTACTGCGAACCGGGTCGTGGACCTGACGGGGTGTGTCCCATCGCCTCGCCTCAACACTCGGCCACGATCGCGCTGTCGGCGGTATGAGCGTGCGTTTGTCCCGAGTGAGTCCGGCACGCAGGCGAGGTCTACCGGCGGGTGATCTGGAGCGATTGCGGGCTGAGAGTTCCGTAGGCAGTGAGCGTGCTGACTCCGAGGCCGTGTTGGCCCGGAGGCAGGGTTTCAAGCTCGAATGGTTGTCCCGGTTCGAGCTGGGTCTCGCCGACGAGAGTGCCTATGGCGTACGGATGGACAGGCGTGAACACGAGCCCAGGGCCACCCTCGCCATCGGCGACACCGGTCTCGATCCCGGTGAGGTCGGGGTGGGTGGCGGCCGTGGGCGGCACGACGAGCCGTGCGCTGGCCGCCTCGCCTTGGAAGATCGGCACCAGTCGTTCACACCACTTCAAACCCGATGACGAAGCGGCATGGAAGTACGTCCACCACGTCTCCTGGTCTTGAGGCGTGATGTCACGAACCGTCAGGCACATGTCCGGTCGGGGGCCCGCACCGTGCTCGATCGCCTGGAGGTCCCGCAGCCCAAGCGGCTCGTCGACGCTGCCCCACCAAGCCCCGTTCTGACCGTCCAGGACAACCCAACGACGCAGGTCATCGATCCACGCCTCACTCACCACGTGCCCACGCCCGAACCCGACGTGCTGATCACGCATCAGCAGGCTGACCCGACGCGCGGGGATCCCGACCACATTCAACGCCTGGGACAACACCACGGAGTACTCCACGCACGCAAAACGCTCCCCGGCGTCGGCCCGGTCCAACACATCCACGGCGTCAGCGCTGTCGACGTGATCGTTCGCGTGCTCCCAGTACGCGGTGGCCCACTCCAAAAGCGTGCGCGCCGTCGCCCACGCGCTCCGGCCCGGCGACGGCAGACGTTGACGCAGCAGGGGCTCCCGATCGAGAGCTAGTCGGTCAAGGACCAGCGGGGGCCCATAAGTCACAGTTGGCCACACCCCGACCTCGATCGCTGGCGGAAGCACGGGACCGCTCATCGCCGCCCACAGCTGCGGCCAGTCGGGCAGCTCGCGCAACGGTTCGAGCGGCAGCAGTTCCGGCTGTCGAAAACCGCCGCGAATCGCCTCACGCAAGTATCCAAGGGCGTCACCCCCAGTCCCGTGAGCGGCCACGGCCGCCAGCGGCGCCCACAGGTGCGGCCACCATGCAGGGTCCTCATCCCGAAGCCGATCAGTCCGGGAAAGGAACGCAGTCCAGTCCTCTTCCCGCGCCGCAGCCTCCGAGCCGAGTCGCAGGTCCGCCAGTTCCCGAGATACCGGTCGCATGATGCAGAGCCAACCACAACGATGACCAACGACAACACGGACCTCGGATGCAACTCGCCCGCTCATCGGCTGTGACAGTGCGTCCGCGACAGTGCGGAGTGAGCCCGCCGTCAGCCCGCCGTAAGAGCACACCCATTAGAGTGCGCCGATGAACGCCGACGACCTCCTGCCTGGATGCTTCGCCTGCAAGCAGCAGGCGGCCGCGTCGCTGCCTCCTCGTGACGACATCGTCAGCAGCCGTCATTGGCGGGTGGCACATGCGTTCAACAGCACGCTGCGCGGATGGCTGGTCCTGCTGCCCACGAGGCACATCACCTCGTTCACGGATCTGACGCCGGAAGCAGCTGACGAGCTCGGCGGGCTCGTACGCCGTCTGGGCGGCGCCCTCGAAACCGTCACCGGCTGCGTGAAGACCTATCTCATGCAGTTCTCCGAGGCGGAGGGCTTCTCACATCTGCATCTCCATCTGGTGCCTCGGCTGCAGGACCATCCGGAGGAGACCCGTGGACCGAGGGTGTTCACCTACCTCAGCGACGACCGGGCGCAGTGGCTTCCCGAGTCCGAGCGCGACGCCCTCGCGCTGGCAGTCCGAGCGGCCCTTGCCCAGGGAAACTGAGGGGACACGGGACACGCCAGCAGCCTCCGCGGCCTCGCCACCGCGTGAAACACTGGTGAGGTGAGCGACGAACGACCAGACGTGCGTGATCTGGTGCTGCTGGGCTCCACGGGCTCCATCGGCACGCAGGCGCTGGACGTCGTACGCGCCAACCCGGATCGCTTCCGGGTCGTAGGCCTGGCCGCCGGGGGCACCAACCCGGCATTGCTCGCTGCGCAGGCGATCGAGTTCAGTGTCCCCACGGTGGCCGTCTCCCGCAGCACGACGATCGAGGATCTCCAGCTGGCCCTGTACGCCGAGGCGCAGCAGCGGGGCTACCACCGTGGCGACTTCAAGCTGCCGCGCATCATCGGCGGTCCCGACGCCCCGGAAAAGGCGGCGGCCCTGTCCTGCGACATCGTGCTCAACGCCATCGACGGTGCGGCCGGCCTGAAGGCGACGGTCGTGGCCCTTCAGTCCGGCGTGACACTGGCGCTGGCCAACAAGGAATCGCTGATCATCGGTGGTGACCTGGTCACCTCCTTGGCCAAGCCTGGCCAGATCGTCCCCGTCGACTCCGAGCACTCCGCGCTCGCCCAGTGCCTGCGCGGTGGCCGGGGCGACGAGGTACGACGACTCGTGCTCACCGCCAGCGGCGGCCCGTTCCGCGGTCGCACCCGCGCGCAGCTGGCGGAGGTGACCGTCGACGAGGCACTCGCCCACCCGACCTGGGACATGGGCCCGCTCGTCACGATGAACTCGTCGACGCTGGTCAACAAGGGGCTCGAGGTGATCGAAGCGCATCTGCTCTTCGATCTCGACTTCGACCACATCGAGGTCGTCGTCCATCCGCAGTCGATCGTCCACTCGATGGTCGAGTTCCACGACGGGTCCACCATTGCGCAGGCATCGCCGCCGGACATGCGCCTGCCGATCGCGTTGGCCCTGGGCTGGCCCGACCGGGTCGCCGATGCGGCCTCGTCCATCGACTGGAGCCAGGCACAGAGCTGGGACTTCGAGCCGGTTGACCACGAGGCGTTCCCGGCCCTGGAGCTGGCGATCGAGGCGGGCCGACGTGGCGGGCTGGCCCCGGCGATCTACAACGCCGCGAACGAGGTGTGTGTCGAGGCCTTCCTGGCAGGCGGGCTGGACTTTCTGGGCATTGTCGACACTGTGGCTGTGGTCCTGCGCGCGGAGGACGTACCCTCGTACGAGGGAAGGCTCGGTATCGACAGCAATGTCGAGGAGAGCCTCGAACGTGTGCTCGCGGCGGACCGCTGGGCGCGCGACCGCGCCACCGCCCTCATCGGTGTACGCGCCCGACCACGGGGTTCCACGACACCGACGATGCCAGGAGGCGACGGCCGAACATGACCGGATTGGTCTACACGCTCGGCGTGGTGTTGTTCCTGCTCGGGATCATCGCGTCGATCGCGTTGCACGAGGTCGGCCACATGGTGCCCGCGAAGCTGTTCGGCGTGAAGGTGACCCAGTACTTCGTCGGCTTCGGCAAGACCGTCTGGTCCACCAAGCGCGGTGACACCGAGTACGGCGTCAAGATGTTCCCGATGGGCGGCTTCATCCGCATGGTCGGCATGTTGCCGCCGGCGAAACGTGACGCCGAGGGCCGGGTCAAGGGCTTCAGCGGCGGCTTCTTCGGCCGGCTCATCGCCGACGCACGAGCCGTCGAGTACGAGAACGTCAAGGCCGAGGACCAGGACCGCCTGTTCTACCGCAAGGCGTGGTGGAAGAAGGTCATCGTGATGTCGGGTGGCCCGATGATGAACGTCGTCATCGCGATCCTGCTGCTCAGCGGAGTCTTCATGGGCTTCGGCATCAAGGAGCCGACGCTGACCGTCGACAAGGTCTCCGACTGCGTGATCCCGGCGAGTGAGGGCAACCGCGCCTGCCGCGTCGGTCAGAACGCCGACCCACTGTCCCCCGCGAAGCAGGCCGGGCTCAGGACCGGTGACCAGATCCTGGCGATCAACGGCACCGCCGTCACCGACTGGTCGCAGTTCTCTGACCGCGTGCGGGCCAACGCCGGGCGCCACATCGACATCCTGGTCCAGCGCAACGGCAAGGACGTCACCCTGGAGGTGAGCGACGAACGACCAGACGTGCGTGATCTGGTGCTGCTGGGCTCCACGGGCTCCATCGGCACGCAGGCGCTGGACGTCGTACGCGCCAACCCGGATCGCTTCCGGGTCGTGGGCCTGGCGGCCGGCGGCACCAACCCGGCCTTGCTCGCAGCGCAGGCGATCGAGTTCAGCGTCCCCACGGTGGCCGTGTCCCGCAGCACGACGATCGAGGATCTCCAGCTCGCCCTGTACGCCGAGGCGCAGCAGCGGGGCTACCACCGTGGCGACTTCAAGCTGCCGCGCATCATCGGCGGTCCCGACGCCCCGGAAAAGGCGGCGGCCCTGTCCTGCGACATCGTGCTCAACGCCATCGATGGTGCGGCCGGCCTGAAGGCGACGGTCGTGGCCCTTCAGCGCGGCGTGACACTGGCGCTGGCCAACAAGGAATCGCTGATCATCGGTGGTGACCTGGTCACCTCCTTGGCCAAGCCCGGCCAGATCGTCCCCGTCGACTCCGAACACTCCGCGCTCGCCCAGTGCCTGCGTGGCGGCCGGGGCGACGAGGTACGACGACTCGTGCTCACCGCCAGCGGCGGCCCGTTCCGCGGTCGCACCCGCGCGCAGCTGGCGGAGGTGACCGTCGACGAGGCACTCGCCCACCCGACCTGGGACATGGGCCCGCTCGTCACGATGAACTCGTCGACGCTGGTCAACAAGGGCCTCGAGGTGATCGAAGCGCATCTGCTCTTCGATCTCGACTTCGACCACATCGAGGTCGTCGTCCATCCGCAGTCGATCGTCCACTCGATGGTCGAGTTCCACGACGGGTCGACGATCGCGCAGGCATCGCCGCCGGACATGCGCCTGCCGATCGCGTTGGCCCTGGGCTGGCCCGACCGGGTCGCCGATGCGGCCGCATCCATCGACTGGAGCCAGGCACAGAGCTGGGACTTCGAGCCCGTCGACCACGAGGCGTTCCCGGCCCTGCAGCTGGCGATCGAGGCGGGCCGACGTGGCGGGCTGGCCCCGGCGATCTACAACGCGGCGAACGAGGTGTGTGTCGAGGCCTTCCTGGCAGGCGGGCTGGACTTTCTGGGCATTGTCGACACTGTGGCTGTGGTCCTGCGCGCGGAGGACGTACCCTCGTACGAGGGAAGGCTCGGTATCGACAGCAATGTCGAGGAGAGCCTCGAACGTGTGCTCGCGGCGGACCGCTGGGCGCGCGACCGCGCCACCGCCCTCATCGGTGAACGCGCCCGACCACGGGGTTCCACGACACCGACGATGCCAGGAGGCGACGGCCGAACATGACCGGATTGGTCTACACGCTCGGCGTGGTGTTGTTCCTGCTCGGGCATCATCGCGTCGATCGCGTTGCACGAGGTCGGCCACATGGTGCCCGCGAAGCTGTTCGGCGTGAAGGTGACCCAGTACTTCGTCGGCTTCGGCAAGACCGTCTGGTCCACCCAGCGCGGTGACACCGAGTACGGCGTCAAGATGTTCCCGATGGGTGGCTTCATCCGCATGGTCGGCATGTTGCCGCCGGCGAAACGTGACGCCGAGGGCCGCGTCAAGGGCTTCAGTGGCGGCTTCTTCGGCCGGCTCATCGCCGACGCACGCGCCGTCGAGTACGAGAACGTCAAGGCCGAGGACCAGGATCGTCTCTTCTACCGCAAGGCCTGGTGGAAGAAGGTCATCGTGATGTCGGGTGGCCCGATGATGAACGTCGTCATCGCGATCCTGCTGCTCAGCGGAGTCTTCATGGGCTTCGGCATCAAGGAGCCGACGCTGACCGTCGACAAGGTCTCCGACTGCGTGATCCCGGCGAGTGAGGGCAACCGCGCCTGCCGCGTCGGTCAGAACGCCGACCCGCTGTCCCCAGCGAAGCAGGCCGGGCTCAAGACCGGTGACCAGATCCTGGCGATCAACGGCACCGCCCGTGACCGACTGGTCGCAGTTCTCTGACCGCGTGCGGGCGAACGCCGGACGCCACATCGACATCCTGGTCCAGCGCAACGGCAAGGACGTCACCCTGTCGACCAAGACGATGGTGTCGCAGCGTCCCGATCTCAACAACCCGGGCGCCTTCGTCGAGGTGGGTTTCCTCGGTGTGCTGCCGACGGAGACGCGCGAGCGGCAGGGCTTCGGCTTCGTTGCGAGCACGATCGGCGACTACACCGCCAAGACCGGACAGGCGCTGCTCCACCTGCCGGAGCGGATGGTCGGTGTCACCAAGGCTGCCTTGGGGCTCGAGAAGCGAGACGTCAACAGCCCGATGAGTGTCGTCGGAGCCAGTCGCGTCGCGGGAGAGGTGGCCTCGGAGAACACGATCAGCGTCGCCGACCGTTGGGCGACGCTGCTCACCCTGCTCGGCGTCGTCAACCTCTTCGTCGCCCTCTTCAACTTCATCCCGCTGCTGCCGCTCGACGGTGGCCACATCGCCGGAGCTCTGTACGAAGCCCTGCGTCGCGGCCTGGCCCGGGTGCGTGGGCGACCCGATCCCGGCTACGCCGACGTGGCGCAGCTGCTGCCCATCGCCTACACAGCCGCGAGCATCCTCATCGTGATGGGTGTGGTGCTCGTCTGGGCCGATATCGTCAACCCGATCCGCATCACCGGATGACCGACCCGGCGTACTCGAAGGACCCCTCATGACATCCATCGACCTGGGAATGCCTGCGGCACCGCCTCCGGTGCTCGCACCCCGGCGCAAGACGCGGCAGATCAAGGTGGGCAAGGTGCTGGTGGGCGGTGACGCGCCCATCTCGGTGCAGTCGATGACGACCACTCTCACGTCCGACGTCAACACGACCTTGCAGCAGATCGCGGAGCTGACCGCGTCGGGATGCGACATCGTGCGGGTGGCGTGCCCCAGCCAGGACGACGCCGACGCCCTCCCCGAGATCGCCCAGCACTCGCAGATCCCGGTGATCGCCGACATCCACTTCCAGCCGAAGTACGTCTTCGCTGCCATCGACGCCGGCTGTGCGGCCGTGCGCGTCAACCCGGGCAACATCCGCAAGTTCGACGACCAGGTCAAGCAGATCGCCAAGGCCGCGAAGGACCGAGGCACGTCGATCCGGATCGGGGTCAACGCCGGGTCGCTCGACCCCCGGCTGTTCGAGAAGTACGGCAAGGCCACGCCCGAGGCGCTGGTCGAGTCGGCGGTCTGGGAGGCCTCGCTCTTCGAGGAGCACGACTTCCACGACTTCAAGATCTCGGTCAAGCACAACGACCCGGTCGTGATGGTGAAGGCCTACCAGCTGCTGTCCGAGGCCGGCGACTGGCCATTGCACCTCGGCGTGACCGAGGCCGGCCCGGCGTTCCAGGGCACGATCAAGTCGTCCGTGGCGTTCGGTGCTTTGCTCTCGCAAGGGATCGGCGACACGATCCGCGTCTCTCTGTCGGCTCCTCCGGTCGAGGAGGTCAAGGTCGGGTTGCAGATCCTCGAGTCGCTCAACCTCAGGCAGCGTCGGCTGGAGATCGTGTCGTGCCCGTCGTGCGGTCGCGCGCAGGTCGACGTCTACAAGCTGGCCGACGAGGTCACCGCCGGGCTCGAAGGCATGGAAGTCCCGCTCCGTGTCGCCGTCATGGGCTGCGTGGTCAACGGTCCGGGCGAGGCCCGCGAGGCCGACCTCGGGGTGGCGTCCGGCAACGGCAAGGGCCAGATCTTCGTCAAGGGCGAGGTCATCAAGACCGTGCCCGAGGCGATGATCGTGGAGACCCTGATCGAGGAGGCCATGCGCCTCGCCGACGAGATGGGCGCACCCGTCGACGACGACGGCGTCTCGGTCGCGCCCGGTCCGCCCACCGTCACCGTCTCCTGACCTCTGTTCCCCGCGAATTGCGGGAAGGTGCAGGGCGACACGCCGTACGCCGGCTGACCTTTCCCGCAATTCGCGGAGCGTATTGCGTCTCCCCTACGGATCGCGGTCACGGAGCGACGTTGGCGATGACGGATACTGGGCCGATGACCGGACTCGGGAAACGCCTCTTCGCCGTCGTCGGTGTACCAACTCTCGCGACTCTGCTCGTCGTCGCGGTCGAATCTCCCGGTCGCCGCCTCCGTGCCGCCGAGTCCGGTGGGCGATGGGATGGCGAGCCAGCAGAGTGGCGCCAATGAGACCGCCAGCGCCCGGCTTGCGGTGCCGGCATTGCGAACCAACGTCGTGATGCGCGGCCTCGACATCCCGTGGGACATCGCAGTCCTGCCGAGCGGCGCCTGGCTCGTCACCGAACGCGACCGGCAGCGGATCCTCATCAAGAGGCCCGGCCGCAAGGCTCGAGTGGTCAGCAACGGCCCGGCCGGCCTGTGGTCGAGCGGCGAGACCGGCCTCATGTCGATCCTCGCCGACCCCAAGATCGCCAAGAACGACCGCTTCTACACCTGCAACGGCTGGCAACGAGGCGGCAACCGCCCCGACATCCGCGTACTGGCGTGGAGGCTCAACAAGGCGCGGACCAAGGCTCGTGTCGTGGACACCTTGCTGTCCGGCATCCAGGTCACCAGCGGACGGCACGGTGGCTGCCGGTTGCGGCTCGACCGCGCCGGCGCGATGTTCGTCGGCACCGGCGATGCCGCAGTCGGGACCAATCCGCAGGACCTGCACAGCCTCAACGGCAAGCTCCTTCGGATGAACCGCTTCACCGGGCGTGCGTGGCCGACGAATCCGTGGATCCACTCGCCCAACAGGCACAAGCGCTTCATCTACAACTACGGCCACCGCAACGTGCAAGGTCTGGCGCTGCGGGCCAACGGTTCGATGTGGTCCGTCGAGCACGGCACCGACCGCAACGACGAGGTCAACCTCGCGATCCGCGGTGGGAACTACGGCTGGAACCCGGTGCCCGGCTACGACGAGTCCACGCCGATGACGGACTACAGCCTGCCCGGGCGACAGATCGGGGCGCGGTGGCGGTCGGGATATCCCACCCTCGCCACGTCAGGTGCGGTCTGGGTGAAGGGCAAGCAGTGGGGTCGCTACCAGGGAACGCTCGCGGTGTGCGCCCTGAAGGCGTCGCGGCTGCTGTTCATGCGGTTCGACCGCCGCGGCAAGCTGGTCTGGGTCAAGACGCCACCTGCCATGCGCGGCACCTACGGTCGACTCCGGTCGGTCGTCCAGCGCGCCAACGGCGACCTGCTGGTCACCACGGCCAACGGCGGCGGCACCGACAGAGTGATCCGGGTCCACCCCCGCTGAGGTCCGCTGATGGAGCTGGTCGAGATCGTAGGTGTAGTAGGGTGGTCGTCTAGAAGAGGATGGTGGCGAAGGTGCCGGTGGTGACGAAGCCGACGCGGTCGTAGGTCGCGGCGTGCGGGCTCGTTGTGCTGGTTGACGTACAGCGAGACGACCGGGGCGACGTCGTTCAGCGCCAGCGCACACACCGCGGCTACGCCACCGGCCGCCATACCGCGTCCGCGGTGACGGGGGTCGACCCACACGCTCTGCAGCTGCGCCGCGTGCGGTGTCACGGCGCCCAGCTCGGCCTTGAACACGACTTCACCGTCGTCGATCTGCGCGAATGCGTGCCCCTTGGCGATCAGCTGGGCAACGCGGGCCCGGTAGAGCCGCGCGCCACCGTTGGCCTCGGGTGAGACACCGAGCTCCTCGGTGTACATGGCGACACAGGCCGGGTACAGCAGATCGAGCTCATCGGGACGAACGCGTCGGACCTCGGGCGCGGGCCACGGCGGGCGGCCTGTCGAGAACCATGAAGGGTTGATGCGGGCGGATCGAACGGGCCGGGCCCCATTCGGGTCCGAGGATCCGCCACAGGTGTCGTACCTCGTCCTCCGGCCCGAGGATCGACCCACACGTGCGTCCTTGCCGTAGAGCCCGCTCGGCGAAACGCGTCCAGCGCCTCGGGCGTGCCCTGGACCGGGGCGAGGTTGGCGGCCGCATGGCAGAGCGAGATGAGCTCGGTCCCCTCGTGGTAGCCCCAGATCTCCCCGCCGAGCCAGCGTGGCTCCATGCGGGTGACGCGCACCCGGTGATCGACGAAGACATGGGTCACCGGGTCGCGCGCCAGAAGCCGGCCGACGGCGTCGAGATCATTCGGGCCGAGAACCCGGACATGCGGGCGGGTGCGCAACTCGATGGCCCTCACCTCCTGCTCGGCCTGCGGATCGGGCATCCGCGCTCCCCCTGGGATGCGAGCGAGCCTACGCGTGTCGACCCCCATCTGGGTGGCATGCTGGCCCCTTCGAGGCCCGATCGATGCGCGGGCGACACGTCGGGGGATGGCGGGTGGGGAAGTGCCTGAGCAAGTGAGACGTCCAGTTTGCCTGGTTGTGGGCGTCGTGCTGGGCGCGGCGGTCCTCACGGGCGGCTGCACGATCGAACGGACAGCCGACGACCCGGCTCGGCCGGCCCGGCGACCTCAGCGGTCACGGAGCCGGCTCCCACCGACCCCTCGGCCACGACGACCACGACGGACCCCACCGCCACCAACCCCGCCGAGCCGCGTCAGATCACGGTCGTGATGAACGGCGACATGTTGCTCCACGAGGGTCTGTGGGCGTCGGCGCAGACCGATGCTGCCCGCACCGGGCACGGCGGCCCGGACGGCATGGACTTCCGGCCGATCCTCGCGAACATGCGGCCGGTCGTCGCCGGTGCCGACCTCGCCATCTGTCACCTCGAGACGCCGTTGGCGCCGTCGGGCGGGCCCTACGCCGGCTACCCGCTGTTCGCGGCACCGCCCGCCATCCTCCCCGCCCTGAAGTGGGAGGGGTACGACGCCTGCACGACTGCCTCGAACCACAGCCTCGACCAAGGGTTCGAGGGTCTCGAGCGGACGCTGGACGACTTCAATGCGATCGGCCTGGCGCATGCCGGTACGGCCGCCACCCGGGCCGCCTCCCGACGACCGCTGCTGCTCGACGTCCACGGCGTCAAGGTAGCCCTGATCTCCGCGACCTACGGGACCAACGGGCTGCCGCTGCCCGCCGACCAGCCGTGGTCGGTGCCGCTCATCGACACCGGCGCGGATCGAGCAGCATGGCCCATCGCGCCAAGCAGCGCGGCGCCGACATCGTGATGGTCGCGCTGCACTGGGGGCTCGAGTACATGCACGACCCCACGACCGACCAGCTCGACGTGGCCAAGGAGCTGACCCGGTCGCCCGACATCGACTTCATCTACGGTCATCACGCCCATGTCGTCCAGCCCTACGACAAGATCAACCACACCTGGGTGGTGTTCGGGCTCGGCAACGCCGTCGCCCAGCAGGACACGGCGGTCGAAGGCGTCTACGACGGCAACACCTGCCGGGTCACGTTCACCGAGCAGTCGGACGGTTCCTTCCAGGTCAGCAAGCTCGAGTACATCCCGACGATGATCACCCCCTACGACGGTGTTCACCCCATGCGCTGGCTCAACGTGCCGCAGTCCCTCGACGATCCCCGATTCGCGGCGCTTCGGTCGGACCTGCAGGCCACGGCGGATCGGGTGCGCGAGGTGATCGGCTCGCTCGGCGCCTTCCGGTTGGGCGTCACCGAAGGCCGCTAGCCCCCGGTGTGAGAAGTACAGGGGGCACGTGGTACGCCGCCCCTACTTCTGACAACTCGGTTGCGGCTGCCGATATCCTCGAGTCTCACGTTGTCACCTGAGGCAGGAGAGCCCGTGTGTCCATGCGGATGTCGTCGTTGTTCCTTCGTACCTTGCGCGAGGACCCGGCGGACGCAGAGGTTCCGAGCCACCGGCTGCTCGTGCGTGCCGGCTACATCCGCCGCGCCGCACCCGGCATCTACTCGTGGCTGCCGCTCGGCTACGCGGTGCTGCGCCGCGTCGAGGCGATCGTGCGCGAGGAGATGAACGCGATCGGCGCCCAGGAGGTCCACTTCCCCGCGCTGCTGCCCCGGGAGCCGTACGAGAAGAGCAACCGGTGGGTCGACTACGGCTCCAGCATCTTCCGCCTCAAGGACCGCAAGGGCAACGACTACCTCCTCGGTCCGACCCACGAGGAGATGTTCACCCTGCTCGTCAAGGACCTGTACTCGTCGTACAAGGACCTGCCGCTGTCGCTCTACCAGATCCAGAACAAGTACCGCGACGAGGCGCGTCCCCGGGCGGGCATCCTGCGCGGGCGCGAGTTCGTGATGAAGGACTCCTACTCCTTCGACGTCACCGACGAGGCGTTCCTGCGGTCCTACGAGCTGCACCGCCAGGCGTACGTCCGCATCTTCGACCGCCTCGGTTTCGACTACGTCATCGTCGCCGCGATGTCCGGGGCGATGGGTGGGTCTGCGAGCGAGGAGTTCCTCGCGACCGCCGAGAACGGTGAGGACACCTACGTCCGCTGCACCAACTGCGACTACGCCGCCAACGTCGAGGCCGTCCGCGTGCCCGTGCCCGACCCGGTCGCGTACGACGACGTGCCCGAAGCGCACGCCGAGCACACCCCGGACACGCCGACGATCGAGACGCTGGTCGACCATCTCAACCAGAAGTTCCCGCGCGACGATCGGGCCTGGACCGCCGCCGACACGCTCAAGAACGTCATCGTCATGCTCGTCCACCCCGACGGCACCCGAGAGCCCTTGGCCGTCGGCGTGCCTGGCGACCGCGACGTCGACCTCAAACGGCTGGGGGCACAGGTCGAACCCATCGAGGTCGAGGCGTTCGACGAAAAGGACTTCGCGGCCAACGCCGCGCTCGTCAAGGGCTACATCGGCCCCGGCGCGCTGGGCGAGAAGGGCACGAGCGGCATCCGCTACCTGCTCGACCCGAGGGTCAGCACCGGCACCCGTTGGGTCACCGGCGCCAACGAGGACGGCCACCACGTCATCGACCTCGTCGTGGGCCGCGACTTCGAAGGCGACGGTCTCATCGAGGCGGCCGACGTCCGCGAGGGCGACGCCTGCCCGGTGTGCGGCCACGCGCTGGAGACCGCCCGCGGCATCGAGATGGGGCATATCTTCCAGCTCGGACGCCGCTACACCGAGGCGCTCGACCTGAGGGTCCTCGACGAGAACGGCAAGCTCGTCACGGTCACGATGGGGTGCTACGGCGTCGGCATCTCTCGCGCGGTCGCCGCCATCATCGAGAACTCCCATGACGAGCTCGGCATCATCTGGCCGCGCGAGTGTCTCGCCCGCCGACGTCCACCTGGTCGCGACCGGGAAGGACGCCGACGTGTTCACCGCAGCCGACCAGCTCTGCGCCGAGCTCGACGCGCTCGGTCTGACGGTGCTGTACGACGACCGCCCGAAGGTGTCGCCCGGAGTGAAGTTCAAGGACGCCGAGCTCATCGGCGTGCCGACGATCGTCGTGGTGGGCAAGGGCCTGGTCGACGGTGTGGTCGAGGTCAAGGACCGCGCGAGCGGTGAGCGCGAGAACGTCGCGGTGGCCGAGGCGGCCGCGCATGTGGCAGGGGTCGTCCGTGGCGGTTGACGCCGTCATCTTCGACTGGGGTGGCACGCTGACCGAGTGGCGGACGATCTCGCCGAACGACGAGTGGTCCTCGCTGGCGGCGGTGGCAGCGCCCGAGCGGCATACCGCGGCGACCGAGGCGCTCGTCGCAGCAGCCACGGCGGTCTGGACGCGGTCGCGCGACAAGCACCGCAGCGCCACGCTCGAGGAGATCTGCACGCTGGCCGAGATCTCCTACGACGCCGAGCATCTCCAGGCGTACCGCGACTTCTGGGACCCGGCGACCATCACCCACGACGACGTCCCGGGGTTGTTCGAGTGGCTGCGCGACGAGGGAATCAAGGTCGGAGTCCTGTCCAACACCGTGTGGCCGCGCGACTGGCACGAGGAGATCTTCGTGCGCGACGGCGTCGACCACCTGATCGACGGCGACGTCTACACCTCCGAGATCGCATGGACCAAGCCAGCACCGGAGGCTTTCGAGGCGGCGATGTCTGCGGTCGGCGTGTCCAGCCCCGAGCGTTGCGTGTTCGTCGGCGACCGCCTGTTCGACGACATCTACGGCGCGAAGAACGTCGGCATGAAAGCGGTGCACGTACCGCACAGCGCGATCCCGCTCACGCAGCACGGACACACCCTGGGGGAGCCCGACGCCGTGATCCAACGACTCGCGGACCTTCCCCAGATCATCGGCGCCTGGCGGTAGAGGATGTCGTACGGCGGTTCGAGTTCAAGTAACTCGAAGTTGCTTGCTGGCCTGGCCGACCCGATCACCGGAGGTCGATCACATCTCCATCGCATTCATCGCCGGCCCCGCACAGAGCCTGCGTTCCTGACCTAGGGGCGATCGCGCCCTGCAGGCCTGGTCAGTGAGCCACCGTCTGTGACCGAGGTGCAGGCGGCCTGACGTCGAAAGAAGTGGGCGCGAACGACCGTGGCCAACCGCTCGGGGGTGGAGCGGCCGGTGTCGACGACCAGGTCGTAGGTGATCCCGGTGTGCACGGACTCCGCCTGGCTTGCCGCCATCCCGGCCACACGGTCCCCACGTGCGGCCTCGCGCCCGGAGACGATCTCAGGGGAGCAGCGGACGCCCACCCAGCCGACTGCAACGCCGCGAAGTGCCTGCTGCCAGCGTTGCTGGGCTCCGGGTCCGCTCACGAAGTTGTCCTCGACGAGGAGGCGGGCACCCGCCGCGGCCATCGCAGCCACGCCCGTCATCCACTGGCGCTCCACAGCCACCCAGTCCGGCCCCACCGCGACCTCTCCGTCGTCGCCGAGGCTCAAACCTGCTGCTCCGAACAGCCTCGGAGGTGCGGCATCGACGAGCGTGTCCACTCCCAAGCGCAGCCAACACCCGTCGAGGAGCTCCTGAAGCGCGCGCGCCAGCGTGCTCTTCCCCGAGCTGGAACCCCCGTTGAGCACGAGAACCTGAGGACTGCCGCCAGTCACGTGTTCACTTCCTTTCAACGTCTGGCACTTCACGGGATGCCGGTCAGCAAGCCGTCACAGCTCCGCGATCCCCGGGAAGGCCACCGGCTTCGCACCCCAGTCGACCGCGCGCAGGGCGCAGGCAGACAGGGCGCGGGCCACGAGCTCCCGCTCGCTGTCGACCGTCTCTGCAACGGCAGCCGCGTAGGTATCGGCCGTGCGCTCCTCCAGCAGCCGGCCGAGGGCGCGGCAGTCCGCGAGAGTCTCGACCGGTCCGGGCAGGTCGTACGCCGGCTGAGCCGGCACCGGAGCCGCGTCCTGGTCGGCGATGACCGCGGTCAGGTCGTCGCGGCGCCGCCGGTGCTCGACATAACCAGCGGCGGCGAGCTCCTGGTCGGATGATCCGGCGGCGACACCGGCCAGGACGCCACCGATGACGCCGTAGCCGTAGACGCTGGCGTGCTCGGCCGTCAAACAGGCCTGCAGCGCTTCGAGGGCCGTCATCGCGCGGCGCGCACGGACTCGACCGTGACTGCATGAGAGGCGGACACCGAGGCGAACACGCGGGCCAACAGGCCAGAGGTGGCCCGCAGGCAGTCGGAGAGCCGGTCCTGCTCCGCGGCCGAGAACGCTGCAGTCAGTGCTTGCAGCGCCCCGCTGCGACTGGAGGGGACCGTCGTTGTCGGTGGGGACGGTAAGGACGGGGGTTCGGCCAGGCTCTCGGTCAGCCGTCGTACGTGGGCACGCTGGGTCACGGCGACCGGCCTGATCAGCGACTCCAGGTCCGGATGTCGGCGGCGGGTGGTCGAGCAGAGCTCGAGCAGACGGTCTCAGCGCCGATGGCGCTGGTGAGCACAGCGATGTCGGTGTCGGTGTCGCTCGTGGCCGTTCCACCCGTTGCGGTCGTCGCCGAGCCCGCGCGAACGGTCGCCGTCTCGGTGCCACAGGCGGTGGTGGCTCCCAGCGCGGCGGTGCCGGCCGCCAGCATCGCCGCCTGTAGGGCAGCGCGTCGGCTGATCGGACGGACGAGGACCACGCGCCGACCGTACCTGACCGCGCGAGCTTGCTCGGTACGGTCCCCGCTAGGCTGGTTTGAGCACGTCGACAACACAACATCGGAGGAGGACTGCCCGTGACCGGCCAGCAGCCCCAGCAAGCACTCCTTGAGGTGTTGGAGCAGCCCCTCGCCAGCTCAGGCCTCGACCTCGAGGGCGTCGAGATGACCCGCGCCGGACGCCGCAGCGTGATCCGGGTGCTCGTTGACACCGACGGTGGTGTCACGCTCGACGACATCGCCGAGGCCACCCACCTCGTCGGTACGGTGCTCGACTCCTCGGACGTGCTCGGAGAGTCGCCGTACACGCTCGAAGTCACCTCGCCCGGCGTCGACCGACCACTCGCGCTGCCACGCCACTGGCGACGCAATGTCAACCGCCTGGTCAAGGTGACCGGTCATGACGGTAACGCGTTCACGGGCCGCGTGACCTCCGCTGATGACGACGCGGCCGTCCTCGACATCGACGGGGCCGCTCGCGAGGTGTCGTACGCCGACGTCGCAACGGCGCACGTCCAGATCGAGTTCAACCGTCCGCGCACCGCCGTGCCGGACGACGACGCCGAGGAGGGCTGAGCCGATGGATATCGACATGGCTGTGCTTCGGTCGCTGGTCTCCGAGAAGGAGATCTCGCTCGATGTGCTCATCGACGCAATCGAGCAGGCGCTGCTTGTCGCCTACCACCGCACACCCGGCGCCTACGAGGACGCCCGCGTCGTGCTCGACCGCGGTAGCGGGCATGTCATCGTGTACGCCGCCGAGCGCGACGAGGGCGGCGAGCTCGTCCGTGAGTTCGAGGACACTCCCGAGGGGTTCGGCCGGATCGCCGCCACCACGGCCAAGCAGGTCATCCTGCAGCGGCTGCGAGATGCGGAGGACGACGCACGGTACGGCGAGTTCGCCGGCAAGGAGGGTGATGTCGTCTCGGGCGTCATCCAACAGGGTCGTGACCCGGACATGGTCTTCGTCGACCTGGGCAAGATCGAGGCGGTTCTGCCGGCTGCCGAGCGGGTGCCGGGGGAGCGCTACGAGCACGGGCAGCGCATCCGGTGCCTCGTCGTGTCGGTGCGCAAGGGGCCGAAGGGACCGCAGGTGATGGTCTCCCGCTCCCACCCCAACCTGGTCAAGAAGCTGTTCGCCCTCGAAGTGCCCGAGATCGGCGACGGGACGGTGGAGATCGCCGGGATCGCGCGGGAAGCCGGGCATCGAACGAAGATCGCGGTCCGTTCGCACGAACCCGGCGTCAACCCGAAGGGCGCCTGCATCGGGCCCATGGGGCAGCGGGTGCGCAACGTGATGACCGAGCTGCACGGCGAGAAGATCGACATCGTCGACTGGGCCGACGACCCGGCCGAGATGATCAGGCACGCACTGTCCCCGGCCAACGTCAGCAGCGTCGAGATCGTCGACGAGGCCGCTCGCTCGGCCCGCGTGGTCGTGCCGGACTACCAGCTGTCCCTCGCCATCGGCAAAGAGGGGCAGAACGCCCGTCTCGCCGCCCGCATGACCGGGTGGCGCATCGACATCCGCTCCGACACGGCTCCCGCAGACGACGGGGTCGAGCCGTGGTCGAACCCGCGGTCGAGGAGTCGACAGACGCCTGACCTGGGATCTTCTGGCTGATGTGTGGTTTTGAGTGGTCGCGGCCCGTTACTCTGACGGCGTGTCGACCTGCGCGGTCTGTGAGACCGACAATGCCGAAGGCAAACGGTTCTGCCGCTCCTGCGGCTCCCCGCTGACGTCCACCTGCGCCGTTTGTTCTGCTGCCCTCGAACCCGACTCGACGTTCTGCGGTGACTGCGGAGCTCCGGTGGTCGCCGGAGCGACCCACTCGGCCAGAGCACCCACGCCGGTGTCCGCTGTCACGGCCGCCCCACCCCGGAACACGTATCCGAGCGTCGGCTCTGCTCGGTGTTGTTCTGCGACCTGGTCGGCTTCACCACCCTTTCGGAGTCTCGCGACCCCGAAGAGATCCGCGAGCTGCTCTCGGAGTACTTCGTCACCGCGCGAACGATCATCGGGCGTTACGGGGGTGTGGTCGAGAAGTTCATCGGTGATGCGGTGATGGCGGTCTGGGGTACTCCGACCGCGACGGAGGGCGACGCCGAGCGATGCGTGCGCGCGGCGCTGGACGTGGTGGCCGCGGTCACCGAGCTGGGTGAGACCTCCGGTGCGAAAGGCCTCTCCGCCCGCGCCGGCGTGGTCACCGGCGAGGTGGCCGTGACGCTGGGTGCGACGGGCGAAGGAATGGTCGCCGGGGATGCGGTCAACACAGCCGCCCGGGTGCAGGCCGCGGCCGCGCCAGGGGCCGTGTGGGTCGATGGCGCGACGCACCGCTCCGCGTCGTCGGCGATCGGCTTCACCGACGCAGGTGAGCACGCGCTGAAGGGCAAGGCGGAGCCGGTGAACCTGTGGACCGCCACCCGGGTGCTCTCCGGCGTCGGAGGCGCTCAGCGTGTCGACGGTCTGGAAGCGCCCCTCTTCGGTCGGGATGCAGAGCTGCGCACCCTCAAGGAGCTGTTCCATGCGGTGGCCGAGCGACGCACTCCGCGTCTCGTCCTGGTGTCAGGACCGGCCGGTGTCGGCAAGTCCCGGCTGGGTTGGGAGTTCGAGAAGTACGTCGACGGTCTCGCCGACTTCGTGTGGTGGCACCGGGGTCGTTGTCTGTCCTACGGCGAGGGTGTCGCCTTCTGGGCGTTGGCCGAGATCGTGCGCCAGCGGTTGGCGATCGCGGAGGAAGATCCGCACGAGGTCGCCGTCTCCAAGCTGACCGACGGACTCGCCACCCTCATCCACGACCCCGCGGACCGTGCGTACCTGGCGCCGAGGCTGGCTCGCCTGCTCGGCCTGAAGATCAAGGGTGACGCTGACAGCGCCGATGGCCCGCGAGGAGCTGTTCGCCGGGTGGCGGGTCTTCTTCGAGCGGCTGGCTGCCCGCGAGCCCGTCGTCCTGCTCATCGAGAACGCCCAGCACGCCGATGCCGGGCTGCTCGACTTCCTCGACCATCTCATCGACTGGGCGCGAGACGCCCCCATCTACGTGCTCGTGTTCACGCGGCCGGAGCTCGACGACATCCGCCCAGGGTTCGGGACGGGTCGCAACCGGTCGGCGTTGACGATCGACCCGCTCGACACGGCGGCCATGGACGCGATGGTGGACGCGATGGTGCCCGGCATGCCGGCCGAGGCCAGGGAGATGATCACTGCCCAGGCCCAGGGCATCCCGCTGTTCGCAGTCGAGACGGTGCGGTCGCTGGTGGACCGGGACGTCGTGGTTCCGCGCGAGGGCGTCTACCGGCTCGTCGGTGACATCGGCAAGCTCACCATCCCGGACAGCCTGCATGGCCTGCTGGCGTCACGACTCGACGCTCTGGACCCGCACCTGCGCCTGCTGGTTGCTGACGCGGCTGTGCTGGGCAGCAGCTTCCCGGCGGAGGCGCTCATCGCCGTCTCAAGCCAGAGCGAGGACGAGGTCCGAGCCGGCCTGGGCGAGCTGCTCCGCCGCGAGGTGCTGAGCGTGTCCGCAGACCGGCTGTCGCCGCAGGTGGGCGACTACCGGTTCGCCCAGGACCTGCTCCGCCAGGTGGCCTACGAGACGCTGTCGCGCCGGGAACGCAAGACCCGGCACCTCACCGTCGCTGCCCACCTGCGGGCCACCTTCTCCAACGACGGTGACGATCTCGCCGACGTGATCGCCCGTCACTACCTGGACGCCTTGACGGCGGTACCCGACGCGCCCGACGTTCCCGAGATTCGCCACGAGGCCATCGGCATGCTGGTCCGTGCGGCCGAGCGAGCGTCTCCGATCCGGCTCACCGAGCGCGGCCGTCTCTGGGTATGCCGCCGGAGCGGCCGAGACAGAGTTGCTGGACGGCGGTGACGCGCAGGTGTCAGCAGCCGAGCTCTACGAACGTGCGGCCACGGCTGCCTACACCGCTGCGGACTTCGTCGCTTCGGTCGCGCATGCGGACCGTGCCGGTGCGCTGTACGAAGCGCAAGGGCGCGAACGAGAACGTGCTCGAGCGCAGGCGGCGGGGGGCCAGCCCTGTCGGCGGCGGGACGCCACCGGGAGGCCCGCGAGCGGCTGGAGCATGCCCTCGAGGTGCTCTCGCCGGAGCCGGACGCTGACACAGTCAGCGCTCTCGGCTGGCTGGCCGGCTTGGCGAGCCTCGCAGGCAGTGAAGACGCCGATGAGCTGACGGCGCACGCCCTGGATCTCGGTCAGGCGGTTGACGTCGACAGGGCCCGCCTGGGTGGGCTTTTCATCGCCCGAGGCCTCGCTCACGTCGTCGCGGACCGGCTACGCACAGGCCGAAGCCGTCCTTCTCCTACGCAATCAGGCTCGGAGAAGAGGCCGAGGATTCGATCCTGCGTTCGATCGGCCTGCTGAACCTCGCCAACGTGCTGCTGGCCACCGACCCGGTCGCCGCGGCCGATGCCGCTCGCGCAGCGACGGTTCATGCGCGCAAAGTGGGCGACGTCAACAGGCTCAGTGTGGCCATCGGCAACCTGTCGCAGGCGCTGATCATCGCCGGAGATTGGGACGTGGCCGAGCAAGTCCTGCGTGAGGCGATCGAGGTCGACGGCCTGCGTGACGACTTCGTCGCGATGAACGCCTTGTACCTCGTCGGTACTCCGGGGCGGTTCGGCGAGTCCGGCGCTCGTCGTCACCTCAGCGAACCAATCGGTCTTCACCTCGCTGCGTGGCAGCGAGGACCCCCAGGACCAGGCGGCCATCGCGGGGGTGGACGCCATCCGCGCCGCCGGCCTCGGCAGCCCGGCCGAGGTGTTGCTTCACGCCGCGGAAGGTCATCGAGACGATTCCCGCGTCTGGGTATCCGGAACGACGTCTTGCAATGGGTGTGGCCGTTGGCTGCTCGGGCCGCGACGACGACGCGGGACCGGCCGCTTTGGAGGAGCTGCTGGCGTCCTGGACGAACGGCCGGTGGGCCATGTCCCGCCGCTCCTTCGCCTCGAGCGTGACCTGGCGCGTGCGCGGGGCCGGCTGGCGACGGGCGACACGTCGGCGCTGGACGCGATGTCCGCTGCCGTTGAGGCGCTGCGCCAGGTCGGCCGCCCTTACCCGCTGGCCGAAGGGTTGCTCGACTACGCGACAGGCTTGGCTCGCGTTGGTGAGCGAGAACAGGCAACCGCACTGCTCGAGGAAGCCCGCCAGATCGCGGACCGGCTTCGGGCGGCTCCACTGGCGGCTCGCATCCAGGCCGCCCTCGAGTCCGATGATGCTCGGGTCGGTAGCGCCGGCGCCGGTGAGACCGTGTCCCTGACCGTCGCTCCAGGGTTCTCACGGGTGTCTGGTTCGCGGCATCGCCGTCCAAACCGGTAGACTGCGCTCCGATGAGTCGGGTGTCCCCAGTCCGCACCTGTGTGGGCTGTCGGGAACACGCGGCAAAGTCTGACCTCCTGCGCGTCGTCGCCGAGGGCGACGGGGCCACCCGCGCCGTCGTACCGGACGCCGCAGGAAGAAGAGCGGGCCGGGGAGCACACCTGCACCCCACGCTCGCATGTCTCGAACTGGCCGAACGACGTCGCGCCATCTCTCGGGCCTTGCGCATCGAGGGACCGGTCGATTGCAGCGCTGTCCGGACCTGGCTCGAGGCGCAGCAGTGAAATACCCGCAGCACCGGCAGCATCCGAACAGCTCCAGGTCCCACCCGGGGACATGGAGTCGGCCCGACAGGGCTGAGACCGACGAAGAGAGTGGAGCAGCTGCTCATGACATCTCGATGAGACTCATGCGATGAGCACGCCCAACATCTAACGGTCTGGACCTTCGTGGGTTCGGACCGCCCACGAAGGAGAATTGTGGCTAAAGCCAGAGTCCATGAACTCGCCAAAGAGTTCGGAGTGCCGAGCAAGGACGTCCTTGCGGCGCTCAAAGACATGGGGGAGTTCGTCAAGTCGGCGTCCTCCACCGTCGAGGCGCCGGTAGCCCGCCGTCTCGAAGAGACACACGGAGAGGCCTGGAAGAAGGCCGCCGAGGCCAAGGCCGCCAAGAAGGCCGCCAAGAAGGCGCCGGCGAAGAAGGCCACCGCCGCTGACGCGGACAACGACCGAACCCGCAGAGGTTCCCGTCGAGGCCGCAGCCGGCCCGGCCATCACCGAAGAGCCGCCCGCCGCTCCCGCCGACGCCCCGCGCCCGGCACCACGGCCCACCAGCGCACCCTCCGTCGAGTCCGCGCCGGCAGCTCCCGCGAGCCGGTCGCCCCGGCCGCGGCTGCAGACGAGCCCTCGGCTGAGCCCGAGGCGCCCGCTGCGTCCGCCGACGGCAGCTTCGACCGCGGCGGCCCGTCCGGCGCCCAAGCCCGGAACCCCTCGTCCCGGCAACAACCCGTTCTCGTCCACGCAGGGCATGCAGCAGCCCCGGCGACCGGGTCAGCAGCGTCCGGGTGACCGTCCCGACCGTCCGGCTGGAGACACCAGGCCGCCCCGTCCGGGCGGTGTGCCCGGTGCGCCACGACCCAACCCGGCGATGATGCCGCGCCAGTCCGCGATCAGTGGTCCCGGTGCGCCCGCGCGCGGGCGTTCCGGTCCTGGTGGGCCGGGCGGCGCGCGTGGCGGAGCTGCCCGCGGTGGTCCAGGTGGCTCGACCGGTGCCCCGGCTCGCGGTGGCCGTAGCGGTGGCTACGCCGGCGCCGGTGGTGGTGGCGGCGGCGGAATGCCGTCGGGCGGCGGAGGCCGTCCCGGTGGCCGCAACCAGCGCGGCGTCACCCAGGGTGCCTTCGGGCGCGCCGGAGGTCCGTCGAGGCGTGGCCGCAAGTCCAAGCGGGCGCGTCGCCAAGAGTACGAACAGATGCAGGCCCCGACGACGAGCGGCGTACGCGTCCGCAAGGGCGACGGTCAGACCGTCCGGCTGTCCCGTGGCGCCTCGCTGACCGACTTCGCCGACAAGGTCGGCGTCGACGCTGCGTCGCTGGTGCAGGTGCTGTTCCACCTCGGTGAGATGGTGACCGCGACCCAGTCGGTCAACGACGAGACGCTGCAGATCCTCGGCACCGAGCTCGACTACAACATCGAGGTCATCTCGCCCGAGGACGAGGACAAGGAGCTGCTCGACTCGTTCAACATCGAGTTCGGTGAGGACGAAGGCGGCGAGGGCGCCCTCGAGGCACGTCCGCCCGTCGTCACGGTCATGGGTCACGTCGACCACGGCAAGACCAAGCTGCTCGACGCCATCCGCGACGCCAACGTCGTCTCCAAGGAGGCCGGTGGCATCACGCAGCACATCGGTGCCTACCAGGTGGCGACCACGGTCGACGGGCACGAGCGCAAGCTGACGTTCATCGACACCCCGGGTCACGAGGCCTTCACCGCCATGCGGATGCGCGGCGCCCAGGCCACCGACATCGCGATCCTCGTCGTCGCAGCCGACGACGGCGTGATGCCGCAGACCATCGAGGCGCTCAACCACGCCAAGGCGGCCGACGTGCCGATCGTGGTGGCGGTCAACAAGATCGACAAGCCCGAGGCCGACCCGGCCAAGGTCCGTGGTCAGCTGACGGAGTACGGACTGGTGCCCGAGGAGTACGGCGGCGACACGATGTTCGTCGACGTCTCGGCGAAGTCCATGATCAACATCGATGGTCTGCTCGAGTCTCTCGTGCTGACCGCAGACGCTGCCCTCGACCTGCGAGCCAACCCCGACCAGGATGCTCAGGGTCTGGTGATCGAGGCGCATCTCGACCGCGGTCGTGGCCCGGTGGCCACGGTGCTCGTCCAGCGCGGCACGCTCAGCGTCGGCGACTCGGTCGTCGCGGGGCCGGCCTACGGTCGCGTCCGCGCGATGCTCGACGAGCACGGTGAGAACGTCGAGCAGGCCGACCCGAGCCGTCCGGTCATGCTGCTCGGCCTCACGGCCGTTCCGGGCGCAGGCGACAACTTCATCGTCGTGTCGGATGACCGCGTGGCCCGCCAGATCGCCGAGAAGCGCGATGCTCGCGAGCGGGCAGCCATGCTCGCCAAGAGCACCGGCCGTCGCACGCTCGAGGACTTCATGTCGAGCATGGAGAAGGGCGAGAGCGAAGAGCTCCTGCTCATCCTCAAGGGCGACGTGTCCGGTTCGGTCGAGGCGCTCGAGGACGCGCTGGCGAAGATCGACGTCGGCGGTGACGAGGTCAGGCTCCGCGTGATCGACCGCGGTGTCGGTGCCATCACCGAGACCAACGTGATGCTCGCTGCCGCCTCGAACGCCGTGATCATCGGCTTCAACGTCCGACCGCAGGGCAAGGCCACCGAGGTCGCCGACCGTGAGGGCGTCGACATCCGCTACTACTCGGTGATCTACCAGGCGATCGACGAGATCGAGGCTGCTCTCAAGGGCATGCTCAAGCCGGAGTTCGAGGAGTCCCAGCTCGGGACCGCCGAGATCCGCAACATCTTCCGGTCGTCGAAGATCGGCAACATCGCCGGTTGCATGGTCACGTCGGGCATCATGCGGCGCAATGCCAAGGCGCGGCTGCTGCGCGACGGCTCGGTCGTGGCCGACAACCTCGACATCTCGTCGTTGAAGCGGGAGAAGGATGACGCCACCGAGGTCCGCGAGGGCTTCGAGTGTGGTCTGACCCTCGCCGGCTACAACGACATCAAGATCGGGGACGTCATCGAGACGTTCGAGATGAAGGAGATCCCCCGGGGCTGACGCGGGACGCCTCCACTGGAGGTGCCCTGGGTCCATCCGGGCGGAGCCGAAGCCGCTGCGAGGATGGTGCGCCGGACGGATCGCAATCCGTCCGGCGCACCATGCCGTTCAGCGCCGGGATCGTCGAACGTTCGCTACTGAAGGAGGAACCATGAGCTCGGGTCGAGTTCGCAAGGTGGCCGATCGGATTCATGTGATCGTCGCGGAAATGCTCGAACGCCGCATCAAGGATGCCCGCCTCGGTTTCGTCACGATCACCGACGTCCGCGTCACCGGGGACACGCAACACGCGTCGATCTTCTACACCGTGCTCGGCGACGACGAGGAGCGCACGGCATCGACCGCGGCCCTCGAAAGCGCCAAGGGCCTCATCAGGTCCGAGGTGGGTAAGCAGCTCGGCATGCGGCACACGCCGACTCTCGAGTTCATCCTCGACGCGTTGCCCGATTCGGCGGCCCACATCGACGGACTGCTCGCACAGGCGCGTCAGAACGATGCTGCGGTCGCCGCCACGGCTGCCCACGCGTCGTACGCCGGGGAGGCGGATCCGTACCGCCACCCCGAGGAGGACGACCTCGACGACGTCGAGGACCTCGACGGTGCCGACCACACCGACGAGGGTGCCCCCGAGCCGGCTGGCAGCATCCGGGCGACCACGAACGAGGACGGGCTCAGCGGTTGACCGCTGCGGCTCCGGACGGGCTGCTGGTCGTCGACAAGCCTGCGGGTTGGACCTCACACGACGTCGTGGCGCGGGGGCGGCGCCTCGCCGGTACCCGGAAGGTCGGACATGCCGGCACGCTCGACCCGATGGCGACCGGTGTGCTGCTGCTCGGGGTGGGCCGCGCGACCAGGCTGCTGGGCCACCTTGCGCTGACGACCAAGGGCTACGACGCCACGATCCGGCTCGGCCAGCGGACGATCACCGATGACGCCGAGGGTGAGGTCGTCGAGACCGTTGCCGTCGACGCCTCCGAGGACGAGATCGTCGCAGCGATCGCCCGGCTGACCGGTGAGATCGACCAGGTGCCGTCGTCGGTGTCGGCCATCAAGATCGACGGGCAGCGGTCCTACGCGCGCGTGCGGGCCGGCGAGGACGTCGACATCCCCGCCCGACCGGTCACCGTGTCGGAGTTCAGCGTCAGTGCGGTGCGTCGCGGTGATGACGGCCTCGTCGACGTCGACGTGCATGTCGAGTGCTCGACGGGGACATATGTCCGAGCGCTCGCCCGCGACCTGGGCGGCCTGCTCGGCGTCGGTGGTCACCTCACGGCGCTGCGGCGCACGCGGGTGGGGCCGTTCGGCCTCGACCGGGCCAGCACGCTCGAGGAGCTCGAGATGGGACCTGTCGAGGCCTTTGTCGTACCCCTGGCGGTGGTTGCGGCAGGCGGCCTTCCCGTCGTACGTCACGCCCGCCGAGTTGGTGCCGGCGATCCGGAACGGGCGACCTCTCGACGTCGATCTCGGCGTCACCGGTGAGCCGGTCGCCGTGATGAGCGCAGCCGGTGAGTTCCTGGCCCTCTACCGCCAGGACCGGCCCGGCACCGCCGCGACCCCGATCGCCGTCTTCGCCCCCGCCTGACCGCCCGCTCTTTCCACCTGGCCGTAGGCGTTTGCCTAGTGAACAAGCCAGGTGCCCTGTCCACTAGGCAAACCGCCCGTTGCCAGCGGCCTTTGCCTAGTGCACAAGGCAAACGACGCGGCCACGATGGGCAGCGGCCTCGCTCGGCAAATCTCGGCAGGTGGGGAGCCAGTACGACGACGAAGGTCAGGCGGGGTAGCTCGGCGTCGTCCAGGTCGAGCTCGACGAGATCGGCGATCGTACGTGCCGCCGCCTCGTCGTCGCTCTCGACGATCACCTCGTCTCCCGGACCCGCCCCGAGCGTCATGATGAGCAGCGCGGAGTCGGCGTCGACCGGCTCGCCACCGGGGGTGGCGATCGTGACGTCGGCGTCGAGCTCGGCTGCCTTCTCGGAGATGATCGTGGCGGGACGGGCATGCAGGCCTACGGTCGATCCGACCTTGACGGTGAAGCTGGCCATGGTGTTCCTCTCGGTCAGGGTGTGGACGATTGTGCCGGATCAGGCGGCGACAGGGACGCTTGTCTCGACGGACGTCAGCTCAGGACTGCGCCGCATCGACTTCAGCGCCACCACGCAGGCCGCCGCGACGATCGTGCCGACCACCAGGGCGAGCAGGAAGCCGATGACGCCGGTCACGGCGAAGAGCACGAAGATGCCACCGTGCGGTGCGCGCAGCTGGACGTCGAACGCCATGGACAGGGCACCGGTGACGGCGCCACCGGCCATCATCGAGGGGATCACCCGCAGCGGGTCAGCCGCCGCGAACGGGATGGCGCCCTCGCTGATGAACGACGCACCCAACAGCCAGGCCGCCCGGCCGTTCTCGAGCTCGGGCTCGGTGAACAGCTGTGGACGCACCGTCGAAGCGAGCGCCATCGCCAGCGGCGGGACCATTCCGGACAGCATGACCGCGGCCATGATCTTGAGGTTGGCCGGGCTGGGGTCGGCGCCGAGCCCGGTGGTGGCAAAGACGTACGCCGCCTTGTTGACCGGACCGCCGAGGTCGAAGCACATCATCAGGCCGAGCACGACGCCGAGCAGGATCGCGTAGGTGCCGCTCATGTTGCTCAGCCCGTCGGTGAGCTGCGTCGTCAACCACGACAGTGGCCTGCCGAGCACCAGGATCATCAAGCCGCCGGAGATCAACGTCGCGAACAACGGGATGATCACGACCGGCATCAGACCGCGGACGAAGCGCGGGACCTGGAAGCTGGAGATCCACAGGGCCACCACGCCGGCCAGCAGGCCACCGATGATGCCGCCGATGAAGCCGGCACCCGTGAAGCCCGCGACGGCACCTGCGGTGAAGCCCGGAGCGATACCGGGTCGGTCCGCGATGGCGTAGGCGATGTATCCGGCCAAGCGCCGGCACGAGGAAGCCGAACGACAGCGCGCCGAGCTTGAACAGCGCCGCACCGAGGAACAGCATGAAGCCGCTTCCGAACAGTGCGTGCGGGCTCAAGCGAGCCGGCTGGCAGGTTGCGTCAGGTTCGAGCTGCCGAGCACGAAGTCCGCCAGCCCCTGGTCCTTGTCGGGTCCGTAGTCACTGAGCGCGAGCTCGTAGCCACCCAGCAGGAACCCGAGGGCGATGAGCAGACCACCGGCCGCCACGAACGGGATCATGTAGCTGACCCCGGTCAACAGCGCGGTCCTGACCTGGGTACCGAGGCCACCACCGCCGCCACCCCCAGTGGCGACGGCTCCGCGGCCGGACGATCCGCTACCGCCGCCGTCACCGGCGACGCGGGGAGCGTTCGGGTCGTCAGCGGCCGCCAAGGCGCGGGAGACGAGCTCGTCGGCGTCGTGAATACCGCTCTTCACGCTCGTGGAGATCTCGGGGAGCCCCGCGAACCGACCCTTGTCCCGGACCCCGACGTCAGTCGCGAAGATGACCGCGCTGGCAGCGGCGATGACCTTCGGGTCGAGTCGTTCGGCGCCGACCGAGCCCTGCGGCTCGACCAGCAGCTTGATGCCGGCCTTCGTGCCGGCGGCCTCGAGCGCCTCGGCGGCCATGTAGGTGTGGGCGATGCCCGTGGGGCAGGCGGTCACCGCGACGATCGTCGGCGGCTCAGCAGAGTGGCGCGAGCCGGCACGGCCGCCGGGGCCGCGTCGCGAGGCCGCCGCCGCGGGGGCGGAGCGACTCCTCAGGGGCGACGACCGAGGAAACCAGGCTGACGACTTCGGCGGTGCCGGTCGCCGACCGAAGGGCGTCGGTGAAGTCCTTCCGCACCAGGCGCGGGCCAGCTTCGTCAGCAGCTTCATGTGCTCCTGGTCGCCACTGGCCGGCGCGGCGATCATGAAGACCAGGTCAGCCGGTCCGTCCTTCGCACCGAAGTCGACGGGCGGTGAGAGCCGGGCGAACGCCAGGGACGGGACCGTCACGTGCTCGGAGCGGCAGTGTGGGATGGCGAGGCCGCCCGGCATACCGGTCACGGACTTGGCCTCGCGAGCGAAGGCGTCCTCGGCGAGGCCGTCGGCGTTCGTACTCCGACCGGCATCGGCGACGAGCCGGGCCAGGGCGCGGATGACATCGTCCTTGGTGCCACCGTAGGTGGCGTCCAGCGCCACCAGTTGGGGATTGATGAGCTCAGACACGGGGGTTCCTTGTGGGTTGGTCGCTCGACGAGCGGTGGGAGGGTTGGGTGACGACGACGCCGTCACGGTGCAGGTCGGACAGGCGGGGCATGGTCGAGCCGGGCAGTGACGCGGCAGCCGCGCCGTACGCCACCGCCTCGCGGAGCCGATCCGCCGGGCCGAGCCCGCTCAGATCGGCCAAGAGGTAGCCGGCCAGGCTGGCGTCGCCTGCGCCGACGGTGCTGCGCAGGGTGATCGGGGGAGGGCTGGCGATCCAGGTGCCCTCGGGCGTGACGAGGACAGCACCCTCGGCGCCGAGGGTGAGCAGGACGGCGCCGACGCCGTCGTCGACGAGCCGACGAGCCGCGTCGACCGCCGCGTCGTTGTCGGACTCGAGCCGGTCTGGGTCGTCGCCGGTCAGTGACGCCAGTTCCTCCGCGTTCGGCTTGAGCAGGTCCGGCCGCGCGGAGTTGCCCACGGCGGCGACCAGGGCCGCCCCGGACGTGTCGATGGCCACGCGTCGGCCGGCAGCATGCAGCTGTTCCGTCAGCTCGGCGTACCAGGCGGTCGGTGCTGACGGCGGGAGCGAGCCGCACAGCACGACCCAGTCGCTGCCGTGCGAACGGCTGAGCAGCCGGTCGCGCAGCTCATCGAAGACGGCGGCGTCGAAGCTGTGCCCGGGGTCGTTGAACTTGGTGGTCGTCCCGTCCGGCTCGGTGATGGTGATGTTGACGCGCGACGGCCGTCCGACGGGCACGTTGATGGGGTGCACGCCGGCGGCGATCAGGCCCTTGACGAGCGGGTCGTCGTCGTCGGCGGGCAGGACGGCAACTGCGGGGACGCCGGCGTGGGCGACGGCGCGGGCGACGTTGACGCCCTTCCCGCCGGCTTCGTCACCGACACTGAGAGCGCGGAACACTTCGCCGGGCTTGATCGGGCCGTCGATCGCCATGGTGCGGTCGACCGACGGGTTGGCGGTGAGCGTGACGATCATGCGACGACCACATCGATGTCGAGCGCCTCGAGGGCCCGCACGTCACTCGGGTCGACGCCGTCGTCGGTGACCACGGCGTCGATCTGGTCGAGCCGGGCGAACCGGACCAGCGTCTCCTGGCCGAACTTGCTGGAGTCGGTGAGAACGACGACGCGCCGGCCGGCGGTGACCATGGCGGACTTCACTGCGGCTTCGTCCTGGTCGGGGGTGGTCAGTCCGTACGGAAGTGCCAGTCCGTTGGTGCCGAGGAACGCCACGTCGACCCGAACGTCGGCCAGGGCTGCCAGCGTGTGGGGACCGACGCACGCGAGGCTGGCGGTCCGGATCCGCCCGCCGAGCAGCTGTACTTCGGCTGGGTTCGAGACCGACGACAACGTCGTCGCGACCGAGGCCGCGTTGGTGACGATGGTGAAGCGCTGGTCAGTCGGGAGGGCGGCGGCCAACCGCTGCGTCGTCGTACCGGCGTCGAGGAGGACGCTTCCCCCCGGTGGTGGCAGCAGGTCGAGCGCAGCACGCGCGATCCGGTCCTTCTGCGCGGTGGCAGCCAGGTCGCGCTCGGCGACGAGCGGCTCGACCGTGGTCAGGGATCCGGCGGCGACAGCGCCGCCGTGGACCCGGTGGACGAGTCCGTGCCGCTCGAGCAGCGCCAGATCGCGGCGCACGGTCTCGGTGGTCACTCCGAACGTCTGGGCTGCACCGCTGACGCTGACCCGGCGCTCTCGGGCGACCAGGTCTGCGATGGCCTGCTGCCGTTCTTCTGCGTACACAGGATGCCCTTTCGTGGATCTGCAGGTCTGTTGCTTTCTTTTGTTTTACGCCCGTACCCCTTGCGTTGTCAAGCCTTTCGCGACTAATCTCGAGGGGAAAGACCACACATAACAACATGACGTGGGTGTCGAGGACGCGGAAGAGCCGTGCCACCGCCCAGTGAGCGATCGCACGACAGTGCGAGGCAGGATGGCAAGACCATGACCGATGTCAGCAGCCCGACTCTCGGAGCCCCGACCGACGCCTCATCCGGTGTCTCCGGCACCCGGACCGGCACGCCCGTGGTTCCCGGCGTGGCGGTGGGGCCGGTGATCCGACCGGCAGCCGGCGTCGACCTGAGCCGGGTGTCGGAGCTGGCCTCGGCGGGTGCTGACCGCGAGGGCGAGCGCTTCCGCGCCGCAGTCTCCGTGGTGGCCGAGCGACTGCAGGGTCGGGCCGACGCGGCGTCGGGCGTCGCCAAGGAGGTGCTCGTCGCCCAGGTCGGGCTGGTGTCCGACAAGGGGCTGCGCAAGACCGTCGACAAGGAGATCGCTGCTGATGCGTCGGCCGAGGCGGCGACAGTATCGGCAGTCGAGAAGTTCGCGCCCATGTTCGAGCAGCTCGGTGGCTTGATGGCCGAGCGGACCACAGACCTTCGCGACCTCGGCAGTCGCGTCGTGGCCGAGCTCCAGGGGCTGCCCGAGCCGGGGATCCCCATGCCTGACGAGCCATCGGTGCTCGTGGCTGACGACCTGGCGCCGGCGGACACGGCCGGCCTCGATCCCACCCGCGTGATCGCCCTCGTGACCAGCCTCGGCGGCCCGACCAGCCACACGGCGATCATCGCCCGCCAGCTGTCGATCCCCTGCATCGTGGCGGCTGACGTCGACGACCTGCCGGTCGGGACGATCGTGCTGGTCAATGGTGCGACGGGGGAGATCCTCATCGACCCCGACGAGACCGAAGCCGTGTCCCTCGTCGACGCAGACCGCCGTACCCGCCAGGCCGCCGACGCTTGGCGGGGCCCTGGTTCAACGGCCGACGGCGTACCGGTAGCGATCTATGCGAACGTGCAGGACGGCAAGTCCGCCCAAGCGGCAGCCCGAGGCCCCAGTGAGGGTGTCGGGTTGTTCCGCAGCGAGCTGGCGTTCCTCGGCCGGGAGGACGAGCCAGGCGTCGACGAGCAGGCGGACCTGTACGCCGAGGTCTTCGCTGCGTTCGGCGAACGCAAGGTGGTGATTCGGACCCTGGACGCCGGGTCGGACAAGCCCATGGCGTTCGCCACGCTGCCCGACGAGCCGAACCCGGCTCTCGGCGTCCGCGGCCTGCGCCTCTCCTGGAGCAACCCGGGCCTGCTGACCCGTCAGCTCGACGCGATCGCGATCGCCGCCGCGAGGACGGGTACGGCGCCGTGGGTGATGGCGCCGATGGTGGCCACCAGCGCGGAGGCCAAGAGCTTTGCTGCGCAGATTCGCGACCGCGGTCTCACCCCCGGCGTGATGGTCGAGGTGCCGGCGGCCGCACTGCTGGCCTATCGGCTGCTCGAGCACGTCGAGTTCCTGTCGATCGGCACCAACGACCTCTCGCAGTACACCATGGCGGCCGACCGGCTCTCGGGCGACCTGGCGGGGCTCACCGACTCCTGGCAGCCGGCCGTGCTGCACCTCATCGCCATCACGGCCGCTGCCGGCAAGCAGGTCGGTAAGCCGGTCGGCGTGTGCGGCGAGGCTGCTGCTGACCCGCTGCTCGCCTGCGTCCTCGCCGGCGTCGGGGTCACCTCCCTGTCGATGGCCACCTCGGCCATCGGTGCCGTCGGTGCTTCCCTGGCGACAGTGACCAGTGAGCAGTGCGCCTCTGCAGCGGAGGCAGCCCTGAGCGCGGCGGATCCGGCCGAGGCCCGCGCAGCGGCAGCCGCGGCTCTCGGCCGCTGAACCGCCCTGCGCCCCACGGCGCAACGGTCGGACCTCCACCGCTCCGGGTCGGCCGTCCATCCAGAGGCCGAACATGGCAGAGTTTGCCTGCAGAGGTGGTGCCGAAACGCGGCACCACACCCGTCTTCGCAGATGTGACGGATGCCAGAGGAGCGCGGCGCGTGCAGGTGTGGGATGACGTCTCCGAGGTCGGCCCCAGTATCGGGCCGACCGTGGTGACGATCGGCAACTTCGATGGTGTCCACCTCGGGCATCGACACGTGATCGACCGCGCCCACGAGGTCGCCTCCGAGCTGGGCGGGTTGCCGGTCGTCGCCGTGACCTTCGACCCCCATCCCCTGCGGGTGCTGGCCCCCGACAAGGCGCCGATGCCGCTCACGACGCTCGACACGCGGTTGAGCCTGCTGGCAGCCGCCAGGGTGGACGCGGTTCTCGTCCTCCGGTTCACCCGAGAGCTCGCGAACGTCTCGGCGGAGGACTTCGTGACGTCATACCTCCTGTCGGGCCTGCGCGCGGCGGCAGTGGTCGTGGGCGAGAACTTCCACTTCGGCCATCGTGCCCAGGGGGACGTGGCGCTGCTGCGGCGCCTGTGCGCTGAGCGGGACGTCCGCGTCGAAGGGCTGCCGTTGGACGGTGACAGGTCGGACCGGGTCTGGTCGTCGACGTACATCAGGTCCCGGCTCGCCGAGGGTGACGTGGCCGCCGCCGCGCAGGCGCTGGGCCGTCCATTCGTCGTCCGGGGCGACGTGGTCCAGGGTCAGCAGCGTGGCCGCGAGCTCGGGTACCCGACCGCCAACGTGCCGGTCGCGACGTCGGTCACCGCCGTCCCGGCAGACGGCGTCTACGCCGGTTGGCTGCGTCGCCTGGACGAGACCGGGGCTCCGTACCTGCCCGCGGCGATCTCGGTCGGCACCAACCCCACGTTCCACGACCAGGATCGCCGGGTCGAGTCCTACGTCTTGGACCGCGACGACCTCGAGCTGTACGGCGTCGAGGTCGAGGTGGTCTTCGTCGACTATCTGCGGGGGATGGTGACGTTCGACGCGGTGGACGACCTGCTCGTGCAGATGGCGTTGGACGTCGACCGGGCCCGGGAGCTGCTCGTGACGCCGCCGATAGCCACTCCCAGCTGACCTCGGCCGAGCGCGCCACGACTCGTTCACGAGTTCTTTACCGGCCGCGGCTGGTGTTGACCGGCGGACAGGCGCACACTGGAACGATCCTCTCAGCCGACTCGTCGGGGTGATCACATGAGACGTCGTTCTCCGCTCGTACCCAACAGCGTGCCTGTCCTCTCCGCCGGGAAGCATCGGAGACCACAATCGGGTGCGTGCTTCATGGAGTACGCCTCCTACCTCGCGGGAGAGCGCTTCTCCGACCACCCATCGTGTACCCATCCGCTGCTGGCCTCGCTGGCACGCAACGTCAACGACCACCTTTCTGACGACGCGCGGCAGCGGATCCTGCCACTGATCCACCGGGTGGTGGGGCTGACCGGTGACCACCCGCTGATGACGCCGGCGCTCACCGTCCATGCCGCCACCGCTGCCGTCACGGTGGCCGCCTACGAGCACCAGAAAGCCCTCGTCGTCGGCTTGCTACGGGCCGTGCGGGAGCTCGACGACCGGCCGGGAGCAGACTCGGCCCGGCTGCGGGAGCTCGCCGCCACCGGACTCGCCTTCTGTCCGTCGGCGACCACCTGGGCCCGGCAGTTCATGTCACGGCCGTGGGGTCGAGGGCAGAACTTCGACCGCGCCGCCCCGCACGTCATCAACCTGTCGGTCGTGGGCATGTCCGAGTCACTTGATGCCGACGACCTGCTGTGCGGGTTGCTCGAGGTCGCGGTCGCCGAGAGCGAGATGCTTCTGGGCACCGCTTCGCGCCACGAACCAGCCGCCGCGCCCGCGCCGAGCGAGCACGCCTGATCCCGCGGCGGTGACGTCGAGGCGGTCCGACGGGCGTTAGCCTGACGATCATGCCTCACCCGCTCGACCGTCCGGCTCGTCCTCCGCGTGTCCGGAGCGGTGCTGCGTGACCGAAGAGAGTCGGCTCGCCACCATCCGGGCGGCAGAGGTGTGGTTCGAGCGCCAGGGCCTGCCCTACTTCGTGCCCACGCACGCCTCGCGTGTGAAGTCGGCGTTGAGCCGAGCCCGGGTGATCCCGGTCGTAACCGGCGCTGTCGTGGTGGGTCTCGGCGCGGGGTTGGCGACGGGGGTGTGGACCGGCGACGTCTCGTTGGGAGTCCTCGTTGGGGCGCTCACCCTCGGGCTCCTTGTGCTCGGTTACGGGCTCGTGTCCCTGCACCTGCAGCCGATCATCCGCTGGGCGACCGGGCGCACGTTCGGCAGCCTTGGCTGGCTCTTCCCGCTGATCACGCGGGCGCTGCCGTTGCTGCTGCTGTTCATCACGTTCCTGTTCATCAACACCGAGGTCTGGCAGGTGTGCAGTGCACTGGACCGGGGTCTGCTGTGGCTCACGGTCCTGCTGTTCGCCGGTGTCGCGGTCGTCTTCCTGCTCGTGCGGCTGCCCGAGGAGGTGCGCCAGGTCAGCGCCGAAGCCGAGGGGGAGCGGCTGGTGAAGATCTGCGCGACCACGCCGGTGGCTGAGGCGGCGCGGGAGATGACCGACCAGGCGGCGCGGGCCGAGCTGAGTCCGGTGCAGCAGGCCAACCTGGTGCTGGTGCTGTTGTTCTCCCAAGCCCTCCAGGTCCTGCTGCTGTCGCTGTCGGTGTTCGTCTTCTTCATCGTGTTCGGCAAGCTCGCGATCACCGACCCGGTCATCACGACCTGGGTCGGACGGCCGCCGACGGCACTTCCGTCGCTGGACTGGCTGCCTGTGAGCAACGAGCTCTTCCAGGTCTCGGTCTTCCTGGCGGCCTTTTCGGGCCTCTACTTCACCGTCTACGCAGTGACTGATCAAACGTACCGGGACCAGTTCTTCAGCTCGGTCGCCGGCGAGCTCGAACGTGCGGTCGGCGTCCAGACCGTCTACCGGGCCCTGACCCGGTAGCCCCTCAGGCAGGGGTCTGCTGGTGGAAGGCGAGGCGCCACCCGTCGTCGCGCCGCACGTACCCCGCGGCACGAGGCTCCATCACCTGCCAGGCGTTTTGCGGTGGGATCTCCCGGTTGTCCGGTGCACGGAGGGGCGCAGACGATTTGGCTGACCCCCCGGGTGCGCTGATACGCTGGCCGGTGCCGTAGAACGGCCGCGGAAATGTTGTGCCCGGGTGAACCGGCCCCGGCGCGCCGCGCAACGAACCCCCGAAGGGAGATCGCGTGTCATTGGACGCTGCGACCAAGAAGCAGATCATCGACGATTACGCCACCGGTGACGGTGACACGGGCTCGCCGGAGGTGCAGGTGGCTCTCCTGAGCCGGCGCATCTCCGACCTGACGGAACACCTCAAGGAGCACAAGCACGACCACCACAGCCGTCGTGGCCTGCTCCTTCTCGTCGGCCAGCGCCGCCGTCTTCTCAACTACCTGCAGAAGACCGAGATCGAGCGCTACCGCTCGATCATCGAGCGACTCGGCCTACGTCGCTAGTCTCCGCCGTGGCGGCCTTCCCTTCGGGGGACGGCCGCCTCGTCGTATGAGGTCGGGCCAGGTCGCCGCACCGGACACTGGGCACCACCTCGATCCGACCGAATCCAACTGAATAGAGTTCACGCAGCAACACCATGAAACACCACGAACCACACAGCACCAACCGCAACACTGACGGGTGCTTCCACACGGGAGGCACCACCATCCAGTGACGCCAGCGCTGACGTTCGCCCACGAGGACGCCGGTCCTCGGTAGTGGCCTTCGGGACGACCAAGCCCCGCAAGCCTCGATCGAAGACCGGCCCGGCGGACCTAGCGACAGCTGACCGGCGCAAGCCGGTTCTGACAGCCTCGCCGCGTCTGGCCCCGGCCAGCGGCGTTCGGCGCGCGCGTCACTCGTTCGAGAAAGGACTCCCATGACGGGATCCGACCCCCAGTCCGTCGAGACCGTGATTGACAACGGTGCTCACGGCAAGCGCACCATCCGATTCGAGACCGGGCAGCTCGCCCGCCAGGCCGCCGGCTCCGCCGTCGCCTACCTCGACGAGGAGACCATGCTTCTGTCGGCGACGACCGCCGGCAAGCACCCCAAGGACCACTTCGACTTCTTCCCGCTCACGATCGACGTCGAGGAGCGGATGTACGCCGCCGGGCGCATCCCGGGCTCCTTCTTCCGCCGCGAGGGCCGTCCCTCCGAGGACGCGATCCTCACCTGCCGGCTCATCGACCGCCCCCTTCGCCCGACGTTCGTGTCCGGGCTGCGCAACGAGGTCCAGGTCGTCATCACGGTGATGGCGCTGCACCCCGACACGGCGTACGACGTGCTGGCGATCAACGCCGCCTCGTTGTCCACGCAGCTGTCCGGCCTGCCCTTCAGCGGCCCGGTCGGTGCGACCCGCGTCGCTCTCATCGACGGCCAGTGGGTGGCCTTCCCGACACACAGCCAGCTCGAGGACGCGGTCTTCGACATGGTCGTCGCGGGTCGTGTCACCGAGACCGGCGACGTCGCGATCATGATGGTCGAGGCAGAGTCCACCGAGGTCACCTGGGCCAAGGTCCAGAGCGGCACGCAGGCCCCGACCGAGACGGTCGTCGCCGAAGGCCTGGAGGCCTCCAAGGTCTTCATCAAGCAGCTCTGTGAGGCCCAGCAGGAGCTGGCCGGGCTCGCCGCCAAGCCGGTGCGCGAGTTCCCCCGCTTCCTGGACTACCAGGACGACGCCTTCGAGGCCGTCGAGTCGGCCGCGTCGGGCGAGCTCGCCCAGGCGCTGACGATCGGCGACAAGGCGGAGCGCGAGGACAAGCTCGACGACATCAAGGCGTCGGTGCTCGAGAAGCTCGCCGAGCAGTTCGAGGGACGCGAGAAGGAGATCGGCGCCGCTTTCCGGTCGCTGACCAAGAAGCTCGTCCGCGAGCGGGTGCTGCGCGACCAGGTCCGTATCGACGGCCGTGGTCTCACCGACATCCGCACGTTGTCGGCCGAGGTCGGCGTCGTGCCGCGCGTGCACGGCTCGGCCCTGTTCGAGCGCGGTGAGACCCAGATCCTGGGGATCACGACGCTGAACATGTTGTCGCTGGAGCAGAAGCTCGACACCCTCTCTCCGGAGAAGACCCGTCGCTACATGCACAACTACAACTTCCCGCCCTACTCCACCGGCGAGACCGGTCGCGTGGGTTCGCCGAAGCGTCGCGAGATCGGTCACGGTGCTCTCGCCGGCCGCGCGCTCATGCCGGTGCTGCCGGCGCGCGAGGAGTTCCCGTACGCCATCCGTCAGGTCTCGGAGGCGCTGAGCTCCAACGGCTCCACCTCGATGGGATCGGTGTGCGCGTCCACGATGGCGCTGCTCAACGCGGGTGTCCCGCTGCGTGCACCCGTCGCCGGTATCGCCATGGGTCTGATCAGCGGTGAGGTCGACGGCAAGACGACCTACGTCACGCTGACCGACATCCTCGGCGCCGAGGACGCGTTCGGCGACATGGACTTCAAGGTCGCCGGCACACGCGAGTTCGTGACTGCCCTGCAGCTCGACACCAAGCTCGACGGCATCCCCGCCGACATCCTGGGTGCTGCGCTGGGCCAGGCCCGTGACGCGCGGATGACCATCCTCGACGTGATGGCCGAGGCCATCGACGCGCCGGACGAGATGGCGCCGACCGCACCGCGGATCCTCACGATGAAGGTTCCCGTCGACAAGATCGGTGAGGTGATCGGGCCCAAGGGCAAGGTCATCAACCAGATCCAGGACGACACCGGTGCGCAGATCAGCATCGAGGACGACGGCACGATCTACGTCGGTGCCGACAACGGCGAGGCAGCCGAGGCGGCGCGGGCGACGATCAACGCCATCGCCAACCCGACCATGCCTGAGATCGGCGAGCGCTACCTGGGCACGGTCGTCAAGACCACCGCCTTCGGCGCGTTCGTGTCGCTGCTTCCCGGCAAGGACGGGCTGCTGCACATCTCGAAGCTGCGGGCGCTGGCCGGCGGCAAGCGCGTGGAGAACGTCGACGACGTGGTCTCCGTGGGTCAGAAGCTCCAGGTCGAGATCGGTGAGATCGACGACCGCGGCAAGCTGTCCCTCGTGCCGGTCGTCGAGGACGGCGACTCGTCGGGCGACGACGCCTGATCTCGCTTCGACTGTGCGTTATCTGACCGCTGCCGACCAGCCACTCGGGTCGACGCGGACGCTCCTGAAGGAGAACGCTGACGGCGGGCCGTCGGGTGCCTTGGCATCCACGGTCCGCCGGACCGTTCTTCCCGGCGGGTTGCGCGTCATCACCGAGACGATGCCGGGCGCCCGCTCGGCCACGCTCGGACTCTGGACCAAGGTCGGCTCGCGTGATGAGAGTCGCTCGCTGTCCGGCGCGACCCACTTCCTCGAACACCTGCTGTTCAAGGGCACCAAGCGTCGTACGGCGCTCGACATCTCCGTCGAGCTCGACGCTGTCGGGGGAGAGCTCAACGCCTTCACGGGCAAGGAGTTCACGTGCTACCACGCGCGGGTCCTCGACGCCGACGTTCCGTTGGCCATCGACGTCATCTGCGACATGGTGTCGTCGTCCTTGATCCCCGAGCACGAGGTCGCCGCCGAGCGCAACGTGATCCTCGAAGAGATCGCGATGCACGATGACGATCCCGACGACGTGGTGCACGACGCTTTCGTCGAGACGATGTACGGCGACTCGCCACTCGGCCGGTCGATCACCGGATCGGTCGACTCGATCAACTCCCTCACCCGACGGCAGATCACCGGCTACTACGCACGGCGCTACACCGCCGACAACCTCGTCTTCGCCGCGGCCGGCGCCGTCGACCACAACCGCGTGGTGAAGCTCGTGCGCAAGGCGTTCGAGCAGGCGGGTGCGCTCGGTGATCCGTCACGGCGCCCTGCCGGAC
>CAVQJX010000034.1:0-17136 GCA_963712935.1 uncultured Actinomycetota bacterium
CTCGCACGATCGCCGGCACCTCGTTGATCGAGCGGCCGATGGAGCAGTCGACGTTCGTGCTCGGCATGCCGTCGTTCCACCGCAACGACCCGCGGCGGTTCGCGCTCGGCGTGGTCAACGCCGTCGTCGGTGGCGGCACGTCCAGCCGGCTTTTCCAAGAGGTGCGCGAGCGGCGCGGCCTGGCGTACACGATCTATGCCTTCACCTCCCAGCACGTCGATGCCGGCTACTTCGCCATCGCGGGTGGCTGCATGCCGAACAAGCTGGCACAGGTCCTCGACATCTGTCGCGACCAGCTGGCCAGGGTGGTCGACCACGGGATCGACCCCGACGAGCTCGCCCGCGGCAAGGGTCAGATGCGCGGCTCCATCGTGATGGGGCTGGAGGACTCGAGCGCGCGGATGACTCGCATCGGCAAGTCGGAGCTCCTGCCCGGTGGGCTGCTCGGCACCGACGAGACGCTCGCGATGATCGACGCCGTGACCCTCGACGACGTCAGAGCCGCGGCGGTCGCAGTGCTCTCAGGTGAGCAGACGCTGGCCGTCGTCGGCCCTGACAAGGCGCTGTCCAGCCTCGCCTGAACCCCAGCTGTTCGTACGGTCCGGTTTCGCGGCCCGGGCGAGCGTGGTGGGATGGGTGGGGTGAGACGTCGCATCCCTCGCCGGGCTGACCTGGTGCCGTTGCTGCGCTTCAGGCGGCCGACGCTCAACCCGGTCCGTCGCCGGTTGCAGAACGCGCTGACGATCGATGACCTGCGGACCATCGCGCGACGTACGACTCCCCGCGCCGCGTTCGACTACACGGACGGTGCCGCCGAGCAGGAGCTGTCGCTGGCACGTGCGCGGCAGGCGTTCCGCGACGTGGAGTTCCATCCCGCGGTGCTGCGAGACGTCTCCAAGGTCGACATCGGTTGTGACGTGCTCGGTCGCCGCTCGGAGCTGCCGTTCGGCATCGCACCGACCGGGTTCACGCGGCTCATGCACACGGAGGGCGAGATCGCAGGTGCTACGGCTGCCGGCGAGGCCGGGATCCCGTACACGCTCTCCACGATGGGCACGACCTCGATCGAGGACGTCGCCGCCGTCAATCCGCAGGGTCGCAACTGGTTCCAGCTGTACATGTGGAAGGACCGGGACCGCTCGATGGCGCTGGTCGAACGAGCCGCGGCGGCCGGCTACGAAACCCTGGTCGTGACCGTCGACGTCCCGGTGGCGGGCGCACGGCTGCGTGATGTCCGCAACGGGATGACGATCCCGCCGACGCTGACGCCGCGGACGGTCATCAACGCCATCCCACGACCGGGCTGGTGGTTCAACTTCCTCACGACGGAGCCCCTGACGTTCGCGTCGCTCGACTCGTGGGGTGGCACCGTCGCCGAGCTGCTCGACGCGATGTTCGACCCGACCGTCGACTACGAGGACCTGCGGTGGCTGAAACACCAGTGGTCGGGTCGCCTCGTGGTCAAGGGGATCCAGTCGGTCGCGGACGCACGGCAGGTGGCGGCGGTGGGCGCGGACGCTATCGTGCTGTCCAACCATGGAGGTCGCCAGCTCGACCGGGCGCCGGTGCCGTTCCACCTGCTGCCGGACGTCGTTCGCGAGGTCGGAGACGACCTCGAGGTCTACCTCGACACCGGGATCATGTCCGGCGCTGACATCGTGGCGTCGTTCGCACACGGCGCCCGGTTCACACTGATCGGTCGCGCCTACCTGTACGGCCTGATGGCGGGTGGCCGCGCAGGTGTGGATCGCACGATCGAGATCCTGTCGACCCAGGTCGCCCGCACGATGCGGCTGCTCGGTGTCAGCTCGTTGGCCGAGCTCACGCCCGATCATGTGGTCCAGCTCGAGCGGCTGGCGCCCCGCCGCCGTAACGGCTCGTCGCCGGGGTGACCCGCCCGGTCCACCACTAGGCTCGGGCGCATGATCAAGGTCGGAGTCATCGGGTCGGCGGGCAAGATGGGCAGCCTCGCGTGCGAGACGATCGAGGCGGCGGACGGGCTCGAGCTGGTGGCGGCCGTCGATGAAGGAGAGGACCTCGCCGCCGTGTCCGAAGCCGACGTGGCGGTCGACTTCACGCACCCGGGCGTGGTCATGGACCACGTCAGCTGGTGCATCGAGCACGGCGTCCACCTGGTGGCGGGCACCTCGGGTTTCACCGACGAGCGGCTGACCACGATCGAGAAGCAGCTCGGCGCGCAGCCGGACACGGCGGTACTCGTCGTCCCGAACTTCTCCGTGGGCGCCGTCCTGATGATGCGCTTTGCCGCGGAGGCAGCGCGGTTCTTCGAGTCGGTCGAGATCGTCGAGCTGCACCATCCGACCAAGCGCGACGCACCCTCGGGTACGGCGATCCGGACGGCGCAGCTCGTGGCTGCCGCGCGGGCTGAGGCAGGATTGGCCGACATGCCGGACGCGACGACGGACGACCCGGTAGGCGCTCGCGGCGGCACCGTCGACGGGGTGCCCGTGCACAGTGTCCGTGCTCGTGGTCTGGTCGCTCACCAGGAAGTGATCCTGGGCAACCTGGGGGAGACGCTGACGATCCGCCACGACATGACCGACCGGGCAGCGGCCATGCCGGCCCTGGTGACCGCCGTGCGGGCCGTGGTCGACATGCGCGGCCTCGTCGTCGGCCTCGAGCACGTGCTCGGCCTTCCCCCCACCCCCTCACCGACGTGACCTCTCTCCTGGCCCTCCGCGTTTGCCTAGTTCACAAGCCAGCTTGCTTGTGAACTAGGCAAACGCGCCTTGGCCACTGGGTGCTTGCCTTGCCCACCGCCCCAAGGAAGGCCCTGCCCAGCGCCAGTATGACGGCCTCGTCCGGCCGTGCCCCCCGCCCAGACCGCTCCTACGCCACCAGGCGAATAACGGCGGTCGTGGTCGCAGCCACCACCACGACCACGAGGAAGGGCGCTCTCAGCAGCAGCGCGACGACCCCGGCACCCACCCCGAGCAGCCGCGCGTCAGCCGTCAACTCCTGACCGGTCGAGAGCGCCTGCACTGCCACCAGTGCCCCGAGCAGGGCCACCGGCATCAGGTCGGCCATCCGCCGGATCAGCGGCCGGTCGAGCACCCTATCCGGCACCGACAGCCCAACGAGCTTGAGCAGATAGCAGCCCACCGCCGTCACGATGATCGCGGCCCACATCAGCGCCCACCCCGCGTCGCATCGCCGTCGCGGTCACCAGGGCGGAACTCTTCGACGTCCACGTCCAGCGCCGGATCGACCGCGCCGAGGTGCGGTGACCGCTCGGCACCTGTCACCGCGGCCAGTACCGCGATGGCGGCAGCCGCGATGATCGGCACGCCGGGACGGGTGAACGGCACCAGACTCAGCGCCAGCACCGCCGCCACCACCGCCGTGAACCGGGCGCGCGTGTGGTCGAGTCGCGGCCACAGCAACGCCAGGAAGGCGGCCGGAACCGCCGCGTCGAGCCCGTAGGCGTTCGTGTCGCCCATCGCATCGCCGACGAGGGCGCCGATCAGCGTGGCCAGGTTCCACAGCACGAACACGGCCGTGCCGGTGGCGAAGAACCCCAGCGGAGCGTCACGCGGGTCAGCGGCCTTCAGCGACATGGCGGTCGACTCGTCGATCACGAGATGAGCACCGGCAACGCGTCGTACCCCTCGTAGTCCCAGGAGGGACGCCAGCTTCAAGCCGTACAGCGTGTTGCGCGTGCCCAGCATCAGCGCCGTCGCAGCACCTGACATCGGCGCACCCCCGGATGCGACGACACCCAGCAGCGCGAACTGCGACGCACCCGTGAACACCAGCAGGCTCAACGCACAGGTCTGCGCCACCGTGAAGCCGGAGCTCGTGGCGATGGCGCCGAACGAGACGCCGTACGCGCCGGTGGCGATGCCGACGCCCACGGAGTCGACCAGGAGTTGTCGACGCGCCGGCGTCGCAGCAGTCGGGAGTCGGGGACGCGGGTGCCGCACTCGGGGACCGTACCGCAGGGATTCGCCGACGATGCGCGGCAACCATGGACGTGGTGTCCCCGTGTCGGTCCTGCGTTCTAGCATCGGCAGATGATGCCCGCGAGCCACCAGCGGAGGTGCGATGGCTGACGCCGACGACGTACGCCGCCTCGCACTGAGCCTGCCGCACGTCGAGGAGATCGACAGTGCCGGTTTCGACTTCCGCGTGGGCAACCGCGGCTTCGTCTGGTCCTACCCCGAACGCCGGCCAGGAAGGCCGCGCCGCATCCGCACCGACATCGCCGTGCTCTATGTCGGCGACGAGGGGGAGAAGCAGGCGCTCGTGCTCGGCGAGCCTGACCTGTTCTTCACGACCCCGCAGTACGACGGCTGGCCGCTGGTGCTGGTGCGGTTGGCGGAGGTCGACGGCGAGCGGCTGGCTGAGCTCGTCACCGACGCCTGGCGGATGCGTGCTCCTGCCGAACTGGTCCTCGACGTCGACGACCCCAGCGGCCGCTGAGACCGGCCGGCCGACTGCTGCTAGTCGCCCAGATCGGTGTGCAGTCGCACCTGGTTGACCAGCACACTGCCGTCCCCGTGCAGGTCGAGCTCGCGGTGGGCGCCGTCCGGGGCCCAGCCCTGTTCGGTGAGGAACTCGCGTAGCGCGTCGTTGGTCGAGGTGAGCCAGATCGTGGCGCGGCTGAACTTGTCCGAGCGCATGGTGTCGACAGCGGCGTGCAGCAGGCGCGACCCGTGTCCGGCCCGGGCATGGGCCGGGTCGACGACGAACTCGGCGATCTCCCCGTCGACCGACGGGTCGGCGTCGGTGTCGGTTGCCGGGACGGTGGCAGCGAACCCGCGGACGGTGGCGCGTTCGAGGGCGACCAGGACCCGCTGCCGAGCCTCCTTGGGCCTGGCGATCGACTGCAGCCAGGCGGTCTCGAAGCTTTCCTCGGGCAGTGCGTCCAGCACGTCCGCAGGAAGGATGTCGGTGTACGCCTCGCGCCAGGCGCGTACCTGGACGCCGGCGATGGCGGCAGCGTCGTCGGCCCAGGCCACTCGGACGCTGACGTCGGCGGTGGGCTTGGCCGAGGATGCGCTCATGTGTCGATTGTTCCAGTCGCGCGTACGGCGGCCGGGGCCAGGCCCCAGCCGCCGTACGACGGTGATCGGTCAGCGATCCTGCTCAGTCGCTGGCCGGGGTGATGTTCTGGTTGATGTGGAACATGTTGCCGGGATCGTAGATGCGCTTGACCTGCGCCAACCGCTCGTAGTTGCCCTTGTACGAAGCCCGCACCCGGTCGCCGCCCTCATCCATGAGGAAGTTGACGTAGGCGCCGCCGGCAGAGGTCGGGTGCAGGTCCTCCCAGTACTGCTTCGTCCAGTCGGTGATGAGCTGGTTGTTGGCAGGGTCGGGGTCGACTCCGACGATGACACCGGCCCAGCCGCCGTCGCGGTACGCGAACGCCGTCTGGTCCTCGCCGACCCTGGCCGCGTAGCCGTCGATCGGGTAGAGGTGCATCGTGGAGTGTCCGGTCGGCAGGTTGGCAGCGTGCTTCTGGTGCATCTCGATGGCCTCGTCGGTGATCTCGTTGAAGAAGTCGGCTCTCCAGTACCACTGCAGGCCGGCCGGGTACAACGCGTCGAAGGCACTTTGCAGGGCCGAGAACGGCATGTCCTGGACTCCGACGAGCAACGGCGACCCGAACTCCTTGATCGGCTCGAACACCTCGTCGGCGCGCTCGCCCGGCCCGGTGTAGCACCAGACGATCCCGCACGACTTCGTTCCCCAGAGCTCCTCGGGGAACGGCGGTGCCGGTGGGATCGTGAGCATGCCCAGCCAGCCGTTGAGCTCCTCGGGCAGTGACGGGAGCAGCTCGCGGTACCAGCGCATCACCTCAGCGGCGTCGTCGAGCGAGTACAGGATCGGCCCGCCGACGATGACGCCGTGGTCACCGATGTCGTGACAGCGGAACGTGAACGCCGTGACCACGCCGAAGTTTCCGCCACCACCGCGGAGCGCCCAGAAGAGGTCTGGGTGCGACGACGCACTGGTCGTGACCAGGCGACCGTCCGCCAGCACGACGTCGGCCGCCAGCAGGTTGTCGATGGTGAGTCCGAATCGCCGGGTCAGGTAGCCGATGCCACCGCCCAACGTGAGACCGCCGACGCCTGTCGACGACAGGAAGCCTGACGGCGTGGCCATGCCGAACGGCACGGTCGCGGCGTCGACGTCGTTCCAGGTGCAGCCGCCTTCGACTCGCACGGTGTGCTCGTCGGCGTCCACCGTGACGTTGCGCATCGTGGACAGGTCGATGACGAGGGCGTCATCCCAGACACCCAGGCCGCCGGCGTTGTGACCGCCGCCGCGGATCGCGACGTCGACGCCCATGTCGCGGGCGGCGTTCACGCAGGCGACCACGTCGGCCGCGTTCGTGCAGCGGGCGATTGCTAGCGGTCGACGGTCGATCATGCCGTTGTACACGGCACGGGCTTCGTCGTAGCCGGGGTCGGAGGCGGTGATGAGCGCCCCGAGGAGCTGGTCTCCGAGCGCCTTGAGTTCGGCCCCACCCTGTCGGGGAACCGATGTTTGGCTCGTTGACGAGGCGGTGCCCGTCGTGGCCGGAGTGGTGTTCATGAGAATCATTCCTTTGCTGATCTGCAAGGTGAGTGGAATGCTCATCACGCTAGGAAGCAGCCGTTCGCACACCGTTCCGCGGCCGTCATACCGCAAGTCTTTGGCCAAAGAAGTTGCCGAACGGCTTCCACAATGGTGGCTTATGGCCGCATCTGTACGTTCAGTTCGGCAGTTCGGCAGTACGCCGGTCGAGGTCGGCGCGCGCGCGGGCGGCAAGTCCCGGACTCGACTGGGTGCGGGCGAGCGCCTCGGCTTCCATGAGGAGGCGCAGCGACGACGGCCCCGACTCCAGCTGGGCGCGCAGGCGGAGCACCTCAGGAAGCCACCATGTGTCGCTTCTCAGGGTGGCGGACACCCGCGCGGCGTCGAGTGAGGCACGAGCGTCGGCCTGGCGACCAGCGGAGATCTGGAGTTCGGCCAGGAGGGCAAGCCAGTACGGCAACCGGGTGAGTGAGCGACTGGCCTTCAGGGTCGCTATGCCTGCCTGGATCTGGGTGATGCCGCGCTCGTCGCCACGGGCCCAACCGTCCAGGACCGAGCCCCATTCGCGGTAGTACGCAAATCCGTGACGATGGCAGAGCGTCGCGAGCTCCGCCGCACTCCGCTCGACCCGCTCGATGTCACCGAGCAGCTGGAACGAGACGGCGCCATACGCCAGGGCGACCGCCAGCGTATAAGCGTGGTCGGCTGCTCGGGCCTCGGTCAGGGCCTGCTCGCAGGCGTCCCGGCAATGCTGCTCGTCACCGAGGAGCCACCAGGCGTGAGCTGACCAGGCACGCGCGTGCACCTCAGGCCGGGTACCGACGAGGAGCGAGACCGCCCCGACCGACAGGTCGTACGCGAGGTCGAGGTGGCGAACCGACTCGTCGGGCCGACCGAGGCTGAGGGCTGAGCCGCCGAGGCCGAAATGGACCTGGCCCGTCAGTTCCGGGACATCTCCCACCAGCTGCTGAGCGCCGTCGGCGAGGGCGTAGGAGCCGGCGATGTCGCCCTGCACGAAGGTCGCGGCCCACAGCCCGACGGTGGAGGCCACCTCGGTGTCACTGCGGTCCAACGCCCGGGCGAGGGTGATGCTCCGGCGCAGGGTGCTTTCGAGCTCGGGGTCGGCGTAGCCGTGGGTTGAGGTGAGCGGGGCCGTCATGATCTGCAGCACCTCGAGCTCGCGGACCTCGCGGTCGAGTCCGGCGGGGAGGGCGCGCGTCAGCTCGAGGCAACGGCGGAGCAGGCGCAGCGCGTCGTTGGTCGCGTAGACGCGGGCGGCATCGGCCGCGGCCTCGATCAGGTAGGGGATGGCTCGTTCGGGACGGCCGCCGCGGTCGTACTGCTCGGCAAGCGCTGCCGACGTGTGGTGCACAGCGCCGTCCTGGAGCAGCTCGAGTGCTTGCGCCAGGCGGCGGTGCTCGAGCCAGCGGCGGGCGGGCGGAACGGACTGGTACGCCGTTTCGCGTAGCAGGTCGTGCGTGAAGTCGTAGCCGTGGCCGACCTGACGGAGCAGACGACGACGCCAGAGCTCATCGACAGCCGCCACGACCGTGGCCTCGTCGAGATCGCTGGCTTCGACGAGGAGTTCCAGCCGGAAGTCTCGTCCGACGGCGGCGGCGAGGGCAGCACAGTCCTGAGCCGGCGGGCTGGCCTCGGACAGACGTCGCTTCAGGACCCCGGCGAGGTCTTCCTCGTTCACGCCGGATGCAGCCCGAGACAACGAGCTCTGGCTGGCCTCGACGACGTACAGCGGGTAGCCACCGGAAGCCGCGTGCAGCAGTTGCGCCTCCGTATCGTCGAGCGGGCGTCCGAACAACCGGGCGGCCAGCTGGGCCGTCCCAGCCAGATCAAGGGGCGCCACCTCGATCTCCCGGATGAGCCCGACTGCTCGAAGCTGGCTGAGCTCCGCGTTGAGCACCGGCTGGCGGCGGAACTCGTCGGTGCGCGCCGCGGCCACGACAAGCACGGGAAAGTCGCGTGCCATGTGGAGCAGGAACGCGATCCAGCTGGCCGTCTCCTTGTCGGCCCAGTGGAAGTCGTCGAGGATCATCAAGAGCGGTTGGTCCACGGAGGTCACCGCATGGGCCAGGGCTTCGAAGAATCGATGACGACGCCAGGAGTCCGCCATTGCGCGCTGACTGGCATGTTCGAGCGGCAGCTGCTGGGCCTTTGGCTCGCCGGCTCGTCGGTCCGGCACGAGTCGACGGACTTCGTCCTTCCACACGCCTGGAAGTGTCGCGATGGTCGCCTCGAATGCGTCGCTGCCGAGCCAGTCGGCGACCGGCGCCAGCGCAGCTGCCGACACGCCGAAACAGCGTGTGCGGATCGCCAGGCCACCCTCGGTCGCCACGAGTCGCCCCAACTCACGCAGCAGGGTGCTCTTGCCGACGCCTGGGTCTCCCGTGAGCAGCACCAGACCTGGATTGCCGGCTCTCGCCTGGCGCCACGACTGGAGCAAGGAGCTGAGATCTGGCTGCCTGCCGACAACGTCAGCCCGAACGGTGCGGATCGCGGGCTCTGCTGGAGCCTCCGTCACGGTTTCGGCGATGACCTCGGCCGGAGTGGCCAACAGGGATCGCATCAGCTCGTCGGTGTCTGTGGACGGCGACACACCGAGCTGCTCCTCCAGCATCGATGCGCACCGGTGGTATGTCGTCAGTGCGCCCGCGCGGTCGCCGGACGCCACCTCCAGGACCATGAGCTGCTGGTAGCCGGTCTCCTCCAGCGGGGTCAGCTGGATGCGACGGCGGGCGATCTCCTTCGCGGTGGCGATGTCTCTGCGGCGCAGTGCGTCGATGATGTCGTCGCAGAGGCTGACGCAGGCGTTGGTGAGAGCCTCGCGCTCCGTGAGGACCCAGTCGTCGTACGAACCGGGCAGGAGCGCGCCGGTGTACGCCGCGATCGCAGCACGGCCGTGCAGGACAGTCTCGAGAGGGTCACCGAGCTGCTGCGCGCGTCTGGCCGCTGCGTCCTCGACGAGGAACGTGCGGACGTCGACGGCGCACGACGGGTCGTCCACCCAGCCGATCGAGGTCGCGGTGATGTCGAGACAGACGGCGGGCACCAGTGAACGGAGGTGGTGGAGCTCTCGTCGCAGGTTCGTGCGCGCCTGCTGTTCGTCGGAGTCCGGCCACAGCATCGCGGCGAGGTGGCGACGCGGATGACGCGCCTCGGCATGGACCGCCAGATAGACGAGCAGCTCGACGGCCCGCATGGAGGGTGCGTGGACCGTGACCCCACGTCGACGTACCGCCAGCCCGCCGAGCAAGGTGACGGTCACCGACGGAGCGTGGTCCTGTGTCATCGTTGGCCTCGCTGACCAGGTTAGACCTGCGCTGCCAGGCGGCCTCTGTTGCTGTTCAAGCATGCTCGTTGACGAACTCCGCAACGAGGGTGGCCGTCTCGCCGGGGCGTTCGAGACTGGGCAGGTGCCCGGCCCACGCGAGCTCGACCAGCCGCGCACCGGGGATCGACGATGCCACGTGCCGCGCCACGACCTGGAAGAAGTCGAGGTCGTGGCCACCGGAGACGACCAGGGTGGGGACGCCGATGGCCGGCAGGTCAGGCTGGACCGGCGCCGGGTGGGGCGGGTCGGGCCACTCGTCCGCCGGGAGCTGGACGTCGAAGGCTCGTTGCTGCATCTGCCGGACCTGTGCGCGGGCGTCGTCGTCGGCATCGGGGCCCAACCAGGTCGCGACGTTGAGCTCGACCGCGCCATCGACGTCGCCGGCCTCGACGAGTCGCTCTTCCTCCTCGCCGAACTCGTCGACGTCCGCGGTGGAGTCGAGGCCCTTCAACGCGGTCGAGATGAGCGTGAGGCTGCTGACGCGTTGCGGCGCCACGTGGGCCAGCTCGAGTGCCACGCGACCGCCGTACGACGCTCCCACGACCGCTGCTTGTTCGACGCCGAGCTTGTCGAGAAGGTCGACCAGCTCGGCGGCCGTGGAGAACTCTCCGGGCTCGAGGGGGGAGTCACCGAAGCCCGGGAGGTCGGGCGAGATCACGCGGTGGGTCGGGGCAAGTACCTCGGTCTGGTGCCGCCACATCCGGCGGTCGCACACGCCCGCATGGAGAAGCAGGACAACCGGCCGGGATCCGGTCGGGCCGGTGTCGTCATACGCAAGCGTCATGCCGCGACCTTAGGTGCCGGGGTCGCGCAGAGGCGAGGGATTTTGCGGGGCGGGGAGGTGGCCGAGCACCCGGCACGGCGGTGTCCAGAAGGCAGATACCAGGCGCCCAAGGGGCGTTTGCCTAGTTCACCAGCCAGCTGGCTTGTGAACTAGGCAAACGCGGAGGGTCAGGTGGCTGCGAGCGTGCCGTCGGCAGTGTGGAGGACGAGGCCGTCGGCGACGGCATACGCCACGGCGGCGTCAAAGCGGTCCTTCTCCCAGTACGCCGCTCCCACGTGTTGGCGCAGGTGATCGGGCGACTGTGGGCCCAGCGCTTCGAGAGCGCGCACGACCTGACCCATCTCGTGGAAGACCTGCCGGTCGCGTCGTCCTTCGGTCGAAGCCTTCGGGGGAGGCATCGGCATGACTGGCTCCTTGTCGCTGAGTGTGTAGAGGATCGACAACGGTATCTGTACGTGTCTGCGGTGTTTTGTTCGAGTGGGTGGTCCAGGGCAAAGCGCTCAGGCGCGTGCGGGCTCGGCCTGGTCGCTGCCCTGGCGCGGGGCGTCGTCCTCGGCGGTGAGCGGCTTGGCGATGCTCTCCAGCGTCTTGCCCTCGGCATGGACGCCGAGGAACGTCGCGACGATCCCGCCCGCGATCATCAGCAGGCCGCCGACGTAGTAGCCCGGGGCGATACCGGTGATGTCCATGCTGTCGGTCGCGTCGTTGATCAGCTTGCCGAAGTACAGCGGGCCGGCGATGCCGCCCGCAGCGGTGCCGATCGCGTAGAAGAACGCGATGCACAGCGCCCGCGTCTCCATCGGGAACACCTCGCTGGCCGTGAGGTAGGCGGCACTGGCTCCGGCCGAGGCGAAGAAGAAGATCACCATCCCCATGGCGGTCAGCGTCAATGCCGTGAACGAGTCGAGGTAGAAGCCGGCGACCAGCAGCAGCACACCGGAGATGATGTACGTCGCCGCGATCATCCGGACCCGCCCGACCGTGTCGAACAGCGGGGAGAGCGCCAGTGCTCCGATGAAGTTGCTCGCCGCGAACGCCGCGATGTACCACCCGACCTGGTCGACACCCAGGAACGTGCCGAGCGCGTCGCCGTAGGTGAAGAAGAAGGCGTTGTAGAGGAACGCCTGTCCGATGAACAACGAGAAGCACAACACGGTGCGCTTCGGATACATCGTGAACACTGTCTTGGCGATCAGCGCGAGGCTGATCGTGCGGCGCTGCCGGATCGTGATCGTGTCGGACACCGAGGGAAGGTCCCTACCGGTCTCGTCCTGGACCGTGTGCTCGATGCTCTTGACGATCTTCTCGCCCTCGTCCTCGCGGCCATGGATGAACAGCCAGCGCGGGCTCTCGGGGACGTTGCGGCGTACGAGCAGCACACCGAACGCCAGGATCGCGCCGAGCGCGAAGGCACCGCGCCAGCCGTACTCCGGGTTCACCGTGCCGTTGGTCAGCGGGATCGTGAGCATGGCGCCGGCGCCGGCGCCGACCCAGAAGGAACCGTTGATCGCGATGTCGACGCGACCGCGGTACTTGGCCGGGATCAGCTCGTCGATGGCGGAGTTGATCGCGGCGTACTCGCCGCCGATACCGGCACCGGTGAGGGCGCGACAGGCGAAGTACCACAACGGGTTCATCGAGAACGCGGTTAGTACCGTGCCGGTCAGATAGACAGCCAGCGTGATGATGAACAGCTTCTTGCGGCCGAAGCGGTCGGTCAGCTGGCCGAAGAGCAGCGCTCCGATACAGGCGCCGGCGACGTAGATGGCGCCGGCCTGACCGATCTGGGAGCTCGTCAGCCCCAGACCGGTCTTGCCGTCCTTGAGGACGTCGGAGAGTGACCCGACGATCGTGACCTCGAGGCCGTCGAGGATCCAGACCGTACCGAGCCCGACCACGATGAGCCAGTGCCAGCGTGCCCACGGCAGCCGGTCCATCCTGGCCGGGATGTCGGTCGTGATCCGACCTGTCTCGACTCCTGACGACATCTCGGATCTCCGTTTCCTCGTGCCTCGTGGATGCGACTGCGTGGGTGCATTCGTGTTTCCGTGGGTGCGGTTGGGTTCGACTCCCGTGACGAACCCGTCGGTTCCCGTACCCAGCCGGCGTCGACTCATGCCTTGACAGCGCGATCAGGACAAGGCAATCTCCTACGCATGGTAGGAATACCTAATCGAGATAGGAAAGCTGAACGGCGTGAGGCCACGCGAGCGGAGATCCTGGCCGCAGCCTGGGAGGTCGCCGGGGCGCACGGCATCGCCGGGCTCACGCTCAAGGAGGTCGCGGTCCGCGTCGGGATGAAGCCGCCGTCCCTCTACTCGCACTTCGCCAGCAAGGCGGCCATCTACGACGCGATGTTCGAGCAGGCCTGGGCCTCCTACGCACAACGGGCGGAAGAGCTCCGGCCCTCGCTGCCGGAAGATCCACGAGAGCGCTTGCTCGCCGTTGCCGAGCATTTCTTCGACTTCGCCAGCGCAGACGCCGCGCGCCACCAGTTGATGAGCGAGCGGGTCATCCCCGGCTTCGAGCCCAGCGCTACGGCCTACGAGCCCGCGGTGGCCGTCCTCGACAGCTTCACAGACCTGCTCATGGCGACGGGGGTGACCGATCCAGACGGGGCAGACATGTACACCGCAATCGTGGCGGGACTGGTCAACCAGCAGATGGCCAACGACCCGGGGGGTGTGCGCTGGCGCCGACTGCTGCCGCGCTTCATCGAGATGTACGCCGATTCCATGAATCTTCCACGCCGACACGAGGACGGACCATGACCATCGACACCGAGACGTACCTGACACCCCGCCGACCCGCTCTTGACCGTGCGATCGCGATGCGACTCGCGGCCGACGAGTACACGCGGTTCCTGCATGAGCTCCGGCGGCTGTCGCCCGGTGACTGGGCCCGGCCGACTGATTGTCCCGGCTGGGATGTGCGGGCGATGGCCGGGCATGTCGTCGGGATGGCGGAAATGGCGGCATCGATGCGGGAGACGATGCGTCAGATGGCTGCCGCGAAGAAGCGCGGCGGTGTGCTGGTCGACGCTCTCACCGCTCTCCAGGTGGAGAAGGAAGCTCATCTAGGGACGGCTGAGCTGATCGAGCTGTTCGCCCGTGTCGGGCCAAAGGCGGCTCGTGCGCGCAAACGCACACCAGGCTTGGTGCGCAATCGCACCATGCCTGACAAGCAACAGGTCGGAGACCGCTCGGAGTCGTGGACAGTCGGCTTCCTCTCCGACGTCATCTTGACCCGCGACGTGTGGATGCACCGGATCGACATGAGCCGCACCACCGGCACGCCCATGGAGCTCACCCCCGAGCACGACGGGCTGATCGTCGCCGACGTGGTTGACGAGTGGGCGGGTCGACATGGCGAGCCGTTCGCGCTCGAACTGACGGGTCCGGCGGGTGGCACGTGGCTTGGCCCCGGGGAACCCGTGGTGGCCGACGCACTCGACTTCTGCCGTGCCCTAGCCGGCCGAGGTGCCATCGACGGCACCCGCGACACCTTCGTGCCGTTCTGATCCGTCGAGATCTCGTCAGGGGGTGAGCGGCAGGGCGAGGACGGCGTTCTCGACGACCTCCGCCAGCGCCGGGTGGATCCAGTACTGGCCGCGCGCCATCTCCTTGGCTGACAAGCCGAAGCTCATGGCCTGGATCAGCGGTTGGATCAGGCTCGACGCCTGCGGCCCCACGAGGTGTGCGCCGAGAAACAGGCCGGTGTCGGGGTCTGCCAGCACCTTCGCGAACCCTGTCGTGTCCTCCATCGCCCAGCCGTACGCGACGCTGCCGTAGTCGCGCGCCCCGCTCACGTACCTGACTCCTGCCTCCACCAGGTCGCGTTCCTTGGCGCCGACCGAGGCGATCTGCGGGTGACTGAACACCGCGCGGGGCACGAAGCGGTGATCGGACCTCGTCATCGCGTCGGGATGCAGCAGGTTGTGCTGGACGACGCGCGCCTCGTGGTTCGCCACGTGCTTGAGCTCCCAGGGGCTCGAGAGGTCGCCCAGCGCGAACACGCCGTCCGCGGTGGTCTGTTGGTAGTCGTCGACCACCACGCGGCCGTCCTCGTGGACGTCGATACCGCCCGCCGCCAGGTTGAGGCGATCGGAGTTCGGCGTACGGCCCGTGGCGATGAGGAGGATCTCGCCGGAGGCCGTTCGCGGATCCGCCCGGCCGTTCGGGTCCTCCAGGTGGAGCCGGACGCCGTGCGAGGTGGGTTCGACCCGGCTCGTGAGCCGTGACCCGCGGAGATCCCACTGCCGTGCGGCGACCGCGGTAAACCGTTCACGTACGTCGTCGTCCTCGTCGCGCAACAGAAGCTCGGAGCGCGCGACTACCGTGACGGCCGTGCCGAGTGCGGAGAAGACGTGGGCCATCTCGGCAGCGATCACCCCGCCGCCGACGATCACCATCGAGGCGGGCAGGTCGTCGATGCGCATGACGGTGTCGGAGGTGTGCACGCGATCCGGGTCGACCCCGTCGAGGCCCACCAGGTCCGGGATCACCGCACGGCTGCCTGCGGCCAGCACGATCCGGTCGGCTGAGATCTGCTCTCCGGACGCGAGCCGGAGGCGTCGCGGCCCGGTGAACTCGACATGCTGCTCGTAGAGAGTCGTGTTCGGACCCTCCTGGCGGTACCGCCGACCGGACACCGAGATCGGGTCGATGCGCCGGCCGAAGATCCGTTCGCGGATGTCCGCCCAGCGCACCTTGTCGACGCGCGCATCGATCCCGAACCGGCTGCTGTCACGAGCTGCCGCGGCGACGTCCGCCGTGTGGACCAGCATCTTGGTGGGGATGCAGCCGACGTTGCTGCAGGTGCCGCCGAACGTCGACTCCTCGACGATGGCGATGTCGAGATGCCGCAACGTCTTGTCCGCGATCCGGTTACCGGAGCCGCTGCCGACGATGATCAGATCGTGGTGGCGCATGGGGCCCATCGTGCCCGGTCTCAGCCGCCCGCACCGATCGGCATCCCGTCGTCAGTCTTGATCGCCTGCCGGTCGGGCCTTTCGACGAGCTCCGAACGGCTGGGCTGGATCAGCGGGCTTTCTTGGGATCCCGTTGTGGATAACGGGTTCTGGTGTCGGGTGCTGATCGGAAAGTGTCGGTGGCGGGTTCTAGGTTTGTCCTATGAGTACGACGCAGGGACCGCCACCGACCGTGGGCATCGATGATGCCTTCGGCCGGACGTTTCGCGGGCGTGCGTCGTGACCTCGGCGAGCTGGTCGACATCCCGACGTGGTCGTTGGACGACGCTCGGCTGGATCGCCGGCTCGGTGAGGCGTTGGCTGCCAAAGCGGCTCTGGATGAGGTCGTGGCCCGGCTGGTCGCCGAGGCTGATGACCGCAACCTGCCCCACCGCTACGGTGCCTCCTCCACAAGGGCACATCTGATGACGGCGCACCGGATGTCAGCCGGTGAAGCCTCCCGTGTGGTGCGGACTGCCAAGCAGCTGCACGGCACCACTGGTCTGACCGAACCAACGCGTCGCGCCGTCGCCGCCGGGGCGGTGTCGGCGGAGCAGGGGGTGGTGGTCGCGGCTGCGGTCAACCGGCTCTCCCCGACCATCAAGCCCGACCGGGTCGAAATGGCGCAGCAGGATCTGTTGGGGCATGCGCAGACACTCTCGTTCAGCCAGCTGCAGGTGGCGGCGAACCACCTCGTCGAGGTGATCGACCCCGAGGTCGTCGACCAGACCCTCGAACAGCAGCTCCAACGTGACGAACGTGACGCACTGGCCGGGGTGCAGCTCATCATGCAGACCCAGCCCGACGGCACCAGCAACGGAACGTTCCGCAGCCTGCCCGCCCTGCACACCGCCATCCTGCGCAAAGCCCTGGACGCCTGCGCCTCACCACGACGCACCAACCCCGTCCTGGACGACGGCACCGGCGACACCGCCCTGCCCTACCCGACCCGGCAGGGCCGGGCGTTCTGCGAACTCCTCGAACACCTCCCCACCGACGCACTCCCCCAACACGGGGTCGCAAACGCCACCATCGTCGTCACCGTCAACGAGGACAAGCTCCGCAACGGCGCCGGGGAAGCTGTCCTGGACACCGGCGGCGCGATCTCGGTCGGGGAAACCCGACGGCTGGCCTGCAATGCCGGCCTCCTCCCGATCGTGCTCTCGGGTGACTCGAGGATCCTCGACCTCGGGATGACCCGCCGCCTGTTCGACCGCCATCAACGCCTCGCACTCGCCACCCGCGACCAAGGGTGTGTCTTCCCCGGCTGCGAACGACCACCCGCCTGGACCGAGGCACATCACCGCATCCCCTGGAGCGAGGGCGGGGCGACCGACATCGACAACGGATGCCTCCTCTGCTCCTTCCACCACCACCTGATCCACCAAGGCGAATGGGACCTGACCCTCGCCCCCGACGGGATCACCGAAGTCATCCCACCCGCACGGATCGACCCGCAACGAAGACCCATCCGCCACCAACGCTTCAAACCCC
>CAVQJX010000035.1:0-27599 GCA_963712935.1 uncultured Actinomycetota bacterium
CGGGTTCCATCGCAACACCTGTTCGGGAAGTGGTTCCTCAGGGAACCGCTTCCCGAACTGCGTTCTGGGTATAGGGACGCCATGGCTGACACCCTGGGCAGGACCGAACCGTCCGCGAGCATCTGGCGGCGCAAACCCATCTCCACCGACGAAGCCGACGGCGGCCTCGAGCGCCACCTCGGCCTCTGGCAGCTCACGGCGATCGGCGTCGGGGCGATCATCGGAGCCGGGATCTTCACCCTCGCCGGCACGGTCGCGAACGGCACGGCCGGTCCGGCCGTCACGATCTCTTTCCTGATCGCGGGAGTGGCCAGCGCCTGCGCAGCACTGTCGTATGCCGAGTTCGGCGGCATGATTCCGCAAGCCGGATCGGCCTACACCTACGGCTATGCGGTGCTTGGTGAGTTCGCCGGTTGGATGATCGGTTGGGACTTGCTGCTGGAGTACACCGCGATCGTCGCGGTCGTGGCCATCGGCATCTCGGGATACTTCTCGTTCCTGCTCGCCGACCTCGGTGTCAGCCTGCCGTCGTGGTTGCTCGGTGCGCCGGGCACGGGCAGTGGTCACAAGGTCGATCTGTTCGCGATGATCCTCTGCCTGCTCATTGCGGCGCTGCTCAACCGCGGTATCCGGAGCAGCGCCAAGGCCGAGACCGTCCTCGTCATCGTCAAGGTCGCCATCGTGATCGCCGTCATCGTGGTCGGTGCGTTCTACGTCAAGGGTGGCAACCTGACGCCCTACGCGCCCTACGGCTTCGGAGGTGCGGTGACGGGCGCCGCGACGGTGTTCTTTGCGGTCTTCGGGTACGACGCGATGAGCACAGCGGCCGAGGAGTCCAAGGACGCACAGCGCATCCTGCCCAAGGCGATCATCTTGTCCCTGTCGATCTCGATGGTGCTGTACATCCTCGCTTGCACCGTGCTGACCGGGATGCAGCGCTACGACATGATCGACAAAAAGAGCGGGTTCGCCACGGCATTCCAGTCCGTCGGGCTGGACCGGTTCGCAGACGTGATCGCGATCGGCGCGATCGTCGGCATCATGACTGTGCTCTTCTCCTTCATGCTGGGGGCGTCGCGCGTGTGGTTCGCCATCAGCCGGGACGGCCTGCTGCCGAAGTGGTTTGCGGTGACGAACGATCAGCACGCGCCGCACCGGCCGACCTGGATCATCGGGGTGGTCGCGGCCCTGATCGCCGGCCTCATGCCGATTGCCGACGCTGCGGAGCTCACCAACATCGGGATCCTGCTGGCGTTCATCGTGGTGTCTGCTGCTGTGATCGTGTTGCGCTACCGCTCGCCCGAGATCGAGCGGACGTTCCGCGCCCCGCTGATGCCCTGGCTTCCGCTAGTCGGCATTGGCTTCTCGATCTGGCTGATCTCCAAGCTCGACCCAGTGACGTGGCTCCGCTTCGTGGTCTGGTTCGTGGTCGGAGTCGGGGTCTATGCGTTGTACGGGTACCGCCGGAGCAACCTGGCGCACGGCAAGGTGGTGCAGACCGAGGACGTCTGATCGGTGGTGTGGGGGGTCCCGTAGAGTCCACGTACCACACCTCCGAACGTGTATCAGGAGTCCCCATGCCGCAGACCGTCCAAGGAGTCATCGCCCGCGCCAAGGGTGCACCCGTCGAGCTGGTAGAGGTCACCATCCCCGACCCGGGACCGGGCGAGGCCGTCGTGAGGGTCTCGGCCTGCGGGGTCTGCCACACCGACCTGCACTACCGCGAAGGTGGCATCGGAGATGAGTTCCCCTACCTGCTCGGTCACGAGGCGGCCGGTGTCGTCGAGGCGGTCGGCGAAGGTGTCACAGACGTCGAACCGGGCGACTACGTCATCCTCAACTGGCGGGCCGTCTGTGGTCAGTGCCGGTCGTGCCTGCGCGGTCGCCCGTGGTACTGCTTCGACACGTTCAACGCGACGCAGAAGATGACCCTGGCTGACGGCACAGAGCTCTCACCGGCCCTGGGCATCGGCGCGTTCGCTGACAAGACGCTCGTGCACGCTCGCCAGTGCACCAAGGTCGATCCGGCTGCGCCGGCCAAGGCCGCCGGACTGCTCGGGTGCGGCGTGATGGCCGGGCTCGGCGCGGCCATCAACACCGGCGGCGTCACTCGCGGCGACACGGTGGCCGTCATCGGCTGTGGCGGTGTGGGTGCTGCGGCGATTGCCGGCGCACACCTGGCCGGTGCCCGTCGCGTCATCGGAGTCGACATCGACCCACGCAAGCTCGACAAGGCGCGTGAGCTCGGCGCCACCGACACGGTCAACGGCAAGAGCGAAGACGTCGTCGGGCGCATCCGGGAGCTGACCGACGGCTTCGGGGCGGACGTGGTGATCGATGCGGTGGGCAGGCCCGAGACGTACAAGCAGGCCTTCCACGCCCGCGACCTCGCCGGCACCGTCGTGCTCGTCGGCGTACCGACGCCCGAGATGATGCTCGAGATTCCGCTGCAGCAGGTCTTCGGCAAGGGTGGGTCGTTGAAGTCGTCGTGGTACGGCGACTGTCTGCCGAGTCGGGACTTTCCGATGCTCATCGATCTCTACCTGCAGGGACGGCTGCCCCTGGACGCCTTCGTCACCGAGACGATCGGCATCGGGGATGTCGAGGCAGCGTTCGACAAAATGCACACCGGTGAGGTCCTGCGCTCGGTCGTCGAGCTGTGACGGACGTTCGCGTCGACCACGGCGTCACCAGTGGGACCTTCTCGCTCGATGGCGAGACCTTCGAGGTCGACAACAATGTCTGGGTGGTCGGCAACGATGACGAGTGCCTGGTCATCGACGCGCCTCACGACGTGGCCGGGATTCGCAAGGTGATCGCCGGCCGGCGGGTGCTGGCGATCGTGTGCACGCACGCCCACGACGACCACGTACGCGTGGCACCGGAGCTTGCGGACGCGGTCGATGCGCCCATCCTGCTGCATCCGGACGACGCCCCGGTCTGGGCACTCACCCACCCTGACCTCGAGCCGGACGGACCGCTCAAGGACGGCAAGAGGATCGTCGTCGGCGACATCTCGCTGACCGTGCTCCACACGCCCGGGCACGCCCCGGGTGCGGTCTGTCTCTACTCGCCCGATCTCGGGGTGGTCTTCACCGGCGACACGCTGTTCAACGGTGGTCCGGGTGCGACGGGACGAAGCTTCTCCGACAAAGACACGTTGGTGGCCAGCATCCGCGAGAAGCTGTTCGCGCTTCCGGACGAGACTGTCGTGCACACCGGACACGGGGACTCGACCACGATCGGGGCCGAGGCCGAGTCCCTCGGCCGCTGACCCATCTCGCTGATCGAGCCGTTCGACACGCTGCTACACGTACGTCGCAGCAAGGCGCACCAGCAGATGGACTTCAGTCCCTGAGAGTCCCACCGGAAGATAGACACGTCGTCCGCGGCTAGGCGCCTCGACTGCCCCGGCCACCACGCGAGCGACCTCGGCTGGGCGTTCACGAAAGTTTCTCGGAGAACCCTTGTGGATAACGGGTTCTGAGGTTCCTGGTGATCAGAAACTGTCGGTGGCGGGTTCTAGGTTTGTCCTATGAGTACGACGCAGGAGCCGCCACCGACCGTGGGCATCGACGATGCCTTCGGGCGTGGTTTCGCGGGCGTGCGTCGTGAGCTTGCGGACCTGGTCGACGCTCCCACCTGGTCGTTGGACGACACTCGGCTCGACAAGCGGATCGGTGACGTGTTGGGGCTGAAGGCGCAGGTGGACGAGCTAGCGGCCCGGCTGGTCGCCGAGGCTGATGACCGCAACCTGCCCCACCGCTACGGTGCCTCTTCGACCCGGGCACACCTGATGACCGCACACCGGATGTCCGCCGGGGAAGCCTCCCGAACGGTCCGGACCGCGAAGCAGCTGCACGGCACCGCTTCGGCGTGACTGAAGCCACTCGTCGCGCCGTCGCCGCCGGAGAAGTGTCGGCTGAACAAGGCGTGGTGGTCGCGGCCGCGGTCAACCGGCTCTCACCCGGTGTGGATCCGGACCGGGTCGAGGTCGCCCAGGCCGACCTGTTGGGGCATGCGCAGACGTTGTCGTTCACGCAGCTGCAGGTGGCGGCGAACCATCTGGTCGAGGTCATCGATCCCGACACCGTCGACGAGACCTTGGAGCAGCAGCTCGCCGCCCAGGAACGCAAGGCGTTGGCGTCGACCTGGTTCACCGGACAATACGGTGCCGACGGGATCGCCCGGGGCCGGTTCGCGCTGCCGAACCTGACCTTCGGCATGCTCACCCAACACCTCCAAGCGCTGAGTCCGTCCCTCCGGTCCTGACCCGGCAGGTCCTGCACCGACACCGGGCGGTGTCGGCCCCCCCGTGGGCCGGTGCAGGGCGGACGGCAGGGACCGGATCGGTCGGCGTGGATGGGCCTGGCCGCCGAGCGAGGAACGAGCGAGGCTGGTTGCCGCGCCGATCCGGTCCCCGAGTCCGACCGGAACCGGTGACCCCACCGTCACCCGACCGCATCGGCAGCGCATCGGTCGGGGAGACCAGACGGCTGGCCTGCAACGCAGGCCTCCTCCCGATCGTCCTGTCCGGCGAGTCGAAGATCCTCGACCTCGGCACCAGCCGGAGACTGTTCGACCGCCACCAACGCATCGCGCTCGCCACCCGCGACCAAGGCTGTGTCTTCCCCGGCTGCGAACGACCAGCCGCCTGGTGCGAAGCACATCATCGGGTTCCCTGGAGCGAAGGCGGCGCCACCGACATCGACAACGGATGCCTGTTGTGCAGCTTCCACCACCACCTCGTCCACCAAGGCGAATGGGACCTGACTTTGGCACCGGACGGGATCACCGAAGTCATCCCACCAGACCGGATCGACCCCCAACGAAGACCTATCCGCCACCAACGCTTCAAACCCCGACCCGGCTGACCAGCTCGCTGATCGAGCCCTTCGACACGCTCAGAGCAGGCATTCCGAGACCATGACCGACTGCCGAAGTCGTGTCCACTGCTTTGGTGACTGCGGGTGTGTCCCATGTAATGAGCGGCATCAGCGCGCGGAACACGGCTGCTCGTTCCAGGTGCTACAGCACGCGAGGGGTGGGATCAGGCATGTGCGTCAACGATCTCGGCCACGGGCCACGCGCCGCCGATCGTGCTCGAGATGACCGTGGCCGTCGTGCCGCGTTCGGGGTAGTGGCTCGACCAGAACGAGACGCCTGCATCGGCACCCGACATCGTGATCTGGGTTGAGTCGGCGTCCAGCCAGAAGCCGAGACCGTAGCAGCGGGACTCGCCGGGGACGGGCTCGCTTCGCGCCCTAAGCATGTCGGCGAGGGTCTCCACACGGACGATCCGCCCTGAGTTCAGTGCCGTCCAGAACCGCGCCATGTCGGCGGTGGTCGTGTACATCCCGCCGTCTCCCGTGGCGACCACCGGCAGGTAGAAGACATTGGTTCGCCATTGGCCCTCGACCTCGACGTAGCCCAGTGCCGCCCTGCCGGGCAGAGCGTCGGAGCGAAGGAACTCGGTGTCGGCCATGCCTGCGGGGGAACAGACCAACTCGCGCACCAGATCGTGGTAGGAGCGGCCGGAGACACGCTCCGCGATCAGGGCAAGCACAACAAATCCGCCGTTGCAGTAGGAGAACCTGTCACCGGGTCGGAACTTCATCGGGTAGCCGTCGAGGATCGGGAGGAAGTCCTCCGTTGTCACCAGCCGGTGCGCTGAGACAGGCAGCACGTAGTCCTCGCTGTCGATCTCGTCCTCGTCGAGGTAGTCGCCGATGCCGGACCGGTGGGAGAGCAAGTGCTCGATCGTGACGTCGTCCGCGATGAGCGGGAGATCAGCGCGCAGGATCTGACGTGCAGTGGTCGAGAGAGTAAGCATCCCCTCCTCCATGAGGCGCAGCACCATCAACGCGGTGAATGTCTTGGAGCCGCTCGCCATGCCCAACTGGTTGTCGGTGGTCATCGCAATACCGTGACTTCGGTCGGCCAGTCCGTACGCCGCGTCGAGGGCGACGGCACCAGCCCGCTCGAGCCGGACGACACCCGCGAAACCTGTCTGCACCGCCGTTTCGTCGACGCGGCGGCTCAACTCGCTCATCGCGCCACGGTACTAGCACGGGAGAGTCCGCGTCGTTCGTTGAACGTGTCACGGGGATCGTGGTTGCCGGACCCGGAGTGAGGGTCGCTGTCACCGACCACTGACGTGTCATCACGCCGGCCGGCGGTGAACTGATTGACCAGAGCCAGGTAGCACTGTCAGAGCAGTGGTCGCCTAGCCTCGCCGTAAGACGCGGTAGATCGTTTCGCCCTTGGGGGCTGGACGGGGTACGTCGTTCCAGCCGATCTCGTCGGCCTTCTTGGAGATTGCAGCCTTTACCTCTGCGACGTTCCCGTCGTCCTCGAAAAAGGCGATGGACAAGCCATGACCTGTCTGTGGGTCGACCAGGTGGTAGGCATCGAGCACACCGGGAACCGTCCTGGCCGCGTCGATGACCCATTGGCGATCGTCATCGGGCATCGGTTCCCACACGGCAACACGAGCGATCGTGGCAGGCCTCCTGAGCGCTCCGGGTCTCTCGACCGAAGTCGGCCAGACCGCGCTGCGTCATGTCGCGCTGCATCAATCGAGAGCAGCCTTCGAGATCCAGGACGTGACCTGAGGTCGGTCTTCGAGCTCCGCTCGCCCGGTGGACCACAGGAGCACCTGGGCCGGGTCACCTTCCGGAGCGTCGGGGAACAGCCGGGCCAGCACCGCGGCGCAGAGCGATTCCGGGGGAAGCCAACTGATCCCGAGACCCTGCGTGATGTCATACGTATGCACCAGGATCTCGTTGACTCCGAGCGCTGCAAAGCCGCCCGGGTCAGTCGCTCCCCAGTGCCAGGCGCGAGCGTCGGGTCCGGCCGCCGACCAGCGCGCTGCTCAGGAGCCTCCCGGAGGCGATGACCACCTGGAGCACGTCACGCGGCGATGCATCGGCGGTGGATGACGAGATCGAACGGCAAGTAGGCACTCCCCGGCTGAGCCGCTACCTGTCCCGCATAGGCGAGAAGGTCATGTGCGACATGGGCCGCTGTCGTCCAGCAGCTCCACTCCAGCGACCCAGCCCGGCACTGCCAGTCGCGCGACTCGTACGGCGTGAGTACTCGCACCATCTCGGCCACGGCCTGTTCGACGTCTCGGCTGTCCATCGGGCGCATGTTAAGGAGCCTTCCAGGTTCGTCCTCGGCTGCGAAAACCCACGGCTGCCGGTCCAAGGATGTCTCGGGAGGCGACGATCAGGCATCCAGCATGCTCAGAATCGCATGAAGGAGGGCAAAACCCGCTCCCAATGACAACAGGAACCATGATTGTGCTGCCCTGAGGTATTCGAGCTCCGCGTCCGTCGCGTATGCATGCGAGAACCGCTCGAGTGGGGTGAAGAACAGGCGCAGCCTGCGCATCTCCTCGCGTGAGGTGCGCGGTAGGTATTCGCCGCGCCTTTCGACCTGCGACAGCGTGTCCCACATCCTCAACACGGTGCCGAGGAGCAGAAAGGCCGCTGCGACGACCGGGATCATGGCTAGCTCATCGAGCCTCGGGGTCCGCGGCAGACTCGGGCGCCCCCACGCCAGTGCGAGCAATGCACCAACGGCCACCGCGCCTGCGATGATCCTGAACCCCCACGCGACCCTCACCTCCACCCTTCAGGCTACGCCCGCACGCGACGAAAATAAGGTGCCGAGCAACAAGCTGATTCGCAGCAGGTTCGCGACTCAACACCTGCGGTCCCAGCACTGCCGGACAGCCCACCGAAACTCCGTCAGAGGGAGGCGGCGAGCCGGGTGGCCTGCTCGATGGCGCGCTTGGCGTCGAGCTCGGCGGCGACATCGGCCCCACCCACGACATGCACCCCAAGACCTGCGGCCGTGAGCTCGTCGGCGAGGGTGCGGTTCGGGTCCTGACCGGCACACACGACCACCTGGTCCACGCCGATGACGCGGTCGGGGCGGTCGTCGGCGAAGCTGAGGTGCAAGCCCGCGTCGTCGATCCGGTCGTAGGTCGCTCCGGAGATCAGCTCGACGCCGGCCTTCTTGAGGTTGGCGCGATGAGCCCAGCCGGACGTCTTGCCGAGCCCGGCCCCGACCGCCGTCGTCTTGCGCTGCACGAGGAAGACCGTGCGCTCCGGCGACTCGGGCTGCGGTGCGACCAGCCCTCCCGGATGCTCGGCGGGATCACCGATTCCCCAGTGGGTCTCGAACTCGGCCACCGTCATGTCCGGTCGATGGGTGAGGAAGTGGGCGACGTCGACACCGATCCCACCGGCCCCGATGACGGCGACCCGCTCCCCGACCTGCACGGCACCGGTGACGACCTCGGTGTAGCCCACGACGCTCCGGTGGTCGATCCCGTCGATGTCCGGCACGCGGGGTGTCACCCCCGTCGTCACCACGACCTCGTCGTACTCGCCCGACCGCAGCAGGCCCAGGGTCGCCTCGGTCGAGAGGTTGACCTTGACGCCGGTGGTCTCGAGCCGCCGTCGGTAGTAGCGCAGTGTCTCGGCGAACTCCTCCTTGCCGGGGATGCGTCGGGCCAGCTGGAATTGCCCACCGACGTCGTCGGCAGCTTCGTAGAGCTCGACGTCGTGCCCGCGTTCGGCGAGGCTCACCGCAGCGGACAGGCCGGCCGGACCGGCTCCGACGACGGCCACCCGTTTGCACCGTTGCGGCGGAACCGGCCGCAACACCAAGGTGGTCTCCCGGCCGGCACGCGGGTTCACGAGACACGACGCGTGCTTGCGTTGGAACGCGTGGTCGAGGCAGGCCTGGTTGCACGCGATACACGTGTTGATCTCGTCAGCGCGGTCCGTCGCGGCCTTCACTACTAAGTCGGGGTCGGCGAGCAGCGGCCGCGACATCGAGACCAGGTCGCACACGCCGTCGCGGAGCAGCTGGTCGCCGACCTCTGGGGTGTTGATGCGGTTCGACGCGATGACGGGGATCGTGACCTCGGGCCGTAGGCGAGCAGTCAAGGACACGAAGGCCGCGCGCGGCACCTGCGTGATGATCGTCGGCACCCGGGCCTCGTGCCAGCCGATCCCGGTGTTGAGCATCGTCGCCCCGGCCGCCTCCACCGCGCGCGCGAGCTCGGCGGTCTCGTCCCAGGACTGACCGCCCTCCACGAGGTCGAGCAGCGAGATGCGGTAGCTGACGATGAAGTCGGACCCGACAGCCCTCCGGATCCCGGCGACGATCTCGGTCGGGAACCGGCGGCGGTTCCGCGCCGATCCACCCCACTCGTCCGTACGCCGGTTGGTGCGCTCGGCCAGGAACTGGTTGAGCAGATAGCCCTCCGAGCCCATCACCTCGACACCGTCGTACCCGGCCGATCTCGCCAGCTCGGCGCAGCGGACGTACGCAGCGATGGTTCGCTCGATCCCGCCGGACGTGAGCGAGCGTGGACGGAACGGCGTGATCGGGCTCTTGATCGACGATGCCGACACGCTCAACGGGTGATAGGCGTAGCGACCTGCGTGCAGGATCTGGAGTGCGATCTGACCGCCTTCGGCGTGGACGGCGTCGGTCACCTGCCGGTGGCGGCGCGCCTGATGGCTGCTGAGCAGCAGCGAACCGCCTGGATAGAGCGTGCCGGTCAGCGTGGGGGAGTAGCCCCCGGTGATCATCAAACCGACTCCACCCCGGGCGCGCTCGGCGAAGTAGGTGGCCAGCGCCGGCACGTCGCGCGCGCGATCCTCGAGCCCGGTGTGCATCGACCCCATCACCACCCGGTTGCGCAGTGTGGTGTGGCCGAGGTCGAGCGGTGCGAGCAGATCGTCGTACGCTGACATCCGAGGAGCATCGCAACTCGTCAGTAACAAAGGCAAGACCGCAGCCGCGGACAGGCCTATGAGGAACCCCACACCGGCGAGCCAGGAGGGCCCATGACGGACATCGACGACACCCGCTTCATGGTGCTCGCGCTCGAGCAGGCGAAGAAGAGCCGCAACGAAGGCGGTGTCCCGGTCGGCGCGGCCTTCGTGGTCGATGGCGAGGTCCGTGGCGTCGGGCACAACCAGCGCGTCCAGCTCGGCAGTGTGATCCGCCATGGCGAGACCGACTGCCTGGAGAACATCGGCCGGCTGCCCGCCTCGGTCTACCGCCGGGGCACGCTCTACACGACGTTGTCACCGTGCTCGATGTGCACCGGCACGATCCTGCTCTACGGCATCGGCCGGGTCGTGATCGGCGAGAGCGCGACGTTCACCGGTCCGGAGCACCTGCTGCGTGAGGCCGGTGTCGAGATCGTCCAGCTCGACGACCCGGCCTGCGTGGAGATGATGCGGGCGTTCATCGCCGAGAAGCCCGAGCTGTGGCACGAGGACATCGGCGTCGACGACGAGACGAGCGGACCCGGTGTCGACTGACTCCGCCGGACGGGGTTCGCACGGCCCGCTGGCCGGCGTCCGCGTCGTCGAGCTGGCCGGGATCGGGCCGCTGCCCTTCGCCTGCATGCTGCTTGCTGAGCTGGGCGCCGACGTGATCAAGGTGGACCGGCCGTTCGGAGGCGGGCTCGGCGTACCTCCCGAGCTGGACCTCCTCAACCGTGGCCGGCCGAGCGTCGCGCTCGACCTGAAGACACCGGCCGGGGTCGAGACGGTACGACGCCTGGTCGACCGTGCAGACGTCTTCGTCGAAGGGTTCCGTCCGGGCGTGACCGAACGCCTCGGCCTGGGACCCGATGAGCTGCTGTCGCGTCGACCGGCGCTCGTCTACGGTCGGATGACCGGTTGGGGCCAGGACGGGCCGCTGGCTGACACGGCCGGTCACGACATCACCTACCTCGCCACCAGCGGCGTCTTGCATGCGATCGGACCGGCCGAGGGTCCCGTCGTGCCGCTGAACCTGATCGGTGACTTCGGAGGTGGCGCGATGTACCTCGTCGCCGGAGTGCTGGCCGCGCTGCACGCGGCCACGAGGACCGGTCGTGGTCAGGTCGTCGACGCCGCTGTCGTCGACGGCTCGGCGCACCTCTCAACGCTTGTGCACGGTTTGCTGGGCGCCGGCGCCTGGGTCGACGCGCGGGCCTCGAACCTGCTCGACGGCGGGTCCCCGTTCTACGGAGTTTTCGAGACCAGCGATGGGCAGCACGTCGCGGTCGGTCCGCTCGAACCGCGTTTCTACGCCGAGTTCGAGGACCGTCTCGGTCTGGACGAGCCCCTGCCCGACCGCAACGACGTCACGAGCTGGGACGCGCTTCGCGACCGGCTCGCCGCTGTCTTCTCCTCTCGGAGCCGGGCTGACTGGATGGCGATTTTCGAGGGTTCGGACGCCTGCGTCGCACCGGTCCTGTCCCTGCGCGAGGCGCCCGACCATGCGCAGCTGGCGGCCAGGAAGACCTTCGAGACCCGTGAGGGCGTCGTACAACCGGCGCCTGCGCCGCGCTTCTCGGAGACACCGGGCCGGCTGACGACGCCGCCGGTCGTCGTCGGTCACGACACCCGAGACGCCTTGCTGGCCTGGGGCATCGACGACGTCGACGACCTGATCGAGTCCGGATCAGCCATCCAGCGGTCGTGACGAGACGTGTCCGCCGACCCAGCCGTGAAGGAGAGCCACATGCAGCGGACCCTGTTCGAAGCCGACCACCAGGCATTCCGCGATACGTGCCGCGCCTTCTGCGAGAAGGAGATCGCGCCGTTCCACGCCGAGTGGGAGGAGGCCGGCATCGTCCCGCGTGAGGTCTGGGAACGTGCGGGGTCCCACGGGTTGCTCGGCTTCTCCGTCCCGGCGGAGTACGGCGGCGGCGGAGTCCGCGACTTCCGCTTCAACACGGTGCTCAACGAGGAGCTGACGCGGGTGGCGGCGACCGGCGTCGGCTTCGCCGTGCACGTGGACATCAACGGCGGCTACCTGCTCGACCTGACCACCGACGAGCAGAAGGATCGCTGGCTCCCCGGGTACGCCGACGGGCGGCTGATCACGGCGATCGCGATGACCGAGCCGGGTGCCGGTTCGGACCTTCAAGGCATCTCGACCACGGCCGTCCGTGACGGGGACGACTTCGTCCTCACCGGTCAGAAGACCTTTATCAGCAACGGCATCAACGCAGATCTCGTCATCGTCGTCGCCCGGACCGACCCTGACGCCGGGCATCGGGGCATCTCCTTGCTGATGGTCGAGCGCGACATGGCCGGGTTCGAGCGTGGCCGCAACCTCGACAAGATCGGACTCAAGGCGCAGGACACCGCTGAGCTCTTCTTCGACCAGGTGCGGGTCCCCGCCGCGAACCTGCTCGGCGAGCCGGGTCAGGGGTTCGGCTACCTCATGCAGAACCTTCCGCAGGAGCGGCTCTGCATCGCGGTCACCGCGGTCGCCGCGTGCGAGCGGGTGCTCGGCCAGACGATGGACTACGTGCGAGACCGGACGGCGTTCGGACGGTCCGTCGGGAGCTTCCAGGCGAACCGGTTCACGTTGGCCGAGCTGGTGACCGAGGTCGACATCGCCCGGGTGTACGTCGATCGCTGCATCGAGCAGCACCTCGGCGGCGGGCTCAGCGCGACGGACGCGGCCAAGGCCAAGTGGTGGACCACCGAGCTGCAGAAACGGGTCGTCGACCAGTGCCTCCAGCTCTTCGGAGGCTACGGCTACATGAGCGAGTACCCGATTGCCCGGGCCTTCCTGGACACGCGCGTGCAGACCATCTACGGCGGAACCACGGAGGTCATGAAAGAGATCATCGGCCGCGACCTCGAGCTGTGACCGAGCGAGCGTCAGCCGAGGGTCAGACCACAATCCGCCTGGGCACTCTCGGTGATCGCCTTGGATGCGGCCTCGAGCTTCCCGTCGCTGCTGATCTCCGTCAGCTTCGGGCCGAGCTTCTGCAGGTCCTGTGCAGAGACGCCGGGAGGGACCTGTCCGGTGCTGAGACCCTGCAGGTCGTCGAACGAGATGCCGATGTCGGCGAGCAGCTTGTGGAGGTCGTCGAGGGCCTTGGTCAGCACCGCCCAGTCGTCCTGCACGTCCGGCGGTGCCGCCGCCGACACCTTGGCGAGCTCGACCTGGAGCGTGGCGTAGGTCTTCTCGTCGATCTTCGTGAGGTCGAGCGACGCCAGGTTGGTCTTGGCGCCGTTCAGGGCATCGCAGTACGCACCGCCGGCTTGGCTGCCGCCGTCGGTGGCCGCGGTCGACTCGGTCGGGGTCGTCGCGGCGGTCGTCTTGTCCGTCGAGGAGTCGTTGCCACCGCCACATCCGCTCAGCACGAGCATGAGCGTGACGACGGCGATCCCTAGCAACTTCTTCATGGCGGTGCCTCCGTGTTCCCCGAATTCCGGCGCGTGGGTCCGGTCGCAACGTGTCGTTGCCTGTCTAGCAGGATCTCATGTTTGAGCGCGGTACCCGCCAGAGGCGTCGATTCGTCACACTTGACCCGCCCACGGTGTGAACCAGGCCACCCCTCCAGACGCTGGCAACGCCACCGATCCGAAGGTATACTCGTGAGTAACTTAGCCCTGATCGGGAGGCGGACCGTCCCCATGGCAGCGAGCAGCACAGGCATCCCCGAGGCATTCGTGTACGACGCGATCCGTACCCCGCGAGGTCGGGGCAAGCAGAACGGTGCACTCCACGAGGTCAAACCGGTCAACCTGGTCGTCGGGCTCATCGACGAGCTGCGTCGCCGCCTGCCGGACCTCGACCCGGCGGCCATCGACGACCTCGTGCTCGGCTGCGTCACCCCGATCGGCGACCAGGGCGCCGACATCGCGAAGGTCGCGGCCATCGCCGCGGGACTCCCGGACACCACCGGTGGCGTGCAGCTGAACCGGTTCTGCTCCAGCGGGCTCGAGGCGGTCAACCAGGCCGCGCAGCGGGTGCGCTCCGGGTGGGAAGACCTGATCCTCGCCGGTGGCGTCGAGTCGATGAGCAGAGTCCCGATGGCGTCCGACGGCGGTGCGTGGGCGATGGATCCCGAGACGGCGTTCGCGACCGACTTCGTCCCCCAGGGCATCGGGGCCGACCTCATCGCCACCCTCGGCGGCTGGACCCGCACCGATGTGGACACCTACGCCGCCGAGTCGCAGGCGCGGGCCGCCAAAGCCGAGGCCAATGGCTACTTCGCCCGCTCCGTCATCCCCGTCAAGGACCGCAACGGGCTGACGATCCTCGACCACGAGGAGTTCATCCGGCCCGGTACCACGGTCGAAGGGCTCACCGGGCTCAAGCCCAGCTTCGCCGAGATCGGTGCCCAGGGCGGCTTCGACGCGGTGGCGCTCGAGAAGTACCACTGGGTCGAGCAGATCGACCACGTGCATCACGCGGGCAACTCGTCGGGCATCGTGGACGGTGCCGCGCTCGTCGCCGTCGGAAGCCGGGCCGTGGCAGATCGGTACGGCATTACGCCGCGTGCCCGCATCATGGCGACCGCGGTGAGCGGCTCCGACCCGCTCATCATGCTCACCGGGCCGGCACCGGCGGCCCGCAAGGCGTTGGACAAGGCCGGACTCGGGGTCCATGACATCGACCTGTTCGAGATGAACGAGGCCTTCGCCGCGGTCGTGATGCGCTTCATGCAGGACCTCGACCTCTCGCACGACCGGGTCAATGTCAACGGTGGCGCCATCGCCATGGGGCACCCCCTCGGCGCGACCGGTGCGATGCTCCTCGGCACGCTCATCGACGAGCTCGAGCGCCGCGACCAGCGCTACGGCCTCGCCACCCTTTGCGTTGGTGGCGGCATGGGTGTCGCCACCATCGTCGAACGTCTCTGACCCACGCCGAACCCGTCCCGCACGTCCAGACGAAGAAGCGAGTACTCCTCGATGACGACCTCCGCAGCCTCCACCGCTTCCGACAGCACGATCCGGTACGACGTCGACACCGACGGCATCGTCGTACTCACGCTTGATGACCCCCGGGCCGGCGCGAACACGATGAACGACCGCTACGTCGCGTCCATGAGCGACGTGGTCGACCGCCTCCAGGAGGAGCGCGAGCAGATCGTCGGCGTGGTCGTCACCTCGGCCAAGAAGACGTTCTTCGCCGGCGGTGACCTGGTCGCGATGATCCGGGCCACCCCCGCCGACGCAGCGAACATCTTCACCCAGCTGCAGCAGGTCAAAGCCGATCTGCGCCGGTTGGAGACGCTCGGTCGCCCGGTCGTGGCGGCGATCAACGGTTCCGCGCTCGGCGCCGGACTCGAGATCGCCCTAGCCTGCCACCACCGGATCGCGGTTGACGACGGGCGCAGCGAGATCGGTCTGCCGGAGGTAACCCTGGGCCTGCTGCCGGGCGCAGGCGGCATCACGCGCACCGTGCGCATGTTCGGCTTGCAGGACGCCTTGATGAAGGTGCTGCTCCAGGGACAACGCAACAAGCCGGCGAAAGCCTACGCGCTCGGGCTCGTGGACGAGCTGGTCGACTCCGTCGATGACCTGGTCCCGGCCGCCAAGACCTGGGTGCGGGAGCACCTCGACGATCCCGAGGCGGCGAGCCAGCCGTGGGACAGGCCGGGATATCGGATTCCGGGTGGCACCCCGAGCACTCCCAAGCTGGCTCAGGTCCTGCCGGCGTTCCCGGCCAACCTGCGCAAGCAGGTCAAGGGCGCCTTGTACCCGGCTCCCCGGGCGATCATGAGCGCCGCGGTCGAAGGGGCACAAACCGATCTCGAGACAGCGACCCGCATCGAGTCGCGGTACTTCGTCGACCTCGTCACCGGACCGATCAGCACGAACATGATCCAGGCGTTCTTCTTCGACCTGCAGGCCATCAACGCCGGACAGTCCCGACCCGCCGACGTCCCGGCGTACCGCGCGGACAAGGTGGCCGTGCTGGGTGCCGGGATGATGGGCGCGGGCATCGCCTACGAGTGCGCGCGAGCCGGCATGCACGTCGTGCTCAAGGACGTCTCGCTCGAGGCCGCGGAGAAGGGCAAGGCGTACTCCGCCAAGGTCCTCGGGCGGCAGGTCGAGCAAGGGCGACTCACCGCCGAGAAGCAGGATGAGGTGATGGCCCGAATCCGGCCGAGTGACCAGCCGGCCGACGTCGCTGGGTGTGACCTCGTCATCGAGGCCGTCTTCGAGAGCCAGGACCTCAAGCACCAGGTCTTCGCCGAGATCGAGGGCGTCGTCGCGCCCGATGCGCTGCTCTGCTCGAACACCTCGACCCTCCCGATCACCGGACTCGCCGAAGGCGTCACCCGGCCGGCGGACTTCATCGGTCTCCACTTCTTCTCGCCCGTGGAGCGGATGCCGCTGGTCGAGATCATCGTCGGGAAGCAGACCTCGGACGAGGCCATCGCCAAGGCCTACGACGTCGTCCGCCAGATCAAGAAGACCCCGATCGTGGTCAACGACAGTCGCGGGTTCTTCACGTCGCGGGTATTCGGCACCCTCGTGCTCGAAGGCGTCGCGATGCTCGGTGAGGGCATCGACCCGGTCACGATCGAGCGGGCCGCGACCCAGATGGGCTTCCCCGCCCCGCCACTGGCCATGGTCGACGAGGTGTCGTTGGTGCTGCCGCAGAAGATTGCGGCCGAGGCGGTCAAGGCTGCCGAGGCCGCTGGGGCCGGAGCGTTCGCCAACCCGGCGATGGCCGTGGTCGACCGGATGGTCGACGAGTTCGGGCGCAAGGGGAAGGCGGCCGGTGCCGGGTTCTACGACTACCCGGGCGACGGCAAGAAGCTTCTCTGGCCGGGACTGTGGGAGCACTTCGTCGATCCGGCCAGGAACCCGGTCGACGACCAGACGTTCCGCGATCTCCAGGAGCGGTTCACCTTCGTGATGGCGCTCGAGACCGTCAAGTGTGTCGATGAGGGCGTGCTCCGCTCGACCGCGGACGCGAACATCGGCTCGATCTTCGGTATCGGCTTCCCACCGCTGTACGGCGGCGTGCTGACCTACGTCAACAACTACGCGGGCGGTCTCGCAGGGTTCGCGGCGCGGGCGCAGGAGCTCGCATCGGCGTACGGACCCCAGTTCACGCCCCCGGCACTGCTGGTGGCCAAGGCTGGGGCCGGCGAACGTTTCTGACGGGGTCGGACTGGCCGATTGATGGAGGGCGCAGACGGGCCGAACGGCTGATCACCTGGGCATATCACACGAAGTAGCGGCGCCGTCACGCAATTCTTGGCAGACTGGGGCCGGTGAGCACCCCCTCGATCGCCGTGGCTGGACTACGCGTGCAGTTCGGCGCTGTCGAGGCGGTCCGTGGCCTCGACCTGACCGTTCCAGCAGGCGGCTCGACCGCACTGGTCGGGCGCAACGGCGCGGGCAAGTCGACCACCATGCGGGTGCTCGCCGGAGTCATCCCGCCCACCGGCGGCAGCGTTCTCGTCTCCGGGTACGACGTGCGCCTCCACCCGCTCGACGCCAAGCGCGAGACCGGGTACTGCCCCGATGTCGGTGGACTCGTGCCGCGCGCCACCCCCTGGGAGCACCTGCAGCTGTCCGCGCGCCTGCGGCGGCTGCCCGACGGCTGGCAGGACCGTGCCCGTGACCTCCTCGAGCAGTTCGACCTGGGAGCTGCCATGCACCGGGTCACCTCGGGATTCAGCCACGGGATGGGTCGACGGATGTCGGTCGTGCTGGCCGCCTTCCACAACCCTCACGTGCTGCTTCTCGACGAACCCTTCGACGGCGTCGACCCGTTGGGCGTCGAGGCGACGATGAATGTCGTCTCCGACGCACGCAGCCGTGGCGCAGCCGTCCTGATCTCGACCCACCTGCTCGAGCTGGCCGTCCAGGCCTGCGACGAAGCGGTGGTACTGCGTGGTGGCCAGGTGGCCGCAGCGGCCCCGTCCGACCAGCTGAGCGGTGAGGCCGGCGCGCGGTCCTATCGTGCGCTGCTCTCGTGAGGTGACGTCATGGCTGTCCTGACGTCGCGCCTGCACGAGGCGCGCAGAGCGACCGGAGACGTCGCGGCGCTCATCAGCTTCCGGACGTCCGGCCTGCGCGGACGCTCCCGTCGCAACACCGTCGTGGTCAGCGTCGTGTTCGCGGTCCTGACCCTTGCTGCGGCGGTGGTACCTGCATTCACCCCGGGTCACGCGATCTCCGCCAAGGCGCAGGACCTGGTGCTGTTGTTGCCCACGATCTACCTGGCCTTCATCATCACGACGACGTTCTCGATCATCGGCGCGGGCGGCGGCCGTGAACTGCTCCCGCGCGACGAGGGCGTCGCCTTCCCGGTGAGCCCGACCACGGACCATCTCGGCGCGTTGCTGCTCGCCCCGCTCAACATCGCGTGGATGATCCAGGCCTGGACCGTCCTCGGACTGACGTCGTACGCGTCCGGACCGACGAACCTCTGGGCGGTTCAGCTCGTCGCCGTGCTGTGGATGCTGGCCGCGACCGCGGTCGCGCAGGCCATCGCCTGGGTCGTCGAATGGACGCGGCGCAGAGATCACGGCATCGCGATCGTGCGCGGCGTCGGGCTCGCGATCGCGGCTGTGGTGGTCACGCTGGTCGCCCGTCACGAGGTCACGCGCGCCCTCGACCACAGCCCGACCGTGCGCGTGGTGATTGCCGCGTTCCGGGGTCAGGCCGGTCGGTGGCTCCAGTACATCCCAGCGGTGGCGATCCTGGCGGCGACCTTCGTCGTGGCCGTGATTGTGGGCGCGAGGCTGAACCATGCGGTCGCGCGACGTCAGCCCCGCGAGGAGCTGAAGGAGTCCGGCCGCTCCGTGACGCCAAGACCCATGCCGGCCAGCGACTCGGCCATGCTCCTGCGGATCGACCGCGCCAGCGTCTGGAGGTCCGTCCCACTTCGACGCGGTCTGGTGGTGCTGGCCTTGCTGCCGGGGCTGGTGGCGACGGCGGGAAGGCTGGACTGGGAGATGCTGCCGATCCTGCCAGGGCTGGTCGCAGCCGGCGGGGCCCTGCTGTTCGGGGTCAACGCCTGGTGTCTGGACGCGACCGGGGCGCTGTGGCGCGACAGCCTGCCCGTCGAGCCGGAGAAGGTCTTCTACGCCCGCGTCCGCGTCCTGGTCGAGATCCTGCTCCTTGCGACTGGGGTCAGCGTCGTCGTTGCCAGTCTGCGCGCCTCGGGTACGCCCACCTCTGCGGAGCTGACCTCGCTGCTCGTGGCCACGGTCGTGGTCAGCCTCCAGGTCGTGGCGCGCTCGATGCACTGGTCGGTCCGTCGCCCGTTCGCCATGGACCTCCGGTCGTCCCGTGGGACGCCGGCTCCACCCTCGGCGATGGTCGCCTATTCGTCGTACCTGGCGCTGACGTCCACCCTGACCGGCATGGTCTTCACGCTGACCGCCCGGGCCGACGACCCTCGGTGGGCCTTCGTCTGGGCCCTTCCCTTCGTGATCGCTGCTGTCCGCCGGCTCGTCATCACGGCCGGCGACTGGGCCCGGCCAGAAGTGCGTTCCTGGGTCGTCGCGACCGTCGCCGCCCGCTGACGCCGGGGTAGGGTCGTGCGCGTGGACCTCCGTCAGCGCGTGCTCATCACCGGAGGCGCTTCCGGTCTGGGACAGGCCCTGGCGCGTCAGTACGCCGAGCGTGGAGCTCGCGTCCTGGTCACCGACCTCGCGCCCGAGGTCAGCGGATCGTTGCCTACTCCCTGCCGGCGACGGCGTCGTCGCCTACCAGCAGCTCGACGTGCGTGACGCCGCGGCCTGGGAGAAGGCGGAGTCGTGGGTGGTCGAGCACTGGGGTGGCCTCGACGTGCTCGTCAACAACGCCGGCGTCGGTGCCGGCGGCCGCATCGACAACGTGCCGCTGGGCGACTGGGAGTGGATCGTCGACATCAACCTGCTCGGTGTCGTGCGGGGGTGCCAGACCTTCGTCCCGTTGTTCAAGGAGCAGCGGTCGGGTCGGATCGTCAACGTCGCATCGATCGCCGGGCTCGTGCACGCCCCGGGGATGGCGTCGTACAACGCGGTCAAGGCCGGCGTCGTTGCGCTCTCGGAGACGCTGCTGCACGAGCTCACGCCGTTCGGGGTCGACGTCTCGGTGGTGTGCCCGTCGTTCTTCCGGTCCAACCTCGGCGCCAGCATGTTGCGGGGCTCGGACGTGCCCCTCGAGCGGTCCGGCGCGTCCTTGGTGTCCGGAGCCCGGGTGTCGGCGGACGAGATCGCGGCCCGCACCATGACGGCGCTCGACAAGGGGAAGTTCCTCGTCCTGCCGTCCCGCGACGGTCGGCTCGTGCTGTACGCCAAGCGATTCAGCGGGCCGGTCTACCACTGGGCGATGAAGCGGGTCGGGACGCAGATGCGGCGCAAGGCCGCACAACGCTCGGTGCGGAGCACGTCGAAGCGCGTAGGCAGCTGACCTTCCACTGAGCAGGCCAAGCCGTCACCGCCAGTGACCCGACCGTGACCCACCGCCGACTTGGGGTGCGCCCGTACTGGCTAGGCTTGCCGTCGTCCCGACCGTCTTCAACGCCGTGCTATCAGGGGGATCTCTGTGAGGAGCCAGCGCCGTCGCATGCTGGGGCGGCTGATCGTCGTCGGCGTCGCGAGCGGGCTGGTGCTGTCGGCGTGCACAGGCGGCTCCGACAGCCCGGCTCCGACCGGGTCGACCTCCACGACCAACCCGGGTGGCGAGGTCATCGACAAGTTCGTCGAGGCATGGACCGACCCGTCGGTGGCGGCGTTTCGTGGCGTGGTCGACCAGCCCGGCGTCGCGGCGCGTGAGATCTCAGCGCTGGTGGCCGAGCTCGCCATCACCAAGACCACGATCGAGCCGACCGGTGACTTGAGCTGCGGCAGCAGCTCGTGCAAGGAACATGCCCAGGTCACCCATGAGCTCGCCGGCGCGGGCCAGTGGTCGTACGAGACGTTGATCAGGTCGTCTCTCGTCGACGGCCAGTGGCTCGTATCGTGGTCACCGTCGACGTTCAACCCCGACCTCACGGAGGTCACCACCCTGGTCCGACACCGGACGCTTCCCCGGCGAGCCCAGATCCTCGACCGGAACGGAGTTCCGCTGACGCCGGAGCGCCCCATCGTGCAGGTCGGTGTCGTGGCAGGCAAGGCGAAGCCGGCGACGTACGACGAGCTCGCCAAGCTGGTGGGGATCGACGGCCTCGCTCTCGAGTCGAGGGTCAAGGCGGCGAAGCCAGGGTGGTTCGTGCCGGTCATCGACCTTCGACGCCAGGACTACGCGCCGCTGCGCGACCAGCTGTTGCAGGTGCCGGGCATCTCCATCGACGAGGCCAAGCGTGCACTCGCACCGACGGCTTCGTGGGCGCGCGCGATTCTCGGGACGGTGGGTCCGGCGACCGAGGAGTCCCTGAAGAACGCCGGTCCGTTCGGCCTCCCGACCGACGAGGTCGGAACGAGCGGACTTCAGTTCGCTTACCAGCAACGACTCGCTGGCACCCCAGGAATCTCCATCGACCTCGTCGAGAGGGCGCCGGGCGGGAGCACGCTCGACCAGGTTTTCGTGAGACGTCCGAAACCAGGTACGCCGCTGGAGACAACGCTCGACCTGGATGCCCAGAACGCGGCTGAGCAGGCTGTCTCCGGAGCGACCAACACGACCGCCGTGGTCCTGGTCAAGGCCAGCACCGGCGAGATCCTGGCGGCGGCCAACGCGCCCGGTCCCACGTCGTACAACACCGCCTTCGTCGGCCGGTACGCCCCAGGGTCGACCTTCAAGACGGTCTCGGCTGCCGCCTTGCTCGACGCGGGCGTCGTGCGGCCGAGGAGCCGGGTGGCGTGTCCCGACACGACGGTGGTCGATGGCAAACAGTTCAAGAACTACGAGGCCGGTATCACCGGACCGAACCCGACGTTCGCCCAGGCCTACGCGGCGTCGTGCAACACGACCATGGTGGGGTTCGCTGACCGGATCAGCGGCGCAGCGCTGGCCGCGACGGCCACCAAGGACTTCGGCTTCGAGGCGACGTGGGATCTCGGCATCGACGGTTTCAGCGGATCGGTACCCGCCGACCGCGACCTCGTGACGCGGGCTGCGGACATGATCGGTCAGGGAAAGGTCGAGGCAAGCCCGTTGATGATGGCCATGGTCGCCGCGACGGTCGACTCGGGGGTCTCGCGTACGCCCACGCTGTTGCCCGGAGAGCGGCCCGGTCAGCGGCTCAACGAGCTCAACCCGGACACGGTGCATGATCTGCAGCGCATGATGCGGCTGGTGGTCACGAGCGGTACCGGCCAAGCGCTCAACCTGCCGGGCATCCCGGTCTATGCGAAGACCGGGACCGCGGAGTACGCGAGAGGGTCGGGGACGGGCACGAACGCCTGGATGATCGGCTACCGCGGTGACATCGCGTTCGCGGTCTTCGTGGCGAAGGGCACCTCTGGCTCGCATGACGCCGTCCCGATCATCGACTCCCTGCTCGCCAAGCTGCCCCGCAGCCTGTACCGCTGAGCATCACGCCAGCAGGTCGGGGCGACTGACCCAGTCCGGCGCGGCTTCGCGGAAGGCCGCCGCCGGCCAGCTGCCGACGCCGTGCGGGATGCTCGCGACGATGGCGAGGCCCGTCACCCGGGGCAGATCCTCCAGGTTGCGGACCTCAGCCAGGCCGGGCTCGGGCGGCACGTCTCCGAGCACGAGCCCGAGCGGTTCGAACGCGGCTGCGCGCAGCGCGGCCACGGTGAGCTCGGTGTGGTTGAGCGTCCCCAGCGTCAAGGCCGTCACGACGATCACGCCAACGTCGTGCCCGGCTGCTCGCAGCCCTGCGGCCAGCGTGATGACCGTGCCGCCGGCCGTGTCCAGCCGGACCGCCACCCCGCCGGCACCCTCGACGAGCGCCACGTCGTGGCCCTCCGAACAGGCCGCGACCTCGTCGACGAGCTGGTCGACGGCGGGGATCGAGAGGCCACGCAGCCGGGCGGCGGAATCAGGTGCCAGCGGATCGTCCAGTCGGACGATCTCGTGCACCGAATCACAGCCGGACAAGGCGGCGACGGTGCGGACGTCGCTCGGTTCGCTCGCCGCTGACGCCGGTCTGGCACGGCTTGACGACAGCCACCCGCTTCCCCTGGGCGATGAACGTTGACGCCAACGCCGCGGTCACGATCGTCTTGCCGACACCGGTCCCGGTCCCGGTGACGATGAGCAGCCTCACGTGCGGTCGCGAACGGACACGAGCAACCGGCAGGCGAGCTCGAGCTCGCTCTCGGTCAGGTCGGCGCGTGCTGTGATCCGCAGTCGGCTGATGCCGTCCGGCACCGACGGCGGACGGAAGCAACCGACCTGGACCCCTTCGGCCAGCAAGGCGGCCTGCGCCGCCAAGGCCGCTTCGGGGCTGGGCATCGGCATCGACAGGACGGCGGCTGCCGGCGGGCCGACTCCGGCGGCAGCAGCCAAGCGAGCCGCGTTCGCGAGCGCCCGGTGCGACAACCCCGGCTCGGATCGGAGGACGCCCAGCGAGGCCAGCGCCGCTGCGGCGGCTGCCGGCGCCAGCCCCGTGTCGTAGATGAACGGGCGAGCGGTGTTGACCACGTGGTCGATGACGGCGGACGAGCCCAGGATCATGCCGCCCTGGCTGCCGAACGCCTTCGACAGCGTCAACGTGGTCACCACGTCGATGCGCCCGGCGAGACCGTGTGCATGGACGAGGCCGTGGCCGTCCTTGCCGGTCACCCCGATGCCGTGCGCCTCGTCGACGAGCAGGATCGCGTCATAGGTCTCGATGAGGCCCATCAGCTCGACCAGTGGTGCGGTGTCACCCAGGACGGAGTACACCGACTCGACCAACACGATCGCGCGGCGCTGAGCCCGCCCGTCAAGCGCGGCCTGGACCGCGTCGAGATCGTTGTGGGGAGTGATGGTCAGCGCAGCGGGGCGCGCCAGTCGGCAGGCGTCGACGAGAGAGGCATGGACGTGGGCATCGCTGACGAGGAGGGTGTCAGGGTCGGTGAGAGCGGCCACCGCGGCCAGGTTGGCGTGGTACCCGGTGGACAGCGCCAGACCGGCGTCCTGTCCGGCGAAGCGCGCGATCGCCTGCTCGAGCTCGGCATGCAGCTCCAGGGTCCCGGTGACGAGCCGGGAAGCCCCGGCACCCGCGCCCCAGGTCAGCGCCGCTGCGGCCGCGGCCGCCGTCACCTGGGGATGGCGGCTCAGGCCGAGGTAGTCGTTGCCGGCGAGGTCGACGGTGCCCGGCTGGACGGCACCTCGCGGGCGAAGCCGACGCGTGAGCCCGGCGCGCTGCCGGTCGTTGGCGTGCTCGGCGAGCCAGTCGTCGAACGTCATACGGCAGCCGCTGCGATCAGGCCGGCACAGATCTGTCGCAGCTCGTCGTCAGCAGTGACGTAGGGCGGCATCGTGTAGACGAGGTCGCGGAACGGCCGGATCCAGACACCGTGGCGGGCGGCTTCGGTGGTGGCGGCAGGTACATCGACCGGATGGTCGAGCTGGATCACGCCGACCGCACCGAGGACCCGGACGTCGACCACGTGAGCCAGGTCGATGGCCGGTTGGAGACCCGTGGTGAGCCCGGACGCGAGCCGACGAACGTCGTCATGCCAGCCGCGTTCGTCGAGGAGCTCGAGGTTGGCCAGCGCCACCGCGCACGCCAGTGGGTTGGCCATGAACGTGGGGCCGTGCATGAGCACGCCGGACTCGCTGCTGCCGATGCCGGCCGCCACTGCCGGCGTGCACAGGGTGGCGGCCAGGGTGAGGTATCCCCCGGTGAGTGCCTTGCCGACGCACATGATGTCGGGGGTCACGTCCGCATGGTGGGCGCCGAACAGCGCGCCGGTGCGACCGAAGCCGGTGGCGATCTCGTCGAGGATCAGGAGCAACCCGTACTGGTCGCACACGTCGCGCAGGGTGCGGAGGCAGGCCGGGTCGTAGACGTGCATTCCGCCGGCGCCCTGGAGGACGGGTTCGGCGATGACGGCGGCCAGCTCGTCAGCATGGCGTGCGACGAGCTCGCGGACACCACTCGACCAGGCCGCAATGTCGCCGCCGGGCGCAGGTGGCCGGTCGGCGAAGACGTGCCGGTCGAGAATGTCGGCGAACATGCGGTGCATGCCGCCCTCGGGGTCGGTCACACTCATGGCGCCGGCCGTGTCGCCGTGGTAGCCACCACGCAGCGCCAACATCCGGGTCCGACCGGGATGACCGGTGCCCCGTTGGTACTGCAGGGCCATCTTGAGCGCCACCTCGACGGAGACCGAGCCCGAGTCCGCGAAGAAGACGTGCTCGAGCGGCTCGGGCGTCAGGTCGACGAGCTTGCGGCCCAGCTCGATCGCCGGCTGGTGGGTGAGACCGCCGAACATGACGTGGCTCATGGTGTCGACCTGCCGGTGTACGGCCTCATCGAGCCGCGGGTGACGGTAGCCGTGGATGGCGCACCACCACGACGACATCGCATCGATGAGCTCGGTGCCGTCGCCGAGCCGGATTCGGACGCCGTCCGCACTGACGACGTATCGGGTCATCAGCGGGTCTGTCATCGACGTGTAGGGATGCCACAGGTGCTCACGGTCGAACGCGAGCGGTCCGGTCAGGGCATGTTGAAGCATCGGGAGCAGGCTATCGGTGAGTCACCCGCGCCTCCTGTCCCTGTCTGCTGGACGGCGCTCGTCGCAGTCGTGCTGCGGGTCGGTAGATTGCGGGCGTGACCGATCAACCTGACATCCTCCGCCTGGCCCGTCAGCTTGTCCTCGAGGAGGGACGCGGACTCGACGAGCAGCAGCTCGTCGACGTGATGCGGCTTCCGGACGAGGCGCTGCCCGCGCTCCTCGACCTCGCGCACGAGGTGCGGATGCGCTGGTGTGGTCCGGAGGTCGAGGTCGAGGGCATCGTGTCGCTGAAGACCGGCGGCTGCCCCGAGGACTGCCACTTCTGTTCGCAGTCGGGCCAGTTCACCTCACCGGTCCGCGCCGTGTGGCTCAACATCCCCGAGCTCGTCGAGGCGGCGAAGCAGACGGCCGCGACCGGGGCGTCGGAGTTCTGCATCGTGGCGGCGGTCCGTGGGCCGGACGAGCGGCTGCTGCAGCAGGTCGAGGACGGCATCAAAGCCATCCAGGCCGAGGTCGACATCAACATCGCATGCTCGCTCGGCATGCTCACCCAGGACCAGGTCGACCGGCTGGCGGCGATGGGGGTGCACCGCTACAACCACAACCTCGAGGCGGCGCGGAGCTACTTCCCGCAGGTCGTCACCACCCATACCTACGAGGAGCGCTGGGAGACCTGCGAGATGGTGCGCGCCGCGGGGATGGAGCTGTGCTGTGGCGGGCTGGTCGGCATGGGCGAGACGTTGGAGCAGCGCGCCGAGCTGGCCGCTCAGCTGGCCGAGCTCGACCCGCACGAGGTGCCGCTGAACTTCCTCAACCCGCGCCCGGGTACGCCGTTCGGCGACCTGCCCGTGATGGCGTCCGGTGACGCGCTGCGCACGGTGGCCGCCTTCCGCCTCGCGATGCCGCGCACGATCCTGAGATATGCGGGTGGCCGCGAGATCACGCTCGGCGAGCTCGGTACACGCGATGGTCTGCTCGGCGGCATCAACGCCGTCATCGTCGGGAACTACCTGACCACGCTGGGGCGCGACCCGGCCGAGGACCTGGAGCTGCTCGGAGAGCTGCAGATGCCGATCAAGGAGCTCTCCAAGACGCTATGACGGCCTTCGTCTGAGCCGGCCGGGTCGGCCGCGTCGGAGGGAACGGAGCCGGCGTACTGCGACCACTGCGGCGAAGCGCTGTCCGCGCGTGACCACGCCTCATGTCGTCGGCTGCGGGAGCTCGAGCCGCCCCGCTACTGCCCCTGGTGTCGTCGTCGCCTGATCGTGCAGGTCGTCCCGCGCGGCTGGACGGCACGGTGCTCCGAGCACGGCGAGCTCGCGGCCGACTAGTCGTGCTGGCCGCCGCTCTCGTCAGAGCGTCAGGCTGATGTCGTTCGATGCCGGCGGCCGGGCGCGCGCGCACTCCGCTTGACGTCGGCCAGGCCGAGGACCTTGCGTGGGCTCATCCACCCCTGCGACGGCTTGTGCAGGGCCCACCCGTCGCCGAGCGTGATGGCGGCATGCTGGACGAGGCCGTCGGGCGAGCGCCAGACGAGAACGGTGCCGCTGTCGTTGTCGTCGCCGCCGGGCTGGGTCGACGCGGTCAGCCACTCCTCGAACGGCTCGCGAAGCATCCAGATGTCGGCGGCGCCTTCGGTGCCGGCCGCGGCCATCACGGTGCCGAAGCAGTTCGGCCCGCTCAACGCCGGGAACGTACCGGCCAGGCCGCGTGCGCCGGGTAGGCGGCCCTCGATGCGGTCCCAGACCGCGCTCGGCACGTCGTCGTGCCGGCTGGCGCGCCGTCCCTCTTCGACATACGCGAGCAGGACGTCGTCGTGGCGGTCGAGCAGGGTGGGCCACCAGACGAACCGGTGTCCGTCTGCCTGCGCCCTGGCGCGCGCTCGGACGTGGCCCGGGCAGGACCGAACCGTCGGGACGAGCGAGCGCTCCCGGCGTACCTGGGAGCGAACCAGTGCGGCGCGATCTTCGCGCGGATAGCCCATGAACGCCGCTTCGTCGAGCCAGCCGACGCCGACTCCGTCATCCAGCGCGTAGACCTCGAAGGTGTCCCGCAGCTCGTCAGGGAGAGGTGCGACGGTGCGCTCGATGCCGAGGTGGCGCGCCAGCTTCGCGTCGAGCAGGAACGGTTGCGGGTCGGGGGCGAACCAGGCGCGCCAGTGGACCACCAGGCCGTCAGGAACGTCGATGCCGAGTGCGTGCACCCGAGGACTCTAGGCGAGGTCTGG